>NZ_MBEI01000028.1 GCF_001953985.1 Mycobacterium colombiense
CCCGCCCGGGGGGCGCCCCCCCGGCCCCCCCCACCCCCCCCGCCAAAACGCCGAGGAGCTCGGCGCGCTGGGGCAACGGGGCATGACTCCCGCCCAACCGATCCGGGGGGCCCCCGGGGGGGCCCGCCGAGCTGATCGAGGCGGATGACGAGTTGGGCAGGCTGGCCCCGGGCTATCTGGCCGACATCATCGCCGTTCCCGGAGACCCGTTTGACGACATCGCCGCGACCCTTGACGTCCGCTTTGTCATGAAGAACGGGCAGATCTACAAAGCCCCAGCGGCGTGATGGAGGCGGGCATGGAACTCACCGACAACATCCTGTGGCTGCTCAAGCAGGCCTTCTATTACTCGCTGACCACCATCAACGAGGCGATGCGCGAACACGGCGTGAGCACCGCCCAGATCGGCGTGCTGCGCCAACTGGCCAACGAACCCGGCCTGTCCGGCGCCGAATTGGCGCGGCGCCTGCTGATCAGCCCGCAAGGCGTGCAGCTGGCACTCACCGCCCTGGAACGTCGCGGCCTGGTGGAGAGAAAACAGGACCCCCAGCACGCGCGCATCCTGCGGGCCTATTTGACCGGGGAGGGCCGCACGGTCGCCGAAACGGTGGTCAATGACGCGATCGCCGCGCACCAGGAGGTGTTCGGTGTGCTGAACGAGCAAGAGCAGCGGACCTTGCGGGAACTGCTGGGCCGCGTGGTCGAAAAGGGCACCGGTCATGAGCTGTTCAACGATCACGTCGATGGCTGACGCCGCCAGCAGCGGCGTGACCTGGGGCAGCGTCGTGCGGCCCCATTATCTAGTACTTGAGACTAATCGCAAGTAGTTGATACTCTGGCCGGGATGGGTGAAAAGCACGTGACTGCGAACGTTGGTACGGCGGCGGTGGCCGACGCCGGCTTAGGCGGTCTCGACGTCGCTGCCCTGCCGGATGGCTTTGTGCCACTGCGGATCAAGCGCGTGATCCCCGAAACCCGTGACGCCGTGTCGATCGTTCTCGATGTTCCACCGGGCAGCGTGGAACGGTTCGATTACCAAGCCGGACAGTTTCTGACGCTGCTGGTCAGCATCGACGGCAGCGAGCACCGGCGGTGCTACTCGATGTCGTCCGCACCCGGTCTGGGCGAGGACCTGCAGATCACCGTCAAACGCGACCGCGACGGCCTGGTGTCGAATTGGCTCAACGACAGAGCCGCGCCCGGCGACCAGCTGCCCGCCCTGCCGCCGCAGGGCCGCTTCGTGCTGCACAACACCGATCGAGAGCTGATCGCCTTCGCCGGCGGAAGCGGTATCACGCCGGTCTTTTCGCTGCTGCACACCGCGCTGGCGTCCGGCAAACGCACCGCGCGACTGTTCTACGCCAACCGAAGCCGTGAGGCGGTGATCTTCGACGAGGCATTGGCGTCGCTCAACACGCGGCACGCCGATCGCTTCGTCCTGCACCACCATCTCGACGACAGCAGCGGCTTCGTCACCCCGGCGGACGTCGAGGCGTTCGTCCGCGATGCCGGCGACGCCGAGGTCTACATCTGCGGGCCCAACGAATTCATGGAGACCGTGCGTACCGCCCTGTCCGCGACGGGTATGCCGGCCGATCGCCTGCATGTGGAGCACTTCGACGTGAACGACATCGCCGCGGCGGCGCCGCCGGACACCGATGTGGTGACCGACGAGGTCACCGTCGTGCTGGACGGGGTCACGACCACGGCGTCCTACGATCCGGGCAACACGTTGCTGCAGACGGCCCGGATGGCCGGCCTGCGGGCCCCGTCGTCGTGTGAGATCGGTTCGTGCGGAACGTGTATGGCGCGCCTGACACAGGGCAGTGCCCGGATGATCAACAACGACGCGCTCGAGCCGGATGAGGTGGAGGAGGGCTGGGTGCTCACGTGTCAGGCCCTGCCCACCAGTCCCACGGTGCGGGTGGTCTACGAGTGAGCGAAAAGGCGGTCGATGGTGGAGTTGAGTCGATGACCAGGGTGGCGGTGGTGACCGGCGGCGCCTCGGGTATGGGCGAGGCGACCTGCCATGAATTGGGCCGGCGCGGACTCAAAGTCGCGGTCCTCGATGTCAATGAGCATGCCGCGCAACGTGTCACCGATGATCTGCGCGCCAACGGTGTGACCGCGCTCGGGGCGCGCGCGGACGTCACCGATCGGGCCGCGGTGGAGCAGGCCTTCGCGAAGGTGCGTAGCGAACTGGGCCCGGTGACGGTCCTGGTGACCAGCGCCGGCATGTTCGACTTCTCGCCATTCTTGGAGATCAGCGCCGAAACCTGGTCGCGCATCATCGACGTCAATCTCACCGGCACCTTTCACTGCTGTCAGGTCGCGTTGCCGGACATGGTGGAGGCGAATTGGGGGAGGATCGTGATGATCTCGTCGTCGAGTGCCCAGCGCGGCTCGCCGTTCGCCGCCCACTACGCGGCGTCCAAGGGTGGGGTCATCACCTTGACCAAGTCGCTGGCCCGCGAATACGCGCCGCACGGGATCACGGTGAACAACATTCCGCCCTCGGGCATCGAGACACCGATGCAGCACCAGGGCCAGGCCGCCGGGTACCTGCCGTCCAACGAGCAGATCGCCAGCAATATCCCGTTGGGCTACCTCGGCAGCGGGGCCGACATCGCCGCGGCCGTGGGGTTTTTATGTTCGGAAGAAGCCAGGTACATCACCGGCCAGGTGTTGGGTGTCAACGGCGGAGCGGTGATGTGATTGTGAGGATTCGATGACCAGAGCAGGCAGGCCCCCGGAGGGCTCCTGGACCGAGCACTATCCCGAATTGGGAACCGGCCCCGTGTCTTTCAAGGACTCGACGTCGCGGGAATTCTACGAACTCGAGCGCGAGGCGATCTTCAAACGGGCGTGGCTGAACGTCGCACGCGTGGAGGAGTTGCCGCGCGTCGGCAGCTACCTGACCAAGGAGATCGAGGTCGTCGGCGTCTCGGTGATTCTGGTCAAGGGCAAGGACGAGCAGATCCGCGCGTTCTACAACGTGTGCCGGCACCGCGGAAACAAGCTGGTGTGGAACGACTTTCCCGGCGAGGAGACCCGCGGTACGT
Source organism: Mycobacterium colombiense (assembly GCF_001953985.1). Classification (GTDB taxonomy): domain Bacteria; phylum Actinomycetota; class Actinomycetes; order Mycobacteriales; family Mycobacteriaceae; genus Mycobacterium; species Mycobacterium colombiense_B. The sequence continues at coordinate 3,063 of NZ_MBEI01000028.1, forward strand.
GCCGGCAGTTCACCTGCAAATACCACGGCTGGCGCTACGACCTGCAGGGCGCGCTGAAATTCGTCCAGCAGGAGTCGGAGTTCTTCGACCTCGATCCCGCGCAGTACGGGTTGCGTCCGGTGCACTGCGACGTGTGGAACGGCTTCGTCTTCATCAACCTCGACACCGAACCGCGCCAGAGCCTGCGTGAGTTTCTCGGCCCGATGATCACCGCCCTCGACGACTATCCGTTCGGCAAGCTGACCGAACGCTACGAGTGGGTGGCCCACAACAACAGCAATTGGAAGATCTTCGCCGACGCCTTCCAGGAGTACTACCACGTGCCCTCGCTGCACTCACAGCAAGTGCCCTCCGAGGTGCGCGACCCCAACGCCGGATTCACTTGCGGGCATTTCCAACTCGACGGGCCGCACCGATTGGTCTCCACGGCCGGGCGCCGCCGCTGGCTGCTGCCACCGGAATACATGTACCCGATCGAGCGGGCCACCCGCAGCGGGTTGGTGGGACCGTGGCGAACCCCCGACATCGGCGAACTGCCGGCTGGCCTCAATCCGGGAGGGATCGAGCCGTGGGGCATCAGCAATTTCCAGATCTTCCCGAACATCGAGATCCTGATCTATGGCGGCTGGTATCTGCTGTACCGGTACTGGCCCACCTCGCACAACACGCATCGGTTCGAGGCGTACACCTACTTTCATCCGGCGCGCACCGTGCGGGAGCGTATCGAGCACGAAGTCGCCTCGGTGGTGCTGAAAGAGTTTGCGCTGCAAGACGCCGGGATGCTCGGCGGGACGCAGGCGGCGCTGGAATACGGCATCGTCGACGAGTTCCCCCTCAACGACCAGGAGATCCTGGTGCGCCATCTGCACAAGGTCGCCGCGGACTGGGTCGAAGCCTACCGCCGCGAGCGGGATTCGGTGGGGGTGTGACCATGACTCCCATGCTGCCCAGCGCCTTCGCCGAGCTGGAGGACTACGCCCAAACCTGGTGCCTGGAAACAGAAACCGAGCGCTGGAACGCCCGGATTAACGCGTCGATGCCGGAACTGCGCGACTTCTACGATGCGTTCTTTCCCCGCCTCGAAGAGGCGATCGACTACTGCGACAAGTTTCCCCTCGACAATGTGCCCGACGACGCACTGAACCTGCTGCACTTGATCTATTCGCTGATCATGGTCGCCATGGCGGTGGAGATCATGCACCAACCCGCTCCGGTCGACGCCGCCGACGCGGTCATGATCCGCACCGGCGGACCGGTGCCCTGACGAAAGGAGCGACCATGAGTCTGCTCACCATCACCAAACTCACCGACTCCGTCGGTGCCGAAGTCGCGGGCCTGGAGCCGGCCGCACTGGCAAGCGACGACTCGGTTGGTGAGGCGGTGCTGGATGCGTTGGAAGACAACGGAGTTCTGGTCTTTCGGGGCCTGCAGCTCGACCCGGCCGCCCAGGTCGGCTTCTGCCGTCGCCTCGGCGAGATCGACCACTCGTCTGACGGCCACCATCCGGTGGCCGGCATCTACCCGATCACGCTGGACAAGTCGAAGAACGCCTCGGCCGCCTACCTGAAGGCCACCTTCGACTGGCACATCGACGGTTGCACACCGCTGGGCGACGAATGCCCGCAGAAGGCCACCGTGTTGTCGGCGGTACGGGTCGCGGAATGGGGCGGCGAAACCGAATTCGCCAACTCGTACGCCGCCTACGACGCCCTGAGCGACGAGGAGAAGGAGCGGTTCGGCACCCTGCGTGTGGTGCACTCGCTGGAAGCCTCCCAGCGCCGCGTCTACCCCGACCCGTCGCCGGAACTGGTGCAGCGCTGGCGATCTCGCCGCACCCACGAACATCCGTTGGTGTGGACACACCGCACCGGCCGCAAGTCGCTGGTGCTGGGCGCCTCGGCGGACTACGTCGTCGGCATGGATCTCGATGAGGGACGCGCCCTGCTGGACAGCCTGCTGGAGCGCGCCACGGTGCCCGAGAAGGTCTACAGCCACAGCTGGTCGATCGGCGACACCGTCATCTGGGACAACCGCGGGGTGCTGCACCGCGCGGCCCCGTACGACCCGGATTCACAGCGCGAGATGCTGCGCACCACCGTGCTCGGCGACGAACCGATCCAGTGATGACGCCGGCCGACCAGCATCCGCTGCGCCTGACACCGTTGCCCGCCGACGAGTGGGACGAGAGCGCCCGTGCGGCGCTGGCGTCGCTGATCCCGGCCGAGCGGGCGAATCCCGTTGGTGCGGGCAATGTCTTGTCGACCATGGTCCGCCACCCCGACCTGACCGCGGCCTACCTACCGTTCAACGCCTACCTGCTCATGCGATCGACCCTGTCGCCCCGGGTGCGCGAAGTCGCGTTGCTGCGGGTGGTGCACCGCAGCAATTGCGGCTACCTGTGGTCGCACCACATTCCGATCGCTCTGCGTGCCGGCCTGACCGAATCCGAGATCGATGACATCCGCTCCGGCCGCTGCGCCGACCCGACCGATCAGGCCGTGGTCCGGGCGGTCGACGATCTCACCGGTGACAGCACCATCAGCAAAGCGACCTGGGATTTACTGGGCGAGCTGTTCACGCAGCAACAGTGCATGGATCTGACGTTCACCATCGGCGGCTACCTCCTGCTGGCGCTGGCCGTGAACACGTTCGGGATCCAGGAAGAGCACGAATAGGAGCGCCGTTTGGGCGCGCGGCCAGCGCCCGGGTGTTCAACCCAATATGTGAGTCTCAAAAGCGCTAGTCCTCGCGAGACAGGGCGGCGCGCGGGCACTCGGCGATGGCCTGCTCGACCAGCGCCTCCTGTTCGACGGGGACCGGATCCGCGATGACCACCGCATAGTCGTCATCGTCGAGCTGGAAAACATTCGGCGCGATGTTCACGCAGTAGGCGTTGCCTTCACACCGATCAAGGTTCACTACCGGCCGCATGAAGATCCTCCTCTGATCTCGTACGGGATTTTCACAAGTGAGGCTTGTGTAAATCCTAGTACGCCGCTTCTCAGTGACCTCTCAGTGGCGCGGTCTTACGCTGAGATACTGGGTCCGGGAGGTCGATGATGAAGATCGCATCCGTCATCGCGCGCCAACTGCTGGACTGTAAAGCCCGGCCCCTGCTCGAGGTCGAAATCACCACCGATAGCGGCGTTGTCGGCCGCGGTGCGTCGCCGACCGGCAGTTCGGTGGGTTCACATGAGGCGTTCGTGCTGCGGGACGGCGATCGAACCCACTACAACGGGCTGAGCGTGCACCACGCCATCGCCGCGGTGACCGACGAAATCGCCCCTGCCCTGATCGGCGCGGAGCTCGACGATCCGCGGTCACTGGACCGGATCATGATCGATCTCGACGGCACGCCGGACAAGCGCCGGCTCGGCGGCAACGCGATCTACTCCACGTCGATCGCGCTGCTGCGGGCGGCCGCCGCCGCGGCCGGCGCACCCACCTACATCTATGTCGGCGCACTGCTCGGGCTTGAGCCGCCGACCACCGTCCCGGTGCCCAGCTTCAACATGATCAACGGGGGTCACTACGGCGATGTCTGCCAGACGTTCAGTGAGTTCCTTGTCGTGCCCTATCGCGCGGACTCGATCGAATCCGCGGTCGAAAAGGGGGTGAGCCTGTTCGAGACGCTCGGCGAGGTGCTCACCGAGCGGATCGGTCGCGCACCGATGCTGGCGTCGTCGTATGGATACATAGCGCCGTCCGGCGACCCGCGCGTCGTCCTGGAGGTGCTGACCGAGGCCGTCGAGCGCGCCGGCTGCGCCGACATCATGGCGTTCGCCCTGGACTGCGCGTCCAGTGAGGTGTACGACAGCGACTCTGCGACATACGCATTCAACGGCGAACGGGTGACGGCGGAGGCTTTGATCGACTATGCCCGGGGGCTGTCGCAGGAGTTCCCGATGCTGTTCATCGAAGATCTGCTGGACGGGGATGACTGGCCCGGGTTCGCCAAAGCGGTGCAGGCGGTGCACCGTTCGATCATTCTCGGCGACGACCTGATCGTCACCAACCGCGCCCGCTTGCAGCGGGCCGTCGAGACGTCCGCCGTGGACGGTTTCATCCTGAAGCCCAACCAGGTCGGAACCATCGCCGAAGCCCTGGACTGCTTCGAATATGCCACGCGGAACGATGTTTTGGCGATCCCGTCGGGCCGCTCGGGTGGCGTCATCGACGACGTGGTGATGGACCTGGCGGTGGGCCTGGCGGCGCCGTTTCAGAAGAACGGCGCACCGCGGTCGGGCGAGCGCATCGCGAAACTCAATTTTCTGCTGCGCGCCGCCGAAGGCATCCCGGACTGTGCGCTGGCCGACGTCGCGGCACTGGCGCGGTTCTGAGCCCGTTGCGGTCAGCGGGCGGCGAACAACGCGAGCTCGGCCGCCACGGCGGCCCCGCACACCGCCAGCACGATGGAAAGAGTCAGCCAGTCGGCCGGTTTCGGTCGCGACGGGGCGGCCGAGATCTGGCCGGTGCCACCGCGGGCGGTGATGGCATCGCCCATCTCGTCGGCGCGGCGCAGTGTCACCGTGATGACCGCAACGACCACGTCGATCACGTCTGCCGCCGGGCGGCGCAGCCTGGCCCAGCGGGTTTGCGGTGGCCGCTTGGGCCGCAACCGGCGCGCGGCGAAGAGCACCCTGAATTCGTCGATCAGCATCGGGAAGGTGCGCAGCGCGAGCGCCAACGCGACCGACCAGTCGTCGACGGGGATCCGCAGCGGCCGCAGGAAGCGGCCCAAAGTGGCGACCGCCGGGGCGACCTGCGCGACATTGGTCGTCCACGACACCAGAGCGCCCAGGGCGAGCAACACCACCGACAGCGCGGTGAGGCGCAGAAAGTCCAGCAGGCCACCGAAGCCCAGCGACACCGTGCCCAGGTGGACCCTCGGGCTCCCGCCGGCGAACGCCGCGTTGATGCCGACGATCACCAGCACGATCCACAGCCAGCGCGGCACCGACGGCAGCACGCCCCGGGGGATGCGCGCGAGCCGTATTCCCGTCACCGCCAGCGCGCCGGTGAGCCCGATCGCCACCCAGCCCGGGAAGAACGTCAACAGCAGCGAAAAGCCAAACACCACAAGCAGTTTGGTGCCTGCCCACAGCTCGTGTATCGGTGAGGTGCCCGGCACCGGCCGCAGCAGCACGACGGGGCGCCGGCGACCGGGCGCCCGCTTGGCCGGGGCGGCGGTAGCCACCGTATTGTCCTGGGCCGCAGCCGTTGCCGGCTGCAGTGAACCGTCATGCAGGTGCAGGGTGCGCGGACACAGCTCCTGAAGCCCGGCGAAGTCATGCGAAATGACCACCACGGTCAGGCCGGTGTCGCGGCGCCGCTCGGTCAGCAACTGGACGAGGCCGCGCTGACTGGCGGCATCCAGCCCCGCCAGCGGCTCGTCGAGGATCAACACCCGTGGCGATCGCGCCAGCAGCCCGGCCAGCACCACGCGACGCATCTGGCCACCGCTGAGCTGGTCGATGCGCCGCTTCGCCAGCCCGGCATCCAGGCCGACGGCGGCCAGGGCCGCGGTCACCCGGGCGTGATCGGCGGACGAAAACCCGGCCGCCGAAGCCACTTCCAGATCGACCCGGCTGCGCATCAACTGCAGCCGCGCCGCCTGGAACTGCAACGCGACCGCACCCACCTGGTCGACGGTCGGGCGTCCGTCGAGCAGGCAGGCGCCGGTGGCCGGCGCGGTCAATCCGGCCATGATCCACGCCAGCGTCGACTTGCCGGAACCATTTCCACCATGGATCAGCAGCCCGTCACCCTGGTGCACCGCGAAGCTGACATCGCGCAGCGCGGTCTGAGCCCACGGCGTGCCGCCGGCGTATTCGTGTCCGACGTGGACGAGTTCGAGCACCGGCGCGCCGGAGGCGAGATCGGTCGTCACCGTCGGTGCCGGGGCGGTCGCGCTCTGCACCAGATCGGTGTCGACCGATGCGTCGCCGAGTTTGATTGCGCGGTCGGCGTATTCGGCCTCGTCGTTGTAATGGGTGATGTGCACCAGCGCGGTTTGGTGGCGCTCGGTCAGGCCGGACAGCACGGTGAGCAGTTTCTCGCGGCCCTGCCGATCGACCATGCTGGTGACCTCGTCGGCGATCAGCAGCGCCGGCTCGCGCGCCAGCGCCGCGGCCACGGCCAGGCGCTGCAGCTCTCCGCCGGACAGACTGCCGGTGTCGCGGTCGGCCAGTGCGGCCAAACCGACCTCGCCGAGTAGCCGGGGGATGTCGGTGGACTTGCCGGGTGGCAGTCCCCAGACCACGTCGTCGGCGACCCGCGTGCCCAGCACCTGGCTCTCCGGGTGCTGCATGATGACCGCGGTGCCCCCGAGTTCGCCTAGCCCGACCGCCCCGGGACGGTCTACGGTGCCCGACGTCGGTTCGCGGCCGGCCAGGATCAACATCAGCGTCGTCTTCCCCGAGCCGTTGGCGCCGGTGACCGCGATATGTTCGCCCGTTCGCACGTCCAGGTCGACCGCACGCAGCGCGTCGTGGTCGGCGTGCGGGTAGCGCAGGCGCACCTGGTCCAGGCGTACCGGGACGGGCCGGATCGGTCCGTCGCCGGCGGGCGGGTCCAGCTTGTGCACGTCGGGAATGCCGCGGAGTCGCTCCAGCACCCGGGACAGCGCCCACCAGCCGACCAGGGAGGCGCCCACGATGGCGAAGATGGCGTACCCGAGGACCAGCCACTGCCAGTAATGCAAGGCCTCGGCGAAGAACGCCTTGAACCCTTGCGCGGCCGGACGCAGCTGCGGCACCCGCGACACAACCGTCGTGGCGCCGTCCACGGTGGCGCTGGCGGCGTGGAAGGCGAGCTGCCTGAACCGGGTCAGGACGGTCAGCGCGACGACCATCCCGGCGCCGACGACGGCGCCCGCGCCGACGGACACCACGATGACGGTGGGCGTGCCGCGGCGGTGCCGCTTGACGGTTCCGGCCAGGCCCCCGACATAGGCACAGAGCCCGATCGCACCCAGACCGCTCAGGCCGACCACCAGGAAGCCGATCACGCCGGCGGCGACCGTCGCGGTGATCAGAACGCGGATCCGGTAGCGATAGGCCAGCAGCCCGGTCGGCACGCTGCCGAGCAGGCCCAGCCCCCCGCCGTGCGGAAGGACGACCGCGATGATGGCGATCGCCGCGCACAGGGCGCCCATCACCGCTGCCTGCGCCAGTTCGCCGGGTCGTAGCGATCCGGCGCGCGTTTTCGCCGTTGCAGCGCCGGGTGCCTTCACGACACGATTATGCCGTCGTCGGCGGTGCGCCCGGTGGCTCTCTCATCAGATCTTCAGGTAGCCCTTGTCGGCGGGAATTTGCGCGGCCGTCACCAGTGAGGACGCGTCGCTGGCAAGCCACAACACAATGTCCGAGACCAGGTTCGGGTCGGCGAGCGAGTCGGTGGGTAACGCGCCGGGGGAGAAGCTGTGAATGTAGGTCTGGTTGTCGGCGAACAGCTGCCACATCGAGGGGTCGTTGCCCATCGGGGTGTCGGTGCCGTACGGGTGTACCGAGTTCACCCGGATGCCGTATCCGCCGAGTTCGACCGCCAGCGAGTTCGTCAGCCCGACCACACCGAACTTGCTGGCGCAGTAATGACCGCAACCCGGCACGGCCTTCACGCCCGCGGCCGAGCTGATGGTGATGATCGAGCCGCCGTTGCCCGCCTGAATCATCGCGGGCACAGTGGCTTTGATGGTGTGCCAGACGCCGGTCAGATTGGTGTCGAGGACGTCCTGCCATTGCTGAGCCGAAATCTCCCAGAGGCGGCCCCAATTCAGCACGCCGGCGTTGGCGACGACGACGTCGAGGCGGCCGAACTGAGTGATCGCCTCGTCGACGATCCGCTGCTGCCCGGCGGCGTCGCGGACGTCGACCTGCGCGGCCAGCATCTTGCGGCCTTCGCTTTCCACCAGGCTCGTCGTTTCGGCCAGGTCCTCCGGCGTCGATGCCGGGTAGCCGTTGTTCGCCGCCACTGGGCCGCAGGCGTCGATGGCGACGATGTCGGCTCCGGCCCGGGCCAGCCGCACGCAATGCGAACGGCCCTGACCGCGTGCGGCACCGGTGACGAACGCGACCCGGCCGGCCAGGGGTTTGTCGTTGTCGCTCATGAGATTCGGGCCTTTCGCTAACGCTGCGGCAGCGGACGGGTACGCACCAGCGTGGGCCACCAGAACCACGGCCCAAGGATTCGCAGTATGCACGGCACGACAAACGAACGCACGATCATCGTGTCGAGCAGCAGGCCGATGCACACCGTCGAACCCACCTGACCGACGGTGCGCAGATCACTGGTCAGCATCGCCAGCATGGTGAACGCGAACACCAAACCCGCGGACGTCACTACGCCACCGGTGCTACCCAGCGCGCGGATCAGGCCGGTATGGATTCCGGCGTGCAGCTCCTCCTTGACCCGAAGGATCAACAGCAGGTTGTAGTCCGAACCCACGGCCACCAGGATGATGAACGTCAGCGGCAATACCAACCAGTGCAACGGCAGGCCGATGAGGTGTTGCCAGACGAGGATGGAGAGCCCGAACGCCCCGGCGTAGGAGAAGGCGACGGTGCCGGGGATGACGACGGCTGCTATCAGACTTCTGGTGAGGAACAACATGATCAAGAAGATCAGCACGAAGGCGGCGATCGCCACGATAAGCAGATCGGACGCCGCGTATTGCTTGATGTCCTTGTTGGTCGATCCCGAACCGCCGATATAAACCTTCGAGCCGGCCAGCGAGGTCTCCTTGAGCGCCACGGTGATGGCTGTGGGGAACTGTTCTACGTGCTGCACGCCTTCCGGGCCGTTGGCGTCCCCCTCATGGGTGATGATGAGCCGGGCCGCCTTGCCATCGGGCGACATCAGCAGCTGCATACCGGTTTTGACGTCGTCGTTGTCGAAACCCTCGTGCGGGATGTAAAAGAAGTCATCGCTGCGGGATCGATCGAAGTCGAGGCCCACATTGATCTGGTCGTCGAACGTCTGGTCGGTCTGGGTGGACTGCAGAGAAGACTGGCCGTAGCTGCTGACCAAAAGTGAGGCCAAAGCGTCCGAGTCGTCGGCAGTGAGTTTGAGCTGAGCGATGATCTGCGGGAAAGCCTTGTCCACCTCCACGAGGGAGACCCTGGCGAACTTGATGTCTTCGGCCAAGTGGTCGATGTGGTCGATCGTGTCCCACAACGATCTGAACGCCCAGCAGATGGGGATGTCGAAACAGTGCTTCTCCCAATAGAAGTAGCTCTTGACCGGGCGGAAGAAATCGTCCAGGTTGGAGACTTCCTCGTTCATCTCGTTGCTGACACGTTCCAGGTCCTCAACGGTGAGCACCGTCTGGTGCAATTCGTCGGACACCTTCTGGAAGAACCCGATCTCTTTGCGCAAGACCGCGACCGTGTGCTGCGTAATCTGTGCCTGCTCGTTCGTATTTGCGTTCTGCTGCTTGGTGAACGGGAGCTGTTGACCGCTCCCGCTGCCCTGGGTGGTGAACAAGTACGGGAGTGTGGCGTGTTCCAAGGCTCGGCCCATCGGCCTGGTGATGCTTTGCACCATCGCGACGCCTGGAAGGCGTGCGAGAGCCTTGGCCGCGCGGTCCAATGAGATGAAGTCCGCCGAGTTTCGCATGTCGTGATCCGACTCGATCATCAGCATCTCGGAGAACAGCTTGCTCTTCGGGAAGTGCCGATCGGCCGCCTGGAAACCCAAATTGGCTGGAGAATTGTGCGGCTGGTACTGGCGGTCGTCGTAGTTCTGCCGGTACGTCGGCACGAAGATCGCCCCGAGCAGAACGGCAGCGGCGCTGGCGAAGAGGATCGGCACCGGCCACCGCACCACGCTCGTTCCAAACCGCCGATACAGGTGAGCCTTGGCCTTGCTTCTTGGGTCGAAGAGCCCGAATAGGCTGCCCACGGTCAAGAAGGCCGGGCCCAGTGTCAGCGCCGCCGCGATGGTGAACAGCATGCTGATCGCGACGGCCGGCCCCATGGTGTGGAAGTAGTTGAGGCGCGCGAAAGTCAAGCAGTAGCACGCCCCCGCGATAGTCAGCCCCGAGCCGAGGATGACGGGTGTGACGCTCTTGTACGCGGTGTAGAACGCCTGCTCCCTGCTTTCACCGTCGTGTCGCGCCTCGTGATAGCGGCCCATCAAGAAGATGCCGTAGTCCGTCCCCGCTCCCAGCGTCAGCGCGACGACGATGTTCACGGCGAATGATGAGAGCTCGATGTACCCGAGATGCCCGAGGGTTGCGATAACCCCCTTCGCGACCAGCATCTCGAACAGAACTCCGGCCAGCGGCACAAACAGGGTGACGATGGAGCGGTAGACCAGTAGCAACATCGCGATGATAAGGAAGATCGTCACGATCGTGATGTTGTTCAAGCTCGAATTCGCAATAGCGACAGTGTCTTTGGCGAGCGGGGCCGCGCCGCTGACATAGACCTTGAGCCCGGGCGGCGGCGAGACCTTGGCGACGATATCCCGAACGGCGGTAACGGACTCGTTCGCTTGCATCTGGCCGATATCGCCCGCGAGGCGCAGCAGCACGTACGCACACTTGCCGTCGAGGCTCTGCGCCCCTGCCGCGGTGATCGGCTTCCCCCACAGATCCATGGCGTACTGCACATGCTTGGGGTCTTGCCTGAACCGGCGCATCAGATCGTCGTAGTACCGATGATCCGCGTCGCCCAGCGGCCGGTTGGCTTCGAGCACGATCATGGCCAGGCTGGTCGAATTGGACTCGTGGAACTTCGCGCCGATGGACAGCAACGCCCGCTGCGACGGCGCGTAATGCGGGACCAGCGGCCCCGCCAGCTCTTCGGCGACCCTCTCGACCTGCGGCATGAAGGTGTTCGTCGACACCGCGAGCAGGCCCCAGAAGGCGATGATCGGTATCGCGAAGATGCGGACCATTCTGGGGACGAAGGGTCGCTTCGGCCGCGGCTCCGCCTGGTGCTCGCTCATGCCGATTTCACCAGGCAAAAGACGTGTGCGTCCTGATGGGCATCGGATTGCTCGGCGCGGACAATGCCATTCACCCGCAGCCGGCAGCCGACCTGACCACCATGAACCTGCGCCGAGATGCTGCCGGACACCACGGTCAGCGTGGTCGCCTCCGTATGCGACCACGGCAAGGTCGTGAGATCGACCTGATGTGGATGCCCGTTGATGTCCACCCAGACGAGCATCCCGCCCTCGCCGAGGTTGCCGAACAACTCATACGTGAGCCGTTTGATACTGAACTCCGGAGGTGCTGCCGGCTCATTGACGGTGATGACCGGCGGGGGGTTGGAGAACTCGTGCACCTTCACCATGGCCACCGCGCCCACGCCGACCACAATGACGGCGACCAAAGGCATCCAGATGCGCGCCAAGACAGTCCTGCCGACTGAGCGAGGGCTCACTGGCTCACCGGTCCCATCGTCGTCACGCCCCCGCTCCTGCCGTCAGGTCAAATGCAGATAGTAGACGGTCGTGTGCTCAAGGGACAGTGATGGGGCCAAACACGCCTCGGGTTGCGTCAAGACATTTTCTGCAGTCGGCGCTTCAACCTGGCGCTTCGCAGAATCTGAGTGGTGAGGTTGACCGACGCCAGCATGGGAAACACCCCCAGAAATGTCCGCTCCGACGGCGTCGCACCGTGCAAGTGGTGCAGACTGCCGAACACATAGAAGCAGCCGATCGCGAACAAAGCACCGGGGATGCACAACGCCAGCAACGAGCCACGGTTCGCGAGGAGTTGCTTCGCATAATTCAACTCGTCGTGCGACATCGGTTGGCGTTTACGCACTTTCGTCACAACCGCTTTGGCGCTTCCCACTTCTTCACCCGTGGGGCTGGTCGCCCGATCGCCGAGCCGTTTCACGAATACCGCGGCAACGGAAGCGAACACCAGCACCAGCGCGAGGGCCAATACGGTGAGCAGACCATATAAAGACGTACTCATGTTCCAGTCCTTGCTTCGCCGTGGGACAACGGAAGGCTCGCGGAGAACGCTACCCCAACGATCCGGACGTCAGCGCTTTCCGGAGTCCTGGTCCTTGATCACATCCCGAGCGATCAATACGACCAGGATGATCAGGGCGAGCGGAACCAGCAGCTTGAAGACGATGGACGCGTGGCCGTATAGCAAGCCGTATGCGACGGCTCCGATCACCACCATGACGAGCAGGATGGCGCGATTGATCTTGTCCGTACTCATTGAAGGAACCTAACTTCTCTCGCGTTACGTCAAAACCCGAAGTCGCCGCCACCGCCGGAATCGGACCCGCCGCCGAAGTCCGAACCGCCGCCGAAATCGGCGCCGCTGGAGTCCCAGCCGCCACCGGAGTCCCATCCGCCGCCAAAGCCCACGTCACCGCCGCCCGAGTCCTGATAGCCGCCGGTGAATCCCACGTCGGCCGGCGCGCTGTCATAGCCCGCGGCCTGTCCGCCGTCATAGCTGTAGCTGTTGGCATCGGCGAAGGCGGAGTCGCGGCCGGCCTCGAAACCGCGCTCGTAGCTGCCGCCCCAATGGTCGTCGAGCAGCGCATCCATCAGCAGCACATCGGCCAGCGCCCACGTCCAGCCCGGACCCCAGAACGCGTACGGGTAATAGCCGGGGTAGAAGAACATCCCGTTGTGGTAGCCACCGCCGTAGTAGTACGGGTAGCCGGGCTGCGCCGTGGTGCTGTAGTTGTTGTTGTTGATCGTCACCGATTCGCCGGTGTCGGGGTTCCTGGTGCGCACGGTGGCTTGCTTGCGATCGTGGTCCGGCACGGAAGTCACGGCGGCGACGTCGGGCCTGGATTGCCGGGGGTCGAGCTTGCGGTTGGCCTTGGCGACAGTGGACTCCACCACCCGAAGATGTGCCCGCGCGGAGCCGTAATCGCCTTTGTCATAAGCATTTCGGGCGTCGTACAGGCTGGCGTTGGCTTTCAACGACTCGGCGCTGACATCGGCGCCGCTTTCGGTCAGCACCGCGTTGTCGAGGTCGCTGACACTCGACGTGGCCGCGATCAACTCCTGCTTGATCTCCTCGCGCGCCTCGGAGTTCTTGCGGTGCTTGCGATTTCGTCCCACCGCGAACCAGAGCAGGCCGGCCATGGCCAGCCCGATGCCGACGATGACCAGCGTCACCTTCAGCCAGGCCCAGTCGTCGTGCTTTTCGTGCGCGATGTGAGAGGTGGTCACCGGTCCCCGGGAGGCCGCGTTGACGCTCGCCAGCTTGCCGACGAAGGCGCTCGTCGCGCCGTACGGGTCGTTGCGATGATCCTTCGCCGACTGATTCATGACCTCATCGACGTTGTCCGCGATGGCCTTGGGCACGTTGTAGGCGCGCACGTGGTAGCCGCGAGAGTCGATCACCAGAATGACGCCGCTGAATTCGCCGTTGCGGGCGAGCATGGCGCCATGGACGGCGTCGGCCGTGGTCACGCCGCTCTGTGCGGGCGACACCGCAGCGACCCAGATCGGAGGTTCCGAACTCCACGTCCACGAGCTGGTGAGGATCTGCTGGTTCAGCGTGTCGGGGTTCTGCAGCGGTGGTCTGGCACCCGGGTCGACCACCACATGCGTCTGGGCGTCGAACCTGCTCACCAGCTGGTCTGTGTAGGTGTCGGCCGAGGCGGACGGAGCGAGCAGCAGTGCCAGCACCATGGTCAACGCGGCCAGCGCAAGGCCACGGAAGCGTGAAGTCACATCTCTCCTGCCGTCTCAGCGTGAGCGCCCACCCTAGCCCGTTTCCGGCCGATGCGCCGCTGGAGCGGCCGGCTAACCGCGAGCGCAGTGCCGGATTTGCCCGGTCACCGCTAGATCTTGACCGTCAGTGGCCAGACGTTCCAGATCTCGTCGCAGTATTCGGTGATGGCGCGATCCGACGAGAACTTGCCGCTGCGCGCGGTGTTGAGGATCGACATCTTGGTCCACGATTCCCGGTCCTGCCAGGCCGCGCTGACCCGCTCCTGGCAGTCCAGGTAGGACGCGTAGTCGGCGCACACCAGGAAGGGGTCGTCGTAGCGCAGGTTGTCCACCAGGGGCCGGAACACCTCGGTGTCCCCGCGCGAGAACGTCCCGCCGGCAATGAGATTCAGCACCGCGCGCAGCTCGTCGTTGCCATCGATGTAGTCGGCCGGACGATACCCGTCGGCCTTGACCGCCGCGACCTGCTCCTCCGTCAGGCCGAACAGGAAGAAGTTCTCCGGCCCGACCTCGTCGCGCATCTCGACGTTCGCCCCGTCCAGGGTGCCGATGGTCAGCGCCCCGTTGATCATGAACTTCATGTTCCCGGTGCCGGAGGCTTCCTTGCCCGCGGTAGAGATCTGCTCGGACAGATCGGCGGCCGGATAGATCATGTGGGCGTTCTGCACGTTGAAGTTCGGCACGAATGCCACCTTCAGGAATCGGTTCACCTCTGGGTCCGCGTTCACCGTTTCCCCGACCGCGTTGATCAGCTTGATGATCCGCTTGGCCAGGAAATAACCGGGGGCGGCCTTGCCGCCAAAGATGAAGGCGCGCTGCGGGATCGACAGGCCGGGATTCTGCTTGAGCCGGTGGTAGAGCGCGACGACGTGCAGCACGTTGAGGTGCTGGCGCTTGTATTCGTGGATGCGCTTGACCTGGACGTCGAACATCCAGTCCGGGTTCAGTTCGACGCCGGCGACCGTGTGGATGTATTTGGCCAGGCGTGACTTGTTGTTGCGCTTGATGTCGCGCCACTCGCGCCGGAAGGCGGCGTCGTCGACGAACGGTTCGAGCCCGCGCAGGCGGCCCAGGTCGGTCAGCCAGCCGTCACCGACGGTGCGGTCCAGCAGTTCACGAAGCCCGGGGTTGGCCAGCGCGAGGAAGCGGCGTGGCGTCACACCATTGGTCTTATTGCTGAAGCGTTCCGGCCACATCTCGTAAAAGTCTTTGAGCACACTGCTTTTCAGCAGCTCCGAGTGAAGTGCGGCGACACCGTTGATGGCGTGGCTGCCGACGGTGGCCAGGTGCGCCATCCGGACGTTCTTGCCGCCGTTCTCACCGATCAACGACATCCGGGCGACGCGGTCCTCGTCACCGGGAAAGCGGCTGCGCACCTCATCGAGGAACCGGCGGTTGATCTCGTAAATGATCTCCAGGTGGCGGGGCAACGACTCGGCGAACATCTCCAGCGGCCAGGTCTCGAGCGCCTCGGGCAGCAGGGTGTGGTTGGTATAGCCGAACGTCGCGACGGTGATGTCCCACGCCTCGTCCCAGTCCAATTGGCGCTCGTCGACCAGCAGCCGCATCAGCTCGGCCACCCCGATCGAGGGATGGGTGTCGTTGAGCTGCAAGGCAAACCGCTGCGGTAGTTCCTTGACGGACACGTCGGCGAGGTCGTCCATGATGTGCAGCACGTGTTGCAGCGAGCAGGACACGAAGAAGTATTGCTGCAGCAGGCGCAGCCGCTTGCCGGCCTCGGGCTCGTCATTGGGGTACAGCACCTTGGTGACCGTCTCGGACGTGACCTCGTCCTCGACCGCCTTGTAGTAGTCGCCGGTGTTGAAGGCCTCCAACGCGAATGACTTGACGGCGCGCGCGCTCCACAACGTCAGTACGTTGCAGGTGTTGACGCCGTAGCCCTGGATGGGTGTGTCGTAGGCGGTGCCTTTCAGTAGCCGTCCGGGCACCCAGCGGACCCGGTCGTGGCCGGCCTCATCGATGTAGTGCTCGGCATAGCCGCCCCACTTGACCAGGAAGCTGACGTCGGGTTTGGCGATCTCCCAAGGGTTTCCGTTGTCCAGCCAGTTGTCGGTCTGCTCGACCTGCCAGCCGTCGTGGATTTCCTGATCGAAGATGCCGAATTCGTAGCGGATGCCGTAGCCGATCGCCGGGCGCTCCAAGGTGGCCAGCGAGTCCAGGTAGCACGCGGCGAGCCTGCCCAGGCCCCCGTTGCCCAGCCCGGGTTCCTCCTCGCAGGCCAGGACCGTTTCGAGGTTCTGGCCCATGGCCGCCAGCGCCTCGCGCGCGGCCCGCTCCATCTGAAGGTTCAGCAGGTTGTTGCCCAGTTGCGGGCCCATCAGGAATTCGGCCGACAGATAGCAGGTCACCTTGCGCCCGAGGTCGAGTGAGGTCTGCGTCGAGACCACCCGGCGGTCCTGCATGCGGTCCCGCACCGCGAGAGCGAGCGCGCGGTAGTAGTGCTCCGGGCGCCGGGCCGCCGCGGGACGCCCGATCGAGTAGCGCAGGTGGTCGTTGATCGCCCGCTGCAGCGCCGCCGCGCCCATCCCGGTGCGAGAATGCTCGACCAAGTCGGCCCGGGTGGGGCTGCCGGGGGACAGTCCGTCGGAGGGCGTCTGCTCGACATCGGTCATCGTGGGTCCTACTCGCTAGGGGGTGACGGGCAGCACCGCGTGGCCTACGCAGTGGTGTGCAGGCGTCAGTCTCGCAGCGATGTTTGCACACCAGGAGCGGAATTGACGTCTGCCACGTGAACGGAAGCTCACCTACTGGCGACGAGAGAGCGTTGCCGGCCGGGGTCGGTGGCCGCGGCGGCGACCCCGTAGCGCAGAATCCCCATCCGTGGGCCGGCCTGGTGGCGGTGAATCGACGGAGCCACGTCAACTGCCGTTGGCGTCGGCCGGCGCGCGTTGGCTCATCGCCGCGGCCGTCCTCGGTTCGGGGATTGCGCTCCTGGACGGGACCGTGGTCAACGTTGCGCTGCCCACCATCGGCCGGGACCTTGGTGGGGGTCTGACCGGCCAACAATGGGTCCTCGATGGCTACCTGTTGACGCTGAGCGCCCTGCTCCTCTCCGGAGGCGCCGCGGGCGACCGGTACGGCCGGCGAAGGGTGTTTCTTGCAGGACTGGCGGTTTTCAGCGCGGCGTCGCTCGGCTGCGGTTTGGCACCGACGATCGGATGGCTGATCGGTGCTCGGCTGGTGCAGGGTGTCGGCGCGGCGGCGTTGGTCCCGGGCAGCCTTGCCCTGATCGACGCCGGCATCTCCGACGACGACCGCGGCCGTGCCGTCGGTCTCTGGGCGGGCATGTCCGGTGTGACGACGGCGCTGGGTCCGTTCATCGGCGGCTGGCTGGTCGACGCGGCGTCGTGGCGCTGGGTTTTCCTGTTGAACCTTCCGCTGGCCGTCGCGGTGGCATGGATAGCTATGCGGCACATCTCGGAATCTCGCGATCAAATCGCACGGGGCGGCCCCGACATCCTCGGGGCTGCCGCCGTCACGGTCGGGCTGGCGGGAGTGATCTTCTCCCTGATCGAGACCCCTTCGCGCGGTTGGACATTCGTGACAGTCACCGCCGCCTGCGTGGGGCTGGCGGCGTTGTTCGCTTTCCCCTTGATCGAATGGCGCGCACCGTCGCCGCTGTTGCCCCCGAAGCTTTTCCGCTCAAGGCAATTCACCGGCGCCAACCTCACGACCTTGGCCGTGTACACGGCGATCGGCGGGGCGTTGTTCCTGTTGACGCTGCAGCTGCAACAAAGCCTGCACTACTCTGCCCTCGCGGCCGGGCTGGCGACGCTGCCGATGACGGCCATCATGATGATCGGCTCCCCGTTGGCCGGTGCGTTGGGTCAGCGCACCGGCCCCAGGCTGCCCATGACGGTCGGTCCGTTGGTCGCTGCGGGCGGTGTGGCGTTGATGGCGCGTATCGTGCCCGGGGCGACTTACCTGGCTGCAGTCCTGCCCGCGGTGGTTCTCTTCAGCGTCGGCCTGGCGATCACTGTGGCGCCTCTGACTTCAGCCGTTCTTTCCGCTGTTCCTGATGCGTATGCCGGAACCGCTTCGGGTGTCAACAACGCGGTTTCGAGGATCGCGGGCCTTCTCGCAATCGCCGTGTTGCCGGTCGCCGCCGGGATCGACGCGGCCCCCGGGACGCCCCTCGGCCCCGGCTTCTCGCTCGCGATGATCATCATCGCAGTCGTATGTATGGTCGGCGGCGGTGTCGCGCTGCTGACGATTCGCGCCGGCGCCGAGTTCGCGCATCAATTGGTGCCGGGCATCAACCACGCCTGCCAAGACCCATGCACCCGGCGGCCGGGCAACCGCGCGCCGGACGCCGTGTAGTTCTGCGACACGAGCGCAAGGACTCGTGGTTGCCACAGCGGACGAGCCGGGCAGTCAGTGCGCGCCGGTCAGATTCAGCGTCACCACCCCCGCGATGATCAGCCCGACACCGAGAACCTTCGTCACGGATATCGACGAGCCCAGGAACAGCACGGCGATCAGCACGATCAGGGCGGTACCGATCGCGGACCACAACGCGTAGGCGACGTCGGTCTGCATACCGCGCGAAATCGACACCGCCAGCAGCGCGAAGGAGACGGCATAACCGATCAGGCACACCACGGTCGGCCACAGTCGGCTGAAGCCGTCGGTGCTCTTGAGCAGGCTGGTCGCTATCACCTCCGCGAAAATGGCGCCGAGGAGAAAGAGATAGGTCAAAACGCCTCCTTGCATACCCGGGTACACGTACGTATTTACATGACAGGGAGCAATGGACGTCGTCTCCCGCTCGCCAACGAAGGGTTGCGCCGTATGACGCTTGCCGGGCATCCGCTGGAGCTCGATGTCAGCGAGGTGATCGGGGAACGCGCGGCACTGGCCGCGACGTACTATCCCGCCCGCGGTGACGAGCCGGCCCCCGCCGTGCTGGTCTGCCTGCCGGGCGGTACCTACAGCCGCCAATACTGGGACCTCGACATCCCCGGCCACCACGGGTACAGCTTCGCCGGCTTCGCCACCGAGAACGGTTACGCCGTCGTGACGATCGATCCCTTAGGCACCGGCGAAAGCTCGCGGCCCGCAGGCGATTTCGACTTCCGCGATATCGCCGCGACGCTGGCGTGTGCCGTTTCCGCCCTGCCGGACACGATCGGCCTCCACGCGCCGCCGATCGCCGTGGCGCATTCGCTGGGCGGGTATCTGGCCATCACCCAGCAAGCGCTGTTTCCCGGTTATGCCGGGCTGGCGGTGCTGGGCTGCACCAACCAACACGTCGCGCCACTGAACCTCGATGCCGCGATCATCGCGCGCTGCGCCACCCCGCAAGGCCGCACCGAGCTGGCCGCCGAAATCCTGTCCGCCCTTTCGCAACCGTATTTCGAGGGGCCACGCGAGCACCTGCAGAGCTGGTTCCACCTCGCCGACGTGCCCGCCGACGTCGTCGCGGCCGACTCGGTCACCGCCAAGTCGGTCGTGCCCCGGGTGTTCGGCACGGCGATGATCCCCGGCGTCGTCGCCGAGCACGCGGCGCGGATCGACGTTCCGGTGCTCGTCGGTTACGGCGCGGTCGACGTCTCGCCGGATCCGCGCGCCGAGGCCGGCCTGTACCGGAGCAGCCCCGACATCACCACGATCGTGCTGGCCGACAGCGCGCACTGCCACAACATGGCATCGAGCCGGCATCGGCTGTGGCGTCGCCTGCTCGCCTGGGCCGCCACCGTAACCTTGCCAGCGTGATGAATGGGCTCGACCAGAGACTCGCCCGCTACGCCCCCGCCGTGCTCAGCCTGTTTCGCTGCGTCTACGGTTTGCTCTTCGCCGCATACGGGTCGAGAAGCCTCTTTGACTGGCCCGTCCGCTCACCCGTTCATATCGGGCTCGGCGTCTGGCCGGAGTGGTACGCCGGGGTGATCGAAGTCGTCGCGGGTCTGCTCATCGCCAGCGGGTTGTTCACCCGCGCCGTCGCGTTCGTCGCCTCGGGGGAGATGGCGGTCGCCTACTTCTTGATCCATCAACCTAAGGCCCTGTGGCCTGTTGGCGATCCGCCCGCGGGCAATGGCGGAGCTTTGGCGATCATGTTCTGCTTCGCCTTCTTCCTGCTGGTCTTCTCCGGCGGCGGCGCCTACTCGCTCGATGCCCTACGCCGAAAGGCGCGCAGCTGAGGCTTCCCCTCGTCCGGCGATAATGGCATTCTCTGATACGGAGAAGCTGTTTCCAACGACGGATGGGTTCGGAGAGGTTGACGATGAGCGCACAACGCTGCGACGGGATGGTGGCTCTCGTCACCGGAAGTAGCCGGGGCCTGGGCAAGGCGATCGCCGTGCGGCTGGCTTCGGAAGGCGCGACGGTGGCGTTGACCGCCCGCACGATGGACCCCGATCCGAAGTACCAGGGATCGCTGAGCCAGACGCGCGACGAGATCGTCGCCGGGGGTGGGAAAGCCATTGCGGTCCAAGCGGATCTGTCTCAATCCGAACACCGGGAGCGGCTTTTCGCCGAAGTGACCGACGCCGTCGGCGCGCCCGACATCCTGGTCAACAACGCCGCGGTGACGTTTTTGCGGCCGCTCGACGGGTTTCCCGAGCGGCGCGCCCGGCTGATGATGGAGATGCACGTGCTGGGGCCCTTGCATCTGTGTCAGCTGGCGATACCCGCGATGCGTGAGCGTGGACGCGGCTGGATCTTGAACGTGACCTCGGTGGGCGGCGACCTGCCGCCCGGGCCGCCGTTCTCGGAGTTCGACCGGACCGCCGGCTTCGGCATCTACGGCTCGGTCAAGGCCGCGCTCAATCGGTTGACGAAAAGCCTTGCGGCCGAACTCTACGACGACGGCATCGCGGTCAACGCCGCCGCACCGTCCAATCCGGTGGCCACGCCCGGCGCCGGCACCCTCGATCTGGCCAAGACCGACACCGAGGACATCGCGCTGATCACCGAGACGGCGTTCCGGCTCTGTACGGGTGATCCGAAGACCCTGACCGGGCGCATCGCACACACCCAGCCATTCCTCGCCGAGGTCGGCTGGACCGCGCCGGCGGGCTGAATGGCCGAGCTCGACCCCACCGAGCTGCGCCGGCGACTCGACCGCGCGGGCGTCACCGATGTCGCCCCGCTGGCCGGGGGAGCCTCCAGTCTGACCTTCGCGGGAACCAGGGACGGCCAACGCGTGGTGATCAAGGTCGCCCCGCCGGGCGTCGAACCGGTCGCGCATCGCGACGTGCTACGCCAGGCCCGCATCATCAAAGCGCTTGCCGCGACCAGTGTTCCGGTGCCGACGGTGCTGTGGGAGGACGCGGGGGACCCGCCCGCCACACCACCGCTGTATGTGATGTCGCATATCGAAGGCGATTGCGTGGAGCCGTTATTCGACGATTGCCCACCGGTGTCCCATCTGGGCGATCGGTACCGAAATGCGTGCCGCACCATGGCCGCTCTGCACAGCCTCGCGCCAACCGACCTCGGGCTGAGCGATGAGCCGGTGGTCGACCCGGTCGCCGAAGTCCACCGGTGGTCCGACACGCTGGGGACGGTCGACCCGGCGCTGGTGCCGGACTGGCCGAGAGTGCGCGACACGCTGCTGGATTGCGCGCCGAGCGCGATGGCGCCCCGCGTGGTGCACGGCGACTTCCGGCTCGGCAACCTGCTCGCGGCCGGATCGCGGGTCAACGCCGTCATCGACTGGGAGATCTGGTCGATAGGCGACCCGCGCATCGATGCGGGCTGGTTTTTGATCAACTGCGACCCGGACACGTACCGGCGGGTTAGCGCTCCCGACGGCATGGTGCCACCGATCGCCGAGCTCGCCGAGCTGTACGGGTCTGAGTTGGGTTGCGAAGTAAGCGATTTGGGGTGGTTCAGCGCGCTGGCGTGCTTCAAGTCGGCGGCGACCTGGTCGCTGATCGTCAAACACAATCGCCGGCGGGCCGCGCCGCGAGCCGAATTGGAAGCCATGGCAGCGGTTTTGCCGAGACTGCTCGACCGTGCCCGGTCGGCGCTGACTTAGCGTCGGGGGATACGCCCTACTGGCTTACTGGCAGCGGACTAGTAGATTTTCGCAGATCATTCCGACGTCACCCGTGTCGTTCACGGGTTGGCCCTCATTGGACGGGTTGGTCCAGGTGGTCGGGAACGGGCTCCATACGTCGTCGATCCCCGGCGGTTGGGGGCGCGGATCGACGTTCGGGTCCGCGTGCGCGATGCCGGCGCCGCTCGCCAGGGCGATGGCCGCCGTCGCGCAGAGCAGCAGTCCGCGGGCGCGCGTGCGAAGCTTCATCGCCGCCTCCTCGGTTTCGGCCGGGATTGTTGGCTTTTCGACAGCCAAGTCTACCTCTGCCCCGATATCGCATAACAGTTACAAACACACAACAACTTCGACCGGGCGGCCAGCAAATTTCGCTACTCGAATTGCCGGGTGCGTACGGTTTCGCCCGTGAGGCCGGTAGCCGTGG
This sequence comes from Mycobacterium colombiense, assembly GCF_001953985.1. Taxonomy (GTDB): domain Bacteria; phylum Actinomycetota; class Actinomycetes; order Mycobacteriales; family Mycobacteriaceae; genus Mycobacterium; species Mycobacterium colombiense_B. The sequence goes on from NZ_MBEI01000028.1 coordinate 25,175, forward strand.
TGGTTCGTCGCGCGATGGTGGTTGCCGCCTGCCTGGTGATTTCGTTGCCCACGGCGGCAACGACGGGTGCGGATCCCGATGTTGTTCCTGCCGCCGCGGAAGCGGCGCCGGACGTCGAGGGAGCGATGCCCTCGAATCCTCCGGCAATCCTCCACACCCCCGACGGTTGGACCTTGGGGGTGGGCGCCAGGGACGAGAAGCAGGTTCCGGTGGCGCCGTTGACCACCGCCACGTCGTCGCGTGAGTACCTCGCCAGCGGGATATACGTCGGCTCGCTGGTCGGACCGGGACCGCCTCAAGGTGTCCTCGAGGTGGGGTACGAGATCGGTTGTGGCATCGACATGAGCACCTCCGATGGCGTCACGATCGGGGGCAGCGCCGGCATCACCCCTGGTGTGACGGGACCGGTGACCGGCGTGCCGTTCGACTTGCTGCCGTTGGTCATTTTTCCGACCTCGAGCCTGCTGAATGTGGGGCTCAAGCCCGGCCTGGTGGTCGTGGTGCCGGTGGTCAAGAAACAGTTCAGGGGACCAAATCCCTGGGTGATGGTCAGCGACTTCCACGTCAAGATCGACGGGTGCGTGGGCGAGTCGTTCATCCGGTCTTATGCGGTGCTGAATCGAGTGACCGACGAATCCGACGTGGTGTTGTCCTACGTAGGTGTCACCAAGAAGGTCTGATGGGCTCGCCGCTCAGCCGCGGGGAATGCCCGCCAGTTTGTCGGCGAACTTCGCCTCCGCGGCCGCGCGCAGCCGCAGCAGATGTTCGGAGGGGAACAGATCGGGCGCGGGTTCACGGTCTTTCAGCAACAGCCTGGCCAGCGTGACCTTGTGCACTTCGGTCGGGCCGTCGGCCAGCCCGAGCACGAAAGACTCGACCAGGTATTGCACGAAGGGCATTTCGTGGGTGGTGCCCAGCGACCCGTGCACCTGAAGCGCCCGCGACGACACGTCGTGCAGGACCTTCTGCATCATCGCCTTCACCGCGGAGATGTCGGCCCGCACGGCCTTGTAGTCGTTGAATTGGTCGATCTTCCAAGCCGTTTGAAGGGTCAACAGCCGGAAGGCCTCGATCTCCATCCACGAGTCGGCGACCATCTCCTGCACGAGTTGCTTGTTGGCCAGCGCCTCGCCCTGGGTGTAGCGCGACACCGCGCGCTCGCAGATCATGTCGTAGATCCGGCGCACCAGGCCCACGGTGCGCATCGCGTGGTGAATCCGCCCGCCGCCCAAGCGAGTCTGGGCGACCACGAACGCGCCGCCGCGCGGGCCCAACATGTGATCGGCCGGCACGCGGACGTTTTCGTAGCGGACATAACCCTCGCGGCCACCGCCGGTCGGCTGGTAACCCAGCCCGACGTCGCGCAGCACGTTGATGCCGGGGGTGTCGCCGGGAACGACGAACATCGAGTAGCGCTCATACGGCGGCGCCTCCGGGTCGGTCATCGCCATCACGATGATGAACGACGCCATCGAGGCGAATGACGAAAACCACTTCTCCCCGTTGATGACCCAGTGATCGCCGTCTTGCACCGCGGTGGTGCGAAACACCTTCGGGTCGGCCCCGCCCTGCGGCTCGGTCATCGAGAAACACGAGATGATGCGGTTGTCCAGCAGCGGCTCCAGGTAGCGCTCCTTGAGCTCGGGTGTGCCGTAGTGCGCCAGGATCTCGCTGTTGCCGGAATCGGGCGCCTGCGAGCCGAAGACGATCGGCGCGCATTCCGAGCGGCCCAGGATCTCGTTGAGCAGCGCCAGCTTCACCTGCCCGTAGCCCGGACCGCCCAGGTGCGGGCCCAGGTGGGTCGCCCACAGCCCGCGCTTTTTCACCACCTCCTGCAGCGGCGGGATGAGCGCCTGGCGCACCGGGTCGTTGAGGTCGTGAGATTCCTTGACAATCAAATCGATCGGCTCGCACTCCTCGCGCACGAAGCCGTCGACCCACTGCAGCTGTTCTGCCCACTGCGGGTCGGTGGAGAAGTCCCACGACATCTGTTATCCCTTCTCGCTCTGCGCCACCACGCCGGCGTCTTCCAGCTCGGTGATGGCCTGTGTGTCCATTCCCAGTTCGCCCAGCAGCGCGCGGGTGTGATCGCCCGGCAACGCCGGAGATGCCGGCGCAGCCGGATGGGTCCGGGAAAAGCGCGGCGCCGGTGCGGGTTGCGTGATGCCGTCGAGCTCGATGAACGTCTGCCGCGCGGCGTTGTGCGGATGCCGCGGCGCCTCGGCCAGCGAAAGCACCGGTGTCGCACAGCATCCCGGCGTATCGAGCAGGAGCTCCCACTCGTCGCGGGTCTTCTCCGCGAAGCGCGCGGCCAGCGCGGCCCGGTGGGCGGCCCACGCCGTCGGGTCGCCATCGTCGTGGGGCACATCCACATTCAGCCGGTCGCACAGTTCGGCGTAGAACTTCGGCTCCATGGCGCCCACGGCGATGTGGCCCCCGTCGGCCGTGGCGTAGGCCCCGTAGAAGTGCGCGGCGCCGTCGAGCAGATTGTCCTGACGCCGGTCGCGCCACGTGCCGGCGGCAAGCATGCCGAAATACGGTGCCAGCAGGGCGGCGACGCCGTCGACCATCGCCACGTCGAGGACCTGACCCGCACCCGACTCGCGGGCCTCGAGGATCGCGCTGAGCAATCCGACCGCCAGCAGCATGCCGCCGCCGCCATAGTCGCCGACGAGATTCAGCGGCGGGACCGGTGATTCGGCGGTGCCGATGGCGTGCAGGGCGCCCGTCAGCGCAAGGTAATTGATGTCGTGGCCCGCGTGACCGGCCAGCGGCCCGTCCTGTCCATAGCCGGTCATGCGGGCGTAGACCAGGCGGGGGTTGCGTTCCCGCAGCGCATCCGGACCGATGCCGAGGCGTTCGGCCACCCCGGGCCGGTACACGTCGACGAAGGCGTCGGCGCCTGCGGCCAGCCGATGGACGAGGTCCCGGCCGCGCGGATCCTTGACGTCGGCGGCCAGTGACCGCTGGCTGCGGCGGACGGTGTGGTCGACGGGCAGCGGGCCGTCGACGCCGGCCAGGGCATCGATGCGGATCACGTCGGCGCCCAAGTCTCCCAACAGCATTCCACAAAACGGAGCGGGCCCCAATCCGCCCATCATGATGATGCGCACGCCGCGCAGGGGACCGGTCATGAAGACCACTTCTTGCGGCGATCGGCCGCCTCGTCGGTCGCGTGCGAAATCACCTGATTGCGGTTCTCCAGTTCCATGGCTGAGGCCAGGCTGGTGGCGTCGGTGTTGACCTGAAGGGCGCGCTTGGTCAATTGGGCTCCGAGCGGGGCATGGCTCGCGATCAGCGACGCCAACTCCACCGCGCGGTCGGCCAGCCGGTCCGGCTCGACGACCTCACTGACCAGACCCCGTCGGTCGGCCTCGGTGGCCGACACGGTGCGCCCGGTGAGCATCCAGTCGGCGGCCACGCTGGTACCCACGATGCGCGGCAGGTGATAGCTCATGCCCATCTCGGCGCCCGAGAGCCCGAGCAGGATCGCGGCGTTGCCGAAAGACGCTGCGGCCGAGCAGATTCGGATGTCGGCGGCCAGGCATAGCGCCAGTCCCGCGCCCACGCAGGGGCCGTTGACCGCGGCGATGACGGGCTGCGGCAACGCGTGCACCGCTTCGGCGAGGGCGGCCATCCGCTCCTGAAAACGCATCCGGTCCAGCGCGGGCGCGCTCGCCTCCAGCATGGAGGGGCCGAAGTCGCGCATGTCGATGCCCGCACAGAACCCGCGCCCGGCGCCGGTCAGCACGACCGCGCGCACCGAGCGGTCGATGGTCAAGTCGCGCAAGGCCTGCCGCAATTCGGTTTGCATCGCCTCGTCGATGGCGTTGAGCCGCTGCGGGCGATTGAGCCGCAGGATCACGACCCCGTCGCCGGGCCGGTCGAGCTCCAGGGTGTCCGGCATGGTCACACCCGCTCGATGATCGTCGCCGTGCCCATCCCGCCGCCGGTGCACATGGTCACCAGTCCCGTTGTCAGATCCCGGCGTTCGAGCTCGTCGAGCACGGTGCCGATCAGCATCGCGCCGGTGGCGCCGATGGGGTGCCCGAGCGCGATCGCGCCGCCGTTGACGTTGACCAGCTCGGGGTCGATGTCGAGATCGCGCATAGTCTTGAGCGGGACCGCGGCGAAGGCCTCGTTGATCTCCCAGAGATCGATGTCGGCGACGGTCATTCCGGCGCGCTCGAGGCAGCGCTGAGCCGCGGGTCCGGGCGCGGTGAGCATGATGACCGGTTCGCTGCCGATGGCGGCGGTGGCGCGGATCTGCGCTCGCGGCGTCACCCGATGGGTGTGCATCCAGTTCGAGGAGGCCAGCGCCACCGCGGCGGCGCCGTCGACGACCCCGGAGGAATTGCCCGCATGATGCACGTGATCGATGCGGTCGATGCCCGGATAGCGCTGCAGGCAGATCTCGTCGAACGTGCGCTGCTCACCGTCGGCACACGCGGCGCCCATCACGGCGAAGGCCGGCTTGAGGCGGGCCAGCGACTCGGTGGTGGTGCCCGCGCGGGGATGCTCGTCACGCTCGATGCAACCGTTTGGCGTCGGCACGTCGACCAGCGAACGCGCGAAGCGCCCCTGCTCGATGGCCGCGGCGGCGCGGCTCTGGCTCTGCGCGGCGTAGGCGTCGACGGTCTCGCGGCTGAATCCCTCGAGGGTGGCGATGAGGTCGGCCGAAATACCTTGCGGGACGGTCGGGTACAGCGCGCGAAGGTCCGGGTTGTTGCCGTCGATGGTCGGGACGCCGGCCGTGACGTCCCAGCGCGACATCGACTCGACGCCGCCGGCGATCACCAGATCCTCGCTGCCCGCGGCGATGCCGGCGGCCGCAACGGTCACCGCCTGCTGGCCCGATCCGCAGAATCGGCTCAGCGTCATCCCGGGGACGGTCTCGGGCCAGCCGGCCAGCAGCACCGACAGGCGGGCGATGTCGTCGCCGTGGTCTCCGCTGAGGATGCCGTTGCCGGCGATCACGTCGTCGATGTCGGCCGGCTCGAAGCCGACCCGCTCCGCCAGCGCGGTGAGGCACCGGGCGAGCAGGGCTTGCGGGTGCACGCCGTGCAGTCCGCCGTCGGGGCGGCCACGCCCGCGGGGCGTGCGGACAGCGTCGAGAATCCAGGCGTCGATGATGGACTCCGATCGTCGTGGGTCGGGCATTACCGGGGTCGGGTTGGACCGGCACAGGTCACCCGCGATCGTAATCTGTCTCTCGACTGCGGAGAACTACCTTCTCCAATATGGCGAAGCTGTTCTCGCTTGGCGGTGAGGACGGCGCCGGGTTGCGCTGCTCTGGTCACACCCGCCCCGTCAGCCCCCGCTGGGGGCGCTGCTCTGGTCACTCGACACTGTCCTGCCGGGGCGTGCGGGGAGTGCGCTGCGCGACCGGAGCGGCCGATGTGGCGCAATCCTGCGGCGCGTCACGGTGCCGAGCGTTATCACCAATTCCCCCTCGCCGCAGGTACACAGCGCGCCCGGTGCATAACGGGACGTTGAGCGGGTAGCCCGGCGCCATGACCAAGATCGGATACTTTCTCACCTGCGAGCAATTCGGCCCGAAGGAACTCATCGACCAGGCCAAGCGCGCGGAGGACGCCGGATTCGAGGCGCTGTGGATCTCGGACCACTATCACCCCTGGAACGACGAGCAGGGCCAGAGCCCGTTCGTGTGGGGAGTGATCGGTGCGCTGTCGGAGGCGACGTCGCTGCCGGTCAGTACCGCCGTCACCTGCCCGACCGTCAGGATCCACCCGGCGATCATCGCGCAGGCGTCGGCCACCGCGGCCGTGCAACTCGACGGACGCTTCGTGCTCGGGGTCGGCAGCGGCGAGGCCCTCAACGAACACATTCTGGGCGATCCCTGGCCGTCCGCCGCGGTGCGCCTCGAGATGCTGGAGGAGTCGATCGAGGTCATTCGCAAGCTGCACAAGGGTGGTGAGGTGAGCCACCACGGCAAGCATTACGAGGTGCAGGAGGCGCAGGTCTACACCCGGCCGCAGCAACCGGTGCCGATCTATGTGTCCGCGTTCGGCCCGCAGGCCGTTGAGCTGGCGGCCCGCATGGGCGACGGCTACAGCATCGCCATGCCCGACGGCGACCTGGTCAAGCAATTCCGGCAGGCCGGCGGCGGCGACAAACCGGTGCAGGGCGGTACGAAGGTGTGCTGGGACTCCGACGCCGACGCCGCCCTGAAGACCGCACACCGGTTGTGGGCCAACGAGGGCTTACCGGGCCAGACGTCGCAAATCCTGCCGCGGCCCAAGGATTTCGCGGCACTGCAGTCGCTGGTGCCGCCGGAGACGGTGGGCGAAAGCGTCGCGTGCGGCCCGGATCCGGAAAAGCACATCGCGCAGGTCCGCAAGTACATCGAGGCCGACGTCGACGAGATCTACGTGCAGCAGATCGGCCCCGACATGGACGGGTTCTTCGCGGCGTGGGAGCAGGGCGTGCTGCCGGAGGTGCGCGCCTAGGTATCAACCCTCGAAATCGGTGCTGCTGGTGAGCTCTTCCCATTTTTGGATCTCGGCGGCTCGCGCGTCCGCTCTATAGCGGTAGGCGGCCAGCGCATCGGGCCCGAGCAACAAAAACGCCGGCGGGTCAGGCGATTCGACGGCCGCGATGATGGCGTTGCCGGCCTTGGCGGGGTCGCCGGGCTGATTGCCATGCATGGTGTCGTTTTCCTTGCGGCGCTGCCCCGCGGTGGCGGCGTAGTCATCGATGACGGTGGCCGACTGGACCAGCGAGCGGCCGGCGAAGTCGGTGCGGAAAGCGCCCGGTTCGACGATGGTCACCGAAATGCCCAGCGGGACAAGCTCACCGCGAAGGGCTCCGCTGATGCCCTCGATCGCTGCCTTGGCGGCCGAGTAGTAGCCGGACCCCACCGGTGTCAGCTGGGCGCCGATGGAGGAGATGTTGACGATGGCGCCGCTGCGCCGCGCCCGCATCCCGGGCAGTACCTCCTTGATCATGGCGACGGTGCCGAAGAAATGCGTCTCGAACAGCGCGCGGACGTCGGCGTCGTCGCCCTCCTCGACCGCGGCGCGATACCCGTAGCCGGCGTTGTTGACCAGCACGTCGATCTGGCCGAACCGCTCGACCGCCCGCCGCACGGCCGAGGCGACCTGCGCGTGGTCGGTGACATCCAGGGCGGCGGTGAGCACCCGCTCGGGTGCCGACTCGACAAGGTCGGCGACCGCGGCGGCGTCCCGCGCGGTGACGACGGCATTGTGGCCGGCGCCGATGACGGCCTCGGCGAGCGCGCGACCGAGCCCGGTCGAGCAGCCGGTGATGAGCCACGTGGACATGATCGTTTCCCTTCGCCTCAGTCGGTCAGGGCCCGGCCCACAATCAATGGGTCGGGTTCACCAACCACCTCATCGTCCTTGTCGTCGTAGTCGACCTTGGAAAGCAGGTACCGCATAGCGTTGATCCGGGCCCGCTTCTTGTCGTTGCTCCGGACCACGATCCACGGAGCATCGTCGGTGTCGGTCGCCTCGAACATCCTTTCCTTCGCCGTGGTGTACTCATCCCATTTGTCCACCGACGCCATGTCCATCGGCGAGAACTTCCACTGCCGCACGGGGTCGACCAACCGGATGGCAAACCGGGTGCGCTGCTCGGCCGGTGACACCGAAAACCAGAACTTGGTCAGGCTGATCCCGTTGTCGACCAGCATCTGCTCGAAAAGCGGTGCCTGGTCCATGAATTCGGCGTACTGCTCCGGAGTGCAGAATCCCATCACCTTCTCCACCCCGGCGCGGTTGTACCACGAACGATCGAACAGCACCATCTCGCCGCCGGACGGTAGGTGGCTGATGTAGCGCTGGAAATACCACTGGGTTTTCTCTTGCTCAGTCGGCTTCTCCAGCGCCACCACCCGTGCGCTGCGTGGGTTGAGATGCTCCATGAACCGCTGGATGGTCCCGCCCTTGCCGGCCGCGTCGCGCCCCTCGAACACGATCACGTGTCTGCCGCCGGTGCGCTTGCAGTGCTTCTGCAATTTCAGCAGTTCGATTTGGAGCCGTCGCTTGAGCCGCTCGTAATCGTCGCGCGACATCCGATGGTCGTAGGGGTACCGCTCGCGCCACGTCTCGATGTGTTTGCCCTCGCGGTCGAGCAGGACCGGGTCGTCGTCATCGCGGTCGTCCACGGTGTACCCGTGTTCGGGGGTCGACAGAGTGTCCAGATCGATTTCGGTCATAGTTCGACGCTATCGGCCTTGTCGACCCCTCACCCGCCGAAGGCCGGGCCGTCGAATCGATCTCGAGTGATGAACTCGGCGACCGGCCGGCGGCGCAGTTTGGTCAGCTGTCGCACCGGCTTTCCGAGCGGCACGACGGCGGCCACCGCGTGCCGATCGGGAATGCCGAGCAATTGGCGGACGTGTTCTTCGGCCGCGATCGCCATCGTCGTGATGGTTCCCCCGTAGCCCTCGCTGCGCGCGGCGAGCAAGATGTTCCAGATCAGCGGGTAGACCGAGGCCCCACCGGCGATACCGACGCGGTTCAGATTCTGGTCGATGGCGGCGACGACGGCGAGGTCCACCGAAACCACCAGGACGACAGGCGCTTTGGCGATCGGGGCCACGAACGTGTCGGGGATCTCGGTCGCGTCGATGACGTCTTGCGGCACACCGCTGGGATGAACTGAATTCCAGGGGTTTTCAGCCGCCTGCAACTGGGCGAAGTAACGGCGAGCGGCGGGCTTGCCGAGCTCGGCCAGCCGGCGGCGGACCGTTTCGTCGCGCACCACGGTGACATGGGCGCCCTGCCTGTTGCCGCCGCTGGGAGCGAACCGGGCATTGTCGAAGATGCGATCCAGCACCTCATCGGGCAACGGATCGTCGGTGAATTCCCGTGCCGCGAAAGTTGTTCGCATCACGTCGTATAGCTGCATGGCAGGATGGCTCATCAACTCGCGGACGCGCACCGCTCCAGGCGGAAGGTGCGTTCGAACCCGGCCGGCTTCGTCGTCAACGTCACCTCCACCGCACCGCTGGGGGCGATGACGTAGCGCTCCTCGACGTCGGGCCCGTCCGTCCAGCGGCCGACGGGCTGATGCCCGAGGTCGTCGCGGTCGTAGAGGGCGGGGTCGAACGGGAACAGCACCGGGTCATAGGGCGTGACATCGCCGTCGGGGCGCCCGTTGACCAGGCGGCTGCATTCCACGAACCGGAAGTGCCCGATATTGTGTGCCGCCCGATATTTTCGCTTCACCACCAGCGGGGATTGCCCGTCGGTCGGAAGCGAAACGTCCTTGCACACGATCGGGTCGAAGACGACGCCGGCGCCGGCCTCGGCCTCCCGGAAGACCCCGAAGTTCCTCGAGAAGCGTTCGGACAGCGCAAAACCGGACTCCTTGTCCAGAAAGACGGCGAGTCCGATGGCAGTGGCGGCGAAGGGGTGCGGCGAGCGTTTCACCCGCTTCTCGCCGAAGGTGCTGCGCAGCATCCGGGACACCAGCGGGAAGCCGCCGGCCCCGCCGACGACGTAGATGCCCGCGACCTCCGACCAGTCCACGTCCTTGCGGACGCGCGCCGGATCGTGCAGGACCCGGTTGAGCAACTCCGTCGTCTGGTCGACCAGCGGCGCGCACACCGCGTAGACGTCGTCGATGGGGCAGGAGAACGGGGGCCGATCGACCGCGGACAGGTCCACCAGGAAGCGGCGTGTCTGCGGTCCGACGGCTTCCTTGCGGGCGGCGCACTCCTCGGCCAGCAGGTCGCGCTCGGCGCCGTCGAGGCCGGGCAGGTTGGCGCCGGCCAGCACCAGCTCGACGATCGCCTCGTCGAAGTCGTCACCGCCGAGGCGCTGGATGCCTTCGCTGATGACAACCTCGTTCGCGTGCCCGGTCATCTTCAGTAGCGAGGCGTCGAATGTGCCGCCGCCCAGGTCGTAGATGAGGACGTATTCGCGCTTGGCGGTGATGGTGGATCGGTACCGGTGGGCGTATTCCAGGCTGGCGGCGGACGGTTCGTTGAGTAGTGCGACGACGTGAAAACCGGCGGCCACGTAGGCATCCAGGGTAAGCAGGCGCTGGGCGCTCGAGGCGTTGGCCGGAACGCTGATCGCGGCTTCGATGCCCTCGCCCGGCGCCAGGGTGGCGTTCGAGTGCCGCTGCAGATCGGTTTTCAGCTGGGCCAGGTAGCCGGTGAGGAGGTCGGCCAGGCGATAGTCACGGCCCGCGAGGGTGACCTCGGTCTGGGGTCCGGCCTCGTTGAGCAGGCGTTTGAAGGAGCGCAGCACCGACCATCCCGGTTCGTGGCGGACGGCGGCCGCGTCCGCGCCGAAGCGCAACTCCCCGGCGGCATTGGCGGCGATGAGCGACGGCCACGCATCCACGCCCTCGAAGGAGACGACGGGATAGTTGCCCCGGTCGACGGCCGCGACGACGGTGTGGGTGGTGCCAAAGTCGATACCGACTCTCATCGCGCAAGTTTAGGACCGCGACGCGGGCTTGGGCACGACCTTTTGCGCGGCGTGCCGTCCGCGTTCGGTCAGTCCTCGAAATGGCGCTCGTAGTCGTATCGCTCGAGCCACCACTGCAGGTTGTAGGTCCCCACTGCGAGCAGCATCATCAAGCCGACGCAGGCGACGCTGACGATCGCGTTCACAGCCTGTCCATTTCGCGCGCCATGCGGGCGTTCTCGATGTAGGTGTAATTCCTGGGGTAGTGGGGGTGCCGCGGCTGATTCGCGTCCGCGGCCATCCGCCGCAGTGCGCTGGCGATCCGCCCGCCGAGGGGGGCGCGGCGCGTCGCCTGGACTGCGGCGGTGCCGAAGAGCACCTGTTGGGTGCTGATCAGGACCTCTGCGGGTGCCGCTTCGACCGAGGGCGGTTGCGGAATGGGCTCGTTGACGGGTGCGGTCCGGGGTCCCGTTGGCGTGACCAGCATTTCGTCCACCTTCTTCGCGTTGGTCTGCCGGTGATGCAGTCAACGTAAGGTCGGCATCACCGGTAGGCACGCGTAGTCGACTACCTGTTTGTGCGCGGCTCGCTGCGGTCCTCGGCAGGTAGTGGTCAGCGGGCGGTCAACGCCGCTGGGCGCCGACGACGCCGGCAGTCGACGTCGGCAGCCCGTCCCACCTGCGTTGCACCTCGCGTTCGGCGGCGGTGGGGAGCAGGCCCGAGGGCGCGAACAACCTCGAGGGCACCGGGTCATCCTCGGTCAGCGGCCGGCTCAACGTGCTGCCCGGACCGCGAATTGCCCCGAGCGCGACCAGGACTCCGGCGATCAGCACGATGACGACGACCACCGCGAACAGGATGGACAGCGTGCCCTGGATGAAGGTGTTGCGGATGACCTCGTCGAGCTGATCAGCGTTCTTGGCCGACCCGAACGACGTCTTGCCGGCACTCCTGGCGGCCAGGTACCGGAAGTGTTGCGTCCAATAGCCGACGGCGGGATCCGCGGAGAAGATCTTCTGCCACGAGGCGGTCAGCGTGACCACCAGATCCCACAGCAGCGGCACCCCGGGAACCCAGGCCCATTTCAGCAGGCCCTTTTTGATGACGATCACCGTGATGACGGTCAGAGCGATCGCCGCGAGCAACTGGTTGGCGATGCCGAACAGCGGGAACAGCGTGTTGATGCCGCCCAGCGGATCGGTCACGCCCATCAGCAGGATGCCTCCCCACGCGGCGACCACCGCCAGGCTGCAGCCCCAGACGCCCGGGCGCCAGCTCGGGTTTTGCAGCTTGGCCAGCGGCCCGCCCAGGTTGCCCAGCGCATCGGAGAGCATGAACCGCGCGACCCGGGTGCCCGCGTCGACGGCGGTCAGGATGAACAGCGCCTCGAACATGATCGCGAAGTGGTACCAGAACGCCTTGAGACCGGCGCCGCCGAAGGCCCGGTTCAACACCTCGGACATGCCGACCGCCAGCGTCGGGGCGCCGCCGGTGCGTGACACGATCGACTTTTCGCCGACGCCGGCGGCGGCCTGGTTCAGCTGGTCCGCGGTCGCCGGCCCGCCCGACAACCCGAGGCCGTTGACGTAGTGCGCCGCGGTGGCCGCGGTGCCGCCGGTCTGCGCGGCGGGGGCGTTGAGTGCGAAGTACACATGCTGGTCCAGGACGGCCGCGCTGACGAGCGCCATGACGGCGACGAACGACTCGGTCAGCATGCCGCCGTAGCCGATGAAGCGCATCTGGCTTTCCTTCTCCAGCAGCTTGGGCGTCGTCCCCGACGAGATCAGCGCGTGGAATCCGGACAGCGCGCCGCACGCGATGGTGATGAACAGGAACGGAAACAGCGAGCCGGCGAACACCGGCCCGTCGCCCCGATGCGCGAACCGGGATACCGCCGGCGCCTGAATGAGCGGATGCGCAAGGAAGATGCCGAGCGCCAGCAACGCGATGGCGCCGATCTTCATGAACGTCGACAGGTAGTCGCGCGGCGCCAGCAGCAGCCACACCGGCAGCGCCGACGCCACGAAGCCGTAGATGATGATCAGCCAGGAAACGGTGACCGCCGACAGGTTCAACCACGATGCGCCCCAAGAGGTTTCGCTGACCCAGTTGCCGGAGACCACGGCGAGCATCAGCAACGCGAAACCGATGAGGGAGACCTCGCCTACCCGCCCTGGCCGCAGAAACCGCAGGTAGCAGCCCATGAAGAGGGCGATGGGAATGGTCATGGCGATGGAGAACACGCCCCACGGGCTCTGGGCCAGTCCGCGCACCACCACCAGGGCGAGCACCGCGATGATCATCACCATGATGACGAGGACGCCGACCAGCGCGGCGGCGCCGCCGGTGGCGCCCAGCTCGTCGCGCGCCATCTGACCCAGCGAACGGCCCCGCCGCCGGGTGGAGATCCACAGCACCAGGTAGTCCTGGACGGCCCCGGCGAATACCGCGCCGAGGACGATCCAGATGCTGCAGGGCAGATAGCCCATCTGGGTGGCGAGCACCGGGCCGACGAGCGGCCCGGCCCCGGCGATGGCGGCGAAGTGATGGCCGAACAGCACCCGGCGGTCGGTCGGCACGTAATCGGTGCCGTCGTCGAGAACCTCGGCGGGCGTGGCATGGTCGTCGCGCGGCCGGACGATCTTCGACTCGATCAGCCGGGCGTAGAACCGGAATCCGATCAGGTAGGTGCAGATCGCCGCGACGACGATCCACACCGCGTTGACCGTCTCGCCCCTGGCGAACGCGATGATCGCCCAGGCGACGGCGCCGAGCACCGCGACGATCGCGAACGCGATCTTGTGCCGCGCGGTGATGGGGGAGCGGTCGACAACCGCGACGGGTGGCAGGTCATCGTCGGTGTGGATGTAGCTGACGTCTGTGCCCTGCTCGGTGACTGCCACGGCGGAAACCCTACGCGCGCTAAACCAACTGCGCCTGTCCAGAAAGTGCTGGTTCAGTACAGCGCGCGCACCGCGTCGATGGTGTCGGCCTCGGCGGGGCCCTTGTCGTCGCGATAGCGCACCACGCGGGCGAACCGCAGCGCCAGGCCGCCGGGGTAGCGCGACGATTTCTGCACGCCCTCCAGCGCGATTTCGACCACCTGTTCGGGCCGCACCGCGACGACGTAATCGTCCGTCCCGCCGACCGCGAGTTCGCTGAACCGGGCGGTCTGCCACTCCAGCATGGCGTCGGTCATGCCCTTGAAAGTCTTTCCCACCATGATGAATTCGCCACTGGCCGGGTCACGCGCGCCCAGGTGGATGTTGGAGAGTTTGCCGCGGCGCCGCCCCGAGCCCCATTCCACCGCGAGCACCACCAGATCCAGCGTGTGCACCGGCTTGACCTTCAGCCAGCCCGCTCCGCGGCGCCCCGCCGCATACGGCGCGTCGGGCGCCTTGGCCATCACGCCCTCGTGGCCGGCTGCCAGCGTCGCGTCCAGGAAGGCGCCCGCCTCTGCGGGGTCGGCGGTGAGCAACCGGTCGACTCGCTGCGCGGGTGGCACCAACGCGTCGAGGGCGGCCAGCCTCTCGGTGGTCGGCGCGTCGATCAGGTCGATGCCGTCGCGATGCAGAATGTCGAAGAAGAATACCGAAAGCCGTTGCGCGGCAAGGGCTGCGGCGATGTCGACGGAGCGGCCGAACCGTGAGGCGGTGACCTGGAACCGGTGGGGACGGTTGTCGGGCCGCAGCGCGATGGCCTCGCCATCGGCGATCAGGTTGTCGACCGGCAGTGCCAGCGTCGCCTCCACCACCTCGGGCAGCCGGGCGGTGACATCGTCGAGGCTTCGGGTGTAGACGGTGACCTCGTCACCGGCGCGGTGAATCTGCACCCGCGCCCCGTCCAGCTTGGCTTCGAAAATCGTTGCGCCGCGGTGGCGTTCGATCGCATCGGCCACGCCCGTCGCGGTCTGCGCCAGCATCGGGCCGACCGGCCGGCCGACCCGCAGGGTGAACGCGTCCAGCGCCGAAGCCGCACCGGACAGGGCGGCCGCCGCCACCGCCGGCAGGTCCCCGCCCAGCATGGCGGCGCGCTGGACGGCGGCGGCCGGGATGCCGGCGGCCTTGGCCACGGCGTCGGCCATGATCCCGGCCAGCGCGCCCTGGCGCAGTTCGCCGCCGAGCAGGCGCAGCAGAAAGGTCTGTTCGGTGTCGGTGGCCTCGGCGAACAGGGCGTCGAGCAGCGCGGCGCGGCGCGCCTGTGCGCCCTTGCCCGACACGGCGCCGATCTCGGAGAAGGTGGCGTCGACGCCGGCGACGGTGAGCGAGGCGTGCGAAGCCGCCGGAGGGCGGGAGCGCAGCGCCGCCCAGCCCACGCCGATCTGGCGTTGCCGCAACTCACCGGAAAGCCACGACACGATGATGGCGACCACCGCGGCGTCGGGCGCGGCGCGGGTCAGCAGGGCGGCGATGTGGGCCACCTTGGTCAGCCGCGACGACGTGCTCCCGACGTCGGTAGACGTCGTCGCCACGTCGGTGAGGAGCACGGTTGCCAGCTTGGCATGGCTCGGTGACAGCCCTGAAGAGCGGACACGCTAGCGTGCCTACGTAACGTTACAGATCGCACTGATTCTGACAACCACAAAGGAGACGTCCGGATGGAGATAAGTGGGAAGAAGGTCGTCGTCATCGGCGGCGCCTCGGGAATGGGCCGTGCCAGCGCCGAGCTGCTGCACGAACGCGGCGCGGATGTCGCGATTCTCGACCGCGAGGGTTCCGACGGTAAGACAGTCGCCGAGGGCGTCGGGGGCACCTTCTACCCGGTTGACGTCACCGACTTCAAAGGCACCGAAGAGACCCTGCAGGCCGCGGTCGACAAGCTCGGCGGCCTGCACGTCGTGATCACCACCGCGGGCGGCGGCATCGCCAAGCGGACGTTGACCAAGTCCGGTCCGCACGACCTCGAATCCTTCCAGTCTGTGATCGATCTCAACCTGATCGCCACCTTCAACATCAGCCGGCTGGCCGCCGCGCACATGGCCAAGAACGAGCCCGAAGACCCCGACACCGGGGAGCGCGGCGTCATCATCAACACCGCCTCCATCGCGGCCTTCGAGGGCCAGATCGGGCAGGTCGCCTACACCGCCGCCAAGGCGGGGATCGCCGGGATGTGCCTGACCATGGCCCGCGACCTGGGCTCGGTGGGCATTCGGGTGCTGGGCATCGCCCCGAGCCTGTTCGCCACGGGGCTGACCCAGGGCATTCCCGACGAGTTCGCGACGCAGCTGACGAAGGACGCGGCGTTCCCCAAGCGCCTCGGCCGTCCGGAGGAGTACGCGAAGCTGGCCGCGGCCATCGTGGACAACCCGATGCTCAACGGCCAGTGCCTGCGACTGGACGCCGGGCAGCGGTTCGCACCCAAGTAGACGCCCCCCGTTGGGGCCCTCCCCGCATTAAGTACACTCTTTAGGCAGCCGCCCCGCTTCCCCTCGAAGCGGGGCAGGCCACCCAGCTTCAGCTCCGACGATGCGGACCGCGCGGCGGTCCGAGCGGGAGCGGGACAATCACACCGGGCTGGCATGCGGCGCGAGGAGGGCCCTCATGGGTATCGCAATAACCGACGACCATCGTGAACTCGCCGAGGTGGCTCGCGGGTTCTTGACCTCACAGAAGGCGCGGTGGGCGGCGCGATCGCTGCTCGACGCCACGGACGAGCCGCGCCCCGGGTTCTGGCAGAACCTGGTCGAGCTCGGCTGGCTCGGCCTGCACGTCGACGAGGAGTACGGCGGCTCGGGCTTCGGGCTGCCCGAACTCGTTGTGGTGATCGAAGAACTCGGTCGTGCGGTGGCGCCGGGGCCGTTCGTGCCTACCGTCATCGCGTCCGCGGTGATCGCCAAAGACGGTACCGCCGAACAAAAGTCGCGGCTGCTACCCGGCCTGATCGATGGAACCGTCACCGCGGGCATCGGACTGGACAGCCAGGTACGGGTCAACGACGGCGTGGCCGAGGGTGAGGCCGGGATCGTGTTGGGCGCCGGGCTGGCCGAGCTGCTGCTGATCGCCGCCGGCGACGACGTGCTGGTGCTCGAGCGCGGCCGCGACGGTGTCTCGGTCGAGGTGCCGGGGAACTTCGATCCGACCCGGCGGTCCGGACGCGTCCGCCTGCAGAACGTGCGCGTCTCCGGCGACGACGTCCTGACGGGGGCGAGGCATTCGGCCCTGGCCCGCGCTCGCACCCTGCTGGCCGCCGAGGCCGTCGGCGGGGCGTCGGACTGCGTCGACACCGCGGTCGACTACGCCAAGGTGCGCCAGCAGTTCGGGCGCACCATCGCCACTTTCCAGGCGGTCAAGCATCACTGCGCCAACATGTTGGTGGGCGCGGAGTCCGGGATCGCCGCCGTCTGGGACGCGGCTCGCGCGGCGTCAGAGGACGAGGAGCAATTCCGGTTGATCGCCGCGGTGGCCGCGGCGCTGGCCTTCCCGGCCTACGTCCGCAACGCCGAACTGAACATCCAGGTGCACGGCGGCATCGGCTTCACCTGGGAGCACAACGCGCACCTGCACCTGCGCCGGGCGGTGGTGAGCGCGGCGCTGTTCGGCGGTGACGCGCCGGCCGCCGACGTCTTCGAGCGCACCGCCGCCGGCGCGGTCCGCGAGAACAGCCTGGACCTGCCGCCGGAAGCCGAGGAACTGCGCACCAGCATCCGTGCCGACGCCACCGAGATCGCCGCGCTGGGCAAAGAGGCCCAGCGCGACAAGCTGATCGAGACCGGCTACGTCATGCCGCACTGGCCCAAGCCGTGGGGACGCGCGGCCGACGCCGTTGCGCAGCTGGTGATCGACGAGGAGTTCCGGGCGGCCGGCATCAAGCGACCGGACTACGGCATCACCGGCTGGGTGATCCTGACCCTGATCCAGCACGGAACGCCTTGGCAGATCGAACGATTCGTGGAGAAGGCGCTGCGCAAGGACGAGATCTGGTGCCAGCTGTTCTCCGAGCCCGACGCCGGCTCGGACGCCGCGTCCATCAAGACGCGCGCCACGCGGGTGGACGGCGGCTGGAAGATCAACGGCCAGAAGGTCTGGACCAGCGGGGCGCACTACTGCGCGCGCGGCCTGGCCACCGTGCGCACCGACCCCGACGCCCCGAAGCACGCCGGCATCACCACGGTGATCGTCGACATGAAGGCGCCCGAGGTCGAGGTGCGCCCACTGCGGCAGATCACCGGCGGCTCGGACTTCAACGAGGTCTTCTTCAACGACCTGTTCGTCCCCGACGAGGACGTCGTCGGCACGCCCAACTCCGGGTGGACCGTCGCGCGCGCGACGCTGGGCAACGAACGCGTCAGCATCGGCGGCAGCGGATCGTTCTACGAGGGACTGGCCGACCAACTGGTGCAGCTCACCGAGCAACGCCCGGATCGGTTGGCGGGCGGGCGAATTCGAGTCGGGTCGTACCTCGCCGAGGAAACCGCGCTGCGACTGCTGAACCTGCGGCGCGCCGCGCGCAGCGTCGAAGGCGCTGGACCCGGCCCGGAAGGCAACGTCACCAAGCTCAAACTGGCCGAGCACATGGTGGAGGGCGCCGCGATCATGGCGGCGCTGCTCGGTCCCGAGGTCGCGCTGACCGACGGTGCCGGCGCGCTGGCCGGCCGGCTGATGATGGGGGCCCGCGGGATGGCGATCGCCGGCGGCACATCGGAAGTGACGCGCAATCAGATCGCCGAGCGGATCCTCGGCATGCCGCGTGACCCGCTGATCAACTAGTCCGGGGCGGTCAGGCCGGCGCGAATTGCGCCGCGCCGCCGCTGCCGCGTTCCGGCCGCAGGGCGACGGGCATTCCGCAGCTCACCGAATCCGGTTCACAGTCAACGATATTGGCGGCGACCCGCAGGCCGCTCTGTTCGGCGAGCTCGACGATCGCGATGACGTACGGGGTGGGGATCTCCGGGTTGTACGGGTGATGGTTGACCGTGTAGGTGAACACGGTGCCCCGCCCGGAAACCTCCCGCGCCTCGAGCGTGCCCCCGCACTCGCGGCATTGGCCGCTGGCCGGATGCACCCAGCGCGCGCAGCCGTCGCAGTATTCGATGAGCAGCGGCCCGTCTGTCACGACGAATACAGTACACTCAATTGATTCGATGCTTGGTCTGACGGGCGGTGTACATGACGCATTTCGAAAAAGACGCGATCTTGTCCGGCATCGGGATCTCACGAATCGGCCGCCGCACCGGCATCCCCGGCCTGGAGCTGACCATGGAGGCGGTGCGCGCCGCCATCGAGGACGCCGGGCTGACCGCCGGCGACATCGACGGCATCGCCACGCTGGGTGACACACCCGCGGCGGACGTCAACGCCCAGCTGCGCATCGATGCCGCGGACTGCGGATCGGGCTTCGGCACCGGCGGCCTGCTTTCGCCGGTGATGTCGGCCTGCCGCGCGGTCGCCGAACGCCGCGCCCGCCACGTGGTGGTCTACCGGACGATCCAGATGCTCGGCGGCACCGTCCCGGTCAAGCAGGAAGAGAACGCACCGGCCCCACCGCTGGCGCGCATGTTCGAGACACCCGAAGGCGAGCCGAAGCCCGCCGTCGGTGCGATGGATGACGTCAACGATCTGGTTGCGGCGCATGCCTATTCGGCCGCCAACTGGCTGGCGCTCAACTGCCGCCGCCACATGGACCTGTACGGGACCACCAAAGAACAGCTGGGCTGGATAGCGCTCAACGGCAGGCGCAACGCGGCGTTGAATCCCCGTGCGGTCTACCGGGATCCGATGACGATGGCCGACTACCTGGGCGCTCGGCTGGTGTCCACCCCACTGGGGCTGCTGGACTGCGACGTCCCGATCGACGGCTCGATCGCGGTGGTGGTCTCGCACGAGGAGTACGCCGCCGACTGTCCCAACCGCGCGGTGAAGGTGGAGGCGATCGGCGGGTCCGACGGCGCCGGCGGCTGGTTTCACCGCGCGGACTATCCGAAGATGGCGATGTCGGATGCCACGGCGCAGATGTGGTCGCGCACGACGTTGAAGCCCGCCGACCTCCAGGTGGCCCAGCTCTACGACGGATTCACCTATCTCACCCTGGCGTGGCTGGAAGCGCTGGGGGTCTGCGGCGACGGCGAGGGTGGCCCATTCGTCGAGGGCGGGGAACGGATCGCCCGCGACGGGCACCTGCCGCTGAACACCTACGGCGGCCAGCTCTCGGCCGGGCGCATGCACGGCTACTGGGCGCTGCACGAAGGGTGCCTGCAGCTGCGTGGCGACGCGGGGGAGCGGCAGGTATCGCGTCGCCCCGAGGTGGGCGTCGTCTCCGTCGGCGGTGGGCCCGTCGCGGGGTGCATGCTGCTGACCTGTTGAGCGACAAGGCGATCGAGCCCGGATGACTGAGGAGCCAAGGACCGGCCAGGCCGACAAACTCGCTTCGATCCTCGCCCGCGACATCGAAGCCGATATCGTCCGCCGTGGCTGGGCGGTAGGCGAGTCGCTGGGCTCCGAACAGGCTCTGCAGCAGCGCTTCGGGGTGAGCCGGTCGGTGCTGCGGGAGGCGGTCCGCCTGGTCGAACACCATCAGGTCGCGCGGATGCGCCGCGGGCCCAACGGCGGGTTGTACATCTGCGAGCCCGATGCGGGGCCCGCCACCCGCGCGGTCGTCATCTATCTCGAATACCTGGGCACGACGCTGGGTGACTTGCTCAACGCGCGGCTGGTGCTCGAGCCGCTGGCGGCCTCGCTCGCCGCCGAGCGCATCGACGAGGCCGGGATCGCGCGGCTGCGGGCGGTGCTGCAGGCCGAACAGCAGTGGAAGCCCGGTTTGCCGGCGCCGCGCGACGAGTTCCACATGGCGCTGGCCGAGCAATCCAAAAACCCGGTGCTGCAACTGTTCATCAACGTCCTGATGCGGCTCACCACCCGCTACGCGTTGGCGTCGCGAACGGACTCGGCGACCGAGGCGATCGAGGCGGTCGACCATCTGCACGCGCACCACTCCGCGATCGTCGCGGCCGTCACGGCCGGCGATTCGGCGCGCGCCAAGACGCTGTCCGAGCGACACGTCGAGGCCGTCACGGGCTGGCTGGAGCAGCATCACGTAGGCGACGGGAGCCGGGGTCGCAAGAGGCGCCGGCGGCTCGATTCCGAGGCGCCCCAAGGCAAACTGGCCGAGATGCTGGCCGTCACCATCGGCGACGACATCGCCGCGAGCGGCTGGCACGTGGGTTCGGTGTTCGGCACCGAGACGGACCTGCTGGAGCGTTACCGGGTGAGCCGCTCGGTGCTCCGCGAGGCGGTGCGACTGCTCGAATACCACTCGATAGCCCACATGCGCCGCGGGCCCGGCGGTGGGCTCGTCATCGCCCAACCCGCGGCGCAGGCCAGCATCGACACGATCGCGCTGTACCTGCAGTACCGCGACCCCAGCCGCGAAGACCTGCGATGCGTCCGCGACGCCATCGAGATCGACAACGTCGCCAAGGTGGTCAAGCGGCTGGGCGAACCCGAGGTGGCGGCGTTCCTGGCGGGCCATCGGTCCGGGCTGCCGGAAAACTCGGGCCAGACCGCCGACGACGTGCGGCAGGCGATTGCGGAGGAGTTCAACTTCCACGTCGGCCTGGCGCAGCTCGCCGGCAATGCGCTGCTGGACCTGTTCCTGCGGATCATCGTCGAGCTGTTCCGCCGGCACTGGTCGAGCACCGGGCAGGCGCTGCCGACCTGGTCAGACGTGCTGGCGGTGCACCACGCTCACCTGCGGATCGTCGAGGCGGTCGAGGTGGCCGACGAGAGCGTCGCCGCTTATCGCCTCCGCCGTCATCTCGACGCGGCCGCCTCGTGGTGGCTGTAGAAAACGCGATCGCCGGCCGTCGAAATGGCCTCTCCGATGAGGCGAACTTAAATGTGATCCGTTGCGCGGTATAGCGAAGGCCCGTCTGGGGTACTGGAAGGAAGGGAAGGCGTCAGCCGACCCAGCAGGGGGTTGGCGTAAGTGATCGAAAGCGAGAGCGCTGAAGTGACGGCGGGCAACGAAACCAGACAATACGGTTTCGTCCACTCCGCATCCATTTATCACTCTCAGCAGGAGTTTTTGGATTTGGTGGGCGGCTTCGTCGCCGACGGTCTGGCGGCGGACGAGGCGGTGCTGCTTGCCGCGCCTCCCGAGACACTGGCGCTGCTGCGCGACGAGTTGTACGCCGGCGGCGACTTATCCGCCAACGTGTGCATGACCGACATCACCGAGGTGGCCCGCAACCCGAGCCGGTTCATGGCTATGGAGGGCGCGTTCATCGACGAGCACCCGGACCAACGAGTCCGGATCGTCAGCCAGCTCGCGTGGCCCGGCCGTACCGACGAGGAGTTCGTCTCCTGCATCGAGCACGAAGCGCTCGTCAACGAGGCGATGGACGGGTACCCGGCGACCAGCCTGTGCCTGTACGACGCGAGCCGGCTCGACGATGCCGTCCTGGCCGACGCCCGCGCCACGCATCCGCTGCTGTGGGAATGCGGTGCGCTGCTGCACAGTCCGAATTTCGCTCCCAGGGACGTCCTGGAACGCTGCAACCAACCGCTGGCAGCCGGCCCCGGCGCCGTGACCTACATGGTCCGCAAGTCGGCGGACCTTCGGCCGGCCCGGTCCTTCGCCGTCGACTACGCGGGCTGGATGGGGCTCTCGCAGGACTGCATTGAGGATCTGCAGCTGGTCGCCACCGAGTTGGCCACCAACAGCCTGATGTACACCGGTGGCGGCTGCCGGTTGGCCTTCTGGCAGGACGACGGGCACCTGATCTGCGAGGCACGCGACACCGGGCGATTCGACGACCCGATGGTGGGCCGCCTGGACCCGGGCCCCTGTGGTCCCGCGAGTCGCGGCCTGTATCTGGTGAACGCCATCTCGGACTTGGTGCGCACCCACACCACCAGGACCGGTACGACGATTCACGCGTATCTACGGTGCGAGCCCGCTGTCGGTCCGGCCGGATAGGACGAAACCGTCCACGAAAATAGCGACCCGCCGAGACCACCGGTCCCCGCGGGTCGCTTGTCTTTTGCGCTCAGAGGCCGAGCGCCCCGGTGATCCCCCCGACGATGCCACCGACCGTGCCGCCGACGGTGCCACCGACCGTGCCGCCGGTGGTGCCGCCCAGCGTGCCTCCGGTAGTGGTGCCGCTTACCAAGCATCCGGTCGGCGCGAACAGCACCACGACGAATCCCGCGGCGGCCGCGGTGGCTTTAACAACCTTCTTTGTCCTCGTTGAATTCATAAATCACATCCTTTCATGTGGAGGGCACAGGCCCGCAGGTAAACCGCTCTATTTAACGGATGTTACAACGGCTATTGAACACACGTAAAGCTCTAATTTGCATTTGGTTTCGGGTGCGTTGTGGGCGTCCTGCGCACGCCAATTAGTCACTGCAGCATCATCATTCGTAGACCGCCGGGCGCGCATAACATGGCGCAGCCGCCGCGGGTAAATGACCAATTGCACGGCCCACAGCGATGCCGACAAAGGGGCAATTCGCAGCGCAATAGCGCCATTGTTGTGGCGCTATTGCGCGCTCGATCCCGGCCGAAGTCGGGTTAGGAATTCTTCGTCATCCGGATCGCCGGATAGACGAAGCGAGTGAGGAAATAGCGCCCCGCCGAGACCAGGTCCCGGCGGGACGCTTGCTCAACCGATTAAAGGCCGAGGCTGCCTAGAACTCCGCCGATGGTGGTGCCGCCACCGCCCGCGCCGCCGATGAGGCCCGAGCCCCCGGCTCCGCCGACCGTCGCACAGCCCGGTACTGCCAACACCGCGGTCACCCCGAGGGCCGCTACGGCAGCTTTGAGGGTTTTCTTGGCGCTCTTCGCCTTCATGATCGTGCCTTTCGGTGAGGGGTAGTTGAACAGCCGTCTAATTGACTGCTGCTCGGCGACATACCCCCTGTTAAACGCGCGTAAACCAAACTTTTAGGATTGGTTTCTATATTTTTTTGTACGGCCCGTTTGTGCGGCTCAGCGGCGTTTCGCGGCCGTCGAGGGCAGTTGCAGAGACGGTGGCCGGGCGTCTAATGTCAACGCTCGTGCGTCTTTTCGAGCGAGTCGTAGTAGCTAGCACCCGCAGCGGGGTCTGATCCGGACCGACCCCCCGCTGTGGGTGGGAAGCTACTGCCGTCGGTCGCTCCTGCTGACCCGAGAAGACCGGCACCATGACTTTTCCCGAGCGCAATCAGCTCCAAAATTTCGATTCCGCCCACGTGTGGTTTGGCGAACGCTTCGGCGTCGCGCTGCCCCTAGGCCTGCGCGAGCAGGCCGACGCCATGTCGTGGGCAGGCTTCGTCGCGACCTATGGGCGCACCGTAGGCCCGCTGCGGCTGGGTGACTGGCAGTGCGCCGACGACGGACGCGCCGCGACCCGACTGGGCCCGCAGCCCCGCGACTACCGGGCCGTGATCGCCGTAGGCGATCGGATCAGCACCGTCACCGCGGCCGCGTCGGGGCCGATCGCGGCCCTGACCGCGATGCTGCATGAGCGTGGGATCACGGTCGAGGTGGTGAAGTTCCATCAGATGCGATCGGCAACCGGCAGCGCGACTTTCATCCGCGGCAGCAACGGCGTCCGCACCGAGTGGGCGATGGGCTGGGCGGACGATCCGACCCAGTCGGCGCTGCGCGCCGTGATCGCCTGCGCCAACCGGCTGTTCGCCGCCCGGTGCGAGATCGATAGGTGAGTTTCATGTGCGCTAGCGCCAGTGATAGCGCACATGAAACTCTGCCCCTACCGCGACGGCGGCGAAGAAGGCTGCCGTCGCGGACGTTCTACAGCGGGCGCAGCACGATCGGCATGCCGTCCATCGGAATGGGCATGCCGCCGTAGTCCCAGTGCGGCTGGTAGCCCGGCCGGGCCAGCTCCATGCGGTAGCGGCGCAGCAGCCGGTGCACCACGGTCTTGACCTCCAGCTGGCCGAACACCATGCCGATGCACTTGTGCGCACCACCGCCGAACGGCGCGAACGCGTACCGGTGCTTCTTGTGCTCCGAGCGCGGTTCGGCGAACCGCTCCGGGTCGAATTTGTCTGGCTCCGTCCACAATTCGGACAGCCGGTGATTCATGCCGGGCCAGATGGTGATGTTGGTTCCGGCTGGGATGTAGTGGCCCAGCAGCTCGGTGTCGCGCACCGCCATCCGCATGTTGAACGGCAGCGGCGTCACCATGCGCAGCGACTCGTTCATGATGAGTTCGAGCGTTTCCAGCTTCTCCAGCGACTCGATGTCCAGCGGTCCGTCGCCCAGGCGGGCCGACTCCTCGCGCGCCCGCTCCTGCCATTCCGGGTTGGCGGCCATGTTGTAGACCATCGTGGTGGTCGTCGAGGTGGACGTGTCGTGCGCGGCCATCATCAGGAAGATCATGTGGTTGACGATGTCCTCGTCGGTGAAGCTGTTGCCGTCGTCGTCCTCGGTGTGGCACAGCACGGTCAGCATGTCGTTGCCCGTCGCGTTGCGGCGGTCCTTGACCCGCTCGACGAAGTAGTCCTCGAGCAACTTGCGGGCCTTCAGACCGCGCCACCACTTGAACGGCGGAATCGGCTGCCGGATGATCGCGCCGCCTGCGCGCGTCGTCGTGGTGAACGCCTGATTGACCTTGGTGACCAGGTCATGGTCGGACCCCGGCTCGTGCCCCATGAACACCAGCGACGCGACGTCCAGGGTGAGTTCCTTCATCGCCGGGTGGAACAGGAATCGCGCGTCGTTGGTCGGCCAATTGGCGACGATGTCGGTGGCG
Source organism: Mycobacterium colombiense (assembly GCF_001953985.1). Classification (GTDB taxonomy): domain Bacteria; phylum Actinomycetota; class Actinomycetes; order Mycobacteriales; family Mycobacteriaceae; genus Mycobacterium; species Mycobacterium colombiense_B. The sequence goes on from NZ_MBEI01000028.1 coordinate 50,276, forward strand.
ACCCGGTCGATGTGCTCGACGTAGCCGGTCAGCCGGCTGCGGGTGAAGGCCTCCTGCATGATCCGGCGGTGGTGCATGTGCTCGTCGAAGTCGAGCATCATCAGCCCGCGGTTGAAGAACGGCCCGATCACCGGGTGCCAGCCCTTCTGGGAGAAGTCCTTGTTCCTGTTGGAGAACACGGCCTGGGTGGCGTCGGGCCCCAGCGCGGTGACCGCCGGCATGATCGGCGAGTCCAGGTAAATCAGCGGGCCGTGGTTTCGGTAGAGATGCAACGCGTAGTCCGGGCCGCCGCGGAACAGCTCGATGATGTGGCCGAGGATCGGGAGCCCGGCGTCACCCAGCACGGGCTTGAGGTCGCTGCCGGGCGGCGGTTCCGCCAGGACTTTGGTCTCCCACTCGTGGGCGAGCAGGCGCTTCTCGATCGCACCCATCCCCGGGATGGTCTGCAGCGTCGGGGTGAACCGGCGCCGCGCCTGATCCAGCAGATACTGCGGGGTGCTGATGGTGGCGGTCATAAACGCTCCTTTGCGTGCCCTCCCGGTGACGGCCGTCACTGATTTATTACCTTCGCTGACAAACTTGACGGCTGTCAAGTTTGCTTTTCGCGCGGCGTGGTGCAAGGTCAGGGAGTGACCAGCCACCCCGCAAATCCAGAGCCGGGCGCACGACGGCGTGGCGACAAGCAACGCCAGGCGATCGTGCAGGCGGTGCGCGAACTCCTGCAGGAAAAGCCGTTTGCCGAGTTGTCGGTGAGCACCATCAGCCTGCGGGCGGGCGTGGCGCGATCCGGCTTCTACTTCTACTTCGACTCCAAGTACGCGGTGCTGGCACAACTCATGGCCGAGGCCGCCGAGGAGCTCGAGGAACTCACCGAGTACTTCGCCCCCCGGCAGGCCGGCGAGTCACCCGAAGAGTTCGCCAAGCGGATGGTCGGCAGCGCCGCGGCGGTCTATGCGCACAACGACCCCGTCGTCACCGCCTGCAACGAGGCCCGCAACACCGACGTCGAGATTCGCGATCTGCTGGACCAGCAGTTCGAGGTGGTGCTGGGCCAGATCGTCGGGATCGTCGAGACCGAGATGAAGGCCGGGACGGCCAGGCCGATCAGTGACGACCTGCCGACGCTGATCCGCACCCTGGCCGGCACCACCGCCCTGGTGCTGACCGGCGACCCGATCCTGACCGGGCGCGACAGCGACCGTGACCGACGGGTGCGCGTCCTCGAGCAGTTGTGGCTGCACGCGCTGTGGGCGGGCCGTCCCTAGCGCGGTGGTACCGGCGGTATCGTCACGGCCATGGCGCAGAGGGGATCCGGGCGGTCTTTTGCGGGAAAGCGGTGCCTTGTCACCGGTGCGGCGAGCGGCATCGGCCGCGCCACGGCATTGCGGCTAGCGGCGCAGGGCGCCGAGCTCTACCTGACCGACCGCGACCGCGACGGTCTCGAACAGACCGTGGCCGACGCGCGCGCCCTGGGCGCGCAGGTCCCCGAGCATCGCGCGCTGGACATCGCCGACTACGACCAGGTGGCCGCCTTCGCCGCCGACATCCACGCCGCACATCCGAGCATGGACCTCGTCCTCAACATCGCCGGCGTATCGGCGTGGGGCACCGTCGACCGGCTGACCCATCAGCAGTGGAGCAAGATGGTCGCCATCAACTTGATGGGTCCGATCCACGTCATCGAGACCTTCGTCCCGCCGATGGTGGCGGCCAAGCGCGGCGGGCATCTGGTCAACGTGTCCTCGGCGGCGGGGCTGGTGGCCCTGCCGTGGCATGCCGCCTACAGCGCCAGCAAGTACGGATTGCGCGGCCTGTCGGAGGTGCTGCGCTTCGACCTGGCCCGCCACCGCATCGGCGTATCCGTGGTGGTGCCGGGCGCGGTGAACACCCCGCTGGTCGGCACCGTGGAGATCGCCGGCGTGGACCGGGAAGACCCCAACGTCGCGCGATGGGTCCGGCGGTTCGCCGGCCATGCCGTGTCGCCGGAAAAGGCCGCCGACAAGATCCTGGCCGGAGTGGCCAAGAACCGGTACCTGATCTACACCTCGGCCGACATCCGGGCGCTGTACGCCTTCAAAAGGCTTGCGTGGTGGCCCTATAGCGTGGCCATGCGCCAGGTGAACGTCATCTTCACCCGCGCGCTGCGGCCCAGCCCGGCGCCGCTAGCCCGGCATGACCAACTCAAGGCGCACGCCGAGCAGGCGGACCGGCCGGTCGAGCTCGAATAGGTCGAGAACGCGAAGGGCCGCGGCCACGATGACGTCGCGATCGGTGCTGGGCGCATCGAGCTTGCGAATTTTGGTGCGCGTGTAGAAGGTCGCCGTTCGCACGGTAACGGCCACCCTGGCGACGACTCGGCCCTCCGCCAGCACATCGGTCAGCGCCCGCTCGGCCAAATCCGTTACAGCAGCGTCCATTTCGGATCTATCGGTGAGATCGCGCGGAAAGGTGACCATGTGGCTGCGCGAGCGCGGCACCCAGGGCTCCGCGCTGACCTGGCTGTCACCGCCGCCCTTGGCCAACAGCAGCAGCCACAGCCCGGTGCGCGGGCCGAACGTGGCCGTCAGCAGCTCCGCGTCGCAGTGGGCCAGCTGCCATACCGTCGTAATCTCAAGATCGGCAAGTTTTTTGGCCGTCTTGGGGCCCACGCTCCAGAGCGCGTCCACTGGGCGGTCGGCCATCAGCGGCATCCAGTTCGCGTCGGTGAGCACGAAAATGCCGCCCGGTTTGGCGAAGCCGGTGGCGACCTTGGCGCGCTGCTTGTTGTCGCTGATGCCGACCGAGCAGGACAGCCCGGTTTCCGAGGAGATGACGCTGCGGATCTGCTGCGCGACCTCGACCGGGTCCTGCGCCCTCACCGCGACATAGGCCTCGTCCCAGCCCCAGACTTCGACCGGATGCCCCACGTCGCGCAGCACCCCCATCACCTGATCGGACGCCTCGTCGTAGGCGGCCGGGTCCGAGGGAAGGAAGGTCGCCTCGGGGCAGCGGCGGGCGGCGGCCCGCAGCGGCATGCCCGCACGCACGCCGAACTCGCGGGCCTCGTAGGAGGCGCAGGTGACGACCTTGCGCGGTTCGTTCGGATCGCCGCTGCCCCCGACAATGACCGGCAGACCGGCCAATTCGGGGTGCCGGCGCAACTCGACCGACGCCAGGAACTGGTCGAGGTCCACGTGCAGGACCCAATCCGGTGCCGCCGCGGGCGCGGCGTTCATCGCCCGCAGAGCTTGCGCGCCAGGCTTTCCCACGCGTCGCCCAGCGTCGCCAGCGTGTGACCGCCCTCGGCCAGTTGGTGCTCGACGTAGTCCACGTCCAGCAGCGCGAGCAACGCGTCGGTCTGGGCGTCGAGGTCGCCGGTCGAGCCCGCGGCCTTGAGCAGCACGCGCACGTGCGTGCGCAGCACCGTGGCCGGCGCGTTGTGCCGGTTCTGCGGGTCGCGGTTGGCCGCGGACAGCAGTTCGCAATGGTCGTGAGCGAAACGGATCCGTTCCCGCCCGAACGCGACCAGCCGGTCGGTCGGCGGCGCGCCGGGGCCCAGCGGTGGCGGACCGAACAGGAACGCCTGCTGAACGGCGTGTTCGTCCTCGTCCAGCAGCACCATCATCAGCCCGGCCCGGCTGCCGAAGCGGCGAAACAGCGTGCCTTTGCCGACCCCGGCCGCGGCGGCGATGTCGTCGGTGGTGACGGCGTCGGCGCCGCGCTCGGCGACCAGGTTTCGGGCAGCCTGGAGGAGCAGGGCGCGGTTGCGCGCCGCGTCGCCCCGCTCGTGGTGCACCACCTGGGGGGCGAGCACGCGCAACTCACCCGACCGCTCGCTCACTCCTGCACTTTAGCGCTGCCGGAATAAAGCGGACTATAGTCCGTTTTAGCCGTGCGAGGATGTACACAACGACCGAAGGGAACTCCGACAGTGGCAACCAAAATCTTGGCGTTAGTGGGAAGCCTGCGGGCGGCGTCGATCAACCGCCAGATCGCCGAGTTGGCGGGGGCGGTCGCCGCCGACGACGTGTCCGTCACGATCTTCGAAGGGCTCGGCGAGCTGCCGTTCTATAACGAGGAGATCGACGACGCGATGAACACCGACGCGCCGCCGCTGGCCCCGGTGGCCGCGCTGCGCGCCGCGGCGGCCGACGCCGACGCCGCCCTGGTGGTGACTCCCGAATACAACGGCAGCTACCCGGCCGTCATCAAGAACGCGATCGACTGGCTGTCGCGGCCGTTCGGCGACAGCGCGCTGAAGGGCAAGCCGCTGGCGGTCATCGGGGGATCCTTCGGCCGGTACGGCGGGGTATGGGCGCACGACGACACCCGCAAGTCCTTCGGCATTGCCGGCGCGCGGGTCGTGGACGCGATCAAATTGTCGGTGCCGTTCAAGACCCTGGAGGGCAAGGCGCCCGCGGACCACGCCGAGCTGTCCGCGAACGTGCGTGATGTGGTGGGCAAGCTGGCCGCCGAAGTCGGCTGATTGGCAGAAGTCGACAAGCCGCTCGCCGGGCGACCAGCGCGGTTGGCACAACCCAATAGCAGAAGCCGCCAGGCCCGCCTGGCGGCTTTGCTAGCTGCGGGCGGTCCCGTCGCCGTCGGCGGTGATGTCGGTGGTCGCTGCTATACCCATACATAGAGGCGCCCACGCCTCGGCGTGTGATCTGCGACACGCCGAGCGAGCGGTCAGATTTTTTCGCGACAGGGCTCACGACCAGGGAATTTCAAAATTGTTATTCAGAACATCTTGTATCTCGACATCTTGTCAGCCACTAGGTGTAGTGTTTCGAGCACCGGCAGATCCCAGGACCACCAAGCAAGCCAGACTCGGTGAACCCCCCGAAATCGGCATTCACAGGTCGCTCGACCTTGACCGCCGCAAGACGGGAATCAGGGGGCCTGACGGATCGCTGAACATAGCAAAGACGCAGTCCCAAAGTAGTTGCCAGTCCGTTGGGTCCCCTCTTCCGCAAAGGAGCGGCATTCTATGAGCATCACCGTGTACACCAAGCCGGCATGTGTGCAGTGCAGCGCCACCTACAAGGCGCTGGACAAGCAGGGCATCGCCTACGAGAAGGTCGACATCTCGCTGGACGCCGAGGCGCGTGACTACGTGATGGCCCTGGGCTACCTGCAGGCTCCCGTGGTGGTGGCGGGCAACGACCACTGGTCCGGTTTCCGGCCCGACCGCATCAAGGCGCTCTCCACGGCGGAACTCAGCGCGTAAGGCAAGACGTTAGGTAAGGAGGTTGCGGTGCAGTCGCGCAACCTGGTCTATTTCTCTTCGGTGTCGGAGAACACCCACCGCTTCGTCGAGAAGCTGGGGATCCCCGCCACGCGGATCCCACTGCATGGCCGCATCGAGGTAGACCAGCCCTACGTCCTCGTCCTGCCCACCTACGGCGGAGGCCGGGCCACGCCCGACCTCAACGCCGGCGGTTACGTCCCCAAGCAGGTCATTGCCTTCTTGAACAATGAGCACAACCGGTCGTTGATCCGCGGCGTCATCGCCGCGGGCAACAACAACTTCGGCGCGGAATTCGCCTACGCGGGCAACGTGATCTCGCGCAAGTGCGGCGTTCCGTACCTCTACCGCTTCGAACTAATGGGAACCCAGGACGACGTGGACGCCGTCCGCGCGGGCTTAGCCAATTTTTGGAAGGAACAGACGTGTCACCAACCGTCGCTGCAGAGCCTGTAACCACCGGAGCCCACGCGTTGCCGGGGGAGACGGATTACCACGCGCTCAACGCGATGCTGAATCTGTACGACGCGGACGGCAAGATTCAGTTCGACAAGGACCGCGAGGCGGCACATCAGTACTTCCTGCAGCACGTCAACCAGAACACGGTGTTCTTCCACAATCAGGACGAGAAGCTCGACTACCTGATCAAGGAGAACTATTACGAGCGTGAGGTTCTCGACCAGTACAGCCGCAACTTCGTCAAGACGCTGCTGGATCGCGCCTACGCCAAGAAGTTCCGGTTCCCGACGTTCCTGGGCGCGTTCAAGTACTACACCTCCTACACGCTGAAGACGTTCGACGGGAAGCGTTACCTGGAGCGCTTCGAGGACCGCGTCGTGATGGTCGCGCTGACGCTGGCCGCCGGTGACACCGTCCTGGCCGAGAAGCTCGTCGACGAGATCATCGACGGCCGGTTCCAGCCGGCCACCCCGACCTTCCTGAACTCCGGCAAGAAGCAGCGCGGCGAACCGGTGAGCTGCTTTCTGCTGCGCATCGAGGACAACATGGAGTCAATCGGGCGATCGATCAACTCCGCGCTGCAGCTGTCCAAGCGGGGCGGGGGAGTCGCGCTGCTGCTGAGCAACATTCGCGAACACGGCGCCCCGATCAAGAACATCGAGAACCAGAGCTCCGGCGTCATCCCGATCATGAAGCTGCTCGAGGACTCGTTCTCCTACGCCAACCAGCTCGGGGCCCGGCAGGGCGCGGGCGCGGTGTACCTGCACGCACATCACCCGGACATCTACCGGTTCCTGGACACCAAGCGCGAGAACGCCGACGAGAAGATCCGCATCAAGACGCTGAGCCTGGGCGTGGTGATTCCCGACATCACCTTCGAGCTCGCCAAGAAGAACGAGGACATGTACCTGTTCTCGCCGTACGACGTCGAGCGGGTCTACGGCCTGCCGTTCGCCGACATCTCGGTCACGGAGAAGTACTACGAGATGGTCGACGACGCCCGCATCCGCAAGACGAAGATCAAGGCGCGCGAGTTCTTCCAGACGCTGGCCGAGCTGCAGTTCGAATCCGGTTACCCCTACATCATGTTCGAGGACACCGTGAACCGGGCCAACCCGATCGACGGCAAGATCACCCACTCGAATCTGTGCTCGGAGATCCTGCAGGTGTCCACGCCGTCGGTGTTCAACGATGACTTGTCGTATGCCAAAGTGGGCAAGGACATTTCGTGCAACCTGGGCTCACTGAACATCGCCAAGACGATGGACTCGCCCGACTTCGCGCAGACGATCGAGGTCGCGATCCGCGCGCTGACGGCGGTCAGCGATCAGACGCACATCTGGTCGGTGCCCTCAATCGAGCAGGGCAACAACGAGTCCCACGCGATCGGGCTCGGCCAGATGAATCTGCATGGCTACCTGGCCCGCGAGCGCATCCTCTACGGGTCCGAAGAGGGCGTCGACTTCACCAACATGTACTTCTACACCGTGCTCTACCACGCGCTGCGCGCGTCGAATCGCATTGCGATCGAACGGGGAACCAAGTTCGGCGGCTTCGAGAAGTCGAAGTACGCCTCGGGTGAATTCTTCGACAAGTACACCGAGCAGGCGTGGGAGCCGGCCACCCCGCGGGTGCGGGAGATCTTCGCCGAGGCAGGCATCCGCATTCCGACGCAGGAAGATTGGCAGCGGCTCAAGGAGTCGGTACAGCAGCACGGCATCTACAACCAGAACCTGCAGGCCGTCCCGCCGACGGGGTCGATCAGCTACATCAACCACTCGACCAGCTCGATCCACCCGGTGGCGAGCAAGATCGAGATCCGCAAGGAAGGCAAGATCGGCCGCGTCTACTACCCGGCGCCGTATCTGACCAACGACAACCTGGAGTACTACCAGGACGCCTACGAAATCGGTTACGAGAAGATCATCGACACCTACGCCGCGGCCACCCAGCACGTGGACCAGGGGTTGTCGCTGACGCTGTTCTTCAAGGACACCGCCACCACCCGCGAGGTGAACAAGGCGCAGATCTACGCCTGGCGCAAGGGAATCAAGACGCTGTACTACATCCGCCTTCGCCAGATGGCTTTGGAAGGAACAGAGGTCGAGGGCTGCGTCTCGTGCATGCTTTAGTAGTCGTCGTCAGGCCGTCGTCTGATCGGAGCAGGTCAGCAACTAGTGCGGACCTGGATGTCGAGGGCGTCTGATGACATCGGCTGGGGCCCGCTTCTCTAACACCGTACTGGCCAATTATGGGGGTCAGAAGTCATTTCATCGCATAGCTGGTGCTGGGCCAGTGACAAGGCATGTTGGTGTGGGTCATCCGCTTTTCGCGGGTCTTCAACTTGGTGAACGCCGCTCGTGCAACATGGCTTCACTCTTCTTGGATTTGACGAATTTCACTGCACGTACCTTCTGGGATGATCCCGAAGAGGTAACGCTGTTAGCGCACAGTGTGTTGTGCGCATTCGCCCAGGTTGTGACTGAGCTCGGCGGCCACGTGCTCGGGTTGCGCGGAGATGGCTTGTTCGCTGGTTTCGGACCTGTCGCAAACCCGGAGGTGAGCGTGGCCATCGCATCGATTGCGGGCGCGACAGCAATCGATGCCATTCAGAACGACTTGAATCCGAAACTGAAATTTCGTGGCATTGAGCCGATCCAAGCGCGGGGCGGCGCGGACTTTGGAGAAACCTTCTTTGTACGCAGCGGTAGTTTCGAAGCCAGCGAAGTCAATGTTATTGGTTTTGCGCCAAATTTTGCGGCCAAGTGCGAGAAGGCCGCTGCCTCTTGGGAGTTCGTGGTCGGCGAAAGGTTTGCCTCGTACATCGTCGACGAGACGCTTCTGGAGACGCACCCGGGTTCACCCAAGAAATACCAGCGAGATTATGAGACCAAAACGTACGGTTTCTCGAAGTACCGTTGGGCAAAGTCGCTCAAGTGGGTCGATTCGACGATCGATGAGCTTCGTGGCCTACCGCTAGAGGAATTGGTGATCTAACCATGACAATCAAAGAGATGCTCAGGCATCACGGATACAACTGCTCACGTGTGGTGTTGCCAAGTGGCAGACTCGAATTCCAGACGAGCAAGGCTACAACTGCCTGCGTTGGACTTCCCCTGACAACGCATACCTTCCATGGTGGCGACGAACCAGTCGAGACTGCCGACAATGCCCCCTGGTGGCTTGCAAAGGGTGCCCTGGACCGTGATCGTGCCGAGATGAAGGACTACTTTCCCTCATTTGTGGAAATTGGGGGGGACGCCGAGTTGGCGCCGGCGTGGGTCGGCCTCATCGAGACACGCATCGGCCACTTTCGGATCGCGGTGATCCATAGGTTTGACCATAGCTTGCCTAAAGTTGTTCCTATCGAACCTAAAAATCGCGTGAAGCGGATAGGGCGCCGCTTGATTGACGCGCCCCATTTATATACGAATGGCAATCTATGCGTGGCGGCACAAGAAGATTGGGATTGTGATCGAGACTCAATCGCCACCGTCGTAGCTTGGGCCGCCCACTGGCACGCGTTCTACGTGGAGTGGTTATTCACCGGGAATTGGCCGTCTGAGGGATACATTGCCGAAGCTGCCTAAGTCATGGCTGCCGGATGCAGACGAATCGTCGAACTTGGTGCAGACTTCCGCAGAGGCACTCCTAGATGCCAGGTTCGCCATACAGGAGTCTGGAAACTGGATTAAGAACGCCGACACGAAGAGCACCATCATCGCGGCGGCTGCTGGTGTGGTAGCAGCCGCAACGGCCTCAAAGGCCGACGTTGTTTACAGAGCTTTTTCGAGCGGGAAGCTGGGCTGCAGTGCCATGCTCCTGTTAATGCTAATAATCGGTTATGTCGCAACGCTTTTGGTGACCGCCAGTTATTTGTACCGAGCCTTGTCCCCCAGAACCGATCTTCTGCCAGATGTAAATCGGTTCGCATGGCCAAGTGTGATTTCGGGCGGGCCGGCAGTCCCAGAGCTCTCCTGGGCCAAGGTCATCCAAGAAGCGTGGGCGCAGAACTACATGCTCGCTTGCATTGCGCGGGATAAATACAGAGCGTTTAAAAACGCTCTTCGGTGGTTTGGTCTGAGCCTTGCTGCTGCAGTCATATTGATTTCCGTTGCCACTTGGGCCGATGCGGGAGCGCGTCAGCACATAAGTTCGCCATCTGTAATTCCAGCCAAACCCCACGCTCCTCGCGCAGAATAAGTAGTCTGCCCAGGTCAGAAGCCGCGACGAGGTAAAGTGCTTGACGTGGTGAGAATTCCCCGACCCCACCCCAGCGTCAAGCCTGGGGCCAAGGTCGATGCGCGCAGCGAACGCTGGCGCGAACACCGCAAGAAAGTGCGCAGCGAAATCGTCGACGCGGCCTTCCGCGCCATCGACCGCCTCGGGCCCGAGCTGTCCGTGCGGGAGATCGCCGAGGAGGCCGGCACCGCCAAACCCAAGATCTACCGGCATTTTCACGACAAGTCCGACCTGTTTCAGGCGATCGGGGAGCGGCTGCGCGACATGCTGTGGGCGGCGATCTTCGCGTCCATCGACCTGAAAACCGACTCGGCCCGCGAGGTGATCCGGCGCAGCGTCGAGGAGTACGTGGTCCTGGTCGACAAGCACCCCAACGTGCTGCGCGTGTTCATCCAGGGCCGCTCGGCCGCCAGCCCTCAGATCCTGGACGAGGGACGTGGCATCACGCTGGCCGTGGCCGACATGTTCGACAACGAGCTGCGCGAGATGGATCTCGACCATGCGGCGGTCGAGCTGGCCGGGCACGCGGCCTTCGGCTGTGCCGCGTCGGCCACCGAGTGGTGGCTGGGTCCCGAGCCGGAAAGCCCGCGCCTGATGTCGCGTGAGCAGTTCGTTGCGCACCTGACGACCATCATGATGGGAGTAATCGTCGGCACCGCCGAGGCGCTGGGCATCACGATGGACCCTGACCTGCCCATTCACGACATGGTGACCGTTAAGCCGGCCGCGGGCTGAGCGAGCCGCGGCGTTGACAATCGCCGCGGCCATCGATAACACTCGTCCAAACCGATACCCTGGGTACTGGGTATCTGCGTCAGCCGGGGGCAGCAGCCGAAGACGCCAGCTAACGCCGACCCGAAACAGGCCTGGATAGAAGGACCGATCGACCGTGACCGACGTCGTGACACAAACCGAGACACTGTCGGGGGCCAGCGCCCACAAACCGGTGCACACGCGCGCCGTCATCATCGGGACCGGGTTTTCCGGCCTGGGCATGGCGATCGCGCTGCAGAAGCAGGGCATCGGCTTCGTCATCCTGGAGAAGGCCGCCGACATCGGCGGGACCTGGCGAGACAACAGCTACCCGGGGTGCGCCTGCGACATCCCGTCGCACCTGTACTCGTTCTCGTTCGAGCCCAAGCCCGACTGGAAGAACCCGTTCTCCTATCAGCCCGAGATCTGGGACTACCTCAAAGGGGTCACCGAGAAGTACGGGCTGCGCCGCTACGTCGAGTTCAACTCGCTGGTGGATCGTGCGCACTGGGACGATGACGAGAACCGCTGGCACGTGTTCACCGCCGACGGGCGCGAGTACGTCGCGCAATTCCTGATCTCGGGTGCCGGCGCGCTGCACATCCCGTCCTTGCCCGACATCGAGGGCCGCGACGAATTCCGTGGCGCCGCTTTCCATTCCGCGGAGTGGGACCACAGCGTCGACCTGACCGGCAAGCGAGTGGCGGTGATCGGGACCGGAGCGAGCGCGATCCAGATCGTGCCGGAGATCATCGACCAGGTTGCCGAACTTCAGCTCTACCAGCGCACCCCGCCGTGGGTGGTGCCGCGTTCGAACCCCGAGATCCCGCCGGCGGTGCGCCGGGCCATGGAGAACGTGCCCGGCCTGCGTGCGCTGGTCCGCCTCGTCATCTATTGGGGGCAGGAGGCGCTGGCCATCGGCATGACCAAGCGGCCGAAATTGTTGAAGTTCATCGAGGTCTACAGCAAGTACAACATTCGCCGGTCGGTCAAGGACCGGGAGCTGCGTCGCAAGCTGACCCCGCACTACAGCATCGGATGCAAGCGAATCCTGAACTCCACCACGTATTACCCCGCGGTCGCCAACCCGAAGACCGAACTGGTCACCGACCACATCGCGCGGATCACCGCCGACGGCATCGTCACCGCCGACGGAACGCACCGGCAGGCCGACGTGATCGTGTACGCCACCGGTTTCCACGTCACCGACTCCTACACCTACGTCCAGATCAAGGGGCTGCACGGCGAGGACCTGGTGGACCGGTGGAACCGGGAGGGCATCGGCGCGCACCGCGGGATCACCATCGCCGACGTGCCCAACCTGTTCTTCCTGCTGGGGCCCAACACCGGGCTGGGGCACAACTCCGTGGTGTTCATGATCGAATCGCAGATCCGTTATGTCGCAGACGCGATCGCGACCTGTGACAAGCTGGGTGCCCAGGCGCTGGCGCCGACGCGCGCCGCCCAGGACAAGTTCAACGACGAGTTGCAGCGCAGGCTGGGCCCGTCGGTGTGGAACAGCGGCGGCTGCAGCAGCTGGTATCTGGACGAGCACGGCAAGAACACCGTGCTCTGGGGCGGCTACACCTGGGAGTACTGGCGTGCGACCCGTTCGGTCAAGCCCGACGAATACCAGTTCTATGGTGTGAACATGGGCAGCCGCGCGACGGCCTAGCCGAGCGAAGTTGTTGCGGTGCTACGGTTTTCGCTCGACTGGCGGCACCACGGGCGTGGACACGCTCATCTCGGTGTTGTCAAAAGTCGGATGAATGCCTGCGCGGCCGCGTCCACGCCGGACTCGTCATTGGTCGCAACGAGATCCAGCAGCAGGCCACGGGTGACCGCCAGTCCCAGCCGGGCGAGCGCGGGGTCCATCGGACTCTCGGCGACCGCCTCGACCTCGGCGAGCCAGCTCTCGACGGCGCCGGGAATCATTCGGGCAAAAGGCTTTTCGCCCACAGCCGCGCGGGCATAGCACTCGAAGAACAGTCGCTCGGATTCGCGCAGCTCGGGTCGACGCAGGTCCTCCCACATCGCCGCAAAGCCCTCGGCCGGGTCGGTCGGCAAGTCGGGCAGCAGTCCCATCTGGCGTCGCTCGACCTCCTCGACGATCGCCACGAGCAGATCTTCGCGAGAACCGAAGTGGTGCAACAGCATCCGGTGGCTGGTACCGACCGCGGCGGCCACCTCGCGCAGCGACCGGTCGCCGATGCCGCCGGCGGCGAACTCGGCTACCAGCGCATCGAGGAGCTGCCGGCGCCGCTCGTTGTCAGGAGTGCGCGCCATCGGCGCGGCTGAGCTGCTCTGATCGAGCCTTGAGGCCCTGGGCCTCGAGTTGCAGGAAGCGCTTGGTCTTCTTGGCCATCAGCCGCCCGACGAGGGCGCCCAGCGCGCCGCGCTGGTCGAGTTGCTGGCGGACCAGCGTGCGGCCGCCGGGCTGGGCGATGACCTCGTGCCGGGCGGTGACCCGCGCCCCGGGCGAGCTCTGCACCCAGGTCCATGACCTACCCGGGGCGATCTCGGTGACCTTCCAGACCAGCTTCGACATGCCGGGCTGCTTGATCGCGAACCGCCTGCCGGCTGCAAGGGTCGAACCATCAAGGCCGACAAGGGAAGTGACCGACGCGGTCCACTCGGGCCAGTGCTCGACGTCGGTGAAGACCTCCCAGACGAGTTGGGGCGGTGCGTCGATCTCGACGCCGTCTTCGGTAAACATGTACCAAATGGTACATCATCAACGCGCAATACTGGAGGTTGGATCGAATCCGGTGGCGGCCGGACACGTCGGCGACACGTAAACACAAGTTGTTGTGTTGCCGTTGCTTGTCGCACCCCAGGGGTAGTGTTTGGAGCCTGGGATTCATCCGGCAAAACGGTGTGTGAAGTGGGGTTCTGGTGAGCGAAAACATGAAGCTGATCGACCGCGTTTCGGCGATCAACTGGAACCGGCTGCAAGACGAAAAGGACGCCGAGGTCTGGGACCGGTTGACCGGCAACTTCTGGCTGCCCGAGAAGGTGCCGGTATCCAACGACCTGCCGTCGTGGGGCACTCTGACCGCCCACGAGAAGCAGATGACCATGCGGGTCTTCACCGGCCTGACGCTGCTGGACACCATCCAGGGCACCGTCGGCGCGGTCAGCCTGATTCCCGACGCGCTGACGCCGCACGAAGAGGCCGTCTACACCAACATCGCCTTCATGGAGTCGGTGCACGCGCGCAGCTACAGCAACATCTTCTCCACGCTGTGCTCGACCGCCGAGATCGACGACGCCTTCCGCTGGTCGGAGGAGAACCCCAACCTGCAGCGCAAGGCCGAGATCGTCATGCAGTACTACAAGGGCGACGAGCCGCTTAAGCGCAAGGTCGCCTCCACGCTGCTGGAGAGCTTCCTGTTCTACTCCGGCTTCTACCTGCCGATGTATTGGTCGAGCCGCGCGAAGCTGACCAACACCGCCGACATGATCCGGCTGATCATCCGCGACGAGGCCGTGCACGGCTACTACATCGGCTACAAATACCAGCGCGGCCTGGCGCTGGTCGACGACGCGCGCAAGCAGGAGCTCAAGGACTACACCTACGAGCTGCTCTTCGAGCTCTACGACAACGAGGTGGAGTACACCCAGGACCTGTACGACGAGGTCGGGCTGACCGAAGACGTCAAGAAGTTCCTGCGCTACAACGCCAACAAGGCGCTGATGAACCTCGGCTACGAGGCGCTGTTCCCGCGCGACGAGACCGACGTGAACCCGGCCATCCTGTCCGCGCTGTCGCCCAACGCCGACGAGAACCACGACTTCTTCTCCGGCTCGGGCTCGTCCTACGTGATCGGCAAGGCCGTCGTCACCGAGGACGAGGACTGGGACTTCTAGCGGCGCGTCTATAGCCTTCATAGAGCGGATGCACGTCTGAGGGGCTCACCGGGCTGCTTTATAAACGGCGCCTAAGTTTTTACAAATCCACTTTGTAACTAGACGTGCAAGCCATTACGCTGCCATCGACGCATCGGGACACGTCACCAAATATCAGGGTCGCGAACGGGGAGGTTTGGAAAGTATGTTGTTCCGTGCAACTCGCGACACCGCAAACGTGGCCACCACCGTCTCATGACCGCCGCGTTGCTGACTCAGCATCTGTACGAGTTTGCCGTCGAATTGCGCCGGTTGGCCTATACCATGCCTGGCGGGCATGAAGACCCACTCATCCACCTCAGTGAGCGGATGATCCACTGCGCCAAGGCACAAAGCGCGGAAGGCGTTAACTAGCTCAGCCGATCAATGTTGCCTATTTGGAGCAGCACGATCGACCGGCAAACGCGCAACGTCTTTCCCGCAAGCCCCTTTCTCAGGATGGTGTATGCCATCCAATTATTGACTCGACCGCCAATAAATCCGAGGCGGAAATGCATTCGGGTTATTGGCGCTGCAATGGTGAGCAGTCAGCAGATCCGCCGTCGATTTCTCGTCGCTTCTTGTCGAAGCGGTTGAAAACCGCGCCTTTTGCCGCGGCTGAGTGCTCGTTTTCCCGTTAACGCCGCATCAACGGCCGGGAGCGGGCGCTGGCGTGTTCGGCATCGAAGGCATGCCCGGCATCGGCGACATGCCCGGCTTGTTTTCCATTGGCATCTTCATGCCTTTCATCATCGAGGCGCAGCAATCCATCGACTGGGTTGCCGGCGGGCCGGCTTTCGTCATGTGGTTGCAGCCGCTCGGCTGCCAGAAGACGAGGTAGATGCCAGCGACGATGATGAAGATGCCGACCGCGATGCCCGTGAGGGCGAGAGCTGGATTAAGCCAGCGAGTCCACGTCGGGGTGGTCGGGATTCTTGAGCTGGTGGAAGCGGCGTCGGTCATCACTGCTTACCTTTCATGCGGGGTGACTCGATTATCCGCCAGCGGCACCTCACCTAGATCGGCGAGGCCATCGTCGCCGCGGACGAGGACTGGGACTCCTAAGCGGTTCGTGAACGACGCATGAATTGTCGGTATGGCGCGACCGCCCGCTGGCGCGGCTGATACGGCTGCCCTGACACTGTTGGGGTGACGAACACCGCCGCCTCTGCCACCACCAACTTCTGCCGTTCAGTGCTGCGCTGGCTGCGCGCCGGCTACCCCGAGGGCGTCCCCGGCCCCGACCGCGTGCCGCTGCTGGCGCTGCTGCGCAGCACGCCGCTGACCGAAGAGCAGATCGCCGAGGTGGTGCGCAACATCACCGCGGACGGATCCCCGGCGATCGCCGATGGCGTGATCGACCGCGACGACATCGCCCATTTCATCTCCGACATGACGCACTACGACGCCGGGCCGGAGAACGTCATCCGGGTGGCCGCCACCCTTGCCGCAGTCGGATGGCCGCTGGCCGGGATCGACGTCAGCGAGGTCATCCCCGGCGACGAGTGGGGAGAGGCCGCGGAGATCGCCGCGCGCAGCGCGGTATCCAAGAGCGCTCCGGGCGCAGCGCTGTAAAGCGTTGGCGCCCCTACAGCTTCGAGATGTCGATGACGAAGCGGTAGCGCACGTCGCTGGCCAGCACGCGCTCGTAGGCTTCGTTGATGTAATCGGGCTCGATGAGCTCGATTTCCGGCGTCACGTTGTGCTCGGCGCAGAAGTCCAGCATCTCCTGGGTCTCGGCGATGCCGCCGATGTTCGACCCGGACAGGCTGCGGCGCGCCAGCGCCAGCGAGAACGCCCCCACCTCCATGGGGTGCTCGGGAATGCCCAACTCGACGAGCGTGCCGTCGACGTCGAGCAGGCTCAGATAGTCGTTGAGGTTCAGGTTCGCCGAGACGGTGTTGAGGATCAGGTCGAAGCTGTTGCGCAGCTTCTTGAAGGTTTCGCGCTCGGCGGTGGCGTAGTAGTGCTTGGCGCCCAGCCGCAGCCCGTCTTCCATCTTCTTCAGTGACTGCGACAGCACCGTCACCTCGGCGCCCATCGCCGCGCCGAGCTTGACGCCCATGTGGCCCAGCCCGCCCAGGCCGATGATCGCCAGGCGGGTGTCCTTGCCGGCCTTCCAGTGCCGCAGCGGCGAGAACAGCGTGATGCCCGCGCACAGCAGCGGCGCCGCCTTGTCCAGCGGCAGCGAGTCGGGGATGCGCAGGACGAAGTTCTCGTCGACGACGATCGCCTGGCTGTAGCCGCCCTGCGTCGTCGTGCCGTCCCTGTCGGTGGCGTTGTAGGTGAAGACGGTTCCGCGGCTGCAGTACTGCTCGAGGCCGGCCTTACAGCTGTTGCACTGGCCGCAGGAGTTCACCATGCAGCCGACGCCGACGTGGTCGCCCACCTTGTGTTTGGTGACCTCGGAGCCGACGGCGGTCACGACGCCGGCGATCTCGTGGCCCACCACCAGCGGGTAATCGGGCGTGCCCCATTCGCCTTTGGCGGTGTGGATGTCGGAGTGGCAGATTCCGGCGAACTTGATGTCGATCGCCACGTCGTGCGGACCCGGGTCGCGCCGCTCGATGGTGGTCTTGGTCAGCGGTGCCGTCGGCGAGGTGGCCGCGTACGCCGAAACTGTGCTCATGAGAATCCCTCTTCGATTCGATGCGTCGTCAAGAAGTTTAGCTAAGGTAAAAGTTCTTTCGCCATCGGACGGGGCGAACATCACGTTATGACGATGGACGCGGTTTTGCCGGACCGCCGTCAGTTGATCGGGGCGTTCACCAGGCGCAGGTCGTCGACGATGCCGCGGGCCGCGATCAGGCCCTCGCCGGTTTGCCAGATCTCGTCGTTGACGATGTAGACCCGGTTGTCCCGGTTGGCGGACAGCTTGCGCCACGGGTTGCTGTCCAGGATCGTGGCGGCCCGATCGGCGGCGGCCGGAGTGGCGCAGGACACGTACACCACGTCGGCGTCCGCGATCGAGAGGTCCGGATTCGTCGCCAGGTCCGCGTCGCTGCTGCCGATCTCGATGTACGGCTTGTCGGTGAACCGCTGCGACGCGGGCCGGTCCACCCCGACCGCACCCAGCACGCTGGCCGGGAAGTTGTTGGCGCCGAACACCCGGATCGTGCCGGCCGTCAGCTGCACGACCGATGCCTGATAGTGGGACGCATCATGCCGCGCGCCGATGTCGGCCGTTCGCTGGGAAAAGCCGCTGATCAACCCGTCCACCGCGGCCGTGCGGCCGGTGGCGGCGCCGACGGCGCGCAGGTTGTCCTGCCACACCGCGCCCGGTGCGGCCGTGAACACCGTCGGGGCGATCGCGGTCAGCTGCGGATACAGCGTCGGCGTCAACCCCTGCGACCCCAGGATCAGGTCGGGGTGGGCGCTCGCGATCGCCTTCAGGTCGGGGTGCGAGCGGGTGCCGACCCCGGGCAGGCCGTGCACCGCGCCGCCCAGGTAGGCGGGCTGGCTCGAGGACCCGTCCGGCAACGCCGCGCCGACCACCCGCGACTGCAGACCCAGCGCGCACAGCGTGTCGAGCTGGTCGCCGGAGAGCACCACGATGCGCTGCGGGTCGGCGGGCACCTGCGCGACGTCCGGGTTGACGCCCGCGGCGTTGTGGACTTGCCGTTTCGCCGAACCCGCATCGGCCCCGGCGGCGTCGCGCGCGCAGGAGTCGTCGGGCCTGCGGTCGTTTCCGAGCACGCCGGCGCCCGCGATCTGGGTCGTCGGAGTGACCAGGGAAGGGGCTGGCGCCTGGCCGGCGGGCTTGTCGGATCCGCAGCCGCTGGATGCCAGGACGAGCGTCGCCGTCACCGCGGTCGCCGCGGCCAGCCGGGCGGGTCTGATCACGCCGAACAACACGCGTCAGACGCTAACATCCGGGCAGCGTGGCGATCGCGAGCGCTGCGGAGCCGGGTGAAGCCCGGTCGCCACCATTCGGGCAGTTCGGCGCCGCCGCGCCGACGGACGCGCCGCACCGGCGAGCCATTTACGACAGTTTGTAGGACCAGCCCTGACGGCGCCAGAATCGACGGCTAAGATTCGTCTCAATACCGATTTTTGGGCCAGTGTCCGATCTGGATGTTTGGAGAAGCTGTTGACAGCCGAAGCGCCCCCCTTGGGACAACTCGAGGCCGTTCGTCCGTACCCGGACCGCATGGGCCCCAAAGGGAACCTCGTCTACAAACTGATCACCACGACCGATCACAAGATGATCGGCATCATGTACACCGTCACCTGCTTCGGGTTCTTCTTCATCGGCGGGCTGATGGCGTTGCTGATGCGCACCGAGCTGGCCGCTCCGGGGCTGCAGTTCCTGTCGAACGAGCAGTTCAACCAGCTGTTCACCATGCACGGCACGATCATGCTGCTGCTGTACGCCACCCCGGTGGTGTTCGGTTTCGCCAACCTGGTGCTGCCGCTGCAGATCGGCGCCCCCGACGTCGCCTTCCCGCGGCTCAACGCCTTCTCGTACTGGCTGTTCCTGTTCGGCGGGCTGATCGCGGCGTCCGGCTTCATCGTCCCGGGCGGGGCCGCCGACTTCGGCTGGACCGCCTACACGCCGCTGTCTGACGCCGTGCACTCGCCCGGCGCCGGGGGAGACCTGTGGATCACCGGCCTGATCGTCGCCGGTCTGGGCACCATCCTGGGTGCGGTCAACATGATCACCACCGTGGTGTGCATGCGCGCGCCCGGCATGACCATGTTCCGGATGCCGATCTTCACCTGGAACATCCTGGTGACCTCGATCCTGATCCTGATCGCGTTCCCGATCCTGACCGCGGCGCTGTTCGGGCTGGCCGCCGACCGACATCTCGGCGCCCATGTCTACGACGCCGCCAACGGCGGAGTGTTGTTGTGGCAACACCTGTTCTGGTTCTTCGGCCATCCCGAGGTGTACATCATCGCCTTGCCGTTCTTCGGCATCATCACCGAGATCATCCCGGTGTTCTCGCGCAAGCCGGTCTTCGGTTACACCACGCTGGTGTACGCCACCCTGTCGATCGCCGCGCTGTCCGTCGCGGTGTGGGCGCACCACATGTTCGCCACCGGAGCCGTTCTGCTGCCCTTCTTTTCGTTCATGACCTATCTGATCGCGGTGCCGACCGGGATCAAGTTCTTCAACTGGATCGGCACGATGTGGAAGGGGCAGATCACCTTTGAGACGCCGATGCTGTTCTGCGTCGGCTTCCTGATCACCTTCCTGCTGGGCGGTCTGACCGGCGTGATGTTGGCCAGCCCGCCGCTGGACTTCCACGTCACCGACACCTACTTCGTGGTCGCGCACTTCCACTACGTGCTGTTCGGCACCATCGTGTTCGCCACCTTCGGCGGGGTGTACTTCTGGTTCCCGAAGATGACCGGCCGGCTGCTCGACGAGCGGCTGGGCAAGCTGCACTTCTGGCTGACGTTCATCGGGTTCCACACCACCTTCCTGGTGCAGCACTGGCTGGGCGACCTGGGCATGCCGCGCCGCTACGCGGACTACCTGCCCAGCGACGGCTTCCAGCCTTACAACGTCGCCTCGACGGTGGGAGCCTTCATCCTGGGCGCGTCGATGTTCCCGTTCGTCTGGAACGTCTTCAAGAGCTGGCGTTACGGCGAGGTCGTCACGGTCGATGACCCGTGGGGCTACGGCAACTCCCTGGAGTGGGCGACCAGCTGCCCGCCGCCGCGGCACAACTTCACCGAGCTGCCCCGAATCCGTTCGGAGCGCCCGGCATTCGAGCTGCACTACCCGCACATGGTGGAGCGGCTCCGCGCCGAGGCGCACATCGGCCGCCACGCCACGGCTCTCGAGTCACCGAAGGGCTTCGGTCCGCGAACCGAACCCGATCGCTCGACTGCTGAGCAATAACGCGACGGCTGTCGGGCGTGAATCCACCACCCAAGGTGTCGGTGCTGATCACTGTCACCGGCGTGGATCAACCGGGCGTGACGGCGACCCTGTTCGAGGCGCTGTCGCGGCACGGGGTTGAGCTGCTCAACGTCGAACAGGTGGTGATCCGGCACCGCCTGACGCTGGGCGTGCTGGTCTGCTGCCCGGCCGAGGTCGCCGACAGCGCGCAGTTGCGCGACGACGTCGAATCGGCCATCCACAAGGTGGGTCTCGATGTCAGCATCGAGCGCAGCGACGACGTGCCGATCATGCGGGAGCCCTCGACCCACACCATTTTCGTGCTGGGCCGGCCCATCACCGCCGGCGCGTTCGGCGCGGTGGCCCGCGAGGTGGCGGCCCTGGGCGTCAATATCGACCTGATCCGCGGCGTCTCCGACTATCCGGTGATCGGCCTGGAGCTGCGCGTGTCGGTGCCGCCGGGCGCGGACGGCGCGTTGCGGACGGCCCTGAACCGGGTGTCCAGCGAGGAACAGGTCGACGTCGCGGTCGAGGACTACAGCCTGGAACGACGGGCCAAGCGGCTCATCGTGTTCGACGTCGACTCGACGCTGGTGCAGGGCGAGGTCATCGAGATGCTGGCGGCCCGGGCCGGTGCCGAGGGCAAGGTCGCCGCGATCACCGAGGCCGCGATGCGCGGTGAGCTGGACTTCGCGCAGTCGCTCGAACAGCGGGTGGCCACGCTGGCGGGCCTGCCCGCCAGCGTGATCGACGAGGTCGCCGAGCAGCTCGAACTGATGCCCGGCGCCCGCACCACGCTGCGTACCTTGCGGCGGCTGGGTTACGCCTGCGGCGTCGTGTCCGGGGGCTTCCGCCGGATCATCGAGCCGTTGGCCGAGGAGTTGATGCTGGACTACGTCGCGGCCAACGAGCTGGAGATCGTCGACGGCACGCTCACCGGGCGGGTCATCGGTCCCATCGTCGACCGGGCCGGAAAGGCCACGGCGCTAAGGGAATTCGCGAACCAGGTCGGGGTGCCGATGGCGCAGACCGTCGCCGTGGGCGACGGCGCCAACGACATCGACATGCTGGCCGCGGCCGGACTGGGAATCGCGTTTAACGCCAAGCCGGCGCTGCGCGAGGTCGCCGACGCGTCGCTGAGCCACCCCTACCTGGACACCGTGCTGTTTCTGTTGGGTGTGACCCGCGGCGAAATCGAGGCCGCCGACGCGGTCGACGGCGAGGTCCGCCGGGTCGAGATCCCGCCCAACCCGTAGCCCCGCCGGGCGTGGCGACCCGGCAGGGATTCGAGCGCCGCGGTACGGCACGATGGTCGGGTGCCCGATAACGGAAGCGAGTCAGCCGACCCCGATCTGCTGCTCGACTTCAGGCAGGTGTCGCTGCGGCGCGGCGGCAACGTTTTGGTAGGGCCAGTGGATTGGGCGGTCGAACTCGACGAACGCTGGGTGATCGTCGGGCCCAACGGCGCGGGCAAGACCTCGCTGCTGCGGATCGCCGCGGCGTCCGAACATCCCTCGTCCGGTGTGGCTTTCGTGCTCGGCGAGCGGCTGGGACGCGTCGACGTGACCGAGTTGCGGTCCCGGATCGGGCTCAGCTCCTCGGTGTTGGCGCAGCGGATTCCCACCGACGAGGTGGTGCGCGATCTCGTCGTCTCGGCCGGCTACGCGGTGCTGGGCCGGTGGCGGGAGCGCTACGAGGACGTCGACTACCAACGCGCCATCGACATGCTGGAGAGCCTGGGCGCCGAGCACCTCGCGGACCGCACCTACGGCACGCTGTCCGAGGGCGAGCGCAAGCGGGTGCTGATCGCTCGCGCGCTGATGACCGACCCCGAGCTGCTGCTGCTCGACGAGCCCGCCGCCGGCCTGGATCTGGGCGGCCGCGAGGAACTGGTCGCCCGGCTGGCCGACCTGGCCGCCGACCCCGACGCACCGGCCCTGGTGCTGGTCACCCACCACGTCGAGGAGATTCCGCCCGGGTTCAGCCACTGCATGCTGCTCTCGGAGGCCGAGGTGGTCGCCGCGGGATTGCTGACCGACGTGCTGACCGCCGAGAACCTTTCCACCGCGTTCGGCCAAGCGATCGCCCTCGACGTCGTCGACGGGCGTTATTTCGCGCGGCGTGTCCGCACCCGCGCAGCCCACCGGAGGCCGTTATGACGTCACCCGACGAACCACCCCCGCTGGTCGCACGGCCGGCCGCCACCGTGATGCTGGTCCGCGACGACCCGGGCGGCATCGCGGTCTTCCTGATGCGCAGGCACGCCCAAATGGAGTTCGCCGCGGGCACTGTGGTCTTCCCCGGCGGCGGTGTCGACGACCGCGACCGCAACGCCGACATCGCGTGGGCCGGCCCGCCGCCGCAGTGGTGGGCGCAGCGGTTCGGCATCGAACCCGACCTGGCCGAGGCGCTGGTGTGCGCCGCCGCCCGCGAGACGTTCGAGGAGTCGGGGGTGCTGTTCGCCGGGCCGGTGGACCAGGCCGTTTCGGCGCCGAACAGTATCGTCGGCGACGCCTCGGTGTACGGCGAGGCCCGCCGGGCGCTGGCCGAACGGTCGCTGTCCTTCGCCGACTTCCTGCGCCAGGAAAACCTGGTGCTGCGGTCCGATCTGCTGCGGCCGTGGGCCAACTGGGTCACCCCGGAGGCCGAGCGCACCCGCCGCTACGACACCTATTTCTTCGTGGGCGCGCGGCCGCAGGGGCAGCGCGCCGACGGCGAGAACACCGAATCCGACCTCGCCGGCTGGATGGCGCCCCGGGCCGCCATCGACGAGTTCGAGGCCGGTCGCTGCTTCCTGCTGCCGCCGACGTGGACGCAGCTGGATTCGTTGGCCGGGCGGACCGTGGCCGAGGTGCTGGCCGTCGAACGCCAGATCGTGCCGGTGCAGCCGCACCTGGAGATCCAGGGCGACAACTGGGTGTTCGAGTTCTTCGATTCCGACCGCTACCACCAGGCGCGGGAAGCGGGCGGCCTGGGGTGGCGGCATTGAGCGAGTTCGTCAGCGTCGTGGTCAGCGACGGCTCGCAGGACGCCGGGCTGGCCATGTTGCTGCTGTCGCGCCCACCGACCAACGCGATGACCCGCCAGGTCTACCGGGAGGTCATCACCGCGGCCGAGGAATTGGGCCGGCGCGACGACGTCGCCGTGGTGATCCTGTTCGGCGGCCACGAGATCTTCTCCGCGGGCGACGACATGCCGGAGCTGCGGACGCTGCGGGGCCCCGAGGCCGAGAGTGTGGCGCGGGTGCGGCAGGAGGCCGTCGACGCCGTGGCCGCGATCCCCAAGCCGACCGTCGCCGCGATCACCGGCTACGCGCTGGGTGCCGGGCTCACCCTGGCCCTGGCCGCCGACTGGCGGATCAGCGGCGACAACGTGAAGTTCGGCGCGACCGAGATCCTGGCCGGCCTGGTGCCCGGCGGCGACGCGATGGCCCGCCTGACCCGGGTGGCCGGCGCGAGCAAGGCCAAGGAGCTGGTGTTCAGCGGCCGCTTCTTCGACGCCGAGGAGGCCCTGGCGCTGGGCCTCATCGACGACATGGTGGCCCCCGACGACGTGTACGACGCCGCCGCCGGGTGGGCGCGCCGCTTCCTCGACGGGCCGCGGCACGCGCTGGCCGCCGCCAAGGCCGGGATCAACGACGTGTTCGATCTGGACCTTCCCGGGCGGCTCGCCGCCGAACGCCGCCGCTACGTCGAGGTATTCACCGCTGGTCAGGGCGGTGGCGATCTGGCGGATCCCGGCGGCCGTTAGGCTGCCCTGCATGACCAGTTCGACCGACGCCGTTCCGACGCCCCACGCCACCGCCGAGC
This sequence comes from Mycobacterium colombiense, assembly GCF_001953985.1. GTDB lineage: Bacteria > Actinomycetota > Actinomycetes > Mycobacteriales > Mycobacteriaceae > Mycobacterium > Mycobacterium colombiense_B. Next base: position 74,505 of record NZ_MBEI01000028.1, read on the forward strand.
AGGTGGAAGCCGCCCGGCACGACAGCAAGCTGGCCCAGGTGCTCTACCACGACTGGGAAGCCGAGACGTACGACGACAAGTGGTCGATCTCCTATGACCAGCGCTGCATCGACTACGCCCGCGGCCGCTTCGACGCCATCGTGCCCGACGAGGTGCTGCGCGAGCTGCCCTACGACCGGGCGCTCGAATTGGGCTGCGGCACAGGGTTTTTCCTGCTCAACCTGATCCAGTCCGGGGTCGCCCGGCGCGGATCGGTGACCGACCTGTCCCCGGGCATGGTCAAGGTCGCCACCCGCAACGGCCAGTCGCTGGGCCTCGACATCGACGGCCGGGTCGCCGACGCCGAGGGCATCCCGTACGAGGACAACACCTTCGACCTGGTCGTCGGGCACGCGGTGCTGCACCACATCCCCGACGTGGAGCTGTCGCTGCGCGAGGTGATCCGGGTGCTCAAGCCCGGCGGCCGGTTCGTCTTCGCCGGCGAGCCGACCAGCGCCGGCGACGTCTACGCCCGCGAGCTGTCGACCCTGACCTGGCGCATCGCCACCAACGTCACCAAGCTGCCCGGCCTGGGGAGCTGGCGGCGCCCGCAGGCCGAGCTCGACGAATCCTCCCGGGCCGCCGCGCTCGAGGCCATCGTCGACCTGCACACCTTCACCCCGGCTGATCTGGAGCGGATGGCGGCCAGCGCCGGAGCCACCGAGGTGCGGACCGTCAGCGAAGAGTTCACCGCCGCGATGTTCGGCTGGCCGGTGCGCACCTTCGAGGCGTCGCTGCCCCCCGGGCGGTTGGGTTGGGGCTGGGCGAAATTCGCCTTCAACGGCTGGAAGACGCTGAGCTGGGTGGACGCCAACGTCTGGCGCCGCGTGGTCCCGAAGGGCTGGTTCTACAACGTGATGGTGACCGGGGTCAAACCCTCCTGACTCCGTCTTTTCAAGGGCTCCGCTTCGGCACGGACGACGTCGGCTACCTGCGGTCGCAGGCGGGTGCCGCGGCGCTGGAAGCGGTCGCCGAACTCGAACTGACCGACGCCACCCTGGTCGCCGATGTCGCCGCGGCGCGAGCGCAATTCGGCGACCGGGCCGCGGTGCTGGTGGAGACGGTGTTGTTGCGCCGCCGCGCCGTGGAAAAACTGGGCGAGCTGGGCGTGTCGCACTGGCTCTTCACCGACGAGGCGCTGCAGCAGGCCACCGCGGCGCCGGTGGCGTTGCACCGGGCCAGGCGGCTGGCCGGCGACGGCGGCGTCGTCGTGCACGACGCGACCTGTTCGATCGGCACCGAGCTCGCCGCGCTGAGCGCCTGCGGGATCGCCGCGCTGGGCAGCGATATCGATCCGGTGCGGCTGGCGATGGCGCGCCACAACGTGGGCGAGTCGGCCTGGATCTGCCGCGCCGACGCGCTGCGCCCGGTCACCCGCGACGCCGTGCTCATCGTGGACCCGGCCCGGCGCGTCGAGGGTCGGCGGCGATTGCGCATCGACGACTACCGGCCCGGCCTGGGCTTGCTGCTCGACACCTACCGCGACCGGGACTTCGTCGTAAAGTGCGCTCCTGGAATCGGTTTCGATGAGGTGCGACACCTGGGCTTCGACGGGGAGATCGAGGTGACGTCGTATCGCGGCTCCGTCCGGGAAGCCTGCCTGTGGTCGGCCGGGCTGGCGCGGCCCGGTGTGTGCCGGCGGGCGAGCCTCCTGGATCGCGGTGAGCAGCTCACCGACGACGACCCGGACGACTGCGGAGTGCGGCCGGTCGGGCGCTGGATCGTCGACCCGGACGGTGCCGTGGTGCGGGCGGGGCTGGTGCGCCACTACGGCGCGCGGCACGGGCTGTGGCAGCTCGATCTCGACATCGCCTACCTCTCCGGCGATCGGCTGCCCGCGGCCGACCGCGGGTTCGAGGTGCTCGAGCAGCTGGTCTTCGACGAACGCCGGCTTCGCCAGGCCCTGTCGGCGCTGGACTGCGGGTCGCTGGAGATCCTGGTCCGCGGGGTGCGGGTGGACCCGGACGCGCTGCGCAAACGGATGCGGTTGCGCGGGCGCCGATCGCTGTCGGTGGTCATCGCCCGCATCGGTGCGCGCGGCGCCGGCCGGGCGATGGCGTTCGTTTGCCAACCCTCCCGATAACGCCGGGTACGCTGGCGGCGTCACTTCTCCGGGTCATCCGGCCCTGGCCAGTTTGCGAGGACAATTCCACGATGCGTTACCTGGTAGCCGCTGCGCTGCTCGCGGCGGCGGTCTTGGTGGGCTGGCCGGCCGCGGCCGACCCGCCGTCGTGCGCCAGCCTGGGCGGCAGCGTCGAGGACGGCCAGATGTGCCGCCTGCGCGCCACCGGCCCCAACTACATGCTCAACATTGCCTTTCCCGCCGACTATCCGGACGGGCAGGCGCTTGCCGACTACGTCACCCAGAACCGGGACGGCTTCGTCGCCGTCGCGCAGAGTTCCGGGGGGCGCGACCAGCCCTACCAGCTCGAGGCCACCACCGAGCAGCGCTTCGCCGGGCAGCCACCGCACAACACCCGCAGCGTCGTGCTCAAGTTCTTCCAGGATGTCGGGGGAGCGCATTCGTCGATCTGGTACAAGGCGTTCAACTACAACCTGGGGACCAAGCAGCCCATCACGTTCGACAACCTGTTCCCTCCGGGCGCCACGCCGCTGGACGCCATCTTCCCGATCGTGCAGCGCGATCTGGAACGCCAAACCCCTTTGGGCGCAGCGATTCTGCCGTCGACGGGACATGACCCGACGCATTATCAGAACTTCGCCATCACCGACGACCAGCTGATCTTCTACTTCGCCCCGGGCGAGATGCTGCCGGCGTTCGGCGGGCCGTTGCAGGCCCAGGTGCCGCGCAACGCCATCCCGCCGCTGGCGATCTAGTCCCGCCGTCGGCGGCGAGGGCTCAGACCGGGCCGGCCTGCAACTCCATGGCCACGGCGGCCAGCGCCAGCGCCACCTGCGCGATGCAACCGATGAGCGGGACGAAGAACGCCCGCCTCCGCCGCACCAGGAAATACACGGCGACGACGATGTCGATGACCAGGAGGGTGGCGCCGCCCCACGTGCCCAGGTTCATGGCCCGGTCGATCCAGGCGGGATCTCCGCATTTTCGGGACCCGCAGGCATCGGTCGTCATCACCAGCAGGCCCAGCAGCACAAAGCTCGCCGCATAGAGGCCGCCGTGGATGACCAGCAGGACGCACGTCGCCACGATGTCGGCGGTGCTGCCGCGCGGGCTTGCGGTGGTCTTGGTGGTCGCGGCGTCTGGCGCCGCGGTTTCATCGATCGGCACTACAGGAGTATGTCCCGGTCAGGCCGGGGCAAAACCGTAAACCTGGCCGTCGCTGGTGGCGGCTACCACCCGGCGATCGGTGCCGACCGATACCCCGACCGGATACCCGGTCGCCGCCGGCATCGGGTAGCTGCCCAGCGTGCGGCCGCTGCCCGGATCGAAGATCAGCAGCGACATGCCGGGGGCGCCGTTCGCCGGGGGCCCGCTGGCCACCGTGTAGCCGACGCCCAGGCCGGCCAGGCTCGACGTCGACAGAGGAAAAACGTCGTCGCGGCGCCACACCTGATCGGCGTGATCGCCGGCGTCCTTGAACGCCGCCAGCTTCGTGTCGGGCCCGCCGCCGGTCACGATCAGCCCCTGCGGGGTGACCGCGGGCGGCGTCTGCGCCAAGAAACCCAGCGGCGCCGACCATTTCACCTTCGCGTCGGCGGCGCGCAGTGCCCACAGTCGTTGGTCGCGGCCGTTGACGTAGACGGTCGACCCGTCGGCCGACAGGACCGGGCTGGCGATGACACCGGCGCCCACGGCGTCGCTGGTCCACTCGCGGGTCAGCAGCGGCGCCTGCCCCGGGTGGTATTTGAGCCCCACCAGGCCCGCGGCGGGAGCGCCGGGTTGCCAGACACCGAGCACCACCATCCCGGTGGCCGCCGAGAAGGCGGGTGCGGCCGCGACGGGGCAGCCCTGGCGGGCCGGCGCGCAGTCGGCCAGCCCGCGCGCGGCGTCGGTGGGGTCGACGCCGTCGACCAGGTCGAGCGGGCTCCCCGACACCTGGCCGCGATGGGAGTCGAAGATCAGCACCTGCCCCAGGTGCGTGGCCACCAGCAGCGCGCCCTGTCCGACGAATCGCGGCGTGGTGGGCATGCCGATCACCGGTTGACGCCACCGCGTCCACTGGGTCACCGGGAAAGACAGGAGCGCGCCGGGCTGGCCGACGTAGAGGTTGTCGAATCTGTCGAGCAGCGGGCCGCCGAAGCCGCCGCCCTGGGCCAGACGCACGCACCAGCGCTGCCGCCCGTTGTTGTTGTTCTCCCATTCCATCAGCGAGCATCCCGCCGAGGTTTGGGCGTTGAGGGCCAGATAACCGCGCGCGCTGAGCGCCGGTCCGGCGGCCAGGCTTCCCTTGACCGACCGGGTCCACTGCAGCGAGAGCTTGGTGGCCCCGTCGGTGGCGGTGTAGCTGCTGTTGGCGGCGTCGGCGTACTGCGCCGGCCAGCCCTGCGCGGCCGACGCGTCGACCCAGGAGTCGGTGTTGCCGCAGGCGCCGGCCCCGATGGCGATCACCGCCGCCAACACGACCGATGACGAACGCCGGAGCCCACTGACGAGTTGTCCGGCAAGCACCTTCGGTTTTCCCAATCCTTTTCGCGTGGCGGGCCGCGCGCGGGCGGACCCGGCCGTGGGGCGGCAATCGAGTACAGGTGAGGGTAACCCGTGGCGGTTCGCGGGCTTACGATTGATCGAGTTAGGCTGTCCGGCCATGACGAGCATGTGGGGTGCACCGGTCCATCGCCGTTGGCGTGGATCGAACCTGCGGGACCCGCGCCAGGCCAAGTTCCTCACGCTGGCCTCGCTGAAATGGGTGTTGCGCAACCGCGCATACACACCGTGGTACCTGGTGCGGTATTGGCGGCTGCTGAAGTTCAAGCTGGCCAACCCGCACATCATCACCCGCGGCATGGTGTTCCTCGGCAAGGGCGTGGAGATCCATGCGACGCCTGAGCTGGCGCAGCTCGAGATCGGGCGCTGGGTGCACATCGGCGACAAGAACACCATCCGCGCGCATGAAGGCTCGCTGCGGTTCGGCGACAAGGTGGTGCTGGGTCGCGACAACGTCATCAACGCCTACCTCGACATCGAGCTCGGCGATTCGGTGTTGATGGCCGACTGGTGCTACGTCTGCGATTTCGACCACCGGATGGACAACATCGACCTGCCGATCAAGGACCAGGGCATCGTCAAGTCCCCGGTGCGGATCGGTCCGGACACCTGGGTGGGCGTCAAGGTGTCGGTGCTGCGGGGCACGTCCGTGGGACGGGGCTGCGTGCTGGGGTCTCACGCGGTGGTCCGCGGGGTGATCCCGGACTACTCGATCGCGGTCGGCGCGCCGGCCAAGGTGGTCAAGAACCGTCAGCTCGCCTGGGAGAGCTCGGCCGCGCAGCGCGCCGAACTGGCGGCCGCGCTGGCCGACATCGAGCGCAAGAAGGCCGCGCGCTAGCCGCCCGCTTGCGGTTCCTGCGGTGACCTAGGGATGGCCACTCGTGCCACAGCAGTAACGTCTACGCACCATAGACCGCTTTCCGAATCCGCTAGCGCGGGCGCTAGCAGGTCGTACAGCGGTTACCGGCGGCGGCGCCGCAGTGGCGAACGCGATCAGATGCTCTGATAGCGGCGCAGCGCCTCGGTGCGCTCGGCGGCGTGGTCGACGATGGGCGCCGGGTAGCCGTGCGGCCGCTCACCCTTGCGCAGGTGCACGTCGTCGGCCGAGCGCAGTTCGGGTATCCAGCGCCGGATGTAATCGCCCGACGGGTCGAACTTCTCGCCCTGCGTGATCGGGTTGAACACCCGGAAGTAAGGCGCGGCATCGGTACCGCAGCCCGCACACCACTGCCAGCCGTGCTGGTTGTTCGCCATGTCGCCGTCCACCAGCTGGTCCAGAAACCATTGGGCGCCCCATTGCCACGGCAGGTGCAGGTCTTTGACCAAAAACGACGCGACGATCATCCGCACCCGGTTGTGCATGAAGCCGGTGGTGCGCAGCTGACGCATGCCGGCGTCGACGAAGGGAAAACCGGTCTCGCCGGCTTTCCATGCCTCGAAGCGGCGTTTGGCCTCGGCGCCGGTGTCGGTCGTAATGCCGTCGAAATCGCTGTTCCAGTTGCGCCAGGCGCTGGCCGGCCAGTGGTGCAGCACGTCGGCATAGAAGTCACGAAAAGCCAACTCCCGCAGGAAGGCTTGCGCCCCGCTGTTGCGCAAGTCCAGGTCGGCCACCAGGGTGCGGGGATGAATCGCGCCGAACTTCAGGTGCGCCGACATGCGGCTGGTCCCGGTCAGGTCCGGCCTGTTGCGGTCCTCGGCGTAGCTCTGTAATCCCTTGTCGACGAACGACTTCCACTGCTTGCGCGCCGCCGCCTCGCCTGCTGCCACCTCGAGGGCCAACCCGGGATCGGGGATCTCGCATTGCTCGATCCGCAGCTGCGCCGGGTCCAGCCAGCGTGCGGACTGCGCGGTCGACTTCGCCGGTGCGCGCCAGCCGTTCTTTTGCCACTGACGCAGGAACGGGGTGAATACCTGGTAGGGCGAGCCGTCCGGCTTGGTGACGCGGCCTGGTGAGACCAGATACGGCGAGCCCGTCGCCACCAGCGGCACCGAATCCAGTGCCGCGCTGACCAACTCGTCGCGGCGCTTACCGAACGGTGCGAAGTCCTCGGAGATGTGCACCGACGACGCATCGATTTCCTTGGCGATGCGCGGGATTTGCGTGTGGGGCTGCCCGCGGGTGACGAGCAGCCGGCCGTCCAGTTCCTCGCGCAGCCGCCGCAGCGAGTCACCCAGGTACTGCAGCCGGCGTTGTCCCGACGACTTTTCCAGGCGTGGATCGAGCACGAAGCAGGCGAGCACCTCGTCGTTCTCGGCCGCGGCGACCAGCGCCGGATGGTCACGCAACCGCAGATCGCGGCGAAACCACAATAGTGCCGGCATGATCTAGCGGTTGAGTCGCCAGATGTGGGTGGACAGGACGGTCGCGAAGCCACACCACAGCGGGTAGGGCAGCAACGCCAGCCCGCCGCGGGGCGTGGCTTGGGCCGTGCGCCTGACCAGATCGGCGCTGCTCGCCGTCAGCGCGGCGGCGCCGACCGCGCTCGCGCCGAGTTTGTGATACCCGAAGAACAGCCAACTCCATCCGGCATTCAGGAGCAGGTTGGCCGTCAGCGCCACGGCGTAGTTGCGTGCCTTGTCGTGTTGCCCGGTCGCGCGAAACCGGTCGATGGCCACTGCCGACGTGCCCGCGATGTCGGCGTAAAGCGTCGTCCACACGGTGGGGAAGGCGGCGCGGGGCGGCTGGTAGGAGGGCTTGCGAAGCCGCGAGTACCACCGGGGAATGGCGTTGCTGCTGGCGATGCTTCCGGCGCCGGCGGCTGCGGCGACGGCCAGGCTGGTCGCGGCCGGTATCGACCTGTTCACGGTGTGCTCCGTTCTGGTTGTTTCCGGTCCGCTTGTTGCTCAACGGCTTTGGTGTGGGCAGGATTGGTGGGCCACCAGATCCGGTCACCGATGAGGGCGAACAGGGCCGGGATGACCAGCGTGCGCACCACGAAGGTGTCGAGCAGGATGCCCAGGCCGACGATGATCCCCAGCTGGGTCAGGACGATCAGCGGCAACACTCCGAGCACGCAGAACACGGCGGCCAAAACGATTCCCGCGCTGGTGATCACGCCCCCGGTGGCCGACACAGCACGCACCATCCCACCGCGGGCACCGTGCTGCGCGGCTTCCTCGCGGGCCCGGGTGACCAAGAAGATCGTGTAGTCCACGCCGAGGGCCGCAAGGAACAGAAAGGCGAACAGCGGGGTGGTGTTGTCCAGCGCCGGAAAGCCGAAGACGTGCAGGCTCGCCCAGCCGCCCATGCCCAGCGCGGCCAGCGCGCCCAGGATCGTCGCGGCCAGCAGCGTCGGTGGCGCGAGCGCCGACCGCAGCAGCATGTAGAGGACGATCAGGATGACGGCCAGGATCGCCGGGATCAGCAGCACCCGGTCATGGGTGGCCGCGTCGCGAATGTCCAGGGCCTGTGCGTCGGCGCCGCCCACCAGCGCGTGCGGGTCGGCGGCCCGTGTCGAATCCCGCAGCGCGGCAACGATGTCGAATGCCCGCTGTGACGACGGCGGCGCGTCGATCACGATCGACCACTTCGTCAGCCCCGATCCCGACCGGCCGGACTCGGTCGCCGAGACGACGCCGGGGGTGGACGTGATCGCCCGCTGTACGGGTGCGGCATGATCGGTGGGGGTGACGACCAGCGTCGGGTTGGCCAGGCCGGCCGGAAAGTGTTCGGCCACAACGGTGTAACCGGTTACCGAGTCCGCACGGACCCGGAACTGCTCGGTCTGCGACAAACCGATCCGAATTCCGAACAGGCCGGCGCCCAGGGCCGCCAGCACGGCGATCGCGACCGCGGCGACCAGTGCGGGGCGCCCGCCCACCCAGTCGGCGACGCGATGCCAGCCACCGGAGTCCAGGGTTTCGTCGTCCCCGGCGTGCGGGATGAACGGCCAGAACAATCTCCGGCCGCACACGGCCAGCAGCGGGGGCAGGATCACCAACACCGAAATCGCGGCAACCACAAGGCCGCACGCGGACAGGGCGCCCAGGCTGCGGGTGCTCGGGGTGGACGCGAACAGCAGGGTGAGCAGCGCCAGCACCACGGTGGCGTTGCTGGCGACGATGGCCGGCCCCGCCCTGCGCACGGCATGACGCAGCGCTGTGCGGTGCGCGGACTGGCGCCGCAGCTCCTGGCGATATCGGGAGATCAGCAACAGCGCGTAGTTGGTGCCGGCGCCGAAGACCAGCACGCTGGTGATCCCGGAGGTGGCACCGTCGAAGCTCAGCCCCGTCAGTGATGCCACCGCCGTGCCGGCCGCGGCGGCCACCCGATCGGCGAATCCGACCACGAGCAGCGGCACCAGCCACAGCACCGGGGAGCGGTAGGTGGCGATCAGCAGCAGCGCCACCACCGCCGTCGTCACCGCGAGCAGGGTGACGTTGGCGTTGGTGAAGGCGCTGGCGATGTCGGCGCCGAATGCCGGCCCGCCCGTCACGTGCACCTCCAGGTCCGAGGGCATGCCGCCGGCCGCGGCCGTGCGCAGCGTGGCGACGGCGTCGCCCAGGGCGAGCCCGGAGAGGTCGGCGCTGATCGGCACGACGCCGAGGACGGCCTTGGAATCTTGCGAGGGCATCGGAGGTGCGCTCTGATTCGCGCCGGGCTGCGCCGCGGCCTGCACGCGATCGAGTGCGGCCTGGGCGGCGGCGATATCGGACGGGCCGAGGACCCCACCGTCGGTGCGGCTGACCACCACGATCAGCGGGGCCTTGTCACCCCCGGGAAACTGCTTTGCCAGCGCGTCGACCTGCGCGGATTGCGCCGCTACCGGAACCGATCGCGGGGACTGGCCCGCGGCGTCTTTGCCGCCGACGAGAACCATGAATGCGACCCCCACCAGGGCCGTGACCAGCGCGAGCAACCATGAACGCCGACCCGTCACAGCGGCGGCCAGGGAATCCCACACCACGAATACAACCCTTTCAGTTTGTTAAACATTAATCAACTGAAATGACGCATCGCCACGCGGCAGCTCCGGCGGTGCGCAAGAGGGGGCACTATGGACATTATGAACGCGGGGCGGGGGCAGTGCCGGGACGCGAGGGGGTACCTGCGATGACCGCTGACCGGGGGGAGATGACCACCCGCAAGCGGCGCCACATCGACGTCTGCCTGAACGAGCCGGTCGGCTACGACGGAGTCAGCACCGGGCTGGAACGCTACGCATTGCCATACAACGCGCTGACTCAGACGAACCTGGGCGACATCGACTTGTCCACCGGTTTTTTCGGCGCCAACCTGCGGGCTCCGATACTGATCGGCGCAATGACCGGGGGCGCCGAACTGTCCGGGACGATCAATCGCAACCTGGCGGCGGCCGCCCAACAGCTGGGTCTGGGCATGATGCTGGGCTCGCAGCGGATCATGCTGGACAGTGCGCTGGGGGAGCGCGCCGCGGACAGCTTCGCGGTGCGCGACGTCGCCCCGGATGTATTGCTGTTCGGCAACATCGGCCTGGCGCAACTGACGAAGACCGCCGTTCCGGATCTGGCCAAGGTCCTCGACCGGGTGGGCGCCGACGCGCTTGCCGTGCATACCAATCCGCTTCAGGAAGCCATGCAGCACAACGGTGACACCGATTTCTCCGGGTCGCTGAGCAGGCTGCGCGAGGCGGCTGACAGCATCGACTATCCGGTGCTGCTCAAGGAGGTCGGGCACGGGATCGGTGGGGCGGCTGCCGCGGAACTCGTTGGGGGAGACGGCGAATTGCCGGTCGCCGGAATCGACGTCGCGGGCGCCGGTGGCACGTCGTGGTCGCGGGTCGAGCAATTCGTGCGGTACGGCGAACTGCGCTATCCGCACCTGGCCGATTGGGGCATCCCCACCGCCCGCGCGATTGTCGAGGTGCGTGAGGTGCTGCCGGCGATCCCGTTGGTGGCATCCGGCGGCATCCGCACCGGCATGGATGCGGCCAAGGCGATCGCGCTGGGCGCCGACGTGGTGGCGGTGGCGCGGCCGCTGCTGCGCGCGGCGATCGAATCGACTGCGGCCGTGGTCGATTGGCTGAAGCCGTTCATCGACGAGCTCAGGGTCTGCCTGCACGGCTGTGGCGCCGCGAAGCTGGCGGACCTGCGCGATGTCGACCTCGTCGGCGTGGCCTAGGCTCGCGCGACGTGGCCGTCATCTTGGCGTACGGTTCGCCGGCCCTGGGCCATCTGCTGCCGACGGGGGCCCTGCTGGCCGAGCTGGTGCAGCGAGGCCATGACGTTCATCTGCGCACCATGTCGGCCGGCGTGCCGGCGATGCGATCAGTCGGCGTGCACGCCGAGTCGGTCGACCCGGACATCGAGGCTATCGCCGGCAACGACTGGCAGGCGCGAAACGCTCTGGCAGTGCTGAGATTATCGATCGACGTGCTGTGCCGGCGGGCGGTGCTGGAGATCGGCGACTTTCGGCGGGCGGTGGACGCGATCCGACCGGATGCGGTCATCGTGGATGCGAATTGCTGGGGCGCCTTGTCGGCGGCGGACGCCGGCGACATTCCGTGGCTGCTCTTCTCGCCGTTCACCCCATATTTGCGCTCCCGCGGCGTGCCGCCGTTCGGTCCCGGAATGCGTCCACTGCCGGGCATCGCCGGCGGCATCCGGGACGCCGGGGTGCGGCCCATCGTCAGGCACGTGTTCGACCGGCCAATGTTACCGCGCATCAACGCCATTCGTGCTGAGCTGGGTGTGCCCCCGGTGACATCGGTGGACGCCTTCATGCGGCGCGCCCCCCTGGTGCTGGCCGTGGGTGGCGAGCCGTTCGAGTACCCGCACCCCGGCTGGGCCGGTCTGGTGCACCACATCGGCGCTTGCGTATTCGAGCCCACGCCGACGGCAACACCGGAGTGGATCGACGCCATCGACCGCCCGATGGTGCTGGTGAACACCTCCTCGCTGCGGCAGGCGGACGAGGCCCTGGGGCGAATCGCGTTGCGCGCGCTGGTCGGCGAGGACGTTCATGTGGTGGCGACGTTCCCGGCCGGTGTACCCGCCGATCTGCCGCGCCCGGCGAACGCGACCGTATGCCGTTTCGTGCCGCACTCGGCCATCCTCGCCAAGGCCAGCTGCGCCGTCACGCACGGCGGGATGGGCACGACGCTGAAGGCCCTCGATCGCGGCGTGCCGGTCTGCGTCGTGCCGTTCGCGCGTGACCAGGCCGAGGTGGCGCGGCGGGTCGAGGTTGCCCGCTGCGGCACCCGCCTGGCCGCGAAAAAGCTCACCGCGGCGCGGCTGAGGGCCAAGGTGCGCGAGGCGATGAAGATGGCCGGCGGTGCGCACCGGGTGGCGGCCGGATTCGCCGCGACGGGGGGCGTGGCCCGCGGTGCCGACCTGATCGAGCAGCGGCTACTGGGCTGCGCGGCCGAGAGGCCGGTCCACTAGACGCCGCGTTTCACCGGGCTGCGGCGGGTTTTCGCCGTCGCGCGCTTCGGTTCGGGCGCGGCCGCTTTCGGAGTTGGTGCGACGAGTCGGGATTCGAAGCTCGCCATGGCCTCGATCATCGACGTGAACACCCGATGTGCCGCCGCCAGGTCGCGATCGGGTAGGTCGGCCAGCGCGGTATGTAGTTCGGCGCCAAGGGGAGTGAAAAACGACCGGGCCAGGGCCATCCCCGGCTTCTCGTAGCGGAGCAGCGTCTTGCGCCGGTCCTGGGGATCGGGTTCGCGCCGGACGTGACCGGCGTCGATCATGCGATCGACGAGATAGGTGATCGCGGCCGGTGACACGTCCATGCGCCGTCGCAGCTGTGCCGCGGTCAACGGTTCTCCGGCGGTTTCGGCGACCATGATGTGCAGCAGCGCGTGGAAATCGGTGCCGCTGACGTCGTTCTGGCGGGCGAAGTGCCGGCCGATGCGGTCGGACTGCGCTGTGATCGCGCGCATGTCGGCCGACATCAATTTCTCGAGTTCGGCCCGGTCTAATCGCCGGTCAGCGGCGGCGCGCTTGGTCACTTACCCGCATCCTTCTTGCAAGATACGCCGGCGGGCCAACACTGAGAGCAAACACGCCCGCAGTGTTCCCGGTGCGATTGGTGGCCATCAGCCTACGGCACCCCGCGGCGGCTCAGCCGCGGCCGGCGGGCGCTATCGGGACTTCGCCGGGTCGTGGCCCCAGTTCATCAACGAGTATCGCCACGGGCTGTCGTCGATCTTGCCGTCCGGGCGTTGCGCCAGGTGGCGTTTGGCGTAGCCGACCACCTTTCGCATGTGCGCGTAGTCGGCGTCGGTGAGGTCGGCACGTTTGGCCCTGAGTATCTCGACGATGTGCCGGCCACTGGCGTGGCCGGTTGACTCGTCACCGTCCTGCTTTTGGCCGACGCTCTTGGATTCCTCGGTGCCGAGCCACTTTTCCAGCTCGCGTGCTGTCATGTTGACGGTGTCGCGGAAGCGATCCCAGGTGGTTTGTTGGTCATCGGTCATGGTCAGTCCTCGTGGATCGGCGTTCACGCGAATCACTTTGCGCGGCGCAGCGCATCCGGCTTGTGCACCGCGTCCGCGCCCGTCTTGTCGCTGCGCACCCTGTACTGCGGCTCGTCCTTGGACGCCCGCACCGTGCGTCCGGCGGCTTCGGTGTCCGAGGTGATTTTGCCTTCGACCGTGCCCCGGACCGTGGTGCCGTGGCTTTGCCACTCGACCTTGTCGCCCTTGTTGAATTCATTGTCGCTCATCGGGAGTCGCCTTTCGCCGATTCATCACTGGGGGACGCGGTGTGGGCCGGGTGGCCGGCGGTGCGGCGGCGCTGTTTCAGTGCCATCTCGTGGACATGGCGGCGACCGTCGGTGAGTCGGGTCCGCACCAGCTGTTCGGTCTCCTTGAAGCAGCGGTAGTAGCCGTCGTCATACTCCTCGACGACCTGAAAGCTCCACCGGCCGGCCAAGACATTGCGTCCGATCAGCTCGCTACTGATGTGTCGCGCCAGCTCGGCCTGGCCGATGTCGTCCAGCTGCGCCACCGCCTCGTCGAGTTGCAGGTCGGCGCGACCGGTGAGCTGGTGGAAGGAATACAAATGCCCGCGGGCACGCTCGATGGTTTCCAGCGCCTCGGTCACTCGCCCTACCGCCTGCGCGACGCCGTCAAAGTCGGCACTCGCTCCGTCACTCATCGCATTCCTCCCCCGCGCTGGCCTATGGCATTCCCGCCGTGAGGGTCACCGAATCGCCGGAATCAGCGATTCATAAAGTGAATGGTTAAGAGTTTGGTGGGAGCTGTGCGCGGCGCGGCCAGGCGGTTTGAACGAGTGCGCCCCGGGTATCTGGTGTGACGATGACTGTGATCGAGACTTCCCGGCGCCTCGGGCGCGCGGAGCGCAAAGTACTGCGCCTGCAACGACGTCTGTGGCTTGCGCAGGTGGCCATGTGGCCCGCCGTGATCGTCCTGGCGGTCCTGCTGGTGGGTGGTGTGCTCTGGGTGGTGCGGCGGAGGTCAACCGGTGGTCGGCATGCCGCGGCTGAAGCGGCCAACGCCCCGGCGGGCGAATACACCCCATGAGACGGCGGCGGCGGTGAACGCGAGCGCCTGCGCGGCGCCGACGCGGCCGGACGGCACGAAACATCCCGTCACGTAACGGTCGATGAATCCGGACGTGGGCAGCGGATCCATCCCCGCGCGGCGGCGCGCCCACGATTCCACCGACGTCAACGGGCAGCGCAGCCCGAGCACCACGACGGCGACGCCCCAGGCAACCGCCGGCACGTGCAGCACGATGGTCCTCGGCCAGCGCAACGCCAGGAAGCCCCCGCTCGGCACGTACAGCAGGTATGCCAAATGTGCGCCGACGGTCACCGCGACGACAGCGACGTAAGGCTTGCGCACGGTTGAATTCTTCCACGCGCGGCGCTCGGCGCCCGGCTACGCGAGTCCGGCGCGGACGTGGTAGCGGCGTTCGGCGTAGGCGAGGTCGTCGCGCCAGAGTTTGGTGGCCGCATAGCGCATGACGGGTGTGATCAGCCGTTCTGCCCGGGAGGCGTGTGCGAAGCCGGGCCGGTCCGAATGCGCGATGGTGGCCTCCAGGACGGCGGTGCGGGGCCGGCCGTCGGGGCCCGAACCCATTGGCGTCGCGTGGGTTTCGACGACGCTGCCGGTTCCCTCGCCGTCCACGATCCGCATGACGACGGTGCGTGCCTCCGGGCAGCTGAATTCCGCGACGACGGGCACCCCCAGGCGTCCCATCCGGAATGTCACCGCCACCAGGAATCGGTCGACCTGTTCGGTGGGCGTCGTGAGCACGTCGAGCCGGGTGAACGAGTAGGGGTGGTACCACGCGCCGTGCCAGGGATCGAGCCGGTTGGCGATGATGTCGCTCGGCTCGCACACCCCCTCCATGCGGGCGACCGCGCTCAGGGTGTCGCCGGTCGGCCGTTGCCCAAGCACCGGCCGGTCCAGCGGTTGCTCCTTGCCCACCGTGTCGAGCCGCACCCACGCGAGCACCCCGTCGTCGTGACTGGGCAGCGGGCTCCAGCCGAACTCGCGAGTGTGGCCGTCCAGCGTCAGCCCGTGCCACCGGCAGATCAGCGCGCCCCGGTGCACGGTGCCGGTCGCGAGGTCGGCGCCCAAATGGGGACAACTGCGCGGCCCCACGCACAGCCGGCCCTGTTCGTCACGCCAGGCGACGACGTCGACACCGGCGACGCGCGTGCCGAAGGGCCGCCCCCCGGGCACCCGGTCGCTGGCGGCGAAGGCGTACCAGTTGCCGGTGGGCTTGCGCTGGGCGCGCTGCAGCGCGCCCTCGATGATGGCGGGCTGTGCGTCGCGGTACGTCGGGCGCTGATCTGCCCATGACGTGCGCGGGATCACCTGCAGCGGCCAATCTTTGGCCCGCACGGCGGACAGGCGTTGCTGAAGCTGATCGCGAATCTTCATGATCGGCTGGCTCTTTCGCGGGCGGCAAGCCATCGCAGCAGTGGTGACCGGCCTTGGGTGGGTACCGTGGCCAACGGGTGTCCGGCTAAACCCCATCGTTGCAGGAGTCGGTTGGCGGCGCACCAGCCGGTTGTTGCGGCCCGCTCCATCAGTGCCACCGGCAGGTCGATGCGGATGGCGTCGCCGGCCAGCAGCAGGCCCGGCGTGGGCGTGATGATCGGGGGCCGGTGGGGATAGGAGCCGGGCGAGAACAGCGGACAGTCGCTGCGATGCAGCAGCTTCTCGTGGACGATCTGTGCCGCGGCGGTTTCGGGATACACCCGGTGCAGTTGTCGTAGCGCGGCGGCGCGCGACGGCGCGGAATCCAATGCGTACGAGTGCAACTCGACGACCGAACCGCGGTGCGCGGCGGCCCAGTCGCGCGCCTCGCGTTCGTAGCGCTCCAGCACGCTGATGTTGTCGAGCGGTTCGTGGCCGGCCGTGCCCAGGAACGCCGGCCGGTGCGCCGCGACCGGGCGGTCGAGCCACAGCCGGTGCACGGCGAACGGCGGCGCGGTGCGCAGCCGCGCTATCTGGGCGCGCCAGTCGTCGGTGCCCAGGTCGCTGGACGCCGCAACGATCCGCTGCAAACCCGCGATGTCGGTGGCCAATACGACGGCGTCGACGTCGGGGTGGTCGTCGGAATCGGTGTGCACCCGAAAGGTCTTCGCCGGCTCCGCGTCGATGCGCAGGACCTTGGTGGCGAGCCGGAACCGCACGCCTTGCCCTTCGAGATAGCCGCGCAACGGCTGCCAGAGCGCGCCGTCGTAGTTCGCCGACGGCACGTCGAAGATCAGGCCTTCGGAGGACCCCAGGAAGTAGATGTGAAACATGGTCGCCAGCTCGGCCGCGGAAAGCTGGGCGGGGTCGGCGAAGAAGCTGCGGGAGAACACCTCGAACGCCAGATGCCTTGCCGCCTCGGGGAATCGGATGTCTTTGAGGAACGTCGCGGCATCGGTGTCATCCAGGCGCTGGTAGGTGCCGGGCACCGATACGGCGGCCAGCGGTGCGGCCGCGCGGGCGTCGATGCGGGTGAAGTCGCGAAGCCGGAACGTGGGACTGCGCGCCGCGAAGACCACGGCGTTCCACGGTGGGGTGCGCGGCAGCCCGCGGAAGCTGTCGCGCCGGCCCGCCCCGTCGATCAGCGGGTAATCCTCGACGGGGGTCAGCATCCGCAATTGCGGGTCGATCCTCTCCAGCAGGGCGCGCAGGTTGTAGTACTGCCGGAAGAACGCGTGGAAGCCGCGGTTCATCGCGAGCTCGGCGCCGCCGTCCCGCTCGGTCCACCCGCCCACCCGGCCGCCCAGATAGGGCTCGCTTTCGATGACCTGGACGGCGACGCCGCGCTCGGCCAGCCCGGTGGCGGCGCTCAGCCCGGCGATCCCGCCGCCGACGACGGCCACCCGCGGGCGCGATTCCAGCGCGTCGGCGTCGGGCAATCCCGTTGGCGCGGCGAAGGTTCGGCGATGCCGGTCGGCGCTCATCGCGGCGCATCCGCCAGGAAGGTGTGCACGATGTTGGCTTCCCAGCCGGGCATCGTTTCACTGTGCACCGCGGTGAAGCCGGCGTCGGCGAGCCGAGCCCGAAAGCGCGCGGCGCCGTCGAATGCCAGCACGCTGCGCCACAGGTAGCGGTACAGCCCCGTGTCGCGGGTGCGCCACCACCCGGCGGGGATGATGATGCCCCAGCACACGGCGTGCCAGATGCGGGTGGCCGCGGGGGAGTCGCGCACCGAATATTCGTGCACCGCCAGCGTGCCGCCCGGCCGCAACAGCTCGCGGAACTTGCGCAGCTGTGCGTCGCGGTCGGCGACGTTGCGGATCAGGTAGGCGGCCAGGATGCCGTCGAACGGCCCGGTGATCCCGTGCTCGGCCAGTTGTTCGACCGGGGTGTGGACGAAGCGCACCGAGGCGGGCCAGTCCTTCGCACGCGCCGCGTCGAGCATCCCGCGCGAGGCGTCCACGGCGACGATGTCGGCCTCGGGCGCGACGGCGAGCAGCGCGGCCGTCGAGGCACCCGTGCCGCACCCGGCGTCGAGCAACCGTAATCCCTTGCCGCCGCCGGGAATCCGCATCCGCCGGGCCGACAGGGACAGCTGAGCGTGGTAGCCGGGGCTGGCGCCGACCAGGCGATCGTAGGCCGGCGCACCCGCGTCGAACGCGGCCGCCAACTCGCCGGGCCCCGCGTCACCGACGCGCACGTTGCCGTTCCCACAGCAGCAGCACCGCGGTGACCAACGCGAAGCCGAACAGAAAATCTTCGACCGGGATGTCGAACGGGAACCGCACGCCGCTCAGCTGCCGATCGTCGTAGCTGACGATGGGGGAGCTGAGTTTGGTCAGCCACCCGTCAACCGGGATCTGGAACCCGAGCACGATCAGCATCGACAGCCAGTACGCCGGCCGCCGGAAGAGCCCGGTTCGCAGCACCGCCAATTCCAGTGCGAAGACCAGCAATACCGCCAGCGCGGCCGGCAGGGCGTAGCCGACGCCGGTCATCGCCGATGCACCTTTTCCAGGATGGTGGTCACGGCGTTGTAGGTCAGCAACGCGCACACCGGGATGACGAGGAAGAACAGCACCTCTTCGATTGGCACCCGGAACGGGATGCTCAGGCCGCACAGATAGTTGCGGTCGTAGGTCCACACGTGCGCGGCCACTGCGATCTCATCCCAGACCAAAAAGACCGCCGCAACCGGCACGACCGCCTTGATGACCCGCCGCCACTGCCGGTACACGCCGGGGCCGAAGATTTCCAGCGGAGCGGTGATCACCAGGCATGCGGCGAGCACCGCCAGGTATTGCCACCGATCGCTCATGCGGCCCCCGATTGACGAACGCCCCGTGCGCTGTTTCGCGCCCGCCACGACCGTATCAGCCCCGCGCCGGCGACCCGTAGCCGTCGCGCCGTCCCGACGGTGGCCCGGTGATCGAACACCGCGAAGTCGCTTCTTTCGATGCAGTCCAAGATCTCTGAATACAGAGCCGCCGCGGTCGCCACGCATGGTCGCGAGCGGCGGGCGAGCGTGTCGATTCCGCTCGTGGCGAATCGGTAGGTCTGCCAAGCGATTTCGTGCTGGGCGATCAGGGCGCGGCGCACCCGTGGATCGGTGCGGCGCTGCGCGTGGCACCACATCAGCAGCTCTCGGTCGACGCCGTCGGCGGCCAGTTCGTCGGCCGGCAGGTAGACCCGGCCGCGCTGCAGGTCCTCATCGACGTCGCGCAGGAAATTCGTCAGCTGAAACGCCCGGCCCAGGGCCGCGGCGTACGGCGCGGCTTCCTGCACCGGCGTGACGGTGCCCAATATCGGAAGCACTTGCAGCCCAATGGCTTCCGCGGAGCCCCGCATGTAGTGGTTGAGGGCGTTGCGGTCGGGATAGTCGGTGACCGTGAGGTCCATCCGCATCGAAGCCAGGAAGTCCTCGAACAGATCCGCGCTGATCCGGTAGCGCCGCACGGTGTCGGTGACCGCGGCGACCAGCGGATCCTCCAGATGCGCTCCGTCGGAGAAGAAGCGCTCCGCGAGCTGCTGCAGCCGTAGGCCTCGGGCGTCGGCGCCGACCTGCGGGTCGAGGACGTCGAGGATGTCGTCGGCGTAACGGGCGAAGCCGTACAGCGCGTGCACCGGGGGCCGCTGGTCGGGCGCGAGCAGCCGGGTGGCCAGGAAGAAGGTGCGGCCATGGGCGGCATTGAGTTCGCGGCATCGCCGGTATCCGTCGCGCAGCCGCGGATCGGCGATTCCGGCCGCGGTCAACTCGCCGCGCATCACGGCAGCCCCGCCTTCATGTCGATGTGCGCGGCCGATCGCGTGGTGGTGCCGGTAACGCGGTCGGCGGCGAGCCGCCCGGAGATCAGCGTGGTCGGCACGCCGACGCCGGGCACCGTGGAAGACCCTGCGAGCACGGCATTGTCGATGCCACGCACCATGTTGCCCGGCCGGAACGGGCCCGTCTGACCGAACGTGTGGGCGAGCGCGAACGGACTGCCGGCCGCCATGCCCTGCCGCGCCCAGTCGACCGGTGTGACGACACCCAAAACCGTTGCGTCTTGCGGCAAACCGGGTAGCAGCCGGTCGGCGACGTGCGAGATCATGTCCTCGACGTAGGCGCCGCCGGTATTGGCCCAGTCGATGGTGCCCCGCTCGAGGTTCGGCGCCGGCGCGAGCACGTAGAGCAGGTCACGTCCCTCGGGGGCCACGGTCGGGTCGCTGGCCGTCGGCCGGGTGACCAACAGGGACGGGTCGCTCATGAGTTTTCCGTCGTCGACGATGTCGGTGAATGTCTGATCCCATGCCTCGCCGAACAGGATGGTGTGGTGGGCCGTCCCCGATGCGACGGCGGGACAACCCAGGTGCGCGACGACGGCCGAGGGCGAGGGCCGCAGCCGCACCGCGCGACGCGGTGTGCGGCCCAGCAGCGCGTAGGTCTGCGGCAGCTCGGTGGTCAGCACCACCGCGTCGCAGGCGATGCGCCCGGTCTGCTCGGTCACCACCGCGCTGACCCGGCCGCCGGCGCGTTCGAGCGCGGTAACCGTTGCGCCGTAACAGAATCGGACGCCGGCGCCGGCGGCGGCCGCGGCCAGTGCGTCGGGCAGCGCGCGCACGCCCCCGCGCGGAAACACCACGCCCGAGATCGTGTCCATGTAGGCGATCACCGCGTACACCGCCAGCGCGTCGCGCGGCGCCACGCCGGCGTACAGCGACTGGAAGGTGAAGATCCGCCGCAACCGTGGGTCGCTGATGTACCGCTTGACCATCCGGTCCCACTTGCGGAAGCCGCCGATCGCGGTCAGCTGCGCCAACTGCGGGGTGAGCAGCGACAGCGGGGAATCGAAGTTCGCGGCGATGAAGCCGTCGAATTCGGTGCGGTACAACCGCGTCAACCACTTCCGGAGCCGCCGGTATCCCGCTGCCTGCCCGAAGCCAGCGAACTCTGCGACGGCGTCGGCCATCCGGTTCTCGTCACTGTGCACGTCCAGCGCACTGCCGTCGGCGAACACGGCGCGGTAGGCCGGGTCGAGCGTCAACAGCTCCATGCGGTCCCGCAGTCGCTCGCCCACGGCCGCGAGTGTCTCGTCGATGATGTCCGGCATGGTGAGCACCGTCGGCCCGGTGTCGATCCGGTAGCCGTCGATGTCGAGACGACCGGCCCGCCCGCCCGGCCACTGCTCGCGCTCCACCACCGTCACCGCGCGCCCGCGGCCGGCCAGGTGCAGCGCCGCGGAAAGTCCGGCCAGGCCGGCGCCGACCACCACCACGTGATCTCCGCGCCCCTCGATGGTCCGCATGATCAACAGGCTCCCCGGTCGGTGCTGCTCATTCAGCGCGATCCGTGCAGACACCCGCCATTTCGGCCAGCGCGGTACGAACCGGCTCGTCGATCGGCAGGTCGGTGAGGTGGTCGCGCGCGGAAGCGACGCGGTCGCCGATCATCTCCTCGATCAGCTGCACCGCTCCCGTCTCGACGATCAGCGCTTTCCACCGGTCGATCGCGTTCCCGTCGAGGGTTTCACGCTCCGCGAGCTCGATGAGTTCACGCCGGATCGGCGCATCGGCCAGCTGGTGGGCGGCGACCACGACGCTGGTCGCCTTGCGCTCCAGCAGATCGCCGGCGCTGGGCTTGCCCGTCACCGCCGGCGAGCCGAAAACGCCGAGCACGTCGTCGCGTAGCTGGAATGCCTCGCCGACGGCGGCGCCATAGCGGCCCAGTTGGGACAGCGTCCGATCGTCGCACTCGCCCATGGCGGCGCCGATCTCCAGCGGCCGGCGCACCGTGTAGTTCCCCGACTTGCGCCGCGCCACATCGAGCACGGCTTCCAGCCGAGGCATCTGACGCGCATCGTTGGTCAGGTCGGCGAATTGCCCGACGGCGAGCTCGGTGCGCATGGCGTCATAGCGTGGCCACGCGCGTTGCAGACGCCGGGGTTCGACGCCGCTGTCGCGCAGCATCTGTTCGGCCCAGATGAGGCAAAGGTCGCCCAGCAGAATGGCGGCGGATTCACCGAATCGCCGCGACGAGCCGCACAATCCGCGCTCGCGATGCCACTGGCCGAACTGCCGATGCGCCGACGGGCGGCCGCGCCGCTGGTCGGAACCGTCCATGACGTCGTCTTGCAGCAACGCGAAGGCGTGCACCAACTCGAAACTGGCCGCGGCCCGCAGGGCCGCGTCGTCGGGCGGCGCGCCGCACAGCCAGCCCAGGTACACGAACGTCGACCGCAGGCATTTACCGCCGGAAACGAACTGAACCAGGATGTCGCCGGCGGCATCGATGCGCGCATCATCCAGTTCGCCGACGCGCCGCGCGACGATGAAATCGACGACATCGCCCAGCACCGTGCGTCGCACGTTCGACCGCCATGCTTCGAAATCGTCAGCGCTCAGCCAACCGATCGCCACCGGCGGCGACGCCGTGGCCGGTGAAAACGACAAAGCTCTCATAGTGCCCAAGCGCTCCCTCCCGGACGGCTGGGCATGCCCAGCCCCGTCCGGCCCAAACACCCGCGTCATACCCGCCGATAAGGCGGGCAAAACCACAGCGCTGACCGTCAGACGCTCCCTTGCGCCCACCGCTACGACATACCACCTTGTTAAATAACTTAAACATTAATTTAATGAACTGCACCGCCGCGACAATCACCCCGACGGCCGCCGAAAAGTCGTGTTGCGCAACGATGAATCCGGGCTGGCCACCGCCCGGTTGTTCTTCAGTCCGCTGAACGCGCACACTCGCGTCGCGCTCGCCGGTCTAACCGATGCGGACCTGACCGCCGCACACCGGGTTTTCGCCGCGCTGATCGACGCGCTGCGGTGCTTCAAGGACGAATTGGACGAGGCGCCGAAATCCTGACCACCGCACGGGGTTAGCCGAATATCACGACGCGGCGCTGTGCGTGGTTCGGGCCTGAGTCGGTCGTGGCCGGGCCAGATCGGAGAGGAACTGTCGTCGCGCTCGCAGGATGTCTTCCAGGTTCTGGAACGCCTCGGGCACCGAACCGGCGATCGACAGCCCGTTGTGATGCACGATCCGCAACAGGGGGCGAACGGCCGCGCCGCCGACCACTCCGCAGTACACGCGCGCCTTGCGGAATTCGTCGTTGAGGGACAGCAGCGCCCGAAACCCCTCCACGCTGATGAAGCTCAGATGACTGAGGTCAAGGACCAGGGGAGTCTTGAGGCGGGCGAAGTTTCGGATCGCGTGGGTGAGGTCCTTCGCGTTCGAGGCGTCGATCTCGCCGTCGACGCGTAGGACCGTGCCGAGACTGCGCGCATGGACGAACAGGTGTGCCCTGTCGAAGTGAGCCATGTACCGGCACCGGGTGGGGTCATGTGGGTCCGCGGAATTTGCGGAGCGAATAGCGGTCATGAGAGCGCCTATCGGATGGTGAGAAGGGAGTGAACAGTGTTTTGCACACCGCTCCCGTAAAGACGCAGCTGTGAACTCAACCTTTCGGCAGCTTACCGCCGAGGTGAGCGCCCAGATACCGACATTCCGAAACACCCCAGGCCGCGCCGCGAACACCACGCGAGCGCGACCAGCGCTTTCCTACGCGGTCCGACGGGTGTAGACGGCCAGGTCTTCGTTTTCCGGCCTTTTGGCAACCAACGCCTGTTCGCTTACCGGCCGGGCTCAACAGCGGTTTGGCTCCATCGGACGCGGGTATGCGCGTGTACAACAACAAAACGCAGTGAACCCCCTGATGGACGTGAGGGGTGATGCGTCCCAATGGAAGACCTCGGACGCCGGTGGTGCCGGCTGGCGATCGCATCCGCAGTCACGACGATGCTGTTTACCGCACCGGGCCAGGCCGTCGCCGACCCGGGCAACACTGTGTTTCCCGGAATGGAGATCCGCCAAGGCAACACCGTCTGCATGGTGGGCCTGGTCGAGCCGCGGCTACGGGTCGCGATGACCAGCGGCCAATGCGATGGCGGCCAGTCGGTGGTGACCGACCGTGACCGCAAACCGATCGGCAACGTTGTCCTCGGCCGCCGCCAGGTCGACGCGGACTCCACCGCGGACACCTCGATGCTGCCGGTGGAATACGAGGTCATCGCGATCGCTCCGGAGCTGACGCCCAGCGATGTGCTGCCGACGGGGCGCCATCTGGGTTCCGCACCCGGAGTGCGCGCCCAGACCGGGATGCCCGTGTGCCAGCTGCGCGCGAGCGGCCAACGATGCGGGTCGGTCAGCTCGGTAAGCAACGGCCGCTTCACCATCACCGACATGGCCGCCGACAGCCGGGACTTCGGCGGTCCGGTGTACACGTTGACCGCCGACAACAATGCCGTGATCGTCGGACTGGTCGAGGGCACGTGGCGATCCTCGCCCCAGATCGAGTCGTGGCAGGCCGTCATGGCACAGGTCTATATCGACAGCCACACCTACAGCCCGCAGCAGCCCCCGCCCGGTCTGCGAATGATCGGCTGGCGCACAAGCGGTTCTGCGTCGCCGTAATTTTCCCGCAGAGCCGCAGCGCGACGGTGCCGCACGCCTTGTTTCCCCCGGCCCAGAATGGGAATCCGCCGCCGGTGAACGTTTTCGAACTTGTGGCGCTGCCGTTTCAGTGGGGCTCCGCGATCCGGGGCAAACGGTTCTTCCATCCGATCGGGGTGCTGGCGGAGGGTTACATCGAACGCGTCGCCCCTCCGGCGCAGGGCTTGCCGATCGCATCCTCGGAGATTGTTGCGCGCGTGTCCAAGGCCACCGGGACGCCAGGGGCGCTACCCGACTTCATCGGGTTGGCCGTCCGGCTGCCCACCCCCCAGCCCGCGGACAAGCCGTGGGACATCCTGCTTGTCTCGTCCGGGTCGGGGGTGCTGTCCCGCGCGGTTGCGCTCCGGCCCGCCACATCCTGGAATGGCCAGACCCTGACCACGCTGATGCCGTTGCACTATCAGGGCAACAATTGGTGGCTGCGGGCCCGGACCTCGAGCGAGATCGGCGGCTCGGGCTTGTCCCTGGACAGTGTCCGGTCAAAGCTCGAGCGCAGCAACATCGAGGTGACACTCGACCAAGCCTGCGGCAGCGGCCATTTCACACCCCTGGCCCGCATCACGCTGACCGCCGCACTCGATCCCGAACGCGACCACGACGTGTCCTTCGACCCGGTGCTCAACACGGCGCCCGGCCTGAGTTTGCACCCCCGGTGGTTGGCCGATCTGCGCGCCCGCGCCTATCAGCACAGCCGCGAGGGCAGAGATGCCGAAGAGTAGCCGTTGTCCATCAGCCGGTGCGCCCCAACAAATGACGCAGCGCCGCGTCGAGGCCCGGCTGACGGAACCGGTGTCCGGCGGCGGCGAGCGCGGCGGGGGCAACGCGCTGGCTCGCGCACGCCAGTTCGCGGGCGCCCTGATCGCCCAGCAGTAACCGCGGGCCGAGTGCCGGCACCGGCAGCACGGCCGGCCGGTGCAGCACCCGCGCCAGGACGGCGGTGTATTCGCTGTTGCGAACCGGTTGCGGTGCAACGGCATTCACCGGACCCGAGAGTGTGGCGTCCCACAGCGCACGGTGATAGATGTCCACCAGATCGTCGATCCCGATCCAGGACAGCCATTGCCGCCCGTCGCCGAGCCGGCCGCCCAGGCCGGCGCTGAACAGCGGGCGCATCAGCTTCAGCGTGCCGCCGGCCGGCGATTGCACGATGCCGGTGCGCACCTGCACCACCCGCACCCCGGCCTGCCGCGCGGGTGCGGTCGCCTCCTCCCAGTCGGTCACCACGTCCGCCAGGAACCCGTCGCCGCGATCGCTGTCCTCGGTCAGGGTGTCATCGCCCCGGTCGTATCCGTAGTAGCCGATCGCCGACGCCGAGATCAGCACGGACGGACGTGGGTCGGTGCGGGCCAGCAGTTCGGCCAGCCGCCGAGTCGGCCCAATCCTGCTGTCCCGCACGGCCCGCCGGTGTTCATCGGTGAACCGGCCGGCGATCGATGCTCCCGCCAGATGGATCACCGCGTCGACCCCGTCGAACAACCGGGGGTTGGGATCGTCTGTGTCCCATCGTCGCTCGTCGTCAGAGCGTGGCGCGTGCCGGACCAGCCGGATCACCCGGTGGCCACCGGTGCGCAGGAAGGCGGTCAATGCCGAACCGACCAGTCCCGAGGACCCGGTGACGGCGATCGTCAGGGGCCGCAGCCCGTTCTCGGCGGCCAGCCGGTGCGCGGCCAGATCGTCGGCCAGCTGCCGATGGCGGTAGTCGAACATCGGCCGCAACAGCGACGCGGGCACCGGGGTGTCGACCCGGTCGATCACCCTGGTGCGGTTGCCGCCGAGGTCCTCGAATTCGTGGGTGTGCTTCCAGCGCATGGCAATTCGCGCCGGCAGCGCGGCCAGGCCATCGCCGCCGATGGCGTCGACGAAACGCCGCGGCGGGTCGTAGCCGTCGGGCTGATGGACGGCGACCCAGCGCAGACCCCCGGGCAGCGCCAGCGTGGCCCGCCCGTCCTTGAGTGAGGCCGCCTCGGTGACCAGCCGCATCGGCTGCCACGGCGGCGAGAGCCGGGCGAACGCGCCCGGCCTGGCGTGCCAATCGAAAACGTCGGTGATGGGAGCGTCCACGACGCTCGAATAGTCCAGCCCCATCCCTGAAACGTTAGGGAGAGTGCTACCGGTCCGGCAAGGCGTGTTCGACGATGGGCAGCCGGGCCTGCGGCTGCCGCACGCCACGCTTGGCCGACAGGTACACCTGCGCGGTCTTGTCGGCCACCGTGTGCCAATCGAAATCGGAGGTGAGTCGCTCGCGGGCGGCGTGGGCGCGCTGCTGCGCGGCCTGCGGGTCGTCGAGCACGGTGCGCACCGCCGCGGCCAGCCGGGCCACGTTGCGCGGCGGGCACGACACCCCGGTCTGGCCGTTGATCACCGCCTCGCCCAGGCCGCCGATGTCCGACGTCACCAGGGGAGTGCCGGCCGCGGCCGCCTCCAGCGCGACGATCCCGAACGGCTCGTAGTGGCTGGGCAGCACCGCGGCGTCGGCGCGATGCAGGACGGCCAGCAGCTCGGCGTGGTCGAGGTGCCCGACGAACCGGATCGCCTTGAGCACCCGGTGTTTACGGGCCTGCTCGATGAGCCAGCCCTGCTGGGTGCCCTCGCCGGCGATGGTCAGCGTGGTGCCGGGGTGGCTGCGCCTGATCCGCGGCAGGGCGGCGATGACGTCGTGCACACCCTTCTCGTATTCGAGCCGGCCCAGGTAGAGCAGTTCGGCCGGCCCGCTGCGCGGCCGGCGCGCCGCGAACGGCCACCGCGCGGTCTCGATGCCGTTGCAGATCACCGTGATCTCGGCCAGGCCGGGCCCGAACAGTTCGGTGATCTCGTCGGCCATCGACGCCGAACACGTGATCAGCGAGTCGGATTCGCGCACCAGCCAGGATTCGACCGCGTGCACCTGGCGGCTGATCGCGCCGCTCACCCAGCCGGAATGCCGGCCTGCTTCGGTGGCGTGGATCGTGGAAACCATTGGCGCATCGTAGAATTGGGCGAGTGCGATCGCCGGGTGGGCCACCAGCCAGTCGTGGGCGTGCACGACGTCGGGCCGCCACGCGCGGTTGGTGCCCGGCTTTGTCAGGGGCAGCCCGGCGCGAATCATGGAGTGGCCCATGGCGAGCGTCCACGCCATCATGTCTGTGCCGAAGGTGAATTCGTGCGGATCCTGGGCGGCCGCGATCACCCGGACACCCTCGCTGATGTGGTCGGACGACGGATGGCTGCGGGGATCGGTTCCGGTGGGGCGGCGCGACAGCACGACGACGTCGTGACCGGCGGCGGCGAGCGCGGTCGACAGGTGATGCACGTGCCGGCCGAGCCCGCCGATCACCACCGGCGGGTATTCCCACGACACCATCAGGATTTTCACGCCGCGGCCCGCCTCATCGGGGCAACCTGCGGGCATCGAGGGCGCCGAACAGTCCGTCGGCGCGGTTCCATCCCTCCGCCAGCCGCTGCGCGGTGTCGCGCCGGCCCGACGCCAGCGCGTCGGCGATTTCGCGGGTGGCGTGCGCATGTAGGTGAGCGCGGTAGCGGGCGTAGTCGGCGGCCGAGTCCTTGCTCACCATGAACGGCCAGTCGCTGGACACGGTGAGCAGCGTTTCGCGGAGGATCTGATCGGCGACGTGGTCGCGGGGGATGGGCCCGTCCAGCGACGCGGTCTGGGACAGCGCCTTGTCGACGGTGCTCAGCGCCATGTCGACGACTTCGCTGTTCAGCGCGACCAGATCGGCGACCTGGTCGCCGGCCCAGACCTGCCAGTCCTTGCCCGAGCCCCACGAGCTGGGCGGCAGGGCCACCGGGTTGCCGACGAAGCCGTCGGCGATGGCGTCGTTCAGCGTGCCCACCCGCACCCCGGCCTCGGGCAGGGCCCGCAGCACCCGCTCCAGCCACGTCGGCCCCTCGTACCACCAGTGGCCGAACAGCTCGGTGTCGAAGGCGGCGATCACATGGGCGGGTCGCCCGATGCGCTCGGACTCCGCGAGCAGGCGGTTGCGGACCACGTCGACGAAGTCGGCGACGTGGGTGTCGACGGCGTGGTCGGCGCGCTCGGGGTCATACGGCGCCTTGTCCTCCGAGGACACGTTGCGGCCGGTGACCCGGGCCGGTTTGAGTCCGGTGAGGTGGTCATAGGTGTGGAAGTCGCGATACGCGGCGTGCCCGGGGTAGCCGGATTTCGGCGACCACACCCGGTAGCTGACCTGCAGGTCGCGCCCGAACGCCACCACGTCGGTGTCGCCGACCGGCCGGCCCAGCGCGGTGTCGCCGTGCAGCGACGGGCCGTCGACCATGAAATGGGTGACGCCGGCGGCCGAATAGTCGTGTTCCATGCCGGGCGCGTACGCGCATTCGGGCGCCCAGATCCCGCCCGGGCGGTGTGCCAGGCGGTGCGCGGCGTCGGCCAGGCCCTCGCGCAGCGCGAACTCGCGCAGCCGCGGCGCCAGCAGCGGCTGGAACGGGTGGGCCAGCGGACCGCCGAGCAGCTCCACCGTGCCGGCGTCGAGCAGGCTGCGCAGCAGCGGGCTGCCGCCGTGCCGCCACAGCGTGGCGAAGTCGTCTAGCGCCCGCTGCGCCTCGGCGGACTCACGAATCCCCAAGGCGCGCAATGCTTCCGGCGTGCATGACGGGTAGCCGGCCGACTTCGAGCGCGGCGCGGACCGCACGCTGGTGGCCTCCAGGCCGCGCAGCCGCCAGTTGGCCAGCCAATGATGCATGCCGTCCAGGCAGTACGGGTCGTCGAGTTGGGCGTTCACCACCGGCGTGACGCCCAGCGTGATCACGCCGCGGCGGTCCTCGCCGGCCAGCGTGTGCAGCACGCGCATCAGCGGCAGGTAGGCGGCCGCCCAGGATTGGTACAGCCATTCCTCGCCGACCGGCCAGCGGCCGTGGTGGGCCAGCCAGGGCAGGTGGGTGTGCAAAACCAGGGTGAAGAGGCCGGGAACCCGGTTCTGCGGCGCGCTCACGGCGCTACCGCGATCGCGATCAGGTCGAGGCTGTCGTCGATGTGCTGGCCGGTGCCCGCACCCACGCCGGCCTCCACCAGGTCGAAGTCCCCGGTGGTGACCGCGGCGACATCGGCCGCCAGCTCGGGCGGCCACGGGGCGTCGGCCACCGCCCGGGTGATCTGCGCGTCGATGATCGAGCCGCCGTGCCGGGCATCCATTTCGCGAAGCCGCGGCCCGTGGAAGAGGCCGCTGACCGAAACATCGGTGAATCCGCCGTCGATGAGCAGCTGGGTCAGCTCGGCGGCGTTGAGCTCCCGGGTGTGGAAGGGGTTGATCGGGGTGTCGCGGCCCTGCGAGAAGGTGATCCGGTTGGGCGTCGACATCAGCAAAAGACCTGACGGGCGCAGCACCCGGGCGCACTCGACGACGAACTGTGTTTGGTCCCACAGGTGTTCGATCACCTGGAAGTTGACCACAATATCCACCGACGCATCCGGCAGCGGCAGCTGCGCGAGGTTGGCCTGCATGACGTCCACCCGGGGATAGCGGCTGCGGACATGGGCCACTGCGGCCTCGTCGTAATCCACCGCGATGACGCGGCGGGCGACCCCGGCGATCAGGTCCGCGCCGTAGCCCTCGCCGCAGCCGGCCTCGAGCACGTCGGCGTCCACGCAACGGTCGGCAAGTCGCTGGTAGACGACCTCGTGGCGGCGGAACCAGTAGTTCTCGATGTCCAGACCTGGGATGGTGCGCTCGCCCGTCAGCATCATCACCGCGTCACCCGCCGACGCGGTATCGCCGGGGGTGTGCTGCGGGGCGTCGGGGACCAGTGCGCTCATTGCATAGGCAGGCTAACGCGAAGTGTCGGATTCGCGAACCGGGGAAGGTGGGCCCCGCTTCTCAAGCGGCGGACGGGCTGCAAGAACGTGCACTACGACCAGCTATGGTGTGAAGGCATACCGCACAAAGTTACCGGGTAGTAACACGGCTGTGCGTTGCGAAAAACGCGTACCGAGGTCTCGCAGTCGATCGCTGCGGACCCCTTCGAGGAGGACGAACCAGACTCATGACGAACATCGTGGTCCTGATAAAGCAGGTCCCAGACACCTGGTCGGAGCGCAAGCTGACTGACGGCGACTGGACGCTCGACCGCGAGGCTGCCGACGCGGTGCTGGACGAGATCAACGAGCGCGCCGTCGAAGAGGCCTTGCAGATCCGCGAGCGCGAGGGCGGCGAAGGCTCGGTGACGGTCCTGACCGCAGGCCCCGAGCGCGCCACCGAGGCCATCCGCAAGGCTCTGTCGATGGGCGCCGACAAGGCCGTCCACCTCAAGGACGACGGTCTGCACGGTTCCGACGTGGTCCAGACCGGCTGGGCGCTGGCGCGCGCGCTGGGCACCATCGAGGGCACCGAGCTGGTCATCGCCGGCAATGAGGCCACCGACGGCACGGGCGGCGCGGTGCCGGCGATCATCGCCGAGTACCTGGGCCTGCCGCAGCTCACCCACCTGCGCAAGCTCTCCATCGAGGGCGGCAAGGTCACCGGCGAGCGTGAGACCGACGACGGTGTCTTCAACTTGGAGGCGAGCCTGCCCGCGGTGGTCAGCGTCACCGAGAAGATCAACGAGCCGCGCTTCCCGTCCTTCAAGGGCATCATGGCCGCCAAGAAGAAAGAGGTCACGGTGCTGACCCTGGCGGAGATCGGGGTCGAGAGCGACGAGGTCGGCCTGGCCAACGCCGGGTCGTCCGTGCTGTCGTCGACGCCGAAGCCGCCGAAGACCGCGGGTGAGAAGGTCACCGACGAGGGCGAGGGCGGTAACGACGTCGCCAAGTACCTGGTTGCCCAGAAGATCATCTGACCCGATTCCTTAGACGAGAAGAGCGAGATAACCCATGGCTGAAGTTTTGGTGCTCGTCGAGCACGCCGAAGGAGCGGTGAAGAAGGTCACCGCCGAATTGATCACCGCCGCCCGCGCTTTGGGCGAGCCGTCCGCCGTCGTCGTCGGCGCCCCGGGCACGGCCGCCCCGCTGGCCGACGCGCTGAAAGAGGCCGGCGCCGCCAAGATCTACGTCGCCGAGTCCGACGATGTCGACAAGTACCTGATCACCCCGGTGGTCGACGTGCTGGCCGCGCTGGCCGAGTCCAACGCCCCGGCGGCGGTGCTGCTGGCCGCCAGCGCCGACGGCAAGGAAATCGCCGGCCGGCTCGCGGCCCGGATCGGATCCGGCCTGCTGGTCGACGTGGTCGAGGTCAAGGAAGGCGCCAAGGCCATCCACTCCATCTTCGGTGGTGCGTTCACCGTCGAGGCGCAGGCCAACGGCGACACCCCGGTGATCACGCTGCGCGCCGGAGCCGTCGACGCCGAGCCGCAGGCCGGCGCCGGTGAAGAGGTCAAGGTCGAGGTCCCGGCCCCCGCCGAGAACGCCACCAAGATCACCGCCCGCGAGCCCGCGGTCGCCGGTGATCGTCCGGAACTGACCGAGGCCACCATCGTCGTCTCCGGTGGTCGCGGTGTGGGCAGCGCGGAGAACTTCAGCGTCGTCGAGGAGCTGGCCGACTCGCTGGGTGCGGCCGTCGGTGCGTCGCGCGCCGCCGTCGACTCCGGCTACTACCCGGGCCAGTTCCAGGTGGGCCAGACCGGTAAGACGGTCTCGCCGCAGCTCTACATCGCGCTGGGCATCTCCGGTGCCATCCAGCACCGCGCGGGCATGCAGACGTCCAAGACGATCATCGCGGTCAACAAGGACGAAGAGGCACCTATCTTCGAGATCGCCGACTACGGCGTGGTGGGCGACCTGTTCAAGGTCGCTCCGCAGCTGACCGAGGCGATCAAGACGCGCAAGGGCTGAGTTTCTCGGCCTCAAGCCCCCGGCGCCGCGGTGCCGGGGGCTTTTGCGTTCCTGCGTGCCGGCGCGGTCTCTGCACCATGCACCGAACACCGAATCCGCTAGCGCCCGTGCTAGCGCGTTGCGAAGCCGTATATCGGTTCTCCGGCACCCGGGGCGCTCATTTTTTCGCAACAGTTCGTCATCTCACGTGCACCGACACGTCACAGCGTCGATGCCGACTAGCACATCGACTACGCCACGTTGGGGTTCATGAGCATTGCTTCAGTCCTCATACCCAGCGATAAGCCGACCGGTACGGCCACCAGCTCGTCGGCCGCACCCCGCTACTCCCTGTTGCTGTCCACCGACCCCGCCATGATCGAGGCGGCGCAGCGACTCCGGTACGACGTGTTCACCAGCACGCCCGGCTTCGCACTGCCGGCGGCCGACCAGGAAGGACGGGACGTCGACAGGTTCGACGAGTTCTGCGACCACCTGCTGGTGCGCGACGACGACACCGGTGAACTGGTCGGCTGCTACCGCATGCTGGCGCCGGCGGGGGCCATCGCGGCCGGCGGGCTCTACACCGCCACCGAGTTCGACATCCGCGCGCTCGACCCGCTGCGGTCCTCCCTGGTGGAGATGGGACGCGCCGTGGTGCGCGACGGGCATCGCAACGGCGGCGTCGTCCTGTTGATGTGGGCGGGCATCCTGGCCTATCTGGACCGCTACGGCTACGACCACGTGACCGGGTGCGTGTCGGTGCCCATCGGCGGCGAATCCGACGTACCGCCGGGCAGCCAGCTGCGCGGCGTCCGCGACTTCATCCTGAGCCGGCACGGGGCCCCGCCGGAATACCGCGTCTACCCGCACCGGCCGGTGGTCGTGGACGGGACGGCGATCGACGACATCGCGCCGCCGGCGCGGCCCTCGGTGCCGGCGCTGCTGCGCG
Source organism: Mycobacterium colombiense (assembly GCF_001953985.1). Taxonomy (GTDB): domain Bacteria; phylum Actinomycetota; class Actinomycetes; order Mycobacteriales; family Mycobacteriaceae; genus Mycobacterium; species Mycobacterium colombiense_B. Next base: position 107,250 of record NZ_MBEI01000028.1, read on the forward strand.
GTTACCTGCGGCTGGGCGCCCAGGTGTGCGGCGAGCCCGCGCACGACCCGGACTTCGGCGTCGGCGATTTCTGCGTCCTGCTGGACAAGGCGCACGCCGACGTCCGATATCTCAAGCGACTCCGATCGGTCTCCGCGGCGTCGGAAATGGCGGGCGGCGAGCGATGACCGCCCCCGCGGGCACCGGGCACTCCTGGCTACCGCGCGCCTCGTGCGACGCCGGCTGTGTGGGTGCGGGCGACGTGGTGGCGTCGCGACCGCTGCGCAGCGCGCTGCGGGTGACGCTTCGCCTCGCGCTGGCGCTGCTGCTGGCGCCGGGGCTGCCGCTGCTGGCGGTGCCGCTGCCCGGCCGCACCCGCGTGCAACGCATCTACTGCCGCTTGGTGCTGCGCTGTCTGGGTGTCCGAATCACCGTGACCGGCAACCCGATTCGCAACCTGAGCGGGGTGCTGGTGGTGAGCCCGCACATGTCCTGGCTCGACGTCTTCGCCATCGGTTCGGTGTTGCCGGGGTCGTTCGTCGCGCGGGCCGACATGTTCACCGGTCCGGCGACCGGGATCGTGGCCCGCTTCCTGAAGATCATCCCGATCGAGCGGTCCAGTCTGCGGCGCCTGCCCGGCGTGGTCGACGCCGTCGCCCGCCGCCAGCGCGCCGGTCAGACGGTCGTCGCCTTTCCGGAGGGCACCACCTGGTGCGGCCGGGACCGCGGCGCCTTCTATCCGGCGATGTTCCAGGCCGCGATCGACGCCGGCCGTCCGGTGCAGCCGCTGCGGCTGACCTATCACCACGTGGACGGCAGCCCCTCGACGGTGCCGGCCTTCGTCGGCGACGAGACCCTGCTCAGCTCGATCCGTCGGCTGCTCGTGGTGCCGCGCACGCTGGCCCGGGTGCACGTCGAGTCTCTGCAGCTGCCCGGGACCGACCGGCGTGCCCTGGCCGGCCGGTGCCAGTCCGCGGTGGGTGCCGGGACCGACCGGCGCGCTGGTCACGGGCACGTGCTGGTGGCCTGAGCGAACGGGCGGGCCGGTATCGTGGGTCGCGTCATGGTCTACCTGGATCACGCCGCCACCACCCCGATGCACCCCGCCGCCGTCGAGGCGATGACCGCTGTGCTGGGCACGGTCGGCAATGCGTCCTCGCTGCACACCAGCGGCCGTGCGGCGCGGCGCCGCATCGAGGAATCCCGTGAGCTGATCGCCGACCGGCTGGGCGCGCGCCCGTCGGAGGTCATCTTCACCGCCGGCGGCACCGAGAGCGACAACCTGGCGGTCAAGGGCATCTACTGGGCCCGCCGCGACGCCGAGCCGCGGCACCGGCGCATCGTCACCAGCGAGGTGGAACACCACGCCGTGCTGGACTCGGTGAACTGGCTCGTCGAACACGAGGGCGCCGAGGTCACCTGGCTTCCGACCGCCGCGGACGGGTCGGTGTCGGCGGCGGCGCTGCGTGAGGTGCTCACCCGCCACGACGACGTCGCGCTGGTCTCGGTGATGTGGGCCAACAACGAGGTCGGCACCGTGATGCCGGCCGCCGAACTCGCCGCCGTCGCGGCCGAATTCGGCGTCCCGATGCACAGCGACGCCGTGCAGGCGGTGGGGCAGCTGCCGGTCGACTTCGCCGCCAGCGGTTTGTCGGCGATGAGCGTGACCGCGCACAAGTTCGGCGGCCCGCCCGCGGTGGCGGCGCTGCTGCTACGCCGCGACGTCGCGTGCGTGCCGCTGGCGCACGGCGGCGGGCAGGAGCGCGACATCCGTTCGGGCACCGCCGATGTCGCCGGGGCGGTCGGAATGGCGGCGGCGGCCCGGATCTCGGTCGACGGGCTCGAGGCCAACAGCGCCCGGCTGCGGGCGTTGCGCGACCGGCTGGTCGACGGGGTGCTGGGCGGCATCGAGGACGTCACACTCAACGGGGCACGCGATCCGCTCCGCCTGCCCGGCAATGCGCACTTCACCTTCCGCGGCTGTGAAGGCGATGCCCTGCTGATGCTGTTGGACGCCAACGGAATCGAGTGCTCGACGGGGTCGGCGTGCACCGCCGGCGTCGCCCAGCCCTCGCACGTGCTGATCGCGATGGGCGCCGACGCGACCAGCGCCCGCGGGTCTTTGCGACTGTCGTTGGGGCACACCAGTGTCGACGCCGACGTCGACGAGGTGCTGCGGGTACTGCCCGGCGCGGTGGACCGCGCCCGTCGCGCCGCGCTGGCCGCAGCGGGGGCGTCGTAAGTGAAAGTTCTTGCTGCCATGAGCGGTGGCGTCGACTCGTCGGTCGCCGCCGCCCGGATGGTCGACGCCGGACACGACGTCGTCGGCGTGCACCTGGCGCTGTCCAGCGCGCCCGGCACGCTGCGCACCGGCTCGCGCGGGTGCTGCTCGAAGGAAGACGCCTCCGACGCGCGCCGCGTCGCGGATGTGCTCGGAATCCCGTTCTACGTCTGGGATTTCGCAGAGAGGTTCCAGGCGGACGTCATCGACGAATTCGTGTCGTCCTACGCGCGCGGCGAAACCCCCAACCCGTGCGTGGTGTGCAATCAGAAGATCAAGTTCTCGGCGCTGTCCGCGAAAGCCATTGCGCTCGGGTTCGACACGGTGGCCACCGGCCACTACGCCCGGCTCTCGAATGGCCGGCTGCGCCGCGCCGTCGATCACGACAAGGACCAGTCCTACGTGCTGGCCGTCCTGAGCGCCGCGCAGCTGCGCCACGCGGCGTTCCCGATCGGGGACACCCCCAAGCCGCAGATCCGGGCCGAAGCCGCCCGGCGCGGCCTGACCGTCGCGGACAAGCCGGACAGCCACGACATCTGCTTCATCCCGTCGGGCAACACCCGCGCCTTCCTGGGCGAGCGCATCGGGGTGCGCCGCGGTGCGGTCGTCAACGCCGATGGGACCGTGCTCGCCGAGCACGACGGCGTGCACGGGTTCACCGTCGGGCAGCGCAAGGGGCTCGGCATCGCCGGTCCGGGACCCGACGGCCGGCCGCGTTACGTGACCGCGATCGATGCGGAGACGTCGACCGTGCACGTGGGCGAGGCGGCCGATCTCGAGATACGCGAAATGGTCGGGCGGACACCGATTTTCACCTCGGGCGTCACGCCGTCCAGCCCGGTCGAGTGCGCGGTTCAGGTGCGCGCGCACGGCCAAACGGCCGACGCGATAGCCGAACTGGTCGACGACGAGCTCGTGGTGCGGCTGCGCGCGCCGATGCGCGGCGTGGCCCGCGGGCAGACGCTGGTGCTGTACCGGCCCGATCCCGACGGTGACGAGGTGCTCGGCAGCGCCACCATCGCCGGCACCACCCGCTGAATCCGGGCTACCGCGGCATGTTCGCGGAGATATTCGTCATCACGATGTCGGACACCGATTGTGCGAAGCCGCAGAAGGTGACCTCCAGCATGGCCACAGACAGGATCCGGTAGTCGCGGCCGCACCCGCCGGGCCGCAGGTGCAGCGAGGTGGCGTCGGCTTTCCAGTCGCCGACGTAGAGCTGGCCGCTGGAGCCGTTCGCGCAGTCGCCGACGGTGCCGACCAGGGTGCCGAAGGCGCGCCGGGCGGTGTCGGCGTCGCGGTAGGCCGCGGCGCCTTCGGAGATCAGCGCGCCGTCGGGTGGGTCCTGAAACGTCGTCTTGTGGAACGCCTCGAGGTCGTGCCCGAAGGTCGCGGTCTCGGCGTAGATGAACCGGCACTCGCGCGGCGCGGTATCGGCCAGCGCCTCGATGTCCACCGGGCTGGTGCCGTCCATCGACGGGATGATGGTCAGATGGTCACCGGCGCCGGTGATCGCGCGCATCCGCGACTGATCCAGCAGGATCGTGTCGACGTCGACGCCCTGCACCACCCTGCGGTTGGCGCCGGATCCCGCCACGGCCGCGCCGTCCACCACCCGGGTGCACGCCGCCACCAGCGCCACCACCGCGCACAACACCGGTAGCCACGCCGATTTCGCCGTCTGCGACACGTTTTCGCACCCCTTCGGCGTTGAACCTACCCGCGCCGTCCCGCGGCACACAGACCCCTGCCGACCGGCGGGTGGTCCGACGTCGAATACGGTTGCCCGGTGAGTGGTTTCACCCATCCCTTTGCCAACGCCAGCGGTGTCGGATCGTGGCCCGGCATCGCCGCGCGCCAGGCCGCCGAAGTCGTCGTGGGTGAACTCGCGGGCGCGCTGGCGCACATCGTCGAGCTGCCGGCGCGCGGGGTGGGTGCCGACATGCTCGGCCGGGCCGGCGCGCTACTGATCGACGTGGCCATCGACACGGTGCCGCGCGGCTACCGGCTCGCCGCCCGGCCCGGTGCGGTCACCCACCGCGCCGTCAGCCTGCTCGACGAGGACATGGACGCGCTGGAAGAGGCCTGGGAGGCCGCCGGCCTGCGCAACGACGGCCGGGTGGTGAAGGTGCAGGCGCCGGGCCCGATCACCCTGGCCGCCGAGATCGAGCTGTCCAACGGCCACCGGGCGATCACCGACCCCGGGGCGCTGCGCGACCTGGCGGCGTCGCTGGCCGAGGGCGTCTCCGCGCATCGCGCGGGGCTGGCCCGCCGGCTCGAGGCGGAGGTGGTGGTGCAGTTCGACGAGCCGTCGCTGCCCAGGGCGCTGGGCGGCGGGCTGAGCGGGGTGACCGCGCTGAGCCCGGTGGCGCCGATCGACCAGGAGGTGGCCGCGGGCCTGCTCGACGCCTGCGCCCAGACGGTGGGCGGAGAGGCGCTGCTGCACTGCTGCGCCCCCGGTCTGCCATGGGACCTGTTGCAGCGCAGTGCCTTTCGAGCCGTCTCGGTAGACGCCGGCGCGCTGAGCGCGGCCGATCTGGACGGTGTCGCCGAGTTCGTGGAGTCCGGCCGCACCGTCGCGCTGGGAGTGGTCGCCGGCAACGCCCCGCCGCGCCGGCCGTCGGCGGAGGAGGTGGCCGCCGCGGTGGTCGGGGTGACCGATCGGCTCGGCTTCGCCCGCTCGACGCTGCGCGACCGCATCGGCGTCACGCCCGCGTGTGGTCTGGCGGGTGCGACGCCGGAGTGGGCGCGGACCGCGATCGAGCTGGCCCGCAAGGCGGCCGAAATGTTCGCCGAGGATCCCGACGCCATCGGATAGGCAACCGGGAGGTTGCGTTTCTGGGCGTGCTGTGCTGAAGTGATAGGCAACCAGGAGGTTGCATATGAAGATCGAGAAGCAGGTGGTGCTGCGCGCGCCGCTCGAGCGGGTGTGGCGGGCGATCAGCGACGCCGAGGAGTTCGGCCGCTGGTTCGGGGTGCGCTTCGACGGGCCGTTCGTCGCCGGGACGTCGGTGACCGCGGCGATCACCCCGACCGTCGTCGACGATGAGGTCGCCAAGCGTCAGGAGCCGCACGCCGGGGTGCGCAGCACCTGGCAGATCGTCGCCCTCGAGCCGCGGTGCCGGTTCGCCTACCGCTGGCATCCGTTCGCCGTCGACCCGGACGTCGACTACGACCACGAGCCGACCACGCTCGTCGAGTTCACCCTGTCCGAGCAGCCCGACGGCGTGCTGCTGACCATCACCGAATCCGGTTTCGAGGCGATTCCCGAGGCGCGCCGCGGGGGAGCGTTCGAGGCCAACGGCGAGGGCTGGGCGATCCAGACCACGTTGGTGCGCAGGTACATCGAAGGCGTCCGGGTATGAAAGTCGCCGTCGACGCGCCGCTCTTCGACGCGCTCGGCGATCCCAACCGGCTGCGCATCATCGTGCGGCTCTGCGATCAGGGGCCCAGTTCGACATCGCAGGTCACCAGCGTCATACCGGTCTCCCGGCAGGCGGCCAGCAAGCACCTGCAGCTGCTGGAGTCCGTCGGGCTGGTGACCAGCAGCCGGCGGGGCCGCGAGCGGGTCTGGACGGTGCAGACCAAGCCGCTGGCGTCGGCCAGCGACTACCTGAGTCAGCTGTCCCGGCGCTGGGATGCCGCGATGGATCGGCTGCGCGCCTACGTGGAGGACTGAGTGGAGGACCGAGCGCGCCCGGTTTCGCGTCGGTGTCCTCGGATAGCCTGCCAAGGTGAGCGCAGCAGAAGCTGATTCGGTACCGCCCGAGGTTCGCCGGCAGTGGCAGGACCTCGCCGAAGAGGTCCGTGAACACCAGTTCCGCTACTACATCAAGGACGCCCCGATCATCTCGGATGCGGACTTCGACGCGATGTTCAACGAGCTGCTCGCGTTGGAGGAGCGCCACCCCGAGCTGAGGGTGGCCGATTCCCCGACCCAGCTGGTCGGCGGGGCGGGTTTTGCCACCGAGTTCGGCGAGGCGCAGCACCTGGAACGGATGCTGAGCCTCGACGACGTCTTCGATCGCGACGAGCTGGTGGCCTGGAACAACCGCGTCGAGACCGAGGTCGGCAAGGAGCCGTACTACCTCTGCGAACTCAAGATCGACGGGGTCGCCCTGGCGCTGGTGTACCGCGACGGCCGGCTGGAACGCGCCGCGACCCGCGGCGACGGCCGGGTCGGCGAGGACGTGACGCTCAACGCGCGCACCATCGACGACGTCCCCGAGCGGCTGTCCGCCAGCAAGGACTTCCCGACTCCCGCCCTGCTCGAGGTGCGCGGCGAGGCGTTCTTCCTGCTCTCCGATTTCGAGGCGCTCAACGCCAGCCTGGTCGAAGACGGCAAGGCGCCGTTCGCCAACCCGCGCAACAGCGCCGCGGGGTCGCTGCGCCAGAAGAACCCGGCCGTCACCGCCCGGCGCAAGCTGCGGATGATCTGCCACGGCATCGGCCGCACCGAGGGATTCGCACCGAAGACACAGCACGAGGCCTACACCGCGCTGAAAGCCTGGGGGCTGCCGGTCGCCGAACAGACCGCGCGGGTGCGCGGCCTGGCCGCCGTGGAGGAACGGATCGGCTACTGGGGTGAGCACCGCTACGATCTCGAGCACGAAATCGACGGCGTGGTAGTCAAAGTCGACGACGTCGCGTTGCAGCGCCGGCTCGGGACCACCTCCCGCGCGCCGCGCTGGGCCGTCGCCTACAAGTACCCGCCGCAGGAGGCGCAGACCAAGCTGCTCGACATCCGCGTCAACGTCGGGCGCACCGGCCGCGTCACCCCGTTCGCCTTCATGACGCCGGTGAAGGTGGCCGGATCGACGGTGGGGCTGGCCACCCTGCACAACGCCGCCGAGGTGAAACGCAAGGGCGTGCTGATCGGCGACACCGTGATGATCCGCAAAGCCGGCGACGTGATCCCGGAGGTGCTCGGTCCCGTCGTCGACCTGCGCGACGGCTCCGAACGCGAATTCGTCATGCCCACCGCGTGCCCCGAGTGCGGCACCACGCTGGCGCCGGCCAAGGAGGGCGACGCCGACATCCGCTGCCCCAATGCCCGGTCGTGTCCGGCGCAGTTGCGGGAGCGGGTGTTCCACGTCGCCGGGCGCGGTGCGTTCGACATCGAGGGCCTCGGTTACGAAGCGGCCATCGCACTGCTCAAGGCCGGGGTGATCGCCGACGAGGGCGACCTGTTCACGCTGACCGAGGACGACCTGTTGCGCACCGAGCTGTTCCGGACGAAGGCCGGCGCCCTGTCCGCCAACGGCAAACGGCTGCTGGACAACCTGGACAAGGCCAAGAAGGTGGCGTTGTGGCGGGTCCTGGTGGCGTTGTCGATCCGGCACGTCGGGCCGACGGCCGCGCGCGCCCTGGCGACAGAGTTCGGCGATCTGGACTCGATCGTGTCGGCGTCGACCGAGCGGCTGGCCGCGGTGGAAGGCGTCGGGCCGACGATCGCGGCGGCGCTCACCGAATGGTTCACCGTCGACTGGCATTGCGCGATCGTCGAGAAGTGGCGCGCGGCCGGCGTGCGGATGGCCGACGAGCGCGACACCAGTGTGCAGCGCACGCTGGAGGGGCTGACGGTGGTGGTCACCGGCTCGCTCGGCGGCTTTTCCCGCGATGACGCCAAGGAGGCGATCCTGACGCGCGGGGGCAAGGCCGCCGGCTCGGTGTCGAAGAAGACCGACTACGTCGTGGCCGGCGATTCGCCGGGGTCCAAGTACGACAAGGCGATCGAGCTGGGGGTGCCCGTCCTCGACGAGGACGGCTTCCGGAGGCTGCTGGACGAGGGCCCGCCCGAAACCCCGGCGGAGTGAGCCGATGGGCAGTCGGTACGGTGACTCCACGCGGAGCCTCAAAGCCATTGACGTCGAGGCGATTTCGGGTCAGCCGGTGGCGCCGCAGGCGGTGCTCGCCGCCACCTATCACCTGGACGCCGACGAAACGAGTTCCTTAGACAACTACGGCCGCGGCTCCAATCCGACCTGGCGACAACTGGAGTCGGCGCTCGCCGAGCTGGAGGGAGCCACCGGCGCGCGGGTGTTCGGCTCGGGCATGGCGGCCATCGGCGCTGTGCTGCGCGCGCTGGCGACGCCCGGATCGACGGTGGTGGTGCCGGCCGACGGCTACTACCAGGTGCGCCGCTACGCCCGCGAAGACCTGCTGACCGCCGGTGTGACGGTCATCGAGGCGTCGAGCGACCAGATCTACGACGCCGCCGCGCACGCCGACGTGGTGCTGGCCGAAACGCCGACCAACCCGGCCTTGGACGTGATCGACGTGCACCGGCTGGCCGGCATCTGCCGGGACCGCAACGCGCGCTTGGTCGTCGACAACACCGCCGCCACGCCCCTGGGTCAGCAGCCGCTGTCGTTGGGCGCCGACGCGGTGGTGGCCAGTGCGACCAAGGCCCTGTCCGGTCACGGTGACCTGCTGGCCGGCTACGTCGCCACCAGCCACCCCGAGCTGCTGGCCGCGGTGGAGCGACACCGGCTGCTCGCCGGCGCGATCCTGGGCGGGTTCGAGGCGTGGCTTCTGTTGCGCAGCATGGCAACTGCCGGATTGCGCTTCGAACGGCAATGCCAGAACGCCCGCGCGCTGGCGACGATGCTGGCCCGCCACCCGGCGGTGCGGTCGGTGCGCTACCCGGGATTGATCGACGACCCCGCGCATCAGGTGGCCATGGCCCAGATGCGCCGATTCGGGGCGCTGGTCTCCATCGAACTGGCCGACGCGGCCGCGGTGCACGCGCTGGTGGACCGCAGCGAACTGCTGATCGCGTCCACCAGTTTCGGAGGCCTGCACACGTCGGTGGACCGCCGGGCGCGTTGGGGAGACCCGGTCGCCGACGGATTCGCGCGCATCTCGCTGGGCATCGAGGACACCGACGACCTACTCGCCGACATCGAACGCGCGCTGATGTCCTCCCGCTGACGAATTCACATTCGTGGGGGCCCGAGTGCACCGAAAGTGGTCCGCAGCGCCCGACCGGCTCTATCGTGGGCTCTATGACCCAGACGGCCGACCGGTGTGAGCACGCGTCGCCGTGGTCGCCGCGCGAGGCCGAGATACTGGCCGTGACCCTGGCGCTGCTGCAGGAACACGGCTACGACCAGCTGACGGTGGATGCGGTGGCCAACGCCGCGCGCGCCAGCAAGGCCACGGTCTACCGACGCTGGCCGTCCAAAGCCGAACTGGTGCTGGCGGCCTTCATCGAAGGCGTCCGCCAGGTGGCCGTTCCGCCGAACACCGGCACGTTGCGTGGCGACCTGCTGAGCCTGGGCGAGACCATCACCCAGGAGTGCGGGCAGCACGCCGGCACTATCCGCGCGGTGATGGTCGAGGTGTCGCGCCACCCCGCGCTCAACGAGGCCATGCAGCATCAGTTCCTGGACCAACGCAAGGCCACGATCCAGCACGTGCTGCATCAGGCTGCCGACCGCGGCGAGATCTCCGAGGACGTCATCACCGACGAGCTCTGGGACCTGCTGCCCGGCTATCTCATCTTCCGGTCGATCCTGCCCGGTCGCCCGCCCACTCGAGGCACCGTGGAAGCGTTCGTCGACGGGTTCCTGATCCCCGGCCTGACCAGGCCGGCGGAGTAAAGACGCCGCATGTAAGCGCCGGCGCCGGCCGGAAAATATATACGCCCGCGTCTCTTGTACAGTACGGTCCCGTACCGTACTGTCATAGCTGTCGATCACACTCACGGTGTTGGCAGCCGTGTTTGGCTTGAGTGGAATCTTGTCGCCCGATCTTCGAAAGGCTAACGGGTGAACGGCTTTTCGATCGCGTCCCTGGTGAAGCGGGGGTGGATGGTGCTCGTCGCCGTGGTGGTCGTCGTGCTCGCCGGATTCGGAATCTATCGCCTGCACGGAATCCTGTGGTCGCACAACAGCACCTCGGCCAACAGCGGCCTGTCCAACGAGATCGTCCCGTTCAACCCCAAGCAGGTCGTGCTGGAGGTCTTCGGTGCACCGGGCGCGACTGCGACCATCAACTACCTCGACGTCAACGCCCAGCCGCAGCAAGTCAAGGACGCGCCCCTGCCGTGGTCGTTCACCATCACCACGACCGAGCCCGCGGTCATCGGCAACGTCGTCGCGCAGGGCAACGGGGACACCCTGGGCTGCCGCATCACCGTCAACGGAGAAGTGAAAGACCAACGCACCGTCAACAAAGTCGACGCCTACACCTTCTGTCTGGATAAATCTGGATGAGCAACGATCAACACTCGCGCCCGTTCGTGCCGCGCACCATCCGCCGCCTCGCGCTGCCGATCCTGCTGTTCTGGGTCGCGCTGGCCGCCCTCACCAACATCGCGGTGCCGCAGCTGGAAGACGTGGGCAAGACCCACAACGTGGCGTTGAACTCGCCAGATGCGCCGTCGCTCAAGGCGATCAAGCGCATCGGCGAGAAGTTCGGAGAGTTCACCACCGACAGCTCGGCGATGATCGTGTTGGAAGGCGACAAGCCGCTGGGCGCCGACGCCCACCGCTTCTACGACGAGATGGTCCGCAGGATCGAGCAGGACCACAAGCACGTCCAACACGTCCAGGATTACTGGGGCGACACCCTGACCGCGGCGGGATCGCAGAGCAGCGACGGCAAGGCCGCCTATGTTCAGGTGAACCTTGCCGGCAATCAAGGCTCGGCGCTGGCAAACGAGGGCGTCGGGGCGCTGCGCGACATCATCGACCGCATGAAGCCGCCGCCCGGCGTCAAAACCTATGTGACCGGTGCGGCGCCGCTGATCTCCGATCAGTTCGACGTCGGCAGCAAGGGCACCGCGAAGGTCACCGGGATCACCATCGGGGTGATCGCGCTGATGCTGTTCTTCGTGTACCGCTCGGTACTCACCACGCTGCTGGTGCTCGCCACGGTGCTCATCGAAATGTCAGCCGCCCGAGGACTTGTCGCGTTTTTGGGTAACGCCGGCGTGATCGGTCTATCGACGTATGCGACGAATCTGCTGACGCTGCTGGTGATCGCGGCCGGAACCGACTACGCGATATTCTTCGTCGGCCGCTATCAGGAGGCGCGCGGCACCGGTGAGGATCGCGAGAAGGCCTTCTACACGATGTATCACGGCACGACGCACATCGTGCTGGGCTCCGGGCTCACCGTGGCCGGTGCGGTCGCGTGCCTGAGCTTCACCCGGTTGCCGTACTTCCAAAGCCTGGGCGTACCAGCCGCATTGGGCATCCTGGTCGCGCTGTTCGCCGCGCTCACCCTGGGGCCGGCGATCCTCACCCTGGGTGCGATGGTGGGCATCTTCGACCCCAAGCGGGCGATACGAACCCGCGGCTGGCGGCGCATCGGCACCGCCATCGTCCGCTGGCCCGGTGCCGTGCTCGCGGCGGCGTGCGCGCTGGCCCTGGTCGGCCTGATCGCCCTGCCCGGCTACAAGACGAGCTACGACACCCGGCCCTACATGCCGGCCAGCGCGCCGGCCAATGTCGGCTACACCGCGGCCGAGAAGCACTTCTCGCGGGCCCGGCTGGAGCCCGAGCTGCTGATGGTCGAAACCGATCACGACATGCGTAACCCGGAAAGCATGCTCGTGTTGGACAAGGTGGCCAAGGCGGTGTTCCACGTTCCCGGCGTCGCGCAGGTGCAGACCATCACCAGGCCGTTGGGCACCCCGCTCGTGCACAGTTCGCTCGCGTTCGTGGTCAGCAATTCCAGCGCGGCGCAGCAGCAAAACCTGACGTATCAACGAGATCGGGCCGACGATGCCCTCAAGCAGGCCAACGAACTGACCAAGACCATCAACATCCTCAAGCAGCAGTACACCCTGCAGCAGCAGCTCGCCGGCACCACCCACGACGAGACTCAGAGCTTTCACGACACGCTCGGTACCATCCAGGACCTGCGCGACAAGATCGCGAATTTCGACGACTTCTTCCGGCCGGTGCGCAGCTATTTCTATTGGGAGAAGCACTGTTACGACATTCCCGCGTGCTTCGCGTTCCGTTCCCTGTTCGACGCCATCGACGGGATCGACCAGCTCACCGAGAAGTTCGAAAACCTCACGGCGTCGCTCGACAAGCTCGACGCGTTGCAGCCCAAACTAACGGCGCTGATCCCGCCGCAGATCCAAAGCCAGCAGACCAATCGCGATCTGACGCTGGCGAATTACGCCACGCTGTCCGGCATCTACGCGCAGACCGCGGCCGCGATCGACAACGCGACGGCGTTGGGGCGCGCCTTCGACGCGGCCAAGAACGACGACACCTTCTATCTGCCGCCCGAGGTGTTCAACAACCCCGACTTCAAGCGTGGACTGAAGCTGTTCCTCTCCCCGGACGGCAAGGCCGCCCGGATGATCGTCACGCACGAAGGCGATCCCGCTACGCCCGAGGGCATTTCGCACATCGATCCGATTACCAAGGCCGCGCACGAGGCTTTGAAGGGCACGCCCATGGCCGGGGCGGGCATCTACGTCGGCGGTACCGCCGCGACGTACAAGGACATCCAGGATGGCGCCAAGTACGACCTGATGATCGTGGCGTTCGCCGCGCTGAGCCTCATCCTGCTGATCATGATGATCATCACGCGCAGCCTCATCGCCGCGCTGGTGATCGTCGGCACGGTGGCCCTGTCGCTGGGGGCCTCGTTCGGCCTGTCAGTCCTGGTGTGGCAGTACATATTCGGCATCCAGCTGTACTGGGTCGTGCTGGCGCTGGCGGTGATCCTGTTGCTGGCGGTCGGATCCGACTACAACCTGCTGTTGATCTCCCGCTTCAAAGAGGAGATCCATGCCGGCCTGAACACGGGCATCATCCGGGCGATGGCCGGCTCCGGTTCCGTCGTAACCTCGGCCGGCATCGTTTTCGCCGTCACCATGTGTGCGTTCGTGTTCAGCGGTTTTCAGGTGCTCGGCCAGATCGGAACGACGATCGGGCTCGGCCTGCTGTTCGACACGCTGATCGTGCGCTCGTTCATGACACCTTCTGTCGCAAGGCTTCTCGGGCGCTGGTTCTGGTGGCCGCAACGGGTGCGCCCGCGCCCGGCCAGCACCATGCTGCGGCCCTACGGTCCGCGCCCGGCGGTTCGTCAACTGCTGCTGTGGGACGACGACGACCCGGTGGTGATGTCATCAGCAGCTCGCTGATGTGGTTCCAAGGCCTGGCCTGTTGCTTGCCGCCGTGGGCCGGGGGATGCGCGCACCGAATTCTTCAGCGGGGATCGGGCGGCCCGAACTTGTCGGTGGTGGCTGTCATGATGGCGTCATGACTTCGACCGCATCTGCTGGCGCCGTGGTGGCGAGTCCTGGTGAGCGTCTTGAGGTGTTGTTCGAGGAGTGGGCGGAGTTGAGCGGTCAGCGCAATGCGATTGATGGGCGCATGGTGGAGATCGTGGCCGAGATCGATCGCGACGGGCTGTGCGGGGTGACCGGGGCGCGGTCGGTGCCGGCGTTGGTGGCGTGGAAGACTGGCTGCTCGCCGGCCAA
>NZ_MBEI01000029.1 GCF_001953985.1 Mycobacterium colombiense
GAGGCCTCATCAAGCTCGCGATACGTCATCGAGCGACCGCCGCACACTAGCGCTACGGCATTCGGGGTGCGGGCCACCTGCTCGGCGAACACCGCTGGAATCGACGCCGCCGTTGACACCGTCCGGGTCAGTGCTGCCCGGTTGCCCATCTCATCGAGCCGGGCGTGCTCGCCGGCGTCGAGTACATCCACCGACGACAACAACCGGGTGGGGTCGGCGGTGAGCGCCATCAACACCCGCTGCAGCCGTGCGATCAGCGTTTCGATGCTTGCCGCGTCGAACACGTCGGTGCGGAACTCCACCGACCCGCCGATCCCGGCGGGATCGCCGGCCTGACTCCAGCGTTCGCCCAACGTAAACGTCAGGTCCATGCGGGCGACCTGGGTGTCGGCCGACAGCGGTGTGACCTGCAGATCACCCAACGCCAGCCCGGCGGGTGCGCCGTCTTCTCGGGCGAAGTTCTGCCAGGCCAACACCACCTGCACCAGCGGGTGATGGGCCAACGATCGGGTCGGGTTGAGCCGCTCCA
>NZ_MBEI01000030.1 GCF_001953985.1 Mycobacterium colombiense
GCGGTTCCAGCCAATCCGAACGCAACAACTTGTAGAGCAGGTCAGTGCTGATATTCCCCGACCCGACAATGGCCACAGTCGCCTTAGTCGGCATGAATCCTCCTTTATTCCAACGACAATCGGACCGAACCCAGCCCGGTAAACTCCGCGACAAACTCGTCACCCGCGCGGGCGTCGATCGCCTTCGTGCAGGAGCCGGGCAGCACCACGTCGCCTTTGCGCAGCCTCACCCCGAAGCTTTCAACTTTGCGGGCCAGCCAGGCCACCGCGGTAACCGGGTTACCGAGCACGGCGTCGCTGCGGCCCTGGGCGATCAGTTCGCCGCCGCGCCGTAAGACCGCGTTGATTTTCGTAAGGTCGAGATCAGCCGGCGATACCCGGGCCCTACCCAGCACGAAACCCGCCGACGACGCATTGTCGGCGATGGTGTCGCAGAGTTCGATCTTCCAGTTGGTGATCCGGGTGTCGATCAGCTCGATCGAGGGGACGAGCGCCTCGGTGGCCGCCAGCACGTCGTCCTCGGTGCAGCCGGCTCCCGGCAGATCAGCGGAAAGGACGAACCCCACTTCCACCTCCACTCGCGGGTATAGGTAGTTGCCGGCTTTAACCGGAACGCCCTCGAACAGCTGCATCTCGTCGAGCAGATGCCCGTAGTCCGGCTCGTCGACACCCATCATCTGCTGCATCGGCTTGCTGGACAGGCCGACCTTGTGGCCCACCACCCGAGCCCCCTCCGCGACCTTCTGGCGGATGTTGATCAGCTGAATCTCATACGCGTCGACGACGTCGATGTCCGGATAGGCGGCGGTAAGCGGGGCGATCGGCTCGCCGCTCCGCTCGGCTTGCGCCAAGTCGGCGGCCAGCTCGTCGCGCACCTCATGGCTGAGCATGGCACCCAGGCGCCTCGTCGCCCGCCGAGGCCATTGCCTTGACATCCATGCCGCCAAGCGAGCCCATCCCGACTTCTGCGTTGTGCGCGTGGGCGAGGTGATGCAGGCCGAAGACGGCATCCATGCCGTTGCGTAACCCCATCTGGTCCTCACACTGGTTGATCGATCGCTTCGTCAACGCCAGACCGAAGCGCGGCATCTTTGCGATATGCGCTGCGAGGCTGAGGGTTTCGCGCTCCAGCTCCGGACGCGGAACCACCCGGTTGACCATGCCGACCGCGTAGGCGCGCCTAGCGTCGAACCTGTTGCCGGTGAAAAGGATCTCCTTGGCGAACCGCGGTCCGAGCACCCAGGGATGAGCGAAGTACTCGACGCCAGGGATGCCCATCCGCACGACGGGGTCGCTGAAAAAGGCATCCTCGGCAGCCACGATCAGATCGCAGATCCAGGCCAGCATCAGGCCGCCGGCGATACAAGCGCCCTGCACCATAGCGATGGTCGGCTTGGGAATGTCGCGCCAGCGTCGGCACATCCCCAGGTAGACCTCCATTTCGCGGGCGAAGCGCTGATCGCCGCCCGGTTTGCCGACATGGTCCCACCACAGCACGGCCCGATTGTCGTAACTGACGTGGTGGTCGCGGCCGGGAGTCCCGATATCGTGCCCCGCGCTGAAGTGCTCGCCGGCGCCCGCCAAGACGATCACGCTTGCCGCGTCGTCCTCGACCGCGCGTTGGAACGCGGCGTCGAGGGCATAGGTCATCGCCGAGTTCTGTGCGTTGCGAAATCGCGGACGATTCATGGTGATAACGGCAACACCGGCGGTCACCCGGTAAGTGACCACTTCATCTTCGTTTGGTGCGTCCATCCGCTGCCTTCCCACATGACGCTGTAAGTGCCGACCATCATCGATGCGGCTCGGCGGCGTATCGGACTCGGTGTCCGCCCACCGGGAGCCATTCCGGTCACGGCCCAGGCGAACAGCGCGATGCCGCCGCGCGAGCGATCCGACGTCCGGGGGCAGCCCCATCTGGACTATCACGAGACAGGCCGATGTTTGGTTGCGGCCGGGGGCGGCCGGGCTGACGGCCGCCTCCCGCACGAGAACCCGTGATTCCTACATCCGCACCAGCGCAAAGGGATACGTAGAGCTTCCCCCGGGCGCCCCGTGGCATCCGGCGGCAAACGACGAGTCGAGGGAACCGGCCAACGTCATGGCATCCCATGAGTAGACGTCGTGTGTGGGGATGACCGGGCCGTAGTAGACGTCGCCACATCGCAGCCCGTCCGGCACGTCGACGGACAAGATGTAACGGCCGTCGACGAATTGCGCCGAACCGCGGTACTCGAAAGCCTTCGCCACAGGCCGTGGTATCGCCTGGACGGTTACGCAGTTGCCGGTGCACGACGAGATCGCCCACACCCAGGTGTGAAAGTCGTACCTGCCGGTGATCGCGAGCTCATAGTTGCCGGTGTGCATCTCGGCGTGCGCGGCGGGTGCGAAAAGCATCGCCCCCGACGCGAACCAAATAGTTAGCGTCAAAGCCGTCACGCGGGCGCGTCGAGTCGTACGCGGCGTCATGTGGATATCACCGCCCGACGGTCGTATCGGGCATGCCATCCATGGCGACAGGTCACCCAGCGATACTGTGCCGCCGCGCCAGTGCCATCTGTCAGTCCTCCCGGTAGGCGGGACACACCGTGTTGGTCACCTCACTAATCCGGGAAGGTTTCGGCCGGGCTGTTCGTCGGCGCGGTTGGATCTGTTGGGTTTTGACCGCGGCGGCAACGATAAAAGAGGAGTCGTTCGAGTGGTGACCAAGGCGTCAGGCCGCTTGTCGCTGCGACTTCCGAAGCTCGGCAGGAACGTGGGCGGCCCTTTCCAGGCCGTCGGTGGTCTGGTCGCGATGGCGGCCGATGCGGCAAAGTTTGTCTTCCGCAGGCCGTTTCAAGGGCGTGAATTTCTGGAGCAGTCCTGGTTCGTCGCGCGGGTGTCGCTGATGCCGACGCTTCTGGTGGCCATCCCGTTCACCGTGCTGGTCAGCTTCACGCTGAACATCCTGCTGCGCGAGTTGGGTGCGGCCGATTTGTCCGGGGCGGGCGCGGCCTTCGGCGCAGTCACTCAGGTGGGTCCGTTGGTCACGGTGTTGATCGTGGCCGGCGCGGGCGCCACGGCGATGTGTGCGGACCTCGGCTCACGAACCATCCGCGAGGAGATCGACGCGCTGGAAGTGTTGGGCATCAATCCGATTCAGCGACTGGTGGCACCGCGCATGCTGGCGTCGGGGGTGGTGGCACTCCTGCTCAACAGCGTGGTCTGCATCATCGGCATATTGGGGGGCTATTTCTTTTCGGTGTTCGTCCAGGAGGTCAACCCGGGAGCATTCGCCGCCGGTATCACCCTGTTGACCGGAATTCCCGAACTCATCATCTCGTCGGTCAAAGCGCTGCTATTCGGTCTGGTCGCGGGCTTGGTCGCCTGCTATCGCGGGCTGACGATCACCGGCGGTGGCGCCAAGGCGGTCGGCAATGCCGTGAACGAGACCGTGGTGTACGCCTTCATGTCGCTTTTCGTCATCAACGTCGTCGTGACGGCAATCGGTATTCAGATGACGGCGAAGTAGGTAACCAGTGGCGTTACGCGCGACGTATCCGGGCCTGGTTCGGGAAATCAACAAACCGGTTGCCGCACTGGCCGGCATCGGTGATCACGCCGTGTTTTACGGAAGGTCGATCGCCGGGGCACCGTTTGCGGTCACCCGCTACCGACGAGAAATCATTCGGTTGTCCGCTGAAATCAGCATGGGTTCAGGGACATTGGCGATGATCGGCGGGACAGTCGTCATCGTCGGATTTCTCACCTTGGCAACCGGTGGGACGCTGGCGATCCAGGGGTACAGCTCCCTGGGCAATATCGGTATCGAGGCGTTGACGGGGTTTTTGGCGGCGTTCATCAATGTCCGGATCTCGGCGCCGATCGTCGCCGGCATCGGCTTGGCGGCGACTTTCGGTGCCGGGGTGACCGCCCAGCTTGGCGCCATGCGGATCAACGAGGAGATCGACGCGCTCGAAAGCATGGGCATTCGGCCCGTTTCGTATTTGGTCAGCACCCGGCTCATCGCGGGGATGCTGGCGATCACACCGTTGTATTCGATCGCGGTGATCTTGTCGTTCGTCGCCAGTCGCTTCACGACAGTGGTGGTGTTAGGGCAATCGCGAGGCTTGTACGGTCACTATTTCTCGACGTTCCTGAACCCGACTGACCTGGTGTGGTCGTTTCTGCAGGCAATCCTCATGGCTTTGGCCATTCTCTTGATCCACACGTACTACGGCTATTTCGCGAGCGGAGGCCCGTCGGGCGTAGGTGTGGCAGTGGGCAACGCGGTGCGGACCTCGCTGATTGTTGTCGTCTCGGTGACCCTGCTGGTCTCGTTGGCCATCTACGGGGCCAACGGAAACTTCAACCTGTCGGGCTAGGGAGAAAATCTGTGCTGAACTCCGCTGTCCGCCCGCTGCTCGGACTTGTCATCATCGGCGCGATCGGCGCGATCGTGGCGGGAACCGTCTTCCTGTTTCAGGGCGGTGCCTCGGAATCGGTTTCGGTCACAGTAATGTCGCCGCGTGCGGGTCTGGTGATGAATCCGGACGCCAAGGTGAAGCTACACGGCGCGCAGGTCGGCAAGGTCTCCTCGATCGAAAACCTGCCGGACGGGCGGGCGGCCATCCATCTGGCGATGGATCCGTCATGGCTGCACCTGATTCCGGCGAACTCGCGGGTAGACATCGAATCGACGACCGTCTTCGGATCGAAATTCGTTCAACTGATACCACCCCCGGATCCGTCTCCGCGGTCGTTGACGGCGGGCCAAATCCTTGACTCCGAACATGTGACGGTCGAAATCAACACGGTGTTCCAACAGCTGGTCTCGGTGCTGTCCCAAATCGAACCAGAGAAGCTGAACGAAGCCCTTGGCGCGCTCGCACAGGCGACGAGCGGCCGTGGCGCAAAGTTTGGTCGCACGCTCGCCGATCTCGATACGCTCCTGACCAAAATCAACCCCAGCCTTCTGACCCTGAGCCACGAAATGGCAGTGGCACCAGGTGTGCTCCGGGCGTATGCCGATGCGGGCCCGGATCTTGTCAGGACAATCGAAAACGGGACCCGCGTCAGCGATACGGCGGTCGACCGGCAGCGGGATCTGGACGCACTGCTGATCAGCGCGATCGGGTTGGCCGACATCGGAAACGACCTGCTGGTAACCAACGCGCAGCCGCTGGAGACCGTCCTGCATTCGCTGACTCCCACCACTGACCTGACCAATGAATACCACCAGGCCCTCACCTGCGGCCTGGCCGGCCTGAAACCGTTGGCCACCGGCCCACCGCTGCCCGTGCCGGGCGTCCTGTTGCTGGATTCGTTTCTGCTGGGCACCGAACGATACCGGTATCCGCAGAACCTGCCCAAGGTCGCGGCGACCGGCGGTCCCCAGTGTATGGGCCTACCGAATATCGGCTTCGGACAGCGCCCCCCGTATCTCGTCACCGACATCGACGCCAACCAGGCACAGTACGGAAACCAGGGAATCTTGGTGAATTCCAACCGTCTCAAGCAAATGCTGTTCGGCCCGATCGACGGGCCGCCACGCAACACTCCGCAGATCGGGCAGCCGGGATGAGAGGCGGGGGCGGGACTGCCGTCAAGTTCGGAGCCTTCGCCGTGGTGACGCTGCTGTTGACCGCGGCCCTATTCGCGATCCTCGGGCAATACCGCACGGGTGCGACCAACGGCTACTCGGCTGTGTTCACTGACGCATCCAGTCTGAAGCCAGGAGATTCGGTGCGCGCCGCAGGGATTCGGGTGGGGACGGTCGACGGCGTCGTCCTGCAGCCGGACAACTCGGTGCTGGTGGATTTCGATGCCGACCGCGCGGTCATGCTCACCACCAACACCAGGGTCGCGGTGCGCTACCTCAATCTGGTTGGTGACCGCTACCTCGAGCTGCTCGATGCGCCGGGTTCCACCACGATCCAAGCGCCCGGTTCTAGGATCCCGCGAAACCGCACCGAGCCGGCACTGGACCTGGATTTGCTGCTCGGCGGACTCAAACCGGTGATCCAGGGGCTCAACCCGCAAGCGGTCAACGCGCTGACCAACTCATTGCTACAAATTCTGCAGGGCAGCAGCGGCGATGTGGAGTCGCTGTTCGCCAAGACCTCGTCGTTTTCGAATGCGTTGGCAGACAACGATACTGTGGTGCAGCGACTGATCGACAATCTCAACGAGGTGCTCGCCACGGTCGCCAAAGACGGCGACAGATTCTCCGGGACCGTGGATCGCCTCCAACAACTCATTACCGGGCTATCGCGGGATCGCGATCCCATCGGTGACGCCATCACGGCACTGGACAGCGGGACCGCATCGTTGGCGGACCTGCTAACCCAGGCGCGTCCACCGTTGGCCGGAACCGTTGGCCAACTCAGCCGGCTGGCTCCGCTGCTCGACAATGACAAGGCGCGACTGGACCTTTCATTGCAGCGCGCTCCCGAAAACTATCGCAAACTCGTCCGGCTCGGCGCGTACGGCAGTTTCATCAACCAATACCTGTGTGGAATTTCCATTCGGGTCAGCGACCTTCAAGGCCGCACCGCGGTATTCCCATGGATCACCCAAAACACCGGAAGGTGCGGAGAGCCCTGATGCTCAAATATCGCGGAGCTCACCTGATCCGGGCCGGCTTCATCGGCTTCGTGCTGGTTGTGCTGATCATCGTCATCGGATTGCGCTCCCAGCAGTTGGTGTCGATGGCCACGTCGATCCGGTACCAAGCGCTGTTCGCCGAAGCCGGTGGTCTGACCGCCGGCAACGACGTCCGGGTGTCGGGCGTCAAGCTGGGCACGGTCTCCGACGTCGCGCTCAGTCACGGCAAGGCCCTGGTGACCTTCACCCTGGACGCGAAGGTCCGCCTCGGATCGCGCACCACGGCGCACATCAAGACCGGGACGGTGCTGGGTGCGCGAATGCTGGCGGTGGAGCCGGCGGGTAGCCGAGTCATGCATTCGTCCGACGTCATCCCGCTGTCTCAGACGTCATCGCCCTACTCGTTGACCGATGCCGTCAGCGACTTCGCCGGCAACACCGCCGAGACGGACACCGGTTCGCTCAACCGGTCGCTGGACACGCTGGCCGAAACGATCGACCGGGTTGCGCCGCGGCTGGGATCCACGTTCGACGGGCTGAGCCGGCTGTCGCGCTCGCTGAACGGCAGAAACGACTCACTGGCCAACTTGCTCAAGAGCGCCGCCGATGTGACCGCGGTCCTGTCTGCGCGCAGCCAACAGGTCAACACCTTGCTGCTCGACGCCAACGACCTGATGGGGGTCTTGAAGCAACGCCGCTACGCCGTCGTCAATCTGCTGGCCAACACTTCGGCGCTCGCCAAGCAGTTGTCTGGGCTGGTGTCCGACAACGAAAAGGAACTGGCACCGACCCTGAAGCAACTCAACTCGGTCACCGCCATGCTGGAGAAGAATCGGGACAACATCGCCAAGGCGATCGTCGGGCTGGCGAAATACCAAGTGACGCAGGGGGAGTCGGTCAACAACGGCTTCTACTACAACGCCTTCGTCGGGAACCTGTTGCCGGCACAGGCCCTGCAGCCGTTCCTCGACTACGCCTTCGGGTTCCGGCGAGGCGCCAACGCGGGCCAACCACCCGACAACGCCGGCCCACGAGCTGAATTCCCCTGGCCACACAACGGTATCCCGGGAGGACGATGATGCGGGCGCGGCCACCGTGGATCACCAAGGTGCTGATGTCGATCCTGACAGGGCTCATCGTTTGTGGCACAACGTTCCTGGTGCATCAGGAGTTCTTCGGGCCCAAGATCATCACCGCATATTTCAGCTCGGCGACGGCGATCTATCCCGGGGATGAGGTGCGAGTCGTCGGCGTCAATGTGGGCACCATCAAATCGATCGAGCCGCAGGGAACCCAGGCCAGGATGACCCTCGCCGTCGACCATGACGTGCCGATCCCGGCCAACGCGAAAGCGGTGATCGTGGCGCAGAACCTCGTCGCGGCCCGATACGTTCAGCTGACGCCGGCCTACGATGCCAGCGGTTCCGGAGGTCCCGTCATGGCGGACGGTGCGGTGATCGGCGTGGAGCGCACCGCGGTGCCCGTCGAGTGGGACGAAGTCAAAACGCAACTGATGCGACTGGCGACGGACCTGGGCCCGGCCAACGGAGTATCGGCCACGTCGCTGGGCCGCTTCATCGACAGCGCCGCGAATGCTATGGCGGGCAACGGGGACAAGCTGCGGCAGGCCATCGGCCAGCTCTCCAACGTGGGCCGCGTCCTGGCCGCAGGCAGTGGCAACATCACGGAAATCATCCAGAACCTGCAGATCTTCGTGGCGGCGCTGCGCGCCAGCAACGTTCAGATCGTGCAGTTTCAAGACCGGCTCGCCACCGTGAGCAGCATCGTCGACGACAACCGGTCCGATCTGGACGCCGCGCTCACCAACCTCTCTTCGGCGGTCGGCGAGGTAAAGCGGTTCATCGCCGGAAGCAGGGACCAGACCGCAGAGCAGATCTCGCGACTGGCGAACGTGACTCAGAATCTGGCCGACAACCGCATGGGGGTGGAGAACCTATTGCATGTGGCACCCAACGCGATCGCCAACGGCTACAACATCTACAGCCCCGACAGCGGGACGGCCCGAGGGGCCTTCGCGATGTCGAACTTCGCCAATCCGGTGACACTGGTGTGCTCGGCAATCGGGGCCGTCAAGAACGCCACCGCAACCGAGACCGGCAAACTGTGCGCGCAATACCTCGGCCCGGCACTGCGTTTGATCAACTTCAACTACCTGCCGATACCGTTCAATGCCTACCTGGCCAAATCGCCGAGCCCGGGAAATCTCGTGTACTCCGATCCGAAACTGGCTCCCGGTGGGTCCGGCGGAGTCCCCCCGATCCCGTCCGAACCGCCGGCGGTATCGGCGTACACGGGTGCCGATGACATACCGCCGCCGGCGGGCTGGGGAATGCCGCCCGGTCCGCCGGGAGCCTATGCGCCCAACGGGTTACCGGCAGATCCCTCGCCCGCGCTGTTCCCGGGTGCGCCGGTTCCACCCGGGGTGTCCAGGGCGGCGCAACCGGCACCCGCGCCGGGCAATCTGCGGGACATGTTGCTACCGGTCCAGTCCCAGCCGCCGGTGGCTGCCACGGCGCAGCCGGGCGGGGGGACAAAGTGACGGTCGCCCGATCCTTGCGTCGGATGACAGCGATCACGTCGTGGGTGGTGATGACCGCGACCGGATGCGCATTCGACGGGCTGAATTCGCTGCCTCTGCCTGGCACCGTCGCGCGTGGTCCGGACGCGGCGACCTACCACGTCGAGATCGCCAATGTCGGTACACTCGAATCGAATTCGCCGGTGCTGAGCCACGATGTCGTGGTCGGCAGCGTAGGCAAAATGACGCTGCGGAACTGGCACGCCGACGTCGAGATCTCGGTGCGCCCCGATGCGGTGGTGCCGGCCAACGCGGTGGCCAGCGTCGGCCAAACCAGCCTGTTGGGTTCGATGCACCTGGCGCTGGACCCGCCGCCGGGCCAGCCGGCGACCGGCAGACTCAAACCCGGAGCGACCATCGGTCTGCAACGCTCGTCGACGTATCCGTCCACGGAGCAGACTCTGTCCTCTCTGTCTGTGGTCGTCAACGGTGGCGGCCTGGGGAAGGTGGGCGTTCTGGTCAACGAGTTCAATGCCGCACTGGGCGGGCGGGAAGACAAAATCCGGGATCTGCTGACCCGCCTCGATGACTTCGTCGGCGTTCTGGATACGCAGCGCGACAATATCAACGCATCCATCACGGCACTCGACGCACTCGCAGGTACTGTGGCAGGCCAGCGGGGTGTCATAACCACTGCGCTGCAACGCATTCCGCCCGCTTTGGACGTGCTGATCAAAGAACGTCCACGGATCACGACTGCGTTGGACAAATTCCGGGTGTTCAGCAACACTGCGACCGGAGTGGTCAGATCAACGCAAGCCGATCTGGTCCAGAACCTCAAAAACCTGGAACCGACCGTGCGCGCTCTCGCCGACGTCGGCCCCAGCCTGGACACCGTTCTCGCCTTCGCGCCTGCCTATCCGTACCCGCAGAACTTCATCGACCGCGCGATCCGGGGCGACTATTTGAATGAGTTCATCACGTTCGATTTCACGATTCCGCGGCTCAAGAGGGGGCTGTTGCTGGGCACCCGGTGGGGGCAGGAGGGCGCCCAGTTGGTCCCCGCGCCCGGGGATCCCTGGTACAGCACCTTCACCAAGGACCCGCTCAACGCGCCGCTCACCGCGCCACCGACCGCAGTGGCGGTGCCGTCGGCGGCCGTCCCGGCACCGGCCGCCGCACCGGTCACGGCTCAACCAGTGACGAAGGCGCCGATCCCGGCGCCGACCGATTTCGTGCCCTTGGACGTGGGGGACCGCTGATGTTGACGCGTTTCGTCCGAATCCAGCTGATCATTTTCACGATCGCGTCGGTCATCGGCATGGCCGTGATGGTCGTCGAGTACCTGCAGGTGCCCACCCTGCTGGGGGTCGGCCGCATCACGGTCACGCTGGAATTGCCCGGCACCGGTGGGCTCTACCGGTTTTCGAACGTGACTTACCGGGGGGTGGAGGTCGGAAAAGTCACCGATGTGCGGCCCACACGCACGGGCGCGGAGGCGACGCTGTCGTTGAAGACCGCCCCGAAGATCCCTGCGAATCTGCACGCGGCCGTCCTCAGTGTGTCCGCGGTGGGCGAACAATACGTGGACCTGCAGCCAACCACCACGGCGGCGCCGTACCTCGATGACGGCGCGGTTATCCCCGCGGGGAGAACTTCGATTCCGCAGGCCGTCGGACCCATGCTGGATCAGGTCAGCTCGCTTATCGACAGCGTTCCCAAGCAAAAGATCGGCGGCCTGCTCGACGAAACGTTCCGGGCGTTCAACGGATCCGGGTTCGACTTCGGGTCGCTGCTCGACTCCTCGTCGCGAGTCATCGGCGACGTGAACGCGAACGCCGAGCAATCACGGTCCCTCATCGACGACAGCGGCCCGCTGCTGGATGGCCAGGCGCGATCTGCCGACGCCATCCGGACCTGGGCGCGGAGCCTCGCCGGAATCAGCCAGCAACTCGTCAACGACGATGCGAAGACGCGGACCCTACTGCGCACGGCGCCCGGGGCGGCCGACGAGGCGTCGCGCCTCTTCGAACAAGCGAAACCAACGCTGCCCGTGCTGTTGGCGAACCTCACCACCCTCGGTCAGGTGGGCGTCACGTATCACCCGTCGCTGGAGCAACTGCTGGTGCTACTGCCGCCTACGATCGCCGCCACTCAGTCCTACGGCGCACCAAAAAACAATCCCACCGGGTTCTCGCTCGGCGACTTCACCCTCACGATCGGCGACCCGCCCGCGTGCACGGTGGGCTTTCTGCCGCCGTCGTCCTGGCGATCCCCCGAGGACACGTCGGTGATCGACACCCCCGACGGCCTATATTGCAAGCTGCCGCAAGATTCCCCAATCGGGGTGCGCGGCGCCCGCAACTATCCGTGCATGGGACATCCCGGAAAGCGCGCGCCGACCGTCGAAATCTGCGACAGCGATAAACCCTTCGAGCCATTAGCGATCCGTCAGCACGTGCTCGGTCCCTACCCGGCGGATCCGAACCTTCTCGCGCAAGGCATTCCGCCCGACGATCGCGTCACCTTCGGGGACCAAATCTTCGGACCCGTGGACGGTACGCCGCCGCCGGGGACGCCCGCGTCACCGCCCGCCGCGCCCGAGTCGGCGCCGGGCGATCAGGGCGGCACCGTCCCCGAAGCCGCCCCGAGTGCGTACACGTCCCACCGCCCCGGCCCGTCGATCGCCATCGCCACCTATGATCCGCGCACCGGGCGCTACGCCACCCCCGACGGCACCGCATATCGGCAGTCGGATCTCGTCGCGCAGGCCGGGACGCGGTCGTGGAAGGATCTCTTCCCCACATGATCACCCGCCTCCCTCGGAGCATTCGAACCGCTAAACATGCTGCGGTGCAGACGATCTGCGCTTGTTCTGCCCTGGCGGGCATCGTCGCCGCCGGAACGATCGGGCTCGGGTTTGCGTCGCCACCGGTGGCCGCCGCTGACGATTGGGGACTCAACGGCACCTACATCGCGACCTCGAACGGAGAGTGGGCGAAAACCAACGAAGTCTTCCACAACGAGGCCAGCATCAGAAGCAGGTGGACCGTGAGCACGACGTGCAGTTATCCCACCGAGTGCACCGGCACTGTCGTGAGCGATTGGGGCTGGCGGGCTCCGATCTATCAGACCGGGGGCGTCTGGTTTGTCAAGCGCGCCGTCGACAACTGGCAGCCATGCCCGGACGGACCGGCAGGGCCCGGGCTACAGGTCTTCCGTTTCGCCCCCACCAGCCCCGACGGCGATTCCGTCGACCCGGCCTCGCCGATTCTGACCGGCGCCGACGAGACGACCGGCGTCAGCGGAACATGCGGCATCAGCAAGACACTGTTCATCTCCATGCCATTCAAGCTGGTCAGGGCGTCGGCATGACCGAAGCAGATAAAACCGTCTCTCCGGGAGAATATTTCGATTCTTTCGCAACGCGACGTCCTCGGCGTGATGCGGTGCGATCGGTCGTGCTCGGCATGGGACTGTTGGCCGTGGCCGTCGCGACGCCGGCACCCGCTCTTGCCGGTCCGTCATCGTGTGACGACCCGTCCTGTGTCCCGGGCATCACCGGTGGCGTCGTGCTCGGGGCGCCATGCTCGGATACCACCCGCTTCGTATTCGGCACGACGTCCTGGGGACGACTGGTCTTTTGCGGATCTCCGCGACGCTACGCGCCCAGATATTTCCGCTCCCCGTCGATGCGGGGGATCAAGGACGAGAACTCCGGCTGCGAGGGTTCCGAGAATTCGGTCGCACAGGCACCGGATGGTCTGTTTCTGACGTGCCTGTCGGTCGACGGTGCTCCCCGCTGGGTTCGTGGTGACGCGTAGGCCCCCCGAAGTGTCGGGAAGGAATCGAGCCTGGGTATGCGTGGTCGCGCTGGCATTGCCTCACCTGATCTCGACGGCCGCCGCAGCGGTCGCGGGTGCCGACCAACCGGTGCTGCACCACGTAACTTACACGGTCACCGCCGAACGACCGGCCCACGCGAACATCTACTTCCGGGACACCGACCCGCTCAACTGGGCCGAATATAGCCACGACCCATACCAATTCAGCCCCAAGGTCGACGCCGATATAGGCCCCAGTGCGCGGTGGACGCACGAGGTCATGCTCGCCGATCCTGAGCAGTGGGCGATGGTGAGCGTCACCGGCGGGCCGGCGGCGGCAACGGCAGGGTTTCACTGCGAGTTGTCGGTGGACGGTGCCGTCGTCACGTCCAACGATGGTGCCAAGGGCGCGCTGTGTTCAATGCGCCATTGGTGAGCCGGTACCGCGGGCGCCGAGACGAGTGCTCACTGAGCGGGAACCTGGTCCCGAGCCAACCCCCCATCGGGGTAAGTTGCCTTGTTCGAACCGAATTCGCGGCGCTCCCGCCCAATCCCGGTTCCTCGCATCCGGCGGAAAACGAGAGGACGGCAATGCCCGGCACGAATTCGCCTCTCGAGCTCGACGCCGACCGGGTTGCCCTGATCGACGCGGAGGAAGAAGCCGCCCGAGCTGAGGAGCTCGCTGCGGCAGCTCGAGCGCGTGTCGCAGCCCTGCGGCTACGCCGGCACGCCGAGGCGGCCGACGGTGGGGCATCGGAAACCTCGAAGACGGCCGCGACTGACGGCGTTTCAACGCCCCCTGCCGACGAAGCCGAACGGGTCGCGCCGGCATCAGCAGATGACGGCGTGGAAAGGACGCGGCGGCGATTCCGTCGTCCGCGGCGAACGACGGTCGCCGTCGGCGTAGCAGTTGTTTGCACCGCAGCGCTTCTGGCGGTGAGCGCCATGATGGTGCGACATCAGCGGGATCTGGTGCACAAGCAGCAAGACGCAGCGGAGTTCACGGCTGCGGCACGGCAAGTCGTCGTCACCCTCATGTCGATCAACGCCGCCAGCGCCAAAGACGATGTGCAGCGCATCATCGACAGCACGACCGGTCAATTCAAGGATGAATTCCAGCGCGCGGCAGAAGATTTCGCCAAGGTGGCCCAGAGCGCGAAGGTCTCCACCAAGACGAGTGTGCAGGCCGCGGCCGTTGAATCGATGACCGAGGACACCGCGGTCGTGCTCGTCGCCGCCAGCTCGACCCTCACCAATGCGGCCGGTGCCACCGAACAGCCCCGTTCCTGGCGGCTGAGCCTGAAACTGGCCAGGGAAGGCGGGAAGATCAAGATGTCGAGCATGGAATTCATTCCATGACCGCCGAACACCCCGAGGATTGCGGCGAGCCGCAGGTCGTTGACAAGCGAATCGGAGCCGGCGATCACCGGCACGCTGACGACAGTAGCCGCGACGCCGAATGTCTCACTGTCAGAACGTCTGTGCGTGCGCAGCGCCGCTGGGCGCGCCGAGCGATCTCGCGTTGGCCGTTGATCGCCGCCGGGGCGCTGCTGGTGGCCGCCGCCGCGACCACCGCGGGGCTGTACTTCGGTCAGTATCGGGACGGCAGGCAGATCAACGATGCCGCCGCGAAATCGGCGATCGGTGCCGCCTCCGATGGAACCGTGGCGCTCCTGTCATATTCTCCGGACCGGCTGCAAAGTGATTTGACGGCCGCAAAATCACACTTGACGGGTGAGTTCTTGACCTACTACGGCAAGTTCACCGATCAGATCGTGGCCCCGACGGCCAAAGAAAAGGCCGTCAACACCAAGGCCGTGATTCAGCGCGCGGCCGTAGCCGACCTGCACGAGGACACGGCCAGGGTGTTGGTGTTCCTGGATCAGACGACGACGAGCAAAGACGCGCCCGAGCCTGTTCAGACCGCCAGCAGTGTCATGGTCAGTTTGACCAAAGTCCATGGCGCGTGGCTCATTTCGGCATTCGATCCTCTCTAGCCCTGACACCGAGACGTTGCAACGACGCTGGGACTGAGTTGATGGTATTCGCTAATCGCGCGACAGGAACGCCAGCACAGTGCTTTCGAACGCGTCCTTGGCCTCGATCATCGCCCAGTGCCCCGAGTTGGGGAAGATGTGCAGCTCCGCGTTGGGAATGGTGCGCATCGGGATCAGCGCCATGTCCGGCGGGCTCACCCGGTCGTCGCGGCCCCACGTCAGCAGGGTGGGCGCGGTGAGCTTGTGCATGGTCGCCCACGGCAGCGGCCGGTCGGAGGAGTTCAGCGCGGCGTTCATCCCGGCGAACGCCGCCTTGCCGTACATGCGTCGCGCCGCGGCCAGGGTGTCCGGGTCGGTGGCCAGCTGCCAGCGTTCCTCGATCAGCTGGTCGGTGACCAGCGCCTGGTCGTAGACCATCGACTTGAGCCAGTCGACCAGCCGTTGCCGCGTGGGGTCCTCGACGAACTCCTGCAGCAGCCGAATGCCTTCGCTCGGACTGGGACTGAAGATGTTGGTGCCGATGCCGCCGATGGTCACCAGCCGGTCGACGCGGTCCGGATTGTGGGTGGCGAAGTTGATGCCGACGCCGCCGCCCATCGAGTTGCCGACGATGTGCACCTTGTCGACGCCCAGCGCGTCCAGAAAAGGCGACACCGTGCCGAACGCGGTGACCATCGGATGGCCGCCGAAGTCGTCGCTGACCCCGAAACCGGGGAATTCCAGGATCAGGCACCGGTAGTGGGCGGCGAAGGCGGGCAGCACGCCGCGGAAGTTCCGCCACCCGGTGACGCCGGGGCCGGACCCGTGCAGGAACAGCAGGACCGGACCCGAATCCGGGCCGCCGGTGTCGTAGTAACGCAAAGCGCCCTTTTCAAGGCCGATCTCACGCAGGTCGTCCGCTGCGATGGTCGTCGGTTCAGAAGTGTCTGCCACGGGTGTCACCCTGCCATGCCATCGCGCGCAGGGCGGACGTGGTTCCGCTGACCGGGCCGCTCAGAGTGTGCTGTCCGCGGGCTCGCCGCAATTCAGCAGCTCTTTGAGCGCGGCCGGGAACGCGTCGGCGAGGTCCCACAGGTCCGGCACCAGGTCGGGGCAGGAGATGATGCCGACGCCGAGTCGCCCGTTGAGCGACATCACGGTGATGTTGAGCGCGGCGCCCGCGATGATCGGGCCGAGCGGATACATGGCGTCGAGCCGGCACCCCAGGAAGTAGAGCTGGTCCTGCGGGCCGGCCACGTTGGACATCACCAGGTTGTGTGGCGGCTTGTCCGGGAGGGGGATGCGTGGCAGCAGTTTCCGGGCGGCGCCGAACATGGTCTGTCCGGCCACCTGCGTCCAGTCGTGCAAAAGGGTCGGGCCCAGCGCCGCGGAGTGGTCCTTGGCCGCGGCGTTTCCGGCGGCGATGCTGGCCAGCCGTTCCACCGGGTCGTCGATGTGGGTTTCGAGCCGGCAGAGCATCCAGGTCATCTGGTTGTGGCCCGTCCGAGTCGATTGGTCGCGGACGGACACCGGCACGCTGGCGACCAGGGGCAGGTCCGACAGCGCGCCGCGGTCCTGGAAGTACTGGCGCAGCGCGCCGGCGCACAGCGCCGCAACGACGTCGTTGACCGTCACCCCGAACCGGCGTTTGACGGTTTTGACGTCTTCGAGGTCCACACTCGTCAGGGCGATGTTGCGACGCCGGGTGAACGAGCCGTTGAACACCGTCGGGGGCGCCGCGAACGGAGCCGCCATCGTCTGCCCACCGCCGCGAGCACGCAGCAGGGTTCCCGCCAGGGTCAGCGCCGTTGACGGCACGACCTTGGCCAGCCGCCACGGCCGCAATGCCGCGCCGATCAGCCCACTGGCGGCGATCTGCAGCGGGTTCGCCGAGCCGATGCGCTCGGCCGGTTCCGGCGGCGCGGCGTCCGGCACGGCGCTGCACAACTGGGCGAGCAGATTGGCGCCGCCCACGCCGTCGACCACCGCGTGGTGGACCTTGAGGACGACGGACAACGCGTCGGTGCCGTGCAGGCCTTCGATCACCCACATCTCCCACAGCGGGCGATCCCGATCGAGCGCCAGCCCGGCGACGTGGCCGCAGATGTCCGCTAATTCCTTCGGGCCCCCGGGCGAGGGCAGGGCGACGCGGTGTAGGTGCCGTGCCAGATCGAACCGGTCGTCGTCGACCCACACCGGGTGGTCGAAGTTCAGCTGGTTGTCGGCCAGCTTGAGGCGGAATTCGGGCACGGCGTCCACCCGCACCGACAGCGCCTCCTGGAAGCGCTCGAAGGTGTAGCCCCCCGGCATCGTCGTGGGGTCCATCTCCAGGACGCAGCAAATATTCAACGGCTGCGTCGGTGATTCCAGGTATAAGAAGAACGCGTCTAACCCACTGAGTCGTTGCATCTTGCTCGTCTCGGTTGTGCGGCCATGACCGCTGGTCACGTGACCGGCGGTCATCCCGGAGCTCCCGACGGGACGCACGATCGGGGCGACCGCAGCTTATTTCGTGTGACTTATATCTGTAGCCGTTGCGGGGCTTTCGGCAAACATGCCGACGGTACATTTACGAAATCGCCACTCAGCCGCCGCCCGGTGCGGCCGACCGGTTGACGCTTACCCGCTGGTGGACCGGTGCCCGGCGAGCAGGTGGTCGACGGAGTAGCGGTTGTGGCCGCGGAAGGCAATCACGCTGACGAGAAAGAGCGCGTGCACCAGCTGATCGCCGATCACGTTGAAGTGCTCGATCGACGTCGCGCCCAGGACCAGGGCGATCATCACGAGTCCGCCGGCGATGGCGGCCGCGCGGGTCAGCGCCCCCGCCAGCAGCAGCGCCCCGGTGATCAGCTCCGCGAAGGGGAGTGCGTAACTGCACGCCGAGACTCCGGCGGTAGGCAGCATCGACTTGGTGAACTCGCCCATCATCTGCGCGTGAAACGCGGCCAGCTTCGGCATCCGGACCAGGCCGTGTCCGAACAGGCTGGCCCCGATGGTCAGCCGAACCAGCAGATACGCCAGCGCGCGGTCGGTGTCGGACGCGGACATGGTCGCACCTTTCCCCGGTCACCCCGGAGGTCGTGGAAGGCTCACGCGGACAATAGGTTTGGTGCGTTCGCGAGGACGCGATCACCGCGCGCCGGAGGGCTGGCGGGCCATCGCGGAGTCGGGCGCCGCCCAGTCGGTGGAGACTTTGCGGTGCTTGATCAGCCAGGCGTCACCCTGGGGCACCAGGAGGTCGCGGTAGCGGCCGCAGTGGTCGAGCCCGATGTGGGTGACCACGGTGAAGTAGGAGTCGACCCGGGCTTGCCCGGGTGCCACCTCGGTGAACAACACGTTCGCGACGTTATGGCGCACAATCGGTTTGACGCCGGCCTCGGCGGCGACCTTTCCGGTGACGCCGCCCAGGAAGGCCGCTATCTCCGAGCGCCCGCGCAGCGGGGCGAGACCCCGGATCTCGAGGACGCCGTCGACACAGAACGTCTCCGCAAGTCCGTCGAGCCGGCCGGCGTCACCGGACCAGTTGTAACGCGCCAATGTGTCCCGGATTCGCTCGCGGGCGACCAGTTCCCACATTTCCACCGTCACGACTCCTCGCGCCGCCGCCGACACCTCGGCCCACCAGCGTAGGCGCATCGGGTGACGGTGCGGAACTGAGGAGGCGCGGTGGTCGTCGGGCCCCTCATCAGTGATGTTGTCCGGCACGGCAATTGGCCATGCCCGCGATGAGCCTTTGGTGACGACGAACTGCCAGGTCACGGCTGTGGCGAAGGCTACTCGCCGCCCACGTTTCGAGAACGCACCGGTTGGGCAATAAAGGTGGCGAGCGCACGACACGGGCGTTCGTGCGCCACACGGAGGGAGAACGCATGTCGGACAAGAGTGGTCCCGCAGAAGCCGTCGAGGGCATCGTCGAGGGTGTCAAGGGCAAGGTCAAGGAAGTCGCCGGCGCGGTCGCCGGGCGTGACGACCTGATGCGCGAGGGCAAGGCTCAGCAGGACAAGGCCGACGCGCAACGAGAGGCCGCCCAGAAAGAGGCCGAGGCCGAAAGCGCCCGCAAGGCCGCAGAAATCAACGAAGCTCGCCAGAAAGCCGAACAGTAGCGACAACCGATGGTGGCCCGGTCACAGGCGTGGCCGGGCCACCGCTTTGTCGCGGCCCGGGTGGGAATGAAAAGCCGCGCGCGGGTGTAGGACAACGCATGAGACTCAACGACGCCGCCCGCGACCTCATCGGGAAGGGAGCGGATGCCACCCTGGTCACCGTCAACCCCGACGGCAGCCCCCAGGTGAGCGTGGTCTGGGTGGCGTTGCGGTCGACGCCCGACGGAGACGAACTCGTCAGCGCCCACCTTTCCGAACACAAGAAGGTCCGCAACGTCCGCAACGATCCCCGCGTCGCCGTGACGATCGTGTCGCTCGACGCCGCGGGCCAGGGGATGCGACCCTACCTCTCGCTCACCGGGACCGCCCGGATCACCGAGGGCGGCGCCCCCGAACTGCTGGCGGAGCTCAATCCGGTCGTGGGCGACCCGAACACGAAATTCCCGCCCGACGACGCGCCGCCGGGCTATCTCACCCACATTCGCATCGACAAGGTCGGCGGCATCGGCCCCTGGGCGGGCTGACCGCGAATCTTGGCACTTCCGCTACCTCCGGTAGCGGAATACAGTGGGTGGATGAAACCGGGCGAAGACGGGACGCATCTGCGCACGTGTCCCTTGTGTGAAGCCATGTGCGGCTTGGAAATTCACGTCGATGGCGGCCACGTCACCGGCATCCGCGGCAACCGTGACGACGTGTGGAGCCGCGGGCATCTGTGCCCCAAAGGAACCTCGCTTGCGGCCCTGCACGACGACCCGGACCGCATCCGCCAGCCGATGATCAAGGTCGACGGCCAATGGCAGGAAGTCAGCTGGGACGCGGCGTTTCGCCGCTGCACCGAATTGCTGACCCCGGTGATCGACAAGTACGGCATCGGCGCGGTCACCGCCTACACCGGCAACCCACTGGCGCATTCGTTCTCACTGGCCCGCTACGCGGGCATCCTGATGGGCATGTCCGGCATGCCGGTCACGTACTCGCCGGGCACGGTCGACCAGTGGCCGAAGAATTTGTCGTCGCATCTGATGTACGGCCTGTGGTGGAACTTCCCGGTGCCCGACATCGAACGCACCGACCTGCTGGTGATCATGGGCGCCAACCCGGCGGCGTCGCAGGGCTCATTGTTGGCCGCGCCCAACGTGATGGGCCTGATCGACGGGATTCGCAAACGCGGCAAGGTGATCGTGATCGACCCGGTGCGCACCCTGACCGCCGCACGCGCCGACGAATGGCTGCCCATCGTGCCGGGAACCGACGCGGCGCTGTTGCTGGCCGTCGCGCACACCCTCTTCGACGAGGACCTCATCAAACCGGGGCCGCACGTCGACGGTGTCGATGCCATGCGGCGCGCCGTCGCGGACTGGCCACCGGAACGGGTCAGCGCGGTCACGGGCATCGGCGAAGACCGCATCCGCCGGCTGGCCCGCGAGCTCGCCGGCACCGAGAAGTCGGTGGTATACGGCCGAATCGGCCTGTGCAACCAGGAGTTTGGCAGCCTCGCCAGCTGGCTGGTCGACGCCGTCAACATCCTTACCGGACATTTCGACACGCCGGGCGGCGCGATGTTCCCCAAGCCGGCGGCCTGGTCGATCACCACCCAGCCACTGCCCGGGCTGGAAGACGGCGCAGCGGAATTCGGTCGTTGGCACACCCGGGTGCGCGGCGCCAAGGAGGTGCTCGGTCAGGCGCCGGTGTCGTGCATGGCCGAGGAGATCGCCACTCCGGGCGACGGCCAGCTCAAGGCGCTGATCACGGTCGCGGGCAACCCGGTGCTGTCCACCCCCGCCGGTGACAAACTCGACGAAGTGCTGCCGATGCTGGAAGCGATGATCTCCGTTGACCTTTGGCTCAACGAGACCACGCGGCATGCCGACGTGATCCTGCCCGGCCTTTCCCCGCTCGAGCAGCCGCACCACGACGATCTGATCCTGCTCTTCGCCATCCACAGCATCGCGAATTACTCTGCCCCGGTGTTCGATCCGGGCGATCGCCCGCACGAATGGGAGATCCTGATCCGATTGACCGGCCTGTGCACCGGCACACCGGCCGAGGACGTGGACGTCGCGGCCATCGACGACGGCTTCTTCGACTACCTGGCCTTTACGCAGGGTCTCGACGGCGGACAGATCCGCAAGCTCTACGACCACGGCGGTCCCGAGCGGATGCTCGACCTCACCCTGCGCACCGGGCCCTTCGGCGACCAGTACGGCAAGAACCCGGGTGGGCTGACGCTGGACCTGCTCAAGGCCAACCCGAACGGCATCGACTTCGGGCCGATGGTGCCGCAGCTGCCCGACATCCTCGGCACCGCCGACAAGAAGGTCCGGCTCGCCCCGCAATACCTGCTCGATGACCTGCCGCGGCTGGCCGCGCGCATGGAGCGGCCCGCCGAGCCGCTCGTCCTGGTGAGCCGGCGGCATTTGCGATCCAACAACACCTGGCTGCACAACGTGCCGGCGCTGATGAAGGGAAAGGACCGGTGCACGTTGCTGATCCATCCCGACGACGCCGCCCGCTGCGGCGTCACCGACAACGACATCGTGACGGTGAAATCGGAGGCCGGCGAGATCAAAGTTCCCATCGAGGTCACCGAGTCCATCAAGCCCGGAGTGGTCTCGATGCCGCACGGCTGGGGGCACGGCAAGCCGGGCACCCGTATGTCGGTGGCCAACAGCTCGCCGGGCGCCAACACGAATGTGCTCTCCCCGCCAACGTTTGTCGACGAGCCCTCCGGCAACGGCGTGCTCAATGGCATCCCGGTCACGATCATCGATGATCAAGCCCGGTTCCGGCCCGCGCCAACCGCCTGAACGCCCTCGGGGATTCCCAGTCCCGCAGGCCCTTTCGCGCCGAACCAGGCGCGAGGCGACAATGCCCCCTCCCCGTGGCCTGTCGCCTGGTTAACGGCAGCTGCGCCGTTGTGGTTCAACTCACTTCGGCGGTGATCCGGTGAACCTTTTACGGGGCGGCCGTCGTCGGCATGGGCATGACTGCAACAACGTATTCCAACTCCCCGTATCGGGCCGCGGGCCGAGGGTGCGGCGCTCCACGGATCGCCGGCACCGCGGTGGCTTTCACGCCGCACCGCTACAACCAGGACGAGGTCGCACGCGAACTCACCGGGTTCACCGATCCCGGATTTCTGCGCTTTGCGCAGACCGCCGGCGTCGACCGGCGCAGCCTCGCGCTGCCGCTGTCGCGTTACCCGAGACTGGGCGGCTTCACGGAGGCGAACAACGCGTATCTCGAGGTGGCCGTCGATCTTGGTGAGCGGGCGATAAATTCGGCGCTGGCAACCGCCGGCGTGGCGCCGCACGAGGTCGACACCATCGTGATGGTCTCCAGCACCGGAATCGCCGTGCCCACCATCGACGCGCGGCTGATGACGCGAATCGGTTTGCGGCCCAACGTCAAACGGGTGCCGCTGTTCGGGCTCGGGTGCGTGGCCGGCGCCGCCGGAATGGCGCGCGTTTACGACTACCTGCACGGCTACCCCGGGCACGTCGCCGTGCTGCTCTCTGTCGAACTGTGCTCGCTCACCCTGCAGCGCGACGACACGTCGATCCCCGCGCTCATCGGCGTGTCCTTGTTCGGTGACGGTGCCGCCGCCGTCGTCGCCACCGGACCGGAACGAATCCCGTTGGCCGCCAGCCCAACCGGACCGCGCTTGCTGGCGACCCGCAGCCGCGTCGTTCCCGAAACCGTCGACGTGATGGGCTGGAACGTCGGTTCGAGCGGGTTTCAGCTCGTCATGTCCCGTGACGTCCCCAAGATGGCCGACGACTACCTGCGCGCCGAGGTCGACGAGTTCCTGGCCGATCACGGGCTGTCCGTCA
Organism: Mycobacterium colombiense; assembly: GCF_001953985.1. Taxonomy (GTDB): domain Bacteria; phylum Actinomycetota; class Actinomycetes; order Mycobacteriales; family Mycobacteriaceae; genus Mycobacterium; species Mycobacterium colombiense_B. Next base: position 22,864 of record NZ_MBEI01000030.1, read on the forward strand.
CCGACATCGCGGCCTGGGTGTGTCATCCCGGCGGTCCGAAAGTCCTCGAGTCGATCGAGAATGCGATCGGGTTGCCCGGCGATGCCCTCGCGCACAGCCGAAACTCCATGCGGGAGAACGGAAACGTGTCCTCGGTGTCCGTGCTGGACGTCCTTCGCCGCACGGTCGCCGCGCCGCCGGGCGACGGCGCCTTCGGGGTGATGCTCGCGATGGGGCCCGGCTTCTGCTTCGAGCTGCTGTTGCTGCAGTGGTAATCGGGACGACGCCATGTACTACTACCTGTTCATCCTGGCCGTCGGGGCCGAACGCCTCGTCGAGTTGGCGGTCGCTCAGCGAAACGCCAGATGGTCAATGGCGCACGGCGGCAAGGAGTTCGGGCGCGATCACTACCCGGCGATGGTCAGCATGCACGCCCTGCTGCTGGTCTCGTGCATCGTCGAGACGTGGAGCCTGGGTCGGCCGTTCATCGGGTGGCTGGGCTGGCCGATGCTGGCCGTGGTCGCGCTCAGCACGGTGGTCCGCTGGCGCTGTGTCAGCGTGCTCGGCAAGCACTGGAACCCGAGGCTGATCGTGATCCCGGACGCGCCGCTGGTTCGCCGCGGGCCGTATCGCTGGGTGCGCCACCCCAACTACACCGCGGTGGCGGCCGAGGTGGCCGCGCTGCCGCTGGTGCATTCCGCGTGGCTCACCGCGATCGTGTTCAGCGTCGCCAATGCGCTGGTGCTCTCCGTGCGCATCCGCGCGGAGAACGCGGCGCTGGGTTACGCGTGATCAGGGGGCGATCGGCCGATTGGTCCACTGGCGGTCGGGACGGCGCGTCGAGCGGAACCATCCGCCGGCCGCGCCGGTGCCGCCGTCGGTCGGGATGACGTGGCCGGTGACGAAGCCCGAGAGGTCGGAGGCCAGGAACAGGATGACCCTGGCCTGATCCTCGGGCAGGCCCATCCGCCCGACCGGAACCCACCGCGGCCAGTGCGCCTGCTCGTCGGCCGAAAGCCATTGCGAATAGGGCACTTGCAGGGATTCGGTGACGTCGGGCGCGATGGCGTTCACCCGCACCCCGTCGTTGCCCACCTGGACCGCCAGGCTGCGGGTGAACGCGTTGACCGCGGCTTTGAAGGCGGCATATACCGGATCCTCCGGATAGCCGCGCAGCCCCTCGACAGACGAGACGTTCACGATCGCACCGGCGTGCCGCTCGACCATGGCCGGCAGGAACGCGTGGGTCAGCAGGAAAACGTGGTGCAGGTTGATCCGGTAGAGCTCGTCCCACAGCTGTGGGTCGGTGCCGGCGAAGTTTCCGGGATGCCGCAACCAGTGGCCCACGTTGTTGACCAGCACGTCGACCCGGCCAAACCGATCGAGGACCGTTGCGGCCAGGCGGGAGACCTGATCGAGGTCACGGACGTCGGTGACGACCGCCAGCGCCGACCCGCCGGCTTCGGTGATCGAGGCCGCGGTCGCGTCGGCAAGGTCGGCGTCGATGTCGGCGATGATCACGTCGGCGCCGTGCTCGGCGAACAGCCGCGCGGTCGCCGCGCCGATTCCCCCCGCGCCGCCGGTAACGACCGCCACCCGGCCGGTCAGTAGCGGATCAGGATGCGTAGTGTGTGTCACCGCTCATATCTTCGGGCATTCTGGGGGTTGAGCAACAGCCGGTTCGGCCTGATCACGCCCGCGCGGTAACCGCAAAAGAGATAAACGAGTGATACCCATCTCCGCGGCTAGCAAACAGTGATGTACGCGACATTTCCCACGCGTTAATTTCCCGTTAGCCCTCTGCGGCAGGGGGTATTCGCCCTCCACTTAGGAGGTTGAAGCCCAATGGTGAGTACAGCCGAACCGACACATATTCTGCCGAGCGTGGCGACGACAAGGCGCGTTCATCATCGCCATAGCCCGCAGTCAGTTGCCGTCGGACTTGCCAGCCGCTTGATCGTGAAGAACGCCGTCCGGGCGTGGGCCATGACGCCGAACATGCGTTGGCCATTCGAATACGTCGACACCGTCGCGGGATTGTTCCCGCGCGTCGGGTACGCGGCGAGAGTCGAATCGGTGCGGTTGGACAACTGTGCCGCCGAATGGGTTCGCGCGCCCGGCGTATCGGGTGAGCGGGCAATCCTGTATTTGCACGGCGGCGCATTCCTGACCTGTGGCCTCAACACCCACCGCTCCATGGTGACCCGCTTGTCGAAGGCGGCCGATGCCCCCATCCTCGCCGTCGCGTACCGGAAGCTGCCCGCACACCAGATCACCGACGCAATCGACGACGGGATCAGTGGCCTGCGCTGGTTGCAGGATCACGGCTACGACGGCGACCAGGTCGTCGTGGCCGGCGATTCCGCCGGGGGATACCTGGCGTTCATGACCACACTCCTGGCGATCCAGGACGGCATCATGGAGCCGGCCGGCGTTGCGGCCGTCTCGCCGTTCACCGATGTGGATCCGGTGCGAAAGCTCAAACACCGCAACGCCCGCAAGTGTTCGATGTTCACCCGCCGGGCCTTCTCGCGATTCGCGCAATTCCTCAGCAACGCACAGGTTGTCGAGGGCGAGGGTGAAGGCGACGCCACGGTCGCGTCTCCGGTGGACGCCGATCTGTCCTCGTTGCCGCCGGTCACCATTCACGCCAGCTCGGACGAGTTGCTGCTCGCCGATGCCGAGCTGATGGCGAAGCGCTTGGAAGCCAGCGGGATCCACTGCGATCTGCACCTGTGGGATGGACAGATCCACGACTTCCCCTTGGCCGCAGACGTTTTGCCCGAGGGCAGGCGCGCCATCAAGTACCTTGGCGACTTCGTCAAGGACGTCACCGCTGTTCGCGCGAAGGTCCCGCGGGTGCGCCGCCTGCGCAATGCCGCGGTGGCCGGTTGAAGGCGCCGAAAGTAACTGCGCCGCAAGCTGGTTCGCTGTCCAGCCGCCTCGGCGGCCCCGCATCGTTTCCCGGCGCCCGCACTCGCCGGTGGTCGCGCGGAACGGCAACCGCCGAAGAACCCAGCGGATAAGTTGCGCCGCTGCCGTTACAGTTGGTGCTGATGACCCCACCAGCCCCGCCTGCGCTGACCGTGCGGTACGACGGAGCCGAGCGCACCTTCGCGCCGGGCAACGACGTAGTGATCGGGCGTGACCTGCGCGCCGACCTGCGAGTCGCCCACCCGCTGATCTCCCGCAACCACCTGATCGTGCGGTATGACCAGGGCCGATGGATCGCCATCGACAACGGCAGCCTGAACGGCCTATATGTGCACAACCGCCGCGTCCCGGTCGCCGACATCCAGGATGGCCTGCGGATCAACATGGGCAATCCCGACGGCCCGGCGCTCAGCTTCGAGGTCGGCCGCCACCAGGGCTCGGCCGGCCGGCCCCCGCTGACGACGTCGATACCCATCGTCAGCAACCCCAGCGAACCGCTGGCGCGGGCGCCGCAGAGCCAGCCGTCCAACACGCAGTGGCCGGGCCAGCCCCAGCAGCCGGCGTCGGCCTCGTTCCGGCACCCCGTTGCCCCGCCCACCGCGGCCCAGCCGGGCCAGCCGGCCGGCGGACCCACGCCGAGCTATCCGTCCGCGCCGCAGCCCCGGCACCCGACCAGCGGTCTACCGAGCGCCCCGCCCAGCGGCTCCCAGCACGCCCCGCAGATCTACCGGTCACCGTCGGTGCATGCGGCGCCGCCGAGCACCACCGAGCCGGCGGCGCCCCAGACGGGCCGCATCGGCGGCGACGCGTCGGTCATCGCCACCTCGATGATGAAGATCCTGCGGCCGGGAAAGACCGGGCTGGACGTGCCCGGCGCGATCAAGATCGGCCGCGCCAACGACAACGACATCGTCATCCCCGAGGTGCTGGCATCGCGCCACCACGCGACCCTGGTCCCGACGCCCACCGGCACCGAGATCCACGACAACCGCAGCATCAACGGCACCTTCGTCAACGGCGCCCGGGTCGATTCGGCCGTGCTGCACGACGGCGACGTCGTCACGATCGGCAACATCGACCTGGTCTTCCACGACGGCCACCTGGCCCGCCGCGACCAGGCCGCGACGGCGACGCGCAGCGGCGGCCTCGACGCGCGCGGCGTGACCTGGACGATCGAGAACAACAAAACGCTGCTGGACAACATCTCGCTGACCGCCCTGCCCGGCACGCTGACGGCGATCATCGGGCCTTCCGGCGCCGGAAAGTCGACGTTCGCCCGATTGATCGCCGGGTACACCCACCCGACGACGGGGACCGTGTCGTTCGAGGGCCACAACATTCACGCCGAGTACGCCTCGTTGCGCAGCCGGATCGGGATGGTGCCGCAGGACGACGTGGTGCACGGGCAGCTGACCGTGCAGCAGGCGCTGATGTACGCCGCGGAGCTGCGGCTGCCGCCGGACACCACCAAGGACGACCGCGCCCAGGTGGTGGCCCGGGTGCTCGAAGAACTCGAGATGACCCAGCACCTGCACACCCGGGTGGACAAGCTATCCGGCGGTCAGCGCAAGCGCGCGTCGGTGGCGCTGGAGCTGCTCACCGGGCCGTCGTTGCTGATCCTCGACGAGCCGACGTCAGGCCTGGACCCGGCGCTGGACCGGCAGGTGATGACCATGCTGCGCCAATTGGCCGACGCCGGCCGCGTGGTGCTGGTGGTCACCCACTCGCTGACCTACCTCGACGTCTGCGACCAGGTGTTACTGCTGGCCCCCGGCGGCAAGACGGCGTTCTGTGGGCCGCCCAGCCAGATCGGTCCCGCCATGGGCACCACCAACTGGGCCGATATCTTCAGCACCGTCGCCAACGATCCCGACGGATCCCGCGCGCGCTACCTGGCCCGGACGGGCCCGCCGCCCGCTCCGCCGCCCGCCCAGAAACCCGCCGAATTGGGCGACCCCTCGCACACCAGCCTGGTTCGGCAGTTCTCTACGATCGCCAGACGCCAGATCCGGTTGATCGTCTCCGACCGCGGCTACTTCGCGTTCCTCGCGTTGCTGCCGTTCATCATGGGTGCGTTGTCCATGTCCGTGCCCGGCGATGTCGGCTTCGGCATCCCCAATCCGATGGGTGCGTCGCCCAACGAGCCGGGCCAGATCTTGGTGCTGCTGAACGTCGGCGCGGTGTTCATGGGCACCGCGCTCACCATTCGCGACCTGATCGGCGAGCGCGCCATCTTTCTGCGCGAACAGGCGGTCGGTCTGTCCACCTCCGCGTATCTGCTGGCAAAGGTCTGTGTCTACACGGTTTTCGCGGTCGTTCAGTCGGCGATCGTGAGCGTCATTACGGTGTTGGGCAAGGGCGGTCCGACGCAGGGTGCCGTGGCGCTGGGCAAACCGGGCCTCGAGCTGTTCGCCGACGTCGCGCTGACGTGCGTCGCGTCGGCCATGCTGGGGCTGGCCCTGTCGGCAGTCGCCAAGTCCAACGAGCAGATCATGCCGTTGCTGGTGGTGGCCGTCATGTCGCAGCTGGTGTTCTCCGGCGGGATGATCCCGGTCACCGCGCGCGTCGGGCTCGACCAGATGTCGTGGGCGACACCGGCGCGGTGGGGATTCGCGGCCTCGGCCTCCACCGCCGACCTGACCAAGTTGGTGCCCGGGCCGCTCACGCCGAAGGATTCGCACTGGCGGCACACGCCGGCGACATGGTGGTTCGACGTCGGCATGCTGTTCGTCATCAGCGCCGTCTATCTGGGCTTCGTGCGCTGGAAGATCCGCCTGCGGGGCGGCTGAGCGCGCCTATTCAGGCGCCCTTGCGTACCAGCTGCTCGGCCGCGTCCCGCATGCGGTCGGACAGCCGCAGCAGGTCGTGCTCACCCACGCCCAGCGGCAGCGTGTACGCCAGTTGCCGCAATTCGACGGCGTAGTTGCGCAAATCTTCTCGGAGGCGCATCTCAACAGTGGGCATCACTTCTCCCTCAGGCCGGGCGGAATGCCTGGTCCGCATCGACCAGCCGATCTGAAAATCCTCGCAGCCCTTCCGCATAACCGCGAGGGTGTCGACGCCTTTTAACGGGAGTTTGACAGCGTATTTACAGTCGGCGCGCCGACGGTGCCGGCGCTCGAGCGTGCCGCAATACCGAAATTCCCGGCGACATCTCGCCGTGGCGTTACGCTGACGACGCTCGGTGAAAAGCACGCGGAAAGGCACAGGCGCCGGAATGGATTTCGAACTCGACGCTGGGCAGCGCGCCTGGCTCGCCGAGGTTCGTGAATTTCTGCAGCAGAACGTCACCCCGGAATTGCGCGCCGAGCTCGCCGAGCACGACCTGGAATTTCGCGGCGGCGAGGTCGCCCGATTTCGCCGCAAGATCGGGGCCAAGGGCTGGTTCGGGCTGAACTGGCCGCGCGAATATGGGGGACTGGGCCTCGGCGCCATTCATCTGCATCTGCTGATGAGCGAATTCGAATATTGGGGCGTGCCCGGTCCCGACCTGACGGTGACCTCGGTGGCGCCGATGATCATGCGGCACGGCACCGAGCGCAACAAGACCGAGTGGCTGCCCCCGATCGCCCGGGGCGAAATGATCTGCGCGGTCGGCTATTCGGAGCCGGATGCGGGAACCGACCTGGCCAGCCTGCGGACCAGCGCCGTGCTTGACGGCGAGGAATGGGTGATCAACGGCACGAAGATCTGGAACAGCGGCGCCCAGCGCGCCACGCACGAATGGCTCTGTGTCCGTACCGATCCCAGCGGCGCCCGGCATCGGGGCATCTCGGTCATCATCGTGCCGATCGACAGGCCGGGCATCGACATCCGCCCGCTGTACGCGTGGTCGGGCTATCGGACCAATGAGGTGCACTTCCGTGACGTGCGGGTGCCGGTCACCAACCTGGTCGGCGAGGTCAACCGCGGCTGGACCTACATCACCGGCGCTCTCGATCTCGAGCGCGGTGCGCTGACCAACGCCGGAGACCTGCGCCGCGCCGTCGAGGAGCTGCGCGAGCTGGCGCGACGGCCGCGCCGAGACGGGTCGGTGCCCGCCGACGATCCGTCGCTTCGCCGCCGGTTGGTGCAGGCCGAGGCCGACGTCGCGGTGGCCGTTCTGATGGGCTACGAGGCGGCGTCGATACTCGACAGCGGCGTCATCCCCAGCGTGGAGGTCAGCGTCGAGAAGGTGTTCACCAGCGAGCTGCGCCAGCGCATCGCCGACCTGGCGCTCGACCTCCTCGGCCCCGACGGCCTGTTGGCGCACCGCAGCGAACAGGCCCCGCTGGCAGGCACATTCGAGCGGCTCTACCGCGCCGCCCCGCTGATGCGCTTCGGCGGGGGTACCAACGAGGTGCTGCGCGACATCATCGCCCAGCGCGGGCACGCGATGCCCTCCTATGGACGCTGACGAGACTCATGGACGCTGACGGAAGTTACGCACCCCGCCGATGAAGACGATCCCCACCGCCGAACAGCGCGAGTTCGCCTCGGCGTTGCGTGCCCTGCTGGCCGCCGAGAACCCGATCGCTCTGGTGCGCGCCCTCGGCGAACCCGGCGCGGACCGCGGCACGCCGGCGCTGTGGAAGGCGCTGGCCGAGGCGGGCGTCTTCGGCCTGGCCATCACCGAGGAGTACGGCGGCGCCGGCGGCTCGCTCGACGACCTCGCCGTCTTCTACACCGAGGCGGGTCGCGCGCTGTGCCCGACGATGGTGCACAGCACCGTGCAGGCCGCGCTGGCCATCGATCAGCTCGGCTCCCCGGACGCCAAGGCCCGCTGGCTGCCGCCGCTCGCGTCCGGAAGCGTCCGGGCCACCACCGCGCTGTGGAACGCCCGCGACGCCGCCGTCGTCGCCCCGCCGCTGCACGCCGAATCCGCCGGAGAACGGTGGCGGCTCAACGGAATCGCGGACTACGTCCTCGATGCCGACGTCGCCGATCTCATCGTGGTGTCGGCCACGGCGGCCGGGCGCACCCCGGTCTTCGTCGTCGACGTCCGCGATGTCAGCGTGCAACCGCTCGACATGGCCGGTGGGCTCCGGGCATTCACGGTGCGCTTCGACGACGTCACCGCCGACGCGGCGCTCGACGGGGTCACCGCACCGGCGCTGCGCCGGCTGGCCAACACCGCCGTGGCGCTGGGATCGCTCGACCTGGTCGGGGTCGGCCAGGCCGTGCTGGACCGCACCGTCGAGTACACCAAGCTGCGCCATCAGTTCGGCCGGCCCATCGCGTCGTTCCAGGCCGCCCAGCATCTGGTCGCCAACATGCACATCGCGCTCGCGGCGGCGCGATTGGCCGCGCACGCGGCGGTGTTCTGGCTGGGGCGCGGCCGCGTGGCGACCAGGGAGACGGCCGTCGCGCGCATGCACGCGGCCGCCGCCGCGCGGCTGATCACGTTGGACGCTCACCAATTGCATGGCGGCATGGGCTATGTCACCGAGACCGACCTGCACCTGTGGAGCGAACGCGCCCGGCTCGGCTCGACATTCGGCGGCGGAGCCGACGTCGCCGCCTCCTGGCTTGAGCAGAGTGACGAGACAGACGAAGGGGAGCGCCGTTGAGTGAGGACAGTCTGATCGATGCGGAATCGGCATCGCGCGTGGGCACGGTCGCCGCGGCGGCGACCGGTGAGGTGAACCGGCGCGATTGGCAACGCTGGGCCGCGGCGGTGGGTGACCACAACCCGCTGTATTTCGACCCGGATTACGCCAGGGCCAATGGATATCGCGACATCATCTGCCCTCCGTTGTTCCTCCAGTACGCGATCCTCGGCGTCGCACCGCTCGAGTCGCTGCGCCCCGACGGATCGTCCGGCGCGGTCTCCGGCAGCCTCGCCTTCCCCCGGGCCCCCAAGCGGATGGCCGGTGGCGAGAGCTTCACGTTTCACCTGCCCGCCTACCACCGCGACGAGATCGAAATGGTCCGCACCATCGAGTCGATCATCGAAAAGCAGGGCCGCTCCGGCAAATTCGTTCTCGTCACGTGGCACACGGTGTACCGCAACCAGCATCGCGACCTGCTGGCCGAAGCGTCGACATCGATGATCGCCCGTCCCTAGGAGCGCCGTGACCGACTCGCAGGTGTGTTACGAAGACGTCGCGGTGGGCGACGACATTCCCACGCTGACCGTCACCGTGGACGAGACCCAGATGTTCTTCTTCAGCGCCGCCACCTACAACGGCCACCGCATCCACTACGACAAAGAATGGGCCCGTGACACCGAAGGCTACGACAACGTCCTCGTGCACGGCCCGCTCCAGGCGGCGCTGCTGGCCCGCGCCCTGGGCGATTGGATCGGCGGGCGCGGGCGACTGGTGTCGTTCTCGGTGCAGAACCGGGCCGTCGCCTATCCCGGCGAATCGCTCAGCTTCGGTGGTGAGGTCACCGGTAAACGGCTGAGCGACACGGGAACCGGGCTGGTCGATCTCGTCATCGCCGGGCGCCGCGACGACACGATACTGATGCCCGGAATGGCGACGGTCGAGCTGCCGATGCGGGGAGCCCTTCCGTGACCGGGCTGCGCGGCGAGGCGGCCATCGTCGGCATCGCGGAGTTGCCCGCCGAACGGCGTCCCACCCGTGCGCCGCTGTTCACCCTCGACCAATACGCGGTGCTGGCGAAGATGGCGATCGAGGACGCCGGGGTCGATCCCGGCTGCGTCAACGGCCTGCTGACCCACGGCATCGCCGAGTCGGCCATGTTCGCCCCGGCCACGCTGTGCGAATACCTGGGTCTGGCCCTGGATTTCGGTGAACGCGTGGACCTCGGCGGGGCCACCGCCGCCGGAATGATCTGGCGGGCCGCGGCGGCCGTCGAACTCGGCATCTGCGAAGCGGCGCTCGCCGTCGTACCCGGATCGGCGTCGGTGCCCCAGTCCGAGCGCCGACCCACGCCCGATCCGAATTGGTATGGGGCGTCGTCGAACAACTACGGCTCGCCGCAAGCCGAATTCGAGATTCCCTACGGCAACGTGGGCCAGAACGCGCCGTACGCACAGATCGCCCAGCGTTACGCCGCGGAATTCGGTTACGACCCGGCCGCGGTCGCCAAGATCGCCGTCGACCAACGCACCAACGCGTGCGCGCACCCGGGCGCGGTGTTTCACGGCACCCCGATCACGGTGAACGACGTGCTGGAAAGCCCGATGATCGCCGACCCGATCCACATGCTGGAAACGGTGATGCGCGTGCATGGGGGAGTGGGCGTGCTGATCGCCAACGCCGATATCGCGCGCCGCGGCCGCCACCGCCCGGTGTGGATCAAGGGCTTCGGCGAGCACATCGCCTTCAAGACGCCGACCTATGCCGAGGACCTGCTGTCCACCCCGATCGCGCGCGCGGCCGACCGGGCCTTCGCGATGGCCGGGCTGAACCGGTCCGATGTGGACGTCGCGTCGATCTATGACTGCTACACCATCACGGTGCTGATGAGCCTGGAGGATGCCGGATTCTGCGCGAAAGGCGAAGGCATGTCCTGGATTACCGAGCACGACCTGACCTTTCGCGGTGACTTCCCGCTCAATACCGCCGGTGGCCAACTGTCCTTCGGCCAGGCCGGCATGGCCGGCGGCATGCACCATGTGGTCGACGGTGCACGCCAGATCATGGGCCGGGCGGGCGACGCGCAGGTGGCCGACTGCCACACCGCGTTCGTGACCGGCAACGGCGGCATCATGAGTGAACAGGTCGCGCTGCTCCTGCGGGGCGACTAGCCGTGGCCCATCCCATCCCCGAGCCCACACCCGTCTCACGGCCGTTCTGGGACGGCCTGGCGCAGCACCGGATCCTGGTGCAGTACTCGCCGTCGGCGCAGCGCTACGTGTTCTATCCACGCACGCTGGCCCCGGCCACCCTGGCCGACGACCTGGAATGGCGCGAGATCGACGGCGCCGGAACGCTGTACACCTTCACGATCGCCCGCCGGCCCACCGGCCCGCCGTGGAAAGACGCGTTGCCTCAGCTGCTGGCGGTGGTGCAGTGGGATGCCGGGCCGAAATTCAGCACCGAGTTGGTCGACGTCGACCCGGGCGACATCCGGATTGGCATGCGGGTGCAGCCGGTGTTCTACGATCTGCCTGAAGAGGGCATCACCCTCCTGAAATATCGGCCCGCATGACCTCATCGACGAGGTCGGAGGTGCACATGGACGACCCGCTCAACGGCGTAGTGCAGACGATGCTCGACCAGTTGAACGCCGGATTCCCGCGCGTCGAGTGCATGACCTGCCCGCAGGCGCGCGCCGCGGTGGCGCAGCGACGCATGCCGGTCGACAACCTCGACGACGTCCGCAGCGCCGCCGACCGCGTGGTCCCGGGGCCCGGGGGCGCGGTCCCGGTACGGATCTACGAGCCGCACGGCGAGCCGTCGGGGGAGCGCGCCGCGATCGTGTTCTACCACGGCGGCGGATTCGTCTTCTGCGACATCGAGTCTCACGACGGGTTCTGCCGGGCCCTGGCCCGCGGCAGCCAGGCCGTCGTGGTCTCGGTCGACTACCGCCTGGCCCCCGAGCATTCCGCGCCGGCGGCGGCGCTCGACGCGTTCGCGGTCTTCGGCTGGGTGGTCGAGCACGCCGCCGAGCTGGGCATCGACCCGGCACGCACTGCGGTCGCCGGAGACAGCGCCGGCGGCAACCTGGCCGCGGTCACCGCCATCCTCTGCCGCGACCGCGGCGCCACAACACCCGCCGCGCAGCTGCTCATCTACCCTGCGATCGATCCGAGCTTCGACACCGACAGCTATCACCGCTACGCCACGGGATACTTCAACACCCGCGCGGCGATGCAGTGGTACTGGCGCCAATACCTCGGTGCGCAAACGGTTTTCGACCCGCCCTATTTGGTGGCGCCGGCTCGCGCCGGCACCCATGCGGGCCTGCCGCCCGCGGTGATCGTGACGGCCGGGCACGATCCCCTGCACAGCGAGGGCTGCGACTACGCCCGCCGGTTGCGCGGCGCGGGAGTGCCCGTCGTGCACCGGGATTTCCCCGGGCTGTTCCACGGCTTCATGACGATGCAGGCGTTTCCGCCGGCGGCATCGGCGCAGCATCTGGTCTGCGCCGATTTGCGCGAGCTGTTGCATCCGGCGGCCCGGAGCGCGGCGTCGTGACCGAAGTCAGCGACGTCATCGTCATCGGTGCCGGGTTCGCCGGGCTCTACGCCGTGCACCGGGCCGCCTCGTCGGGCTTCTCGGTGACCGCCCTCGAGGCCGCGCCCGACGTAGGCGGCACCTGGTACTGGAACCGCTATCCGGGCGCACGCTGCGATGTCGAAAGCGTGGACTACTCCTACTCTTTCGACGAGGAGCTACAACGGAGTTGGCGGTGGACCGAACGCTTCGCCGCCCAACCCGAAATCCTGGCCTACCTGCAACATGTCGCCGATCGTTTCGCTCTGCGCCGCCACTACCGATTCGGCGTCGACGTCGTCGGCGCCACCTTCGAGCGGGGCCGCTGGCGCGTCGACACCGCGGCCGGCGACACCTATGCCGCACAGTTCCTGCTCTGCGCGACCGGCTGCCTGTCCGCGGTGAACCGGCCCGATATCCCCGGCGCCCAAGACTTCTCGGGCGAGGTGTATTTCACGGCGGCGTGGCCGCGCGAGGATCCGAAGCTGCGTGGCAAGCGGGTGGGCCTGATCGGCACGGGATCGTCCGGCATCCAGGTGGCGCCGATCATCGCCGCCAACGCCGATCACCTGGTGGTGTTCCAGCGATCCGCGAACTACACCATCCCGATGCCCAACCGCGCGTGGTCGGCCGAGGAGCAGCGAGAAATCCAGGAGCAGTACCCCGAGCGTCGCCGGGTCTCGGCCTACGCGGCTGCGGGCACCCCACACGGCACCTACCATAAGAATGCCCTCGACACCGAGGCCCACGAGCGGTCCGAGGCGCTGTGGAAGCGCTGGCGTGAGGGCGGCGTCCTGTTCGCCAAGACCTTCCCCGACCAGACCAGCGACCTGTCCGCCAACGACGTCGCCAGGACCTTCGCCGAGGAGCGGATCCGCGAGATCGTCGCCGATCCCGTCGTCGCAACGGATCTCATCCCGGTCGATCACCCGATCGGAACCAAACGGATCTGCACCGACGATGGCTATTACGCCACCTTCAACCGTGACAACGTTGCGCTGGTGAACCTGCGCCGCGAGCCGATCGAGGCGATCACCGCCGACGGCGTACGAACCGGCGCAGCGACATATCCCTGCGACGTGCTGGTCTTCGCGACCGGGTTCGACGCCATGACCGGGGCGCTGACCCGAATCGACCCGAAAGTCCCTGGGGGACAACGACTGCGCGACCTCTGGGCCGAAGGCCCGGTGACCTTCCTCGGCCTGATGGTGCCGGGGCTGCCGAACCTGTTCACCATCAGCGGGCCGGGCAGCCCGTCGGTGCTGGCGAACATGGTGCTGCACGCCGAGGTTCAGGTCGACTGGGTCATCGATCTGGTGCGGGCGGCGCGACGCCAGGGGGTGAGCGAGGTCGAGCCCCGCCGCGACGCGGCGCTCGCCTGGACCCGGCACGTGAGCCAGGCGGCCGACCGGACGCTGTTCCCCAAGGCGGCATCCTCGTGGTACCTCGGCGCCAACATCGAGGGCAAGAAACGGGTCTTCATGCCCTACATCGGCGGCTTTGGCACCTACCGGCGCCACTGCGACCAGGTGGCCCGCAACGACTACGCGGGGCTGGTGCTGACCACGCGATGACGACGTCAAGGGGAAGTGAACCCATGCTGGAGACGGTTCAACAGCTGCTGCGGCAGCGTCGCGACGACGACACCCCGGCGCTCGCCCACGGCGAGGAGACGTGGACCTGGCGCGAGCACCTCGCCGAGGCGGAGGCGGAGGCAGCGGCGCTCATCGCGCTCGCGGACCCGGCCCGGCCGCTGCATGTCGGTGCGGTACTGGGCAATTCGCCGGCCATGTTGCGGGCCATGGCCGCGGCCGCGCTCGGCGGCTACGTGTTGTGCGGCATCAACACCACGCGGCGCGGGGCCGGACTGCTGGCCGACATCCGGCGATCCGACTGCCAGCTGCTCCTCGTCGACCCCGACCATCTCGACCTGCTGGATGGGTTGGACCTCAACGGTATTCAGGTGCTCGATGTGACCGGCGCACGCTACGCCGAAGCCATCGCCGCGGCGCCACCGCTGGTCCCCGTTCGCGAGGTTGCGGCCGCCGACACCCTGATGATGATCTTCACCTCGGGCACCAGCGGTGACCCGAAGGTGGTGCGGTTCGCCCACGGCATGGCGATCATGTGCGGTGCCAGCCTGATCTACCAATACGACGTCACCGCCGACGACGTCTGCTACCTGGCGATGCCGCTCTTCCATTCCAACGGTGTCGCCGCCGGGTGGGCCGTCGCCATCGGCTGCGGGGCCACCATGGTGCCGGCCCGGTTCTCGCCGTCGCGCTTTCTCGACGATGTCCGCCGCTATGGGGTGACGTACCTGAACTACGTCGGCAAGCCGCTGGCCTTGATCCTGTCCACCCCCGAGCGTCCCGACGACGCCGAGAACACCCTGCGGGTGGCGTTCGGTAACGAGGCCACCGATCGCGATATCGCGGAATTCGCAAGGCGTTTCGGCTGCCGGGTCGTCGACAGTTTCGGCTCCAGCGAATTCGCGGTCATCGTGGTGCGCGAAGACGGCACCCCGCCCGGCTCCATCGGCAAGCCCTACCCGGGCGTGAGCATCTACAACTCGACGACGTTGCAGGAGTGCGAGGCCGCGCGTTTCGACGCGCACGGGGCGCTGACTAATTTCGATGACGCCGTCGGTGAACTGGTCAACACCCAGGGCGCGGGCCCGTTCGCCGGCTACTACAACGACCCGGGCGCGACCGCCGAGCGGATGCGGCATGGGATGTACTGGTCGGGCGATCTGGCCTACCGCGACGCGGACGGCTGGATCTATCTCGCCGGGCGGACCGCCGATTGGATGCGGGTGGACGGGGAGAACCTGGCGGCCGGCCCGATCGAGCGGATTCTGGCGCGGTTGCCCGGCATCAGCCAGGTCGCCGTCTATGCGGTTCCCGACGACCGGGTGGGTGACCAGGTGATGGCCGCCCTGGTGCTGCGGCCCGGGGCCGGCCTGAACCCGGATGAATTCGAGAAATTCCTTGCCGCGCAAGCCGACCTTTCCCCGAAGGCGTGGCCGCGCCACGTCCGCATCAACGATCAGTTGCCCGCGACCGCGACGAACAAGATCCTCAAGCGGGCGCTGATCGCCGCGGGCGTCACCGCGCAGGGCGGTGTGTTGTGGACGCGGCCCGCGCGCGGCACCAGCTATGCGCCGGTGGACGAAACCGCCGACGGGCGTGCGGCATCGGCCCTCGGGTCATGAACTAGCCGGATGGCGGCGGCCCACTGCGTGCGGCGTCAGCCCGCTTCCTCGGCTGGGGCAGGTTGGGGGGCCTCCCCGAAGCGCGCCAGCACCAGGGTGCCGGACACGGCGACGGCGAACCCCACGATCACCAGCCAGCCGAGCCCGTCGCGCGCGGTGTCACCCAGCCACACCACCCCGACGAACGCGGGCGCCAGCGTTTCTCCGACCACCATTCCCGCGACCGCCGTGGTCACCGATCCGCGGTGCAACGCGGAGGTGAGCAACAGAAATCCCGCGGCGCCGCCCGCGGCGGCCGCGTACAGGGCGGGGTTGGTGTAGAAGGAGCGTTTGGTGGGATCGATCGCGTCGATCAGGCGCACGCCCACCTCGACGACGCCGAAGCCGGTTCCGGCGCCCAGCCCCAGTGCGAGCGCACGGGCGCGGTCGGGCAGTCGCCCGGCGGCGGCGCCTCCGACGAAGATCGCGGCCACCACGCCCAGCAGGGCCCAGCCGAGCCCGGCCGGGGCGTGCCGGAAGTGGCCCGCACCGGCGGCCAGGGCCAGCACGACCAGGCTGACGCAGACGACGCCGACGGCCGCCCACTCGGCCGACGACAAGCGCGCCGACAGCACCCACGCGGCGACGACGCCGGTGACCGCGATGGAGGCGGCCAGCGCCGCCGCGACCACGTAGATCGGGACCAGGCGCAGCGCGGCGACCTGCAGCGCAAAACCGACGACGTCCAGGCCGACACCAACCAGGTATCGCCACTGCCGCACGGCGCGCAACAGCAACACCGCGTCCACACCCGAGCCGCTGCCAGCCTCCACCGAGCGCGTCCCCGCCGCTTGCAACACGGTCGCCGTCCCATAGCAAAGCGAGCAGCCCAGCGCGAGGAGGAAGCCGATCAGCACATCCACCGACACTAGGCGCCGCGAGGCCGGCCGGCGCGGCGGATGACCCCGCGAAACAGCTGAACAAACGTTTGGGCGCCCGTGGCCCGGGGCACCTCACAGGTATCTGTTGTCACAGCCCAAATCCCGCGCATAGCGGCCAGTGAACGGCTGAGATTTTGCTGTGAACGCATTTTGCATATGTGTAAGCTTGTGCCACAACGACATTCAAAACAACGTTTAGAGTCGGTGTACAACTGTGTACTCTTGCGGCATGGCTGAACGCGGTGCCCAGCCCGACGTCCCCAGGGGACGTCGGTTGTTCCTGCGGGCGGTGCGGCGGCTGTTCAGCCCGCTGCAGCCCGACGACTACCTCGAAATGATCAATCCGCTGTGGACCACCAAGGAGCTGCGCGGGAAGGTCGAAGGCATCGAGGCGCAAGGCTCGGACGCGGCCAGCGTGCTCATTCGCCCAGGGTATGAGTGGCCCGGCCATAAGCCCGGTCAGTACGTGCGGCTGGGCGTGGTGATCGATGGGGTTTACCACTGGCGCGCGTACTCGCTTACTTCGGATCCCAGGCCCGATGACGGGCTGATCAGCGTCACGCCCAAAAGGGTGGACGGCGGAGTCGTATCGCCATATCTCGTGCACAAGATTCAGCCGGGGGACCTAGTACGGCTCGGCGAGATCGAGGGCGTGTTCACGCTGCCCGACCCGCTGCCATCCAAGCTGCTGTTCATCAGCGCCGGCAGCGGCATCACACCCATCATCAGCATGCTGCGCGACCTCGACCATCGCGACGAATTGCACGACGCGGTGGTCATTCATTCCGCCCGCACGCGCGAGCAGGCCATGTTCCTGCCCGCCTTGGAGGAGCTCGAGGGGCGCCACGGGGGAATGCGGCTGGATCTGCGCCTCACCTCCGAGCAGGGGCGACTAACACCCGAGGAACTCGATGACGTGTGTCCGGACTGGCGCGAGCGCGAGGCGTTCTGTTCTGGACCCGGTCAGATGCTCGATGCCCTGATCGAGCACTGGGAAGAGAACGGGGATTGCGAACGCCTTCACTTCGAGCGGTTTCAGCCCAAGATCGGCGGCGACGCCAACGCCGGCGAGGGCGGCACCGTCTGCTTCCTGGACAGCAATAAGGAAGTCGAATGTGACGGCGGCACATCAATTCTCGAGGCCGGCGAGAAGGCCGGTCTTAATCTCGCGTTCGGCTGTCGAATCGGAATTTGCCATACCTGTGTCGGCACGCTGAAGTCGGGCAAGCTGCGTGACCTGCGCTCAGGCGACGTGATTGAGCCGACGGAGCAAGACGTGCGGATCTGCATCAACACCGCCGAAGGCGACGTCGAACTCGAACTGTGATCGAAAGGAGCGGCCCATGACAACTGCCGTGAAAAGGGTTGGGGAAACACCGCTTTCCCGGCTGGGGGAACAAGAGCTGGAAAAGCTCGCTAAGGAGTTCGACGCGATCCACGACGAGGTGTTCGCCGACCTCGGGGACCGCGACCGCCGGTACATCAAGAACGTCATCTCGGCACAACGGCAGATAGTCGTGGTAGGCCGGGTGCTGTTGCTGGCGTCGCGCTCGAAGACCGCATGGCTGCTGGGCACCGCCTGCCTCTCCATGGCCAAGATCTTGGAGAACATGGAAATCGGCCACAACGTGATGCACGGCCAATGGGATTGGATGAACGACCCCGACATCCACTCCTCGGTGTGGGACTGGGACACGGCGTCCACCGCCGAGTCGTGGAAGCACTCCCACAACTACATCCATCACACGTTCACGAACATCCTCGGCAAGGACAAGGATCTCGGCTACGAGATCATGCGCATCGATCCCAACCAGAAGTGGGAGCGTCGCTTCCTGTTCCAGCCGCTGTACAACCTGTTGCTCACGCTGCTGTTCGAGTGGGGCGTGGCCGTCCACGACATGGACATCGAGGCCATCCGCAAACGCGAGAAGCCGTGGTCGGAGGTACGCAAGGACCTGAAGGGCATCGGGGTCAAGGCGCGCGCGCAGATCTACAAGGACTACCTCGGTTGGCCGGCCATCAGCGCCGGCGCATTCGCCCTCACCCAACTGGCTTTGCGCGGCCGGCTTGAGCAGCCGGCCAAGTCACGGTTGGGCAGGAGGCTGCGCAAGGTGTCCAGCGGCCGCCGCGTCGGGGCCGCGGCGAACTTCCTCGACAAAGTTGCGCCCGGCGTGGAAAGTACCTACCTGCGCACGCTGGCCGCCGATGCGATTGCCAACGTCGTCCGCAATGTGTGGGCGCACGCGATCATCTTCTGCGGGCATTTCCCGGACCAGACCTACACGTTCACGCAGGAAGAGACCGAGAACGAAACGCGCGGCGGTTGGTATGTGCGCCAATTACTCGGCGCCGCCAATATCGACGGCAGCCCGCTGTTTCACATCATCAGCGGCAATCTCGGTTACCAGGTCGAGCACCACCTCTACCCGGACATGCCGAGCAGTCGATACTCCGAGATCGCGCCGCAGGTCAAAGACATCTGCGAGCGCTACGAGCTGCCGTACAACTCCGGCCCGTTCGGCAGGCAGTGGCTGACGGTGCACCGCAGCATCTTCCGCCTGGCCTTCCCGGGTGGAAAGCCCCGGCCGAAGCCGGGTCCCTACCACGGCAACGTCCATCGGCCCGACCCCGAGCGTCCCAGTGAAGGCACCCGATTCCGTGACCGCGTCCCGCCCGAACACGCGGCGGCCGGCCCCGAACACGAGTCCGGCGGCGTCGAGGTGCAGCCCCCGCCGCGCGGCAAGGACTGACGCCCACAGTCCGTTCCCGCCGGACCGTCAAAACTGAACCCTTTTCCCCGCCCCGTCGTGGATGATCGTTGACGGCACGGCAGACGTGCTCGCGAACAGCGGTTAGGGGCGGATGAAGCCAACGCAGACGACCGATGCGCCCGCTCCCGAGGGCATCGACGCGGCGGAAAAGACCCGCGGTGACGTCGCTCGGCTGTGGCGCAGCCCGTTGCGGGGACCATGGCTGACGTCGGTGTTCGGCTCGGTGCTGTTGGTGATGTTGCCGATCGTCATCCTCACCGGCCTGCTGTCCTACATCGCCTACGGGCCGCGGTTCGGCCAGGCCATCCCCGGCGATGTCGGCTGGCTCAGGCTGCCGACCTTCGATTGGCCCACCAATCCGTCGTGGCTGTACCGGCTGACCCAGGGGCTTCATGTCGGGCTCGGTCTCG
Source organism: Mycobacterium colombiense (assembly GCF_001953985.1). Lineage (GTDB taxonomy): Bacteria > Actinomycetota > Actinomycetes > Mycobacteriales > Mycobacteriaceae > Mycobacterium > Mycobacterium colombiense_B. The sequence continues at coordinate 42,202 of NZ_MBEI01000030.1, forward strand.
TCCTCATCCCGGTGGTGCTGGCCAAGCTGTGGTCGGTGATCCCCCGGCTCTTCGTGTTTCCGCCGGTGCGGTCGATCGCCCAACTGCTGGAACGGGTTTCGCTGCTGATGCTGGTCGGCGGAATTCTGTTCGAGATTGTGACCGGCGTGCTGAACATCCAGTACGACTACATCTTCGGGTTCAGCTTCTACACCGCGCACTACTTCGGCGCGTGGGTGTTCATCATCGGCTTCGTCATGCACGTTGCGATCAAGAGCCGGCGGATGTGGGCGGGCCTGCGCTCGCTGTCGCTGCGCGACGTGCTGCGCACCGGGCGGGCCGACACCGAGGCCCAGCCGTGGCGGCCCGACGGGCTCGTCGCCGCCGAGCCCGCCCCGGCGACGATGAGCCGCCGCGGCGCCCTGGCGCTGGTGGGCGGCGGCGCCCTTTTCCTGGCGGTCATCACCGCCGGCCAAACTCTGGGTGGCTACGCGCGGCCCGCCGCGCTGCTGCTGCCGCGCGGGCGCCGGCCCGGAAGCGGACCCAACGACTTCGAGATCAACCGCACCGCGGCCGCGGCCGGCATCTCCACCGCGGACACGGCGGAGCGCTGGCGGCTCACCCTGAGCGGCGGCCCCCGGCCGGTGGCGCTGGACCGCGCCGCCTTGCTGGCGATGCCACAGCACACCGCCGTCCTGCCGATCGCCTGCGTCGAGGGCTGGTCGACCACCCAGACGTGGACCGGTGTGCGACTGGCCGACCTCGCCCGACTGGCCGGCGTGCCGGCACCGGAATCCGCACGGGTGTCGTCGCTGGAACGCTCGGGCGCATTCACCGGCGCGACGCTGCAACGCAATCAGGTGCTGCACCCGGACGCCCTACTGGCGCTGGGCGTGAACGGCACCGACCTGTCGCCGGATCACGGCTTCCCGGCGCGGATCATCGTGCCCGCGCTCCCCGGCGTGCACAACACGAAGTGGGTGACCTCCATCGCTTTTCGGACGGCCGCAGATGCGTAGCGCGTTCGCGCGGATCTATGGATCCCACCCGCTGCACCTGCTGACGATGATCGCCGGCTTCGCCCTGCTGGGCTACGTCCTCGCCGTCGTCAAACCGGTGACGCTGTGGAACCCGCACGTCTGGTGGCAATCGATCATCGTCTGGTTCGCGGCCGCCATCGTCGCCCACGACCTGGTGTTGTTCCCCGTTTACGCCCTCGTTGACCGGATGCTGTCGGGCGGCCGCGCCCGGCCTGCGCGCGCCGATGCCGCTGTGCCGGTGCTCAATTACCTCCGGGTGCCCGCGTTGGGGGCGGGCCTGACACTGCTGGTGTTCCTGCCCGGAATCGTGCGGCAAGGCGCCACCACCTACGGGGCGGCGACCGGCCAGACTCAGGACCCGTTTCTCGGCCGGTGGCTGCTGCTGACGGCCGCGATGTTCGCCGTCAGCGCCGGGGTGTACGCCCTGAGGCGGGCAGCGGCGCGCCGCCGGGCGCGGCCACGCTGACCTAGCTGCCGGAGATGATCTCCAGACGCAGGGCCCGGTATTCGCGGTCGGAGATGGCGCGCCGCGCATACAACATCTCCAGCTGCTCCAGCCGCTCCGATGGCGCGAGCGGGCCGTCGGGAGATTCCCCGCGCCGCAAGGCATCCGGTCCGGCACCCCAGCCGTCGCCCAGCTCGAGCAGCCGCAGCGCGAACAGCACGCCGGCCCCCGTCACCGGTAGGCCCAGATAAAGCATCCATCCCAACGGCACGCCGGCCCGGCTCAGCGCAAAATAGCGCGCTACCAGAAACAGGGAGAGCGCCACCCCGGCCGCCAGCACGATGACTTTGCTCTTCATTCGCGGCTCTTCATTCGCGGAAATCCTTTGTCGTTCGCTGGGGAGTGGGCGCCGAAGACAACTGCAAACCTCCTGCGTCGCTACCGATCCCAACTTGTGGCGACGTAACCCTGCGGCCGACGCCTTGAAGAATCCTTGGAGTGTGCTCGTAGTTCGGCGTCGTGACCTGCGCGTCTACCCACCAGCAACTACTGTTGTGCCTCGTGGGGACCCCGAACGCCAGGACACGTGCCGCGCTGTGCGTGTGCCTGACCGCGGTCGCCCTGGCCGCCGCCCTCTCGTCGGGCGGCGCACCGCCGGCCACCGCCACGCCGTCGGTCGTGACGCCCGCGCCACCGGCCCCGGGCGGTGCCGTGCCGGTGCAACAAGTCGGGGGAGGCGGCGGCTGCATCATCGGCCTCAATTGCGGGTGCATTCGCAACGTCACCTGCCCGTCGCCGCGCCCGCGCCGCCCGAGCGTCGACAACAACCAGCACGCCGCGCCCGCCCCGCCGAATCCCTAGCGCCGAAACCGCGGGCGGCTTTCCTATCATTTGGTGATGAGTGCCGGTGGGCTGGAAACCGTGGGCTCGCCGGCGTTCACCGACGAGGACCCGGCCCGCTTTCGCGCGGCCGGCTGGTGGTGCGATGCGACGCTGTCGGACGCGGTGCGTCGCAATGCCGAACGGACACCCGACCGCTCCGCCTATGTCGACCACGGCGGAACCGCGTTCACCTGGCGTGAATTCAACCGTGCTGCAAACGGTTTGGCCGAGACATTGACCGGGGCCGGCGTCACCCGCGGCGACCGTGTGGCGGTATGGCACGGCGACTCCGCCGCCATTCACGTGCTGTTCGTGGCAATCGAACGCTGTGGCGCGGTGGTCGTCGGCATCGGCGCGCGCGCCGGCGCCCGCGAGGCGTCGGCGATCCTGCGCACCGCCCAGCCGAAGATCCTGATCAGTGACCCGCTCCGGGCAGGCACCGCGGCGGACGTGGCCGACGAACTGCGGGTGGCCGGCGTGGTGTTGAGCCACGACGGCGGGACGCTTCGGCTCGTCGTCGACGCCGAGCCCAAGGCGCCGGCGGCCGGCTGCGAACTCGGCCCCGACGATGTCTTCCTGATCAACTCGACGTCCGGCACCACCGGGCTGCCCAAGTGTGTCGTGCACACCCAGAACCGGTGGCACTACTTCCACCAGAAGGCCGTCGCCAACGGGCTGCTGACGAGCGACGAGGTATTCCTGCCGGTGATTCCCACCCCGTTCGGGTTCGGGCTGTGGACCAGTCACACCACCCCGATCTACCTCGGCGCCACCGCGGTGATTTTGGACCGGTTCACCACCAAGGCCACCTGCGAGGCGATAGCCCGGCATAAGGTCACCGTATTATGTTGCGTCAGCACGCAATTGACCATGCTGATGGCGGACCCGGCCAGCCGCGGCCACGACCTCAGTTCGCTGCGCGTCGTGTACACCGGCGGGGAGGCGTTGCCGTACCGGCCCGCGGCCGAGTTCGAGGAACTCACCGGCGCCAAAATCCTGCAGTTCTACGGCTCCAACGAGACCGGGATGCTCAGCGCCACCACCGTCGACGACTCGCGCGAGCGCCGGCTGCGCACCGGCGGCCGCCTCATCCCCGAAATGGAGGTCCGGCTGTTCGACGGGGACCGCGACGTCACCGCGACGGGGCGCGGCCAGCCCGCCTGCCGGGGGCCGGCGACCAGCCTCGGTTACCTCGGCGGCACCGACCACGACAAGCTGTTCACCCGCGACGGGTGGATGCGCATGGGCGACATCTGTGAAATCGACGCCGACGGCTACCTGCGCGTCACCGGGCGTACGTCCGATTTCATCGTGCGCGGCGGCAAGAACATCAGCGCAAGCCAGGTCGAAGACGCCGTCATGACCCATCCCGCCATCGCGATCGCGGCGGCCGTCGCCATGCCCGACCCGGTATTCGGCGAAAAGGTCTGCCTCTACGCCGAACTCACCGACGCCGGCACCGTCGACCTGCCCGGACTCGTCGAACACCTGCTGGCGCTGGGCGTTTCCAAAGAGCTGCTGCCCGAGCGGCTCATCGTGGTCGACGAGTTGCCCCGCTCATCCGGCGGAAAGATAGCCAAAGGCCGGCTGCGCGAGGATATTGGAGCCAGAATGGAGGGCGGTCATGAACGCTCCTGAAGCCCGCCGCGGCGGGTTGGAAGTCTGGGCACCGTCGGTGGTTCCGCCCATCGGCGTCGACCTGTCGAATCAGCAAGCGCTGGCCATCGCCTTCCGTCACCTGGCCGGCATCGGGTTCGCCGAGAACATGGCAGGACACATCACCTGGCAGCTCGACGGCCAGACCGACATGTTCGTCAACCCGTGGGGGCTGTGGTGGCAGGAGATCACCGCGTCGGATATCTGCGTGGTCGACGGCGACGCGCGCGTGGTCAGCGGGCGCTGGGACGTTACCCCGGCCATCCACATCCACACCGAACTGCACCGGGTGCGCGATGACGCCCGAGTGGTGATCCACAACCATCCCTACTACGTCTGCGTGCTCGCCGCGCTGGGCAGGCTGCCCGAGCTGGTGCACCAGACCGGTTCGCTGTTCCTGGACGACCTGTGCCTGGTCGACACCTACGACGGCGAGATCGACAGCCCCGCGCGCGCCGCGGAACTCGCCGCGCGGATCGGCGGCGCCAACCTGACGATCCTGGCCAACCACGGCGTCATCGCGACCGGCCGCAACCTGCCCGAGGCCGTCTACCGCGCCGCGTCCATCGAACGCGTCTGCAAGCTTGCCTATGACGTCCTGCTCACCGGCCGGGATCCGGTGCTTATGAACTGGTCGGACATGGCCGGCATGCAACGGTCGCTGATCGAGCGGGCGGCCGACGTGTATTGGGCCGGGGCCGCGCGCATGACGATCAACGCCGACCCCGACGTGCTGAGCTGAAGCGGACTGCCTACACATGAAATCGATCGACGAACTCGCCACCGACCTGAACTTCACCACGGCCAAGACGGGGGAGGACCGCTCGGTCACCTTCCTGCCCGACCCGCCCCGGGCCGCGCGCCGCTACACGGTGATCTCGGTGGACGATCACATCGTCGAGCCCCCGGACACCTTCACCGGTCGCCTGCCCCGCAAGTACGCCGACCGGGCGCCGAAAGTCGTCGAGACCGAAAGCGGCGGGCAGACGTGGATTTACGACAATCAGGAATTGCCCAACGTCGGTTTCAACGCCGTAGTGGGCAGGCCGGTGTCTGAGTACGGCTTCGAACCGGTCCGATTCGACGAAATGCGCAGGGGCGCATGGGATATCCACGCCCGTGTCAAGGACATGGACCTCAACGGCATTTACGCCTCGCTGAACTTCCCGTCATTCCTGCCGGGCTTCGCCGGGCAACGGCTGCAGCAGGTGACCAGCGACCGCGACCTGGCGCTGGCCTCGGTACGGGCTTGGAACGACTGGCATTTCGACGTCTGGGCGGGGTCGTATCCCGACCGGATCATTCCCTGCCAATTGCCGTGGCTGCTCGATCCCGAACTCGGCGCGACGATGATCCGCGAAAACGCGGAGCGCGGCTTTCACGCGGTGACGTTCAGCGAGAACCCGGCAATGCTGGGGCTGCCCAGCATTCACACCGATCACTGGGATCCGCTGATGGCGGCCTGCGCCGAGACCGGCACCGTGGTGAACCTGCACATCGGATCGTCGGGGTCGTCACCGTCCACCACCGCGGACGCGCCACCGGACGTGCAGGGTGTGCTGTTCTTCGCCTACGCCATTTCCGCCGCGGTCGACTGGCTGTACTCCGGGCTGCCCAGCCGATTCCCCGACCTCAAGATCTGCCTGTCCGAAGGTGGAATCGGTTGGGTGGCAGGCCTACTCGATCGGCTCGATCACATGCTGAGTTATCACGCGATGTACGGCACGTGGCAGGCGCTCGGTGAGCCCTTGACCCCGGCGGAGGTGCTCACCCGTAACTTCTGGTTCTGCGCGGTCGAGGACAAGTCCTCGTTCGTACAGCGTGACCGGATCGGCGTCGACAACATCATGCTGGAAGCCGACTACCCGCACTGCGACTCGACGTGGCCACACACCCAGCAGACCATTCACGAGCAGATCGGCGATCTACCGGCCGACGTCATTCGAAAATTCAGCTGGGAGAACGCGTCTCGGCTCTACCGGCACCCGGTGCCGGCCGCGGTGCAGGAGGACCCCGAGGCGTTCTGACCGGGCGCTCCCGTCGCCCGAGCACAATGCGCAAAACTGCGAAAATCGCTCGTTGCGTGGGTATCGCGCACAAGCGAGTCATGGCCCGTGTCGGTCCGTAACTTCGATCGCAACGAGGTGCCGGGACCCCCTCGGCATCGCCACCGGTCAGGAGTTCGCCGTGTTCATTGAGCCAGAACTGATTACGGGATCGAACGCGTACCGCTCGACCAACGTGACGCCGCCGCGGCGGCTGGAAGCCAAGCGTGGCGGCTATGCCGAGCGGACGGTCACCACGAGTGACGGCGTGCGGCTTGCGGTTCGCGACTACGGCTCGGCCGGCGCCCGCGAGCACACCATCGTTCTGCTGCACGGCCTTTGCCTGACCCAGTCGAGTTGGGCACTGCAGATTCGGCACCTGCTGCGCCGGTGGGGCAGCCGCGTGCGGATCATCACCTACGACCACCGCGGCCACGGCGAATCCACCGGTGCCGACATGCGCACCTACCGCATCGACCGGCTGGCCGACGACCTCGCCGAGGTCCTCACCGCATTGCGCGTCACCGGGCCACTCACGTTGGCCGGTCACTCCATGGGCGGCATGACCGCGCTGGCCTACCTCGGCCGTCCCGCAGCCGATCGTCCGATCGAGCCGCAGGGCCTGGTCCTGGTCGCCACCGCGGCGGGCCGGCTCGCCGAGCGGGGCCTCGGCCGGCTGCTGAACACGCGCGCCACCGAGATGCTGTTCGAACTCGTCCACCACATTCCCCACCGCGCCATGGACCGGGCGATCAACGGACTGGCCCGCCCCCTGAGCGGCCTGGCCAAATACTCCGGTGCCGACTGGCGGGGCGCGGCCGCACTGACGGTGTCGGCCATCCGCACCACGCCGTTGACCACGGCGGCGGGCTTTCTGCCCAGCCTGAAGCGCTACGACGAGTACCACGCGCTCGCTACCATCGGCGCCAACACCGTCGTCGTGAGCGGCGGTGCCGACCTGACCACCCCCACCGCGCACGCGCGCGACATGGCGGCGGCCATCCCGGGCGCCACCCACCTGCACCAGCCCGACGCCGGGCACATGCTGCTCGAAGAGCGGCCGCGGTGTGTCAGCGACGCGATCGACAGCGTGCTGGGCATGCGCACCCTGGCCGCGCGGGGCGCCGCGAGCTGACACTCGACGCGCCCGAACCCGGACGCGGTTCCCCGAACCGACCCATCGGTGTAAGTTACGTTTAGTACGTACTGAACGAACTGGAGGCACATGTCCCCGGAAGAGGCCGAGTTCGTCGACCGCCTCGGGCTGTTCTTCGAGCTCCTCGGAGCAACCCGCACCATGGGCCGGGTCTATGGCTGGCTGCTGATCTGTGATCCACCGCAGCAGTCGTTGACCGAACTGACCGAGGCCTTATCGGTGAGTAAGGCCTCGATCAGCACCGTCGCCCGCCAACTGCTGGACGGCGGCATGGTCGAGCGGCTGCCCAGCTCGAACCGTCAGCACCTCTACCGCGTCAGGCCGGGCGGGTTCACCAGCGTCCTGGAAACGCAGCTGTCACTGATGCGGCTGGGCATCGAACCCGCCGACTTCGCGCTGTCGGTGCTGGGGGAGGACCGGGCCGAACAGCGCCAGCGCGTCGAGGATTTCCGCGACTTCTGCGAATTCTGCACCCAGGCCTACGGCGACCAACTCATGAAAATGTGGACCGAATATCGGAAAAGGAAGAAGCCATGACCGCGACGGAACTAGTCGACTTCAACTCCGTCCCTTGGGGTTCGGTGGAGTGGACCAACCTCGTCACGCTGTACCTGCGCGCGCATGAGAGCCGCACGGAGCGGCCGATTCTGGGGGATCGGGCGGCCGCGGAAGCGGTGGACCGGATCGCGTATGACTTCAAGAGAATTCACCGGATGTCGTGGCCGGCGGCCAATCAATACCTGGTCGCGTTACGGGCCAGACAGCTCGACGACTGGTGCACGGATTTCCTTGTCCGGCACCCGGATGCCGTTGTGCTGCACCTGGGTTGCGGCCTCGACGGCCGCTTCTTCCGGCTCGCCCCACCGCCGTCGGTCCTATGGTTCGACGTCGATCAGCCGAGTGTGATCGGGCTCCGCCGCCGGCTCTACGACGACACCGACCGCTACCGGATGATCGGCTCATCTGTGACCGAACTGCAGTGGCTCGATCAGGTCCCGACCGGACGCCCGACGCTGATCATTGCCGAGGGCCTGCTGATGTACCTGCACGAGGACGAAGTGCGGCGCCTGCTGCAGCGCCTGACCGACCGATTCACCGGCGGGGAAATGCATTTCGACACGCTCTCCGCGCTGGCACCGCTGATGTCCAAGCTCTTCACCCGGGGAATCATCAAGTGGGGCATCCGGGACGTGCGCGAAATAGCCACCTGGAATCCCCGGCTGCGGTTCCTCGAGCAGACACCCGTGCTGGCCGACTACAACCGGATCCCGTCGGCGGCGGTGCGGTTGATCTACCGGTTGACATGGCTGACGGCGGGTCGCCACTACGACGTGTTGAACCGTTTCGAATACTGACTGATCACAGGTCGGACGCCAGCCGGCCCAGAATGTCGGCGGCCGACTCCGCGGTCGCGTGCCGGTATCCGGTGCCCGCCCAGAGGTGGACGTAGTCCGGCCTGCCCGCCGCCGCAGCGGCCTTGCGCAGCGGGCTGGTCAGGTAGTGGATGGCGGGATAGCCCGCCGGCGCCTCGGCTTCGTGAGCGTCGATGAACGCGTTGCGCAGGCCGCGGGCCGGCCGGCCGGTGAAGGCGCGGGTCAGCACGGTCTCGGTGTAGGCGGGATCGATCAGGGCCGCCTGATGAGTGGCCGAGGCACCGCTTTCGGTGGCGCGCAACAGCACGGTGCCCACGGCGGCCGCGGTCGCGCCCGCGCGGATCACCTCGGCCACCGCGGCGGGGGTGGCCAGCCCGCCGGTGGCCATCACCGGCAGCGGCACCTTCGCGACGACTTCCTTGACCAGGTCGACGATCGGGACCGGCGTCAACGGCCGCTGCGGCGAGAGGGTGCCGGAATGGCCGCCGGCGTCGGCGGCCTGCACGGCGAGCATGTCGACGCCCGCGTCGTGCGCCCGCGCCGCCTCGTCGGCCGTGGTGACCGTCTGCACGACAACGCTGTTGGCGCGTTGCAGCGCGGCGATCACGTCGCGCAACGGAATGCCGAAAGTGAACGACACCATCGGAACCGGGTCGTCGAGCAACAGCGCGATCTTCTCGTCGAATCTGTCGTCGTCCTCGATGGGCTCGGGTGGCAGCGTCAGCCCGAACTGGTCGGCCTCGGCCTGGACGATCGCGGCGTAGGCGTGGTAACGCTGCGGGTCGACCGGCACCGGATTGGGCGCGAAGACGTTGACTCCGAATGGGATTGACTCGGCGCGAACCGCTTTGATCTCGGCCTCGATGGCCTCGACGGTCTTGTATCCGGCCGCGAGCAGGCCCAGCGCGCCCGCGCGGGTGGCGGCCGACACCATGGCCGGGGTGGTCGGCCCGCCCGACATCGGCGCCGCCACCAGCGGAACGGACATTCCAAACTGCGCCAACATGTCCAGGCCCTTTCTCTGTGCGCCGCGTAAAAGCCTGCCTGCCTAGACCCTATCGGCGCCCGGCCGGTGCGGCAGCATTCCGCTGCGCCGGCCGACCTGGCAGGATGCTTGAGCGTGACGCGCCCCAACTTCCTGGTGATCGTTGCAGACGACCTCGGCTTCTCCGACATCGGCGCGTTCGGCGGCGAGATCGAGACGCCCAACCTCGATCGGCTGGCCCACGCGGGGATCCGGCTCACCGATTTCCATTCGGCACCGGCCTGCTCACCGACCCGGGCGATGTTGTTGACCGGGACCGACCACCACATCGCCGGCATTGGCACCATGCTCGAGGTCGCGTCCCCGGAATTCCGCGGCGCGCCCGGGTACGAGGGCTATCTGAACGACCGGGTCGTCGCGCTGCCCGAACTGTTGCGCGACGCGGGGTATCTGACGCTGATGTCGGGCAAGTGGCACCTGGGTGCCACAATCGAGACGTCGCCGTGGGCGCGTGGCTTCGAGCGCTCGTTCGCCCTGCTGCCGGCCGGCGCCAGCCATTACGGCGGATCGGGAGCACGTGGATTCTCGCCCGTGCCAACGCTTTACACCGAGGATGACCAGTTCGTCAGCGTCGGCGACGACTTCTATTCGTCAGACTCCTACACCGACACCCTGCTGCGGTATCTGGATGAGCGCGCCCCCGACGACGACCGGCCCTTCTTCGCCTATCTGCCCTTCCAGGCGCCGCACTGGCCCCTGCAGGCGCCCGACGAATCCGTCGCGAAATACCGGGGTCGCTACGACGCCGGGCCGGATGCGCTGCGCGAGGAGCGCCTGGCCGCGCTCAAGCGGCTCGGCCTGTGTCCACCCGACGTGGTCGCCCACCCGGTGGTGGCCGACGGCGCGCCGGAGTGGGCCGACATGACCGACGAGCAGCGCGCGCGTTCGGCCCGCAGCATGGAGGTCTACGCGGGGATGGTCGACCGGATGGACTACAACGTCGGCCGTGTCATCGACTACCTCTCGGCCAGCGGCGAACTCGACAACACCGTCGTCGTCTTCATGTCCGACAACGGCGCCGAGGGCGCGATCGTGGAGGCGATGCCACTGCGCGGTCCGCAGATCGTCGCGCAGATCGAAAAGCATTGCGACAACAGCCTGGACAATCTTGGCCGGCCCACGTCGTTCATCTGGTATGGCCCCCGCTGGGCGCAGGCCGCCACCGCGCCGTCGCGCCTGCACAAGGCGTTCACCACCCAGGGCGGGATCCGCGTGACCGGCTTCGTCACCTGGCCCGGCTTCGCCCGCCAACGACAGATCGGCACCGCGTTCAGCACCGTGATGGACATCGCGCCGACCCTGCTGGAGCTGGCCGGGACCACGCACCCGGGCACGTCGTACCGCGGCCGCGAGGTGGCCCCGATGCGCGGCCGTTCACTGGTGGGCTACCTGACGGGCGCCGCGGAGACCGTGCACGACGCGGGCACCGGCACGGGCTGGGAGCTGTTCGGCCGTCGCGCCATCCGGCAGGGCGACTGGAAGGCGCTGTACCTGCCGCCACCGTACGGACCGGGCAGTTGGCAGCTCTACGATCTGTCGTCCGACCTCGGCGAGATCGACGACCTGGCCGAGGCCCGGCCCGACAAGCTGGCCGAGCTGCTGGCGCTGTGGGATCGTTACGTCGAGGAAACGGGCGTGATCCTGGATCCCATCTCGGTGTACGACGTTCAATTGTGACCGTTGGGTCGAACGGCCTCGAATAGCTCGACTGAACCGCTGTGCCGTGCAACCGAGACTTCGAGGCCCGCATCCCCGAGCCAGCGCTGCACGTCACCAGCCTGGGGCGTGATCCCGAAAAAGCCCGCCGCCCGCAGCGCCGTCACAAAACGATCCTGACGCCAGCCGCGACCACGTACACACGTGCTGCCGCGAAGAATCCCACCGGGCTTGAGCACGCGGGCGAGTTCGAAAACCGCCGCTCGCGGGTCGGGAAGACAATGCAGGCCGTTGAAGGTCAATGCGAGGTCAAAGGTGTTGTCTTGGAAGGGCAAGGCTGTGATATCGGCATCGGTGAACTCCATCAGGTCGGCCACCCCCAACTGAGTCGCCCGGCTGCGTGCCCGCCTCAGCATGTCCGGGGAAATGTCAGCGGCCACGTAGCGGCAATCCTGCCCAGGCCGCAAGCCACGAAAGGCAAAGCCGCCACCGCACGGGATATCCAGTACGTGGGCGCCGGCGGGGGCTACGCCGACACGCTGAACCTCCTCCAGGAGATCGTGTAACGCCAATCCCCACAACGCTTTTGCGCCCACGGCGGCGATGCTGTCATGCGTCGCGGCGGTGTTGTACAACGCCGATGCCACCCGAGCGGCACGCCAGCGGTCCGTTACCTGCCCCATGCGCTGACTCTAGCTGGAAACCAAGGTGTGGCAAGCTCGGCTGGACAGGCGGGCGATAAGCTCAGCGGCGTGTACGGACCCCAGGGCCGCGATGGCTGACTCCGCGATACGCATCGGCATCCTCGGGGCGGCCAGCATCGCGCCGGTGGCGTTGATCGGTCCGGCCAAGGAGAACGCGGAGGTGATCGTCGCGGCCGTGGCGGCCCGCGACGTGCCGCGTGCGCAGGCGTTCGCTGCACAACATGACATCCCCACGGTGCACGGTGATTACGGCGCGTTGATCGCCGACCCCGACGTCGACGCGATTTACAACCCGCTGCCGAACGGCCTACACGGGCGCTGGACCCGGGCCGCACTCGCCGCGGGCAAACACGTGCTGTGCGAAAAGCCGTTCACCGCCAACGCAGCCGAGGCACGCGAAATCGCCGAGCTGGCAGCGGATTCGGACCGCGTGGTGATGGAGGCCTTCCACTACCGCTACCACCCGTTGACGCTGCGCGCCGAGGAGATCATCGCCTCCGGCGAGCTGGGCACGCTGCGGCACGTGGAGGCCGCGCTGTGTTTCCCGCTGCCGAAGTTCTCCGACATCCGCTACGACTACGCGCTTGCCGGCGGGGCGACGATGGACGCGGGCTGCTACGCGGTGCACATGGCCCGCACGTTCGGTGGGCCCCGCCCAGAAGTCGTTTCGGCGCACGCCAAACTGCGCGACCCACGGGTCGACCGGGCCATGACCGCCGACCTGCGGTTCCCGGCCGGCCACACCGGGCGGGTGCGCTGCTCGATGTGGTCGCCGCGGCTGCTGCAGATCAGCGCCCGGGTGATCGGCGAACACGGTGAGCTGCGCATCCTGAATCCCGTGCTGCCACAGACTTTCCATCGGCTGTCGGTGCGGTCCCGGCGGGGCAGACGGGCGGAACGGTTCGGGCGCCGGGCCTCCTACGCGTATCAACTGGACGCGTTCGCCGCGGCGGTGCTGCGCGGCGAACCGGTCAAGACCACCCCGCACGACGCGATCGACAACATGACCGTTATCGACGCGATCTATCGCGCCGCGGGTCTGCCGCTGCGCTACCCGAGCTGACGTCACATTCTGGGCGTGCACGGTGTCATCTTTAGTGAACCGTGCAACGGGGAAGGCGTCGAGGGATGAATGAGAACGAATGGTTGGCACGCCAGTTCGAGGAGCACCGTCCTCGCCTCCGCGCGCTGGCGTACCGGATGTTGGGATCGCGCGCCGAGGCTGACGACGCCGTGCAGGACACCTGGCTGCGTCTCAACCGCGCCGGCGACGATCAGATCGATAACCTCGGCGGATGGCTGACCACCGTGGTGGCCCGAGAGTGCCTGCATCTACTGCGGTCCCGGCGAAGCCGCCGCGAGGACCTTATCGGCACTGAGCTTCCGGACCCGATCATCACCGCGGATGAGGGCCTGGGCCCCGAGCAGGAAGCGTTGCTCGCGGAGTCGGTTGGCCTTGCGCTGCTGCTGGTACTTGACCGGCTGCCTCCCGCCGAGCGGGTGGCTTTCGTGCTTCATGATGCGTTCCAGTTGCCATTCGACGAGATTGCCCGCCTGATCGATCGGCAGCCCGCCGCCGCTCGCCAGCTCGCCAGCCGGGCGCGCCGGCGTGTGCGCGATGCCGGTCTGGCGGCCGCGGCGACTGACGTGGCCGGCCAGCGCAAGGTGGTCGACGCCTTCTTCGCCGCGGCGCGGGCCGGTGACTTCGACGCACTCGTGAAACTGCTCGACCCGGACATCGTGCTGCGCGCCGACTTCGGTCCCGGCCTGCTACAGGCCGAGTACCGCGGCACCGCCGAGGTGTCCCGGTTCGCCCGTGCGCCCCGCGGTGCTGAGCTGCACCCGGTTTTGGTCAATGGTCGAATCGGCAAATTGGTCACCATCGATGGACGGCCGTTCTCCATCCTGGTGTTCACCGTTGCGGACGGCCGGGTCCTCGAAATCGACGCTGTTCGCGCCGGTTCGGCTGCCCGGGCGGCGCGGGCCGATTCATGAGTGCGGTGTCCAGTGCGGCCAGCCCGCCAGCACACCGACCACCACCGTTGCAACCACCGGTGCCACATAGGTCAGCGGGGCGGGGATGTGGCCGTACCACCGACGCGCTATCGAAATAGCTATTGCTCCAACGAAATAGACGATCAGACAAATTCCGGCCAGCACACCGACAGCCGGCACCACGAGGCCCGCGATCAGGCCTGCGGCACCGGCTGCCTTGGCAGCCGCAAGCCAGGGCCACCACGACTCCTGCACCCGCAATCGCTGGATCGGCTCCATCACGAACTTGCGGCGCGAGAACAGCGCGTAGGAGGAGAACGCGACCATCGCGGCGGTGACGATGGTGAGGGTGACGTATGCAATGGCCATGGTGGCCTCCTTTGTGTTTTCGGGTCTCACCCGGATATGAGCCGACGCGAGGTCAAAGTGTGACGGCGTGTTGAGAAGACGTGCTGCCCAGGGCTTTCGGGAGCCATCAGATCGTTGGGTTCGCGAGGCGGCGTGATCCGGGCCGCGTCGCCCAGGAGGCGAACGTAAGCGCAAGGAAGACAGCCGAGGGCACCGCGCTGCCCACCGAATCGTGAACCGACAAGTGCGACACGACGGCGCCGGTGTAGACGAAAGTCGCACCCGCATAAGCCCATTCCTTGAGTCGCGGGAACCGGGGGGCGAGCAGCGCGACACCACCCAGCGTGTACCAGACCCCGAGGAACACAACGAAGTAGGACGGGTAGCCCAAGTGCGCCAACATCGTTCGGGCGCGCGGAATCTGAAAGATGCCCCACATGCCGCCAACCAGCATCTCGCTGCACAACAAAAGCGTGCAGACCCAGTACACGATGACCCGACCTCGGACAGCCCAGGCCGCTGGTTGCTTGGTGAGCGTCGCCATGGTGATCTCCTCGCGCATCAATAAGCGGTGGTGTTACTTATATGAGGCGAGCCGGCCGCAAAATGTGACAGGCTTTGGCAACCCAATGAGACAACTGGCGTTAACGGCGGTGCGAGATCCGCCATTTGATGTGAAGCTTGAGAACCCTACATCGGCCGCGGCGTGGTCGCTGTCATGCGGGGCGACCCACCAATTGGGCCAATTGCGCCGCCGCCTGGGCCGTTTGGGTGGTCAGCACGATCCGCCCGGACGTGGCGGGTTGTTCGATGATCGGTGCTTCCAGCACCATGTTGTCGCGGATGAAGGCCATGTGGTCCTGCAGATGCGCGGCCGTGAATGTGGTCCACGCGGCCGTCGACGGCGGATCCAGCACGAGGGTCAGTTCGTAATAATCCGCGGTCAACGACTTCGGTGGGTCGACGCGGACGAGCCCGAGCTGCATGGTCTCGGGGCCCAACGTATAGACGGTGGTCCGCCCGATGTCACAGGTGGTCAGGCCGTCGGTCGGCTTGACGGGCGCGTTTGTGTCCGTGGCCGGGCACTTCACGGCGGGCGTCGTCGGCTGTGACTTGGTCACCGGCCGGACCGGGAGCGGCGCGATCTGCACGACCGGCGGCGGTGGCGGGGGTGGCGGCGCGGTCGTGCTGGGCGGCGCGGTGGTCGACGGGTTGGACGGAGCAGGCTTGTGCGTCTGCTGACAGCCACACATCAGTGCCGCGAGCAGGCCGATGGACCCAAGCCAGGCGGCGGCGCTCTGCGCGCTGAATCGAGGCGCGCTGAATCGACGGTGAATCATCTTCGCTGCACTCTACCCGCAGGATCATTGATTCCATGTCCGACGGGAACTCCTGCACCGCAATTTCTTTGGTGCCCGATAGAGCGCCGCGTCGAAATCGCGCAATTCGATGAAGGGTGCCGGAGCGGCTTGGCCTGCACGCATGCGGAATTCCGGCGAGCGCGGAAGCGCGCCCTTTACCGACACTACGAATATAGAGTAAGGTCGCCGTCTAGAAGATCATGGACAAACGCCGAAAGCCCAACCCCGCCGAGCGCCGCCGCGATCTGTGCGACGCGGCGATCCAGCTGTTGGCCGATGACGGGGCCAAGGGGCTGAGCCATCTGAAGGTCGACCGCGCGGCCGGGGTGCCGGACGGCACCACCTCGTTCTATTTCCGCACCCGGTCGGCGCTGTTGCGCGCGGTGGCCGAGCGCTCGGCCGAGCTCGACCTCGCCGAGCTGCAGGCGATCGCGGACAGCTCCGATGGCGACGGTGCGGATCGCGCGCCGTCGCGGCTGTCGCAGGTGGTCATCCAGGCAGGCAGCGATCCGCAGTTGTATCGGACCAGGGCCCGCTACGAGCTGACCATGCAGGCCACCCGCGACCCTGCGCTGGCCGCGATTCTGCAGCAGGCCACCGACGAGTTCACCAAGTTGCACCGGGAGATCTTGGTGCAGCTCATGCCGCACGGCGCCGAGCTGGATCCGGCCGTCATCGAGGATCTGAGCAACGTCACGCTGACGTTCATCAACGGCCTGCTGCAGCGGTTCGCCCATGGCGACCGGATCATCGACAGCGCCGAACAGCTCGACGGGATCCTGTCGGCGATCGCCGCCGGCATCCTGAAGAGTTCGGACAAGGGGCGGCTGACCCAGACCGGCGGCCTGCGGGTGTTGCGCCGCGGAGCGGCTGGGTCCGCGTGAGGCCGCCGCCGGGACACGCGGGCTATGGATCTTGCCACGGCATCGGCTGTATGGTTCTCTACGAGAATAGAGTAAGCCCACGTTCATGCGTCGTTTTCTCCCGCGCTTGTGCAGAAGTAAGAGCGACGCAATTAAGCGGAGTGTATAAATTGCCCGGACCGAATCCAGCGCTGCGACGCTGGCAGCGCTAGCCCTGGTGCAGGTCATGCGGGCATCTAAAACTGCAGCGGTAGGAGGGTTTTCGTGACGGCGAGCACCGATAGCCATGTTCGGTTCGATCCATACGATGTCGGGTTGATCGCCGACCCGTATCCCATGTTCGCGCGATTGCGCGAAGAGGCACCGCTTTATTACAACGCCGAATACGACTTTTACGCGGTGAGCCGTTACGCCGATGTCAGCAAGGCGCTCGTCGACCACGAGACCTACAGCTCCGCGCGCGGCGCGATCCTGGAACTGATCAAGGCCAACCTCGAAATCCCGCCGGGCATGCTGATCTTCGAAGACCCGCCGATTCACGACGTGCATCGCAAGCTGCTGTCGCGCATGTTCACCCCACGCCGGATCGCCGCGCTCGAGCCGATGATTCGCGACTTCTGCGCTCAACTGCTGGATCCGCTGGTCGGCTCGGGACACTTCGACTTCGTCTCCGACCTGGGTGCGCAGATGCCGATGAAGGTCATCAGCATGCTGCTCGGCATCCCCGAGGACGACCAGGAGTACATCCGCGACCGCGGTAACGCCCAGCTGCGCACCGAGGCCGGCAAGCCCATGGACGCCGCCCAGCATGGCCTCTCGGTGGGCGAGCAGTTCGAGGCCTACATCGATTGGCGTGCAGAGCATCCGTCAGACGACATCATGACCGAGCTTCTCAACGTCGAATTCGTGGATGAAACCGGGACCACCCGCCGGCTGTCCCGCGAAGAGATCCTGGTCTACCTCAACGTCGTCGCCGGGGCCGGCAACGAAACGACAACGCGGCTGATCGGTTGGTCCGGAAAGGTTCTCGCCGAACACCCCGATCAGCGCCGGGACCTCGCCGAGAACCCGACGCTCATCCCGCAGGCCATCGAGGAGTTGCTGCGATACGAGCCACCGGCACCACACGTGTCGCGCTACGTGACCCGCGACGTCACCGTGCACGACCAGACCGTGCCCGAAGGAAGCGTGATGATGATGCTCATCGGATCGGCGTGCCGTGACGAGGCCCAGTTCGGGCCCGACGCAGGCGATTTCAACATTCATCGCAGCGTCCGTCCGCACCTCACCTTCAGCATGGGGACCCACTTCTGTCTGGGATCGGCCCTGGCCCGCCTCGAAGGCCGCGTCGCGCTGGAGGAGATTCTGAAGCGATTCCCCGAGTGGGAGGTCGACCTGACCAACGCAGTCCTCAGCCCGACCTCCACGGTCCGAGGCTGGGAGTGCATGCCTTCCCTGGTGCCGTGATGACCGGCCGGGTTGAGGGCAAGGTCGCTTTCGTCAGCGGTGCCGCGCGCGGTCAGGGCCGCAGCCACGCCGTCCGGCTGGCGCAGGAGGGCGCCGACATCATCGCGATCGACGTCTGCGGGCCGATCGACAACCTGGCCTACCCGCACTCGACGCCGGAAGACCTTGCCGAGACGGCGGATCTGGTCAAGAACCTCGACCGGCGCATCGTGACCGCCCAGGTGGACGTCCGCGACTACGACGCGCTGAAGGCCGCGGTGGACAGCGGGGTCGAACAGCTCGGTCGTCTCGACATCATCGTCGCCAATGCGGGCGTCGGCACCGATGGCAGGAAGCTGCACAAGATCCGCGAGGACGTGTGGCAGGACATGATCGACATCAACCTCAGCGGCGTGTGGCACACCGTGAAAACGGGCGTGCCGCACATCCTTTCGGGGGGACGCGGCGGCTCAATCGTGCTCACCAGTTCGGTGGGCGGCCGCAAGGCCTACCCGAACACCGGGCACTACATCGCCGCCAAGCACGGCGTCATCGGCCTGATGCGTGCCTTCGCCGTCGAGTTGGGCCAGCAGATGATCAGGGTCAATTCGGTGCTGCCCACCCAGGTCAGCACCACAATGGTGATGAACGACAACACCTATCGGCTGTTTCGCCCGGATCTGGAAAATCCCGGACCGGACGACTTCGCCCCCATCTCGCAATTGATGCACACACTGCCGGTGCCTTGGGTGGAAGCCACCGACATCAGCAATGCTGTCCTGTTCCTCGCCTCTGACGAATCTCGTTATGTCACCGGCGTTTCGCTTCCCGTCGATGCGGGCAGCTTGCTCAAATAGGCGTCAGCCCCAAGTGAAAGAAGAAGCCCATGCCCGAATATGACTACGAAAAGCTGAAGAAGGAAGCCGAGCAGTACATCAAGTTCGAAAAGGACAAGAAGAACCGGATCGCCTACATCACCTTCGATCGTCCCGACGCGCAGAACGCCACGAGTCTGGGCATGCGGCAGAACTACGCCGACCTGATCCACAAATGCAACGTGGACGACGACGTCAAGGTGGTCGTGATCCGCGGCGAGGGACAGGATTTCGGTAGCGGCGGCGACCTGCCCGAGCAGCGCCCCATGCTGGAGAACCCCGGTCTCCCACTGCATCACGAGCTGGCGATCAACGATGACGACGTCAAGTACCCGCCGGGTGGTTCGTACCGCTACCTGTCCACCGTCACCGACTTCTACGCCAAGGCCCGCGCCGGAAACCGTCCGCTTCAGGAACTTCGGAAGATCAGCATCATCGAGGCCAAGGGCTACTGCTACGGGTGGCACTTCTACCAGGCCGGCGACGCCGACCTGGTGATCTCCTCCGACGACGCCCTGTTCGGTCACCCCGCCTTCCGGTACGTGGGCTGGGGACCGCGGCTGTGGTGGTGGGCCGAGACGATGGGCCTACGCAAGTTCTCCGAGATGCTGTTCACCGGAAGGCCGTTCAGCGCGAAGGAGATGTACGACTGCGGCTTCGTCAACAGCGTCGTGCCGCGTGACCAGCTGGAAGCCGAGACCGAGAAGTACGCCATGGCGTGCTCACGGTCCCGCCCGACCGACACGGTCGCGGTGCAGAAGACCTTCCTCGAGCTGTACAAGCAGCACAAGGGCGAGTACTTCGGCAGCCTGCTGACCGGCATGGTCGAGGGCATGCTGCCGATGATCCAGAACGACGCGCAAGAAGTCGACCTCACCGAAGGCACTTTCAATAAGGGCCTCAACAACGTGGTCAAGGACAACGACATGAACTTCCCCCCGGAGTGGCGCCTGAGCCGCTCGGGCCGCGCGAAGCCCTGAGCGTTTTGGCGGGGCGTGCATGTCCGCGCTGACGGGTATCAGGGTCGTCGAGTTGGCCGAATCCGTCGCGGGGGAGTACTGCGGGAAGCTGCTGGCCGACTTCGGCGCCGAGGTGATCAAGATCGAGGCGCCGAAGCGCGGCAGCGCGACCCGCGCCATGGCGCCCGTCCTCGCCGACGGGTGCGAAGGCAGCGCGTTGTTCGCCTACCTCAACACCAACAAGCGCTCCGTCGTCCTCGATGTCGGCTCTGCGGCCGATATCGAGCGGCTGCACCGGCTGATCGACACCGCGGACACGGTCATCGATGGCCGGGCCACGGACTGGTCCGCGCGGCACCCGTCCGTGGTTTTCTGCTCCATCACCCCGTACGGCCGGCTGGTCGCCTCCGAGTTCGATAATGCCCGCAGCATCAACGTGTTCCACGCGAGCGGGTGGGGGTATCACACGCCGAGCCACCCGGACGTCGACAGGCCTCCGCTGCAGGGACCGGGCCGCTTCCTGGCCGACTACGAGGCCGGGCTGGAGGCGGCGTTGTGTGTCGCGTCGTCGCTGTGGGGACGGCTGCACACCGGCCAGGGCGAGTCCATCGACATCTCCCAGCAGGCCGTGCTGGTCTCACGCGCCGATTGCATCCTGGGTCGCCTCGTGACCGGCGAGGTACCGGCCGACGGTGAGCGGGGGGATTTCGATCAGGCCGGACCGGCCTCGTTCTTCGCCTGCGCCGACGGCTTCGTCTACCTGTACATGACCAGCGGCGCGCACTGGGCGGGCGTGAAAACCCTGATGGGCCATCCCGAATGGCTCGACACGTTCGAGGACGACTGGCTGGAGTTCTCCGTCACCGCCGAGAAGGTCGCCTCGTTTCAGCGGGGCTTCGCCGGCTGGGTTGCCGGCCTGCCCAAAGATGAGGCGTCGGAACGGGCCCAGCGGCTCGGCGTACCGCTGGTGCCCGTGAACGGCGCCGCGGACCTGCATCACTCGCCCCAATACCGGCACCGCGGATTCTTCCAGCGGGTTCGCCATCCGGTGCTGGGTGAAGCGGTGTATCCGACCGTGCCGTACGCGTTCAGCGCGTCGCCCGCGCGAATCGCCAGTGCCGCACCCGGTCTCGGTGAGCACACCCGGTCGGTGCTGGAAAGCGTCGACTCCCCGCGCGCCCGGCCGACGGTCAAGGCGGCGCAACTGAAGCCTCCCAGGGATGCCCGGGGCGGACCGCTGGAAGGCGTACGGGTCGTCGAACTCACCAAGGTGTGGGCCGGTCCGTACGCGGGCAAACTGCTGGCGATGCTGGGCGCCGAAGTCATCAAGATCGAGACGGCCGCCAGCCCCGAGGAGATGCGCGCCTACGGCGGCGCCGACATCAACCACGCGCCGTATTTCTTGAGCATCAACCCCGAGATCCTCAGCGTGGACCTCGATATCAAGTCGGCCGAGGGCATGGCGCGGCTGCGTGAGCTGATCGCCCGCAGCGACATCGTCATCAATAACCTGCGCCCGGGCGCCATGGAGCGCCAGGGCCTGGGCTACCAGCAGCTCACCGAGATCAAGCCCGACATCATCTCGGTATCGATCAAGATGTGGGGCAACGACGGGCCGATGGGTCACCAAACCGGTTATGCCCCATGCTTTGCCGCGCTGGCCGGACCGGCCTCACTGGTCGGCTATCCCGATGGGCCGCCGCTCGGGACCAGCATGCGCTACGGCGACTCGACGGTGGGAGCGGCCGCCGCCTATGCCGCCGTGGTGGCGCTGCTGCATCGGGAACTCAACGGCGCCGGGCAATTCGTCGACGTGTCGGCCGTGGAGGCCCTCTCCTCCATGATCGGTGACTGCCTGCTTGAGCAATCGCTGACCGGACGACCCCTTGGGCCCAGCGGCAACGCCAATCCGGACATGTGCCCGCATGGTTGCTACCCGTGCGCCGATGGTGGGTGGATCACGGTGGCCGTCGCGAATGATGCCGAATGGCGCCGGTTGTGCGAGGCGCTCGGCGCACCACCAATGGCCGACGAGCCCCGCTACGCCACGCGCGAGGCGCGACACCGGCACGCCGAAGCGCTCGACGCGGACCTAGCCCGGCTCACCCGAGGCCAGGACGCGGGGCGACTCGCCGAGCGCCTGCGCGCGGCCGGGGTACCGGCCGCCAAGAGCGCCACCGCGGTGGATGTGATTGCCGATCAACGGCTGTGGGACCGCGAGCTGTACCGCTTCGTCTCGGATCACCGCGAGGGCCAGCGACCGGTGCTGGGTCCGTCTTGGCGAATGAGGCGGCCGGCCCGGGTCGAGCGCGGTGCGCCGGACCTGGGCGAGGACACCGACTACGTTCTACACGAGATACTCGGCAAGCAACCGATGGGCGGAGCATGACGACACTGGCGCGAACAGCGGCCCTGGTCACCGGCGCCAGCAGCGGCATCGGCGCGGCGACGGCCCGAGCGCTGGCAGCCCAGGGAGCGGCGGTGGCCCTGCTCGCCCGCCGCGCCGACCGGCTGGCGGAACTGAAGGCCGAGATCGAATCCGCCGGTGGCACAGCGCTGGTGGTGCCCGCCGACGTCACCGATGCCGAACGGGTGGCGTCCGCGGTGCAGCGCACCGTCGCGGAGCTGGGACGCCTCGACATCCTGGTGAACAACGCCGGCCTGATGCAGTCGGCGCCCGCGACCCAGGCGTCGCTGCAGGATTGGGACCAGATGGTGTCCGTCAACGTGCAGGGTGTCCTCTACGCCACCCGCGCGGCGCTTCCCCACCTGATCGACGCGGCCGTCAACTCGCCGCGCGGCGTGGCAGACCTGGTCACCATCAGTTCCACCGCCGGCTGGGTGGCCCGGCCGAACACGGCCGTGTATTCGCTCACCAAGTTCGGTGTGAACGCCTTCAGCGAGGGCCTTCGCCAGGAGGTGCTCGGCAAGCGGGTCCGGGTCGGGGTGGTGGGCCCCGGAACGGTCGACACCGAAATCTTCAGCCACCTGGCCGACACGTCGCGTGAGGCGTTCGAACGGCAGACCGCCGGCATGGTCATGCTGCGGCCCGAGGACATCGCGGATGCGGTGTTGTTCATGGTGACTCGTGACCGGCGGATCGCGGTCAATCACATGTTGGTGCGCTCGGCCGAGCAGACCTGGTAGCGGCGTGGATTCGGATTGGGTGATCGGCGATCACCACGGATTGCCGCTCCCGGCGGACCCCGCAGCGTTGCTCAGCGGGGGAGTGTCGTTCCTGACCAACGCGTTTCGGGCCTCCGGTGTGCTCTCGGAGAACAGCGTCGCACGGATCACCGAATTCCGGGAGAGCGGCGGTGGCAGCACGGGCCGCAAGGTGATGTTGTCGATCGAATACGACCGGCCCGCACGGAATCTGCACACCGAGCTGTTCGTCAAGTTCTCCCGCGATCTCGACAATCCGGTGCGCGACCGCGGAAAGACCCAGATGGAGTCCGAGGTCCGATTCGCGTCGTTGGCGCGTGCGCCCGAATTCCCCATCGCTGTGCCCACCCCGCAGTTCGCCGACTACCACGCGCAGAGCGGCACCGGAATCTTGATCACCGAACGAATCGGCTTTGGCGCCAACGGGGTCGAACCCCAATACCACAAGTGCCTCGACTACGAGATGCCCGAGCCGGTGGAGCATTACCGTGCGCTGCTGACCGCCCTGGCGCGGCTTGCCGGCACGCACCGGTCCGGCCGGTTGCCCGCGGAACAGGTCGGGCACTTTCCGCTAGACGTGCAGTCCGCGACGGTGGGAGAGCGGGCACCGCTGTCGATGGATAGATTGCAGCGACGAATCAATCAGCTGGGGGAATTCATTGATACCCACCGCGGCCTGGTGCCAGCTGGCGTGGGCTCCCCGGAGTTCTTGGGGCGCTTGGCCGATGAGGCGCCTCGATTGGCCCTGTTGGAGGATGCGATCGCCGATCACTTGGCCGCCGACGGCGATTACGTCGCGCTGTGCCACTGGAACGCCAATATCGACAATGCCTGGTTCTGGCGGGACGGCGACGGCACTCTCCGCTGCGGCCTGATGGATTGGGGATGCGTCAGCCAGATGAACCTGGGCATGGCCCTGTGGGGGGCGATGTCCGGCGCGGAGAACGAGATATGGGATACCCATCTCGGGGGCCTGTTGGAGATGTTCGTCGCGGAGTTCGAGCGTTGCGGCGGTCCAAGCCTGGACCCGGACAGGCTACGCCGGCACACGCTGCTGTATGCGGCGGTGATGGGCGTGGCCTGGCTGCTGGACGTACCGGCATTGATACGTAAGCGATTCGACATCGCGCCGAGCAGCCGGACGGACCCGCGAATCAGGGATGACGAGGGCGTGCGCGCGCCCCTGCAGATGCTGTCGAACCTGCTGTTGCTGTGGCAGCGCCACCCGCTGGGGGAGCTGCTTGACGAGGCACTGGAAGAGGAAGGGCGTGTCGCCTAGGGCGGGTCGTCGTCCTCATCGCTGTCGCGTAGCAGCTTTTCGGGATGGTGAAACACATTGACGCGGGGCCTTCCCCGGTCCAGGTGCGGCGGCGGCAGCCATTCCGTATCACCGCCGGCGTTCTTGCGAGTGGTCCACCCGCCGGGTCGCAGGAGGCGGTGCTGGGTTCCGCAGGCGAAGGTGAGGTCGTTGACGTCAGTGGTCTGGCACCTGGCGTACTCGGTGACGTGGTGGACCTCGCAGTAGTAGCCGGGTGTGGTGCACCCGGGCGCCGAGCAGCCGCGATCCTTGGCGTACAACATTATTCGCTGGCCGGGGGAGGCAAGGCGTTTCGTGTGATACAACGCCAGGGCCTTGCCCTTGTCGAAGATCGCCAAGTAATGATGCGCGTGGCGGGCCAGCCGGATCACGTCGCTCATCGGCAGGATCGTGCCGCCACCGGTCAGCCCACGTCCGGCGGCGGCTTCCAGCTCTTGGAGCGTTGTCGTGACGATGATCGAGGCCGGTAAGCCATTGTGGAGACCCAACTCGCCCGAAGCCAGTGGGCCCCGCAGCGCTGCGGTGAGTCCGTCATGGTTGCGTTGACTGGCCGATCGCGGATCGCGCTCGATGGCTTCTTGCGTGGGCGCGCCGTCGACGCACGGGGTGTCGTCGAGGGGATTGCACATGCCCGGCGCGGCGAGTTTCGCCAAGACGGCTTCG
Organism: Mycobacterium colombiense; assembly: GCF_001953985.1. Taxonomy (GTDB): domain Bacteria; phylum Actinomycetota; class Actinomycetes; order Mycobacteriales; family Mycobacteriaceae; genus Mycobacterium; species Mycobacterium colombiense_B. Next base: position 67,176 of record NZ_MBEI01000030.1, read on the forward strand.
AACGTGGCCCGTGCCTCGGGGGTGAGCCAGCCGCGCAGCTGCGACATGCCGTCGGCCTGCTGATTGCCCAGCGTCAGGCCGCGCTGCCGAGCCCGGTCCTCGTCGGTGAAGGCGCCGTCGGGGTTCAGGCAATCCGCGAGGATGTCCGCCAGCTTGCCAAGTTGTTCGGGCCGATACCGGGTTCCTTCCGTGGCGAGTTTGGCCTCGGCCTGCTCGCGGGTGACCGCATCTATCCAGCCGGGCAACTGGTGGTAGAACTTGCGGATCACCGAGACCTGACCGGTGCCGAGCGTGCCGTCGCGTTGCGCGGCCGCGGTGGCGGCCAGGGCCGGCGCCACGGGTTCACCGGTGAGGCCATGGCGCGGGCCCAGATCCCGCGCCTCCTTGATGCGCCGGGATGCTTCGGCGCGGCTGATCAGCGTCGTCTCCGCGATTGCATGCGACAGCGTGCCGCCGAGCTCCTCGGACGACGCCTGGCGGGCAAGGGAATTGATCAGCTGATGCTCGATGGCCGGCAACCGGCGGCGCACCATTTCGCAGCGCTCCAACGTCGCCAACTGCTCGCGGGTGGCCAACGCATCGCGGTCAGTCCCGATCGCGTGGCCTAGGGCGGCGTCGATGACATCAAACGCCGCGGGCAGGGACTCCCGATCTACGCTCACACCCCGAAGCTATCGGAGGCCACCGACAAAAAACGCGACCTTGTGACCACTGAAACCAAAGTGGCACAAGTTATTTCACTGTCCCCACGATGGGCTGGTGGTCAGCACCTCGACGCCACTCTCGGTGATGTGCACGGTGTCTCGACGGAACACCGCGCCGACGCCCCGCTGCCACACATACCCGGTGATCGCCAGCACCATCCCGGCCTCTAGCACGTCGTGTTCGCCTGCGGCCACGAGCGTTTCGGACACCACTGGTGGGTCAAAACCCAGTCCCAGCCCATGCGCGACCGGCATGGGCGGCACCGGCTCACCCGCCGCGGCGTATGCGGTGAGCAGATCGCGGGTGGATGCGCCCGGACGACACGCGGCAAGCATCTTGTCGTACAACCCATTCGAGCGCTCGAAGAGCGCGCGAGCGTCGGCCGTATCGCTCACGGGCCAGGTTCGGCCGACCTCGGCAACGTAGCCATTCGCCAGCGCGCCGGCGGCGAACGCGACGAGATCACCCGGATCGACCGCGTGGGCGGTCGCACGACGCCACGGCTGCTCCCGCGAGGTGACCCACGCGGCGTCTTGGGTGGCCGGCGTGCTCACCCCGCCCGCGGCCATCGCCTCCATCATCACTCCGGCCATCGTCCGTTCGGAAACGCCCGGCGCCAATGCGCCCAGGGCGGTGGCCAACCCGTGTTCGGCAACGCGCAAGGCCTGATCCATCGCCGCGATTTCGCCGGGCGTCTTGATGCGTCGCGCCGCACGCATCGCCGGCTCGGCGTCGACGAGCTCGGCATTGGGAAACGCCTCGGGCAGCAGCGCCGCGAAAGTCGGTGTGATCGCGTCGGTTCCGACCCGTCGCGCCGCCTCGGCGCCGTCGACCTTCTTCAGAACGTCGATGAGCGTCATCGGGTTCCAGGCCAGCCCGTACAGGTGATCGTGGCCGATCTCCTCCGGAACGCCCTCGTCGTCGGTGCTGTTGAGGTAGATGTCTCCGGTGGCACGCACCAGCACGCACATCGGACCGAACGGCCGCGTGCCCGCTATCCACAGCTGCGGAGCGCCGGTGACGTAACGGATGTTGGCCTGCCGGCCGAGCACCAGGATGTCCAGGCCGTGCTCCTCCATTTGGGCCAGCGCCCGATCCCTGCGGCCCGACCGCAACGCGCGCGCGTCGGGCAGAACTTCAGTCGCCATAGGGGGTGTACGGGTAGTCGGTGATCGGCGCGTAGCCGTCTTCGGTGATCACCACGATCTCCTCACTGCGGTAGCCTCCGGTGCCGTCCTCCCACACCACGGGTTCCAGCACGAGAACCATGCCGGGCGGGAAGACGAAGTTGTCGTCGAACTCCTCGCCGAGATCCGTACCGATCATCGGCGCCTCGGCGGGATAGGTGCCGATGCCGTGGCCCAGATAGAAATGCGGGAGCCACGGTTTGCGACCGCCGTTGGCGCCGATCGCCGCGCGCGCCAGGTCGCCTGAGGTCACGCCGGCTTTGGTGACCGCGAGCACGGCGTCCAAAATGGTGCGCCACTGCCGGAATTGGTCTTGCTGTCGTGGCGTGGGAGCTTCGCCGACCACCCAGGTGCGGCCGAAGTCGGAGCAGTATCCGTGGTAGGTGATGCTGATGTCGGTCCACAGCACGTCGCCGGCCGCCAGTTCCCGATCGGTGGGCAGCAGCGGCAGCGCGAGATCGCCGTGCGTCGTCCACACTCCGGCTTCCCGCGAGCTCGGCATCACCTGCCAGATGGCCTCCAGCATGTTGGTGGTGGCGCCCAGCTCGAACGCGCGACGCACGAACGTGGCCGACAGATCGATCTGACGCACGCCGGGTTTCAGCGCCTGCTGCACGTCGATGATCGCCCGTTCGGTGATGCGGGCCGCCCGACGCAGACAAGACAACTCGTCCCGGGTCTTCACCAGTTGCGCGGCGCCCAGCACGATCGCCGCGTCGGTCGGCGCACCCGCGGGAAAGAGCTTGGCCGCCGCCCGCCGCATCGCACCGGTGAGTTCGTCGACGGCGACGTTGGCCCCTGGCGGGACGATCCCCGCCAGCTTCCGTGCGAAATCCTCGACACCATGGTCGAATTCGAGGTAGGCCGGACCGTGCAGATGGTCGTCGGGCACGGGATACTCCGCGGATGCCCCGCCGCGGAACGGCATGAACAGGTGCGGATGCACGTCGTCGGCGAGCACGACGGCCACCGGGCGCTCCACGTGTGACAGGCCGGCGTCCAGGAGCGGCCAGCTGGCACCGGTCGCGTAGCTGACGTAGCCGTTCATCAGCAGGATCAGGGTGTCGACACCGTGTTCGGCCATGGCCGATCGCAGCCGCGCGCCGATCTCGATGCGCATGCGCGCCCAGTCCGGCTCGTCGGGGATGTCGAGCACGGAGGCGCGGGCAGTAACCGAATTCGTCATGCGGGGATTCCCAGGAAGTTCCTGATGTTGCCGCCGACCACGCGAACGGCATCCTCGGGACCGACCGCGTCGACCACCGCGGCCAGCGACCGCTCCGAATAGCCGAAAGTGCTTTCGTTGTGCGGGTAATCGGACGACCACATCACCTTGTCGATACCGATCTCGTCGATCTGGCGCAGCCCCAACGGATCGACCATGAACGAGGCGCACATGTGCGTGTCCCAGTAATGCCGGACGTCACGTGCCGGCTGGTGGGCCAGCATGTGCCGATAGGATGCCAAAACGTGCTCGGCGTCCTGCAGGGCCGTCGGCACCCAGGCGATGCCGCCTTCGAACCAGCCGATCCGCAGTCGCGGATGCCGGTCCAGGATGCCGCCGAAGATGTACTTGGAGAACATCTCCCGGAACGAGTCGATGTTGACCATCATGGCCACCGCGACGCTGTTGACCTCGCTGGGGAACTTGGGCTGGCTCTCGCCGATGTGGTGGGTGACGGGTAGCCCGGCGTCCTCGATCTCGTCCCAGACCGCGCTCATCGCCGTGCTCGAATAGTCGATGGGCTGCCCGTCGCGATCGTTGCCGGGGCTGATTGGCATCAGAAATGTCGTGAGCCCCAACGCCTTCAGTTCTGCGAGCGTGCGCCGCGCCCCGGCCGGATCCCACCAGTTGATCAGCCCGACCCCGTAGCAATGGCCGTCGGAGCGCTCCTGAACGCCGGCGATGTGCTCGTTGTAGACGCGAAAGATCCGCTCGCGAATCTCGTGGTCGGGGTGGTGGAACAGCGCGAGCACGGCGTTGGGGAAGGCAAGTTCCTTGTCGACCCCGTCCTCGGCGAGCTCGCGAACGCGGGCGTCGACGTTGTTGGTGGCCGCCCCGGCCAGGTCGTCGTATTGCATGAGCACCGCACTGAAATCGCCCACCACCATCGATTGCCCGGGCGGGCCGAGCAGATACGCACCGTCCTCATACCAGATCCGGGGCGCCTGATCCTTCAGCTCGGGCGGAAAGCCTTCATAGAAGATGTCGTCGGCCACCGAGATGTGGTTGTCGGCGGAGAACACCTCGGTACCCGCAGGCAGGCCGGTGCTGAACTCCGCCGCGTGACCGCGCCGGTCCTTGGGCGCACCGATCACGCCTTCGGGGTAAAGCATTTGGACTGGGCTGGACATCATCGTCCCTTCGTTTTCCAGATCAGTTCGCGTTCAGCGGGTCAGCACACCGATCCGCTGGAGATCGGCCAGGTATTTGTCGATCAGCTCCCTCGACACGTGGGGGATCGCGCGACCGGCGGCATGGACGGCGGCCCGGAACCGCTCTCCGGGCACCGGCGATCCTGACACCGCGGCCATGGGTTCACGGTAGACGTCGAGCACCGCCAGCACCGACTGTCCACGCTGATTCTCCGGGAGCGCGCGCATCGCCGTCTCGAACCGAGCGAGCCAGGCCGAGTAATCGTCGATCCTTTCGACCGGATATCCCGCCGCGACGATCCAGTCGACGAACGTGTCCAGCGAGATGGCGTCGTCGTGCGGATTGGTCGTGTTGTAGGTGTCGAAGCTGCTGCCGTGCTGTGGCCCGATCGCGGCGATCGCATCGGCCAGGAAGTCGACCGGCAGACCCTCGTAATGCGGGCGCCCGCCGCCACCCCGGTAGAACGAGCGCGGGGCGACTCCGGTGGTGACCAGGCTGAACAGCAACCGGGTGAAGATATCGGGCACGTTGAGCTGACCCGCGTAGCGGCTGTCGGCCAGGATCATGCCGGGCCGGAACACCGCAATGGGCAAGCCGCACAGGTCGTGTGCCTCGCGCATCAGAACCTCGCCCGCCCACTTGCTGATCCCGTAGCCGTTGGCGTAACCGTCGTCGACCGTGCAGCTGGGCACCGAGCGGCGGATGTCGGTGTCCTCGTCCACGAGCTGATGCGCGACGGCGCTGACGCCCATGGTGGAGACGTAGTGAATCGGCTTGAGCCGGCGCGTGATCGCCAGCCGGATGATTTCGGCGGTGCCCACCACGTTGGGCGCGAACAACTGGCGGTAGGGCAGCACATGATTGACGTGCGCCGCCGGGTGCACGATGAGATCGACCGTATCGACCAGGCGCCGCCATGTCGCCTCGTCCAGCCCGAACCTCGGCTCGCCGATGTCGCCCGCGACGACTTCGAGATGATCGGCAGCCAGGGCCCGGAAGCGTTCCAGCAGCGCGGTGTCCGAGCCCAGCACCGCGTCGATCCGCTGCCGGGCCTGCGTGGCGTCGGCGCCCCGGGTCAGGCAGATCAGGGTGCCGCCCGATTCGGCGAGGCCCTCGAGCCATTCCATAGCGAGGAACCGGCCCAGGAAACCTGTTGCGCCGGTGAGCAAGACGGTACGAACCTCGGCCGTCGGCTGCGACAGCAACATCGCCGATTTCAGGATGTCGTCATCGATGAATTTGTTCAGGGTCAGGTCCTCGGCGTGCACCTCGGTGGTGCCGGCGCCGTGCACGGATGCGTACGTGGGCCGGCCGGTGCCGGGGGCGCGCTGCCGTTCGATGTGGCCGGCGATGGTGAGCAGGTCTCCGGTCGGGTCGATCACCACGCCGACCGGAACCTCGAAGCCATAGATGTCGGCGAGCAGGGTCGAAAAGGTGAGCGCCGAAAGGGAATCGCCGCCCAGGTCGATGAACCTCGCCTCCGGGGACACGTCGGCCGCGGCCACGCCCAGAGTGGCCTGAACGGCTTTGGTGACGGTCGACAGCACCGGCTGATCGGCGCCGCCGGTGCGCAGGACGCGAAGCTGCCCGCGTTGGTTGTCGGCGATGCGCGCATAGAGCTCTTCCAGCCGGTCGCCATAGCGCGCTTTGAGCTTGGGCCGCAGGAACTTTCCGACGCCGGACAGCAAGCCGTTGGCCATGCTGAACGGCTCGGTCTCGATGAGGAATTCACGGGGGAGCTCGTAGCCGTTGAGTTGGTTGTCGCGGGCGACCTGGCGCAGTGACTGGGCGATCGCGGACGGGTCGGCTCCGACGTCGGTCGGCACGACCACGGCGAGCAGGAACGAGCGGGCGCTGTTGCCGTAGATGTAGATCTGATGGATCAGGGGGCTGGTCGAATACAGCGCCTCCAGGCGGGAGACCGCGACGAACTCACCCTGGGCGAGCTTGATCACGTTGTTGCGGCGGTCGACGTAGCGCAGCCGGTCCGGGCCGACCTCGGCCATGATGTCGCCGGTCTTGTAGTAGCCGTCCTCGTCGAACATCGTGGCGGTCAGGTCGGGCCGGTTATAGTAGCCGGCCATGAAGCGTGCCGACTTGACCGCCAATTCCCCTCGCGGAAAAGGCTTGTCAGTTTTGAAGTAACCGAGCTCGGGGACGTCGAGAAGCTTGTAGTCGATGACCGGCGGGCGCAGCACATGCTCGTCGGCCACGATCATTCCGCCGGCGATCTCGGTGGACGAATAGCCGATCAGCAGGTGCTGATCGAGCACCTCCTCCATGAACTCCTTGATCTCCGGCGACAACGCGGCCGAGCCGCAGCCCACCGCCAGCACGCGCCCGCCCAGGATCTCTTCCCGGATGGCCGTGGTGATCTGTGCGCCCGCGGCATCGGGGTCGGCGCCGGCCATCAGGGCGCGGTCCAGCTCGCGCTGGTAGTGGTGGAAGAACATCTCACACACCCGCGGCACCAGGCTCATCGAGGTGGGCCGCACCAGTGCCAGGTCTTCGAACAGGGTCGAGAGATCGCTCTTGGCGGCGAAATAGCTGGTGCCCCCGTTGGCCAGGGTCAGGATGACGTAGCCGTACCCGATCAGGTGGCTCATCGGCATGTAACTCAGGGTGATGACGGGCTGATCGGACTGCGCCAACCAGGTACCGATGCACAGGCTTTCGGTGAACATCGCGCCCTTGGGTGTGCCGGTGCTGCCCGACGTGTAGAACACCCATGCCAACGGGTCTTCGCCCTCCGGGGGGACGTGCAGGGGCGCGGGTGGCAGGACCGCACCATGGGTGGCGATGGCATCGATCGTCTCGATGGTCAGCGCACTGCCCGCCTCGGACAGCCGCGCGACCGCAGCCTCGAAGCCGGCCCGCTGGTCGTCGTCGCCCGGTTCGTAGTCGAAGACGATCAGGCGGCCCGGCGCGGTGCCCGCCAGCGTCGCCTCCACGGCGCTCGCGAGATTGTCGATGCCCACGGCCAGGATTCGCGGCCGGGTCTCGGCGAGGATCGGCGCGTGCTGTGCGGCCGGCGCGCTGGTCTGCAACGGCACCACCACCGCACCGAGGTGGATGCAGGCGCACTCGATGGCGGTGTAGTCGATGCTGGCGAATCCCAGCACGCAGACGAAGTCGCCCGCGCGAACCGGGTGGCGTTCGTGGTGATGCCAATCGGCGGCGGTGGCCTGCACGCGCGCCCACAGGTCGGCGTAGGTGATGGTCTCGAAGCGCGGCAGGAAGTGCAGCAGCGAACGCCCGGTTGCCGGGTCGGTGACCACCTCGCGAGCGCGGTGCGCGAGCGCCGGCCGACTGGCGTAGCCCTGCAGGACGGTCGCCATCACCTCGGCGATCCGCAACCCCGGTGCGCGTGCGGCGGCGGCGATTTCGTCGTCGGGCTTGGTATTGCGAAACTGTGCGTCGTCGGCGTACAACCGCTCACGCCGGCGCGCCACCCGTTCCCACTGGTCCTGCTGTGCACCTGGATCTTTGACGTCACTGCGACCGACGAACGCCATCTATCACCACTTTCTGATGTCAGCCCGGATAGCCGACACCGGTGAGCTGTTCGGAGAGCTGCCACAGCTGTCGCATATCGGGCTCGCTGCGCGCCAGGCGGGGGAGCCCCGCGAAAGTGACTCCGCCCCTGACCGTTTCGTAGAAGCCGCGCGGTCCGTAATATTTGGCGCCCTGCGCATCCGGCGACACCGCGGCGTAGAGGGTGGGCTTGATGCCTTCGTCGATATCGAGCCACATGAACGGAAGCAGCCGCCACGTCAGCCGCGTCAGCCGGGCCTGCAACGTCGGTGTGGTGCGGCCGTACGACGCGCCGCTGAGCAGGTTCGTCTTCGTCAGGCCGGGATGGGCGGCGTTGGACATCAACCCCCACCCACCCGCGCGGCTGCGCCGATCCAATTCGATGGCGAACATCAGTTGCGCCAATTTGGCGACCCCGTAGGACTGCATGGCCTGGTAGCCGTGTTCCGCGTTGACGTCGCCGAAATCGATACTGCCCTGCGTGGCGGCGATGCTGCTGACCGTCACCACTCGTGCGGATTCCGCCGCCCGCAGCAGGCCCAGCAGCCGTACGGTCAACGCGAAGTGCCCTAAATGGTTTGTCCCGAACTGTAATTCGAAGCCGTCGCTGGTTTGCTGCCGTTGCGGCGGTGTCATGACGCCCGCGTTGTTGATCAGGATGTCGATTGGGCGACCTTCTGCGGTCAGCTCCTCGCTCAGCGCGGCGACGCTGGACAGCGACGAGAGGTCGAGCTGGGCGATGCTGAGCTTGGCCTCCGGCACCTCCCGGCGGATCTCGGCGATCGCCTGTTCGCCCTTGGCCCGGTCGCGGATCGCCATCACGACGTCGGCACCGGCGGCCGAGAGCCGCTTGGCCAACCCGAATCCCAAACCGCTGTTGGCCCCGGTCACTACGGCGAACCTGCCACGCAGATCTGGAACGTCCAGCGACAGATCGGGCTTCACCATGTCACTGGCAGCTCGTAGAGGCCGTAGGCCAGTGCATCATGTTTGAACGGCAGATCATTCAGCGGCACGGCCAGCTGCAGTGTCGGAATGCGGCGCAGCAGCGTGGGCAACACGATCTGCAATTCCATGCGGGCCAGCTGCTGACCCACACATTGATGGCGACCGTAGCCGAACCCGACGTGCGGCCCGTCCTCGCGGAGCAGGTCCAGCCGGTCCGGGTTGGGGAACTGGCGGTCATCCCAGTTCGCCGGGGCGACGTCCAGAATGATGCCGTCGCCGGCACGGATGGTTTCGCCGCCAATCTCGATGTCCTCGACGGCGATTCGCCGCTGTCCGGTCTGGATGATGCTCAGGTAGCGCATCAGCTCTTCGACCGCCGTGGCGACGACCTTCGGGTCATCGGTGTCGCGCAGCAGCGCTCGTTGATCCGGGTGTTCGAGCAACGCCGCAATGCTCAGGCTGATCATGTTCGCGGTGGTCTCGTGGCCCGCGATCAGCACGCCGGTGGCTAATTGTGCGGCCTCGCGCACGCTGATCTCTTCGGCGTTGACCCGCTCGGCCAGGTCGGATACGAGATCCTCTGACGGGCTTTGCATCTTGGTCCGAACCAGGTTGGCCAGGTACTTCGCCAACGAGGCGGCGCCCTGGGCGGTGTCCTCCTCGGTCGCGTAGCGGCCCATGCCGCGCTGTGCTTGGGTCTGGAAGAATTCCGCGTCCTCGTACGGCACGCCCAGCAGTTCGCTGATGACCAGGGAGGGGACCGGCAGCGAGAGGGTGCTGACGATGTCGCCCGGCTTCGGGCCCGCCAGCAGGGCGTCGATGTGGTCGTCGGTGATCTTCTGTACCGCCGGCCGCAGCGCTTCAACTCGCTTGAACGTGAACGGTTTAGACAGCATCCGGCGGAACCGGGTGTGTTCTTCGGCGTCGGAGGTGAACACCGAGCGCGGGCGCTTGTGCACCGTGGCCAGCATGCCCGCGTTCCAGTGCGGATAGCCGGGCAGCCGGTCATCGACGCTGGTGCGGGAATCGGTGAACAGCGCGCGTATCGCGTCGTAGCCGTGGATGAGCCACGGCGTGCTGTCGTCCCAGATCCGGACCCTGCTCAGCTGCTTGTCGGCGTTGAGCTCCAATACCTTCGGAGGCGGGGCGAACGGGCAGCCTGGCGCCCGCGTCATCGGGAACTCCGGGATATCGGTGGCGGTGGATCGTTCGGTCATCGTGCTCCTCGGTTGTCGGCCTGCCCGGCCGTCTGTGTCGGCTGGCCGCCGGCCGCGCCGACGTGAACCGGTGCGCGCCACAGGCCGACGATCGCGTCGACCAGCCCTTCGCCGGCTACCGGCCACGCGGAACGCGACCGCGGTCCGTGTTCGGCCAGCGCGCCTTCGTGTTCCGCGCAGGTGTGCATGAGCAGGTTGCGCACCATCACCATCCGTTCCGAACGCACCCGCTTGGGCAGCTCCGGCAGGCAGCGGTTGATGCCGTCGAGCGTCTGCACCAGCAACGGCGACGCCAGCGCATCTTTGGTGACCACATGGCGGTAGGTCGGATCGGCCATGGCCTGCGCGGCGAATCGGGCGTACCACGTCGGGGCGCCGAGCGCGGACAGGTGATCGGTCAACGGGCGCACCAGGGCGCCGACCCAGTCGCGTAGCTCGGTCGAATCGCCGATGGCGGCCAGCATCTGGGCGCGCAGCTCCTCGATCGGCTCGCGATGTTTGCTTTCGATCGCGCGCAGCAGGTCGACCCTGGTGCCGAAGTGGTAGCACGCCGCGGCGTTGTTGCCCTGGCCTGCCGCTTCGCTGATCTGCCGGTTGGACACGGCGTACATGCCACGTTCGGCGAAAAGCACTTCGGCGGCCGACAAGATCGCCTCGCGGGTGCCCGTCGACCTGTCGGAGCGAGCGGCCCGTTCGGCAGTCATCGCCTCAGTGAACACCTCGCGCCGGGTTAAATCAAGCAATTTATTTATCCCGGCGGGTCGCGCTCGGCTGTTCGCCGAAACCTCGGTTCGTCAACGGCATTTCATCGCCGAGACGCCCTCGTCCGGCGCCCAGCGAATACAGTCATGCCCATGAATCCGCTGCAGCGGCTGGCGCGCAACCCGACGGCCTACCGCGTGCTGGTCCTGAACGGTCACCAGATCGTGGAGGGCCTCGAATCCCTGCTCCGGTTCCTGACCAGTGGACGGCTCGGCGCGCTGGATCTGGCCGGCCTGCCCAATGTGCGGATCACCATCTCGGGCCGCAAGACCGGTCTCGCCCGCAGCGCGACCGTGCAGTACGTATCCTTTCGCGACGGCCTGCTGTTGATCGGATCGAACTGGGGACGCGTGCGCCACCCCTCCTGGTCGGCGAATCTGAAAGCGGCGCAACGGGTCACCGTGCGCCGTCGCGGCCACCGGTTCGTGGCATCGGTGCGGCTGCTCCGTGGCGCGGAGCGCGACGAAGCGTGGACCAAGGCGCTGGCGTCCTGGCCGAATTATCGCCTCGCACAGGAACGCGCCGGCGCGCGCCGGTTTCGGCTGTTTCTGCTCACGCCCGCCTGAGTTTCCCGGCGGCCGGGTAGTTAGCCGCCCAGTCCGTTCTTGACTGCGGCGTCTTGTTTCTGGCCGACGTCGGTCACGAAGTCCGGCGGCACGAGGGCGCTGGGCGGGCCGTCGAATTCCAACTCGACGAACGCCCTGCCCTCGGTGAACATCAGCGCGGTGACGCCCTTGGCGCCGTCGGGCGAGGGCCCCGAGATCGTGGTGCCCCCGGTGCCGATGGCGATCGGCTCGGGCGCCCCGTGGACGTAACCGTCATGCGTCGCCTTTGCTGACTCCAGCGCGCGCTGCGCGGCGGCGGGATCGGGCAGGACCTGAATGCTGTCGGTGATCACGTGCGTGCGGTCGTTGTTGCTGAACGTGGTGCTGGCCCCCGGTTGGCCGTTCGGGTTGTTGATCGGCGGGGTGGCCGTGAAGATCTCGGGCGCGTTGATGTCGCCGGCCGCGATGAGCAACCGCGTGTAGTCGGACGGCTGGGCGGGCGCGGACGTCGGCGTCGAGGTGTGGCCGGGTGAACTCGAGGCGGCCGACGACGTGGTAGCCGACGACGTCGCCGGCGATGACTTCGATCCGTTGCCGCAGCCGACCACCGCCGCGCCGGCCAGCGCCAGCGTCAGCGGCACCCCGAGGGCAACCCTGGAAAATTTGCTCATGGACGTGTCCTTCCGCCCCCGGCTTCGACACCGCAAACGGTAACGCAACGCAAGCACCCATGTCGCGGAATGTGCTTAGCGCAGGGCAGTTACTCCGGCACCGCCCGCCGCGCCCGGGGCGCAGGGTTTTGCCGCGAGCGGCGTCGTCAGCCCGCGTGGTTCTTCGTCAGGCGCGCGATCTCGGTGCCCCAGACCGACTGCGCACCGGCGTCGCCCACGCGGTAGATCTGGACCATCGACGCGATCCCCACTGCCAGCACCAGAATCGCGACGAGTGCCCGGGTGGCGACGCGGCTCTTATCGGATCGGTCCTCGATCTCCCGCACGACGACCAGCACGACGGCGGCCACCAGCAGCGCCGCGGAGAAGTAGGCCATCAGGCTGCCCCGCTCTGCGTGTTCGCGCAGGATGGGGCTCGGATTCGCCCTTAGGCCGTAGAGCCATCCGCCGGCGTTGATGGTGATGGGCGTCAACACCATGGTGACCACGGCCAGCGCCAGCGTGAGCCACATCAATTGGCCGCGCCGTGCGGCGGGCCATAACGCGCAGACGATATCCAGCAGGGCGGTCAGCGGGACCAGCACCAAGACGAAATGCAGCAGCAGTGCGTGCGCCGGCATGCCGTTGATGACGTTCATAGCGTCCCCCGGTGGTGGTGGCGCAGCGGCTAGCTGCCGAGCCCCTTCTTGATGGCCGCGTCCTGCTTCTGGCCGACGTCGTTGACGAAGTCCGGCGGGGCCAGCGTGTCGGTCGGGCCGTCGAATTCCAGGGTGGCAAACGCCTTGCCCTCGGTGAAGAGCAGGATGACCACACCCTTGCTGCGGTCCGGGGTGTTGCCCATCAACATCGTTCCGCCGGTGCCGATGTTCGACGGTTGCGTGGTGGGATCCTTGATCAGGCCGCCCTGTTGCCCCTTCGCGGCGTTCAAGGCGTTCGTGGCCGAGTCGGGGTCGTCGTAGACCTGGATGGTCACCTTGATCGCGTGGCTACCGTCGTCGTCCTTGAAGGTCGTCTCCACGCCAGGCTGGCCGTTGGGGTTGCCGGTCGGGGGCGCGGCGGTGAACGGGACCGGGGCGTTGATGTCACTGGGCTGGATGAGCAGCTTGGCGTATTCGTTGGGCTGGGCCGGCGCCGACGACGCCGGTGCCGAGCCGGGGCTGCTGGGGGCCGAGGTTGCCGATCCGGACTTGGACGGCGACGGCTGCGGCTTGTTGCCGCCACAGCCGGCCACCGACACCGCCAGTGCCGTCGCCGCTGCGACACCCGCGAGCACCGTTCGTGACATCCTCATCGCATCCAGCTCCCTTCCAGGTCTTCCTGGCGACAAAGGCGGATTGTCCTTCGGGTCGCACAGTACAGGGCTGCGCGGCAGGGTATGCCGCGCAGCGTCCTGGGGAACCGGTCTGCTACTCGAGTTGATCGCGCAGGCTGGCCAGCGTGTTTGCCAGGATGCGGGAGACCTGCATCTGTGACACGCCGATCCGCTCCGCGATCTGGCTTTGCGTCATGGACTCGAAGAACCGCATGCGCAGCACCTCGCGTTCGCGCTGCGGGAGGGTGGCAACCAGCACCCGCAGCGCTTCCCGATTGGTGATGTGCTCGATCTGTGGATCGATGTCGCCGACCGAGTCGGCCACCGAGCGAGGCGTTCCCGAACTGTCGGCACCCAGCGGTGCATCCAGGGAGTCGAGCCGATAGGCGTCGCCCGCGACGAGGCATTCGACGATCTCCTCGCGCGGCACCTCGAGCACCTGAGACAGCTCGCCCGCGGTTGGTGCGCGCCCGAGCTGCTGGGACAGGTCCGCGGTCGTCCTGCTGATCTGCACGTGCAACTCGCGCAACCGCCGCGGGACGCGCATTCCCCAGCTGTAGTCGCGGAAGTAGCGCCGGACCTCGCCCATCATGGTGGGCACGGCGAACCCGATGAAGCTGGGCCCCTTCGCGGGGTCGAAGCGGTTGACGGCGTTCATCAGCCCCAGCCGCGCGACCTGAATCAGATCGTCGAGACCTTCGCCGCGGCGGGCGAAGTGGCTGGCCACGTGGTCCGCCAGCGGCAGGCATCGAGAGACGATGCGTTCGCGCTGGTGGGCGTACTCGTGCGATTCGGCGGGCAACTGGTGCAGCGCCAAGAACATTTCGACCACATCGTCGTAGGAATCGTCGGTCTTGGTGCTAGGTGGTGGAGCGGGACGCGTTGCAGAAATTACATTGGTCATCGGCTGGCGCACCCCGCGTTCACTCGAAAAATCGTGTAAACGGTTGCGCGAGAATAAGTTTGCATGCTGACTCTCTCCTCGAGTCGTATGCAGTGGGACGTTGCAGCTCTGCGCACATCTCGCCCCCAACTGCATCTCAATCCGCTGGACGGTCGTTACCCGACGCACGAAGGAGCGGGTAGGTGACTGGGGCTGTTCGCCGGAGCCATACCAAGCTCAGTAGCCGTGCGGCTGCTGGGACCGCTTTTAGCTAAACGGCGACGCGTCCATAACGGACTTCATTGGAGACTATACGCCCCTTCGCCTAGCCCCGTGCTCGCTTGGGGTAGCGGGTTCACATGAATTCTGAACAATTTCCACGGTGTACCACAGGGGCGTCCGCAAGCCGCCGGTGCGGAGCCGAAGGCCTCCTGGAGAGCGGATGCATCATCGGCGAGCTGCGGCGTTGTCGGTCTTGGCCGCTCTGCCGACGAGGCCGCCCGCGCTCTCGGCAAACAAATTGCCCGGAGTTGGTGCTACTTCTTGGTGGTGGTGATTTATTCAGCGGTGCCACCAGGACAACCGCCGAGCCGCCGGGCAGACCGTCGAAGTCGGCCGCAGCGTGATACGCAGCGGGACGCCCGCACCAACCTCCTCCGGGCATCGAGTCGGCGGGGCTTCCTGGCAGCATCCAGCGCGCCATGGGCCGGGAAATGTCGGCTTCCGTTCTCATTTCTGATGCGGCTGGGTACTGTTCGCCTAATGTTCGTGACACCGATCGGCCGCCCGGACGCCATTCGACTGCGAGAGCACTTCGCGCACAACGCATTACGTGATCACCGGCGGGGCACCTGCCGGTGCTGGCGATGAGCGGCACCGAGGCCGCGCTGGATGGGCGCGGCGTGGTGGTCTCGGGCGGCAGTCGCGGCATCGGGCGGGCGGTCGCCGAGCTGCTGTGCAGCTTGGGCGCCGGTGTGGTCGTCAACGGGCGCGACGAGCACGCCGTGGAAGACACGGTCGCGGCGATCACGGAGTCGGGTGGGCGGGCCACCGCGGTGGTCGGAGCCGCTGACGACGAACGCGTCGCGCGCTCGCTCGTCGACGAATGCCTAAGCGCGTTCGGGCGGCTGGACACACTGATCAATTGCGCCGGCATCGCCGAGCCCGCTGGCTCGTCGATCCTGACGATCACCCCCGAGGAGTTCGACCGGTTGATCAGTGGCCACCTCGGCACGGCCTTCCACACCTGCCGGGTGGCCGCCCCGGTGCTGGCCGAGCAGGGGCACGGAGCCATCGTCAATACCAGTTCGGTGGCGTATCTGGGTGACTACGGCGGGACGGGATACCCGGCCGGCAAGGGCGCCGTCAACGCCCTGACAATGGCCATCGCCGCCGAGCTGAAGCCCTACGGCGTGCGGGCCAACGTGGTGTGCCCCGGCGCCAGGACACGGCTGTCGACCGGAGCCGAATACGAAACACACATCGAAGACCTGCACCGCCGTGGGCTGCTCGACGAGATGAGCATGCGGGCATCGCTCGACAGCGCTCCGCCCGAGTTCGTCGCACCGGTCTACGCCTATCTCGCCGGCGATTTGTCGCGTGACGTGACGGGCCAAATCCTCGTTGCGGCAGGCGGTTTCGTCGGCAGCTTCGACCGCCAAACCCCGCGGCTGCTGGGCTACCGCGACCACCATCAGGCCGGGCCGTGGTCGGTGCGCGACGTGCACAACATGATCGGTGCCGCGGCCCAGTGACGCGCAGGCCCTGGCGCCGGACGCGAGCGAGCCTTACGAGAGCCGGTTGGCGGCGAAATCGGCCGCCTGGTCGACCATTCCGGCCGCTAACCCTCGGCGCGACCCCGCCGCTTGGCGCGGAAAGCGGACCGGGCGGCGCTCATCGCGCCGCGCAACGCGTAGCCGGCGGCCACCACGCACAGCAAGATCAACACGACGAACATCGGCAGCCAGTTGTCCCTGCTGTGACTGACGTTCCACCAGACGATCGTGAAGAGCACGGCACAGAGCAGCAGGACCCCGTCTCGCCAGTTGCCGTGGTAGGACAGCGCCGCCCGGCGTAGCACGCGGCTGCGGTCCGCCGCGTCGATCAGGTCGTCGACGCGACCCTCGATGCTGCGCCGCAGTTCGGCGCGCCTGTCGACGTCTTCGGGAGGGAGTCGGTCGAGCAGGTCCATGTCCTGCTTGATCGCCTCCCGGTAATCAGGGCCCCGGAACTGCCCGGCCGCAACCGCGAGCAGCGCGCCACCGAAGATGGGCGCGCTGTTCAGCGCGACCTGTGCCAAACCCACCACGTCGAGGCCTCCTTCGATCGGTGAAAACGTCGGCCCGTTGACGATTCGCGCACCGGGCGTGACGGCGGGACATAACGGCGAATATGTATGGTCAAGATCGCCGCTCCCGCCCGGCCGGTCAGGAGGCTTTCGACGAGCGCCGTCGCGTTCGCGGCGGCTCCGCGGCGCCGAGTGCATCCATGGCCCGGACCATCTGCGGGTAGGCGATCGCCGGCCCGATCCAGCGGGTGAGGTAGCGCCGCAGATCGGCACCGCTGCGCGGCGGCCGTCCCGGGTCGGTCAGGAAGGAATGGAGAACCCGCAGCGAGAATTCGTTCAGCTCGTCCAGGCCGGCTTCATCGAAACCGTAGTGCTCCCAGTCGATGTCGTAGCGATGGAGCATCGAACGACCGAAGGCCAGGGCCGTGTCGGAGATGATCGAAACCTTCTGGGCGCCGCGGTGGCGCTGGCTGAGCACGAACTCGACCTGGTTGTCCGCGGCCAGCTCCTCGACGGCAAAGGCCATCCCCTCGGTGATGGCCACCACCGGGTCGGTGACGCCCTCGAGGTGGGCCGCCATGCGATCGAGGAAGCCGTCGGCCGACCGCATCGCGGACGCCACCAACAAGGCCTGCGTCCCGGGGAAGTATCGGTAGACGGTCTGCCGGGTCACCCCCAGTGCCCGCGCCACATCCGCGATCCGCATCGCCGAGCCACGTTCGTCGATGATCTTGTCGGCGGCGTCGAGGATGCGCTCGATCGCCTCCGCATCGGACGCCGGCGTGTTTCCTGCCCAACCGTGACTGCGCATGATTAATGGGCGGCAAACCCATGGCCGGTGAACTCCACAGCTGGATCATAACGTCTGTCCCGAAGCGATCGTTGCTGGCTAACGGTCGAGTCGTGCACCGATAGCGCGGCAAGACAATACGCGCATTATGTATGATCACTGCGGATCCGGAAGGCTCCGGCGCGACAGAGAGGCCGACCGATGCAGTACGACACCGTGATCACCAACGGCCGCTGGTTCGACGGGACGGGCGGGCCGTCGGCCCTGCGGGACATCGGCGTACGCGACGGCCGCGTCGTCACCATCGCCAAGGGACCACTCGACACGACCGGAGCCCGGGTGATCGATGCGACGGGTCAGTGGGTGATTCCCGGCATCATCGACATCCACACCCACTACGACATCGAAACTTTGTGTGAGCCCGCCCTTTCCGAATCGCTGCGGCACGGCGTGACGACGGTGATGCTGGGCTCCTGCTCGCTGTCCACCGTGTACCTGGACAACGTCGACGCGGGCGACATCTTCGGCCGCGTCGAGGCCATTCCGCGGCGCTTTGTCATCGAACATCTCAACAAAGCCCGGTCATGGAACAGCCCCAAGGAATATGTGGCCGCGCTCGAGCAGCTGAACCTCGGCCCCAACATCGCGGCGTTCATCGGGCACTCCGACATGCGCGCCGCGACAATGGGCCTGGACCGGGCGACCCGCAAGGACATCCGCCCGTCGGCGGCCGAACTCGCGCGGATGGAGTCGATGCTCGAAGAGGCTCTCGACGAAGGGTTCGTCGGGCTGTCCTCGCAGCAACTGCTGTTCGACAAACTCGACGGTGAGGTCTGCCGGTCGCGGACCCTGCCGTCGACCTATGCGAAGCCGCATGAACTCCGGCGCTTGAACGCGATCCTGCGGCGGCGCAACAAAATCCTGCAGTCGGGCCCCGACATCAAGAACCCGCTGTCGATCGTCTCCCAACTGGCGACATCGCTCGGGGTCGGGCGTCGGCGGTTGAAGACCAGCCTGCTGTCGGCCGCCGACGTCAAGTCCCTGCCGCCGGTCATCTATCTGATGGACTGGCTCGCGCGGATGGTCAACGCGCTGGGCGCGGATTTCCGCTGGCAGCACCTGCCGGTGCCGTTCGAGGTCTACGCCGACGGGATCTCGCTGGTGATCTTCGAAGAGTTCGGCTCCGGCGCCGCGGCGCTGCACCTGCAGGATGAGATCACCCGCAACGAGCTGATGAGCGACGAGGACTACCGACGTCAGTTCCGCAAGGACTACGACCAGAAGTACGGGCCCCGGGTGTGGCACCGCGACTTCTTCGACGCCGACATCGTGGCGTGCCCCGACGAATCGGTGGTCGGTAAGTCCTTCGGGCAGGTGGGTCTGGACCGCGGCGGCCTGCATCCGGTCGATGCGTTCCTCGACCTGGTGCTCGAGCACGGCGAAAAGCTGCGCTGGCGCACCACGATCTCCAACCACCGGCCGGAATTGCTCAAGAAACTCGCGCAGAGCGCAGGCGTTCAGATGGGGTTCTCGGACGCGGGCGCGCACCTGCGCAACATGGCGTTCTATAACTCGGGCCTGCGTCTGCTGCGTCACGCGCGCGAGGCGGAGAAGCAGGGCAGGCCGTTCCTGTCGATGGAGCACGCCGTGCACCGCCTCACCGGTGAACTCGGTGCCTGGTACGAGATCGACGCCGGCACGTTGCGCGAAGGCGACCGCGCCGACATCGTCATCATCAATCCGGACAAGCTCGACGAGTCGCTCGAGTCCTACGCCGAGCATCCGGTCGAGTCCTACGGCGGGCTGTCGCGGATGGTGAACCGCAACGACGAGACGGTCACGGCGGTCCTGGTGTCCGGGAAACTCGCGTTCGGCGCGGGGGAGGCCTCGCCGGAGCTGGGCGAGCAGCGTTTCGGTGAATTCCTCCGCGCCGGTAGCTCGGCACGAAAGCCGGCATACACGGGCTAGCTGCGGCTATTGCCTTGGGCCACGGCGATTGTCATGCCACCGATGCGCCCAGGATGAGATTGACGGCCTCGTCGAGCTGTCCGGAGATCTCGGCGAAGCTGACGAACCGGGCGGTCATCAGCGCGCCGGAAAAGGTCATCTGCAGCGTGGATTTCACGGATCGGGGCCAACCCGGACCGAGCGCGGCGCCGATCCGTTTGGACACTTCTTCGCCGATCTGTTCCCGGAGCGGTGCGACCGCCGGATCGTCAGCCATCAGGGCGGCGCCGCAGGCGGCGGTCAGCTCCGGCTCATCGGCGACCACGACCGCCATGTCCCGCAGGGTGGCGCTGACCCGGGTCTTCGTCGTGTCGTTGACGTCGGTATGCAGCGGCAGGTCGCGCAGAAAGCGCAGGTACACCGCCGCGACCAGCGCGCTTTTCGAGGGAAAGTAGGTGTAGGCACTAGCCGGCGACACCCCCGCGCGGGTCGCCACCGCGCGCATCGTCAGGTTCGCGTACGAGGATTCCCGCAGCTCCGCCAGCCCGGCATCGAGGACCTTACGAATGGTCTGCCCCGGCCGGCGATCCGACCGGCGGGCCGCGCCGGCACCCGCCGCTTTCCCGGCGACGACCGGAAACGACGCATCTCTAGACACCCGTCCAGTGTAGAAACGGGACCTGCGGCCAACAACAACATCCATCGCGGTCGCTTCGCCTGCTCGCTGAGCTTTTACAGACAGCTGTCTAAAACGGGACTGACTGTCACCGGCACTTGTCGCTCTAGAGTGGCGCCTATGGGCGAAGCGGACCGGCGTCGCTGGGACGAACGGTATTCGGCGAAGGGGCCGCCACCGTTGAGTTCGGTTGCGCCGCCAGCCGTTTTCGCGCGACATGCGGACCTGTTTCCCACCGCCGGCAGGGCGCTCGACCTCGCCTGCGGCCAGGGCACCGGCTCGGTCTGGCTGGCCTCCCGCGGCCTGCAGGTGGTGGGGCTGGACGTCTCCCCGGTGGCGATCAGCCACGCGCGGGAGCTGGCCCAGCGCGCCGCGGTGGGCAGCCGCTGTCGCTTCGACGTCGTCGATTTCGACGGCGGTCTGCCCGCGGGGACCCCGGTCGACGTCATCCTGTGCTGCAAGTTCCGCGACCCCCGCCTCGACCGGGCGATCATCGAACGACTCGCGCCGGGCGGTCTGCTGGCGATCGCCGCGCTGAGCGAGGTCGGGGCGAGCCCCGGGCCCTTCCGCGCCGTGGCTGGCGAGCTGCCCGCCGCCTTCGCCGGCCTGGACCTGCTCGGCGCCGACGAAGGCGACGGTCAGGCGTGGCTACTGGCCCGGCGCTGAACCGCCCTGACCGGCGGGCGAGCCGGCACTCCCTTGCGCACGGCTCGAGCGGCGACGATCCGGCCGCCGCTTGGGCGCAGCCGTGCGGTGAGACATCGCCGATTCGGTGGGGGTGGGATTGGTCCTCGGCGACCTGCTGGTCCGGCGGCGCCGCTGCCCGCCGGAGTTGGCCCGATGCTGCGCAGGCGCGTGCGAGGGCGCCCGGGCGGGCGCGGGGGCCTGGTACGGCGCGACCTCACCCACGAGGGCTTGCACCGCGGCCGACGCCGCCGTCACCTGCTGAGGGGCGACCTTGATGCCGGCCTTGCGCATCAACGCCTGGGTGTCGTGGCGCTGCTCGGGCAGCACTACCGTGACGACGTCACCGGCGCTCCCCGCCCGCGCCGTGCGCCCGGACCGGTGCAGGTAGGACTTGTGCTCGGCGGGCGGGTCGATGTGCACCACGAGCTCGACCTCGTCGACGTGCACGCCGCGCGCGGCGATGTCGGTTGCCACCAGCACCCGGGCGCCACCAGAGGCGAACATCGCGAGGTTGCGCTCGCGCGCGGGCTGAGACAGGTTGCCGTGCAGGTCGACTGACGGAACTCCCGATTCGGTGAGCTGCTTGGCGAGCTTGCGCGCTTGATGCTTGGTGCGCATGAACAGAATCCGGCGCCCGGTGCCGGATGCGAGCCGGTGCACGACCTCTTTCTTGGCCTCCGCATTGGCGACATGAAAGACGTGATGGGTCATCTCGGATACCGGCGAGTTGGCCTCGTCGACCGAGTGCAGCACCTCGTTGCGCAGGAATCGCTTGACGAGTTTGTCGACGCCGTTGTCCAGGGTCGCCGAAAACAGCAGCCGCTGGCCACCATTCGGGGTCGCCGCCAGGATCCGGGTGACGCCGGGCAGGAAGCCGAGATCGGCCATGTGATCGGCTTCATCGATCACGGTGATCTCGACGGCATCGAGGCTGATCAATCGCTGCTTGATCAGGTCCTCGAGCCGGCCCGGGCAGGCGACGACGATGTCGACGCCGGACTTGAGGGCGGCGACCTGACGGCTTTGCGATACGCCGCCGAAGATCGTGGTGATCCGCAGCCCGCTGGCCGTCGCCAACGGCTCGAGCGTCGCTGTGATCTGCGTCGCTAACTCTCGGGTCGGCGCGAGCACCAACCCCGACGGCCGCGAGCGGCGCCCGTTTCCCTCCGACAGGCCGCTGACGAGCGGGATGGAGAAGGCCAGCGTCTTGCCGCTGCCGGTCTTTCCGCGACCGAGTACGTCGCGTCCGGCGAGCGTGTCGGGCAGGGTCTCGACCTGAATCGGAAAGGGATGGGTGATGCCGCGCTTGGCGAGCGCATCGACCAGTTGAGTGCGCACGCCGAGATCGGCGAAAGTCTTGTCGGTAGTCACTTTTCGGTGCCTTTCAGGCATCGGTGGTGCCGTGCTGCAGGCGAAACGCCGCGCGGCATCGGCACGAGGTGGCGAGATTGCCGGATGGCAAAATCGATCGCCGCGAGACAAGCTAGTGCGGGATGCACGGATCATCTAGGTGACAAGCGCGAGCTTTGGGCCGGCACCAATGGGATGAGGAAGCGTTCCACGACGGTGTTGGCATGCAATGTCATGAAGCCAACGTTGCTGCCAGCGTAGCGTATCGGGCGGCAATCCTCTAACCAGCCTCGAAAACCGGGATCGCCGCCGGACTTGGCGACTTCGCTCAACCTTGCAGCCGGGTGCGCACCGCAGCCAGTCTGTCTTCGAGTTCCGACTCGTCAATGACGCCGCGCACCACGAGCGAGTGGGCCAGCGCCACCAACCGGTTCTCCGGATAGGGCAGGTCCGAGTAGACCGTCGCCGACAGGGCATCCTCGCCGCCGCGCCGGTCGGCGAAACCGAGGACCTGCGCGCCGCGGTCGCTGTGGTCGAGCGCATCACAGATCCCGTCCAGGCTCGTCTTCCAGGGCGGGAGCGGGTTGCCGACGCCGTACTTGGCCGCCATGCGGCTCCAGACCTGGTTGCGTTCAACGATTTTCGCCAAAGGTGTGACGACTGCGTCGCTGGTCGGCTGCGGGGTGTGCGCGGTGCTCATCTCTTCGCTCGCATCAGTCGTCGACGGGGTGGACGGCCGGACGCGTCTGGGTGATGACGTTGGTCGTCACCCCGGGCTTGGGCAGCGCAACGCCGATCAGGCAGTCGCGCGTGATGATTTCGACGAGTTGGTCCTCGGTCCAGCCCTGCGTTCCGTCCGGGCGGACGGGCATCACCATGAACCGGTGCTTCTGGTTGGAATCTTCCACCCGGATCTCGACGTCTTCCGGAAGGATCAGGCCGAATTCCGCGAGCACCTGGCGCGGCCAGCGCGCGATGCGACGGCGATAGTTGGGTGTGCGGTACCACTCCGGTGAGTTGCCCAGGATCGGGCGCGGGTAGCAGGAGCACAGCGTGCAGACGATCACGTGATGCAGCGTCGGGGTGTCCTCCAGCACGTGCAGGGCGGTGAAGTCGCTCGGTGTTCCGAATCCGGTGGGTTCCAGCCAATCGACGCCGACCTCCTTGCTGGCGGCGAGCGCATCCGAGCGCACCAACGCCTTGAAGTCGGGGTCGAGCCAGGCCCTCGCCACCAGGCGCGCCGCCGGCGTGGGGCCGATCTGTTCGGCGAATTCGGTGAAGCGGCGATGATCCTCGGCGGTGAAAATGCCCTTCTCGATGCATAATTCGCGAAGCGCGATCTCGAGGACCTCGAAGTCGGTGATCTCGTCCACCATGGGCGCAGCGGTGCGCTCGTGGTCGTGCTCGTGGGCGGTCATGCTTGAGGTTCCTTTCCGACGCTATTGGGCCGACTCGAGCCACCGCTCGGGGATCTCGGTCTGCAACGTGTCGTTGCCCGGTCCGGTGTAGCCATGCCACAACTCGGAGAGGTTGAACCGAACGATGTAGAACCATTCGGGGTGTTGGTCTGGCCCGTCCCAGGTTTCATCCTCGGCGGCGGGACTTTCGTAGGACACGACCGCGATCTCGCCCGTCGCACCGCGCACGTACTCCTGGGTGCGGGTGTAGAGCAGCACGGGCAGATCCCGCACCACGACCTTGTCGCCGACCTTGAACCTCGGCGGGCCAGCCTGTCCGGCGAACACCTGTGGGTCGCCTTTGCCGACGGCGTGGCGGTGGTGCCGGTTGCGGGTGACCGTGGCAGGGTCGCCTTCGGACTTCGGCTTGGCCTCCAAGGGTTTTCCGCGCACGCCTCCCGCATAGCGGGCCCTCACCTCGGCCATGCGTTCGGCCAGTTCGCTCAGGCCGATGTGGTGTTTTTCGGCGAGGACACGTGCGACCGCCAGCAGCCACCGCCCGTAGTAGGGGAGGCCGAGATAGATGGTGCGGCCCAGGTCGACGTTGCCCATTCGGCGCCGTTCCTCGGACAGCCAGATCCCACGCCAGCCGAGCACCTCACACATGACGTAGGTGTTGTGCTCCCAGATCTCGTACTGCTTGTTCTCGTATTCGATGGGAGCGTCCGGCTCGCCGCCGACATCGTGAGGGGTCTTGACGTAGGCGTTGAAGCGTTCGTGGTCAATGAGATCCGGCGTGGGGGCGTCGGGGAGTTCGGGGTAGGAGGACTGCAGCCGGGCTATCAGGTCGAGCTGTGCGGCTCGGTCCGACGGAGTCGTCATCCCAGCTCCATTCGTCACGGACTAGTCCAGCGCCTCCATACACTTCACTCCTCCCGCGAACATTGCGCAACCACAAAGCGAATTCGCCACTATTGCGGCCTCCGGTAATGTCACCAGGATGGAGCGGCGCGTCCTGGAAGCGGTCATTTACGAACGCGAACCGCCGATTGCGCGGATCATCCTGAACCGGGTGGACAAGGCCAACACCAAAGACGCGGTCCTGGTCGGCGAGGTCGACAGCTGCCTGCACGAGGCGGACCGCGACAAGGACATCAAGGTCGTCATTCTCAAGGCGAACGGCAAGGGATTCTGCGGCGGCCATGTGGCGCGCTGGGGCCCGGATGAAAACCCTTATCCGGATTTCGGAGACACCTTCGAGGACCTGTACAAGGGCACCGCCGATCTGTTTTTGTGGCCGACGCTGTATCTGTGGGAATTCCCCAAGCCGACCATCTCGCAAATCCATGGTTATTGCATGGGCGGCGGGATCTATCTCGGCCTGCTGACCGACTTCTGCGTCGCCTCCGAGGACGCGTATTTCCAAATGCCACTTGCCCAAAGCCTCGGCGAGCCCGGCGGGCACACAATGATCGAGCCGTGGCTGTTGATGAATTGGCACCGCACCATGGACTGGCTGCTGCTGGCGCCGACCCTGTCCGCGCAACAGGCCCTCGAGTGGGGCCTGCTCAACAGGGTGGTGCCGCGCGACCAGCTCGAGGACACCGTGGAGGAGATGGCACGCAAGATCGCCCAAATCCCGTTGACCACACTGATGGCGGTCAAAAACAACGTCAAGCGCGCGTGGGAATTGATGGGCATGCGGGTGCATCTGCAGGTCAGTCACATTCTGACGAATATGGTCGGCGCCGCGACCGACGTGCAGGCGCGGCGGGCCGAGCTGATGCAATCGGGCATGAAGCCGCGTGAATTCGTCGACAATCCGGACTCGCCGCCAGCGTGACGGCGCCCGCTTAGCGGCTCATCTCGCCGGCGAGCTTGCGTCCCGCGGCGTGGCGGGCGGCGACGTAGCCGAACACCATCGAGCTGGCGATGCTCGCACCGGCGCCGGGGTACGTCCGCCCCATCACCGTCGCGGTGGTGTTGCCGGTCGCGTACAAGCCCTCGATCACCCGATCGTGTTCGTCGAGAACCTGGGCGTGCTCGTTGGTGATCACGCCGCCGCACGTCCCGACGTCGGCGGGGAGCACCCGAGTCGCGTAGTACGGGGCGGTGTCCAGCGGGCCGATGGCGGCGTTCGGCCGATACCCGGGGTCGCCGAGGCAATCGTTGTAGGCCGACTGGCCCCGGCCGAAGTCGGGATCGAGCCCCCTGGCCGCGAATTGGTTGAACCGCTGAATCGTGGTCGCCAATTCGTCAGCGGGAAGGTCGATCTCGCGGGCCAGGTCGGAAACCGTCGCGGCCCGCTTGACCGCGCCGGACTCGATCAGCTCGGGGGGCAACGGCTGATTCCGCTTCAGCGGATTCGCGCTGGTGACGTATCGGCGCACGTAGCCCTCGTCGAAGATCATCCAGCACGGCACGGCCTTGTTCGCGTACATGGCCTTGCCGACCTCGACGTAGGAGTTGGACTCGTTGCAGAACCGCCTGCCGGTCGAGTCGACGTAGATGGCGCCGGGGCGCTGACGTCCGGACCCCAGCGACGCGGCGACGGCGCCACCGTTGGCGATGAAAACCGAAGGCAGCCACCATGCCTCGTCCAGCAGGTCGGTCTTGGCGCCCAGCCGCATCGCCGCCTCGAGCACCTCGCCGGTGTCGCCGGCGTTGGCGATCGACCACTTCCCCTCGTTGGGCTGGTTACCGCTGTATCGGCGGCGCATCTCCTTGTTGTGGCCGAAACCACCGGCGGCCAACAGGACTCCCTTACGGGCCTCGACGCTGGCCGGCCGCCCGTCGCGGACGACACGCACGCCGACCACCCGGCCATCGTCGACGACCAGGTCGGCCATCGCGGCATCGGTCCACAGTGGGGGATTCCCGTCGCTGAGATCGATCAGCGCCTTGAGCATTTGAGCGATCAGCGACGCGCCGTTGGTGAGGAGCCGGCGGCGCCGGGCCCGCGCCAGTGCGGTGCGCAGGAAGACCCGCGATGCGACGGCGAAGGCGCGCGGCGCGCGGTTGAAATACTGGACGGACCGTAATTCATTGGTCAGCACCACATATCCGTAGTTCTTGGCCAGCGGCGGCTGCACCTTGTCGCGCCACGTGCCGAGCCTCGCGGCATCGAACGGGACGCCCTCGACGGCGCGGCCGGAAGCGTTGCCGCCCTTGTGGTTCGGGTAGTAGTCGCTCCAACCCGCACACCGGATCAGTTGGACACCCTTGCGGGTGAGGAAGTTGATCATCTCGAAGCCGGCGGTGAGGAACATCTCGCGTCGCTCGGGGGAGGACGGCGCGCCGATGTCGCCGACCACGTCGGCCAGATAGGCAAGGCCGTCCTCGTGTGAGTCCGCGATGCCGTCGGCCCGCATCAACGGGTTGTTCGGCAGCCAGACGATGCCGCCCGACAGCCCCGTCGAGCCGCCCACCAGCGGCTGCTTTTCGATGACCAGCGGTTCCAGGCCGCAGTCCAGCGCGGCGAGGGCGGCGACCACCCCCCCCCCGCCGCTGCCCGCGATGACCAGGTCCGCGGAGTGGTCCCACCGAGTGGTCATGGCGCCTCCGAGCCGAAGCCGAGGTCCGCGATCGGTACATCGATGGTGGTGTTGGTCTTCTGGATGGCGGGCAGCAGGGTAGCGTACGGCAGGCCGGCCAGGAACCCGTCGATGACCCGTTCGAAGTTTGAGATCAGGCCCTCGATCTGGTCGGACAGGCGCATGAATTCAAACCCCTTGGAGTGCAACCCCTTCTGCTGCCTGGGCAGGTTGGAGAAATCCTGGGCGGGGATGGGGGGCCAGCGCGGATCGTCGGGCGCCATTGGTTCGGGGGGCGTGGGTTTGCCGGCCGAGGCGTCCGCCGGGAACCTGGTGAGAGACCAGATCTCGAACAGCGTCTCCTCGGGGCCCAGCGGACGGATGCGATACGAGGATGCGCTGCTGTAGGTCGGCAGGATGAAGTGATGCGGGAAGGCGAATCCGATCGCGTCGGTGATCCCGCGGCGGACCAGGTCGTTGAGATCGGGCATGCCGCTGCCGCGCGCGCGGTGCCAGTTGACGACGGCATCGTTGAGCGCGCTGCGCCACGCCGCCATCGCCGCGGCCGGGTCGGCCGGCAACTCGATGTTCTGCAGGCCCTCGGCGATGCGGACGTCGTTTTCGTGCGTCATGCCGCCCATGCCGTCGCCGAGCGTGCGCATGAAATACAGGCTGCTCGCGACGACGGGATGCACTGCCACGGCGGGCTCGCCGGTCTGCGCGGACGGCAGCAGCTGCGGGTGGGTCTGCGGGACGTGGTAGCCCTCCATGAACGCCGCGGTCGCCAGTTTCCAGTTCACCGGCAGCAGGCACGATTGCCACCACTCCACGCGCAGCGAGTCCACCTGCCACGCGTCGTAGATCGTCGCGAACGGCTCCATCCAGTCACGCAAAGCCGGTGCGTCGTCGTCGAGGTTGATCCACGCGCAACCACCCCAGAGCTCGCAGCGCACGGACACCAGCCGCAGGTCGTCGTCGGCCATGTTCTCTGCGGCGAACGCCTCGGGCCGCAGGACGAACGTGTTGCGGCCGTCGATGCCCCAGCACCAGCCGTGAAACGGGCACACGAAGGTGCGCCGATTCCCGTTGCCCTCCACCAGCTTCACGCCGCGATGGCGGCACGCGTTGTGGTAGGCGCGCACGGTGTGGCCGTCCACCCGGACCACGATGATCGACTCGTCGAGGATTTCGTATTCGACGAAATCGCCGGGCTTGGGGATCTCCTCTAGCCGGCACGCCATCTGCCATACCCGCGGCCAGAACATCTCCGCTTCCAGCGCATAGAACTCCGGGTCGTAGTAGCGCTGCTTGGGGATCCGATCGGCGGTCTGGACCGCCCACGGCACCGGCAGCGGCGTCCAATTCGCCCCCGTCCGGCGCGGGCTCTGTGCGCTGGAGATCTCGTTGCCCATTCCTACAGCCATCTCGTCATCCCTTGTGTCACATCACAAGATCCGCGATTCCCGTTCCTGCCAGTAACGGTCGCGGATGCGTCTCTTGTACAGCTTTCCATTCGGGTCGCGAGGCAGGGTGCCGAATTCGACGGTGCGCGGGCACTTGTACCCGGCCAGGTGAGCCCGGCAGTATTCGACGAGTTCGGCCGCGAGCTCGGGTCCGGGCACCACGCCGTCCGCCGGCTGCACGACGGCCTTGACCTCTTCGCCGAATTCGTCGTTGGGCACCCCGAATACCGCCGCGTCGACCAGCTTCGGGTGCATGACGAGCAGATTTTCCGCCTCTTGCGGGTAGATGTTGACGCCACCGGAGACGATCATGAACGTGGACCGGTCGGTGAGATACAGGAAGCCGTCCCGGTCGACATAGCCCATGTCCCCGAGCGATCGCCATCCGCGGTCGTTGTATACCGATGCGGTCTTGGCGGGATCCTTGAAGTATTCGAAGTCGGGCCCGCCTTCGAAATACAGCTCGCCGGATTCGCCGATGGGCAGTTCGTGCCCATCCTCGCCGAGCACGTGCACCGGGGCCGTCGGAATCCCCACCGAACCGGGATGCGCGAGCCAATCCTGCGGACCGATCGTGGTCCCCGCGAATCCCTCGGTGCCACCGTAATATTCGTGAATGATGGGTCCGAACCACTCCATCATCCGGTGTTTGACATCGACCGGGCAGGGCGCCGCCGCGTGAATGACGCACCGCAGGCTCGACACGTCATAGCGTTCCCGGATAGCCGCGGGCAGCTTGAGCATGCGCACGAACATCGTCGGCACGAACTGCGCGTGGGTGACCCGGTGGGTCTCGATCAGACGCAACACCGTTTCGGCGTCGAACTTGCGCATCAGGATCGACGCGGCGCCCACCCGGTTGGCCGCCATGGTGTAGTTCACGCCTGCCGCGTGATACAGCGGCGCGGGGGACAGGTACACACTCGACGGGCCCATCCCGTACTTGTGGATGAGCGCCATCTCGAGCACCGACTGCGCCCAGGATCCGTTGCCGTCGACCGGAAGCGGCCGTCGCACCGCCTTGGGCCGTCCGGTGGTGCCGGACGAATAGAGCATCTCCGACCCGTCCGATGCCGGTGGGGCGTCGCCCGCCGCCGCCAACGCGTCCTCGTAGCACCGCCAGCCCGGCAGGGGTCCGCCGACCGCGATGTGGGCGATCACCGCGGCGTTGGACTCGCGGATGTGCGCGGCCAATTCGGGCATGGAGGCATCGACGAAGACCGCCTTGGCGTCCGAATCGTCGATGACGTAGGCGACCTCGTCGGGCAGGAAATGGGTGTTGACCGGAGTGTAGTAGAGGCCGGAAAGCTGAGCGCCCCAGGTGATTTCGAAGAACTCCGGCCGGTTCGGCAGGACCAGGGCCACGCCGTCGCCGGCGCGCAGGCCCACCTGGTGCAGTGCCGCGGCCACCCGCCGGCAGCGGGCGTGCAGTTCGCCGAACGAGATCGCGCCGGCGTCGGTCACCAGTGCCGGCGCCTGTGGGGCTGCGATCGCGTGATCGGCGATGTTCACCGGTGGGCCTATGTTGCTGTGGCGCCGTCGGTCTGGGCGGCGGCCGCGGCCTGGCGGCGGGCGTGCTCGGACGGTAGCACCTTGTCCTTGAACACGGTCTGAATCAGCTGCTGCACATCCTTGCTGATCGAGGCGAGCGCGACGAGATCGTTGGAGCTCTGCCAGTGCACCCGCATGCCCATCAGCTCCCAGGCGCGTTTGAGGTTGGCCTTGGTGAGCATCAGTGTCGTCAACGGTGCCTGGGCGATGTGGCGGGCGATCGCGTCGACCCGATCGTCGAGTTGGTCTCGCGGGACGACCTCGTTGACGAGGCCGACCTCCAGCGCCCTCTTGGCGTCGATCACCTCCGCGGTGAAGAGGTAGTAGGCGGCGCGGCGCCAGTTCATGAAAACCCAAGGCTCGATGGAACATTCGCCCGACGGCATGCCGAATCCCTGCAGCGGCGGGTAGGAGAAGTAGGCGTCCTCGGCGGCGATGACGATGTCGGTGGTCAGGCCCATGTGCGTGCCACCGCCCACGCAGTAGCCGTGCACCTGCGCGATGGTCGGTTTGGAGAACTCCCACAGGTTCAGGGTGGGCTTGACGAAGAGGTCCGACTGCGCCTTCCACGGGTGGCCCGTCACCATGGCGTTCTCCACGAACGACGGGTAATCGACGGCATTGTTGCCGATCGCGTGGCCCGAGCAGAAGCCCTTGCCGTTGGCCTTGAGTACCAGCACCTTGATGTCGTAGTCGCGGTCGGCGTCCAGCAGCGCGGCGTCGACCTCCTCGGCCAGCTTCTGGTCCTGGGCGTTGGCCTTCTCCGGCCAGTTCAGGGTGATGCGGGCGATCGGGCCGTCTTTTTGGTAGATGATTCTCTCGCGGGTCTCGTTGAGATCCATAGGCTTACCTTCCTCGTTAGGGCGTGATGACGCCGATTTCGGCGCCGATGTCGTAGGTGGTCCCGACCTGGCCCGTCCAGCGCACGGTGCCGGATGCTCCCGCTTCGATCTCCTGTTCCACTTTCTCGGTGGCGATCACGTAGATGGGGGTGCCGGCATCGACGTGCTCGCCCGCGCCGACCAGCAGGCCGGTGAGTTCGGCCTCGGACACCGCCACGGAGACCCGCGGGATACGAATGATGAAGTCAGCCATGCACCTTCGCCTTTTCCAGGGTGCGCTGGGCCGCTGCCACGATGCGCGCCGGCGACGGATACACCTGTGCCTCGAGCGCCGCCGCGGCCGGGTTGGGCACGAACCGCGCGGCGACCCGCTCGACCGGCGCGGCGAGTTCGCCGAACAACTCGGTTGACAGCGTCGCGGCGATTTCGGCTCCCGGGCCGCCGAATTGGACCGCGTCGTGCACGATGACGGCCCGGCGCGTGCGCCGGACGGATTCGACGATGGTCTCGACATCGAGAGGCACCAGGGTGCGCAGGTCGACGACCTCGGCGCTGACACCCTGATCGGCCAGCGTGACCGCGGCGGCGAGCGCGTCGTGCACGCAGCGTCCGTAGCCGATCAGGCTCACGTCGGTGCCGGGCCGCTTGATCTCGGCCCGGCCCAGCGGAATCGAGAAGCCGGGGTCGACGGGGACGGGGCCCTTCTTGCTCTGCAACCGGATGGTCTCGATGAACAGGCACGGGTCGGGGTCGAAGATCGCCGACGTCAGCAGCCCCTTACCGTCGCGTGGGGTGGACGGGACGATCACCTTGATCCCGGGGATGTGCATGAACCACGCCTCCAGGCTCTGCGAATGCGTCGCGCCCGTGGCCAGGCCGGCGTACACCTGGGTGCGAACGGTGATGGGTGCCGACGTGCGTCCGGCGGTCATGAACCGCAGCTTGGCGGCGTTGTTGATCAGCTGATCGGCGGCGATGCCGATGAAATCCATGATCATGATCTCGGCCACGGGCAGCAGGCCGTCGATGGCGGCCCCGATGGCCGCACCCAGGATCGCGGCCTCCGAAATCGGGGTGTCCAGGACGCGGTCGTGGCCGTACTTCGTCGACAGCCCGGCGGTCGGACCGGATGCGCCGGGATCGGCGATGTCCTCACCGAGCAGGAACACCCGATCGTCGGCCGCGAGCGCCTGATCCAGCGCGAGGTTCAGCGCCTCGCGCATCGTCATCTCTTTGTCGTTCATGCCCTCACACCGGAAACTTGATCGGGGTTGCGTACACGTCACGGTCGAGCTCGTCGGCCGTCGGGGAGTCCGCGCTCATCACCGCCAGCAGCGCGGATTCCACCGTTGCCAGCGCCTCGTCGTCGATCCGGGCGAGTTCCTCTTCGCCGCACACGCCGGTGTCCGCGAGGTGCCGGCGGAAGCGCGGCACCGGGTCGGCGGCCATCGCCGCGTCGAGTTGTTCGGCGGGTATATAGGGCATCCGGTCGCCGAAATAGTGGCCGCGGAAGCGGAATGTCACGCATTCGATGAAGGTGGGGCCGGCGCCGCCGCGGGCCCGCCGCAACGCCGCCTCGAGTTCGGTTTTCACCGCGAGCGGGTCGTTGCCATCCACGCGCACACCCGGTATCCCGTATCCGGCGGCCCGATCGGCCACCCGCTCGAGTTTCATCGTGTCGCCGGTCGGTGTCATCTCGGCGTACAGGTTGTTCTGGCAGACGAACACCATCGGCAGATCCCAGAGCGCGGCCATGTTGGCCGCCTCGTGGAAGGAACCGGTGTTGGTGGCACCGTCACCGAAGCTCACGACGGTGACCCGATCGAGCCCCTTGCGCTTGGCGGCCATCGCCAGCCCCACGGCCACCGGCGGTCCGGCCCCGACGATGCCGGTCGAAAGCATCACGCCGACCTCGGGTTTGGCGATGTGCATGGTGCCGCCCTTGCCCCGGCTGGCGCCGACGGTCCGGCCCATCATCTCGCCGTAGATCTCCTCGAGCGGCACGCCCTTGCCGATGAGGTCGTGCAGGCCGCGGTAGGTGGTGACCAGCTGATCGTCGGGCCGCAGCGCCACACCCATCGCGGCGGCGATCGCCTCCTGGCCGCGCGACGGCCAATACACGCACATGAACTCCCCGGTGCCGATGCCCTTGGACAACCGGTCGTCGGCCGCCTTCATCAGCACCATGAGCGCGTAGAGGCGCCGTTGGACGGAGCGGTCGTCGGTCATCGCGTAGTCCCGTTGCGGTGCAGCCCGTTTGGTGCCATCGCGGTCATGCGCCCGACCATGGCTTGACCTTGAGGAAACCGCCGCCGTCCACGCGGAGTTGCTGGCCGGTGATATAGCGGGCGGCGTCGGAGGCGAGGAACAGCACCGCCTCACTGATGTCCTCGGGCTCGACGTAGGGGATCGGCATCGCCTGGACGAACGGGAAGATGGGTTCGGCGTCCTCGCGAGTCGGTTCCTTCAGGTCGGGCCGGAAGGCGCGGTACATCGGCGGGCTGTGCAACATGTCGGTGTTGACGTTCGTGGGGTGCACCGCGTTCATCCGGATGGAGAACGGGGCGAGCGCCAGCGCGAAGTCGTTGACATAATGTGCGGCAGCCAATTTCGCGAAGGCATAGCCCGCCCCGCCGGGGCCCCCGTCGATGCCCGTGGTGTTCATCGACGACATGAACGCCGCGTTGGAGCCGATGACGACGATCGATGCGCCGGATTCCAGGTGTTTGAGGCTGGCGTGGACGAGGTTGAGCACGCCCACCAGATCCACGTCCACCGCGTCGGCGAATGCCTTTGGCGGCAGGCCCGCGGTCAGAGGGCAGATGCCGGCGTTGGCCACAACGACGTCGAGGTGCCCGAATTCGGCGACGCCCTCGTCGATGGCCGCGGACAGGGCGACGCGGTCGCGGACGTCGGCGATCGCGGTGTGGGCGCGCTGGCCCTCCTTCTCCACCAGCCGCGCCGTTTCGTCCAGGTCCTCGGGGCGGGCCAGGGGATATTCATTGGTGTCGATGTCCGCGCAGAGGTCCACGGCGATGATGTCGGCACCCTCGGCGGCCAGCATCCGCGCATGTGAACGGCCTTGACCGCGCGCGGCGCCACTGATTACGGCAACCTTGCCCGTCACTCTGCCCATCGCCCGTCCTTCGTCCGTGTCTACATCACGACCCGCATTGGGACCCAACGCCATTCGTTGTCACGACTGATATCGCGGCGGACCTGAATCCACTTCTCGTCCGTCGGCGTCGCATCGCGGCACGCGGTCACCGCGGCGGGCGTCGGAATGCGACCTCCGGTCGGCTCCATCGCATCACTTCCACGAAAACCTGCGCTGACCTGCAGATGGGCTATCACTAAGCCCAAGACTAACTAGAATATCTAAAATAGCAAGGAATGGTCACGGCGAGGGGGTTGGCGATGTCGGACGTGCACGGGGAAGTCCTTCGAGGTGTGCGGGTTGTCGAGTTGGCGTCGTGGACTTATGTGCCCTCCGCCGGTGCCGCCCTGTCGGACTGGGGCGCCGACGTCATCAAGGTGGAAGGCGTCGCTACCGGAGATCCCGGCCGCGCGCTGGTCGTCGGCGGGTTCACCCGGCAGGCGGCCCGCCCGGACGCCGACTTCATCCTGGAGCTGGGCAACCGCGGCAAGCGCAGCATCGCCGTCGACATCAAGTCGGAGACGGGGCGCGAGCTGTTCGGCCGGCTGCTGGCCAGTGCCGATGTGTTCTTGACCAATTGGCTGCCCGGCGCACTCGAGCGGGCCCGGCTGACCGTCGACGATATCCGCGCGTTCAACCCGAAGATCATCATCGCCCGCGGCACCGGGCTGGGGGTCCGCGGTCCCGACCGCGATCGCGGCGGATTCGATGCGGCGACGTATCTGGCGCGCGGCGGGGTCGCCTACACGCTCACCCCGTTCGGCAGCGAGACGCCCGCGGTCCAGGGGCCCGGCTTCGGCGACCTGCAGGGCGGGGCGACGCTTGCCGGCGGCGTGTGCGCCGCGCTGTTTCACCGGGAACGCACCGGCGAACCGACGATCGTCGACTCTTCGCTGCTGGCGCAGGCGATGTGGTCGATAGCGCCGTCGATTTGTGCGGCCGACTTCTTCGATATCGACGGCATCCCGGGCGCACCGCCGGGCCTGGCCATCAATCCGCTCGTCAACCGCTACAAGACCAAAGACGGCAGGTGGATCCAGCTGGTGTTCTTACAGCCCGACAAGTTCTGGGTGGGCTTCTGCGCGCGCATGGGTCTGCCGGAACTGGCCGACGACCAGCGATTCGTCCCGTCCAGCAACCTGATCGCCAATGCGGCGGCGGCCACCGAGTTGCTGGCGAACACCTTTGCCCGTCACGACCTTGCGCACTGGCAGGCGGTGCTCGAGGACGAACCGGGCGTGTGGGGTGCGCTCGCGACGCCACGGGAAACCCTCAACGACCCGCAAGTCGAACCCAATGGATATGTGATCACCAATGTCGACGATCACGGTGAGAAGTACCGAATCGTCGCCGCACCAGTCCAATTCGATGAGACGCCGCCATCTCCCGCCCGCGCCCCGGAGCACGGGCAACACACCGAAGAGATCCTGCTGGAACTGGACGTCGACTGGGACGACATCGCTAAGGCGAAGGAGGCCAAGGCGATTCTGTAGCGAGCCCGGACGGACGCGGTCAGCAATTGATCGCGCTGTTCCGCAGGCCTGTTTCGCTACCACGTGACGCGAATTTTGTTGATGAGCGGCCGATTCCGAAACGATCACAGCCGCATATCAATGTCAATGATGGACTGGCACATCGCCACGCTTCCGCAAATCATTGCACAGGGCGCCTTTTGGGGATTGCGGCCGCGACGAAGCGCACGGATTCCTGCCGCTACGCGAGTAGTGGTTTCGCGACGGCGCAGCAGGAGGTATCAACAGCATGACGACGAACTGGGTCCCCGCCCAAACATCGTGCGGCCCGAACTCCGGTCGCATTCTCGACACCGCGCGGGGCATTCTCATCGGCCTTCGCCGGTGTCCTTCCGACGCCGCTTTGGACGAATTGCACAGCGCGGCAATCCGGCACAAAGTACCGGTATTCGCCATGGCGTGGGCGCTCGTCCACTTGGCGGGCGACGGCGAGAAGACTCCCAGCTTTGTCGACGCGCAGTCCGCGGCCCGCCACGAGTGGGGGCCGCTGTTCGAATCCGCCGCTCTGACCGGTTGAGCGCGCGCCAAGACGTTGGGGCGGCCGAGCTTTCGAGGGGTAACCCGGCCGCCTCCAACTACAACAACATCGACAGCAACATCGACCCGAAAGCGCGTTGGGGAAGTGGCGCTTTCGGGCTTCGGCTGCACTGGCCGACGCGGGGACGGGGTGTCCGGCGCTGGCGAAGAGCCCGCGCGGTGACCCTACCGGCGCCCGAAATCGACTACGGGATCAGGCTGTTCCGCTGAGGACCGAATAGCGGCAGGCTATTTCGCTGGCGGCAGCTGCCGCGGGCCGTCCGGCGGATCCAATTCGGGCGGCCCGTCCCGCTTCGTCAGCGCACGCCGACGGCCGTCTTCCGCGGATTCGACCGACAAGCGGTTTGCATCGTCCGCAGCCCGTCGCGGCAAGGACGAGTGGGAATGGCGACCGGTTACCCGCCGGTGCGCTCGGCTGCCGGGTTCTTGCCGCGACGAGGTGACGAACTCCGTTCGTGGCGAGGGGGTTTCGGTGCCCGTGGGCTGACCGGACAGCTCGGTGTCCGAGGCCTCGGAGTTGACCGTCACCTTGCGGCTGCGCTTGAGGGTGAACGTGATCTCTTCGGTCTCTTCGAGGACGCCTTCGAACACCTGGCGTGCGCTACGCAGTGGCTGGGTGGTTGTGTCGATCACCTTGGCCACGAACGGCGGCACCAGCGGGCGAATCCAACGGGCCGCCGCCTTGGTGGCGTCCGGAATCGACGGGATCAGCGGGGCATTCCGTTCTTCATGAGCCTCGACCTCGCCGCCCGGCGGCAGGGGAGCGGGCAGGTTGACGTCGGGCGTCTGGGCATCACCCAGGTCGGCGGCCGGCTCCGGCGCGGGCAGCTCGGTGAGGGCCCGGCTGGCCGCCTCGGCCTCGGCCGCGATCGGCAGATACACGTCGTCGGCGGCCGGCTGGAAGGCCCGCTGCGACGGCGCGTGCGCCGGAGCATCCAGGGCTTCGGAAACCCGGCGGCGTTGCTGCTCGCGGTCGATTTCCGTCTGCGCCTCGATGGCGAGCCGTGCCTGCGTGAGTTGGTGCTCGGCCCAGAGGATTTCGGCCTCGCGGCGCACCTCGGCCCGCTTGACCGCGATGGCGGTGTCCGCGTCGAGTTCGGCGCGTTCGCGCTCGGCGCGCGAGGTGGCGCGGCGATCGTGGGTTGTCTCGCCGCGCCACAATCCCAGGATCAGGGGCGTCAGGTAGAGCAGCGCGCATAGCGCGACCGTCAGCACCCGCAGGCTCATGGCGCCCGCATCGGCAAGATCATTCATCGCGATCCAGCGCGCGCCCAGGCCCCGGCCGGCATCCGCCACGACGGCTTCCCGCGCGGCGCGCAGCGTCGCCTCCTGCCGCGAAATCGTGGTGTCCAGGTCCGGTGCGCGACTGTCCCGAACCGCCAGCGCGGTGTCCAGTTCGTGCTGGGCATCGGTGAGAAGGTCGTTGGCCGTGCGTGTTTCGGGTCCGGCCCCGGGAACCCCGGTGATCCGGGTCTGCGGGCAGCCGGGCGTCGGGTGGTATTCGCAGCGGGCGACGACCAAGGCCTTGTCCTGCCGGTCCCGGGCCTGCGCGACGGCGGAGTCGAGCGCGAAGCGGGCATCCCTGGACTGCTGTAGCGACGCCGCTGCCTGCGCCACAGCGGGGGCAGATTCGGCGTTGCGCAACGCCCGTTCGTCGAGCCGATGGTCGATGGAGCCGGACAGAATGACCAGTGCCGCGAGCTCACCAACCACGACGCCCACCGCGGCCGCCACCGCGGCGCGTCCGACCACGCCGGGGCGGCTGCGGTCCGGCCCCGGGATCGTGCCGCGGGTGATGGCGCCCACCAGCATGCCGAAGACGAGGGTGAACGGAACGACGGCCGGCAGCGGCCAGCGGGCAGACCCGCAGATCGCCAAGGTCGCGACAAGCCAGGCCAGCACCGCGCCCAACAACGCGACCGCGCCGGCGACGGCGTGGGTGGACCGTTCGTGACGCTCACCCAGTTCGCGCCGGTGTCCGCCGCCGAGCCAGATGAGCACCCCCGACATCCGTCCCGCGCGCTGCTCAGTTACTTCCTGGGGCATGAGACTACAAACACCTCCACTATCAAGCCTTGCAGGCCACCGCCCGACACATCGAATTGAAGCGCCCGGCCTGTGGCGCGCTTCACAAAACCCGTCCGATCGACGCAGATCGCCCGCCGGGCACCGGATCGGGTTTGCTCGTTCGACGAGAGGGATCTGGCGCGGAATCGTGCGACGCGAGCAGATCAGCGACCGTTCCGGCAGGCGACATGAGACGGTATAAGCCTATGACGAATCACGATTATGTCACCTACGAAGAGTTTGGTCGCAGGTTCTTCGAGGTCGCTGTCACCCCCGAGCGGGTCGCTGCCGCGTTTGCCGACATCGCCGGCAGCGAGTTCGCCATGGAGCCGATAGCGCAGGGGCCGGGCGGCATCGCCAAAGTCAGTGCCAACGTCAAGATTCAGGACCCGCGGGTCACTCGCCGGCTCGGCGACAGCATCACCTTCGTCATCCACATTCCGCTTTCGATCGACCTGCTGGTCGACCTGTGGCTCGACAAGCAGCGATTTGTGGTCTCCGGGGACATCCAATTGCGCGCGACGGCGCGCGCGGCCGAACCGCTGTTGCTGATCGTCGACGTCGCCAAGCCGCGGCCCTCCGACATCACCGTCAACGTCTCGTCGAAGTCGATCCGCGGCGAGGTGCTGCGGATCCTGGCCGGCGTCGACGGTGAGATCCGGCGGTTCATCGCGCAGTATGTCGCCACCGAGATCGACGCGCCCCAGTCGCAGGCGGCACAGATCATCGACGTGGCTCAGCAGCTGGAGCAGGCCTGGCCCTAGTGGCGATCGCGAGCGCGGCGTGCCGGGCGAAGCGGGTCGCCACCATCCCGGCTAGTGGCGATCGCGAGCGCGGCGTACCGGGCGAAGCGGGTCGCCACCTTCCCGCTCGAGCGCCTCGGGCCCAGGAATACGCGCGACGGTGTCGGGGTACCCAACCAGGGTTGTGTGTTTGTCGCCGGCACGTGCGGCGACGTCGTTTCTGATCCGCCACGGGAGGGAAGACTTTGGCTCGCGTAGATGTCTCGGTGTCATCGCAGGTAGAACCGGAGGCGGCGTGGAAGCTGGCGTCCGACCTGGATCGATTCGACGAGTGGATGACTATTTTCGCGGGGTGGCGGGGGCCGGTGCCCGACACGATCGAGAAGGGCACCTGTGTCTCGTCGTGCGTCAAGGTCAAAGGCTTCCGCAACGTCATCCACTGGGAGGTCACCCGATACGACGAGCCGAAAGCGATTGAGCTGCAGGGCCGCGGACGCGGCGGCATCCGCCTCACGGTGGCGATGACAGTCACCGATTGTCACCCCGGGTCGACGTTCCACCTCACCGCCGATCTCGGCGGTGGCGTGCTCAGCGGGCCGGTCGGGGGACTGGTCGCCCGCGTGCTGCGCTCCGACGTGCAAAAGTCCGTGAACAACCTCGCGGCCCTGCGGTAACCGGCCTACCGCGCCGCTACCGGGCCGTCGGGTGCCTGATCACCCACTGCCGCTCCGCGTCGCGAATTCGCCTGCGGTCCATCGCAAGCCAGGACAGGCCGGCCCCGAACGCGAGCATCGAGATGATGGCCGCGGCGACACCGGCGCCGGCCTCACCCAGCGCGAAATTCACCACGCATACCGCGAACGCCAGCGCGGCCGCAGCGACCACGACGAGCCCGGGTGTTTGCGCCGCGGCAGGCGCCGACCCGTGCGCGTACCGGTCAGTGGTCCGATCGTGGTCGACAGGATGGTGCCTCATGGCGTCTCCTCTGCTGTCACATCCGTTTCGGCCGATGGGTTGGTGCTACCCGAATGGCCGTTCGGACAAACGACTTGGCGGAGGTGACGCGCGCCGCGGCTCAGAGTGTCTGGTGACGCCCGAAGTACTTGTGGTCTTCGCTGTAACCGCCGTAACCGCTGCCGATGTCGTGGTAGTCGGCGACGAACTCGATGCCCTTGATCCACTTCACCAGCTTGAAGCCGTGCTGCAATTCGTTGCGCAGCCGCAGCGGTCTGCCGTGCATGTACGGGAGCTGCTGGTCGTTCATGTTGTAGGCCAGCATCGTCATATGGTGGTCCATCTGGCCGATGTGATGGGCGTTGTAGTAGATGCCGCCCGTGGCGCCGAGCCCCATCGAATAGAAGACCGCCCATTTCGCCTCGGGGAGCGGTTTGACGATGTCCATGATCGTTCTCATTTGCACGCCACCCCATTTGGCGACGCCCGACCACGCCTGGATGCAGAAGTGCTGGCTGATCTGCTCGTGGTAGGGCAGCGCCATCAGGTCCTCGAGCGAGAATTCCATCGGGTGTTCGACCAGGCCGTAGACCTTCAGCCGCCAGTCCTTGAAGTCGTCGCGCTCCAGTTCCTTGTACTCGACGGTCTCGGGCAGGCGGCCGTTGCGCCAGTGGTGGGGCGAGATGTCCTTCTCGGTGAAGGCGCCGGGCTTGGGGTCCAGCCGCTCGAGCACCCGCTGGAACGGTCCCACCAGGGCGTACCCGACCCGCTGAACCACCCGGGGGTGCTTAATGGTGAAGGGAGTGGCCCACACCCACGCGATCGCGGTCAGCACCATGGCCGCGGCGAAGATGCCGAAACCGATCCAGCTGTTGTCGTCGCGGGAGGCGAACATGTGGTTGAGATTGCGCAGCGCCTCGGTCGTCAAAACCATCGTCACGTGCACCAGGATGAAGAACAGGAAGTAGACCAGCACCACGAAATGCAGCGAGCGTGCGTGCTGAATGCTCAGCCGCTTGCTCAGCCAATGCACGCGCTGCGACAGCGCGGGCGACATGCCCAGACCGGTGATCAACGCGGCGGGGGCGGCGATGAAGACGGTGGTGAAGTAGGACAGCAGCTGCAGGCCGTTGTAGGCGACCCAGCCGTTGTCGGTCGGCCAGTCCAGCGACAGGTACTGAATGGCCACCGACGCCGCGTTCGGGAAGACGTCCCAGCTCGTCGGCACGATGTGGCGCCACTGACCGGTGGCGAACAACAACACGTAGAAGACGGCCCCGTTGACGAGCCACAACACGTCGACGCCCAGATGCCACCAGCGGGCCAGGCCGATGGAGTGCCGGAAGCCGGGCAGCCCCAGCTGCGGCGGCAGGGCGACGGTGTCGGCATTGGCGGTCCACAGCTCGTCGTCCGGAACCGGCGGGCCCACCCGCAGCCACTCGTCCTTACCCGGGGTCGCGTTGCGGCTGAAGTAAAGCCGGGGATGGTCGCAGAGGATCTGGATCCCGGTCCTGATGATGAACATCATCATGAAGAGGTTGAAGAAGTGCGTCCAGCCGATCCACGCCGGCAGCCCGGGGGGTACGCCTGCGCTGTCCGATCCGGGGTAACGCTGGATGAACGACTGCACCGCCGGCACGTTGTGCAGGCCTTTGCCCACCGCGATCCCGGCGATCAGCACGGCAAACCCGATCGGGATCAGCCACAGCAGGTTGAACCATCGGTCGCGGCCGATGCGTAGCTTCGGGGCGGTGGCCCGCCTGGTGAGATCGAAGCCGCCACCGTAGTGCTCCACATCGATGACGTCTTCGGCGGTGTGTATCTCGTTGCGGTAGTCCGGATTAACGGTCAGCGGCGTGCCCACTGCCAGCGTCGATACCGAGCCACGCTGCGCCGCTCGCCCTCCACCGGTCCCCGCGGAATCAACGGTGTTCGTCACGCGCCCGAAATTACACGAATCAACCTGGATTAATTAGAGCCGATCGGGAACGACGGCCCTCGTCGCGGCGCCCGCGCGGGGTGCGATGGGCGGGACGCGCGCCGAGCGCGCAAAATTTGGCCGAGACAGGAGGGCGTTAGCCGCACCTACCCAATGAAAGGGTCGATTTGTTCCGCAGATACGAACCGATGAGTTTTGCTGTGAGTGTGCGCATAATCTGCTGCCAACACGCTAGTCAGGGTCGTGCGGCAGCAGTCGGCGCACCGGGCGGGTCTCGATGGCGTGGACCGTCAATGCCCGGCGGCTGATCCGCCAGCCCGCGTCGGTCAGCACGTACTCGTCGTCGTAACGCAGGTGCCACGCCACGTCCACCAGTTCGGCGTCGCGTTCGTTCCAGTGGTGCGCGACGCACGCGATCCGCCCGCGCGCGGCACCGCGTTGCGCGGCCGCGTCGTAGACCTCACCGATGATCGCGTGCTCGGTGCGGGCGACGGCGGCGACAACCGCCACGGCGGCTGTGATGGCGTCGCGGCCGCGATGCGAATGGATCGCCAGCAGATCGGCCGGCGGTGCCGGCACCACCAGTTCGGCGTCGGCGGTGAAAAGACGTGCAACAGCGTCGAATTCGCGGTCATCGACGTGGGCGGCGTACCGGTGCACCAGATCGCTCAGCGCCGCCCGCTGGTCGGCTGACAGCGTCATGATTTCAGGGACAGCCGTTGCGCACACGCCGACAACAGGTCTTTGGCCTGCTCGATATCGGTGGTAGGCGGCATGGCCAGCACCAGGCGGTCGGCGCCCTGATCGGCGAGGGCGGCCGCGCGCTCGGCATCGATCTTGGTGACGGCGTGGCCCAGCGAAACCTCCAGCGCCGCCGGATCGCGGCCCGCTGCCGTCGCCTCGTCGCGCATCAGCTCGATCAGCGACGCGAGACGCGGCCCGGTCACCCCGAGCGGCTGGAAGCCGTCGCCGAGGCGTCCGGCGCGGCGCGCTGCGGCGCGGCTGTGCCCGCCGATGTTAATCGGAAGACGTTCCGCTGCAATGGGTTTCGGATAGCACATGACATTCTCGAAGTTGAAGAATTCGCCCGCGAAAGACGCCCCGCCGGACCGCTCGGCCCACAACTCCCGCATGACGGCCAGCTGCTCGTCGGCCCGTCGGCCCCGGCTGTCGAAATCCACATCGCAGGCGGCCAGCTCCTCCTTCAGCCAGCCCACGCCCACACACAGACGCAGCCTGCCGCCGGACAGC
The DNA here is from genome assembly GCF_001953985.1 of Mycobacterium colombiense. Classification (GTDB taxonomy): domain Bacteria; phylum Actinomycetota; class Actinomycetes; order Mycobacteriales; family Mycobacteriaceae; genus Mycobacterium; species Mycobacterium colombiense_B. The sequence continues at coordinate 110,020 of NZ_MBEI01000030.1, forward strand.
GCGTCGACGGTGGCGGCCCGCTTGGCCAGCACCACCGGGTGGTGGTTGGGCAGGACCAGCACACCGGTGGCCAGGCGCAGGCGGCTGGTCTGGCCGGCCAGAAACGCAAGCAGGTCAAGCGGATCCGGGATGGGGCAGTCGGGCGCCAGTCCGACGCGACCCGAATCGTCGTAGGGGTAAACGCTGTCGTAGCGGGTGAGCAACACGGTGTGCTCGACGACGACGATCGATTCGAACCCGCAGGCTTCGAGGTGGCGCGCGAAGGCCACCATCCAGTCGGGGTCCGCAGTGACACCGTCGGCGACCGGGGCCACGACTGAGACCTTCATGGCTTTCGAAGCTAACAAGGCACCCGACGGGGCGACTAGCGGGTGGCGCTTTCGGTGGCGACGGGCGCGATCGCGGCGCGCACGGCTTCGGCGAGCCTGGCGGTACGCGGATCGGTGAACACGTCCTCGAGCATCACCGCGCTCCCGTCGGGACCCGTCAGCGGCACCCGCCAGTTGGGGTATTCATCGGTGGTGCCGGGCTGATTCTGCGTCCGGCGATCACCGACGGCGTCGGTCAGCGCCACGCCCAGCAGCCGCGACGGCGTCCTGCCCAGATAGCGGTACAGCGCAACGACGACCTGCTCGGGGTCCTCCTCGCCTTCCTCGAGCAACCCCACCCGGCACAGCTCGGCCATCCACGCAGCCAGCTCCGTCCGGTCGGATTCGAGCTCCTCTTCGACGGGACGGGTCAGCAGCCCCAGCGAATCGCGCAGCCGCACATGGTCGCCCGCCAGATAGCCGGCGGTCGGCGGCAGGTCGTGCGTGGTGACCGAGGACAGGCAGTACTCGCGCCAGCGCTCGGCCGGCAGCGGGCCGCCGTTACCGTCGCGGTCCAGCTCGAACCAGAGGATCGAGGTGCCCAGCAGCCCGCGTAGCAAGAGGTAGTCGCGCACCCACGGCTCGACGGTGCCGAGGTCCTCCCCGACGACGACCGCTCCGGCGCGATGCGCTTCCAGCGCGACGATGCCGATCATGGCTTCGTGGTCGTACCGCACGTAGGTGCCTTCGGTGGGTGAGGTGCCCCTCGGGATCCACCAGAGTCGGAACAACCCGATGATGTGGTCGATGCGCACGCCACCGGCATGCCGCAGCACCGCGCGGATCAGCGCGCGAAACGGCCGATATTCGTGCTCGTCCAATCGGTCTGGCCGCCACGGCGGTTGGGACCAGTCCTGGCCGAGCTGATTGAACTCGTCCGGCGGTGCGCCCGCGGTGACGCCCAGCGCCATCACGTCCTGCAGCGCCCAGGCGTCGGCGCCATTGGGATGCACGCCGACGGCCAGGTCGTGCATAACGCCCAGCGACATGCCGGCCCGGATCGCCTGTGACTGCGCCGCGGCCAGCTGCTCGTCGAGTTGCCACTGCAGCCAGCGGTGGAAATCGATTGTGTCCGAATACTTTTCGACGAAATCAGCGACGCCGGACGCGTCCGGGTGCTGCAGCGCCTCGGGCCAGGAGTGCCAGTCGGCGCCGTACTTCTCGGCCAGCGCACACCAGGTGGCGAAGTCGTCCAGCGCGCGGCCTTCCCGGTCACGGAATGCGGTGTAGGACAGCGCCCGTCCCGCCGACCGCGGTTCTTCGTGCAGCAGCTTGAGCGCTGCCCGCTTGGCCGCCCACGAGCTGTCGCGGTCGATGGCGTCGGCGCGGGCGGCGCGCTGTTGCACCTCGGAGCGCAGCCGGCGGACCCGGCTGCGCTTGGTCAGGTCGGCGAATTCGGGGATCGCCTCGACGTGAAGGTAAATCGGATTGACGAAGCGCCGCGATGTCGGCAGGTACGGCGACGGCTCCATCGGCTTGGTCGGGGCCGCCGCGTGCAGGGGATTGACCAGGAGATAGTCGGCGCCGTGGAGCGACGCCGACCAGACCGCCAGGTCGGTGAGATCGGTCAGGTCGCCGATGCCCCACGACTGCCGTGACCGCACGCTGTAGAGCTGAACGGCCAGGCCCCACGCGCGCCGGGCGCCGAGCCGCTCCGGCAGCCCGAGCCAGTCCGGCGTGACGATCAGCGCGGTGCTGGTCTCGGAGTCGCCGGAGCGCAGGTGCACCCGGTGATAGCCCAGGGGCAGCTGGGCGGGCAGCAGAAAGCTCGCCTCGCCCACCCAGCGGCCGTCCAGGTCGAACGGCGGCGTGAAGTTGTCGACCTGCTCGACACCGCCGCGCACCGTGCCGTCTTCGAGCTGCAACCACACCTCGGCTGGATCGCCGTGGGTGACATGCGCCCAGAACCGGATCGGCTCGCCGGTACGCCCGACGATGGTCGCCGGCAGCCGGCGCGCCCAGTGCGCCCGCAGCTTCGCGGTCAGCGCGAAATTGCGCTCCTGCTCGTTGTCGGCGGCGACGCCGAGGGCGCCCAGCACGGCCTTCAGCGTGGTCTCGGAAACCCGCACCCGCCGGCCGGTCCAGTCCTCGTAGTCCGTCGCGATGCCGTACCTCCGGGCGAGTTCGATCAGCGACGGCGCGAGTTCAGTCATACGGCCATCTTGCTGCCAGGATTCGCGGCCCTGCGACTCGGACCCGACGCGAGTTGGCGCATTCTTTGCTGTGTGGTGGCCTGCCATTCATTTACGGCTTCTCCCGAGAAGGGCTTCGTGCGCTCGACAGGACGAAAGGCCGCGCGGCCACTACGATGTTCCGAGGAGACCAAAAGGATCCGGTCGGCTCATCCGTGGGGGAACGAAACTGCCAGCTCAACGGGGCGTGTCGGCGCCGTCCTGGCCAGTGGCCCCGGCGCGGCGAACGCGGCCCGCCCCGGGTGCATAAAGAGATGTAGAAGTGAATGGCTTTGGCGCCGCGTGGCGAGGTCCGCGCAGGTGCCTTACGGTTGTCATGTAATTCGCGCTGGATCAGTTCAGCCGGACAATATCCAGGCGCATCAGTAGACCGGATGGTGAATTAAGTGGCGGAAGAGAGTCGCGGGCAGCGCGGGTCGGGGTACGGCCTCGGGTTGTCGACCCGGACCCAGGTGACCGGCTACCAGTTCCTTGCGCGCCGGACCGCGATGGCATTGACCCGGTGGCGCGTCCGCATGGAGGTCGAGCCGGGACGGCGTCAGAACCTGGCGGTGGTGGCATCGATCTCGGCCGCGCTGGTGATCTGCCTCGGCGCGCTGCTTTACTCCTTCATCAGCCCGGCCGGCCAGATCAACGAGTCGCCGATCATCGCCGACCGCGACTCGGGTGCCCTGTACGTCCGGGTCGGCGAGAAGTTGTACCCGGCGCTGAACCTGGCGTCGGCCCGCCTCATCACCGGCCGCCCGGACAACCCGCACCTGGTCAAGTCCAACCAGATCGCCAGCCTGCCGCGCGGTCCGATGGTGGGCATCCCGGGTGCACCGTCCAGCTTCCACCCGACCAGCCCGGCCGCGTCGTCCTGGTTGGTGTGCGACACCGTGGCGAACTCGACCGGCGCCGGGGCGCCGTCCGGTGTGACGGTGACGGTGATCGACGGCAACCCCGATCTGGGCAACCACCGGCGGGTGCTGACGGGGTCGGACGCGGTGGTGCTGAACTACAGCGGCGACGCCTGGGTGATCCGGGACGGACGTCGCTCCCGCATCGACGGGTCGAACCGCTCGGTGCTGCTGCCGTTGGGTCTCACCCCGGAGCAGGTCAGCATGGCCAAGCCGATGAGCCGCGCCCTGTATGACGCGTTGCCGGTGGGTCCGGAACTGACCGTGCCGCAGATCCAGAATGCCGGCGCCGGAGCGTCGTTCCCGAACGCGCCGGGTCCGATCGGCACGGTGATCGTCACCCCGCAAATCAGTGGGCCGCAACAGTATTCATTGGTGTTGGCCGACGGTGTGCAGACGCTGCCGCCGTTGGTGGCCCAGATCCTGCAGAACGCCGGGCCGGGCAACACCAAGCCGGTGACCGTGGAGCCGTCCGCGCTGGCGAAGATGCCGGTGGTCAACAAGCTGGATCTGTCGTCCTACCCGGACGCGCCGCTGAACGTGATGGACATCCGCGAGAACCCGGCGACCTGCTGGTGGTGGCAGAAGACCTCCGGTGAGAACCGGGCCCGCGTCCAGATCATCTCCGGCGCGACCATTCCGGTCGAGCAGAAGGACGCCAACAGGGTGGTGTCGCTGGTCAAGGCCGACACCACCGGTCGCGAAGCCGATCAGGTCTTCTTCGGGCCCGACTACGCGAACTTCGTGGCCGTCACCGGAAACGACCCCGGAGCCAAGACCACCGAATCGTTGTGGTGGCTCACGGATGCGGGTGCCCGATTCGGAGTCGACGACACCCGCGAGGTACGAGAAGCGTTGGGCCTCAAGACGAAACCGGGCCTGGCGCCGTGGGTGGCGCTGCGGCTGCTGCCGCAGGGCCCGACGTTGTCGCGGGCGGATGCGCTGGTGGAGCACGACACGCTACCGATGGATATGTCACCAGGAGAGTTGGCGGTACCGAAGTGAAACGTGGATTTGCGCGGCCGACGCCGGAGAAGCCTCCGGTAATCAAGCCGGAGAACATCGTCCTTCCGACGCCGTTGAGCATCCCGCCGCCGGAGGGCAAGCCCTGGTGGCTGATCGTGGTCGGCGTCGTGGTGGTCGGCCTGCTGATCGGTATGGTCGCCATGACCTTCGCCAGCGGCTCGCACGTGTTCGGCGGCGCCGGATCAATCTTCCCGATCTTCATGATCGGTGGCGTCGCGATGATGATGTTCGGCGGCCGGTTCGGCGGCCAGCAGCAGATGAGCCGGCCCAAGCTGGACTCGATGCGCGCCCAGTTCATGCTGATGCTGGACATGCTGCGCGAGACCGCCCACGAGTCGGCCGACAGCATGGACGCCAACTACCGGTGGTTCCACCCGGCGCCCACCACACTGGCCGCCGCGGTCGGGTCGTCGCGGATGTGGGAACGCAAGCCCGACGGCAAGGATCTGAACTTCGGCGTGGTCCGCGTCGGCGTCGGTATGACGCGTCCCGAGGTGACCTGGGGTGAGCCCCAGAACATGCCGACCGACATCGAGCTGGAGCCGGTGACCGGTAAGGCGCTTCAGGAATTCGGGCGCTACCAAAGCGTCGTCTACAACCTGCCCAAGATGATCTCGGTGCTGGTCGAGCCCTGGTACTCGCTGGCCGGAGATCGCGAGCAGGCGGTGGGACTGATGCGGGCGATCATCTGCCAGCTGGCGTTCTCGCACGGGCCCGACCACATGCGCATGATCGTGGTCAGTTCGAACCTGGACGAATGGGACTGGGTGAAGTGGCTGCCGCACTTCGGTGACCCGCGCCGCCAGGACGCTGCCGGCAACGCGCGGATGGTCTACAGCTCGGTGCGCGAGTTCGCCGCCGAGCAGGCTGAATTGTTCGCCGGCCGTGGCTCTTTCACGCCTCGCCACGCCAGTTCGTCGGCCCAGACGCCGACTCCGCACACCGTGATCATCGCCGATGCCGTCGACCCGCAATGGGAGTACGTGATCAGCGGCGAGGGCGTCGACGGGGTGACGTTCTTCGACCTGACCGGTTCCGCGATGTGGAGCGCGGTCCCGGAGCGCACGCTGCGGTTCGACGAGAAGGGTGTGATCGAGGCGCTGCCCCGCGACCGCGACACCTGGATGGTCATCGACGAGAAGCCCTGGTTCTTCGCCCTTACCGACCACATCAGCACCGCCGAGGCCGAGGAGTTCGCGCAGAAGCTGGCGCGCTGGCGGCTCGCCGAGGCGTACGAGGAGATCGGCCAGCGGGTGGCGCACATCGGCGCCCGAGACATCATGTCCTACTACGGGATTGACGATCCGGGCCGCATCGACTTCGAGGCGCTGTGGGGTAGCCGCAACGACGCGATGGGCAGGTCCCGGTTGCGCGCGCCGTTCGGTGTACGTTCCGACAACGGCGAGCTGCTTTTCCTGGACATGAAGTCGCTGGACGAAGGCGGCGACGGCCCGCACGGCGTCATGTCCGGTACGACCGGATCGGGTAAATCGACCCTGGTGCGAACCGTGATCGAATCGCTGATGCTCAGCCACCCGCCGGAGGAGCTGCAGTTCGTGCTGGCCGACCTCAAGGGTGGGTCGGCGGTCAAGCCGTTCGCCGGCGTGCCGCACGTGTCCCGGATCATCACCGACCTGGAAGAAGACCAGGCGTTGATGGAGCGCTTCCTGGACGCGCTGTGGGGTGAGATCGCCCGCCGCAAGGCGATCTGCGACAGCGCCGGCGTCGACGACGCCAAGGAATACAACTCGGTGCGCAGCCGGATGCGGGCACGCGGCCAGGACATGGCGCCGCTGCCGATGCTCGTGGTCGTCATCGACGAGTTCTACGAGTGGTTCCGGATCATGCCGACCGCGGTCGACGTCCTCGACTCCATCGGCCGTCAGGGTCGCGCGTACTGGATCCACCTGATGATGGCGTCGCAGACCATTGAGAGCCGCGCCGAAAAGCTCATGGAGAACATGGGTTACCGGTTGGTGCTGAAGGCGCGTACCGCCGGTGCGGCGCAGGCGGCCGGTGTGCCGAACGCGGTCAACCTGCCCGCCCAGGCCGGTCTGGGCTACTTCCGCCGCAGTCTGGAAGACATCACCCGGTTCCAGGCCGAGTTCCTGTGGCGGGACTATTTCCCGCGCGGCCTCACCGACGACGGAGATGAAGCGCCGGCGCTGGTGCACAGCATCGACTACGTCCGTCCGCAACTGTTCACCAACTCGTTCACCCCGCTGGAAGTCAGCGTGGGGGGACCGGAGATCACCGCGCCCGCGATCCCCACCGACGGCGACGCGCTTCCGATCGAGGCGGCCGAGGACGACGACTCCGAAGGGATCCGGACACCCAAGGTCGGCACGGTCATCATCGACCAGCTGCGCAAGATCGACTTCCAGCCGTACCGGCTGTGGCAGCCGCCGCTGAGCCAGCCCGTCGCCATCGACGAGTTGGTGAACCGGTTCCTCGGCCGCCCCTGGCAGCAGGACTACGGCACCGCGCAGGATCTGGTCTTCCCGATCGGGATCATCGACCGTCCCTTCAAGCACGACCAGCCGCCGTGGACGGTCGACACGTCGGGGCCCGGTGCCAACGTCCTGATCCTGGGCGCAGGTGGTTCGGGTAAGACGACCGCGCTGCAGACCCTGATCTGTTCGGCGGCGCTGACCCACACCCCCGAGCAGATCCAGTTCTACTGCCTGGCCTACAGCAGCACCGCGCTGACCACCGTCGCCCGGCTGCCGCACGTCGGTGAGGTGGCCGGCCCGACCGACCCGTACGGCGTTCGCCGCACGGTGGCCGAGCTGCTGGCGCTGGTGCGGGAGCGCAAGCGCAGCTTCCTCGAGTACGGGATCGCCTCGATGGAGGTGTTCCGGCGGCGCAAGTTCGGCAACGAGCCCGGTCCGGTTCCCAACGACGGCTTCGGCGACGTCTACCTGGTGGTGGACAACTACCGGGCGCTGGCCGAAGAGAACGAGGTGCTGATCGAGCAGGTCAACGTGATCATCAACCAGGGCCCCTCGTTCGGGGTGCACGTGGTGGTCACCGCCGATCGCGAATCGGAGCTGCGGCCGCCGGTGCGCAGCGGGTTCGGCTCGCGGGTCGAGCTGCGGCTGGCCGCGGTGGAAGACGCGAAGCTGGTGCGCTCACGTTTCGCCAAGGACGTTCCGGTCAAGCCGGGTCGCGGCATGGTCGCGGTCAACTACGTCCGCCTCGACGCCGACCCGCAGTCCGGTCTACACACTTTGGTGGCACGTCCCGCGCTGGCCAGCACGCCCGACAACCGATTCGAGTCCGACAGCATCGTCGAAGCCGTCAGCCGCATCACCAGCGCTCAGGCTCCGCCGGTGCGCCGGCTGCCGGCGACCTTCGGGGTGGAACAGCTCCGCGAGCTCGCCGCGCAGGACACCCGCCAGGGCGTCGGCGCGGGCGGAATCGCTTGGGCCATCTCGGAATTGGACCTGTCTCCGGTGTATCTCAACTTCGCCGAGAACGCGCACCTGATGGTGACCGGCCGTCGCGAATGTGGGCGTACCACGACGCTGGCCACGATCATGTCCGAGATCGGGCGGTTGTACGCACCGGGAGCGACCAGCGCACCGCCGCCGCCGGCGGGGCAGCGCTCGGCCCAGGTGTGGCTGGTGGACCCGCGTCGTCAGCTGCTGACCACGCTCGGCTCCGACTACGTGGAGAAGTTCGCCTACAACCTCGACGGCGTGCAGGCGATGATGGGCGAACTGGCCGCGGTCCTGGCAGGCCGCGAGCCGCCGCCGGGCCTGTCCGCCGAAGAGCTGCTGTCGCGGAACTGGTGGAGCGGGCCGGAGATCTTCCTGATCGTCGACGACATCCAGCAGCTGCCGGCCGGCTTCGACTCGCCGTTGCACAAGGCCGCGCCGTGGGTGACCCGGGCCGCCGACGTCGGCCTGCACGTGATCGTCACGCGGACGTTCGGTGGTTGGTCCTCGGCCGGCAGCGACCCGATGTTGCGGGCACTGGCCCAGGCGAACGCGCCGCTGCTGGTGATGGACGCCGATCCCGACGAGGGATTCATCCGCGGCAAGATGAAGGGTGGTCCGCTGCCCCGTGGCCGAGGCCTGCTGATGGCCGAGGACACCGGCGTGTTCGTTCAGGTCGCAGCGACCGATTTCCGCAAGTAGGACGGCGCGCTGCGCTGGGGCCGACCGGGTTCAGCCCCAGCGCAGCGGCAATGCCTTGAGCGCGAAACTCTTTGACGGGTAATTGATGTCGGGGGAGTAGTCCTCGGGCAGTTCGAAATCCGGAATCTGCGACAGCCATTCCGCGACGATCACCGTCAGTTCGATGCGGGCCAGGTGAGAGCCCAGGCAGCGATGCGGCCCGCCGCCAAACCCCCAGTGCCGGTGGACTTTTCCGTCCATGTTGAGCTCGTTGGTGGACATCGAATCGCTGCCGTCGCGATTGACCGCGGCCATGCACAGCCGTACCGACGTGCCCGGCGGCAGTGTCATGCCGCCGACTTCGACGAATTCGGTGGTGATCCGCGGGGCCACCGGGGCCGACGGTTCGAGCCGGACGATCTCCTCGATGAAAACCCTGATCTGCTTTGGATTGTCGCGCAGTTCCTTGCGCAGCTGCGGCCTGCGCGCCAACTCGTACAAGGAGAACCCGATGGCCGCGGTCACCGTGTCCAAACCGGCCAGGATCAGCAGGTGACTCATGCCCAGCAGCTCGAGGTCGGTGAAATTGCCCTTGCCGGTTATCACCTTGGACAGCATGTCCGACCCCGGGTTCTGCCGGCGCTGCGCGATGGCATCGGCCAGATACTGCAGCAGTTGATCGGACTTCTCGACGTCGCTCTGGGTGATGAAGGGCTTTTCGCTGACGACGGCGTCTTTCCAGTCGATGAGGCGGTCACGATCCTCGACCGGCAGGCCGTAGAGATCCAGGAACACCTGAAACGGATACAGGTTGGCGAAGTCCGCCATCACCTCGCACTCGCCCCGGCCGGCCAGGGCGCCGATCATCTCGCCGGCATGGCGCTGCAGCACCGGGCGCGACTTGCTCAACGCGTGGGGGCTGAAATACGGCTGCAAAATCTGGCGATAGCGGGTGTGCTGGGGCGGATCAAAAGCCAGCGGCAGCACCGGCAATGGGTGGCCCGGGGGCTGCAGCACCGTCGATGAGAAAACCTTGGTGTTGCGCAGTGCGGCCAGCACGTCTTCGCGCCGGGTGATGTAGTAGTGGCCGTTCATGAAGACCACGGGTCCGGCGTCGCGCAGCGTCTTCCATCCGACGCCCCGGTCGGTGGTCATCGGTAGCGTGGCGAAATCAAGTCGGGGTAGGTAGAACGAGCCGGGCTGGCCTTCGCTCATGCGCTTCGATCTCCGGTTGTCTGTATTTGTGCCAAAACCGCGACGCGGTTGCGCCTTCGTCGGACTTCGTCGACATCAACATGTGGCGGCACATCAATATTGCATGCGCGGCAAAGGAACACGGACACGCCTACCCGGGCCGATCCGGAGCGCCCGGCGTACGGAATCGGCTGGCGAACACCCTCGATACCTTACCGACCGACTAACCTGGGTACCGAACCGTGAAGTGCCGGCCCGGCCTAGGGAGGAAACCTCGTGAAGGTTCGTCTGGAACAGTCGAAATGTGTGGGCCACGCCCAGTGCTACGCCGTCGACCCAGACCTGTTTCCCATCGACGAGTCCGGCTATTCGATTCTCGAGGAGCACGACGTCGCACCCGAAGACGAGCAATTGACTCGCGACGGCGTGGCTTCCTGCCCCGAAATGGCACTGATTCTCGAAGAGGACTGACCGCGCAAATCTGTCCTGGCGCAGCGGGCGAAAAGCAAACGGATGATGAACAATCCGTTGCCTTCAATGAACTCCCGCCGACCGGGAATGAACAGTGGCTGGCCATTGATGAACAGGTGGCTTTGGGTGTCGGCGTTTGCCTCGTAACGAACTAATCTCAGTCGCGGGCGGCAGTTCGGGCACACGCGAGCTGTCGCTCGGTTGCTGATAGCGGGGGATAAGCCGAGGCCAGAAGGTGCATGACGTTCTTGACCGGATGTCCGAGAAGTGCGGTGGCAGACCACCTTTGCGGGCACAGCCAATCGGTCAATATGCATCGTCCGGCGCGGCTGATGGGGTTGCGGGCGGAAGGCATCGCACAGCGACCCCCTCGGTTTCGGCAGCCGACCGGTGGCGTCGTTTACAGAGCCGTGACCACGACCACCACTGATTCCTATGTGACAGCCGAGATCGCATGCGTTCGCGGCCGACTGAGGAGGACACGGTGTTTGACTTCGCGGCGTTACCGCCCGAAATCAATTCCGGTCGCATGTATGCGGGTCCGGGGTCGGGGCCAATGATGGCCGCGGCCGCCGCCTGGGATGAGATTGCGGCGGAATTGGGTGTAGCGGCCAGCGGCTACAACTCGGTGGTTACCGAGCTCACCAGCGGGCCGTGGATAGGACCGGCATCGATGTCGATGCTGTCGGCGATCACCCCGTACGTGAGCTGGCTCAGTACCATGGCCGCGCAGGCGGAGGAGACGGCGGGGCAGGGCCGGGCGGCCGCTGCTGCCTTTGAGGCGGCGTTTGCGATGACGGTGCCGCCACCGGTGATCGCCGCCAATCGAGTCTTGCTGGCGACCCTGGTGGCGACCAATTTCTTCGGGCAGAACACGCCCGCGATCGCGGCCACCGAGGCGCAGTACATGGAGATGTGGGCGCAAGACGCGGGCGCTATGGCCGGATACACCGCGTCTTCGGCGGCCGCCTCGACGTTGAGCCCGTTCGTCACGCCGCCCAACACGACCACCCCGGAGGCGGACTCCGACCAGGCCGCCGCGGTCGCCAAGGCCGTCGCCGAGCCGGCGGGCAACACCGCACAGAACACCGCACAGACCACGTCCCAGCTGGCGACCCCACAAGCGTTGTCGGCCAGCACAACTCAGGCGGCGACACAAACGACCGCGGCTACCTCGAATCCAGGGCTGATCTCGAGCACACTTCAGGACCTGTTGAATTCCGGGCTGCCGACTCCCACAAACAACTACCTGGGGCTGAATCCCACGCTCTACACCGTGCTGCTCAAGCAGACCTCGGGTCTCGGGTATTTCTCCAACGGCATCGTCGCCTTCTGGTCGCAGCTCTCCCAGCAGTTGGTCTTCGGTCCCGGGGGTAGCACGGCAGGTGCCGGTGGTGCCTGGTACCCCACACCGCAGTTCGCGGCCCTGGGTCTGGGCAACCTGGGCGGTGTCGGCCACGTGGGTGCCGTCTCCGCCGGGGTCGGCCAGGCCGGCCGGGTGGGGCTGCTCTCGGTGCCGCAGCATTGGGGGACGCTGACCTCGTCGGTGACCCCGGCGGCACTGTCCGAGGAGGTAACGCCGATCGAGGCCGCGGCGACCGGTGGGGCGAATTCCCCGGCCAATGGTCTGCTGCGCGGCATGCCGGTCGGGTCGATCGGGCGACGCGGCGCGGCCGCCGGCTATGTCAACAAGTACGGCTTCCGCTACAGCGTGCTCACCCGCCCACCATCCGCCGGATAAGAAAAGTCCAGATGAACGCCATGAACGGTCAACTCAACGCAATGCTCGCCGGGCTTCACCGAAGGGAAGGAAACTAGATGTCCTTTGTGACCGCGCAGCCCGAGGCGCTTGCCGCCGCAGCGGGCAATCTTCAGACCATTGGCTCAACGCTGAGCGCTCAGAACGCCGCTGCAGCGGCCCCGACGACGGGGGTGGTGCCGGCGGCCGCCGACGAGGTCTCGGCGCTCACGGCGGCGCAGTTCGCCGCGCACGGGCAGATGTACCAGGCCGTCAGCGCTCAAGCGGCGGCGATTCACGAAATGTTTGTCAACACCCTGAGCACCAGCTCCGGGTCGTACGCGGTGACTGAGGCGGCCAACGCGGCCGCGACTGGTTAAGGAGTCAATGATGTTGGATTACGGAGCGTTTCCGCCGGAGTTCAATTCGGCGCGAATTTATTCTGGTCCGGGGTCGGGGTCCTTGATGGCCGCGGCGTCGGCGTGGAGCGCGCTGGCGGCCGAGCTCAACTCGGCGGCGCTGAGCTACGAGCAGGTGATCACCGCGCTGAGCAGCGAGGAATGGACCGGCACCGCCTCGGCGGCGATGGCCCAGGCGGCGGCTCCCTACGCCGCATGGATGACCGCCACGGCCGCGCAGGCTGAGGAGGCGGCCACCCAGGCACGCGCGGCGGCCGCGGCGTATGAGACCGCGCTGGCCTCCTCGGTGCCGCCCCCGTTGATCGCAGCCAACCGGATGCAATCGCAGCAGCTGCAGGCGACGAACGTGCTGGGGCAGAACACCCCGCTGATCGCCCAACTGGAATCCCAGTACGGCGAGATGTGGGCGCAGGACGCGGGCGCGATGTACGGCTACGCGGGCCAGTCCTCGTCGGCGACGAAGGTGACGCAGTTCCAGAAGGCGCCCGAGGTGACCAACCAGGCGGGCCAGGCCAACCAGGCCGCGGC
>NZ_MBEI01000031.1 GCF_001953985.1 Mycobacterium colombiense
GGTGCCTGGCTGGGTACGGGCGGGGGCGGCGCCGGTGGCGGGCCCGGGGGAGGCGCGGGAGCCCCCGACGTCGGAGCCGCCGGCGACTTCCCCAGCGCCAGCAGCATTTCGGCGGTGTGCCGCGACAGTTGCCATCCGCCCTGGAAGGGGGTGAACTCCATCGGGAAGCTGAAGTTGGAGTTGTTGGCCTGGGCGGTGTGCACGGCGATGGTGGTCTTCACGTTCGACGGGTTCTTGTCCGACCACGCGATGTCGTTCGCGTTGAAGGTCATGGGCAGATAGCCGTTGTCGCGCAAGGCGTTGGTGAACTTGTCCAGGGTGGCCGCGCTCTCCGGCGTCGCGCCTTCCACCAGATTCACCTTGCTGGCGCCCGGAACGTTCGGGTCGGTGAGTCGGGCGAGCACGTCGGTGAGTGCTTCGGGTGGCGGGAGGGGAGCCGTGACCGGCGCAGCAACCTGGCTGGACGAGGCGGGCGGCAGCGAAGTGGTGGTCGATGAATCACTCTTCGGGTGCGGCGACGAACACGCCGCGAGCCCAACTGCCGCCACTGCGGTGGCGGCGCTCAGCGCTACTAACAGTGGTCGGTGCATCCAGTCGTCGGTCGGCTAGGCGGCTCTGGCCGCTTCGCGAACGAACGGTGTCGCTAAGGTCGGGCCGATGGGTGCAACTGAAGTCACACCGGTGGCGGGGGCTACGGCGGCGACGCGGGTTGAGCCTGTGGCGAGGCTTTTTGCGGTCACGGCGGCCCTTTCGATCATCACGATTAGTGGCCGAGATTACCAGCGTGACGAAAATCTTAACTTTTCGTGGGTATTTGACTACGCACATCAATCGGCAATCGCCGGTAGCTTTGAAGTATCCGCCGCGCCAATTCGGTGTGGGAAAGGAGCGCAAGATGGGTAGCTCAGAGCGTTCTGACGCTTTCGGAACCCCCCTCGAATCAGACATGTCCAGCGGCGACGAGGCCGAGTTGGAGCAACTACGCCGCGAGGCAGCGATGTTGCGCGAGCAACTCGAGCACGCCGCCGGCTCGCATGGCGGCGCCCGTTCCGCGCGTGATGTGCATCAGTTGGAAGCGCGCATCGACTCCCTTGCGTCGCGGAACTCCAAGTTGATGGAGACCCTGAAAGAGGCCCGCCAGCAACTTTTGGCGTTGCGTGAGGAAGTCGATCGGCTGGGGCAGCCGCCGAGCGGTTATGGCGTTCTGCTCGCCACCCACGAGGACGACACGGTCGACGTGTTCACCTCCGGTCGCAAGATGCGGCTGACGTGCTCGCCGAATATCGAAGTCCCGTTGCTGCGCAAGGGTCAGACGGTCCGCCTCAACGAGGCCCTCACCGTCGTCGAGGCCGGCACGTACGAATCGGTCGGCGAGATTTCCACGTTGCGTGAACTGCTGAACGACGGCCACCGCGCGCTCGTCGTCGGGCACGCCGACGAGGAACGCATCGTGTGGCTGGCCGAGCCACTGGTCGCCGAGAACCTGCCGGAAGGGCATCCCGACGCGCTCAACGACGACACCCGGCCGCGCAAGCTGCGGCCCGGCGACTCGTTGTTGGTCGACACCAAGGCCGGTTACGCCTTCGAGCGCATCCCCAAGGCCGAGGTCGAGGACCTGGTGCTGGAAGAGGTGCCCGATGTCAGCTACCTGGACATCGGTGGCCTGACCCGCCAGATCGAGCAGATCCGCGACGCCGTGGAGCTGCCGTTCCTGCACAAGGAGCTGTACCGCGAGTACGCGCTGCGTCCGCCCAAGGGTGTGCTGCTCTACGGCCCGCCCGGGTGCGGTAAGACGCTGATCGCCAAGGCCGTGGCCAACTCGCTGGCCAAGAAGATGGCCGAGGTGCGCGGCGACGACGCCCGCGAAGCCAAGTCCTACTTCTTGAACATCAAGGGTCCCGAGCTGCTCAACAAGTTCGTCGGCGAGACCGAGCGGCACATTCGGCTGATCTTCCAGCGCGCCCGGGAAAAGGCGTCGGAAGGCACACCGGTGATCGTTTTCTTCGACGAGATGGACTCGATCTTCCGCACCCGTGGCACCGGGGTGTCCTCGGACGTCGAGACGACGGTGGTTCCTCAGCTGCTCAGTGAGATCGAC
Source organism: Mycobacterium colombiense (assembly GCF_001953985.1). Taxonomy (GTDB): domain Bacteria; phylum Actinomycetota; class Actinomycetes; order Mycobacteriales; family Mycobacteriaceae; genus Mycobacterium; species Mycobacterium colombiense_B. Next base: position 2,099 of record NZ_MBEI01000031.1, read on the forward strand.
GGTGTGGAGGGACTCGAGAACGTCATCGTGATCGGCGCATCCAACCGTGAGGACATGATCGACCCCGCCATCCTGCGGCCGGGACGTCTGGACGTGAAGATCAAGATCGAGCGACCGGATGCCGAAGCGGCGCAAGACATCTTCTCGAAGTACCTGGTCGAGTCGCTGCCGGTGCACAGCGACGACCTGGCCGAGTTCGACGGCGACCGGTCGGCGTGCATCAAGGCGATGATCGAAAAGGTCGTCGACCGGATGTACGCCGAGATCGACGACAACCGGTTCCTGGAGGTCACCTACGCCAACGGTGACAAGGAAGTCATGTACTTCAAGGACTTCAACTCCGGGGCGATGATCCAGAACGTCGTCGACCGCGCGAAGAAGAACGCGATCAAGTCCGTGCTGGAGACCGGTCAGCCCGGTCTGCGCATCCAGCACCTGCTGGACTCGATCGTCGACGAGTTCGCCGAGAACGAGGACCTGCCCAACACCACCAACCCCGATGACTGGGCGCGGATTTCGGGCAAGAAGGGCGAGCGGATCGTCTACATCCGCACCCTGGTCACCGGCAAGAGCTCGAGCGCATCTCGGGCCATCGACACCGAATCCAACCTGGGTCAGTACCTGTAGGGCTCGATACCGTTTAACGCGACATATAAACCACGCACACGACACGCCGAGGCGGGTGTGCGTGGTTTATATCTCGGCGCCGCCTGCGGTCAGTCGGTCACCAGCGAATAGCTGTTCGTCAGATTGTCCTGCAGCACCTGGGCCGGCCGCTGCGTGGTGTCCACGCGCAATTCGTCGGTGAGCACGCGCGGTTGGTAGGCCCACCCCGCCGGCAGGTCGAGACGATCGCCGAGGCCCGGTAGGTCCGCGCGCGACAGGGTGGCGTCGGCGACCTGGCTCCAGGTCTGCATGATCCAGTGCTGGCTTTGGGGATCGATGAGTTCGTACACCTCTTGGCCGGCGTTGAAGACGAACACCGTGTGGCGGTTGACGGTGTTGGGGACGTAGGGCGCCGGGTTCATCGACGACAGCAGTACGGTGGCCTGCTGGATCATCTCGATCCCGCCGAAGGATTTCGTGATCTGCGGCCCGCTGGCTTGTTTTTCGATCGCGTTCATCAGCCAATACCGGGGACCGTTGAGCAGGGCTGCGGCCGCGCCGTGTTCGGTGGCGATGGCGTGCGCGTCCAGCGCCGACCACAGCTCTTGGGGACAGTCGTTGAGCGGGAAGCTGTTGTACACCGTTGCCTGCGGGCCCGCCTCGCCCGGCGTTACGAGGAGCACTTCGCCGTAGCGCTTCCCGGACAGGTCGAGTGCGTGCTTACCGACGGCGCGGTCGGATTCAGGGGCGGACACAGGGTGAAATTAGTCACTGGTGTCGGCGCCGTCAACACGACGGACGGTGACCCCGGCGGCGCCGTGGTAGCGATTGCGCGCCGCCAAAGTCGTGTCCAGGTCGTCGATCAGCGGGTCGAGAAACGTGGACCGGTATTCCGCGTCGCCGGCCGCGCGGGCGCTGATGTACATGAACGTCAGCGCGCCGAGGAACAGCGTCATGTGGATCAGCGAGTCGGGCACCGGCAGCGTGAACCCGAGCACCGTCGCGCTGCTCTTGAAGGTGTGGGTCCACTCGTTGAGCAGCTCGGGGCTGAGCACGATGAGCCCCAGAATCAAGTAGATCGCTGTGGTCACCACCGCCACCACCAGGATCTGCGCCAGCTGAGAGACCGCCAGCACAAAAACGACGTTGAGGCGCTCCGACTTCTTCAACGGTGCGCCGGCGGCAACGTTCGGCAACGTGGCGAACGGTGTGCCCGCGAGCTTTTCGGGTTCGTCGCGCGGCGCCGTCGCCGATTGCAGCATCGGCCTGACGCGCTCTCGCGTGGCCGAGCTGACGAACGCCGCGGCGATGGTGACCAGGAACGCCATGGCCAGTGCCAGCCGGTTGCCACTGATGGTCGCGGCCATCAACCAGACGTAGGTGTTGAAGAACACCAACGCGGTCAGCAGCACGACCGGCAACGCCCGAACGGCCAATGCGCCCACGGTCGCAAGGTGCGACAGCATCATCCGTACCGCCCAGCCGAGGACCGATCCGATCCCGCTGCCGGTCAGGATCAGCACGGCGGCAACGACCATGGCCTCCTGTACGACGTCGCCCACGACGACACCGACGCACGCCACGCCCAGCACCGACGACGTCGCTATCGCGGTGCGTGTCTTGCGGCTTCGCGATCGCGAGACGAGCCATCCGACGACCGGCATCAACGGCAGGGCCAGTGCGAGCAGAGCCAGCACGGCCAATTCCGAGGTTGTCGGCTCGCCGCTGATCTCCACATCGTGGCCGCCGGTGATCAGATAAACCGCGAGGATGCACGCCTGCAGCGCCGCGTACGCGGCAAGCATGGGCGCCGACCGTGTCCAGAGCCGCCGCCATCGCGCGCGCCGGGTGAGTACGGACGGCAAACCGCGCTCCAAAAACCAGCTTTCGGCCGCGGCGCTCGGCTCGGCCCGGCGGCTCGGAGCGCGGCCGCGAAGTAGCTCCATGCCGGCTCACCCTACGGCCGGCATGTCGCCCGTGATGCCCTTATCGGAAGGGTTGCCGGACTGGCATTTTCCCGACATCGGCAAGCCCGATGAACACCCCCTGTGCGCCCCGCCGCGCGAGGCGCTCCGTCACCCGGCTGGACCTGATTGGCCGGCTCCTGTGCGCCCCGCCGCGCGGGGCGCTCCGTCACCCGGCCTACGCTTAGGTCATGCAACGAATCATCGGGACGGAGGTCGAATACGGCATTTCATCGCCATCGGACCCGACGGCCAACCCGATCCTCACGTCGACCCAGGCGGTTTTGGCTTATGCGGCCGCGGCGGGCATTCAGCGCGCCAAGCGCACCCGCTGGGACTACGAGGTGGAATCGCCGTTGCGGGATGCCCGCGGCTTCGACCTGAGCCGCTCGGCCGGCCCGCCCCCGGTGGTCGACGCCGACGAGGTCGGCGCGGCCAACATGATCCTGACCAACGGCGCGCGGCTCTACGTCGACCACGCGCACCCCGAATACTCCGCGCCCGAGTGCACCGACCCGCTCGACGCGGTGATCTGGGACAAGGCCGGCGAGCGCGTGATGGAGGCCGCCGCCCGCCACGTCGCCAGCGTGCCCGGGGCCGCGAAATTGCAGCTCTACAAGAACAACGTCGACGGCAAGGGCGCCTCCTACGGGTCGCACGAGAACTACCTGATGAGCCGGCAGACCCCGTTTTCGGCAATCATCGCCGGGCTGACCCCCTTTCTGGTCTCCCGGCAGGTGGTCACTGGTTCCGGACGGGTCGGCATCGGGCCCTCCGGCGACGAGCCCGGGTTTCAGCTGTCCCAGCGCTCGGACTACATCGAGGTCGAGGTCGGCCTCGAGACAACGCTCAAGCGCGGCATCATCAACACCCGCGACGAACCACACGCCGACGCCGACCGGTATCGGCGACTGCACGTCATCATCGGCGATGCGAACCTCGCCGAGACGTCGACGTATCTGAAGCTGGGCACCACCGCGCTGGTGCTCGACCTGATCGAAGAGGGCCCGGCGCACGGGATCGACCTGAGCGACCTGGCGCTGGCGCGGCCGGTACATGCGGTCCACGCGATCAGCCGCGATCCCTCGCTGCGCACCGCCGTGGCCCTGGCCGACGGTCGCGAGCTGACCGGGCTTGCGCTACAACGGGTTTACCTCGATCGGGTGGCCAAGCTGGTCGACAGCCGCGACCCCGATCCCCGCGCGGCCGACATCGTCGAAACCTGGGCGCACGTGCTCGACCAACTCGAGCGCGACCCGATGGAATGTGCTGAAATCCTGGACTGGCCGGCCAAGCTACGCCTGCTCGAGGGGTTCCGGCAGCGCGAAAACCTGAGCTGGTCGGCGCCGCGGCTGCATCTGGTGGACCTGCAATATTCAGATGTCCGGCTGGACAAGGGCCTGTACAACCGGCTTGTCGCGCGCGGCTCGATGAAGCGCCTGGTGACCGAACACCAGGTGCTCGAAGCGGTGGACAAACCGCCGACGGACACTCGCGCATACTTCCGCGGTGAATGCCTGCGCAGGTTCGGTGCGGACATCGCCGCGGCCAGCTGGGACTCGGTGATTTTCGATCTCGGTGGTGACTCGCTGGTCCGCATTCCGACGCTGGAGCCGCTGCGCGGCAGTAAGGCGCACGTCGGGGCGCTGCTGGACTCGGTGGACAGCGCCGCCCAACTGGTGGAACAACTCACCAGCTAGGTACCGGTTAACCGCGGGAACGTCGGGGTTGACCGGTAGGCTAGGAAAGACCAACGGGCAGTGTGGCTTGATCGGTGAATAAGCCATTCAAAGGGCCCACACAACGCAGGAGGCGGCGATGGCTCAGGAGCAGACCAAGCGTGGCGGTGGTGGCGGCGACGACGACGACATCGCCAGCAGCACCGCCGCGGGCCAAGAGCGCCGGGAAAAGCTAGCCGAGGACACCGACGATCTGCTCGACGAGATCGACGATGTACTCGAGGAGAACGCTGAGGACTTCGTTCGCGCGTACGTCCAAAAGGGCGGACAGTGAGCTGGCCTTTCTCTAATCGCCTGTCCACCAATTCCGCACTCCCCGGCTCCGGATTCTCCAGAGACCCCGCTATAGACCTCTCGTCATTTGCTGATCTGCTGCGACGCCAGGCGCCGGAATTGCTGCCGGCGAGCTTGTCCGGCACGCAGTCGGATGCCGCCACGGGGCAGCTGCCGCACGGCACCACGATCGTCGCGCTGAAATATCCCGGCGGCGTCGTGCTCGCCGGTGACCGGCGTTCGACGCAGGGCAACATGATCGCCGGGCGTGACGTCAAGAAGGTGTACATCACCGACGACTACACGGCCACCGGCATCGCCGGCACCGCCGCCATCGCCGTCGAGTTCGCCCGCCTTTATGCGGTGGAACTCGAGCATTACGAAAAGCTCGAAGGCGTGCCGCTCACGTTTGCCGGCAAGGTGAACCGGCTGGCGATCATGGTGCGCGGAAACCTGGCGGCCGCGATGCAGGGCCTGATCGCGTTGCCATTGCTGGTGGGCTACGACATCGACGCGGCCGATCCCGAAGGCGCCGGCCGCATCGTGTCTTTCGACGCCGCCGGCGGCTGGAACCTGGAAGAGGAGGGCTACCAGGCGGTGGGGTCGGGCTCGATTTTCGCCAAGTCGTCGATGAAGAAGTTGTACTCGCAGGTCACCGACACCGATTCCGCGGTGCGGGTCGCGATCGAGGCGCTCTACGACGCGGCCGATGACGATTCCGCCACCGGCGGACCGGATCTGGTGCGCGGCATCTATCCCACCGCGGTCACCATCGGTGCCGAGGGCGCGCTGGAAGTGCCGGAGGCGCGCATCGCCGAATTGGCCCGCGAAGTGATCCAAAGCCGTTCGCGCGCTGACACTTTCGGCCCCGATAGGGGTGACAAGTGAGCTTCCCGTATTTCATCTCGCCCGAGCAGGCGATGCGCGAGCGCAGCGAGCTCGCGCGTAAAGGCATCGCCCGGGGCAAGAGCGTGGTCGCCCTGGTCTACGCCGGTGGTGTGCTCTTCGTCGCGGAGAACCCGTCACGGTCGTTGCAGAAGATCAGCGAACTCTACGATCGCGTCGGCTTCGCGGCCGCCGGCAAGTTCAACGAATTCGACAACTTGCGCCGCGGCGGAATCCAATTCGCCGACACCCGCGGCTACGCCTACGACCGTCGCGACGTCACGGGCCGCCAGCTGGCCAATGTCTACGCGCAGACGCTGGGCACCATCTTCACCGAGCAGGCCAAGCCCTACGAGGTGGAGCTGTGCGTCGCCGAGGTCGCGCATTACGGCGAGACCAAATCCCCTGAGCTGTATCGGATTACCTATGACGGATCGATCGCCGACGAGCCGCATTTCGTGGTGATGGGTGGTACCACCGAACCGATCACCACGGCGCTCAAGGACTCGTACGCGGAGAACGCCAATCTGCGTGAGGCCACCCGCATCGCCGTGAAAGCGCTGCGGGCCGGCAGCGAGGCCTCCAACGGCGATCAGTCCACCCTCGACGTGGGCAGCCTGGAAGTCGCCATCCTGGACGTCAACCGGCCGCGACGGGCGTTCCGGCGGATCAATCGCGCAACCCTGGAGAATTTGCTGCGCGAGCTGGATTCCAACGGCTCGGAAGGCGACGGCGAACCGTCCGAGACTGACGGCGACTCCTCGGAGTAGACCCCGACGGCCGCACACAATTTTTGGTGCTGATGGGTCTCGTGGTGCCCACGGTGCGGGTGGGCTAACGCGTAGCCAGGGCGTCGGTGCGGGCGGACGGGTGGATTCATCGCGTCCCGCGCGGCCGCCCAGGGGCCGACGGGAAACTTCGTCGAACCGATACGCGCGGCTTGCTCACCGTCCCGGTCGGACAGCAAGTACCCTCGATTACGTGCAGCGACGAATCATGGGCATCGAGACCGAGTTCGGCGTGACGTGCACGTTTCACGGCCACCGCCGGCTCAGCCCGGATGAGGTCGCCCGCTACCTGTTCCGTCGCGTCGTGTCCTGGGGCCGCAGCTCCAACGTCTTCCTGCGTAACGGCGCCCGCCTGTATCTCGACGTGGGCAGCCATCCCGAGTATGCGACCGCCGAGTGCGACAGCCTGGTTCAGCTGGTCACCCACGACCGCGCCGGAGAATGGGTGCTGGAAGACCTGCTGGTCGACGCCGAGCAGCGGCTCGCCGACGAGGGCATCGGCGGCGACATCTACCTGTTCAAGAACAACACCGATTCGGCGGGCAACTCCTACGGGTGCCACGAGAACTACCTGATCGTGCGGGCCGGCGAGTTCTCCCGGATCTCCGACGTGCTGCTGCCGTTCCTGGTCACCCGCCAGCTGATCTGCGGGGCCGGCAAGGTGCTGCAGACCCCCAAGGCCGCGACGTTCTGCCTTTCCCAACGCGCCGAGCACATTTGGGAGGGCGTCTCCTCGGCCACCACCCGCAGCCGGCCGATCATCAACACCCGCGACGAGCCGCACGCCGACGCCGAGAAGTACCGGCGCCTGCACGTGATCGTCGGCGACTCCAACATGTGCGAGACCACCACCATGCTCAAGGTGGGCACGGCCGCGCTGGTGCTGGAGATGATTGAAGCCGGCGTCCCGTTCCGGGACTTCTCGCTGGACAACCCCATCCGCGCCATCCGCGAGGTCAGCCACGACGTCACCGGCCGTCGTCCCGTGCGGCTGGCCGGCGGGCGTCAGGCCAGCGCGCTGGACATCCAGCGCGAGTACTACAGCCGGGCCGTCGAGCACCTGCAGACCCGGGAGCCCAACGCGCAGATCGAGCAGATCGTCGACCTGTGGGGCCGCCAGCTCGACGCGGTCGAGAGCCAGGACTTCGCGAAGGTTGACACCGAGATCGACTGGGTGATCAAGCGCAAGCTCTTCCAGCGCTACCAGGATCGCTACGACATGGAGCTGTCCGACCCGAAGATCGCCCAGCTGGACCTCGCCTACCACGACATCAAGCGCGGGCGCGGTGTCTTCGATCTGCTGCAGCGCAAGGGGCTGGCCGCGCGCGTCACCACCGACGAGGAGATCGCCGAGGCCGTCGACAACCCGCCGCAGACCACCCGCGCGCGGCTACGCGGTGAGTTCATCAGCGCGGCCCAGGCCGCCGGCCGGGACTTCACCGTCGACTGGGTGCACCTCAAGCTCAACGACCAGGCCCAGCGCACCGTGCTGTGCAAGGACCCCTTCCGGGCGGTCGACGAGCGGGTCAAGCGCCTGATCGCCAGCATGTAGCCGCACCTCGGCTCAGCAACTGCCACATCAGCTCCGCCGGCACAGAACCGGCCACGGGGAATAGCGCGACGCGAGCGGCCATGGAAGCGGCGGACGAGGTCCATCGAATAATCTGGAGCCCAATGGCGACGTCAAAAGTCGAGCGGCTGGTCAATCTGGTCATCGCCCTGCTGTCCACCCGCGGCTACATCTCGGCGGAGAAGATCAGGTCGAGCGTGGCGGGATACTCCGACAGTCCCAGCGCCGAAGCATTCTCACGCATGTTCGAGCGGGACAAGAACGAGCTGCGCGACCTCGGCATCCCGCTCGAGGTCGGCCGGGCGTCGGCCTGGGACCCCACCGAGGGCTACCGGATCAACCGCGACGCCTACTCGCTCGCGCCGGTCGACCTGACCCCCGACGAGGCGGCAGCCGTGGCCGTGGCGACCCAGCTGTGGGAGTCACCCGAACTCATCACCGCGACCCAGGGCGCGCTGCTCAAACTGCGTGCGGCCGGCGTCGACGTCGATCCGGACGCACCGGTCGCAATCGCGTCGCCGGCCGGGGTACCGGGCCTGCGCGGCTCGGAGGAAGTCCTCGGAATCCTGTTGTCCGCCATCGATTCTCGCCAGGCCGTGCAGTTTCCGCACCGGCCGTCCCGGGCCGAGCCGTACGCCACCCGCACCGTCGAGCCCTGGGGCGTGGTCACCGAGAAGGGCCGCTGGTACCTGGTGGGCCATGACCGCGACCGCGACGCGACCCGCACCTTCCGGCTCTCTCGGATCGGCCCGGAGGTCACGCCGATCGGCCCGCCGGGTGCCGTCACCGTGCCGAAAGACATTGACCTGCGCAAGATCGTGGCCCAGACCGTCACCGACGTGTCGGCGCCGACCGTCGGACAGGCCCGGATATGGGTGGCCGACGGGCGAGCCACCGCGCTGCGGCGCGCCGGCAGGCCCGTCGACGCGCGCCAAATCGGCGGTCGCGGCGGCGATGTGATCGAGCTCGACATCAGGTCCGCCGACCAGCTGGCCCGCGACGTCGCCGGCTACGGAGCCGACGCCCTGGTGCTCGAACCGCAGTCGCTGCGCGACGACGTGCTGGGCCGGCTGCGGGCGCATGCGGGCGCGGACGCCGTCAGTGTGGGGCAACCGCCCGGCCGCGGGGGAGTGTCCGCATGACACCCATCTCCACCCGCCTGGTCCGGCTGCTCAACATGGTGCCGTATTTCCAGGCCAATCCGCGGGTTACCCGGGCCAAGGCCGCCGCCGACCTCGGGGTATCGGCCAAGCAACTGGAAGAAGACCTCAACCAGCTGTGGATGTGCGGCCTGCCCGGCTACTTCCCGGGTGACCTCATCGATTTTCAATTCTCCGGGGACACCATCGAGGTGACGTTCTCCGCGGGCATCGACCGCCCGCTCAAGCTCACCTCGCCGGAGGCCACCGGACTGCTGGTGGCGTTGCGTGCGCTGGCCGACATACCCGGCGTCGTCGACCCCGAAGCCGCGCGCAGCGCCATCGCCAAGATCGAGGATGCCGCGGGAGCCCTCGGCCACGACGCCACCCATGCGGTGTCGGCCGTCGGCGAGCCCGCGCCGGTGGAGAACCGCGCCGCCGCCGCGGTGCGCGCGGCCGTCCAGTCCAGGCACGCGCTGGCCATCGACTACTACTCCGCCTCGCACGACACCCTGACCAGCCGGGTCGTCGACCCGATCCGGGTGCTGCTGATCGGCGGCCAGAGCTATCTTGAGGGCTGGTCGCGCGAGGCCGAAGGCGTTCGGTTGTTCCGCTTCGACCGGATCGTGGACGCCAGCGAGCTCGACGAGCCCGCCGCCCCGCCCGAGCCGGCGCTGCACGCCCCGCCGGACACCTCGCTCTTCGACGGCGACCCCTCGCTGCCGTCGGCCAAGCTGCGGGTGGCACCCGCGGCGTCCTGGATGTTCGAGTACTACCCCATGCGCGACGTGCGCGAATTGCCGGACGGATCGTGCGAGGCAGTGATGACCTACGCCTCCGAGGATTGGATGACGCGGCTGGTCCTGGGGCTCGGGGCCGACGTGCAGGTGCTCCAGCCCGCGTCCCTGGCGCAGCGGGTGCGGGACGCCGCCACGGCCGCCGTGACGTCCTACGAAGCCCTGAGCTCATAAAAGCCCAGGCGACAAGGTCCACCGCGGCGCGGCGCGGGCCCGCCGCCACATGGCGCTACTGCGGTAGCATCGGGTGAACGTCTGGAGGTAATCAAAGTGGGCAGTCTTAGTCCGTGGCACTGGGCGATCCTCGCGGTCGTGGTGATCTTGCTGTTCGGTGCCAAGAAGCTCCCCGATGCGGCGCGTTCGTTGGGTAAGTCGATGCGGATCTTCAAGTCCGAGCTCCGCGAGATGCAGACGGAGAACAAAGCGGAGACGTCGGCCTTGGGGACCCAGGGCGAGGCCTCCGCGGCGAACCCCACTCCCGTGCAGTCGCAGCGGGTCGACCCGCCGGCGCCCAGCGAGCAGGGGCACAGCGAAGCACGTCCGGCGTAGCCGCCATCATCGTCGCGCTGCCCGAGCGCCACTGACCGAGCATCGTGAGAGTCTTCAAGGTTTCAGCGCGCACTTCCGGCCTGCTGAGGCGCCTCAACCCTCGTAACCGGCGCAGCCGAACCAACCCGGATGCGACCATGTCGCTGGTCGACCATCTGACCGAGCTCCGCGCCCGTCTGCTGATCTCCCTGGCCGCCATCCTGGTGACCACGATCTTCGGGTTCGTCTGGTACTCGCATTCGATCTTCGGGCTGGAAAGCCTTGGCGAGTGGCTGCGGCATCCCTACTGTTCGCTGCCGCAGTCGGCGCGCGCGGAGATCAGCCCCGGCGGCCAGTGCCGGCTGCTGGCCACCGCGCCGTTCGACCAGTTCATGCTGCGGCTCAAGGTCGGCCTGACGGCCGGGGTGGTGCTGGCCTGCCCGGTGTGGTTCTACCAGTTGTGGGCGTTCATCACGCCCGGCCTGTACCAGAAGGAACGTCGCTTCGCGGTCGCGTTCGTCATCCCCGCCGTCGTCCTGTTCGTCGTCGGCGCGGTGCTGGCCTACTTCGTCCTGGCCAAGGCGCTGGGCTTCCTGCTGACCGTCGGCAGCGACGTCCAGGTGACCGCGCTGTCCGGCGACCGATATTTCGGCTTCCTGATCAACCTGCTCGTGGTCTTCGGCGTCAGCTTCGAGTTCCCGCTGCTCATCGTCATGCTCAACACCATCGGCGTGCTGCCCTACGAGCGGCTCAAGGCGTGGCGGCGCGGCCTGATCTTCGCGATGTTCGCGTTCGCGGCGGTCTTCACCCCCGGATCGGACCCGTTTTCGATGACCGCGCTCGGGTTGGCGCTGTCCGTCCTCCTGGAGTTCGCCATCCAGATCTCCCGGCTGCACGACAAGCGGAAGGCCAAACGTGAAGCCCAGGCCGTGATTCCCGACGACGAAGCATCGGTCATCGAACCGCCCACCGCGATACCGGAGCCGTCGTTCACCGCCGGGCAACACGACGATGTCACCTGACCCGTCGCCGCCCCCTGACGTGGCGGAGCTGGTGGAGCTCACCCGGTTCACCGCCGAATTACCCTTCGCGCTCGACGGCTTTCAGCGGCGGGCGTGTGCGGCGCTCGAACGAGGCCACGGCGTGCTGGTCTGCGCGCCCACCGGCGCCGGCAAGACGGTGGTCGGCGAATTCGCCGTTCACCTGGCGCTGGCGTCCGGCGGCAAGTGCTTCTACACCACGCCGCTGAAAGCGCTGAGCAACCAGAAGCACACCGACCTGACGGCGCGCTACGGCCGTGACCGCATCGGCCTGCTCACCGGCGACATGTCGGTGAACGCCGATGCGCCCGTGGTGGTCATGACCACCGAAGTGCTGCGCAACATGCTCTACGCGGATTCGCCTGCGCTACATGGGCTTTCGTATGTGGTGATGGACGAGGTGCATTTCCTCGCCGACCGGATGCGCGGCCCGGTATGGGAGGAGGTGATCCTGCACCTGCCCGACGAGGTGCGGGTGGTCAGCCTCTCGGCGACGGTCAGCAACGCCGAGGAATTCGGCGGCTGGATCCAGACCGTGCGCGGCGACACGTCCGTCGTGGTCGACGAGCATCGGCCGGTGCCGCTGTGGCAACACGTGTTGGTGGGCAAGCGTCTGCTGGATCTGTTCGATTACGACAACGAAAAGCCGGTCGCGGATCGTCAGCCACGCGTCAATCCCGAACTGCTGCGCCATATTTCGCACCGCCGCGAGGCGGACCGCATGACTGACTGGCAACCCCGGCGCCGTGGCACCGGGCGGCCGTCACGTCCCCGCTTCTACCGGACGCCGTCGCGGCCGGACGTGATCGCCAGCCTGGACTCCGAGGGGCTGCTGCCGGCGATCACGTTCGTGTTTTCCCGGGCCGGTTGCGACGCCGCCGTGCAGCAGTGCCTGCGCTCGCCCCTGCAGCTGACCACCCAGGAGGAGCGCGCGCAGATCGCCGAGGTGATCGAGCACCGGTGCGGCGATCTCGCCGACGCCGACCTGGGCGTGCTGGGCTACTACGAGTGGCGCGAGGGGCTCCTGCGCGGTCTGGCGGCCCACCATGCCGGCATGCTGCCCGTCTTCCGCCACACGGTCGAAGAGCTGTTCACCGCCGGGCTGGTCAGGGCCGTGTTCGCCACCGAGACGTTGGCGCTCGGGATCAACATGCCCGCCCGCACGGTGGTGCTCGAGCGGCTGGTGAAGTTCAACGGCGAACAGCACGTGCCGCTGACACCGGGGGAGTACACGCAGCTGACCGGCCGCGCCGGGCGGCGCGGCATCGACGTCGAGGGCCACGCGGTGGTGCTGTGGAATCCCACCGAGGAGACCACCGAGCCGTCCGCGGTGGCCGGGCTGGCCTCCACCCGCACCTTCCCGCTGCGCAGCTCGTTCGCCCCGTCGTACAACATGACGATCAACCTGGTCCAGCAGATGGGTCCCGAGCAGGCGCATCGGTTGCTGGAGCAGTCATTCGCGCAGTATCAGGCCGATCGCTCCGTGGTCGGGCTGGTCCGCGGCATCGAGCGCGGCACCGCGATGCTCGACGAGATCGCCGGCGAGCTCGGCGGACCCAAGGCCCCGATCCTCGAATACGCACGGATGCGGGCACGCATCAGTGAGATGGAGCGCGCCCAGTCGCGCGCGTCCCGGCTGCAGCGACGGCAGGCCGCGAGCGACGCGCTGGCCGCACTGCGCCGCGGCGACATCATCAACATCACCCATGGCCGGCGCGGCGGTCTGGCCGTGGTGCTGGAATCCGCCCGCGACAGCTCCGATCCGCGACCGCTGGTGCTCACCGAAAACCGCTGGGCAGGAAGGATTTCGACGGCCGATTACTCGGGCGCGTCCGCACCGGTCGGTTCGATGTCACTGCCCAAGCGGGTCGAACACCGTCAGCCGCGGGTCCGGCGCGATCTGGCGTCGGCGCTGCGATCGGCCGCCGCCGGATTGACCATCCCGGCCCGGCGCCGCAGCGGGCGCGGGGACTCCGACGGCGAATTCCACGACCCCGAGTTGGCGTCGTTGCGTGATCGATTGCGCCGTCACCCGTCGCACAACACGCCCGGCCTGGAGGCACAGGTGCGGCAGGCCGAGCGCTATCTGCGGATCGAACGCGACAACGCGCAATTGGAGAAAAAGGTTGCGGCGGCCACCAATTCGCTGGCCCGGACCTTCGACCGGATCGTCGGATTGCTCACCGAGCGCGGCTTCATCGAAGGACGCGACGGTGACCCGCGCGTCACCGACGACGGCCGGCTGCTGGCGCGCATCTACAGCGAAAGCGACCTGCTGGTCGCCGAATGCCTGCGCACCGGCGCGTGGTCGGGGTTGAAGCCGGCCGAGCTGGCGGCGGTGGTCTCGACGGTGCTCTACGAAACGCGGGGTGGGGAGGGGCCCGGGGCGGGCTTCGCGGCCGACGCGCCGACCCAGCAAGTGCGGCAGGCGCTGCAGCAGACGTCACGGCTGTCGATGGCGCTGCGCGCCGATGAGCAAACGCACCGCATCGCCCCGAGCCGCGAACCCGACGACGGCTTCGTCAACGTCATCTACCGCTGGGCCAGGACCGGAGATCTGGCCGCGGCGCTGGCCGCCGCCGACCCGGCCGGCACGGGGTCACCCCTGCTCGCGGGCGATTTCGTGCGCTGGTGTCGCCAGGTGCTCGATCTGCTGGACCAGGTCCGCAACGCCGCTCCGGACGCCGAGTTGCGGGCCACTGCCAAGCGGGCGATCAACGACATTCGGCGCGGCGTCGTCGCAGTTGACGCCGGGTAGGCTAGGCCGGAGCTACCGTTAAGCGCCGAATAGTTCATGCCAAGACACAAGGGCTGAGGGAGAAAGATGAGCGGACCGCAGGGATCGGACCAGCAGTGGCAACCGCCTGGTCAGGGTCAAGGTAGCGATCACTCGTCAGACCCGACTCAGGTCGCACCGACCTGGCACGAGCAGTCGAACCAGGAGACGTCGTGGCAGGCCCCGGCCTACACGCCGCCTGCCGACTACCCCCAGTACCAGCAGCCGGCTGAACACGCGTACCCGCAGCAATACCCCCAGCAGCCCGGCTACGCGCAGCCCGGGCAGTACGGTCAGGCCGGCCAATACGCCCACCCCGGGCAGTACGCCCAGCCGGGCCAGTACCCGCAGCCGGGTCAGTATGGCCAGCCCGGCCAGTACCCGCAGCTTGGCCAGTACGGCCAGCCGGGCCAGTACCCGCAGCAGTACCCCGGCTACGAGCAGCCCGGCAAGAAGCGACCGGTCGGACTGATCGCCGGCGTGGGCGGCGCCATCGCCTTTCTGCTCATCGCGGTCGTGCTGGTGCTCGGTTTCTGGCAGCCCGGGTTCTTCGTCACCACCAAGCTGGACGTCAACAAGGCGCAGGCCGGGGTCCAGCAGGTCCTCAGCGACGAAACCAACGGCTACGGCGCGAAGAACGTCCAGAACGTCAGGTGCAACCATGGCCAGAACCCCACCGTCAAGAAGGGCGCCACGTTCGACTGCGACGTGAGCATCGACGGCGCGCCCAAGCACGTGACGGTGACCTTCCAGGACAACAAGGGCACCTACGAGGTCGGCCGGCCGCAGTAGCCGTCGGCCACATCAGTCCGGCAGCGCGTCCAGGGCCTTCTGCAGGCGGCCGATCGACGAGCCGACACCCAGCTCCGTCGCCAGTTCGGCGGTGCGCTGCGGATCGGCGGCGACCAGCGGTAGTTCGTCGTCGGGCGTCGAGAAGGTGACGGGCGCGTCGGTGGCCACGCGCACCACCTTGCCGGCCGCCTCGATGTAATCCAGCGCGCCCAGCAGTTTCGCGCGCAGGCCCTTGGCCATTTTCGACTTCGGGTCGTGGGCGGCGGCCAGGATCTGCTCGAGCGAGCCGTGCTGGGCCAGCAGGGTGGCCGCGGTCTTCTCGCCGACGCCCGGGACCCCGGGAAGGCCGTCGGACGGATCGCCGCGCAGCAGGGCGAGCTCGGCGTAGGCCGGGCCGGCCCTATCCACCGGCACGCCATAGTGTTCGGCCACCTCGCCGGGCCCGAACAGCGTGGCCTTGCTCAGCCCGCGGCCGAGGTAGAGCACCCGGACCGGGACGGGATCGTCCGACACCACCTGCAGCAGGTCGCGGTCACCGCTGACCACCACCACCGGATCCTTGCGTTCCTGCGCCGCCAGGGTGCCGAGCACGTCGTCGGCCTCGAAACCCTCCGCCCCGGCCGTCGGAATCCCGAACGCGTCAAGGAGTTCGGCGATCATGTCGATCTGGGGCGTCAGGTCGTCCGGGACTTCCTCGATGTCCGGCTCGTTCCGCGGCTCTTCCTCGGCCACCCGGTGGGCCTTGTACGACGGGACGAGGTCCACCCGGAACTGCGGCCGCCAATCGAGGTCCAGGCAGACGGCCAGCCGGCGGGGCCGCTGCTGGTTGATCACCACGGCCACCGAGTCGATGAATCCCCGGACGGCGTTGACGGGCCGGCCGTCAGGTGCGGTGATCGAGGACGGCACCCCGAAGTAGGAGCGGAACCACATGCTGGCGCCGTCGAGCAGCACGAGCGGTGATTGGGGTGCTGGCATGCCGGTTATGGTCTCACGCCGCCGCGAGGCGACGCGCGATCGAGCATTAGCCTGGCTGCCATGGAGTCTCACCGCTTCGACGCAGCAGTCTATGAGCGCCGCCTGGCCGCGGCCGCCGCGGCGGCCGCCGACGCGGGCCTGGCCGGACTGGTGATCACACCGGGGTACGACCTGCGCTACCTCGTCGGGTCGCGCGCACAGACCCTGGAACGTTTCACCGCGCTGGTGTTGCCGGCATCCGGTGACCCGACGGTGGTGGTGCCGCGGCTGGAGCTGGCCTCGCTCAAGGGTTCTGCCATCGCCGAACTCGGCCTGGCGGTGCGGGATTGGGTCGACGGCGACAATCCCTACGATCTGGTGGGCTCCGCGTTGGGCGGTGCCCCCGCCGCGACCGCCGTCACCGATGCCATGCCGGCGTTGCACCTGCTGCCGCTGGCCGGAGTGCTTGGCGTGCTGCCGGTCCTGGCCACCGATGTGTTGCGCACGCTGCGAATGGTCAAGGAGGAATGCGAAGTCGACGCGCTCCGCAAAGCCGGGGCCGCCATCGATCGGGTGCACGCCCGGGTGCCGGAGTTTCTGGTCCCGGGCCGCACCGAGGCCGACGTGGCGGCAGACATCGCGGATGCGATTGTGGCCGAAGGGCATTCGGAGGTGGCGTTCATCATCGTCGGGTCGGGGCCGCACGGCGCCGACCCGCACCACGGGTACTCGGATCGCGAACTACAGGTCGGCGACATCGTCGTCGTCGACATCGGCGGTTCCTATGAGCCCGGCTACAATTCCGACTCGACACGCACCTACAGCATCGGTGAGCCGAATCCGGAAGTGGCTGAACAGTATTCGGTGCTGCAACGCGCGCAGCGCGCGGCCTATGACGCGGTGCGCCCGGGCGTGACGGCCGAGCAGGTCGACGCCGCCGCCCGCGACGTGTTGGCCGCCGAAGGGCTCGCCGAGTATTTCGTGCACCGGACCGGGCACGGCATCGGCCTGTCGGTGCACGAAGAGCCCTACATCGTCGCCGGAAACGATCTGCCACTGGCCGAGGGCATGGCCTTTTCCATCGAGCCGGGCATCTATTTCCCGGGCCGGTGGGGTGCGCGCATCGAGGACATCGTCGTCGTCACGCCTGATGGCGGCCTGGCCGTCAACAACCGGCCACACGAACTGATCGTGGTCCCGGTGGCTTAATCGACGCGACGCGGGTTCCGCGTAGGTTGGGGATGGTGTCGATCCTGGATCTCGCGCTGCTTCCGATTCGCATTGCACGTCACGTCGCCGACGCGGTCTTGCACCCCACCGCGCCGGCACCGGCACCCACACCGGCGCCCCCGGCTGAGCTCATCGTGGTCGACGGGATGCCCGAGGGTGTGCCGCCGGCCGCGCGGCGCCCCGAGCCGAAACTTCCCACGCCCGCGGGATGGCCGTTCGGTGAGGAGTTCCCGCGTACGTGCGGCGCTGGACGAGTGGCCGGCGGTGCCCTGTTCTGGACCGACTTCCTCTACGACGACCATGGCGCGACCGGCATCCCGATCGGCGACCTGAAGATTCAGGCGCCGCCACGCGGAACCTACGTCTATCCCGGCGGGCCGGCGGCCGGCAACGGCGCCGACATCTTCCGCGTCGCCATCGGGCTCACCGAAACCCACACCTGGTGGCGGATCGACTGGAACACCCTGTTGGACGCCTCAATTCCCGTCGCGCTGTTCACCTTCGACACCGACCCCGCCCGAACCGCGGCCGAGGACTGGCCCGCCGGAGCCGGCGTCCGGTCGAAGGGCATCGACACGGCCCTGCTGGTCTCGGGAAGCGGTGCTGCACTGATCGACCTGACCACTCAGGTCAGGACGCCGGTCGAACACAGCGTCGACATACAGTCGCGGTCGTTCGTGGCGCAGGTCCCGCGGTCGCTGGCGGAGCCCACCGGGACCTGGACGGTCCGCCTGGCCGCGGGGTTGGCCAACGCGGCGGGGGACGGATTCGCCGACGTGTCCGCCCTGCACGGTGCGCTGCCCGGGCAACCCAACGTCTACAACGTGGCGTTCCGCACCAACGAGCAGGAGCCGCCGCACCTGAACTTCTGGTCGGAAGCCGCACAGGCCGCCGCCCTGACGCACGGCGACGTCTCCGAGTTCGCGCTGACGGTGCCGTGGGCCCGGCTGGCGGCCCGCGAAACCGCTCCCGAGCCGGTGATCACCGGCCCGTCGACCCGGTGGTACGTGTCGTCGGTCGAACTCGGTCAGGGCCTGGAACAAGGTTGGGCCGCCAACGACATCTTGAGCACCAAGCCGCAGTTCCTCGGCCGGGTGCAGCCGTATTCGATCTGCCTGCCCTCGAGCTACGTCCCGGGCCGCGCGCTGCCGCTGACCTTGCTGCTGCACTCGCTGTCGCTCGGGCAGAGCCAGTTCGCCGCGATCGACCCGCGGCTGCTGCACGAAGTGTGCGAGGGCCGCGACTCGGTGGTGGTCACGCCGTTGGCCCGGGGGCCGTCCACCTGGTACTTCGACACCGGCGAACTCGACGTCTGGGAAGTATGGGCGCGTGTTGCCGAACAACTCGGCACAGATCCCAATCGCACTGTGATCTCCGGCTATTCGATGGGCGGGTATGCGACCTACAAGCTGGGGCTGAGCTATCCGCAGGTGTTCTCGCAAGCGGTGGTGCTGGCCGGCCCGCCGACGTGCGGTGTGCGGCTGCTGCCCCACGTCGACATCCCCGCCGACCTTGACCTGGACTCGCCCTGTGCGCGTGAGGGCGACACCTGGAAGCTGTTGGTGAACGCCCGATGGCTGCCATATGTCATCGCCCATGGGCTGCTCGACGAGCTGGTGCCGTTCGCCTCGGCCGCCGAGCAGGTGCTGGAGCTGGACCGGCTGGGTTACCGGCACCGGTTCAGTGTCTACCCACTCGAGGACCACATCGCCTGGGTATTCCAGGACAAGTTCGAGGATCCGATCTCCCACATGGGAACCGCTGTGCGCCAAGCGGATCCGGGACACATCACATTCGCCTGGTCTCCGCAGCTGGTGCGCGCCGATCTGGGTATCGGGCCACACCAGGTGTGGTGGTTGTCGGAGCTGGCCGCCGATCCCGAGCTGACGGCGCGGCGCGGTGCCGTCGCCGAAGTCGACGCGCGCTCGTACGCGCGGCCGGATCCCACGCACACCATTCGGCACCATCGCGGCGTCATTCCGGGTTTTGAGCCGACGCCCGGGCTCTACAGCGAGCTGGACTGGCAAGTGGGACGCCCCGTCGACCCGCTGCCGTATCTGACGCTGGGCCTCAAGGGGGTTGCCGGTCTGAGGGTGGATATCGCGCGTGCCGGGCTGGCCGGGTTGCCGAAGTCGACCATCACGGTGTCCACCGATGTCGCCGCCAAGATCACGTTCGCCGGCCTGGCTGCGGCGGTTGATGTGCGGCTCGATGGGGAACCGGCCGGGCCGGCCGTCACGGTGTCGCCTGGGCGACACCAGATCACGTTGACGGCGACTGTTGGGGAATGAGTTGTCGTGCTAGGTGATCGCGGCTAGCTTGGCGGAGCGATCATCGGGTGAATAGCGGCGACGGGCGGACCTGAGCGAAAATTCCGCACGTGGCTCCCTTGGCTGTCGATCCGGAGGCGTTGTTTGTCGCCGGCACCGGTGTGAGCGTCGTCGGCGACGGGATTGCCGCAGCCCTGGGCCGATTTTCGGCTGGATTCGGGATCAACAGCGGCCAGGATTCCGCTGGAATGATATTCGCGTTGAACTACCAGAACGCGGCTCGGTCATTGTTGACCGGAGTAGCCGCCGGCATCAATGCCTGCCGGAAACTCGGGGCAAAGATTCAACTCTGCGCGTCGAACTACTCACGCGCAGAGACGGCCTCGAAAGTAGGTGGCGGCGGCCATGCACTGCCATCGCCGGGGCCACCCGCGAAAGTCGAACCTCCCAATGCGCCGGGCGTCATGGGTGCGGGCGTCGCCCGACCACTGCTGTGGGGAGTGGTGGAATCGCTGCTTGACGATGTGTGGCCGAACGGCAACGCGGTTGGAATGCACGCGGCCGCGGGTTGTTGGCGCGGACTTGGCGTGTCGCTTAGCGGCGTGCAAGCCGCGCTCAACGGCCCGAAGTCGGCGATCGCCGGGCAGCAGATACCCGAAGGCGAGTTGATCCAGCACGATCTGGCCCTACTCGCCGCCACGATGGGTAAGTTCGGCGAGCAATGCGACAAGGTGGCCGATACCTTGGACAAGTTCGCGGACGAGGTGGACGACGCCCAGAACAAGATTCGGGATCTGTTGAAACGGTTGGGGTCCCTGACTGATCTGGTCCACGACGCGATGTTGATCTTCGAAGGCGATGCGCTCGATGAGCTCGAAAAGATCGCCAAAGACATCAATGGCGTACTGCACAACATGAAGCGTGAAGCCCATGCACGCGAACAAGTGCTGAAAACCGGAATGCAGATCATTGATGGCCTGGTGGTTCAGGGAAAGAAGTTGATGGAAGGCCAGTTGGTCGAATTCCTCGGCGAGGACGTCGGGAGTGTGGCAGCGGGTTATTTCGATTCTTGGGCCGATTTCGGAGAAGGCGTCTTCAAAGGCACGGTTGGAGCTGTGGAATTCGGAAACCAACTTGATCCAAGTCGCTTTGCCTTCGATCCGAAGGGGGCCGCGGCCAGTTGGGCCGCGCTGGATAAGACTGCGGTGCAATCGATCCCGGCATATGCGCTGTTCGATCCAGGCGGCGCGGCGAAAACCGATCTCGGCCTCGCGAAAGGTCTCACCCACTGGGACGATTTGACCTCAGACCGGCCCGCGGTGGGGCTCGGTGAAATCGGCTTCGATCTTGCAACGATGGCCGGCGGCGGTGGGGCAGCGAAGGCTGGCGGGAAAGCTGCGGAGGCGGCCGGCGGCGCCGAGGCGACCGGGGAACTCACAAAGGGCGAAGAGGTACTTCAGGGTGCCAAAGGAGCGGCCGCCGGGGCGGAAGGCGCCGGGGGTGCGTTGCCTGGCATCGCCAAAACCGGCAGCGATTTAACCAAAGACCTCGAAAATCTCGGCGGAGACCTGCCGAAAGGCGATGCGCCGCCCAGTGGCAGTCCCGTGAACTTGCCGACAGGAAAGCTGCCGGAGGTACCGGTTGAGTCGGCGCCTCGTCCGGGTGATGGCGCTCCGGGCGCGCCTCACTCGCCGACGACTGCACCGGGCCCGACCCCGCCGGAGGCCCCAAGACCGGACGCCCCCACCGACCCACACGAACCGGCGCCCGCGCCGGCGTCGGCTCCGACGGTTCCTGGCGGCCCGCATGATCCGGTGCCGGTGCCCGGAGAAGCTCCGGGTCCGCAGGAGGGTGTGCCTGCGGGTGGTCCACATGGTCCGACGCCCGCGCCGCCGTCGGAGGTGCCACCTCCGCTGGCCGGCGGTCCACTTGAACCGGCGTCGGTTCTGGCTGGTGACCCGCATGAGCCCGGGTCGGTGGCGGAGGGTCCGCGTGAGCCAACCTCGTTGGCCGGGGAGGCTCCGCACGAAACGGCGCCTTCGGATGGTCCGCATGAACCGGTGTCGCCAGGTGGACCGCATGAGCAGGCGCCAGAAAGCGAACCGCGAGACCCAGGGCAAGTACCGAGCGACCGCCCACATGAGCCAGCTGGAGTACCCACCGGTGCACCTCTCGCCCCCTTAGCCGCCGCGGCCGGAGAAAGAGCGCCGGCCGCGATCCCGCATGCTGCCGAATATGCGAATGGCCATGCGATAACCCCGCATAGCGCTCCCCTTGGGGCGGCACCCACCGCTCCGAGCTCGTTGCAGGCTGCCCCATCGGCTAAGCCGGTGCTCCATTCACCAGCGCCGAGCGGCAGCCCGACCGAAGTGCCAGCGCCCGCTAGCAACCCCCATCAGCCACCGCTTAATGGCTCGTCGAAGCCCGGAGAGGGCGGTCCGCCCGAACCAAAAGTGCCACCCGATGACGGTGCGCCTGCCAATTCGGGTGACAAGAACGGCCAGGATGAAAGTCCCGATAACGACGACCATCCCCTGAGCCGCGAAGACCCGCTGAGCCCAGAACATTTGAAGCCACTCGCTGACTACACTGGCATGGGTTATACAGACCTAAACGAGGCGTTAAGGGGCGAAGCTTTGGACGCGTCTCAGGCTGCTCGAGTCGAAGCATTAAAAGCTGCATTAAGCAAACTTCCGCCGTTCGAGGGTTCCGTCGTGCGCGGTACGAACCTGCCGCCTGAAGTGCTTGCCCAGTATCGACCGGGCGACTACATCATAGAAAAAGCTTTCCTCAGCACAACAAGAGATCCAGTGGTCGCACAGTCGTCCGCGTTCGCTGGAAACGTTGAGTTCCGAATTGTGTCTTTCACCGGCCGTGATGTTTCTGCATTTTCAATGTACCCCGCAGAGCAAGAGGTTCTGTTCCCCGCGAATACGCGATTTCTAGTGCTGCGAAAGACAATTGATCCGCGAACAGGTCGAACGATTATCGATATGGTTGAAGACTAGTGAATGATTTATTCAATGCTCCGAGGAGGTTTCAACTATGAGGGAGATTGCTGGAAAGGTCTTCTTAACCCGAGACGAGGTGGGCGCCCCTCCGCCAAGCCCGGAAAAGCTTGCGCGTGCGCGGCAACTCCTGGATGAGTTTCAGGAGAAGGTAGATGCTGTTGCCGAGGAAGACCGGCCGACAGAGATTTCGCCAAAGTTCTGGGACGACATCTCGGGTACCGAGTACGACCCTCGGAAGAAAGACCGCTGATCGTCGAAATCCTGGAGTCCCGAGTTCCGGTCTCGCAGCGACTAACCCGGCTTAACTACTCGCCCCGGTCCAGAAGATCCGACGACCCCAGCACCCGCTCGATCTGAACCTCGATGACCACGCGTCGCGGGTTGGGTCGCGGCGTGCGATAGCGCTGGGCGTACCGCAATTCGGCGTCGCGCACCGCGTCGACGTCGTTGTTGACCTTGGATCGGCCCTCCAGCGACAGCCACCGCGCACCGTCGACCTGGCTGAGCACGGCCAGTCCGCCGCGATCGGCGTTGACCGCCTTCTGCGAACCCCCCGTGGTGATGACCCGAGCGATGTGCGTCTTGGGGTCGAAGGTGAAACCGACCGCCACCACGTGCGGTGAATTGTCGGCTCGCAGCGTGGTCAGCATGGCCAGATGGCGTTCCGACAGAAACGCCAAGGCGTCGTCGGTGAGCCGGGTAGTGGTATTCGCCATCACCGCTCACGCTAGCGCAGGTGATAATCGCAGCCGTGGACGACACGGGCGCAGGTCCAGTACTAATCCTGGGCGGCCGCAGCGAGATCGGGATCGAGCTGGCGCGACTCCTCGCGCCCGGCGCGACGGTGGTGCTGGCCGCCCGCAACGCCGACCAGCTCGCTGAGCAGGTCAACGCGCTCAAAGCCGCAGGCGCCACGGCGGTCGATACCCGGGAATTCGACGCCGACGACCTGGCCTCGCACGGCCCGCTGGTCGCCTCGATCGTCGCCGACCACGGTCCCATCGGCACCGCGGTGCTGGCGTTCGGCATCCTGGGCGACCAGTCGCGCGCCGAAACCGACGCCGCGCACGCGATCGCCGTCGTCCACACCGACTACCTCGCCCAGGTCAGCCTGCTCACCCATCTGGCCACGACGATGCGCAAAGCGGACACTGGCCGGCTGGTGGTGTTCTCCTCGATCGCCGGCGCGCGCGTGCGCCGCGCCAACTATGTCTACGGCTCGGCCAAGGCAGGCCTGGACGGCTTCGCCAGCGGCCTGGCCGACGCGCTGCACGGCACCGGGGTCCGGCTGCTGATCGCCCGGCCGGGATTCGTCATCGGCCGCATGACGGAGGGCATGTCGCCTGCACCGCTGCCCAGCACGCCCGCGCAGGTGGCCGCCGCGACCGCGCGTGCGCTCGCGAAGGGCCGCCGCACCGTGTGGATCCCGTGGGCGCTGGGCCCCGCGGCGGCGGTGATGCGACTGCTGCCGCAGTTCATCTGGCGCAGGATGCCGCGATGATCCGCGCTGGTGACGATGCAGAGCGAAGCGATGCGGAGGAGCGGCGCTCATGATCATCGTGGTCGGTATCGGCGCCGACGGCATGACCGGGCTCGGCGAGGCGTCTATCGCCGAACTCCGCAGGGCCGCAGTCATTTACGGCTCTAAGCGGCAACTCGACCTGCTCGACGACACCGTGCGCGCGCCCCGGCGGCAGTGGCCGTCGCCGATGTTGCCGGCGCTGCAAAGGTTGCTCGACGAACACACCGGTGACGTGCACGTGGTGGCCAGCGGCGATCCGCTGCTGCACGGCATCGGGGGCACCCTGATCCGCCTGCACGGCCGCGACAACGTCAGGGTCCTGCCGCACGTGTCGTCGGTGACGCTGGCGTGCGCGCGGATGGGCTGGAACGTCCACGAGACCGAGGTGATCAGCCTGGTCACCGCGCCCCCGCGCACCGCGGTGCGTCGCGGTGGCAAGGCGATCGTGCTGGCGCAAAGCAAGTCCACACCAACGGAACTCGCCGCACTGCTCACCGCCCATGGCCGCGGCGATTCGGAGTTCACCGTTCTCGAACGACTCGGCGCCCCGGACGAGCACCGCCGCCACGGCACCGCCCGCGACTGGGCCGAGGACGCAGGCCTCGACGACCTCAACGTGATTGCCGTGCGGTACCTGCCCGACGAACGCGTGTCACCGCTGCCCGACGATGCCTTCACCCACGACGGGCAGATCACCAAACAAGGCATCCGCGCGGTGACGCTGGCCGCCCTGGCGCCGCGCCCGGGGGAGCGATTGTGGGACGTCGGCGCGGGCTCGGGCAGCATCAGCGTGGAATGGTGCCTGAACGGAAGAGGTTGCAGCGCAGTGGTATTCGAAAGCAACGAAGAACGCCGGCGCAACCTCGAAGTCAATGCCGCGGCCTTCGGGGTCAGCATCGATGTGCGTGGCGAGGCCCCCGGCGCGTTCGACGGCGCCGAGCCGCCGTCGGCGATCTTCATCGGCGGCGGACTGACTCAACCCGGCCTGTTCGACGCCTGCTGGGCCAACCTGCCCGCCGGCGGGCGACTCGTCGCCAACGTGGTCACCACCGAGTCCGAAGCCGTTCTGACACAAGAACATCAGCGCCTGGGCGGTCAGCTGCGACGCTTCCAGCACTATCACGGCGAGCCGCTGGGCGCCTTCACCGGCTGGCGCCCGCAGTATCCCGTCACCCAGTGGGCGGTGACCAAATGACGGTGTATTTCATCGGCGCGGGGCCGGGAGCGGCCGACCTCATCACCGTGCGCGGCCAGCGGCTCCTGCAAAACTGCCGGGTGTGCCTGTATGCCGGCTCGATCATGCCCGACGACCTGCTGGCGTTATGCCCGCCGGACGCGAAAGTGGTTGACACCGGCCCGCTGACGTTGGAGCAGATCGTCGCCGAGCTAAGCGAGGCGCACGCCGCCGGCCTGGACGTGGCGCGGCTGCATTCGGGTGATCCGTCGCTCTACAGCGCGCTGGCCGAGCAATGCCGGCGGCTCGACTCGCTGGGCATCGACTACGAAATCGTGCCCGGCGTACCGGCTTTCGCCGCCGCGGCGGCCGCGCTGAAGCGTGAGCTCACCGTTCCCGGGGTGGCGCAGACCGTGACGCTGAGCAGGGTGGCGACCCTGTCGACGGCCATGCCGCCCGGCGAAGACCTGAAGACCCTTGCCCAAACGGGCGGGACCCTCGTCCTGCATCTGGCCGCTGCCCAGATCGACGCCATCGTCCCGCAGCTTCTCGAAAGCGGCTATCAACCCGAAACACCGGCAGCCGTCGTGGCTTTCGCGAGCTGGCCGCAGGAGGCGGTGCTGCGCGGCACCCTCGCGGACATCGCCGGGCAGATGCATCGGGCCGACATCACCAAGACCGCCGTCATCGTCGTCGGCGACGCACTGACCGCCGGCGGATTCACCGACAGCTACCTGTATTCGACCGGGCGCGCCCGGGGCAGCAGGCATTGATGCGCGTCCTGCTGCTCGGCGGCACCGGCGAGGCCCGCGCCCTGGCGAAAGCCCTGCACCCGCGCGTCGACATCGTCAGCTCCCTGGCCGGGCGCGTGCCGGATCCGGCCTTGCCGGTCGGCCCGGTGCGCATCGGCGGCTTCGGCGGCGTCGACGGGTTACGACGCTGGCTGCAAGACGAACGCATCGACGCCGTCGTCGACGCCACCCACCCGTTCGCGGCGACCATGACGGCGAACGCCGCCGCCGCATGCACCGACTTGCGGATCCCGCACCTGATCCTGGCCCGCCCCGCGTGGGATCCGGGCACCGCCATTGTCGTCGACTCGGACGCTGACGCCGCCGAAACCGTTGCCCGGCAAGGCTATTCGCGGGTGTTTCTCACCACCGGACGCTCGGGCGTGCGGGCCTTCGCCGGCAGCGACGCATGGTTTCTGATCAGGGCGGTCACCGACCCCGACGCGTCCGCGCTGCCGCGTCATCACCGGGTGCTGCTGTCCCGCGGGCCGTACGGCTACGACGACGAGTTCGCGCTGCTGCGCGACCACCGCATCGACGCGCTGGTCACCAAGAACAGCGGCGGGGACATGACCCGCGCAAAGCTGGATGCCGCGGCGGCGCTGGGCGTTGCGGTGGTGATGGTGGCGCGGCCGCCGCTACCCGCCGGGGTGTTGACCGTCGGCACGGTGGCCGAGGCCGCCGAATGGGTTGGCGCGCTAGCCGGTTAGGTCGCCGCGCTCGCCATCGGCCAGCAGCGCGTCGCGGGCGCGCGCAACGCGGGAGCGGATGGTGCCCACCGGGCAGCCGCAGACCGCGGCGGCGTCCGCGTAGGGCAGGCCGAGCAGCTGGGTGAGCAGAAGCGCTTCGCGCTGTTCGGCATTGAGGTTGGCGATCATCGTCGTCACCTCGACCAGGTCCTCGAATCCGCGGGCGTGGCGGTCGCCGCGCACCACGTGTTCGGGATCGGCGCCCGCGGCGGCGCGGGGCCGCGATTGCAGGTGGCGGATGTGGTCGGCCACGACGCGGCGCGCGATCGACAGCAGCCAGGTTCGCGCACTCGAGCGCCCGGAAAACCGTTCGATGGCGCCGATGGCGCGCAGGAAAGTCTCTTGGGTCAGATCGTCGGCGTTGCCCGTATCCGATAGGTAGGCGACGAACCGCCACACGTCTTGCTGGGTGGCTTTGATGAACGACTCGAGCGCTCGGGAGTTTCCGCGTGCGGCTGACAACGCGAGCTCGGTTACGGCCTCGTCGTCGCTCAGCGCGGTCATGCCCAACCACCTTTGTTGTGCGAGTTTTCCGATTCTACGACGGCTCGTCGTAGAGGACGCGCTGGGGTCGAACGCCGCGTGGTTGATGGGCCGCAGGTGCCCGCGCCGCCGACCACTGGGTGAGTCCGCCGCCCAGGCGGGGAAGTCGGCGTCGTCCGAGGCATCGGAACCACGCCGTCGGTGCGAGCCCACCCGTTCCCGCGCCACCAACAAGGCGAACGCCAGACCCAGCAACAGTGGCATGTGGCTGGCGATGCGGGTCGCGGTGACGTTGCCGTCGAAGGCGTCGACGATCACATAACCCAGCAGCGCAACGGAATACACACCGGTGATCGCGGCCACCCCGGACGCGGAGGCGGGCCACACGCCGGCGGCGATCATGGCCAGGCCCAGCGCCAGCAACCAGGCCGTCGACTCGTGCATCAGGTGCTCGCCGGACATCGCGCCGTGCATGTGACCGGACACCATGCCGAAATCGATTCCGCTGATTTGGGCGGCGGCAATGGCCACTTGGAAAAGGCCGACGGCGATCAGGCCCCACCGCCGGTAGTGCGACCGCAGCCAGCGCATCCGGGCCTGATGGCCGGTGGGCTGCTCGCCGATGCTGGCCATGATTTTCTCGACCAGATCGGGTCCGTCGCCGGGAGTCACCGAGGCCAGCCGGCGCGTCTGCACCGCCGCCCCGATCAGCCAGGAGCGGCAGCTGCGGCAGGATTCGAGATGGGCGTCGACTTGCTGCGCGAGCACCTGGGGGCGCTCGCCGTCCAATCGAGCCGACAGCGCTTCGCGCGCAATCTCACACCGCATCCCTGCATCGTTGCGCATGGCCCGGCCGCGCGCAAAGACTCGCGTGATTTGGCGCCAGACGAAATCGCCGGGAACTTATTCGCGCCGACAACCGACCTCTGATCGAACGCATCGCCCAGCCCATCCAAAGTTCACCGAAGAGGTATTCGTGCTGTTGCCTGAAGGCCCCCGACGATGACCGCCCCGATCTGGATCGCGTTTCCGCCCGAAGTGCACTCGACGCTGCTCAGCAGCGGCCCCGGCCCCGCGCCGCTGCTGGCCGCCGCTACAACATGGTCGTCGCTGAGCACCGACTATGCGACCGCGTCCGCCGAGCTCAGCGGAGTGCTTGGCGCCGTGCAGGCGGGTTCGTGGGACGGGCCCAGCGCGGACCAGTACGTGGCCGCGCACGCCCCCTACCAGGCCTGGCTGCTGGAGAGCGCGGCCAAGAGCGCGACGGCCGCAGCCCTGCACGAGACTGCGGCCACCGCCTACACCACCGCGCTGGCCGCCATGCCGACTCTCGGCGAGCTCGCAGCCAATCACGCCGTGCACGGGACGCTGGTCGCCACGAACTTCTTCGGGATCAACACCATTCCGATCGCCGTCAATGAGGCCGACTACGCGCGCATGTGGGTGCAGGCCGCCACGACGATGACCACCTACCAGGCCGTCAGCGCATCCGCCCTGGCTGCGGTCCCGGCGACGACGCCCGCGCCGACGATCGTGGCGCCGGGTGCGGAGGCGGGCACCGCCGGTGTCGCGGCGGTACAGGCGGCCGCGGTGGCCCCGGCGGCGGCTTCCGGCTCCAATCTCAACAATGCGGATACCTCGAGTGCCCAGCAGCAGGCGACGACGCAGACCTATCCGTCCTGGATGGACCAGCTCACCCAGTGGCTGCAGCAGTACACCCAGAACTTCGCGTGGCCGGTGTCCAAGGACCTCAACCCCGGCGGGTGGCCCTTCCCGCCGGTGCCGTGGGTCAACAGTCTCGCCTCATTCTTCGGGCAGCTCGGCCTGTCGCCGGCCCTGTCGACCGCGTTGGGCTGGGCCATCTTCCACACCCTGATGATCTTCTGGCCGTTCATCCAGCTCGCGATTCAGATGGCGGTGGTGCTCGCACCGGTCGTCGTCGCCGCCATCGGCGCTGCAGCGGCGGGCGGGGTGGCGGCCGCGGTCACCGCGATCAGCGTCGCGGTCCCGCTTTCGACGCCAGCGCCGTTGCCGGCCGTCGCGGCAGCGCCCGCACCGGTGGTCGCTCCGGCGCCGACGATCGCCAGCGCGCCCGTCAGTGTGAGCCACGTGCCGACACCGTCCACCGCCCCCGCGACGACGGTCGCCGGCTCGGCCGGCGGCGGACCGGTCGGTGGGGGACCCGGCGTCGGCTTCGGTCCGACGGCGACCGACGGCATCGGAGCGAACGTGTCCAATGCCCTTTATGCCGTGGGGCTTTCGGGACTGTCGGCGCGGGGCAGCGCGAGCAGCCGGTCGCGACGTAAGTCGGAGGAACCGTCGTCCGACGACGTCGACGCACCCGCCGGCGCGGCCGCGGCCGCCGCGGCCAAGAAGAAGGCCAGGGCCCGCCGGCGTCGCGGCGGCACCGCCACCGAGCGCGCGTACCGCTACGAATACATGGACCTGGACGACGGTGTGGACCCAACCGGTGACGCCGAAGACCCTTACGCCGCAAGCCCTTCCCAGGACAGTGCCGGACCGCTCGGATTCGCCGGTGCCGCAGCCAAATCCGATGCCGCGCAAGCCACCGGTTTGGTGACGTTGACCCGTGACGGGTTGAGCGACGGCCCCACCGTGCCGATGATGCCGAGCACCTGGGACCGCGACTAGCCCTGATAGCGCCGCGGCGTGAAGACCCGGTCGGTGGAATCGTGTGAGTACCACTGGGTTTGCGACGACCCGACGATCAGCAGGCAACGCATGTCGATCTCGCCGGGATTCAGATCGGCCAGCCTGACCACGCGGACGTCTTCGTCGGCGCCGGAGACGTTGCGGCCGATCACCACCGGGGTGCCGGGTTCGCGATGGGCCAGCAAGATGTCGCGCATCGCGCCGACCTGCCAGGTTCGCGTCTTGGAGGCCGGGTTGTAGATGGCCAGTACCAGGTCGGCGGCCGCGGCGGCCTGCAGCCGCGTGGAGATCACCTCCCACGGCTTGAGGCGGTCGGACAGCGAGATCACCGCGTAGTCGTGGCCCAGCGGGGCGCCGACCCGGCTGGCCACCGCCTGGGCGGCGGTCATCGCCGGAATCACCCGGACCTGCACTCCCGGCCATTCTTTGGCCTCTTCCAGCACCGCGGTCGCCATCGCGAACACACCCGGGTCGCCCGAGGACACCACCGCCACGGCGCGGCCCTGCTCGGCCAGCGCGCAGGCCAGCCTGGCCCGTTCGGGCTCGTCGCGGTTGTCGCTGGGATGACGCTGCTGCCCGTCGCGGGCCGGGACGCGGTCCAGGTAGCCGCCGTAGCCGATCAGGTCGGTCGCCGCGGCCAACTCGCGCCGGGTCTGCGGCGTCATCCAATCCATGTCGCCGGGACCCAGGCCCACCACCGTGACGCTGCCGGCGGCGGGCGCGCGCCGGCCTCGCTGCCCGCCCGGCAGGATGGCCAGCGAGAAGTACGGGACGCCGGCCGCGTCGACGTCGACGGCGGGCAGGATGCGTTGCGTGGCGGTGCTGGCCCGCTCCACGTAAAACGCGTCGTCGAGCTGTCCCGACGCCGAAAGCGCCTCCCGCACAGCGTGATACGAACGCCCGAGCTTGAGCACGACGGCGGCGTCGGCGTCGGCGAGCCGACGGGTCAGCTCTTCGACCGGCAAGGTGCCCGGCAGCACCGACAGCACCTCGTCGCCGGCCACCAACGGTGTCGCGATGGCCGCCGAGGCGGCGCTCACCGACGTCACGCCGGGCACGATGACCGCGTCGAACCGCTCCGTGAGCCGGGTGTGTAGGTGCATGTAGGAGCTGTAGAACAGCGGATCGCCCTCGGCCAGCAGGGCGACATTGCGACCGGCGTCGAGGTGCGCCGCGATGCGCTCGGTGGCCTCGACGTAGAAGTCCTCGATGGCGCCGGCATAGCCGCCGGGATGGTCGGTCGTCTCGGTGGTGACGGGGTAGACCAGGTGCTCTTCGATCTGACCGGGCCGCAGATAGGGTTCGGCGATACCGCGCGCGATGCTGCGGCCGTGCCGGGCGCTGTGATAGGCCACCACGTCGGCCTCGGCGATCACCCGGGCGGCTTTGACGGTCACCAATTCCGGGTCGCCGGGCCCCAGCCCGACGCCCCACAGGGTGCCTTGTGCGGTCACTCGCGATCGCTCGCGATCGCATTGACGGCGGCGGCGGCCATGGCACTGCCGCCGCGACGGCCCCGCACCACCAGATACGACGTTCCGCGCGGGTTCTCGATGAGCTCCTGTTTGGACTGCGCCGACCCGACGAAACCCACCGGCCCGCCCAACACCCCGGCCGGCGGCGCCAACCCGTCATCGATCAGTTCGAGCAGCCGGAACAGCGCGGTCGGGGCGTTGCCGATCGCCAGCACCGCGCCGGGCAGCCGGTCCGCCCACAGCTCCACCCCGGCCGCCGAGCGCGTGGTCTGCCGGCGAGCGGCCAGCTCGGCCGCCCGGGGATCGGCCACCAGGGACACCACCTCGTTGTCGGCCGGCAGCCGTGCGGCGGTGATCCCGGCGGCCACCATCGACGAATCGCACAGCACGTGAGCGCCGCCGCGCAGGGCCGCGCCGACGCGGTCGACGACGTCGTCGGTGAACGCGACGTGCTCGGCGACGTCGACCTGGCCGCAGGTGTGGATCAATCGGACGACCACCCGTGCCACGTCGGCGGGGAATCGCGCCAAATCGGCTTCGGCGCGGATCGTCGCGAACGACTGGCGATAGATCTCCGCCGCGTCGCGGATGTAGTCGAGCACCCGCCCACTTTAAGGCTCACCCACGCGGCGACCCGCCGCACCCGGCTACAGCCGCCGGTAGCCGTCCGGGGTAGCCACCAGCACCTCACCGGCGAGGGGACTGCCGCACGCCCGGTCGCAGCCGACGAAGTGCCGGTGCACCGTCGAGTCGGGATCCAGCGATCGCGCGGCGTCGGCCCGCACGTCGGCGGCCGAGCGCGCGCAGCCGGGGCTGCCGGTGCAGGCGCTGACGGTCAGCCAGGGGGAGTTTTCGTCGAACACCAGGCCCAGGGGCGCCAGCACCCGCAGCGCGGTGTCGGCCACCTCTTCACTGAGGTCACATACCAGCACCGAGCGCCACGGCGTGATCACCAGCGGCGCCTCGATCGCAGCCAGGTACTCCGCGACGCGCGCCGGCAGCACACCCAGCGGCACCGCGGCGCCCAGCGTCACCTGCCCGTCGTCCTGGCCGATCCAGCCCACCGGCGCCTTGGTGACGGCCGCAAAGAAGGTGGCGCGTGATTCGGCGCCGGGTAGCAGCCGCCGCACGTCGTCCAATTCCTGGACGCGCCAAGCGGTTCCGCGAATATCGACGAACCGCGTAGCGAGGGTGATCAGCGTCTCGATCACCTCGCCGGCCGCCAGCCGGACACCGGTGTCACGTCCGGCAAGTAACAGCGCACAGCCGTCGGTGAACGCGTGCACCCCGACGTCGGCACGCAGCCCCGAGACGTCGGCGCGTCCGTCGTCCAGGCTGAACCAGAACCGGCCGCCCAGCTCGGCGAGCCTGGGCTCGGCGCACAGCGCGGCATCGAGCTCGCCGACCCAGCGCCGGACGTCGAGGTTTCCTCCGGAGCGCCCCGACAGCGGTGAGGCCACGATGTTGCGGACCCGCTCGTGCGTCCTTGACGGCAACAGGCCCGCGGCCGCGAGCGTCTCGCCCACCGCGGTCACGTCGGTCAGCCCGCGCAACTGCACGTTGCCCCGGGCGGTCAGCTCGAGCGTTCCCGACCCTGACTGGTTACTGACGGCGGCCAGCGTGGCCAGCTGGGCGGCGGTGATCATGCCGCCGGGCAGCCGGATCCGGGCCAAGGCGCCATCGGCCGCCTGGTGCACCTGCAGCGCACCCGGGCATGCGTCGGTGTCGCGCGTCCTGGCCACCCGTCCACGGTACGGCCCCCGCCGAAGACGACGACCGGGATTGCCTTCAGCCAGACGTAAACCCTTACCCGAGCCCCCGGCGCGCCATAGCGTCGGCACAGTGAGCATTGCCACCGCGCTCGACGCTGCGCCGAGCAAGCCGGGCAGCGCCCCAGCCGGCGGGCCGAGCGGATTATGGGCGCGCCGCAAATGGGAAGTCGTGCGCGTCGCGTCGCCACTGGCGCTGCTGGCGCTGTGGCAGCTGGGAAGCGCGCTCGGCGTGATTCCCGTCGACGTGCTCCCGGCCCCCTCCTTGATTCTCGAGGCCGGCGTCGAGTTGACCCGCAACGGCCAGCTCGCCGACGCGCTGCACATCTCCACCGTCCGCGTTGTAGAGGGTCTGCTGCTGGGCGGGATCATCGGGATCGTGGCGGGCGCGGCGGTCGGCCTGTCCCGCTGGGTCGAATCGACCGTGGACCCGCCGATGCAGATGATCCGGGCACTGCCGCACCTTGGGCTGATCCCGCTGTTCATCCTGTGGTTCGGAATCGGCGAGCTGCCAAAGGTGTTGCTCGTCGCCCTGGGCGTGGTCTTCCCGCTCTACCTCAACACCTTTTCGGCGATCCGGCAGGTCGACCCCAAGATGCTGGAAACCGCTCAGGTGCTGGGCTTTTCGTTCTCTCAGCGGTTCACCCGGATCATCGTGCCCAGCACGGCGCCACAGGTGCTGGTCGGTTTTCGCCAATCGCTGGCCATCGCGTGGCTGACCTTGATCGTCGCCGAGCAGATCAACGCCGACAAGGGAATCGGCTTCCTGATCAACAACGCCCGTGATTTTCTGCGAATCGACATCATCATCTTCGGGCTGACCATCTACGCGCTGTTGGGCATCGTCACCGACGCGCTCGTCCGACTCATCGAACGCCGCACGCTGCGGTACCGACACTGAAAGGTCCAGGCTTGACACTCATCGTGGAATCGGCCGCCGCCACCCGAGGGCGGACGGACATCGCCGGCGAGCTGCGCCACGTCGACAAGTGGTACGGAAACCGGCAGGTGCTCAACGACGTTTCGGTGCGGGTGCGACGCGGCGAGATCGTCGCGCTGGTCGGGCGCAGCGGCTCGGGCAAATCGACGGTGCTGCGGGTGCTCGCCGGGCTCTCGGATGACCACAGCGGGCAGCGCGTGGTGGCCGGCGCCCCGGCGCTGGCCTTCCAGGAGCCGCGCCTGTTCCCGTGGCGCGATGTGCGGACCAACGTCGGTTACGGCCTCACCCGCACCCGCCTCCCGCGGGCGCAAGTCCGCGATCGCGCCGACCGGGCGCTGGCCGACGTCGGTCTGGCCGACCATGCCTGGGCATGGCCGCTGACCCTGTCGGGCGGTCAGGCGCAACGGGTTTCGCTGGCCCGCGCGCTGGTGGCCGAGCCACAACTGCTGCTGCTCGACGAACCGTTCGGTGCGCTGGACGCGCTGACAAGGCTGACCATGCACACCCTGCTGCTGGATCTGTGGCGCCGACACGGGTTCGGGGTGTTGCTGATCACCCATGACGTCGACGAAGCGGTCGCGCTCGCCGATCGTGTGCTGGTGCTCGAGGAAGGCCGCGTCGTGCACACGCTGACCATCGAGGAGCCCCGCCGCGCACCCGGCGATCCCGGTGCCCACACCGAGCGGCATCGCGCGGAGCTGCTGGATCGTCTTGGTGTGCGGCTTTGAGGCGGGGTTTCGTCGCGCTGGCCGCGGTGCTCGTATTCCTATTGGCCGGATGCGTCTCGCGCACAGCAAGTTTGGGGTCCAAGCCGCCGCCGGCCGCGGTGCCGCTGTCGGAGCTGTCCGGGCTCACCCTGCAGGTCGGGGATCAGAAGGGTGGCACCGAAGCCCTGCTGCGCGCCGCCGGGCAGCTGGACAACCTGCCCTACCGCGTCGCGTTCTCGACGTTCACCTCCGGGCCGCCGCAAGTCGAGGCGGCCACCGCCGGCAAGATCGACTTCGCGATCACGGGTAACACGCCGCCGATCTTCGGGGCCGCCAGCAACGCGAAGATCAAGGCGGTCTCCGCATACGGCGGCGGCGGGGCCGGCAATCGCGTTCTGGTGCATGCCGATTCGCCCATCACGTCGGTCTCCGAGCTGCGTGGTAAGGCGATCGCCGTCGCCAAGGGCAGCTCATCGCACGCCAACCTGCTGGCCCAGCTGGACAAGGCCGGGCTCAAACCCGCCGAGGTGAAGTTCGTGTTCCTGCAGCCCGCCGATGCGCTGTCGGCGTTCAGCCAGCACCAGGCCGACGCCTGGGCCATCTGGGATCCCTATACGGCCCAGGCCGAACAGCAGATCCCGGTGCGCAGCATCGCCGAGGCGCAGGGCGTCACCAACGGCGACTGGGTGGGTGTCGCATCCGACCAGGCGCTGGATGACCCGAAACGTAACACCGCGCTGTCCGACCTGCTGGTACGTTTCGAGAAGGCCGTGCAGTGGGCCAGGGCTCATCCCCAAGAATGGGCCCAAGACTATTCCGCCGCAGTAGGATTGGATGCCCGCGCGGCGGCGGTCGCGGCTAACCGCAGCCTGCGGTTACCGACCGAACTCGGTGACGACGTGGTCGCATCGGAACAGAAGCTGGCCGATTTGTTCGCGGCCGCAGGCCAGCTCGCGTCGGCGCCCAGGTTTGCCAACTGGGTCGACCGTCGATTCAATGAGGCGCTGCGACAAGGCCTCGCCAGCTGATCTGAGGAGCTATGGCGGCAAAGTTTTGCTGCTTCGACGAATTCATCCTGTCGGGCTATCCGCATCTGGAAGAGGCCTACTGGTTCGCCGAGGGAGTGCTGCCGGTCCTGCGCAACAAGGGCGTTGCCTGACCGAGGATTGAACACGCGCCAGTGTGGGCATCCTCGTGCCCGTGAGGACGGTGGAATATGCCCCTGGCCGGTGGGCCGACGTCTTCGGTGAGCCGGCGCCGTCCACGATCTTGCTGTGGCATGGCGCGCAAACCGATGCCCGCGCCGCCGTCGGCCCCTTGGCCGGCATGCTGGCCGGGCGCTCCGCGGTGGTGGTGGCGCCGGACTGGAACTCCCATGCGGATGACGGCGGGCGCGCAGATCTGCTGCGGTCGCTGGAGTTCACCTGCAACCTCGCCACCGACACCAGACGCATCCTGCTCGTCGGGTGGTCGATGGGCGGCGCCGCCGCGGCGGGCGTGACCCTGCGCGCGGCGCAATACGGCTTCGCTCCCGCGCGCACGGTGTGCCTCGCCGGAGCCTTCATGGTTCCCGATCCGATCTCCGGTGAGCCGCTGACCGACGGGCTGAGCGCCGCCGAGGTCGGTTCGCCGTTCTCGTTGCTGCACGGCCTCGACGACGACGTGGTACCGGTGGACGCCAGCAGGGATTTCGCCGCCCGCCTCGAACGCATCGGCTGGCCGGTGGAGGTGGTGGAACTGGCGGCCGATCACGGGTCGATCGCCGGCGCCGACTACGACGCCCTCGCGGACCGCTACGAACCGGCCAAGGACGGCCCGGCTCGGGTCGTGGCGCAACAGGTCGCCGGCCTGATCGCGGCGATGCTGGGCGGTTGACCGGTCCCAGTAGGCGCGAGCGCGCCTCGTTGCGGTACGAATGACGGGTGGCTGAGCCGACCATCCTGCTGCTGTCGACATCCGATACGGACCTGATCAGCGCCCGTTCCAGCGGGAAGAACTATCGGTGGGCCAACCCGTCGCGGCTGTCGGATGAAGAGCTGCCCGACCTGCTGGCCGACGCCGCCATCGTGGTGGTGCGGATCCTCGGCGGCTACCGGGCGTGGCAGAGCGGGATCGACACGGTGATCGCCAGTGGGGTGCCCACGGTGTTGGTCAGCGGCGAGCAGGCCGCCGACGCCGAGTTGACCGGTCTGTCCACGCTGGCGGCCGGGATCGCGGTGCAGGCGCACATCTATCTGGCCCATGGCGGCGTGGACAACCTGCGCCAGCTGCACGCCTTCCTCTCGGACACCGTGCTGATGACCGGGTTCGGATTCACCCCGCCGGTCGTGACCCCGACGTGGGGTGAACTGCCGCGGCCCAACGCCGTTGCTGCCGACGGCCCGACGATCGCCGTGCTGTACTACCGCGCGCAGCACCTGGCCGGCAACACCGGCTACGTCGAGGCGCTGTGCCGGGCCATCGAGGACGCCGGCGCTCGGGCGATGCCGGTCTACTGCGCATCGCTGCGCACCGCCGAACCCGAACTGCTGCAACGGCTGGGCGACGCCGACGCCATGGTGGTCACCGTCCTGGCGGCCGGGGGACTGAAGCCGGCCACGGTGTCGGCCGGCGGCGACGATGACAGCTGGAACGTCGAACACCTTGCCGCACTAGATATCCCGATCCTGCAGGGGCTCTGCCTGACCAGCCCCCGTGACCAATGGCGCGCGAACGACGATGGCCTGAGCCCGCTCGACGTGGCCAGCCAGGTGGCGGTGCCCGAGTTCGACGGCCGCATCATCACGGTGCCGTTCTCCTTCAAGGAGATTGACGACGACGGCCTGATCTCTTATGTCGCCGACGCGGAACGCTGCGCCCGCGTCGCGGGCTTGGCGGTCCGCCACGCGCGGCTGCGCCTGGTCGCCCCGGCGGACAAGCGGGTGGCCCTGGTGTTCTCGGCCTATCCCACCAAGCACGCCCGCATCGGCAACGCGGTCGGCTTGGACACGCCGGCGAGCGCCGTCGCGCTGCTGCAGGCGATGCGCGAGCACGGCTACCGGGTGGGTGAGCTGCCGGGCGTCGAGGCCAACGACGGTGACGCCCTGATCCACGCACTGATCGAGCGGGGCGGACAGGACCCCGACTGGCTCACCGAAGGCCAGCTGGCGGGCAACCCGATCCGGGTGTCCGCCAAGGATTACCGCGAATGGTTCGCGACCCTGCCCACCGAATTCACCGACGCCGTCACCGAGCACTGGGGACCGGCACCCGGGAATCTGTTTGTGGACCGCAGCAACGATCCCGACGGCGAAATCGTCATCGCCGCAATGCAATCGGACAATCTGGTGCTGATGGTGCAGCCGCCCCGCGGCTTCGGGGAGAACCCCGTCGCCATCTACCACGACCCGGACCTGCCGCCCAGCCACCACTACCTGGCCGCCTATCACTGGCTCGACGTCGGCTTCGGGTCGCACGCGGTGGTACACCTGGGCAAACACGGCAACCTGGAATGGCTGCCGGGCAAGACGCTGGGCATGTCGGCGGCCTGCGGCCCCGACGCCGCGCTGGGCGACCTGCCGATGATCTACCCATTTCTGGTCAACGACCCCGGCGAGGGCACGCAGGCCAAAAGGCGCGCACACGCTGTGCTGGTCGACCATCTGATCCCGCCGATGGCGCGCGCCGAATCCTACGGTGACATCGCACGTTTGGAGCAGCTGCTCGACGAGCACGCCAACGTCGCCGCGCTGGATCCCGGCAAGCTGCCCGCTATCCGCCAGCAGATCTGGACGCTGATGCGGGCCGCGAAGATGGACCACGACCTTGGCCTGACCGAACGTCCCGAGGAAGACTCCTTCGACGACATGCTGCTGCACGTCGATGGCTGGCTGTGCGAAATCAAGGATGTGCAGATCCGCGACGGCCTGCATATTCTTGGGCAAAAGCCAACGGGGGAAGCCGAACTCGACCTCGTGCTGGCGATGCTGCGGGCCCGCCAACTGTTCGGCGGCGAGCACACCCTGCCCGGATTGCGACAGGCCCTGGGCCTGGCCGAGGATGGCACCGACGACCGGACCACGGTCGATCACACCGAGGCCGTGGCCCGCGAGCTCGTCGCCGCCCTGCAGGCGACCGGCTGGGATGCCGATGCGGCCGAACGGATCGCCGGCAACGCCGACGTCGCCGCGGTGCTGCGATTCGCGGCCACCGAAGTGGTGCCACGGCTCGCCGGCACCGCCGCCGAAATCGAGCAGGTGCTGCGCGCCCTGGACGGCCGGTTCATCCCGGCCGGCCCGTCCGGATCCCCGCTGCGCGGCCTGGTCAACGTGCTGCCCACCGGCCGCAACTTCTATTCCGTCGACCCCAAGGCGGTGCCCTCCCGGCTTGCCTGGGAAGCCGGTGTGGCGCTGGCGGATTCGTTGCTCACCCGCTACCGCGACGACCACGGACAGTGGCCGCAATCGGTCGGTCTGTCGGTGTGGGGCACCTCGGCCATGCGCACCGCCGGCGACGACATCGCCGAAGTCCTTGCCCTGCTCGGCGCTCGGCCAGTGTGGGATGACGCTTCGCGGCGCGTGGTCGATCTGGCGGCGATTCCGCTGGCCGAGCTGGGCCGCCCGCGCATCGACGTGACGGTGCGCATCTCCGGTTTCTTCCGGGACGCCTTCCCGCATGTCGTGACGATGCTCGACGACGCGGTGCGGCTGATCGCCGAGCTCGACGAGCCCGCCGAGGACAACTTCGTCCGCGCGCACGCCCAGGCCGACCTGGCTCAGCACGGCGATCAACGCCGCTCCACCACAAGGATTTTCGGATCCAAACCGGGCACCTATGGCGCGGGTCTGCTGCAGCTGATCGACAGCCGCAACTGGCGCGACGACGCCGACCTCGCCGCCGTGTACACCGCGTGGGGCGGCTTCGCCTACGGCCGTGACCTGGACGGCCGCGAGGCCGTCGACGACATGAACCGGCAGTACCGGCGCATCGCGGTGGCCGCGAAGAACACCGACACCCGCGAACACGACATCGCCGACTCCGACGACTACTTCCAGTACCACGGCGGCATGGTGGCCACGGTGCGCGCGCTGACCGGGCAGGCACCCGCCGCCTATATCGGCGACAACACCCGCCCCGACGCGATCCGCACCCGCACGTTGTCGGAGGAGACCACCCGCGTGTTCCGGGCGCGGGTCGTCAATCCGCGCTGGATGTCGGCGATGCGCCGGCACGGATACAAGGGCGCGTTCGAGATGGCGGCGACGGTGGACTACCTGTTCGGCTACGACGCGACGGCCGGGGTGATGGCCGACTGGATGTACGAACAGCTCACCGAGCGCTACGTGCTGGACCCGGAGAACCGCAAGTTCATGTCGGAATCCAATCCCTGGGCGCTGCACGGCATGGCCGAACGGCTGCTGGAGGCGGCCGGGCGTGGCATGTGGGCGGAGCCGCAACCGGAAACGCTAGACGGACTGCGCCAGGCGCTGCTGGAAACCGAGGGCGATCTGGAAGGCTGACGCGGTCCCTAGATGAAGTCCGACCCGCCATCGACGTTGACCGTCGCGCCGGTGACATAGCCGTTGCGCCGCGACGCCAGGTAGGCGGTGAGGGAGGCGACCTCTTCGGGCAGCCCCGCGCGGCCGAGGTCGCAGGGCTGGTGAAAGTTGTTGTCGATCCAGGTCATGACGTCGACCGGATTGGTGGCGTCGAGGCCATCGGCGGCGAGGATG
The DNA here is from genome assembly GCF_001953985.1 of Mycobacterium colombiense. GTDB lineage: Bacteria > Actinomycetota > Actinomycetes > Mycobacteriales > Mycobacteriaceae > Mycobacterium > Mycobacterium colombiense_B. The sequence goes on from NZ_MBEI01000031.1 coordinate 42,458, forward strand.
TCCTTGAGCGCTTCGGTGAAGCTCGCGGTGACGATGGTTCCCGGGCACACGCAGTTCACCAGGATGCCGTCCGTGGCAAGGCTTTTCGATAGGTTCTTGGTGACGCTGGCCAATGCCGATTTCGATGCCGTGTAGGCGATGATCCGCGGGTTTTGGCGCTGAATCGAATGCGCGGACAACGTCACGACGCGGGCCCAGTCCGCGGAGCGCAGCAGCGGCAAGGCGGCGCGAATCGATCGGACGGCCGACATCGTGCCGAGGGTGAACGCCTCGTCCCACTGTGCGTCGTCCATCTGCTCGAAATAGCCGTCGCCCGGTCCGATCGTGTGGACCAGGCTGTTGAGTTGCCCCCAACGTTGCGAGACGGCGGCGAAGCCAGCGGTGATCGACTCGGCGTCGGTCATATCCACGCTGACGCCCACGGCATCCGGCGCGCCCGCCCGCCGCAGCGACGAGACGGCGGCATCGAGCGCCCGGTGGCCTCTGGCCATCACCGCCACGCTGGCCCCCTCGGCCGCAAGGGTTTCGGCGATGGCCAGCCCCATGCCCTTGCTGCCGCCGGTAACCACGGCCGTCGATCCGGCAAAGCCCAGGTCCATCGCTAGTCTCCTTTGATCGGTTCCGCGGCCCGCACGCCCAGCCCACGCAGGCAGAACTGCAGCATGCGTTCGCGGAGCACGTCGCGGTCGAAATCGCCCGTCGCCCAGTGCTGATTGATGCCCGCCCAGACCACCCCGTGAATGAATTGGGCGCCCGTCATCGGGTCGACATCGTGGAACACCCCGCGCTGCAGGCCGCGCTGCAGCGCCTCGCTGAGCGGCTTGAGCATCTCCGCGTACGCGGGCTGAACAAGTGCGGAGGACTGCGACTGAGCTTCCATCGACAGGCGACGCAGGTCGGATTTGATGTTGTCATCGAACGCCAGGTCGAGTCGTCCGTCGATCCACGCCGCGACCGCGTCGACCTCCGTGGCGGCAGGTGCCATCCGGCGTCGCAGTCGCCGTTCCTCGGCGCGCGCCATGTCGAGAAAGAGCGCGGCCACCAAATCGTCCTTGGATTCGAAGTGCCGATAGAACGCCCGGGTGCCCAGCGCGGCCCGATCCAGCACCGCGCCGATGCTGAGCTTCCCAATTCCCTGCTCCCGCAGTACGGTCGAAGCGGCGGCCAGGATCTCGCGGCGCACCCCTGCGTCCGGGCCGAGTTTTTCGCGTCGCCGAGTGCGGGGAGTGCTCATCGCTTCAGGCGGTCGCGTCGTAGGCGGCGAGATAGTCCGCAAACCGCTCGCGAACGCCTTTGGGTGTCAGGCCGTAGTCGGCCAGGTCGTAGTCATGTGCGCCGCGCGAGCCGGGCCGGTGTTCCGTGGCCCAACGCGTGACCGCGGCGAGGGTGGCATCGGTGAAGGTCAAGCCCAGGGCGGCGTAGCTGGTTCGCAGCGTGCCCACCGGATCCGTCTGAAGGTCCGCGAACGAGACGTCGGCGAATCGGTCGTCGCCCATCCGGTTGCGGAAATCCATCGCCCGCCGGACACCCTCGACCCAGCTGTCGACTTGCTCGGCGCCGAGTTCCCTGGCGTCGTCGCGGTCGCTGCTCCAGCTGCGCACATACCTGATCAGGCTGCAGACCGAACCCATCACTTTGGCCGGATCGCGGTGACTCCAAAGGAATTTGGCGTCGGGATATGCCTCCACGAGCGCGTCGAGGGCGAACATGTGCACTGGTGTCTTGAGATGCCACAGCACCGGCGGACAGTGCCATTGCAGCAGCCGGAGCACTCGCCGATGAAAGACGTAGGTCTCGCGCATGTCGCAGCCCATCAACCACGCGAGATACCCGGGTGCGCGCACGGCACCGTCAAAGTGGAAGGTGCGGAAGCTCATTCCCATCAGGTCCTGGCATTCGGTCGGCGCTGTGGCCTCGGAGTTGTACAGGGTTTTCATCAGCGGGAACATGTCGTCGAGCATCTTCAGGCCGGCCTCGGCCTGGGCGATCCGCGGGTCGTTGTGTTCGGTGGCGGCCTCCGGCGGCGGGGTAGGCGCTTGCGACTCCCACATCCGCAGCGATCGGAACTGGGGGTCGGCGGCCACCAGCTGGCTCAGCGCGGTGGTGCCGGTGCGGGGCAGGCCGATGACGAAGACGGGGCCACCGACCGCCTGGTCGTCGATCTCGGGGTGCTGGCGGTAGACGTCCTCGACCTTGAGGCGTTGGATGAGGGCGTTGCTGATGGTGGCGTGCTGGATGACCCGCCCGATGTCGTTGAGGTCCGCCTCGCTGTTCAGCGCGTCGACGATCCGTTCGAGTCCCTCGCGGTAGTAGGACGATCCGAAATCGTCGAGACCGGTCGCGGTCCGGGCGCCGTCCTCTAACTCGTCAGCGTCGAAGGTCACCGTCCGAACCTTTCGTGCACCGTGCGGCGCCGTGCCGCAAGGATTGATGCGCGTTCATCGGGGGTGAGTTGTGCGGTGTCCGAAGGCAACTCGGTGCGAATATCGTCGAACGGCACCACTCGTGTCGTCGGAGTGGGGGCCGTTTCGGTCCGCACGCAGCGCAGGATGATCGGGCCGTTGCTGTGGCCCGCGGTGTCGAGCCAGTTGGCGATCCCGGGGTCACGATCGCATAGCACCACACGGACCAATCCATCGGAATCCACTGCGGCCTGATGGGCATTCAGGCTGGACTGGTGGCGCCCGTAGTGGATCGTCTCCCACCACGGGTTGCCGATCGAGAAGCTCCAATAGATGCCATGTGGTGGTTCCACCTCGACGATGAGGGCCTCGCCCGGGTGCAGTTCCCACCGGCCGATCACCGGCCGGTTCTCCGCGGCGGCCCCCATGTCGGTGCGATCGATCGGGGGCAGGAAGCCGTTGGGCGGTGCGGCGGAGCCGAACTGCAAAAAGAACGCCAGGTTGTCCGTGACGAAGTCGCCGAGCGCGGCCAGTTGCCTGGTCACCGCCGAGTAGGGATCGACCCGACCGGGTGTAGGCCGGACCTCGTCACCGAGTCGCTTGATGCGCAACGACGATGCCACCTCGGTATCCCAGTCGTAGAAGAAGTGCCGCACCGTCAACGTGGGGTGCTCGCCTTCGATACGCATCCAATTGCCCGCTCGCCCTGGCTGTTTCGAGGCTGACAGCACCACCTCGAAGTTCCCGTCGGGATCCGTTTCGAGCTCGTCGACCAACTCGTTGGCGGTGGCGGTGATGCCGTTCATCGTCTGCAGCCCGACATAGCGGGCGGTGCCGCGGTTGCCGTACAGCCGATAGCTCTCGGCGCCGCGCAGCGCGGCGCGGGTGTAGAGGCAATCCGGGCACTCCATTCCCCACGTCACGATGTCATCGGTGCTGGTGCGTTGGACGCGTAGTTCCGGATCCGGATCGAACCGCAGCGCCTCGTCGATGCCCGCGGTGAGCAGCACCAGCAGGTGCCGGATTCCGGCGGCGACGTCGATCCGATTGCGGCTTGCCGGATCGGATTCGACGGTCTGCGCGGCCTCGTTGAGCCGGCTCAAGAGTTGTGACCATGCCGCAAACAGATCGGGATCGCTCGCCTCGCCCGCCGATTCCATGGCCGCCTCGGCGATCGTGAACGGCAACCATGCAAGCGGCCTCTTCGAATCGCCCATGATTGCCTACCTCGATCGGTGGTCTGCGTTCTTAATTGAAAATAACGTTTTCATTTAAGCTGGCATGACTATCGCAGCCGAGCGCTGGGAATGTCAACGCCCCGACCCCGCGGCGGTAAGTTGTTCTGGTGACGCCGACCTTCGCTGACCTTGCCGAGACTCAGTACATCCTGCTGACCACGTTCACCAAGGACGGCAAGCCCAAGCCGACGCCGATCTGGGCAGCCCTGGACAAGCAGCGCGGGGACCGACTCTTGGTCATCACTCAGGAAAAGTCCTGGAAGGTCAAGAGAATCCGCAACACCCCGCGGGTCACGCTGGCCACCTGCACCATGAACGGCCGGCCCACCAGCGAGGCCATCGAGGGGACCGCGGCCATCCTCGACAAGTCGGAAACGGCCGCCGTCTACGACGCGATCGGCAAGCGCTACGGCGTCGTGGGCAAGGTGTTCAATTTCTTCAGCAAACTGCGCGGCGGCATGGACAACAACGTCGGACTCGAATTGAAAGTGGCCTGAACGCCAAGGCTCCGTGGCCACCGTTCTCATCCCGATCCCGGACCGCGACTTCGACCCGACCGAGGTCGCGGTCAGCTGGAAGGTGTTGACGGGAAGCGGCCACCGGGTGGTATTCGCGACCGAAACCGGCGCGCCCGGGGTCGCCGACGACATCATGGTGACGGGCCGCGGACTGGACCTCTGGTCCGCGCTGCCAGTGCTGGGCGGCATCCCGCTGATCGGGCTCACGCTGCGCGCCAACAAAGACGGCCGCAGCGCTTACCGAGACATGGTGCATTCCAACGAGTTTCAACATCCGCTTACCTGGGCGGAGGCCGGTCTCGACGGCGTCGACGCGCTGCTGTTGCCGGGCGGTCACCGCGCCCGCGGGATGCGTAGCTACATCGACAGCGGCATCCTGCACCGGCTGGTGGTGGAGGCCTTCGCCCGCCAGCTGGTGGTCGCCGCCATCTGTCACGGGGTGCTGCTCGCCGCGCGCAGCGTCGATCCCAGAACCGGCCGTTCCGTCCTGTACGGACGCAAGACCACGGCGTTGACGTGGGCAATGGAGCGGTTGGCCTGGCGCCTCACCCGGTTGACCCGGTTCTGGGATCGCGACTATTACCGGACCTATACCGAGGAGCCGGGCCAACCCGGCGGGTACATGTCGGTGCAGTCGGAAGTCACACGCGCGCTTGAAGTTCCGGCCGACTTCCGTGACGTCGCCCGCGGATCACCGCACTGGCGGCGAAAAACCTCGGGCATGGTGCGCGATACGGCGACCGACGCGCGGCCCGCATTCGTCGTCGATGACGGCGGCTACGTGTCGGCGCGCTGGCCCGGCGATACCCACACGTTCGCAACGGTGTTGGCGCAGAAGTTGAACGCGGCGCGCTGACCCGTTACGTCGCGGCGCCGGCGCCCAGATGCTCGCCGAAGAAGGCGAACACCCGTCGCCACGCATCCTCGGTTGCCTCGCGGTCGTAGCCGAAACCCGTGATCCGAAGCAGCGGTTGGCCCGGCAGCTCGTTGGCGAAGCTGTGCCCGACGCCCGGATACGTCTTCACATCGGCGGTGATGTTCTTGGCCGCGATGGTCTTGTTCAGCTTCTCGGGTGCACCCCGGCCCAGCGGGTCACGGCCGCCGAAGCTGGCCACGACCGGGCACGCGCCGTCCAGCGTCTTGTCCAGGTTGCGGGGCAGGGGAGTGCCGTAGAACGGAGCGGAGGCACCGAAACCCTTGGGGGACATGACAAGAGCGAACTGGCCGCCCATGCAGAAACCCGCGATGCCGACCTGTCCCGAACACTGCGGCATGGCCTTCAGGTGGTCGCGCGCGGCCAGGATGTCCTCGAGGGCACGGCCGCGTTGCGTCTGCAGCTCCTTCATGACGCGGGTGATGCAGCGGATGCGGCCACCGCGCGAATACAGGTTCGGGGTGACCGCCAGATAACCCGCCGCGGCGATGCGGTCGTTAATCGACTGCTTGTCCCGGCCGTAGCCGATCGCGTCGTGGATCACCACCACGCCCGGCCACGGGCCTTGCCCCGAGGGCGTGCTCAGTAACGCATCGATCGGGCCGTCGGGCGTATCGATCTGAATCGTCGTCATAGCGTCATCTAACTGCAACCACACCGGCGAGCACCACGGGAACTTGGGCGCGGTCCGCGCACGTTGGTCAGGCATGGTGTCGCGGCTGTTGCTGATCTACGCCGTCGTCGAGCTCGCGGTGATCTTCGCGCTGGTGTCGGCGATCGGATGGGGCTGGACCCTGCTGGCGCTGGTGGGGACGTTCCTGCTCGGCTGGGGCCTCGTGGCCCCGATGGCCGGGTCACACCTCATCCGCCGGATCGGGCAACTGCGCTCGGGCCTGACCGATCAACGCGCCGCGGGTGACGGTGTGCTGGTCAGCCTGGCCGCGCTCCTCGTGCTCGTTCCCGGCCTGGTCAGCACGGCGCTCGGCTTGATGCTGCTGATCCCGCCGGTGCGGTCGGCCGTCGGCCCCGGGTTGACGGCCAGGGCGGTGCGCAGGCTGCAGCGCCAGATGCCCGGACTTAGTTACGCGAGCGCCTTTCGCGCGGAGCCCCAACCGTCGTATCCGAGCGGGTACTACTCGGAAGCGGGCTCGAATGCCGGCTATGGCCACGGCGACTACATCGACGGCGAGGTCATCGACGTCCGCGACGTCGAGGCGCCGGCGCCGCAACGATTCGACGGACGCTGACGCGACGCGGCGAACCCGCCGACCGTTACTCGACATCCGAACCGTTGCACGTAGTTTTGGCCTGTGACCGATCGTGCCCGTTAGTCCCGCACCGGTGACCCTGCTGATCAATGGCCGGGTGCACAGTCCGGCCCAGCCCGACGCGACGGCGATGGCCGTCCGCGACGGCGTGGTGGCATGGCTGGGCAGCGACGAGGTCGGCCGTCGCATGTTTCCCGATGCCGACGTCGAAGATCTCCGGGGCGGGTTCGTGGCGCCGGGGTTCGTGGACAGCCACATCCATCTCACCGCCACCGGGCTGACGCTCAGCGGGCTGGACCTGCGCCCGGCGGCCTCGCGCGCCCAGTGCCTGCAGATGGTCGCCGAGTACGCCGCCGCCCACCCCGGCCAGCCGGTGTGGGGCCACGGCTGGGACGAAACCTCGTGGCCGGAGAACGCGTCGCCCGGCGTCGGCGACCTGGACGCCGTACTCGGCGACCGGCCCGCCTACCTGGCCCGCGTGGACGTGCACTCCGCGCTGGCGTCGACGGGCCTGCGACGGCTGGTCACGGAGCTGTCGGCGGCCGCGGGTTTCAGCGCCGAGGGGCCGCTGGTCGGCGACGCACACCATCTGGTGCGGGCCGTCGCCCGGGGCCTGCTGACGGGCGAACAGCTCGCCGAAGCCCGTGCCGCAGCGCTGCGGGCCGCCGCCGCGGCCGGCATCGTCGCGGTCCACGAATGCGCCGGCCCCGAGATCGGCGGGATCGACGACTGGCTGCAGTTGCGGGCCCTCGATCATGGCGTCGAGGTGATCGGTTATTGGGGTGAGCCGGTGAGCAGCCCCGCCCAGGCGCGCGAGCTGATGGCGGTGACCGGAGCCCACGGCCTGGCCGGGGACCTGTTCGTCGACGGGGCCCTGGGGTCGCGCACCGCGTGGCTGCATGAGCCGTACGCGGACGCCCCGGACTGCACGGGTACCTGCCATCTGGATTCGGATGCCGTCGAGGCGCACGTGCGGGCGTGCACCCAGGCCGAGGTCACCGCCGGATTCCACGTCATCGGGGACGCCGCGGTCGCGACGGCGGTGGATGCTTTCGAGCGCGTCGTCGCCGACCTCGGGCCGGTCGCCGTCGCCCGCTGCGGTCACCGCCTCGAGCACGTCGAGATGGTCAGCGCCGATCAGGCCGCCAAACTGGGCCAGTGGGGCGTCATCGCCAGCGTGCAGCCCAATTTCGATGCGCTCTGGGGCGGCGTCGACGGCATGTATGCGCGACGGCTCGGTGCCCAGCGAGGCAGTCGGCTCAACCCCTTTGCGCTGTTAGCATCCCAAGGCGTGCCCCTCGCTCTCGGTTCCGACGCTCCGGTCACGGGCTTCGACCCGTGGGTGAGCGTGCGCGCGGCGGTCAACCACCGCACCCCCGGCAGCGGGATCTCGGGGCGGGCCGCGTTTGCTGCCGCCACCCGCGGCGGCTGGCGGGCGGCCGGCGTCCGCGACGGCAAGATGGGCACGCTGGTGCCGGGAGCGCCGGCCTCCTACGCCATCTGGGACGCCGGGGCCCTCGAGGTGCACGCCCCGCGCGACACCGTCCAGCGCTGGTCGACGGACCCGCGGTCGCGCGTGCCGGCGCTGCCGCGATTGGATCGCGACGATGCCCTACCGCGGTGCCGGCGAACGGTGCATCGGGGCGCTGTCATCCATGGCTAGGTACCGGCTGGGCGATGACGAGCCCGCGGACCAAACCGATGCGGCCGACGAGGACGTGCCGCGGCGGCCCGACACCGACCCCATCAGCGACGAGGCCGAGTCGGACCGCGACGACCAGCCCGCCTACGTCCGCGTCGAGCCCGAGGACGACGAGCGCGACGGCGAACCCGACCGGGACGAGGACGCAGCGGAACCGGGATCGCCCGAGGGGCACGCGCCGGGTGGCGCGAGCCTGGGTGGTCGGCTCGGGACCGCGGCGCGCGGCGCGGTAACCGGGCTGGTGGCCGCGGTGGTCGCGCGACTACCCGCCGCCCAGGCCGCGATGCTGCCCCGCCTGACCCGGCTGAGTTGCGTCGTGATGGGTGGCTTACTGCTCTGCGCCAGTTTCCCGTCGCTCAATTGGTGGTGGGGTGCCGTGGTGGCCGCCGCCTTGCTGGCGTGGGTGCTGACGCACCCGGCGACCACGCCCGCGGGCGGCCTGGGTTACGCGTTCCTGTTCGGGCTGGCGTTCTACCTGCCGCTGCTGCCGTGGGTCGGGCTCCTGGTCGGCCCCATTCCGTGGATCGCGCTCGCGACCGTCTGCGCGCTGTTTCCCGCCCTCTTCGGCTTGTGCGCCGTCATTGTGCGCCGGCTGCCCGGCTGGCCCATCTGGTTCGCGCTGATCTGGGCGGCCCAGGAGTGGCTCAAGTCGATGCTCCCGTTCGGCGGCTTCCCCTGGGGGTCGGTGGCATTCGGTCAGACCCACGGTCCGTTCCTGCCGCTGGTCCAGCTCGGCGGCGTGGCGCTGCTGTCCATGGCGATCATGCTGGTGGGCTTCAGCGCGACGGCCATCGCGCTGGAGATCGTGAAGTGGTGGCACTCCGGTCACCCGGCGCCCCGCGCGGCCGGCGACAGCGGCGCCGCGGCTGCCGGGCACCCCGACCAGGCGCCGCCCGCGGTGGTGCTGCCCGGCGTCTGCATCTGCCTGGTGCTGTTCGCGTCGCTCATCATCTGGCCCCAGGTGCGCCACGCCGGTACCGGGTCGGGTGGCGAGCCGGCGGTGACCGTCGCGGCCGTGCAGGGCAACGTGCCGCGGCTGGGCTTCGAGTTCAACGAACAGCGGCGCGCGGTGCTGGACAACCACGTCCAGGAAACCCTGCGGCTGGCCGAGGACGTGCGCTCCGGGGCCGCCCCGCAACCTCAATTCGTGATCTGGCCGGAAGACTCGTCGGACATCGACCCGCTGGTCAACCGCGACGCCGCCCTGGAGATCTCACAGGCCGCGGCGGCGATCGGCGCCCCGATCCTGATCGGCAGCGTGCTCGAGGTGCCGGGACGCCCGCCGCAGGATCCGAACTACACCAACACCATGATCGTGTGGAATCCGGCCACCGGCCCGGCCGATCACCATGACAAGGAAATCGTGCAGCCGTTCGGCGAGTACCTGCCGATGCCGTGGCTGTTCAAACACCTGTCCGGCTACGCCGGTCGCGCCGGAAGCTTCGTGCCCCGCCAGGGCTCCGGGGTGGTGCACATCGCGGGCGTGCCCCTCGGCGTCGCCACCTGCTGGGAGGTGATCTTCGACCGGGTGCCGCGACAAGCGGTCCGGGGCGGAGCCCAGCTGCTGGCCGTGCCGGCCAACAACGCCACCTTCAACAAGAGGATGAGTGAGCAGCAGCTGGCATTCGCCAAGGTCCGGGCCGTCGAGCACGACCGGTACGTGGTGGTCGCGGGCACCACGGGAATCAGCGCCGTGGTGGCCCCCGACGGCGGCGAGTTGGGCCGCACCGACTTCTTCCAGCCCGCCTATCTGGACATGCAGGTGCGGCTCAAGACCAGGCTGACCCCGGCGACGCAATGGGGGCCGCTGGTGCAATGGGCGATGGCGCTGGCGGCCGGAGCGGTGATTCTGGCCGGGATACGGCACAATGGATGGTTCCCGCGTTCGGTACGTCTGCGGTCCACTCGCCAATCGGAAGGGGCCGGTGCGACCCCGGGCAAACCCCCGCCCGACGAGCACGACTTAGACACTGCGCCCGACTCCCGGGACCGGACGCCGGCAGACGACGGCGACTGACCACCCTCCGTCCCACCAGGACGGCCGACACTCTTTCGTTTTCGGGCGACACAGAGGAGCTACATGACCACCGGCCAGCCGGCGCCCCACGTCCCAGGCAACCGTCCCAGCCAGCGCGTCTTGGTGATCATCCCTACCTACAACGAGCTGGAGAACCTCCCGGTCATCCACCGGCGGCTCAAAGAGGCGTGCCCGCACGTGCACCTGCTCGTAGTGGACGACAGCAGCCCCGACGGCACCGGCCGGCTCGCCGAGGAGCTGGCGGCGACCGACGCCGGCCGCACGCACGTCATGCATCGCACGGCCAAGGACGGACTGGGCGCGGCGTACCTGGCGGGTTTCGCGTGGGGCTTGAGCCGTGACTACTCGGTGCTCGTCGAAATGGACGCCGACGGCAGCCACGCGCCCGAACAGCTGCACCGCCTGCTGGACGCCGTCGACGCCGGCGCCGACCTGGCCATCGGGTCGCGCTACGTCGAGGGCGGGACGGTGCGCAACTGGCCGAAGCGCCGCTGGGCGCTGTCCTGGACCGCGAACACCTACGCCCGGCTGGCGCTCGGCATCGGCGTGCATGACATCACCGCCGGCTACCGCGCCTACCGCCGCGAAGTACTCGAAGCGATCGACCTCGACGGCGTCGACTCCAAGGGCTACTGCTTCCAGATCGATCTGACCTGGCGCACGATCTGCAACGGGTTCACCATCGCCGAGGTGCCCATCACCTTCACCGAGCGCGAACTCGGGGTGTCCAAGATGAGCGGCTCCAACATCCGCGAAGCCCTGGTCAAGGTCACCCGCTGGGGTGTTCAGGGCCGACGGTCGGGTGCCCGGGCCACCAGGGCCGACAACCGCACCTAGGTCGCGGTCCGGCCCGGGCTCAAGCCGCGGTCAGCCCCGGCGGCGGGTCTTGATGATCTCGAGGCGCTCCTTGAGCAGCTCTTCGAGCTCCTCCACCGAGCGACGCTCCAGCAGCATGTCCCAGTGCGTCCGCGGCGGCTTCACCTTCTTCGGCTCGGGCAGGTCGCCCTCGATCAGGGTGCCTTCGAGGCCGTTGCGGCACAGCCAGGTGCCGGGGATCTCGGCGTCGTCGGCGAAGGGAACCTCGAACTCCTCGCCGTTCTCGGTCCGGTACTTCGCGAGCTGACGCGGCGCCAGGTCGTGGTTGCGGTCAGTCTCGTAGCTCACGGCCCCGAGGCGACTGCCTCTCAGTACGCGATCAGCCATGGCTGCTACTCCTTCAGGTCTTCTTCTCGGAGCTCTCCGGCTCCCTTACTGCAGTTCGGTGCAATCTGTCCAGTTAGCAAACGCTGCGGCGATCTGCGCAGTTCCCGGCCGGGGCCGGCATACGCGACGCGACCCTTAATGATACCGGGATCGCCGCGTAAACCCGACTAAAGTCGGCTGGCGTGAGCCGCCGTACCCACCCGCAGCCCTGTCGCTGGTGCGGCCGAGACGTTACCGATGCGGGAATGGGACGTCGCCGCCAGTACTGCCGGCAGTCCTGCCGGCAGCGCGCGTACGAACAACGGGCCTCGCTGAACCGCAACGGCGCGGCAGCCGTGCCCGAGGACGCGGTGGTGCTGTCGGCCGAGGACGCCGCCGACCTGTCGGATCGCGTCTACCAGGTGCGATGCGCGGCCGAGGACGTCGCCACGGCGGTCGACGAAGGCGCCGGGGCCACCGAGCTTCGCCAGTTATGCGACGCGCTGATCCAGGCCGCCAGGGCCGCCGACGGCTGGCGCCGAGCGGGTGTGTGACCGCTGCCGGGTCCGCGCCGCACCGAACCCTCCACGACATGCGCCTGACCACCGGCTATGGTCAGCCGGGTACAGTCGCGCCATGGACGTCGGGCCATGTCTACAGCGCACCGCTGTCCAGCGAGCACACCGGGCACCCGGCCTCACATCTTCTTTGCGCGGCGCGGCGCGGCGGTCCATGCCGGTCCTCCCGTAGCGGCCGGGAGCAGCGGACGTTTTGAAATCCAGTCGGAGTTGGCCATACTCACCAGCAATATTCTTGGGTCGGAGAGCGGCACGACGCTGGTCGGACGGGAAACGGCGTCGCCTCGTGCAGCAAAGTCCGTCAGTCGGCGAGAACCGCACCCGGCGGTGAAAGACGGCCGAACGTCGTTAGGTGAGGTTTGTGATGGTTGATCAACTCCAGCATGCGACCGAAGCGCTGCGTAAAGCGCTGGTCCAGGTTGAGCGCCTGAAGCGCACCAATCGGGCGCTGCTGGAGCGGTCCAACGAGCCGATCGCGATCGTCGGTATGTCGTGCCGCTTCCCGGGCGGCGTCGACAGCCCGGAGGCGCTGTGGCAAATGGTCGCCGACGGCCGCGATGTCATCTCGGAGTTTCCCGACGACCGCGGCTGGGACGTCGCGAGCCTGTATGACCCCGACCCCGACGCGCGCCACAAGTGCTACGTGAACACTGGCGGCTTCGTCGACGGCGTCGCGGACTTCGATCCGGCCTTCTTCGGCATCGCGCCGAGCGAGGCGCTCGCGATGGACCCCCAGCACCGGATGCTGCTCGAACTGTCGTGGGAAGCGTTGGAGCGGGCCGGAATTGACCCCAGCGGGTTGCGCGGCAGCGCCACCGGTGTGTTCGCCGGGCTGATCGTTCAGGGCTACGGCATGCTCGCCGAGGAGATCGAGGGTTACCGGCTGACCGGCATGACCTCCAGCGTCGCCTCGGGGCGGGTGTCCTACGTGTTGGGACTCGAGGGCCCCGCGGTGTCCGTGGACACCGCGTGCTCGTCGTCGTTGGTGGCGTTGCACATGGCCGTGCAGTCGCTGCGCTCGGGGGAGTGTGACCTGGCCCTGGCCGGCGGCGCGACCGTGAACGCGACGCCGACGGTCTTCGTGGAGTTCAGCCGCCACCGCGGGCTGGCGCCGGACGGACGGTGCAAGGCCTACGCGGGCGCCGCCGACGGCGTCGGCTGGTCCGAGGGTGGGGCCATCCTGGTCGTGGAACGCCTGTCGGATGCGCAGCGGCTGGGACACCCGGTGCTGGCCGTGGTCCGCGGCTCGGCGGTCAACCAGGACGGCGCCTCCAACGGGCTGACCGCGCCCAACGGTCCCTCGCAGCAGCGGGTGGTGCGTGCGGCGCTGGCCAACGCCGGGCTGTCGGCGGCCGACGTCGACGTCGTCGAGGGCCACGGCACCGGAACCACCCTGGGCGACCCGATCGAGGCCCAGGCGCTGCTGGCCACCTACGGGCAGGACCGCAGCGAGCCGCTGTGGCTGGGCTCGATCAAGTCGAACATGGGCCACACGCAGGCCGCCGCCGGCGTGGCCGGCGTCATCAAGATGGTGCAGGCGATGCGTCACGAGACGCTGCCCGCGACGCTGCACGTGGACGCGCCGAGTCCGCACGTGGACTGGTCGGCGGGCTCGGTGTCGCTGCTGACCGAGGCGCAACCCTGGAACGTCGAGCGACCGCGCCGCGCGGGCGTGTCGTCGTTCGGCATCAGTGGCACGAACGCGCACGTCATCGTCGAGGCCGCTCCGGCGGCGCCGGCACGGGAGGCCGGACCGGTGCGCCCGGTGGTTCCGTGGGCGGTGACGGCGAAATCAGCTTCGGCGTTGGCGGCGCAGGCGGCGCGGCTGGCCGAATACGTTCGCGCGCACAGCAATCTGGACGTCGCCGACATCGGCTGGTCGTTGGCGGGTCGCGCGACGTTCGAGCACCGCGCGGTCGTTGTCGGCGGTGGCCGCGACCGGCTGCTGGCCGGGCTGGACGAACTGGCCAACGACGACCCCACCGGCTCGGTGATCCGGGGCACCGCGACGCCGGCCGGCAAGACCGTGTTCGTCTTCCCCGGCCAGGGCTCCCAATGGCCGGGCATGGCGATCGAATTGCTGGATACCGCACCGGTATTCGCCCAGCAGATCCGGGACTGCGAAGAGGCCTTCGCAGAATTCGTCGACTGGTCGCTGACCGGCGTGCTGCGCGGCGCCCCCGACGCTCCCGGACTGGACCGCGTCGACGTCGTGCAGCCAGTGCTCTTCGCGGTGATGGTGTCGCTGGCCGAACTGTGGAAGTCGATCGGGGTGAGCCCGGACGCGGTAATCGGACATTCCCAGGGCGAGATCGCCGCCGCCTACGTCGCCGGGGCGCTGTCGCTGCAGGACGCGGCCCGGGTGGTCACATTGCGCAGCAAGCTGCTGACGGCGCTGGCCGGCCCCGGCGGGATGCTGTCCATCGCCTGCAGCACCGAACGGGCCCGAGAGTTGTTGGCGCCCTACGGGAATCGCGTCAGCATCGCCGCCGTCAACGGCCGGTCGGCCGTCGTGGTGTCCGGTGACGGTGCCGCGCTCGACGAGCTCGTCGGCTTCTGCGCCGACCTCGAGCTGCGGACCCGGCGGATCGACGTGGACTACGCCTCGCACTCGGTTGAGGTCGAGGCGATCCGCGCTGACCTCGCGGAGGTGCTGGCCGGCATCGAGCCGCGCTCCTCGCGCATCGCGTTCTTCTCCACCGTTACCGGAAACCGTTTGGACACAGCCGGATTGGACGCCGACTACTGGTATCGCAACATCCGGCAGACCGTGCAGTTCGACCAGGCGGTGCGCAGCGCCGCCGAGCACGGCTACCGGACGTTCATCGAATCCAGTCCGCATCCGGCGCTGGTGGCCGGCATCGAGGACACCGCCAACGACCATTTCAGCAGTGGCGCCGAGGCAGCTGACGTCACAGTCATCCCCACCCTGGGCCGCGATGACGGCGGTCTCGACAGGTTCCTGACGTCGGCCGCCACCGCGTTCGTCGCGGGCGTGAGCGTGCGCTGGCGCGGTGCGCTGGACGGCGCCGGCTTCGTCGAGCTGCCGACGTATGCCTTTGACCGGCGCCGGTTTTGGCTGTCCGGTGAGGGCATCGCGGCGGACGCGTCCGGCCTGGGCCTGGGCACCAGCGAGCACCCGCTGCTGAGCGCGGTCGTCGAGCTGCCGTCTTCGGGCGGGGTGGTGCTGACGGGTCGCCTGTCGCCGACCCAGCAGGGCTGGCTGACCGACCACGCCGTGTCCGGAACGGTCGTGTTCCCCGGGTCCGGCTTCGTAGAGCTGGCGATTCGCGCCGGCGACGAGGTCGGTTGCCCGACGGTCGACGAGCTGACGCTGCAGGCGCCGTTGATGTTGCCGGCCAAGGATTCCGGCTCGGCGTCGGTCGCCGTGCAGGTGGTGGTCGGCCCGGCCGCGGAATCCGGCCAGCGCGGGGTGTCGATCTTCTCGCGTCCCGACGCAGGCTCCGGCTGGGTGTGCCACGCCGAAGGAACGCTGAGCACCGGTTCGGTCGAGCCAGGCGCGGATCTCTCGGCCTGGCCGCCGGCGGGCGCCGTCAAGGTCGACGCGGCCGACGGTTACGAGCAGTTGGCGGCTCTCGGCTACGGCTACGGCCCGGCATTCCAGGGCCTGACCGCGGCGTGGGTGCGCGACGACGAGGTGTTCGCCGAGGTGCGGCTGCCCGACGCGGCCGGCGGCGTCAACGGTTTCGGCGTCCACCCGGCGCTGCTCGATGCGGCCATGCACGCCCTGGTCGTCAGTCACCAGATCACCGGCCAGACCGACGAAGTGGTGCTGCCGTTCTCGTGGCAGGGTGTGTCGTTGCACGCTGCGGGCGCGTCTGCGGTGCGTGCACGCATCGCGCCGGCATCGGCGCCGGGGGCGGCGTCCGCGGCGTCCCGAGCGGTCTCGATCGAGCTGGCCGACGGACTCGGATTGCCGGTGTTGTCAGTGCGGGCGATGGTCGCGCGCCCGGTGAGCGAGCGGCAGCTGCGCGCGGCGGTGTCGGCCTCGGGTCCGGACCGGTTGTTCGAGCTGGCGTGGTCGCCAGCCGCGACGACGACCGTCGGCGCCGAGCCGCCCGCGCATGAGGTCTTCGAATCCGTTGCGACCGAACAAGATCCGGTCTCCGGATCGTATGAGCGCACGCATCGGGCGCTGGCGGCCGTGCAGTCGTGGCTGACCGAGCGCGACTCCGGGGTGCTGATCGTCGCGACCCGGGGCGCGATGGGATTGCCGGGGGAGGACGTTCCGGATCTGGCCGGTGCCGCGGTATGGGGGCTGGTGCGGTCGGCGCAGACCGAGCATCCCGGCCGGATCGTGCTGGTGGATTCCGATGCGGCGCTTGATGATAACGCGATCGCGACCGTCCTGGCGATCGGCGAGCCCGCGGTGTTGCTGCGCGACGGCACGGCCCACATAGCGCGCGTGCGCGGCAGCCGCGCGGTGGACGGGATCATGACGCCCCCGGCGGACGGGCCCTGGCGGCTGGGAATCAGCAGCGCCGGCACGTTCGAAAACCTGCAATTGGAGCCGGTGCCCAACGCCGGCGCCGCGCTGGAGCCCGGCCAGGTTCGGGTGGCCCTGCGCGCCATCGCCACCAACTTCCGCGACGTCATGATCACCCTGGGCATGTTCACCCACGAAGCCCTGCTCGGTGGCGAGGGCGCGGGCGTGGTGGTCGAGGTCGGGCCGGGAGTCACCGAGTTCGCGGTCGGCGATTCGGTGTACGGCTTCTTCCCCGACGGCAGCGGCACTTTGGTGCCCGGCGACGTGCGCCTGCTGCAGCGCAAGCCCGCCCACTGGTCCTACGCCGAAGCCGCCGGCATCTCGGCGGTGTTCACCACCGCCTACATGGCGTTCATCCACCTGGCCGACGCCAAGCCGGGGCAGCGGGTGCTGGTGCACGCCGCGGCCGGTGGCGTCGGGATGGCCGCGGTGCAGCTGGGCAGGCATCTGGGCCTGGAGGTGTTCGCGACCGCGAGCCGCGGCAAGTGGGACACGTTGCGGGCCATGGGCTTTGACGACGATCACATCTCGGATTCGCGCAGCCTGGAGTTCGAGGAGAAGTTCCGGGCGGTCACCGGCGGCCGCGGCATGGATGTGGTGCTGGACTCGCTGGCCGGCGAATTCGTCGACGCCTCACTGCGGCTCGTCGCCCCCGGTGGGGTGTTCCTGGAGATGGGCAAGACCGACATTCGCGACCCGGGTGTGGTCGCCCAGGAGTATCCGGGTGTCCGGTACCGCGCCTTCGACCTGTTCGAGCCCGGCCGTCCCCGGATGCACCAGTGGATGATCGAGCTCGCCGGGCTGTTCGACGCCGGGGTGCTGGAGCCGTTGCCGGTCACGACCTTTGACGTGCGGCGCGCCCGTACGGCGCTGCGGTACTTGAGCCAGGCCCGCCACATCGGCAAGGTCGTCATGACGCTGCCCTCCGGCCTCGCATCGGGCACCGTCCTCATCACCGGCGGAACCGGCATGGCGGGCTCGACTTTGGCCCGCCACTTGGTGGCGCAGCACGGCGTCGAGGACTTGGTGCTGTTGAGCCGGCGCGGTCCCGACGCGCCCGGGGCCGCCGAGCTGATCGCGGAGCTGCAAGCCGCGGGTGCGCGGGCGCGTGTGGTCGCGTGCGACGCGGCCGACCGGGCGGCACTGGCGCGGGTCATCGACGACATCTCGGCGCAGCGGCCGCTGTCGGGCGTGATTCACGCGACCGGTGTGCTGGACGACGCGATGGTCACGTCGCTGACCCCCGATCGTGTCGACGCGGTATTGCGGGCCAAGGTCGACGCGGCCTGGAATCTGCACGAGTTGACCCGCGACCTGAATCTGTCTGCATTCGTGATGTTTTCGTCGATGGCCGGGCTGGTCGGCTCGTCGGGCCAGGGCAACTACGGGGCGGCGAACTCGTTCCTGGACGGGTTGGCCGCGCACCGGCGGGCGCACGGACTGCCGGCGATCTCGCTGGCCTGGGGGCTGTGGGATCAGGCCAGCGCTATGACCGGCGGACTGGACGCCGCCGACCTCGCCCGGTTGGGTCGCGACGGGATCTTGGCGCTGTCCTCGGACGAGGCCATGGAACTCTTCGACACCGCACTCATCGTCGACGAGCCGTTTCTGGCGCCGGCCCGCATCGATCTCGGCGCGCTGCGGGCGCACGCGGTCGCGGTGCCGCCGATGTTCACCGATCTGGTCAACGCCCCGACGCGCCGCCGGGTCGATGACTCGCTGGCCGCCGCGAAATCGAAATCGGCCCTGGCGCATCGCCTGGACGGGCTGTCCGAGGCCGAGCAGCACGCCGTGCTCCTGGATCTGGTGCGCTCGCACATCGCCACCGTGCTGGGGAACACCACCGCCGAGGCGATCGACGCCGACAAGGCGTTCCAGGAGTTGGGCTTCGACTCGCTGACCGCGGTCGAAATGCGCAACCGGCTCAAAACCGCTACCGGACTGGCACTTTCGCCCACGCTGATCTTCGATTACCCGACGCCCAACGGACTGGCCGGCTACATCCGCACCCAACTAGCCGGGGTTCCGCAAGAGATCAAGCACGCCCCGGCCGCTCGCGCCACCGACGACGATCCGATCGTCATCGTCGGCATGGCATGCCGCTATCCGGGTGGGGTGAATTCCCCCGAGGACCTGTGGGACATGCTGACCGAGGGCCGCGACGTGCTCACCGAATTCCCGACCGATCGTGGCTGGGACCTGGCCGGCGTGTACAACCCGGACCCCGATGTTCCGGGCACCTGCTACACCCGAACCGGCGGCTTCGTGGAAGGGGCCGCGGACTTCGACCCGGCCTTCTTCGGCATTGCGCCCAGCGAAGCGCTATCCATGGACCCGCAGCAGCGCATGTTCCTCGAGCTGTCGTGGGAAGCGTTGGAGCGGGCGGGAATCGAGCCCACCAAGCTGCGCGGCAGCGCCACCGGAATGTTCGCCGGGGTGTACACGCAGGGCTACGGCATGGGCGCGGCGCCGACCGCGGAGGGCTTCCGGCTGACCGGCCAGTCGTCGAGTGTGGCGTCGGGCCGGGTGTCCTATGTGCTCGGCCTGGAAGGCCCGGCGGTGTCGGTGGACACGGCATGCTCGTCGTCGCTGGTGGCGTTGCACATGGCCGCGCAGTCGCTGCGCTCGGGCGAGTGTGACCTGGCCCTGGCCGGCGGCGTCACCGTCAACGCCACGCCCGACATCTTCGTCGAGTTCAGCCGCATGCGCGGGTTGTCTGAGGACGGCCGGTGCAAGGCCTACGCGGGCGCGGCCGACGGCACCGGATTCTCCGAGGGCGGCGGCATGCTCGTGGTGGAGCGCCTGTCCGACGCCCAGCGCCTGGGGCATCCGGTGCTGGCGATGGTGCGCGGCTCGGCGATCAATCAGGACGGCGCGTCCAACGGGCTGACCGCGCCCAATGGCCCCTCGCAGCAGCGGGTGGTGCGTGCCGCGTTGGCCAGCGCCGGATTGACGCCGGCGGAGGTGGACGTCGTCGAAGGGCACGGCACCGGAACCACGTTGGGTGACCCGATCGAGGCGCAGGCGCTGCTGGCGACCTACGGGCAGGATCGCGGCGAGCCGCTGTGGCTGGGTTCGATCAAGTCGAACATGGGTCACACGCAGGCCGCCGCCGGGGTTGCCGGTGTGATCAAGATGGTCCTGGCGATGCGCCACGAGATGTTGCCCGCGACATTGCATGTCGACGAACCCAGCCCGCACGTCGACTGGTCGACCGGTTCGGTGTCGCTGCTGACCGAGGCGCGGGCCTGGAAGCCTAAGCCCGGCAACCGCCCGCGCCGGGCGGGTGTGTCGTCGTTCGGCATCAGCGGCACCAACGCGCACGTCATCGTCGAGGCGGTGCCGGCCGAGTCGCCG
The DNA here is from genome assembly GCF_001953985.1 of Mycobacterium colombiense. Lineage (GTDB taxonomy): Bacteria > Actinomycetota > Actinomycetes > Mycobacteriales > Mycobacteriaceae > Mycobacterium > Mycobacterium colombiense_B. The sequence goes on from NZ_MBEI01000031.1 coordinate 62,182, forward strand.
CGCGTCGTGGACGGCCCCAAGGCGCCGGTGGTGCCGTGGCCGGTCTCGGCGAAATCGCTGTCGGCGTTGAACTCTCAGGCCGCGCGGCTGGCGGGCCACCTGCGCGCCCACCCGGATCTGGACATCGCCGACGTGGGGTGGTCGCTGGCGGGCCGGTCGGCCTTCGAGCAGCGGGCCGTCATCGTCGGCAGCGACCGCGACCGGCTGCTGGCGGGGCTGGACGAGCTTGCCGGCGACGACCTGGGCGGCTCGATCATTCGTGGCGCGGCGACCGCCGGCAAGACGGTCTTCGTGTTCCCGGGCCAGGGCTCCCAGGTATTGGGCATGGGAATGGGATTGCACGCCGGCTATCCGATCTTCGCCGAGGCGTTCAACACGGTCGTGGCCGAACTGGATCAGCACCTGCTTCGCCCGCTGCGCGAGGTGATGTGGGGGCACGACGAAAACCTGTTGAACAGCACCGAGTTCGCGCAACCCGCACTGTTCGCAGTGGAAGTCGCGTTGTTCCGGCTGCTCGAATCCTGGGGTGTGCGGCCCGACTTCGTGATGGGCCACTCGATCGGGGAGCTCGCCGCCGCGCACGTCGCCGGTGTGCTGTCCCTGGAGAACGCCGCGGTGCTGGTGGCGGCGCGGGGCCGATTCATGCAGGCGCTGCCGGAGGGTGGCGCGATGGTCGCGGTACAGGCCACCGAGGAAGAGGTGCGGGCACTGCTGGTGTCCTCCGATCAGGCCGCCGTGGGGATCGCCGCGGTCAACGGGCCCACCTCGGTGGTGATTTCGGGCGCCGAAGACGCAGTGATGACGATGGCGGACCGACTCCGCGGCGACGGCCACCGCGTGCATCGGCTCTCCGTGTCACACGCCTTCCACTCGCCGTTGATGGACCCGATGATCGACGAATTCGGCACCGTCGCGGGCGGACTGACCGTCCGCAAGCCGACCATTCCGATCGTGTCCAACGTGACCGGACAGCTGGCCGGCGACGACTTCGCGTCGGTGGCGTACTGGAAGCGACACGTGCGCGAGGCGGTGCGATTCGCCGACAGCGTGCGTTTCGTGCAATCGGCCGGCGCGAACCGCTTCCTCGAAGTCGGGCCGGCCAGCGGCCTGACGGCATCGATCGAAGAAACGCTGGCTTCCGATCCGACGGCAGCCTCGGTGACCACCATGTCCGGGCTGCGCAAGGACCGCCCGGAGCCGGTCGCCTTGGTCAACGCCGTCGCGCAGGGATACGTCGCCGGGATGGATGTGGACTGGCGCGGCGCCCTGGGCGACGCCAACCTCGTCGAGCTGCCCACGTATGCCTTTGACCGGCGGCGCTTTTGGCTTGCCGCCGATGGCGCCCCGGCCGATGCCGCGGGCCTGGGCCTGGCCGCCAGCGAGCATGCCCTGTTGGGCGCGGTGGTGGAACTGCCGGCCTCGGGCGGAGTGGTGCTGACCGGCCGGCTGTCGCCCGGCACGCAGGGTTGGTTGGCCGATCATGCTGTCGGCGGCGTGGTGCTGTTCCCCGGCGCGGGATTCGTCGAGTTGGCCATCCGTGCCGGCGACGAGGTGGGCTGCGGAGTGGTTGACGAGCTGAATCTGGCGGCGCCGCTGGTGTTGCCGGCCGGTGGGTCGGTCGCCGTTCAGGTCGTTGTCGGCGGCCCGGACGATTCGGGCGCCCGTGCGGTGTCGGTGTTCTCGCGGGCCGAAGCGGGCTCGGGCTGGTCGCTGCATGCCGAAGGTGTGCTGCGGGCAGGGTCGGTGCAGCCGAGCGCGGACCTGTCGGCGTGGCCGCCGGTGGGGGCGGTCCCGGTGGATGTCGGCGACGGGTACGAGCAACTGGCCGAGCGTGGTTACGGGTACGGCCCCGCGTTCCGCGGCCTGACGTCGATGTGGCGCCGCGGCGACGAGGTCTTCGCCGAGGTGTCGCTGCCCACCGATGCCGGGGTGTCGCCGGCCGGGTTCGGCGTCCACCCGGCGATGCTCGACGCGGCGTTGCACGCGGTCATGTTGGCCTCCGACAGCGACGAGCTGCCCGAAGGCTCGATGCTGGTCCCGTTCTCCTGGCAGCAGGTGTCGTTGCACGCCGCGGGGGCGGGCGCGGTGCGCGCACGGATCGTGCCGGTCAGCCCCTCAACCGTGTCGATCGAATTGGCCGACGGGCTGGGGCTACCGGTGCTCTCGGTGGCGTCGATGGTGGCCCGCCCGGTCACGGACAAGCAGCTGCTGGCCGCGGTGTCGAATTCGGGACCGGACCGGCTCTTCGAGGTCATCTGGTCCGCGCAGCCGTCGGCGGCGGTGCAGCCGGTATCGCTCTCCGCCTGGGGCGCACCGGAATTGGACGACGCCGAGGCCGAGCGGTCGGCGGTGCTGTTCGAATCGCAGCCGGTGTCCGGCGATGTGATCAGCGAGGTGTACGCGGCGACGCGAGCGATACTGCCCGTACTGCAGTCGTGGTTGTCCCGCGACGGCGCCGGAACCCTGGTGGTCGCGACCCGGGGCGCGATGACGCTGCCGGGGGAGGACGTCACGGATCTGGCCGGAGCGGCGGTCTGGGGGTTGGTGCGGTCGGCGCAGACCGAGCACCCCGGCCGGATCGTGCTCGTCGACACGGACGCGCCCCTGGATTCCGGCGCGATCGCCGCGGTTCTGGCGCTCAGCGAGCCGCAGGCGATCCTGCGCAAGGGGACGGTCTACACCGCGCGGGTGCTCGGCAGCCGCGCGGTCGGCGGTCTGTTGCAGCCGCCCGACGACGGACCGTGGCGACTCGGCATGAGCAGCTACGGCACCATCGAGAACCTACGGATAGAGCGCATTCCCGACGCCGACGCGCCGTTGGGGCCCGGACAGGTGCGGGTTGCGCTGTCGGCCATCGCGGCCAACTTCCGTGACGTCATGATCGCGTTGGGTCTCTATCCCGACCCGGAGGCGATCATGGGCATCGAGGCCTCCGGCGTGGTGATCGAAACCGCCTCGCCAGACGGGCGTTTCGCGGTCGGCGACCGTGTGATGGGGCTGTTCCCGGACGGCACCGGAACCATTGCCAAGACCGACGAGCGCCTGCTCGTCAAGGTGCCGGCCGGATGGTCACCCACCGCCGCCGCGACGGCGTCGGTGGTATTCGCCACGGCGAACTACGCCCTGGTGGACCTGGCCGGCGCCAAGCCCGGTCAGCGGGTGCTGGTCCACGCCGCGGCCGGTGGGGTCGGGATGGCCGCGGTCCAGCTGGCCCGTCACATCGGTCTGGAAGTGTTCGCGACCGCCAGCCGTGGCAAGTGGGACACGCTGCGGGACATGGGCTTTGACGACGATCACATCGCCGACTCGCGCAGCCTGGAATTCGAGGACAAGTTCCGGGCGGTCACCGGTGGGCGCGGGATGGATATCGTCCTCGACTCGCTGTCCGGTGATTTTGTCGATGCTTCCCTGCGCCTGATGTCCCCCGGGGGAGTCTTCCTGGAGATGGGCAAGACCGACATCCGTGACCCCGAGGTCGTGGCCCGCGACCACGCGGGCGTCCGTTACCGCGCCTTCGACCTGTTCGAAGCCGGACCGGATCGGATCGCGCAGATGCTCGACGAGCTGGCCGCCATGTTCGGCGAAGACGTGCTGCGGCCGTTGCCGGTCACCAGGTTCGATGTGCGGCGCGCACCCGCCGCGCTGCGCTATCTGAGCCAGGCCCGCCACGTCGGCAAGGTCGTGATGACGATGCCCGACGCCTGGACGGCCGGCACGGTGTTGATCACCGGCGCCACCGGTATGGCCGGTTCGGCGGTCGCGCGTCACGTCGTAACCCGCCACGGCGCACGGAATCTCGTGTTGGTCAGCCGCCGCGGCCTGGATGCACCGGGTGCCGCGGAGCTGGTCGCCGAACTCAGCGCGGCCGGTGCGCACGTGGAGACGGTGGCCTGCGATGCCGCCGATCGCGAGGCGCTGGCCAAGGTGATCGCCGAAATCCCGATGCAGCATCCGCTGACCGGGGTGATCCATGCCGCCGGGGTCCTGCACGACGCGGTGGTCACCTCGCTGACGCCCGACCGGATCGAATCCGTGTTGCGGTCCAAGGTGGACGCGGCGTGGAACCTGCACGAATTGACCCGCGAGCTGGATGTGTCGGCGTTCGTGATGTTCTCGTCGATCGCCGGGCTCGCGGGTGCCTCGGGTCAGGCCAACTACGCCGCCGGCAACTCGTTCCTGGACGGGTTGGCCGCGCACCGGCGGGCGCACGGGCTGCCGGCGATCTCGCTGGGCTGGGGTCTGTGGGATCAGGCCAGCGCCATGACCGGCGGGTTGGGCGCCGCCGACCGTGCCCGGTTCGGCCGGGACGGAATCGTGGCCATGTCCTCGGACCAGGCGCTAGACCGGATGGACACCGCGCTGATCGTGGACGAGCCGTTCATGCTGCCCGCCCACATCGACCTCGCGGCGTTGCGCGTCAAGTTCGACGGGGGCACCCTGCCGCCGATGTTCGTCGATCTGATCAACGCGCCGACGCGTCGTCAGGTCGATGACTCGCTGGCCGCAGCCAAGTCGAAATCCGCTCTGCTGCAACGCCTCGAAGGGCTGCCCGAGGACGAGCAACAGGCCATCCTGCTGGACTTGGTGCGCGCCAACATCGCCACCGTGCTCGGCAGCGCCAGCCCGGAGGCGATCCACCCGGACCGGGCGTTCCAGGAACTCGGCTTCGACTCGCTGACCGCCGTCGAGATGCGCAACCGGCTCAAAGCCGCGACCGGACTGGCGCTTTCACCGACACTCATCTTCGACTACCCGAACTCCGCGGCGCTGGCCGGCTACATGTATCGAGAATTGGTCGGCTCGGCGGACCAGCCCGCGGCGGCGGCTGCACCGGGTGAAGCCGAGATTCAGCGGGTCGTGGGGTCGATTCCGGTCAAGCGCCTTCGCCAGGCCGGCGTGTTGGAGCTGCTGCTGGCCCTGGCCAACGAATCGTCCAGCGGAAGCGCGCCGTCCGAGGTGACCACCGAGAAGGACATCGCCGACATGGACCTCGACGATCTCGTCAACGCCGCATTGCTGGATGACGACGACGAATAGCCATGAGTGAGGGCTCTTTGTGAGAATCGCGGTCACCGGGGCCAGCGGCGTGCTCGGCCGCGGCCTCGCCACCCGGCTGCTCAGCCAGGGTCACGACGTCGCGGGCATCGCCCGCCATCGGCCCGACAGCTGGCCGAACGCGGCCGATTTCGTCGTCGCCGACATCCGTGACGCCACCGCCGTCAAGCGCGCCCTGGCCGGCGCGGACGTCGTCGCGCATTGCGCATGGGCGCACGGTTCGGGGCACGACGATCAGGTCAACATCGGCGGCACCCGCAACGTGCTCGACGCGATGGCCGAATACCATTCCAGGCGGATCGTTTTCGCGTCGTCGGCCCATGTCTACGGCGAGGGAGAAGCGCCGAAGACCGAACGCGACGCCACGGCTCCGGTGAGCGCCGAAGGTCGGCTCCAGGCCGAAGTGGAACAGCTGCTCGCGGAATCGGACGCGGAATGGGTCGCGATCCGCTCCGCGCTGATCCTGGGGCGCAGCGTCGACAACTGGGTGCGCCGCCTGCTGGCATTACCGGCGTTCCGCGACCGGTCGGGCGATCGCGGCCTGCAGGTCGTCCACCTCGACGACGCGCTTCGGCTATTCAATCGCGCACTCGTGGAGGCCGACATCACCGGCGGCCCGGTGAATCTCGCCGGTTCGGGCGAGGTGACCTTCCGGCAGCTCGCCGCCGCGCTGCGCCGCCCCGTAGTGCGCGTGGGCTTTGATCCGGCGGAGCTGCGGCTGGTGCAGGGCGCCCCGCTGATGGACACCGCGCGGCTGGAACAGGAGTGGGGCTTCCGGCCGGCCTGGGAATCCGGCGATTGCGTCCAGGATTTCGCGCAGGCGGTGCGCGGCCGGGTCACCGTGGGCAAGCGCACGCTATCGCTGCCGTGGCGGCTGGCCAACATTCAGGATCTGCCGTCGGTCGACGCGCCGAGCGACGATGGCGTCAAGCCCAATTGGGCTGGCGCAGAAGGGGATAACGGGGAATTCGATACGCCGATCGACCCACGCTTTCCCACCTTCCTGGCCACGAACTTGTCCGAAGCGCTGCCCGGCCCTTTTTCGCCGGCGTCGGCGTCGGCGACGGTGCGGGGACTGCGGGCCAGCGCCGTGTGCGTCGCCGAGCGGTTGCGGCCCGGGGGGACGATCCAGCGCGAAATCGCCATGCGCATGGTCGCGGTGTTCGCCCACCGGCTGTATGGCGCGATCACGACCGCGCACTTCATGGCTGAGACGGTGCCGTTCGTGAAGCCAACGACGGTGGTGAGCAACAGCGGGTTCTTCGGCCCGAGCATGGCCGCCCTGCCGATCTTCGCCGAGGAGCATCCGCACTCCCACACCGGCCGAATCCGCAAGCAACTGCGGACCGTCCGCAACATCGGGGTATTCGGCGTCAACCTGATCGGGCTGTCCGCCGGCGCGCCCCTGGACACCCGCGACTTCGTTGCCGACGTCGATCGCCTGGAGCGCCTGACCGACGGCGACCTCGCCGGGCTCGACGATCGTCGACTGCTGAGCCTGATCTCGCTGGCGCGTGACCAGGTGGTGCACGGCTGGGTGCTGGCGGCGGGTTCGTTCCTGCTGTGCGCGGCGTTCAACGTGCTGCTGCGCGGGTTGTGCGGGCGAGACGTCGCCGCACCCGGTGGGCCGGAATTGGTCAGCGCGCGTTCGGTCGAGGCGATGCAGCGGTTGGTGGTCGCCGCGCAACGCGATCCGAAAGTCAGTGCGCTGCTGGCCGAGCCGGGGGACCGGCTGGACAAGCTCGCCGTCGAGGCACCGGAATTTCACGCCGCACTGCTGGACGAGCTGGCGCTGATCGGGCACCGTGGTCCGGCCGAGCTCGAGATGCTGTCGACCAGCTACGCCGACGACCCCGAGCTGCTCGTGCGGATGGTGACCAGAGCGATGAGTGCGCCACCCGCGTCGCAGCCGCAGAACCCCTGGATTCCATTGCACGCCAAGCCGGTTGCCGTACTTGCCACCCAGCAACTGCGCGACCGTGAGGTCCGCCGCGACAAGGTGGTGCGGGCCAACTGGGTGCTGCGCACGCTGCTGCGCGAGTATGGGCGCAGGTCGGTCGATGCCGGAATCTTCGACGCCGCCGATGACGTGTTCTACCTGCTTGTCGACGAATTGGATGCGCTCCCTGCGGATGTGGGCGCGCTGGTGGCCCGGCGCCGCGCCGAACAACGCCGCCTTGCCGCGGTGGCGCCGCCGACGGTCTTCAGCGGAAGTTGGCAGCCCACCGCCACCTCGTCGCCCGCGCTGGCCAGCGGGGGCACCATGCGCGGTGTCGGAGTGTGCGGGGGCCGGGTGCGAGGGCGGGTGCGCATCGTGCGGCCGGAAACCATCGACGACCTGCAACCCGGCGAGATCCTGGTCGCGGAGGTGACCGACGTCGGGTACACCGCGGCCTTCTGCTACGCCGCGGCCGTCGTCACCGAACTCGGCGGCCCGATGTCGCACGCCGCGGTGGTGGCCCGCGAATTCGGCTTCCCCTGTGTGGTGGACGTCCAGGGGGCTACCAGGGCCCTGCCGTCGGGTGCCCTCGTCGAGGTCGATGGCACGACTGGCGAGATTCACGTGCTGGAGCTCGCCGCGGACGACGCGCTGAGCTAGTCGAATTCCATCTCAAGCTCGACCGGTCCGCTCAACCCCAGCATCGGTTTCCACCGTGCCGTCGCCACGCGGCGCGGGTTGGTCATCCGCCGGGCAAGGACTTTGAGCGCTCCGGCAAGCTCCGTTCGGGCGAGGTTGGCGCCGAGGCAATAGTGCGCGCCGCCGCCGAACGTCAGAATGGGCGGCGGATCCTCGCGGGTGATGTCGAACCGGTCCGGATGTGGATAGACCTCTGGATCGCAGTTCGCGGCAAAGGTATTCACCGAAATGAAGGTGCCGGCCGGAAAGGTGTACCCGGCGAACGTGACATCGTCGAGGACGGTGCGCAGGGTGGTGCAGACCGCGGGCGAATGGCGCATGCATTCCTCGACGGCTCGCATCGCGAGGTCGGGATTGTCGCGGAGCATCGCCAGCTGATCGGGATGGTCACACAGCGCGTGCATGCACGCGGCCAGCTGATTGCGGGTGGTGTCGGTGCCGGCGCTGAGGATGCTGAACGCCAGCATGCGCATCTCCGCGTTGCTCAGCCGGTCGCCGTCGTCCTGGGCGCGGATCAGCTCGGAGATCAAGTCGTCGGACAGCCGGCTCCGCCGTTCGGCGATCATGTCGTCGATGTAGGCGTCGAACTCATCCCACGCCCGCATCACGATGTGCTGCTCATTCGCCAGGTCGGAGTCGAACCTCACGATCTTGAAAATGTCCTCCGCCCATAGGGAAAACTGCTCCCAGTCCTGGGGAGGCGCGCCCAACAGCGCGCAGATGATCGGGATCGGGTACGGCCGGGCGATGTCGGTGACGAAATCGCATCGGCCGGCATCGGCGACCCGGTCGATCAGCTCGTTGATCACCGTGTCGATGGTGTCCTCCATGCGCGCGGACGCCCGCGGCGTGAAAGCCTTGGACACCAGGCCGCGCAGCCGCCGATGTTCCTCGCCCTCCATGCCCAGGATGGTTCCGAGGACCCGGTCATAGAGCGGGCCGGACGTTATCCCGCGCGCCGTCATGTGCATGCCGGGCGGGAAAACGAACCGGGGGTCGCGAAGTATCCCGCGGGCGAGTTCGTAGCCGAGCACCTCGGGCCCCAGCGGTCCGATGGCTATCGGCGACCGCGTGCGCACCTCGTGGATGCGCGGCGCGACCTCGTGCACGGTGTCGGTGATGTCGTAGTGCAGCGCCGGCAGGCCCGCGTCGAAGACGCCGGGTGTTGCGGTGTCGACGGTCATCGTGTCTCCTTCGGCCGGAATCAGCTCGGCTGGTAGCGCTTTGGCAGTACCTCGATGGGCGTTGAAATGGCCGCACCGGGGGCCAGCTCCCCGGAATCCGCCAGATCCGGCATCAACCTGGCCGTGGAGGTGTCGACGATCACGGCGAAGTTGTCCCGCACCTTTTCGAGGGTGAGACCGGAGTCGTAGTGGCCCGTGTTCTGGCCGAACACCCGGATGCCCACGTTCCCGCCGCCTGCCTCGAGGTTGGCGCCGGATACCGGACAGCTCTCGTGAGCCAGGAAGGCCACGGCCGGTGACACCAGGCCGGTCGGAAAGTGGTCCTCCATCAGCTTCGTGAACGCGGACGGGTCGTTGAAATGCCTTACGGCGCTGGTGTTTGCGGCCGGGCCCAACGCGTTGACCAGGATGCCCAGCGGCGCGCCTTCGACGGCGAGACCGCGCGTCAGCCCGAAGATTCCGCCCTTGGCGGCGCCATAGATGGACAGGTATTCCAGCCCGAACATCGCCCCTGACGTGGTGTTCACGATGCGGCCGTAACCGGCGTCCCGCATGTGTGGCCATGCCGCCCGGCACATCCACACGGTTCCCATCAGGTGCACATCGATGACGTTGCGAATATCGGCGTCGGAGATCTCGTCGAAGTGCGCCATGAAGCAGATCCCGGCATTGTTCACCAGGATGTCGAGGCGACCCCACACGTCCAGCGCGGTCTGGACGACCCGGCGCGCGCCGTCCTGGTCGGCGACGCTGTGCAGGTCCGGCACCGCCTCACCGCCCGCCGCGCAAATTTCGTCGGCCACCTGCTCGGCGTTGGCCCGCAAGAGGTTTCGCCCATCGGGTCCGACGCCGAGGTCGTTGACGACGACCTTGGCTCCCCGCTCGGCGAGCAGCTTGGCGTGCGATCGCCCCAGGCTCGGCTCCTGACCCCCGGCGCCGGTGACGATCGCGACCCTTCCGTCAAAGCGAAGCTCGGTCATGAGGCATCCTTCGCGAGGATCCGCAGCGGCAGGGAAGGCAGCGTGCACGTCGGCGACGGCCAGGTGATTTCGGGACGGTAGCCGGGATCGAGCTCGAAATGAGGTATGTGCTTTAGCCATTCGGTCACGACGACCTTCATCTCCATGCGCGCCAGGTGCGAACCCACGCAACGGTGCGGACCGCCGCCGAAGCCCCAGTGCTTGTGCACCTTGCCGTCCATCACCAGGTCGTCACCGGATATCGCATCGCTGCCATCCCGGTTGATGGCGCCGAGGCACAGCCGCACGCGAGATCCCGCGGGCAAGGTGATGCCGGCGACGGTGACCTCCTCGGTCGTCACCCGCGGGACGACGGGAGCCGACGACTCCAGCCGGACGATCTCCTCGACGAAGACACCAATTTCTTCGGGCCTTTCGCGAAGCCGGTCGCACAGTTCGGGGCGACGTGCCAATTCGAGCATCGCCGCGCCGATGGCCGACGTGACGGTGTCCAGTCCCGCGAGGACGAAGAAGAACGCCATGCCGAGGGCCTCGTCGTCGGTGAGCGCTTCCTCGCCCGCGAGCACCTGGGAGAGGACATCGTCGCCGGGATCGCGCCGATGCTCGGCGACGGCCTCGGTGAGGTAGCTGAAGAGCTCGAGCGCCGGTGCGAGGTCCGGGGCTTCACTCGCCGCGTTGGGGATGCTCAGCTCGATGATGGCGTCCTTCCAGCCGATCAGCCGTTCGCGGTCGCGCAGCGGCAGCCCAAACAGCGTCAGGAAGACCTGCGACGGGTAGGGAGTCGCCAGATCGGCCATCACCTCGCACTTGTCGCGTCCCGCAATCGATTCGATGATGTCGGCCGCCTGGCCCTGGATCGACGGCAGGATCGCGGCCAGCGCATGGGGACTGAAGAACGGCTGCAGGATCTTGCGGAACCGGGTGTGCTCCGGCGGGTCGAACGCCGCCGGTACCAGCGGAAGCGGGCTGCCGACCACCTCAAAGGCCTTCTGCGACGAGAACACGGTGGGGTTTCGCAGCGCGGTGAGGACGTCTTCGCGACGGGTCAGCGCGTACCAGCCGTCGCTCAACACCACCGGGCCGGCGTCCCGCAACGCCGCCCAGCCGACGCCGCGGTCGAGCGCCATCGGCAGGTCGTCCAGGTCGAGCTCCGGAATTTCGTGCGGCCCACGAGCCATGCCGTCTCCAATCACGGAATATTGGTCGCCAGGAATGTCAGTGGCAGGCCCAGGATCGACACGTCGTTTTCGTCGAGGTAAGTGCCCTCGCCCTCCATGTGTTGCCGGAATCGCCTTGTCGCGCCGTAGCGCTCGGCGACGGCGTCGGCGCCAGCGGCCTCCGGGACCCCGATAACCACGGTGAACACGCCGTCGCCGTGGCGCTCCAAGAACTCCGTCACCGAAACGGCAACCTCCCCGGTCGATCCCGGGATCGGGCTGATCAACTCGATGCCCCGACTCCAGTCGAGGTGGATGTCGAGGCCGAGCTCGCTCAGTTGCAGGGGTTCGAAGACGAATCCCAGATCGCTGAACATCTGCGCGGCGGCGGCATGTCGTTCCGGTGCCACGGCGAACACGACGTGATGGAGCGAGGGTTCTTCAGGCATCGGAGTTCCTATCGAGAATCGGCGCGCAGCACTCCGCGCGGAAGTAGCAGTGGCAGGTCGTTGTAGGTGACGATGCCGGGGGGCGCGGCGACGACGGCGGGTATCGCGGTGATCGCCGGCATCGCGGTGATGGTGAGACCCAGCATGATGTAGTCGTCCAGCGTCTGGCCCGCAAAGTCCGGCGGCGGAAGGAAACTCAGTGTGGTCTTGATCGTCGGCTGGCCCTGCACCTCGATCGTGTAGCCCATGTCCAGCGGCCAATCCGGATCCAGTGATTGACCCTTGCGCCATCGCCCGCGGATCTCGATGATCTCGCGATCCGCGACAATCCCTTTCCAGCGGACGTCCACGCCGGCGACGCATCCCTTTTTGATCGTCCAGTCGCCGGGAAGGTCCAGATCCTCGGTGGTTTGGGCGTAGTCGACTTCGCACCGCACGTCGTCGAGCTCGGCGCCCAACGCCTCGGCGATCAGGAATACGCCGTCGCGGAAGATGCCGGAGCCCTTCTCGGTGATGGCCGGGAGATCCGGCAGATCGATGGGATAGCCGAAGCCCATGGGTATCTCGGTGGCGGGCGAATTGTAGATAGTGGTGTCAACCGATTCCAGCATCGAGACCTTGTCCACCCGGTCGGATAGCCCCGCCGACACGATGGCGAAGAGCTGGATAAAACCGGGGTTGATGCCGCTGCCGAAGATGGTCGATCCGCCGTCTTGGCAGGCCTGCGCGATGCGTTCCCGTCCGGCGCCGAGGAAGTGGCCGGTGATGAAGCCGGCGGTGCCCACCACGTTGATGCCCGCGCCGAGGATGCGGACCAGCTCGTCGACGTCGGCGAACATCGGGTTGTAGACCACACAGTCCGGCTTGAGCGCGAGCAGCTCCTCAATATCGTTGCTGGCCTTCACATTCAGTGGTTCGATGCCGCACAGCTCGCCGACGTCGCGCCCGGCCTTCTCCGGCGACCAGGCATAGCACCCGACCAGTTCCAGCGTCGGGTTGGCGACCATCGCTTTGACCGAGCTCTTGCCCACGTTGCCGGTCGTCCACTGGACGACCCGGTAGGTCAACGGGTCCGCCCCGTCATGGGTGCGACGCCGCATGCTGTTGGGCCGCTTGGCGGGCCAGCCTGTCGTTGTGGATCTTGACGAGTTCGCGGAATCCCAGCCGGTGATACTTCGGTATCGGCTGGATGCCCCACACGTCCTGCGCGGTGGCCTTGCCCTCGGCGCCCTCGGGCGGGCCGAACGGTGGGTAGGGGTACTTGCACTCCAGCGTGTCGTTGGAGTACCGGATCTTGAGCAGTTCACTGCAGATCTGGGTGAGGCTCAGGGTTGGGTAGCCGTAGTAGACGGCCATGAACGGCAACGTGAAGGCGCCCTCGATCACCAGGGCCACCAGGCAGACCAACACGGCCCGCTTGATCCATTTGTGCATCCGCGCGTAGTACGGCGTCGTCCCCGGCTCGAGCTCGGTGCTCGGGTCTTTGTCTTCGGTGGACGCCGGTACGGAAGGGCTTGTCATGGCTACTCCTTGCTAGTCGGAGAAGATTTCGCGATTGACGGTGTGCAGATAGGGGATCGCGAGGAACGGGGTGATGTAGAAGATGTCGTAGAGCCACCAGCCGATGACCGGGAAGACGACGCCGGCGTACCGCACGTCGGCGAACATGGTCATGTTGAAGACGTAGGCCGACCAGATCACCACGCCCATCCAGCACGTGATGACCATCCATTGATGACCCCACCGCTTCATCTGCAGAAAGCCGATCGCCGCGGCCACCCGCATGGAGAACACCGTGAGGATCAGGCCGGCCACGTAGGCTTTCTCGCCCGGCCCGGCGGCGCCGCCGACCCAAAGTTCGTTGTAGTGCCAGAAATAACCGGCGTCGAACATGTTGCCCCAACCGACCATCAGCACGCGGTTGATCAGCGTGTGGTTGGCCACCAGGTCCAGGGCCCAGCCCAGGCTGTTGAGCATTCCGTCGATCAGCACCAGATAGCCGATCAGGGTGACGATCATGGGCCGGACCGACAGTCCGGCGCGCAGGGCCTGGCGCTGCAGCCACACCCCGCGCATGAAGATGGGGAAGCCGATCAGGCCCGGCGCCCACATGCCCATCAGGCCGGCGCCGACGATCATCCACTTATCGGCGCGGCGCTGAGCCTGGCGGGATTCGTCGTGGTGATCCTCGAGGCCGACCGAACTCGTTTGCGCGGCAGAGAGAGTCATAGATCCCACCACCCACGCGCAAACGACATGTAGAGCTGGATGCCGAACATCGCCAGTAGGTAGCCGTAGATGAATATCTGGAAGATGATGAGCGCCCTCTTGCGCTTCTCCTCTTGTCGGTCCATGCCGGTTGCTCCTTTCTAAGGACTGTTCGATGCGCCCGTGGCGCCCAGGCTGGCGGCCGCGACTTCGCGGAGGCCGTCGGTGACGGCGCCGTCGGTGCTCAGCGGCGCGAGTATGCAGGCGTCGGCCGCATCCAGTTCGGTTGCGCCCGCGGCGATCAGCTGTGCCGCCGTGACCAGCACCCGGGTCGACGGCGGCTCGAAGTGAAAGGCTTGGTCGGCGGTGCGGATCGCGACCGCGCACCCGACCAGCCGCCGGGCCGTGGCCAACGGGATTCCCGATTCGGCGACGATCACCTCCGCCTCGCGGTCCGGTGGCAGGTAGTGCATCGCCAGCGTGGCGAACCGTTGGCGGAACGACGGTTTGAGCTCCTTGAGGGAGCTGCGATAGGCCGGATTGTACGAGCACACCAGCATGAACTCCTCGGGTGCTTGCACAACCTCGCCGGCGCGGTCGAGATACAGCGACCGCCGGTGATCGGTGAGCGAATGCAGGATCGCCAGGGAGTCGTGGCGGGCCTCGACGACTTCGTCGAGATAGCAGATCGCGCCGGTTTTGACGGCCCGGGTCAGCGGGCCGTCGGTCCAGACCACGTCGCCGCCGGTGACCATGAAGCGGCCGACGAGGTCGGAGCTGGTGAGGTCGTCGTGGCAACTGATGGTGACCACGGGTCGCTGCAGCAGGGAGCCCATGTGTTCGACGAAGCGGGTCTTGCCGCATCCGGTCGGGCCGGTGAGCATCACCGGGATGCGCCGGTGGAAGGCCTGCTCGAACAGCTGAACTTCGTTGCCGTTGGCGAAGTATGTGTCGGTGGTCATCTCTTCCTCAGCAGGCCGGCCCTCACGCGGCGACCAGTTCACGATGGACATGGGCCAATACCCGGGGCAGTTCCTCGATGCGCCGGATCCGCTGCGACCGGCGAGGCCCGAACACCTCGGGCAGGGGATCGACGCGGGTGGGACCCACGCCCACGTAGTAGATCGACACCCCGGCCTCGTTGGCCTCCTGAACCGCGTGCGCGGCATCGGCCCAGGCATAGCGGCCCTCGTATCCCTCATCGGAGATCAGTCCGTCCCCGATCACGATCAGCAGCCGGCGCTCGGAAGCCTGCGCCAGCAGCCGGCTCGTCAAATGGCGAAGCGGCGCACCGAGTCTGGTGTATCCGCGGGTGCACAGGCCGAGCCCGCTCGGCGGTACGAACCGACGGTCCTCGAAGTCCTTCAGGCAGCGGACTTCGACTCGATGGCGGGTGTTGCCGGTGAAGACGAAGACACCGTGCCGTTCGCGCGCCAGCGTCATGGCCCGCGAAAGCGCATCGGCACAAGACAATTCCAGCTGGAATACGCGCCCGCCGTGCACCCCTAGCGACGAACTGCCGTCGAGCAGCAGCGCCGTGGTGACGTCGCGGCTGCTGGGCAGCAGGTCGCGGAACACCTTCGGCTCCTTGGCCTCGCCGGTGGCGAGATCGATGTAGTGGTTGACGTATTGGTCGACATCGAGGTCGGAGCCGTCTTCGAGGCGGTTCGTCATCGCGCGGTGGGTGTGTTCTTCGAACCACTTGCGCACGTCGACGGCCACCGGCACCGGGCGGCGGGCGTGCCGCCCGTCGGCGTGCTCGACAACGGCGACGTGGTCTTGCATGAATCGCTGTGTCCACATGTTCCATTCGGGATAGGGGATCCCGGGCCGATGTTGCGGTGTGATGTCGAGATCGTTGTCCTGCGGCCGGCTCGGCGGCGGCAAGTTGGGGTTGCGGACCCCGCCGTCGCCGCCGACCGGAACCGAATACGGTCGCGGCAGGCGCTTCTGTGTTGTGGTCCAAGGCATCCTGCCGAAGCTGCGACGCAGCTTGTCGGCCAATCCGTGCGGCGCGGTGTATGCCAGCGGCAACGAGCCCAGCAGCGGGTGGAGGGCCAATTCCTGGCGCGTGGCCGCCAATGCGATTGCCAGTTCGAGCATCCGCATGGCGGACATGTCGCCGTCTTCGATGTGGACTTCGGGCAGCCATCGTCGGGCCTCGGGCAGCAGGCCGGGCCACCGCGACGTGATCCAGCCGAGGGCGACGCCGGCCTCGACAAGCGTGAGCGCACGCAGCTCGCGGGCGGAAAGCTCGTTGAGGCGATACTCCGTGACGCGTTCCTTCGACGGCGAACACTGCAGCGCCACACCGCATGTCAGGGTCCTGCGTGTCCAATCGGGCGGCGCGGGGTAAGGAACATGAACGAACGTGAGCGCTGCGTTCACACCGAAACCCCGCCGCTCACCGGTGACCATGCGGACGCCTTCGCGACGCTGGTCGCTGAGCGCGACCGCCGTCACGGAGCAACCCCGTTCCAGCGCCATCGCGTGACCGTCGGACTGGTCAATCATCGGCGAATCCGCGGTTCAGAACGTGCCGATGTTGGAGAACAGCCAGTACCAGAACCAGATGATCAGTCCGGTGCCGCCCCACGCGGCGACGTAGCGAAGGATTTCCCATAGATAGCCCATGATGTGACTTCCTCGGTGGCGTAATGGATTTCAGGTTGCACATTTCAGTCGGAGAAGAGTTCGCGGTTGACGGTGTGCAGATAGGGGATGGCCAGGAACGGGGTGATGTAGAAGATGTCGTAGAGCCACCAGCCGACGACGGGCAGCACGACTCCGGCGAAGCGCACATCGGCGAACATGGTCATGTTGAAGACGTAAGTGATCCAGATGACCACGCCCATCCAGCAGGTGATGACCATCCACTGATGGCCCCAGCGCTTCATCTGCAGGAAGCCGATGGCCGCGGCGATGCGCATGGTGAAGACGGTCAGAATAAGGCCGACTTCCAAGGCCTTTTCACCGGGGCCCGCCGCGCCGCCGACCCACAACTCGTTGTAGTGCCAGAAGTACCCGGCGTCGAACATGTTGCCCCAGCCGTTGAGCAGCACGCGGGCCAGGATGGTGTGGTTTGCCACCAGGTCTAAGGCCCATCCGACGGTGTTGATCGCGGCGTCGATGATGACGAGGTAGCCGAGCAGCGTGACCAGCATCGGCCGTACCGAGAGGCCGTCGCGTTGGGCCCGGCGCAGCAACCGCACTCCCCAGAGGAACAGCGGTAGGCCGAAGATGCCCAGGGCCGCAGTGCCGATCAGCAGACTGCCGGAGATGAGCCATTTGTCGGCCTGGCGCTGCGCGAACTGCGAGCGTTCCATGTGCTCGTCGATGGTCAGACTCGCCTGTGCGGTGTCGCTTGCGGTCGGGGCGAGGTTCTCGCTGCCGGCATTGCGCTGGTGCAGCTTCGGCAGATTCACAAATCCTCCCCGTCTGCTGATTGGATCGCTCGTGCACTATAACAGGCTGACTGAAGTCAGCAGAAGATGCCATGCGGACTTTCCGCGAAGTTGGTACGGGCCGCCACGACACTGGCGGCGTCTCGCTGTTATACCGAGGCATAACCGGCCTGTCCACCTTCGGCGTGGCGCCCTCCGTTGGCTGCGCAGGGTGGAAGTTACTGACGAAAGTCAGCTCTCAGTCGTTGACACATCATTCAACGGACGCCTACGCTCAGCGGGCGCTCAGCCGTTGCGGCATCGTGTGCCGGCGGCGAAAGACGGTTCGTCCGCGCTAGCGCTGGTGCAAAGGAGTAGCGATGACACCCAAGCCGCCGGCCGAGAAAAAGTATCGCGTAATTCAATGGGGCGTAGGGAATGTCGGCACGGTAGCGCTCCGTCATTTCGTGCACAATCCTGCCTATGAACTGGTCGGAGTCCTGTGCAATCGTCCGGAGAAGGTAGGCAAGGACGCCGGCGAGCTCTGCGGCAAAGCGCCGACCGGGGTGCGCGCGACCACCGACAAGGCTGCCATCGAGGCACTCGACGCCGATTGCGTGTTCTATGCGCCGCTATGGTCTGACCCCGATGAGGTGTGCCGCTTACTGCGCGGGGGGAAGAATGTCGTCGCCTCCGGTGGCGCCTGGTGGTATCGAACCGAACACAGCAAGGCGGACGTCGACAAGATCGATGCCGCTTGCCATGAGGGCGGGACGTCGTTTCATGCAGGTGGTGTCAACCCGGGCTTTGCCGGAGACCTACTCGTTCTGACGCTGGCACGAATCGTCAGCCAGATTGACACCATTCACATCTACGAGGTGGTGAACTTTGGTCGGGACACGCTGAAGTACCTGCATGAGATGGGAATGGGGAGCGATCCTGCCGGGTTTGAGGACGGCCCGAACCTGTTGGGACAGGCATGGCCCCTGTTCGCTCAGTCGATGGCAATGGTTGTGGAGGGAATGGGTAAGACAGTCGAGAAATATACGACTGAGGTGGAGCTAGGGTGCGCCACGCGCGACATCCCCTTCGAGGGCGGAGAGACCAGCGACATGCCGGGCTTCAAGGGCGTGATCAAGAAGGGCACGGTTGCTCGCCAGCATCACAAGTGGACCGCTTGGGTGGAGGGCAAGCCCCTTTTGATCTTTCATGAGATATACACGATGGACACGTTCGATGCCATTGAACCGCAGGAGGATTGGCCTCAGCATTACCACTACCGCATAGTGATTGAGGGCGATTCATCCACGGAGCTGATCCTGCAGGGGGCGCAGGACCCGAATGGTGGCTACGCGCTGCCCGGCTACACCTGGACTGCGATGGGCCCCGCGAACGCCATTCCCGCAGTGTGCGACGCTCCGCCGGGGTTCATGTCCCACAACGAACTCGGGCTTATGCCGCTGCGTGGTGTCGTACGGCCTTAACGTCCGCGTCATGGTTTTAAGCTTCGCAAAGTCCTCGCGACATAGTCTTCCAGCAGCGTGCGGCCAGTCGGCCAGTGGTTGGTGGTGATCAACAGCGCGTAGAGACCCAGCAAGAAGAACACCGCACTGTTCATTGGATTGACATCCGCATCGGTCTCGCCGCGTTCTTGGGCCTGCGCGATCTCTTGGGCGACCAAGACGATCAGCGGGTGATCCCGGCCGTCTTCGGTCTGCGGACGGGTTTGGGAGAAGTGCAGCGCGAGAAAGTCATTGAAGAGTCGATCGCCCAGGCGGCGTTCCAATCCGACGACCAATCGGACTGCCTCATTCAATGCCGAGGCGAGGTCGTGTTTGGACTTCAGGAATTGCGCGAACTGCTTGGCGATTCGGTCCTCTTCGCGGTGCTCCAGCTCCAGCAGCACATGCTCTTTGGTGGGGAAGTGGAAGAAGAAGGTCCCGTGGGCGACGCCCGCTGCGGCCACAATGGCCCCCACGTCGGCCTCGGCCATCCCGGCGCGGGCGAACTCACCGATCGCGGCGCCCATCAATCGCTCCCGCGTCCGCAGGCGCTTAGCTTCTCGTGCCGACAACCGGTCCGTCACAGCCATTGCTTTCCTCACGGTTGACCTGACTCATGTCAGAGTTTCGAGGCTAACCCGACCAGTATGCCGTGTCCCAGCCAAAAAGGCTCGCACAACGTGTCATTGTTGAGCGCTCCGCACTCTGACGGATATCGGCCTCATGAATTCGTTGACTTTAGTCAGCAAGCTTCATAGATTGAACGCGCACCCACACATCGGAGGAGCCAGCATGGCATTGGAGCAGTTCAGGCTGGACGGACAGGTCGCGATCGTCACGGGAGCGGGGAAGGGTGTGGGAGCGGGCATTGCCCGGGTGCTGGCGGAGGCGGGCGCCACGGTGGTCGGGACCGCGCGGACCGAGGCGGATATCGTTGGCACGATTGAGGGTATCGAGGCCGCGGGCGGCAAGGGGCTGGCGCTCGTCGCGGACGCGATGAGTCGTCCGGATTCAGAGCGGGTCGTGAACACGGCGATGGATCGCCTCGGCCGCATCGACATTTTGGTCAACAATGTCGGCGGGTCGACCTACGCGCGGTTCCTTGACATCACCGACGAGGATTTCCGGCACACGTTCGACTGGTGTGTGACGTCGGCCTTCATCATGAGTCAGCTCGTGGCGCCACACATGCTCAGCGCCGGACATGGTTCCATCATCAATATCTCGTCGGGCTCGGCGCGATTCGGCATCCGGGCGCTGACCGCGTATTGCGTTGCCAAGGGCGGCCTGGAAGCGCTTACCCGCGCCATGGCACAGGAACTCGCCCCCAAGATTCGCGTCAACGCCATCGCCCTGGGGTCCTTCGCCACCGACGGTCTGAAGGGCAGCCTGGATCTGATGCCCGGGTCGCTGGAGAAGATGCAGGAGGCTACACCGCTGCATCGGCTAGGCGACGTCGAGGATCTCGGACGGCTCGCGGTGTACCTGTCCACGCGCGATTGTTACGCGACCAACGCGACGTTCCACGTCGATGGCGGCATCGATTCGAACAATTCGCCGCTGCCGATACCCGATTACTGACCTGCGCTGTGATTGAGCGCGTCATGATGGGTCATCACCCACCGCCGGAAGGACGAGAATAACCATGCGCAGAGTCATTCAATTCTCCACCGGTAATGTGGGCCGGCATTCGTTGCGAGCAATCATCGGCAGACCCGATCTCGAGCTTGTCGGCGTGCATGCCGCCAGCAGCGAGAAGATCGGTCAGGATGCGGCGCAGTTGTGCGGACTGGACGAACCGACCGGCATCATCGCCACCGACGACATCGACGGCCTGGTGGCCCTCGGCGCCGACTGCGTGGTCTACACGTCTCAGGGTGAGACTCGGCCGATGGAAGCCATCGAACAGATGGCCAAGTTCCTCACGGCGGGCACCAACGTGGTCGGTACATCGATGGTCTGGCTGGTCACGCCTCGCCACGCCGACGACTGGTTGCGAGAGCCCCTGGAGCGTGCCTGCGCGGCCGGCAACGCCTCCCTTTACGTCAACGGCATCGACCCCGGTTTCTCCGGCGATACCCTGGTGCACTCGGCAGTGAGCCTGACCACCCGGGTCTCCTCGATCACCGTCCAGGAGATCTTCGACTACGGTAATTACGATGATGCCGAGTTCACTGGTGCTGCAATGGGTTTCGGATCGACACCGGACGACGACCCGCCGATGATGTTCCTGCCCGGGGTGATCGTGGCAATGTGGGGTGGTCAGGTCCGAAGCCTGGCGGACCACCTCGACATAAAGCTCGACGACGTGCGCCAGCGCTGCGAACCCTGGTATACCCCTGAGCGAATCGACTGCACCATGATGACCGTGGAGCCCGGACAGATGGCGGCGGTGCGGTTCGCCACCGAGGGCGTGCGCGGCGGCGAACCGGTCATCACCCTCGAGCACGTCACCAGGCTCACCCAGGGCGCGGCGCCCGATTGGGAATTCCCGCCCGACGGCCACACCGGGGTTCATCGCGTCGTTGTGGAGGGCGAACCGCGGGTCGAAATCAACACCCACGTTTCGCACGCTCTTTTCGATTCCACTGATGCCGGCTGCATTTCGACGGCCGGCCGAGCCGTCAATGCGATCGATTGGGTATGCCGCGCGCCCCAGGGGCTGATCGGCGTGGAGGATATCCCACTCTCCGCAACGATGCGAGGCCTGATGTGGAACGAGCACTAACCGGATTTGTTGCATGACGGCATCACCTTCGGGACGCGTTGCCGGTAAACGCATTCTGATTACCGGCGCCGCCCGCGGCATGGGCCGCAGCCATGCGCTGCGGCTTGCGCAGGAGGGCGCCGACCTGATCCTGGTCGACATCTGCCAATCGCTGCCGCAGATCGAATATCCTCTGGCCACAGAGGAAGATCTCGCCGAAACGGTAGAGCTGGTTAGGGAATTGGGCCCACGTTGCGTAGGTCATATCGTCGACGTCCGCGACGATGTCGCATTGCGCAAGGCCGTAGATGACGGCGTCGGCGAACTGGGTGGCCTAGACGGCGCAGTGGCCAACGCCGGTGTGTTAACCGTCGGGCCATGGAACACCACAACTCTCGACGACTGGCGCACGGTCGTCGATGTAAACCTGATCGGAACCTGGAATACGTGCGCGGCGGCGATCCCGCATTTGCTTGACCAAGGCGGCGGCAGCCTGGTGAACATCAGCTCCGCGGGCGCCATCAAAGGCTTTCCACTGCAGCATCCTTACACCGCTGCCAAGCACGGTGTCGTGGGCCTGACGTTGGGGTTGGCCAACGAGTTGGCCGCGCACAGCGTGCGCGTCAATTCTGTGCATCCCACCGGGTGCCCGACCGGCATGATCCCTCCGTCGATCGGAGCCGTCTTCTCCGAGGAACGCCCGGACCTGATTCCCATCTTCGTCAATGCGATGCCCACGCCGGCCGTCGAGCCCGTCGACGTCAGTAACGCTGTGCTGTACCTGCTATCGGATGAGTCCAGGTATGTGACGGGATTGCAGTTCAAGGTCGACGCGGGAGTGACCATCAACTAGGACGACACAAGGTCCCTGTCAACGCGCACCCTTACTGAGATCGCGTCAACCCCATAGGCTGGGCTGTCAGATGGACATTCGTCTGGCGGCCGAATTTCGCGTGTTCGCCTGCCGGCGCGCGCGGTAACGGATACAAATAGCTGACTTCTCAAAAGGAGAGCCCTTATGAAGACGGTGCTCGGCTTGACGGCTAGCGCGGTGTTGATCGGCGCGGCGGTGGTGGGCTGCGGCGGAGGCAAGAGCCCCACGGCGTCATCCGGTTCGGCCTCGTCGTCCAGCTCGGCCGCCTCGTCGGGCTCCCCGACGAGCGCGTCGCCAGGAGCGCCGGCGGACTACAGCAACCTGCTGATCAAGCCCGGCGACGTCGGCCCCAACGCCACCGTTGACGGGCCGCCGACCCAGAATCCGAGCGGCATCACCGGCGTGGGACAGGTTTTCAAGAACCCCGACGGCAAGCGCACCATCATCGACACGATCGCGGTGTTCCCCGACGCGGCCACGGCCACCCAGACCGCGGCGAACATGCGCGACGTCGTCGGTAAGAAGGTCAACGGGCAGCAGCAGCCCATCGACGTCGGCACCAACGGGTTCATGGTGATCGGGCAGGGAACCGACCCGGCCAACCCGATGGAGATCTCCGAGGCGGTGTTCGTCGAGGGCAGGGCCATGGTCGACCTGGAGTCCGACTGTGTCATCGGCAATCCCACGCCGGCCGACATCATGCTCGATCTCGCCCGTAAGCAGGACGACGCGGTCAAAGCGGGCCTACCGGCCGGCTGAGCGGCCGCTCGTCATAGGGGCCAGCTGTCCGGCTGCACCTCATAGCGCAGGGCAGCGGCCGGAGGCAGCGGCTGACGGTCGTTGACCGAGATCGCGTCGACGACGAGGGCGACATAGCGTCGCCAGCCGTCGCTGCCCGCATCCATGGTCGACAGCACGCTGAAGAGCATCGCGACCAGGCGAGGCAGGTCGTCAGTGACCAGGTCGGTGCGGATAGTGCCGGCTCGCTGGCCCGCGCGGGCAAGCTCGCCGGGCGCGTCGTTGAGCGAGACCGAAACGTCGGACGTGAGTGATCCGGCGCGCCGCGCGGCGGTCAGCAGGCTGTGTTCCCGCGCCCCCAGCGAGATCGCCGCTTCGATCAGCTGGGTCAGACCGCGCAGCGGATCCTCGGCGCGGCGCGCCTTCTCGATCACCGGCGTGAGGTCCTCGGCGATGCTTTGATCCAGGGCCGCGCGGACCAGGTCGGCCTTTGCGGGAAACCTGCGGTAGAGGGTCCGCTCGCCGACGCCCGCCCGGCGAGCGACCGCTTCCACGGGGGCGTCGGGCCCCATCTCGCTGTAGACCTCGCGCGCCGCGCGCAGGATGCGCTCGACGTTGCGCGCCGCGTCGGCCCGCAACGGCCGGTCTTCGACCGCGGTCATCGTGACAGCGTAACTGACGGTTGACTGCCGGCAACCCGTCGCTTTACGCTCTACAACTGGCAGGTATCTGACACTTAATGGGAAACGCGGTTCATGTCAATATCATTCGAGACTTCCGACTCCTGCTCCGACGCCGGTCTTCCGGTGCTGCCCCTACCGCGGCCCGCACGCTGCCCACTCGCGCCCCCGTCCGAATTCGGGGACTGGCGGGAGCAACCCGGGCTCCGAAAGGCGATGTTTCAGGGCAACCCGGTGTGGGTGGTCAGCCGCTACCAGGACATCAGGGCGGCGCTGGTCGATCCGCGCTTGTCCGCGAAGACAATTTCGGACTCGATCATGCCGAAGGACGAGGAGAACAAGGTCCCGGTGATGTTCGCGCGGACCGACGATCCCGAGCATCATCGGTTGCGCCGCATGATGACGAGCAACTTCACCTTCCGGCGCTGCGAATCGATGCGCCCCCACATTCAGGAATGGGTCGACCACTATCTCGGCCAGATGATCGAGGGCGGCGCACCGGCCGATCTGGTGCGTGAATTCGCCCTGCCGGTCCCGTCGATGGTGATCGCGTTGCTGCTGGGAGTGCCGCCCGAAGACCTCCAACTTTTCCAGTCCAACACCACCAAGGGGCTCGACCAGAAATCGACCGACGCGGAAAAGGGACAGGCGTTCGGAGCCATGTACGCCTACATCCAGGAACTGGTGGAGCGCAAGGCGCGCGAACCCGGGGATGACTTGATCAGCCGGCTGGTCACCGAATACGTGGCGACGGGCCAACTCGACCAGGCCACCACGGCCATGAACGCCGTGATCATGATGCAGGCAGGCCACGAAACGACCGCCAACATGATCTCGCTGGGAACGGTTGCGCTACTGGAACATCCCGACGTGTTCGAGCGACTCGGACATACCGACGACTCCGCCGTCATCGCCAACCTCGTCGAAGAACTCATGCGCTACCTCAGCATCGTGCACAGCCAGGTCGACCGCATCGCGACCGAAGATCTGATGATCGGTGGTCAGCTGATTCGCGCGGGGGAGTACGTCATGATGAGCCTGCTCGCCGGGAACTGGGACGCCGAGTTCGTCGACAATCCCGAAACCTTCGACGTCGATCGAAACACCCGCGGGCACTTGGGCTTCGGCTACGGCGTGCATCAATGCATCGGCGCGAACCTGGCCCGCGTGGAAATGCAGGTTGCGTTCGCCACGCTGGCGCGCCGCCTGCCCGGGCTCAGACTGGCGGTGCCGCCGGAGCAGCTGAGATTCAAAGACGCCAACATCTACGGCATGAAAGAACTTCCGGTGAGCTGGTGAGCGGCGAGCTGAGGTTTGACGACCAGGTCGCCGTCATCACCGGCGCCGGTGGCGGTTTGGGTAAGCAATACGCGCTGCTGCTGGCCTCCCGTGGTGCGCGCATCGTGGTCAACGACTTGGGTGGCTCGGTGACCGGAGACGGCACCGACAGCCGAGCCGCTGATACCGCGGCGGCCGAGATCCGCGACCTCGGCGGTGACGCCGTAGCGGACAGCCACAGCGTCACCAGTCCCGAAGGCGGACAGGCGATCGTCGACACCGCGCTGAACGCATGGGGACGAGTCGACATCCTGATCAACAACGCCGGCATCGTCGGGGACGCGCCGTTCGAGGACATGACCGCGGAACGGTTCGAGCCACTGCTGGACGTGCATCTCAAGGGCGCGTTCTACGTCACCAGGCCGGCCTGGAAAGCCATGCGCGAACAGGGGTATGGCCGCATCCTCCATACCTGTTCGGCCGCAGGAATACTCGGGGCGGCCGGAATGAGCAACTACGGCTCGGCCAAGACCGGATTGATCGGCCTGACCCGCGTGCTGGCCGCCGAAGGCGCCGACCACAACATCAAGGTCAATGCCCTCGCCCCGATCGCCTACACCCGGATGCTGGCGCACTCCGTGGACGGCGCCGCGCAGCCCGACGATCCCGCCGCACAGGCGGTGCTGGACGACCTTGTGGGCCAATATCTTCAGAAGCTGGATCCAGCGCTGGTGGCTCCGGTGGCGGCATTCCTGACCCATCGTGACTGTCCGGTGTCGGGGGAGATCTATACCGTTGGCGCCGGCCATGTTTCGCGGTTCTTCATCGGCAGGACAAAGGGTTTCTACCGGCCCGGGTTGTCCATCGAGGACGTGCGCGATCACCTCGCGGAAATCCGCGACGAAACCGGCTACACCGTGCCGGGCGGAACCGCCGACGAGATGAGCGAGCTCTTCGCGACCATCATGGCCGGCCTCAGCACCTGAACGCCGTGCCGACACCGTCCGGTGGTGGCGCCGGCTTCAAGCAGCCGAACGGCTCGATGCCGGCGGGGCTGAATTTGGCCGCCGACTGGTGCGCGTAGTTCACGCAATACAGACCGGACTGGTCGGCGCGGCACCGGTAGTCACCGAACGACAGCGAATCCCCGTTCGCCAGTTCCGGCCCGTTGCCGTTGATGAACGGACCGGGATCGGCTCGGGCGGATCCCACCTGCAGGTTCACCCCGTCGAAGCCGATCCAGCCGCCTTGCCACTGGCCATAGGCCGTGGCGGGCGCCGGCGGCGGGTTGGTCAGACTCACCAGGCAGGCCAGCGCGCCGCCCGTGTGTTTGGCATCGGTCATGCACGAGACCTTGCCCGCCATCGCCGTCAGCGCGATGTCGTGGCCCAGTGGCGTGGCCGCACCGTCGCGCGTGGCCGTGTGAAAGCGGCCCGGATCGACCTGGTGACCGGCCTCGATCCACGCGATGACGTCAGAGATTGCCGCTCCCGCGGCCGGCGCGGCGGCCGGTGCGGGCGATTTGCTTCCCGGCGCCCCGGCGCCGGTCGATGCCTGGGTGGTGCTTCCGGTGGGCTCGGAATGGCCGCCCGTGGCATGTGAGCACCCGGCGACCATTAGTGACGCGGCGATCACCGCAGCTATCCGCATCCAGCCAGGCTAACCGGCGCGCCGGGCGATTAAGGCGCTGCGCGCGCGTTACGACAGTCATGTCGGTTACCGTCGGGTTATGCATCAGCGCACTGTCCGCGCACGCACGGCCATCGGCACCGTCGAAGGCTTCACCCGCGACGGGGTCACTCGGTGGCGGTCGATCCCCTATGCCCGTCCACCGGTGGGAAACCTGCGCTTCCGGGCGCCGCAGCCGGCCCAGCCGTGGTCGGGTGTCCGGCACTGCCATGGCTTCGGCAACTGCGCGCCCCAGCAGCGCCGCTACACCCTGCTCGGCATGTCGGGTTTGGGGGGCCGCTATCAGCCGATGAGCGAGGACTGCCTCACCCTCAACGTCGTGGCACCCGAGGGTGCGGTCGAGGGACCACTGCCGGTCATGGTGTTCATCCACGGTGGCGGCTATTTCCTGGGCAGCTCGGCCACGCCGCTCTACGACGGCGCTGCTTTGGCACGCCGGGGATGTGTGTACGTCTCGGTGAACTACCGGCTGGGCGCGCTGGGGTGCGTGGACTTCTCGTCCCTGTCGACGCCGGAGATCACCATCGACAGCAACTTGTACCTGCGCGACCTGGTGCTGGCGCTGCAGTGGATTCGCGACAACATCGCGGGGTTCGGCGGTGACCCGGACAACGTCACCATCTTCGGCGAGAGCGCCGGCGCGTGCATCACCGCCTCACTGCTGGCGGTGCCCGCCGCCAAAGGCCTGTTCGCCCGGGCGATCTCGGAAAGTCCGGCCTCGGGTCTGGTGCGGTCGAAAGAGGTTGCCGCAGAGTTCGCGAACCGCTTTGCCAACCTGCTCGGAGTGCGCAGGCAGGACGCCGCCAACGCGCTGATGTCGGTCTCCGCCGCCCAACTGGTGGAAACCCAGCACCGATTGATCGACGAGGGCATGCGGAACAGGCTGGGCGCCTTCCCGATCGGCCCCGTCTTCGGTGACGACATCCTGCCGCTGGATCCGGTGGAGGCGATGCGGCGCGGCGAGGCCCACCGGGTCCCGCTGATCGTGGGCACGAACGCCGAGGAAGGTCGGTTGTTCACCCGGTTCCTGGCGATGTTGCCGACCAACGAGACGATGGTCGAGGAGCTGCTCGCCGAGGCCGAACCCGCTATCCGCGAACGCATTACCGCCGCATATCCGGACTATCCCGAGCGGGCGGCGTGCATCCAGCTCGGCGGTGACTTCGCGTTCGCGTCGGCGGCCTGGCAGATCGCGGAGTCCCACGGCGCGCACGCGCCGACGTACCTCTACCGCTACGACTACGCCCCGCGCACGCTGCGCTGGTCCGGTTTCGGAGCCACGCATGCCACCGAGTTGCTCGCGGTTTTCGACGTTTACCGCACCAGATTCGGCGCGTTGTTGACCGCGGCGGCCGACCGGCGGGCCGCGTTGCGGGTGAGCAATCAGGTGCAGCGCCGCTGGCGGGCCTTCAGCCGCACCGGCGTGCCGGGGGAGGACTGGCCCCTCTACACCGCCGAGGACCGGGCCGTGATGGTCTTCGACCGCAAGTCCCGCGTCGAGTTCGATCCGCATCAGCATCGCCGAATGGCATGGGACGGCTTCTCATTGGCGCGTTGACCTGGCACGCTAACCCTCATGCATGCCGAGACCGAGCAAGTCATCGAACGACCCAGTGACCTCACCGCCTCCTGGCTGGCCGCGGTCATCGGCACCGGACCCATCGCCGACTTCTCGGTGGAACGCATCGGTACGGGCCAGATGAGCGAGTGCTACCGCGTCCGGCTCAGCTACGCCGAAGGGCCCTCGGTGGGGCCCGAGTCGGTGGTGCTGAAGGTCGCGGCCACCGATCCGGTCAGCCGGCAGACCGGGCTGGCGCTGGGGCTTTACGAGCGGGAGGTGCGCTTCTACGGCGACATCGCGCCGGGGCTGGGTGGTCCCATCGCGCCCTGCTACCACGCGGCGGTCGACACCTCCACCGGCGTCTTCGACCTGCTGCTCGGCGATGCCGGGCCGGCCGTCGTCGGCGACGAAATCGCCGGGGCGACAGTCGAACAGGCCCGACTCGGCGCCGTCGAACTGGGACGGCTGCACGGGCCGCTGCTCGGCGACGCCTCGCTGGCCGAGGCGCCGTGGCTCAACCGCGCGGCTCCGCTCAGCCAGGCGATGATCGCCCCGCTGTACGCCGGTTTCGTCGACCGCTACGGCGACCAGATCGCGCCGGAGCACCGCGTGGTGTGCGAACGCCTGGTGGCCGCGTTCGACGGCTACCTGGCCCAGGAGGGGGAGGTGCCCGAGCGGGGCCGCCTCCAGGGCCTGGTGCATGGCGACTACCGCCTGGACAACATGCTGTTCGGTACCGACGGCGCCGATCGCGCGCTGACGGTGGTCGATTGGCAGACCGTGTCCTGGGGTCCGGCCCTGACCGACCTGGCCTACTTCCTCGGTGGCGCGTTGCCCACCGAGGACCGTCGGCGGCACTACGACGCGCTGCTGCGCGCCTACCATGAGGCGCTGGGTCCGCGAACGCCACTGGACCTGGCCGACGTCGCCGACGGGGTGCGCCGGCAGAGCTTCTTCGGGGTGATGATGGCGATCGTCTCGCCCATGCTGGTCGAGCGCACCGACCGCGGCGACCGGATGTTCATGACGATGCTGCAACGGCACTGCGACCATGTGCTGGACACGGATGCGCTGTCGACGCTGCCCACACCGGCCGCGCCCGAGCCGTTGCGGCCGTCGGACGAGGACGAACTCGCCCACGAAGCCACCGCCGAACCGCTGTGGAGCGAGAGCTGGTACGCCGACTTCGCCGACGCGGCACAGGGATTGGGCGGCTGGTTTCGCCTGGGCCGGGTGGCTAACGAGCAGACCGCCTGGGTGCACGTGCTGTTGTGCGGCCCCGACATGCCGACGGTCGCCGTCGACGCGCAGGTGCCGCTGCCGCCGGACCCGTGGACGGTGCGCACCGATGACTTCGAGCTCGGCCATTCCGCCGAGGTGCCGCTGCAGAGCTATCGCGTCGACGTGCGGGCGCGGGGCCAGGCCTATGCCGACCCGTCCGCGTTGTTGCGCGGGGAGCCGGGAACCCCGGTCGAGATGACCATGAACCTGGTGTGGGCCACTGACGGCACGCCGTACAAGTACGGGCTGACGACGCGCTACGAAATTCCGTGCACCGTCTCGGGCGACGTCACGATCGACGGCACCGGCTACCGCCTGGAATCCGTTCCCGGGCAGCGCGATCACTCGTGGGGCGTACGCGATTGGTGGGGCATGGACTGGATCTGGAGCGCGCTGCACCTGGACGACGGCACCCACCTGCACGGCGTGAACATCCGGATTCCCGGGGCCCCCGCGTTCAGCATCGGCTACGAACAGGGCGCCGACGGCAAGGTCACCGAGCTGCAGACCGTTGACTCACGAGAGTCGTTCGCCGACAACGGGTTACCGCTCACCGCGACGTTACAGCTCACGCCGGCGGAGATCACCGCGGACGTGTGCGTGCGCGGTCAGGCGCCGGTCCGGCTCGTCGCGAAGGACGGGCGGGTCAGCCAGTTCCCCCGCGTCTGGGCCACGATCAGCACGGCCGACGGGCGCAGCGGCGTGGGTTGGCTGGAATGGAACCGCAACCTTGGCGACCACACGTAGGTGAGCGGATCGGCCCCCGTCGTGGTGATGGGCGTCTCCGGATCGGGCAAGTCGACGGTGGGGGCGGCGCTCGCGCGGCGCTTGCGGGTTCCGTTCGTCGACGCCGACACCCTGCACCCGGCCGCCAACATCGTCAAGATGGCGGCCGGCGAACCGCTCGACGATGACGACCGCTATCCCTGGTTGGAGCGGGTCGGCGACTGGTTGGCGGCCCACCGCGACGGCGGCGTCGTGAGTTGTTCGGCGCTGAAGCGGAAATATCGCGACCAGTTGCGCACCCACTGCCCGGGCGTGGAGTTCCTGCATCTCTCGGGTTCGGCGGAGCTGATCGGCGGCCGGCTGGCGATCCGGACGGATCACTTCATGCCGGCAGCGCTGCTGCGCTCGCAACTGGACATCCTGGAACCCCTCGGTCCCGACGAGGCCGGCATGACCGTCGACGTCGGTCCCGGCGTCGAGGCGATCGTCGAGACCGTCGTGAAAGGACAGCGCGACGCTTGACGGCGGAATTAGGAGCGGCGCAAGCGATTTCGGATTCCAGCCTTGAGTGACTGACTGCGGCGGCTAGTGGTCAGCACCCGCTGTTGGTGGTGGAGCGCCTTGGGGCAGTTTGGTCAGAGTCGCGAATGCTTCGGTAAAGACGGCGGCGATGTCGCGGTCGTCGGCGGTGGCTATCGGCTCCTTGTGTAGCAGGACGCGCAGGCCGGCGAGCCGGAGCAGCAGGGCCGCGACCAGGTCGGCGCGAAGTCGGGGATTGTCGGCCTGGATCCGTCGGGAGAGGTTGGCGGTCAGGCCGTTTTCGAGCTGATCGTTGAGGCGCGCGACGACGTCGGGGTCCCCGCTGGAGCGCAGCAGCGCGAACAGCGGAACGTCGCTATCCTGACGGGCCTGCAGCACGCGTTCGATCAAGGTCTGGCCCACCGCCGCATCGGTGGATAATCGGACCGTTTCGACGTTGTCGGAGATGTTGGTGGCCTCGTCGAAGAGCTGTTGTTTGGACCCGAAGTAGCGCCGGACGAGCATCACGTCCACGCCGGCTTGAGCCGCGATCGCGCGTAGCGAGGTGGCCCGATACCCGTGGCGCAAGAACTGTTCGCGCGCCGCGGTGAGCAGTCGCGCTCGGGTGGCGGCGGCGTTGCGACGTGGCGGGCCCGTATCCGGACCCGTGCGGTTTGACGTGCGCGGCATCGTGCTCCCTCGGAAATTTATCTACGACTGTAGACATGATCAGCCGAGCCGCATAGAGTTGTATGTCTACGATCGTAGACATTGTCCCAGGGGATCAGCGGCGACGAAGCGAAAGCGGGTGGGGCGTACGGCCGAGCGGCCGCAAAAGAATTCAGGCCCAGCGGGCGTCGGTGCGATTTCCCTCGGTGTGGCTGCCCTGCGGGCGGCCTGACTGGTCACCGCATCCAAAACCATGTCGTGAAAACGGAACGCTGTCAGGAGGATTCGTCATGGTCGGAGTAATGCTCGTCAAGCAAAAAGTCGGTAGCGTCGAGCAGTGGAACGCAGTCTTCCGCGATCCCGAGCTCGATGCCGTGCGACGTAACCACGGTTTGGTGGTCACCGGGACCTACGTCGACGCCGCCGACTCCAACACGGTCATCGTCGTGATGGACATGCACGACGTCGACAAGGCGCGCCAATTCGCTAGCTCGCGAGAACTGGCCACGGCCCGCGAAAGGGCCGGGGCGATCGGCGTCCCGGACGACGTGTGGTTCGGGCCGCAACGGATTCAGTGACGCGTCGCGCCAGAAGGCGATGCCGTACCGAGCCGGTCGGTTGAAACGCCCATACCAACTGCAAGTGCAATTGTGTAGCATTATGCTACAGCTTGTAACGGACTGTTGCATTGGAGGAAGCCATGGCCGAGGCTCTCGATCGTGTCACGCGGGTCGCATCCGACCTGATGGACAGCGCGGCGGCCGAGGGTGCCCGGCAGAGCCGCTCGGCCAAGCAGCAACTCGACCACTGGGCGCGGGTCGGGCGCGCGGTGTCCAGCCAGCACACCGCTTCGCGGCGCCGGGTCGAAGCCGCCCTCGCCGGCCAGCTCGCGACCAGCGAGCTCACCGTCGAGGAGGGCGTGGTGTTCAACGCCGAGATCTCCGCGGCCATCGAAGAAAGCCTGGCGCGCACCAACTACGGGGCGACGCTGGCCGGGCAGGGGGTCACCACGGTGGCCCTCAACGACGACGGCGAGATCGTCGAGCACCGCCCCGACGGCGCCGCGGTGGTGCTCGCGGGCCGGCGCTGACCCGGCGATCGTCGACGGTTCGGCGGCCCGATGGATCGACTTGACCTCGTGGTCGGGCCGAACGGTGCCGGTAAATCCACCTTCATCGCCTTCACCCTCGCGCCGCTGCTGCCGGGAAGCCTGGTGGTCAACGCCGACGAGATCGCGAGGCAACGCTGGCCGGAGGACCCGGCCTCGCACTCCTACGACGCAGCGCGCGTCGCCGCCGACACCCGCGCCAAGCTGATCGAGCTGGGTCGGTCCTTCATCGCCGAGACGGTGTTTTCCCATCCGTCCAAGCTGGACCTGATCCACACCGCGCGCCGCGCGGGCTTCACCGTCGTGCTGCATGTGCTGCTCATCCCGGAAGACCTTGCGGTGGAACGCGTCCGGCACCGCGTGCGGCACGGCGGTCACGATGTGCCGGAAGCCAAGATCCGCGAGCGCCACCGCCGGTTGTGGAAGCCGGTCGCCGAGGCCATCGCGTTGTCTGACCTCGCGACGGTGTACGACAACAGCCGGCTGCGCGGCCCGCGGATCGTCGCGCGGCTCAGCGGCGGCCTGACGGTCGGCACACCCGAGTGGCCGGCATGGACGCCGGAGAACCTGCGGTCTCGCTGGCCCGACTAGCTCGTACCCACTACCAAGACAGCTTGCGGCGGCCGGTGTCGGCCAGGTCGCTGCCCCGCTGACGGGCGGTTTCGGCGAATTCCTCGCCGCGCGCCCGCGCCGTGCTGGCCAGCTTCTCGCTGCGTTTGCGCGCCTTCTTGGCCAGTTTCTCGCTGCGCTTGCGGGCCTTCTTCGCCAGCGGTGCGGCCCGGTCGGCGGCCTCGTCGGCAAACTCTTCGCTGCGCTTGCGGGCCTTCTCGGCCAGGTACGCGGCCCGGTCGGCGGCCTCGTCGGCCCATTCCTCGCCACGCTTGCACGCCTTCTTCGCCAACGGCCTGCTCCGTTCGGCCGCGGTGCTGGCCAGTTCGCGGCCGCGTTCGAGTGCGGCTTCGGCGTAGGGCGCGCCCCGTTCCGCCGCGGTGCTGGCCAGTTCGCGGCCGCGTTCGAGTGCGGCTTCGGCGTAGGGCGCGCCACGCTCGGCCGCGGTGCTGGCCAGTTCGCGACCCCGCTCGGCGCCGATGTGCAAGCCGTGTGCGATCCGATCACCCAGCTCGGAGAAATCGGCATCGAAGGCCGAGTCGTCGGAACCGGGCCACGCCGACGACACCCGCTCGGAGAGCCGTTCCGCTGCGCGCCGGCCGCGCCATCCGAGCGAGGGCTTGCCGGCGGTGTCGGCCGAGGCGATCAACAGGCCGCCCAACAGGCTTAGGTCGGTGAGAAATTGTTGACGTTTCTGGGCTTTGGCCACCGGGTCGCTCTCGTTCCAGAACGAGTGCGTCCCAAGGTTGGCCGGCAATACCGTCACCGCGAGCGCCGCCGACGCGATGCGGGGGAGTTTGCCGCTGGCAAGCAGCAGCCCGCCGCCGATTTGAACGGCCGCGGTGATCTGCGCGACCGTCTCGGGGTCGCTGGGAATGCTGCCGCTCACCGAATCCGGCAACGCCTGAAGACCCTCCACCGCCGGGGCCGCGGCCTCCGCCGCGGATTTAGGGTTGAGCAGTGAATTGACTCCTTGCCCGATGAAAGCCACTGACAACAGAGGTCGCGCGATTCTCCTGAGCACCATGGCCGGTGTATTACCCGGCTGCCTGTCGAGCAAACCGTGGCGTCAATATCCCCAGCTAGACCGGCATGGACATAGAGGTGCACACCGATAGGGTGGAGCGCGTGCGAGCGTTGATCATCGTCGACGTGCAAAACGATTTCTGCGAGGGCGGCTCCGTGCCGACGGCCCGCGGCGCCGCGGTGGCGCCCGCCATCAACGACTATCTGTCCGGTGACCCGGGCTACCACTACATCGTGGCCACCCAAGACTTCCACATCGATCCGGGTGATCATTTCTCCGACCGGCCGGACTTCTCGTCCACCTGGCCGGTGCACTGCGTCGCCGGAAGCACGGGCGCGAATCTTCGGCCCGATCTGGACATCCGGCGCATCGATGCGATCTTTCGCAAGGGCGCCCACGCCGCCGCTTACAGCGGCTTCGAGGGCGTCGACGACAACGGGACGACGCTGCTTCAATGGTTGCGGCGGCGCGGGGTCGACGAGGTCGACGTGGTCGGCATCGCCACCGACTTTTGCGTCCGGCGAACCGCCGAGGATGCGGCGGCGGCGGGCCTGACCACCAGGGTGCTGGTCGACCTGACCGCGGCCGCGGCCGTGGACTCCGCGGCCGAGGCGCTTGCGGAAATGCGCGCCGCCGGCATCGAGTTGGTTGGGGGACCGTAACGGTGGTGCCGCTGGAACGGGAACATCTGCTGGCCGCCGTGGAGCGCTCGCCGCAGGCGGCCGCCGCCCATGATCGCGCCGGGTGGGTGGGGCTGTTCACCGGTGACGGCCGGATCGAGGACCCGGTCGGTTCGCGACCGCACGTGGGCCATGAGCAGATCGGCCGCTTCTACGACACATTCATCGGTCCGCGTGACATCAAGTTCCATCGAGATCTCGACGTCGTGGTCGGCACGGTGGTACTGCGGGACCTCGAGCTCGAGGTGGCGATGGGCTCGGCCGTGACGATGTACATTCCGGCCTTCCTGCGCTACGACCTCCGAGAAACCAACGGCGAGTGGAAGATTGGCGAACTGCGAGCCTACTGGGAGCTTCCCGCCATGGTGGCGCAATTCCTGCGCACCGGCTCCGGCGCGGCGGGCCCCGCGCTGAACCTGTCCAGGGGGCTGCTGAGCAACCAAGGCTGGCGCGGAACCGCCGGTTTCATGACCGGATTTCGGCGGGTGGGAGCGCGTCACCAGCGGCTGGTGACCACCTTCCTCGACGCGGTCGCGCGGAAAGACACGTTTTCCGCTGCACGGCTGCTGTCCTCGGAGGCCGCAATAACTTTGGGTGATCGCGACCCACTCGAACTGGCCGAGCTGGCGGAGCAACTGGACGGGGCCGCCGCGACCAAGATGAACAGCGCGGGCCCCACCGTCGCGGTCTCGCTCCACTCGGGTCACGGGCGCGCCATCGTGTTCGCCGATGTGGCCCGGCGCGGCAACGCGATCAATCGGATCAGGTACTTTCCCGCGTGACCCACGCGTGTTTCACCGGACCATCATCAGCGCCAGCGAAGCCGCGGACAGGCACAAAAACGCGCCGGGAAACGCGATGTTGTACAGGACGCGTGCCCTCACGTGCGTCGCCACCGCACCGATGAAAAACGCAACCAGGCCGGCGGCGGCCGCGATACCCAATTCCCGCAGGCCCAGCAGGCCCACAACGATGCCGGCGGCCCCGGCAAGCTTCACTGCGCCCAGCGCAGGCAACCACGACCGCGGCACCCCGACCTGGGCAGAGTTCGCCAGAACGAATCGCGCCGGAACGAAGTCGGCGATGGCGATCGCGGCGGTGATGGCGGCGGTGATCAGCGTGATCACGACAAGTGCGGTGCTCATCTGGATCAATCCCTTGTCGCGCAGCGATTTCCGCAGCGGCGAGTCGGATGCGTGCAGTGCGCGCCGCGGCGCACAATCGGTAAGGTCATGGTGCTTGTCTCCTTTGCCACAGGAAGTCCGTTGGATGCGGTCATCTTCTTGACGACTTCCGTGCGGAAAAGGTGACCCATGGGCGCAACAAAGGATTTGGCGGATCTGGCACGGCGTTTCGACGCCGATCGACGGCACCTGAGGTCCGTCGCGTTCCAGCTGCTAGGCACGGTCGCCGACGCCGAGGACGCCGTGCAGTCGGCGTGGCTCAAGGCCAGCCGTGCGGACTTCGATGCCGTCGACAACCTCTCCGGCTGGTTCACCACGATCACCGCGCGCGAGGCGTTCGACCAGCTTCGGGTGCGTAAGCGTCGCGCCGAGCAACCGCTCGGCGGGGCCGACGAACTGGACCGACTGGCCCAGACGGCGTCGCAGGCGGCCGACGAGGACGCACTGCTGGCGGAGTCGGTGAGCAGCGCCCTGCTCGTCGTGCTCGACCGGCTCTCCCCGGCGCAACGCGTTGCGTTCGTGCTGCACGACGTCTTCGCCATGCCGTTCGAGCAGATCGCCGGGCTTTTGGACCGGTCACCGGAGGCCACCAAGAAGCTGGCCAGCAGGGCACGCGGGCGCCTGCACGCCGAGCCGGCCGCCCCGCCCCGCCGCACCGCCGATCACCTGCAGGTGGTCGAGGCGTTTCTGGCGGCCACGCGCGGCGGTGACATCGCGGGCCTGCTCGACCTGCTCGCTCCCGAGGTGGTGCGCACCGTCGATCCGGCCCTCGTCCCGGCGGACGTGCCAACCACGTTGCGCGGCGCCTGTGAGGTCGCGAAGGAGACTCGCCGGTTCGCTCAGCGGGCGCGCGCCGGTGCTGTCATGCTCATCGACGGGACGCCGGGCATCGTGCTCGCGGCCCGCGGGCGCGCACAGGTCCTGCTGGTGATCGGCATCGGCGCCGACGATCGCATCCACACGATCGACATCACCGGCAATGCCGAGCGAATCCGTCAGGCCGCGCTGACATTGCCGCGGCGGCCGACCCAGGAACATCACAACCTCATCGGGTACCAAGGACGTCAGACATAGTCGGCCGGGAAACCGGCCACGGGGCAAGACCGGGAGAGCCATGCTCGATAAGCCGTTCGGACGGCGCAACCTGCTGCGGGGCGCCGGCGCGCTTTCCGCGGCCGCGCTGGCACCGTGGCCGGCCGGGTGCGCGTCCGACGACGACGCCCTCACCTTCTTCTTCGCGGCCAACCCGGACGAGCGTGACGCCAGGATGCGCATCGTCGACGAGTTTGCACGCCGCCATCCCGATATCAAGGTTCGACCGGTGCAATCCGGTCCGGGCGTCATGCAACAGCTTTCGACGTTTTGTGTGGGGGGCAAATGCCCCGACGTGGTGATGGCGTGGGAACTGTCCTACGCCGAACTCGCCGACCGCGGTGTGCTGCTGGACATGAACACGCTGTTGGCTCGCGACAAAGCGTTTGCCGACCAGCTCAAGGCGGACAGCATCCCGGCGCTGTACGAAACCTTCACCTTCAACGACAAGCAGTACGCGCTGCCCGAACAGTGGTCGGGCAACTACCTGTTCTACAATAAGCGGCTCTTCGCCGAAGCCGGGGTGCCCGCACCGCCCAAGACGTGGGAACAGCCTTGGGATTTCAGCGAATTCCTGGATGCGGCGCGCGCGCTGACCAAACGTGACGCATCCGGGCGGGCCGCACAGTACGGTTTCGTCAACACCTGGGGTTCCTACTACTCGGCCGGCCTGTTCGCGATGAACAATGGCGTCGCCTGGTCCAACCCGCGGCTGAACCCCACCCAGTTCAACTTCGACAACGCGGCGTTCCAGGAAGCGGTGCAGTTCTACGCCGATCTGGCCAACACGTACCGGGTCGCGCCCAACGCATCCGAGACGCAGTCCATGTCGACACCCAACCTGTTCGCGGTGGGGCGGGCGGCGATCGCGCTCGGCGGACACTGGCGCTACCAGACCTACATCCGCGCCGAAAACCTGGATTTCGATGTCGCCCCATTGCCCGTCGGCCCGGCGCTGGGGAGGGGCCACGCCGCGTGTTCCGATATCGGCGCCACCGGACTGGCCATCTCGGCGAGCAGCCCCCGCAAGGAGCAGGCGTGGGAATTCGTGAAGTTCGCGACGGGGCCCATCGGGCAGGCGTTGATCGGTGAATCCTGCCTGTTCGTTCCGGTGCTGCGGTCGGCGCTGCGATCGGACGGGTTCGCGAAGGCCCATCGACGGCTCGGCAATCTCAGCGTGCTCACCGACGGGCCGGCCTTCTCGCAGGGTTTGCCGATCACGCCGGCATGGGAGAAGGTCAATGCCTTGATGGACCGCAACTTTGGGCCCGTCCTGCGGGGCCGCCAGCCGGCCACGTCCTTGAGCGGTTTGTCCGGATCCGTCGACGAAGTCCTGCGCAGCCCATGACCTCGATGGACGCACCTGGGGCGATCGGCTCGGCCGGGAGGGCGACCCGGGATGCCCCGGACGATCCGAGCCCGTGGCGCCGGCACGCCTGGGCCGGTCGGTTGTTCGTCGCCCCCAACATGGTCGCGGTCGCCGTGTTCATGCTCTTTCCGCTGGGCTTTTCGCTGTACATGAGCTTTCAGCGATGGGATGTGTTCACTCCGCCGAAATTTGTGGGCCTGAAGAACTTTTCGGACCTGTTCACCTCCGACCCGCTCTTCCTGATCGCGATCCGCAACACGGTGATCTTCACCCTCGGAACGGTGGTGCCGACGGTCCTGATCAGCCTGGCCGTCGCGGGAGTGCTGAACCAGAAGGTCCGGGGCATCGGCATCTTCCGAACGATTGTCTTTCTGCCGCTGGCTATCTCGTCGGTCGTGATGGCGGTGGTCTGGCAGTTCGTCTTCAACACCGACAACGGCCTGCTCAACATCATGCTCGGCTGGGTCGGGCTCGGCCCGGTCCCGTGGTTGGTCGATCCCCACTGGGCCATGGCCTCGCTGTGCATCGTCAGCGTCTGGCGCAGCGTGCCTTTTGCCACCGTGGTCCTGCTGGCCGCGATGCAGGGCGTACCGGGAACGGTCTACGAGGCGGCCAAGATCGACGGCGCCAGCGAGATAAGGCAATTCGTCTCCATCACCGTTCCGTTGATCCGCGGATCGATATCGTTCGTGATCATCATCTCGGTCATCCACGCCTTCCAGGCGTTCGACATGGTCTATGTCCTCACCGGCCCCACCGGCGGCCCGGAATCGGCGACCTACGTCCTGGGCATCATGCTGTTCCAGCACGCGTTCTCGTTTCTCGAATTCGGATACGCCTCCGCGCTGGCGTGGGTGATGTTCGCCGTCTTGCTGGTGCTGACCGTGGTGCAGTTGCGCGTCAGCCATCGACGATCTTTGGAGACGTCGCGTGGCCTTAAATGAGGGGGCCATCAGGCACACCGTGGTGCGCGGCGGCATG
The DNA here is from genome assembly GCF_001953985.1 of Mycobacterium colombiense. Taxonomy (GTDB): domain Bacteria; phylum Actinomycetota; class Actinomycetes; order Mycobacteriales; family Mycobacteriaceae; genus Mycobacterium; species Mycobacterium colombiense_B. Next base: position 101,510 of record NZ_MBEI01000031.1, read on the forward strand.
GTCTATGGCGCGCTGCTCGCCGTCGCTTGGTGCGCGCTGTTCCCTATCGCGTGGGCGGTGTCGGGTTCGCTGAAAACGGAAGGAGAGGTCAGCGAACCCACGCTGCTGCCGGCCCACCCGCGGTGGTCCAACTACACCGAGGTGTTCGCGCTGATGCCGTTCGGGCGGATGTTCTTCAACACCGTGCTGTACGCGGGCTGCGTCACGGCGGGACACGTCTTCTTTTGCTCACTGGCCGGATATGCCTTCGCGCGACTGGATTTCCGCGGCCGCGACGCGCTGTTCGTCGTGTATCTCGGCACGTTGATGGTGCCCCTGACGGTGACCGTGATCCCGCAATTCCTGGTGATGCGGACCTTGGGCTGGGTCGACACCCCGTGGGCGATGATCGCGCCGGGTTTTTTCGGCAGCGCATTCGGCACCTACCTGATGCGGCAGTTCTTCCGCACCCTGCCCACCGATCTGGAGGAGGCCGCCATACTCGACGGCTGCACGCCGTGGCAGGTCTATTGGCGAATCCTGCTGCCCCACGCGCGACCGGCGGTGATGGTGCTCGCCGTGCTCACCTGGGTCAACGTCTGGAACGATTTCCTGTGGCCACTGCTGATGATTCAGCGCAACAGCCTGGCCACCCTGACCCTGGGCCTGGTCAGGATGAAGGGCGAATATGTTGCCCGGTGGCCGGTTCTGATGGCAACCTCGATGCTTATCATGCTGCCCCTGGTCATCATCTACGCCATCGCGCAACGCTCGTTTGTCCGCGGAATCGCCGTCACCGGAATGGGCGGCTAGCCATGGCCTCGGTGACATTCGAGCAAGCGACCCGGCGCTACCCGGGAGCCGACCGCCCGGCCCTGGACAACCTGGACCTCGTCGTGGCCGACGGCGAATTCGTCGTCCTGGTCGGACCGTCCGGCTGCGGCAAGACCACGTCGCTGCGCATGGTGGCCGGGCTGGAAGCCGTGGACTCCGGGCATATCCGGATCGGCGACCGGGACGTGACCAACGTCGACCCCAAGGATCGCGACGTCGCAATGGTCTTTCAGAACTATGCGCTCTACCCGCACATGACGGTGGCCCAGAACATGGGCTTTGCCTTGAAGATCGCCAAGACGCCGAAGGACCAGATCCGTGAGCGGGTGCTGGACGCGGCGAAAGTCCTTGACCTGCAACCCTATCTCGATCGCAAGCCGAAGGATCTTTCCGGTGGGCAACGCCAACGAGTGGCGATGGGCCGCGCGATCGTGCGCCGGCCGCACGTGTTCCTGATGGATGAACCGCTGTCCAATCTCGACGCCAAACTCCGGGTGCAGACGCGTAACCAGATCGCCGCGCTGCAGCGGCGGCTGGGCACCACCACCGTCTACGTCACCCACGACCAGGTCGAGGCCATGACGATGGGTGACCGCGTCGCCGTCCTGCGCGACGGCGTGCTGCAGCAGTTCGCGTCACCGCGCGAGCTCTACCGGAACCCGGACAATGTCTTCGTGGCGGGTTTCATCGGATCGCCGGCGATGAACCTGTTCACCCTTCCCATTGTGGAATCGGGGGTGTCGCTGGGTGATTGGCCCATCAAGCTGCCACGCGAGATCACCAGTACCGCGGGCGAGGTCGTGGTCGGGGTCCGGCCCGAACATTTCGAGCTGGGTGGCCTCGGTGTCGAGATGGAGGTCGACGTCGTTGAGGAGCTGGGCGCGGACGCCTATCTGTATGGGCGAATCACCGGCTCCGGCAAGGGAATCGATGGGCCCATCGTCGCGCGGGCCGACGGGCGCAACCCACCGGCGAAGGGCAGCCGAGTACGCCTGCATCCGGAGCCCGGGCACCTGCACTTCTTCGGCGTGGATGGCCGCCGAATCTGCTGAACGCGAGGATTGCAAGCGGGCCAACGGTTTCTGCAATCCTGGAAATACGCGGATTACCTGGCGGAGCGCGGCACCCGGGTGCCTAGATCACCGTGACGGTGGTGAATCGTTCGACGATGCCTATCCGCGGGAGCAGCGAAGCGCATGAACGCGTCGCTGGATGCGCGCGACGTCGTCGGGGGAGGGCAGCTGGTTGGTGATCCTGGTGATCTCGACGCCGACATCAACGGAACCGATCGGCCAGAGCCGACGCGCGATGAGATCCCTTGCGATGGCGGTGATGTCGTCGTCGCAGAGCCGTCGGCGCGTCAATGCCACCAACGGCACGTACCCGGTGGCCGGCATGCCGGCGGGGTAGCCGGCCCGCACAAAAGCCACAATGCTCGTCACCCAATGCGACAGGTCCATATGTCCACCTCGCTAACCGCCGCAAGTTGCGCGTAAGCGGCAGTGCTTGCTTAGCTAGCAACGTACCATCGGCGAGCCCATCAGCTGAGTAACGCCACACAGTTAAACGCATTTTTTACGTCCGCGGATGCCGGCGCCCCGACAGTGACTTCGGCGACGATTCACCCGAACGTGGCGCGCCGTAACGGTGTTTGGCCGCAAGGCTTTCTAGTATTGCCGCGTGGTGGATCGCTATGGAACCGATGTCCTCGCCGCGGGGCGACGCAAGCCGCGCTCGACCGAGCACCCGGCCGAATTGGGCCTGGTGGTCGAGGACGTGCAGACGGGTTATGTCGGCGCGATTGTGCGAGTGGAATACGGTCGAGTGGACCTGGAAGACCGGCGCGGTCACGTGCGTGGCTTCCCTTTGGGCCCTGGGTATTTGCTCGAGGGGCGTCCCGTCATCCTCACCGCGCCGCGGCGGCCGGCGCCGACCGCCGGGGGCAGGACCGCGTCCGGTTCGGTCGCCGTGTCGGGTGTTCGTGCCCGCGTCGCCCGGGCCAGCCGCATCTACGTGGAGGGCCGTCATGACGCCGAGCTCATCGCGCAGGTGTGGGGTGAGGACTTGCGAATCGAAGGCGTCGTCGTCGAACAACTTGGTGGCGTCGACGACCTGCTGGACATCGTCGCCGAATTCGCCCCGGGGCCGGGGCGCCGGCTAGGGGTGCTCGTCGATCACCTTGTCGCGGGTTCCAAGGAGGCGCGGATCGCCGATGCGGTGCGGCGCGGGCCGGGTGGCACCGACACACTGGTCGTCGGCCATCCCTACGTCGACATCTGGCAGGCCGTGAAACCGCAGCGGCTGGGCCTGGGCGCCTGGCCGAAGGTGCCGCGGCAGGTGGAATGGAAACACGGCGTATGCCAGGCGCTCGGGTTGCCCCACGACGACCAGGCGGACATCGCCAGGGCCTGGCGGCATATCCGTTCGCGGGTGCGCGACTGGAACGATCTGGAGCCGGCACTGATCAGTCGGGTCGAAGAACTGATCGACTTCGTGACCGCGCCGGTCTCCTGAGGCGGCAGCCAGCGGACCAGGGCTAATGTCCGCTGGGTTAGTTAGGCTACGCTGGCCGACAGTCCCGACCGACGGGACAGAAACAGGGCATATGCAGGGCGTATTCGGCGTATTCATCGGCACGTTTCTCATCGGTCTTCGTGAAGGCCTGGAGGCGTCGCTCATCGTGAGCATCGTCGGTGCCTTCCTCAAGCGAAACGGCCAGTCCATCCGCCCGATGTTCGCCGGTGTCGCTCTGGCCGTGCTGCTCAGCGTCGGCGTGGGCGTGGGCCTCGACCTGTTCGCCGCCAGCCTGCCGCAGGCCCGGCAAGAGATGATGGAGACCGTCATCAACGCCATCGCGGTGGTGTTCGTGACGTCGATGATCATCTGGATGAACGGCAACGCCGCGCAGCTCAAGGGGGAACTCGAGCGCGAGGCCCGCCAGGCCGTCAACCGCGGTGGCGCGTTCGCCCTGGTCGTCATGGCGTTCCTCGCCGTTCTGAAGGAGGGCTTCGAGACGTCGGTGTTCTTGCTGGCGGCCGCCGAGACGTCGCACGGCAACCGGTGGTTCGCCGTGCTGGGCGGCGCCGTGGGCATCTTGACGTCGGTCGGGCTCGGCGTGGGGCTGTACTACGGCGGCCTGCGCATCAACCTCGGCCGGTTCTTCCGGGTCACCGGGGTGTTTCTGGTGCTGATCGCCGCGGGGCTGGTGCTGGGCGCGCTACGCACCGCGCACGAGGCCGGTTGGGTCACCATCGGCCAGCAACAGGTGCTCGACCTGACCGGCTGGATACCCAGCAATTCGGTGCTGGGCGCGGCGACGACCGGGGTGTTCGGCATCCCCGCCGACCCCCGCCTCATCGAGGTGCTGGGCTGGCTGCTGTACGCCGTGCCGGTGCTGGTCGTTTTTCTCTGGCCCGCCGGGCTGGCCGCCACGCCGCGAGCTCGCAGCAGGCTACTGGCGGCGACCTCGGCGGTGCTGCTCATCGCCGGGGCGGGGCTGGCCCTCATGACGCCCGCCGCCGACTCGTCGCAGACGCCGCGGGTGCGCACCGTCACCGACCGCGACGGCCACACCGCTTCGGTGTCGATGGTGACCGGCCCGCACGGACGCGAGCTGGCCGTCGCCCCTCAGGGCACCTCGACCGTCCACAACGTCGTGCTCATCCCCGCAGACGACCAAACGGTGGACGGCGTGCCGGTACAGGTATGGCAGGCCACCGAGGCCGCAGGGGCCGACGGTGCGCCCGAAGTCACGCTGGATCAGTTGCTGAGCATGGCGGGGGGCCGCCTGCCGGTCGGTCTCGCGGCCGGCCGCACTCCGGGGCCGTTTCAGGGTCAATGGTCGACGACCACCGTGTACGCCGTCTTCGCGCGGGGCGATTCCGTGATCAGTGCGCACACGACGAGCAACCGCACGGCGATCTTGACCGGCGGCGGATTGACGGGGGCCAAGACCGTCAGTCTCGGCGGGCTGGCGACGGACTGGTCCACGTCGGCTACCGAAGATCACGCGACGCTGGCTGAGATCGTCGCCAGCGACCGCGATCGCGGGGAGCGGCAGCTCTGGAATGTCTGGCTGCCCCTGGTATTAGCGGGTTTTGCCTTGGCGTGCGCGCTGTCAGCGATAGCCTCGGTGCGCGTGGACCGCAGGCAAGAGGATGGGAGGAAATCGATTGATGGTGAGTCGCACCGCCTCGGCAACGTGCCGGTCTCGTGACTTCTGGTTGACCGCAACGGTTCTTGTTGCGACGGCGGTGATGCCGGTGACCGCGTGCGGCCACTCGGGCGACAACTCGAACCATGCTCAGCAGCCGAAGCCTGGGACGGCTAATGCGGTCAAGGTGACCCTGGCCAACAACGGCGGCGCGGATGGCTGCGCACTGGACACCACCAGCGTGCCCGCCGGGCCGGTGACCTTCACGGTCGCCAACACGAATGCACCCGGCATCAGTGAGGTCGAACTGCTCAGGGACCAGCGGATTGTGGGCGAGAAGGAGAACCTCGCGCCCGGCCTGGACCCGGTGTCGTTCACGCTCTCGCTGGACGGCGGCGCCTACCAGCTCTACTGCCCGGGGGCGAGCACCGAGTACCAGACCCTGACCGTGACGGGTAAAGCGCCGGCGACGCCGACGGGCACGGTGGCCAGCATCCTCAGCCAGGGCACCAAGGACTACGCCGCCTACATCGTGAACCAGATCGGTCAGCTCAACGACGGCGTCAAGGCGCTCGATGCGGCCGTGCAATCGGGCAACGTCGACGCGGCGAAGGCGGCCTACGCCAAAGCCCGATTGTTCTGGGAGCGTTCGGAATCCACCGTGGAGGGCTTCGTGTTGCCCGGCTTTGCCGTCGGCGACAATGCCGGCAGCCTGGACTATCTGATCGACATGCGTGAGTCGACGCCGGTCGACGCCAAGGTCGGCTGGAAGGGCTTCCACGCCATCGAGCGCGATCTGTGGCAGGGCGGCGCGATCACGCCCGGGACGAAGGCGTTCAGCACCGAATTGGTGGGCAACGTCGGCAAATTGAGCGGCATCGTCACGAGCCTGCAGTACAAGCCCGAGGATCTGGCCAACGGCGCCAGCGACCTGATCGAAGAGATCCAGAACACCAAGATCACCGGAGAAGAAGAGGCCTTCAGTCACATTGACCTGGTGGACTTTTCGGGCAACGTCGAAGGCGCCCAGCAGGCGTACGCGTCGCTACGGCCGGGCCTGGAGAAGATCGACGCCAGTCTGGTTCACCAGATCGATCAGCAGTTCCAGGCCGTGCTCAGCACGCTTGACGGCTATCGCGACCCGGCCGCACTCGGCGGCTACAAAACCTACACCCCGGCGCTGAAGGCCAGCGACGCAACGAAGTTGACCGCGGTGATCCAGCCGCTGCACCAAAGCCTGTCCACCGTCGCCCAAAAAGTCGTCACGGCCGGCTGATCATGACCGACGACATCACCGGTCCCTCCGACCGCGACCCTGACAACACCGGCACACCGGCCGACCCCACCACGGTGTCGCGCCGGCGCGCGCTCGGCGGCGCCATGCTGGCCGGGCTCGGCGGCGCGGGCTTCGGTGCCGTCGGCGGCGGTTTCGCCGGTCACGCGATGGCGGCGGGACAACGCGGTGACGACCACGACACCGTCGATCTGCGCCGCAGCTACCCCTTCTACGGCCAGCCCCACCAAGGCGGAATCGACACGCCGCCACAGCGTTACGCCATGTTCATGTCGTTCTCGGTGGCCGGGGGCGCGGGCCGCACCGAGCTGCAGACCCTGCTGGCGCGCTGGTCGGCTGCCGCCGCGATCCTGCAGCAGGGCAAGCCGGTCGGAACCGTTCAGCCCCAGGTCGAGGTGCAGCCGCCCGTCGACACCGGCGAGGCCTACGGGCTGAGCCCCGCCAGTCTCACCGTCACCATCGGGCTGGGCCCGTCGCTGTTCGTCGACCGGTTCGGCTTGGCCGCCCGGCGACCCGCCGTGTTCACCGACCTGCCGCCGCTCAACGGCGACAACCTGGATCCTCGCCTGCACGGCGGCGACCTGTCCGTGCAGGCGTGCGCCGACGACCCCCAGGTCTGCTACCACGCGGTGCGCAACCTGGCCCGCCTCGGCCGCAACATCGTCTCGCCATACTGGGCGGTGCTGGGTTTCGGTCGCGCCTCCGCCGGCCCCGGCCAGCACACGCCACGAAACCTCTTGGGATTCAAGGACGGTACCCGCAACATCGCCACCGAGGAGGAGTACGCCAAATTCGTCTGGGTCGACAACAGTGACCAGCCTTGGATGAACGGCGGGACGTACCAGGTCGTCCGCAAGATCCGGATGCTGATGGAGACATGGGATGTCGACCGGATCGGCAATCAGCAGAGGATCTTCGGGCGCACCAAAGAAGAAGGGGCGCCGCTGAGCGGCAAGCACGAATTCGACACACCGAATTTCGCCGCCAAGGGCGCCGACGGCAACCCGCTCATCGATCCGATGTCGCACGTCGGCCTCGCCGCCCGGGAAAACAACGACGGCATCATGATCCGCCGGCGGTCCTACAACTACACCGACGGGCTCGACGCCAACGGCCAACTCAACGCCGGTCTGCTGTTCATCTCGTACCAAAAAGATCCCCAAGATTTTATTCGCCTACAGAACCGGCTGGGCGCGCACGACCTGCTCAACGAATACATCCGCCACATCGGATCAGCAATCTTCGCGGTGCCGCCGCCGCCGGCTGAAGGCCACTACATCGGCCAAAGCCTGTTCAGCTGAGCAAATCTCGCCGACCGGCGGTGACCGGTCGGCGGCGCGACGTTTCATACGTGTGATGTTTCGTGTCGGGCTCGTAAATCAAGCGCGCCCGCCGTCACGCATCGGTGACCGCCGCGCACTAACTCCGTGAAGCCGCAGAATCAGCGAGAAACGGAGAGAACTCACATGACCGATGCGCTCGTCATCGACGCCGAAGGCCTTGACCGGCTCTCGTGTAACGCCAAGGCCGATCCCGAGGCAGGCAGGAAGACACTCAAAGCCAAGACGGTGTGCGAGACCGGGTTCCGCAACATGACCTACGTCCGGGACCTGGCGCCGATGCTGGTGGGCGAGCCACCCGCGCTGCTGGGTGATGACTCGGCCCCCAATCCGTCGGAAACCGCGCTGGCCGCGCTGGGCTCGTGCGTGTCGGTGGGCCTGTTGGCCAACGCGACCCATCGCGGCGTGACGTTGACCAAGATCGAGGTCGAGATGGAAGGCGACATCGACATCTCAGCGGTGTGGGGTGTGGGGGACACGCCGCAGGACAAGCGCCTGGGATTCAGCGCCGTCCGCTGCCGGGTGAGCCTGGCGGGCGACGCCGACGATGCCACGCTGAAAGAGATCCACGACAACGCCATCGCCTGGTCACCGGTGCTGAACACGTTTCGCAACCCGGTAGTCGTCGACTCGACTCTGAGCACGGAATGAGTGCAATGACGGCGACCATGGATCCCGCGGCCGGCACGTTGGATGTCGAACTGTTGGAGGATATTCGGGCTCACGCCGCCGCGCTGGACCGCGGTGAAGATCACTCCCGCCGCAGCTTCACCCGGCTCGGCGAGGCCGGACTGCTCGGGATCGGCGCTCCGGGCAATATCGACAACCGGCTTCCGGCGATGGCCGAGGTGATCCGGTTGATCTCTGGGGCATGCATGAGCACCGGGTTCTCCTTGTGGGCGCATCGCATGGCGATCGAGTATCTGCTCACGGCCGCAACCGAATTCAGTAATGCTGCGGTCGCACCGTTGCTTTCGGGAACGGTGCTGGGGGTCACCGGCATGGCCGCGGCGTTCAAGGAGGCGGCCGGTTGCGGCAGCGTGGAGTTGACCGCCACGTCGGTGGCCGGCGGCTACCGGGTGTCCGGCCCGATCAGGTGGGCCAGCAATCTGTATCCCGACTCGACGATGGTGACCGCGGTGCGGACCGACGCCGGCGAGAAACTGATCGTCGCGCTGGCCCTGGGCACGCCCGGCGTCGTCGTCGGCGAGCATTTCGACCTGCTGGCCATGGGCAGCACCGCGTCCTCGTACCTGAACCTGGACGGCGCCTGCGTTCCCGCCGAACAGGTGTTATCGCGCGACTCCGATGGCTTCCTGCAGGCGGTGCGCCCGACTTTCCTTGTCCTGCAGTCGGCCATGTGCCTGGGGCTGACCCGGACGACCTTGGATCAGGCCCGGCTGGGGCTCGATGGCGTCAACGCGGTGTTCGCCGACGATGTCGACCGCGTCACGCAGAAGCTGATCGGCGCCGAAGCCACGCTGGCGAAGCTTGCTGTGGCCGTGGGGGGCGTCGAGCCGCCGGCCAAGAGAGAGCTGCTGTCCCTGCGGCTCGCGGCGGCCGAATTGTCCAGCGCCAGCGCTGACCTGGAGATCCGGACCGCCGGCGGAAAGGGGTACGCGAGCAGGACGCCGGCAAGCCGGCGCTATCGGGAGGCCGCGTTCATCCCCGTCCAGTCGCCGTCCGAAGGGCAACTGCGCTGGGAACTGGCCAGGTGCGGCTGAGCGCGGGTCGATGGTGACTCCGGTGTCGGTGCCGCCGGAGGGCACCGAATCCGAACGGCTGGTCGGCGGGGTCCCGCTGGCCAGCCTGGTGCGCGACTTTCACCGGCCGATGGTGAATTTCGCTCGCACCATGGTGGATTCAGCGACGATCGCCGAGGAAGCCGTGCAAGAGGCATGGGTGCAGGTGCTGCAGTCGTCGGATTCGTTTCAGGGCCGTTCGTCGGTGAGCACCTGGCTGTTCGGCATCGTCAAACACACCGCATCCCGGCACCGGCGACGGGAAACGCGCATCCGCCACCATGAGGTGCTCGCCGCCGCCACGGAGGGTGACGCCGACGACCCGCTGTCGGGCCGCATGCATCCCGCCGGTCACCCCGATGCCGGGCACTGGCGGCTGCCGCCGTCGCGGCGTTTTCTCCCCGAAGATCACACCGTCGAAAGCGAACTCCTCGGCTACGTGCGGGCGGCGCTGGATGCGCTACCCGAACGGCAGCGGCAACTGGTCATCTTGCGTGACATCGTCGGAACCTCGGCCGACGAGGCGGCCGCGCTTCTCGACCTGTCCGCCGAGGCGCAGCGGGCGCTGCTCTACCGCGCCCGGGGAAAGCTCCGAGCCGAATTGGAAAAGCGGTATCAACGATGACCGTTCATGACAACACCGTTCCCGCCATCGATTGCGTCGACTTCGTGCGCCTGGTCGACGATCTCGTCGACTCCGACCCGCAACAGTGGGGACCGATCGTGGCCAAACACCTCGACGAATGCCCGCCCTGCCTGATCTATCTGCAACAGATGCTCGACCTCAAGATCCTGCTCAGCCACGTCTTCGACGGTGAGCAGCTCAGCGAGGACCACATTGCCGGTGTCATCAACGCGATCAACACCTTGAGGAAAGGCGAACACGGATGACGATCAACGCTGAAGCGCCGCAGCTTCAGAGCGATGCCCTGGTTGCGGATAACGTGACCGCGTTCCCTTCTGGCGTCAGGGCAAGCGGCCCACCGGAGGATCCGTTCGAGCCGCTGTCGGTGGGCGCCATGGTGGATCGGGTGGCGGCCATGGCGGTCGAAAAGGCCGCGCACCCCTGGGCATTCCTGATGCGCTCCTTGGTCGGCGGTGTGATGGTGGCTTTCGGGGCCCTGCTGTCGCTGGTGGTGAGCACCGGGGTCAAGACCCCCGGTGTGGCAAGCCTTTTGATGGGCCTGGCCTTCGGGATGTCTTTCGTCCTGATCCTGGTCTCGGGCATGTCACTGATCACCGCGGACATGGCCGCCGGCTTTCTCGCCGTGCTCAAGCGCACGCTGAGCGTGCGCGGTTACATCGTGCTGGTGACCGTCGGACTCATCGGCAACATCCTCGGCGCGCTGGTGTTCGTCACGGTGTGCGCCGCGGCGGGCGGCCCCTACCTGGGCGCGTTCGCCGAGCGAGCGGCGACCGTCGGCACGCTGAAGGCCGGCCAACCCTTCTGGACGGCACTGCTGCTTGCCGTGGTGTGCACGTGGTTCCTGCAGACCTCGATGTGCATGTTCTTCAAGGCCCGCAGTGATGTCGCCCGGATGGCGTTCGCGTTCTACGGGCCGTTCGCGTTCGTCATCGGAGGCACCCAGCACGTGATCGCCAATGTCGGATTTCTCGGACTTCCCCTGCTGCTCAACCTCTTTCACCCGGCCGCACCACGAGGCTCGATCGGTTGGGGTTTCGGCCAACACGGTTTGCTCACCAACATCGGCATCACCACGCTGGGCAACCTCATCGGCGGCACCGTGTTCGTGGCATTGCCGTTCTGGATCATCGCGCAACTGCAACGCCGCAAGATCTAGCCGGCTACGGGAGACCTCCGGCCCGGGGGGTGAGGACTAAAGCCCCACGACTGACGCGCCCTTCTCGGATAGCGTCGGTAATGATGGAGGGAGAACGTAATGTCCGCACCCGTCAAAGAACTCGGTATCGTCGTCGCGGTCGACGGTTCGGCGGCGTCAACTGTCGCCGCGGGCTGGGCGGCCCGGGAGGCGGCGATGAGACACATCCCGCTGACCGTCGTGCACGCGGTGTCGACTCCCGCCGCGACATTCCCGCCGGTTCCGTACCCCGAATCCCTCGTCACGAGCCTGGAAGACGAAGGCAAAAAGGCGATCATGCACGCGACGAAAGTCGCCGAAGACGCGATGTCGGCCGACCGCGCGGTGCCCATCGGCAGGAAACTGGTGTATTCGCCCCCGGTGCCGACCCTGCTGAAGATGTCAGATGCGGCGGAGATGATCGTCATGGGCAGCGCCGGCCGCGGGTTGTTGGCGCGCGGTCTGCTCGGGTCGGTGAGCTCGGCCGTGGTTCGGCACGCGAATTGTCCGGTCGCCGTCGTCAGGGACGAAGAACTGCCGGATCCGCGGAATGCCCCCGTCCTGCTGGGCACCGACGGCTCACCGGCTTCCGAACTTGCGACGGAAATTGCGTTCGACGAGGCGTCTCGTCGCGGTGTGGACCTGGTGGCCCTTCACGCATGGAGCGACGCCGCCGTGGTCGAAGTCTTCGAAATCGATTGGCCGGCGGTCGGAGGCGAAGCCGAACGCAGCCTTGCCGAGAGCCTGGCGGGCTGGCAGGAACGCTATCCCGACGTCACCGTTCATCGACTCATCGCTCAGGACCGGGCCGCGCGGCACCTCATTGACAAGTCAGAAACTGCACAGCTTGTGGTCGTTGGCAGCCACGGTCGGGGCAGTCTGAGCAGGATGCTGTTGGGTTCGGTCAGCAACGCGGTCCTGCACTCGGTCCGGGTGCCGATCATCGTCGCCCGGCCGCCCTCCGCATAAAAGCCGTCACCGCGGCTCGCGCAGCACCCCGGTTGTCCACGCGCACAACGCCGCGACGTCGCGTCCGGCCCGGGCGACGGTCCGGTCGGGGCGCACCACGGCAGCCCCGGCGCGCCCCCGGCACAACCACATCGCCAGGTCATCGCCGGGTCGCGGGACCAGGACGACAACGCCACGGCGCCGCAGGGATGCTTCGTCGGCGGCCGCCGGGCGAACCGTGGTGATCAGCGCGAAACTCGCGCCGAGCGCATCATCGAGGCGCCGGCCATCGCGCAGCAAGGCATTCGGGCAGAGCCGGCCGGCGAGCCGGCGCGAATCGCACACCAGCGCAGAGCGATGCAGCGGCGGCGTGGTGGAATCGACGATCCGGTGGCGCAGGCCCGGGATGAAGCGCAGCCGCGGCAACACCAGCCGGCGCGCCACATCGCCTGCGCGGCCACCGCCGGTCATCGCCCAGCCGACGCCCAACGCCAACCGGATCATCTGTCGGGTATGCGGCGCGCGTTCCTGTTCGTAGCTGTCCAGAGCGTCCGCACCCATGGTGCCGTGATGGACCGCGGCGAGCTTCCACGCCAGGTTGGCCGCGTCCCGAACCCCAGCCCCCATACCCTGGCCGATGAACGGGGGAGTGAGGTGCGCCGCGTCGCCGAGAAGGAACACGTTGCCGCGGCGCCACCTGTCGGCGATCTGAGCGCGAAAGGTGTATTCGGCGACGCGCAGCAGGGTCAGCTCGCTGTCGGCCACCGTTGCCGTCCAGGGTGTGATCAACGGCCGCACTGCGTCCAATGTGCCGAATTGCTCGGCGTTTTCGTCGGACAGCAGCTGGAATTCCCATCGGTAGCGTGCATCTCCGATGCGCATGTAGGTTGCGGCGCGGGCCGGGTCGCATACCTGGTGCACGCCCTCCCACTGGCCCAGATCCGCGTCGGTGGCGACATCGACGACCAACCAGCGTTGTTCAAAGTGCAAGTCCCGCATCGTGGCACCGATGTGGGCGCGCACCATGCTGTTGGCGCCGTCGCACCCCAGCACATAGTCGGCGGCCACGTGGTGCACGCGGCCGTCGGAGCGGTCGGTGAACGTGACGCGGATGCCGTCGGTGCCGTCGTTGATCTCGGTGATCTCGGTGACCTCGGCGTTGCCGCGCAACCGCGCGTTGGGGTAGCGCTTGAGGTTGGCGCGCAGCAGCGCCTCCAGCTCCGGCTGGTCGAACATGTTGGCCTGCGGGAAGCCGTTCGCAACGCGCGATCGGTCGCGGTTGAACTGGGCGAGGACACCGAAATCCGTGCCCAGTAACCGCAATCCCAGCGTGGGCCTGGAGATGGACGCGAACTCGTCGGCGACGCCAAGACGGGCGAGGATGCGATAGACCTCGTCGTCCAGGTGCACGGCCCGCGGCTGCGGGTACACGCCGGGCCAACGATCGAGCACCAGGCAGTCCACGTCGTGCTGGGCCAGCAGGGTCGCGGCGGTGATGCCGGTCGGTCCGGCGCCGACTATGACAACCGAGCGGCGCCGACCGTCTCCGTGGCTCACGCGAATCGGACTGTGGCGCGCTGTGTTCCGAGATCGATGGCACCGTCATCGGTGCCGATCGATGCCTCCACGACGTCACCGTCTTGCAGGTATTTTGTGTTGTCGGCCTGACGCGAGAAGAAGACCTTCCACTTGAGGTTGGGCGGCAACAGGTTTCCGATGATCTGCAGCGGCTTCGGCGGAGCGCTCAGCGCGGTTCCGGCCGGGGTTCCGGTGAGCACCAGATCGCCGGGTGCGAGCTCCTGAAACTGGGTGAGTGACTGCAGCGCCTGCAGCGGACGGTAGAGCATGTCGGGGTCGACGAGCGCGTTGTGGCGCTCGTCGCCGTTGACGCTCAGCCGCAGCCGCAGGTCGCCGAACCGCTTGAGTTCGTCCGCGCTGAGCAGCACCAGCTCCGGGCCCACCGGGGTGAAGGTCGGATACGACTTGGCCTCGTAGAACTGGGTCTGCGGAAGCTGCACATCGCGCGCCGAGACGTCGTTGGTGACGACCAGCCCGGCGATCAGGTCGCCGAGGTTGGCATCGGAGATGCTGGTGCCCACCGGGATCGTACGCCCGATCACCAGACCGATCTCAACCTCGTAGTCGAGGAGCTTGACGTGTGCCGGTTTGACGATGTCGTCGAACGGGCCGTTGATCGACGCCGACGCCTTGCGGAAGAAGGTCAGCGGAACCGACGACGGGTCCATGCCCGCGTCTTTGACGTGCGACTCGAAGTTGGTCATCTGGGCGATTACCCGGCACGGCCTGGTCACCGGCGAGACCAATCGCAGACCGTCGAGATCCACCAGGTCGGCACTGTTGGCGGCCGCGTCGATAGCGGCCCGGTCGGCCAGCAGCCCCGCGGTGCTGGTGGCGGCGGTCTCGATCTTCGCGGCGCCGTTCGCGGTTTTGAGCCACCAGCCGTCGGCGGTGTGGAGGACGGAGACGGTCATGAGGTAGGCACTTTCAGTAGTCCGGCCAGGCGGCCGATATCGAATTCGTTGCGTGTGCGCAGCGCGGTGGCGATCGAAACCAGTTCGTGGCGAGCGGATTTGAGGTCTGTGCCAAGGAAGTCCCGGCTCGCCGCGGGTCCCCACTGGGCCAATCCGGAGGCGGTGAACGGCGCCCATCCGGATTCCAGGGTGTTGTCGAACAGGTCGCCGTCGGCGAAGTGCTCGAACAGGTAGCCGTCGGGATCGCGCCAGTAGTCGAAGATCTGGCTGCCCTGAATGTGTCTCCCGATTCCCCAGGACCGGAAATAGCCACGCTCGCGCAGGTATTCGCCGCCGGCGGCCAGGGCGTCGAGGTCGCTGACCTGATACGCCGAATGAACGTAACGGTTGGCCGGGCCGAGCGCCAACGCCAGCGTGTGATGGTCGGCCGGGGTGAGGCCTCGATCGCAGCGGATGAAGCTCATCGTCGGGCCCCGGCCGCGCTGGCCGGGGAAGTACAAGAAGTCGCTGACGATCATCCCCAGGTTGTCCAGGTACCAGTTCAGCGCCTCGAGGTACTTCGTCGACTGCATGACCAGATGGCCCAGACGCAACACGCGGGCGGGCGCCCGTTGCGGACGCTGGGTTTCGTTGAGGCGTCGCGGTTTGACTCCGTAATTGAGCGAAAGAGGTTGCTGCGCACTGAGTTCAGGCAGCTCTATCATGCCGGCGGCAACGCTGACCGGCGTCCCGCTGGGGTCGACCAGATCGACCGCGAGGCCGCCGACGGCGTCGGGTAGCGGTCGCGTGCGAGCGCAGTGGGCATCGGCCAACCTCAGCACGTCGGCCTCGTCGCCAGCACGGAACGCCACACCGGCGAAGCGTCGCCTCGGTCCGCGACGCAGGATGAGGCACGGTCCGCCGGGCAACGTGCCACGCAACTGCACTTCGTCCGGGGTGCGCTGGGCCGTCTGAAAACCGAAGGCCCGCGCGAATGCCTCGGCGCGCGCCAAGTCCGGTCGCTCGAACACCAGCCAGGCGATGTCGACGACTTTGATCACCGGGTTGCGCGGCCGGCCGGGGTGCTCGCCGGGTAGCGCACCCTGCGGGCTGTGCGCATCCCACTGGGCGCTGTTGATCAGGTTCATCGGCCGTCTCCAAACTAACTGACGAAATCGTCACATACGAGTCAACGTTCAGTCAAGCTTTCTGACGGAATCCTCATAACTGATGCATACTGCTGGACATGAGCGCGATGCCCGACCGTCAGACGCCCAACCGCTTGGCGCGGCGCAAGCAGCGCACCCGCGCGGCGCTGGTCAGCGCCGCGATGCGGCTGATCGCCGAGGGCAGGGTCAATGTGCCGGTCCTGGAGATCACCCAGGCCGCCGACGTCGGGATGGGTTCGTTCTACAACCACTTCGACAGCAAGGAGCAGCTGTTCGACGCGGCCGTCGCCGACGTGCTCGACGCGTACGGGGCGATGCTGGACCGGCTCACCGAATCCATCGACGACCCGGCCGAGACGTTCGCCACCAGCTTCCGGCTGACCGGCCGGCTCTTCCGGCGTCGCCCGCAGGAGAGCCAGATTCTGTTGGCCAACGGGTTGGCCCTGTTGTCCGCACCCAACGGGCTGGCGCCACGGGCGCTGCGCGACATCAGGGCGGGTGTCGAGGCCGGCAGGTTCACGGTCGACGATCCCGAACTCGCCCTCGCCATGGCCGGGGGCGCGTTGCTCGGGCTGGGCAACCTACTGCGCGATCAGCCGGACCGCGACGACGCCCAGGCTGCCGACACGGTCACCGAAAGCGTTCTGCGGCTGTTCGGGCTCAGCGCCGCTGAGGCACGCGCGGTGTGTCGACGTCCGTTGCCGGACAGTGTCTTCGGCGAGGCTTAGCAGTTGTGACCCGACGCCCGATCAAGTTGTGGCTCAAGGCATGCCGATTGGCGTCGCTACCTATGCATGGCCAGGCCGGCCAGCGTTGCGACGGCGTCGACCGAGAATGCGACGTTCCTCCCGACAGCGCCATCATCACCGGCCGCGCCGGGACTGGTCCATCGCACGTGTGCGGTCCCACTGACCTGCAAAGTGGCGCCGGTATCGAAATCGAGGAACAGCAAGGCGGCTTTGTTATCGACCGCCAGGTTGCCATAGCTGTTGAACATGTTGTTCCCCGCGAAATCCGGCCACCACAACCGGTCCGGTGAGTCGACCCGGACGAATCCGGGCGGGCCTCCTCGGTGTGATGCATCGCTACCACGGCTGGGATGGCTTGTGCCCAAGAAGAACGTGTCGGACGTTGCGATCATCGCTCGATCGGAGGGGCCGAGAAACGCTGCGTGTCCCGGGCGTTTCGAAGGAGGGGCAGCAAGATTAGCGACATCGATCGCGCGGCGGTGAATGTACTTGGGGCAATTGCCGTACGACTGGTCAACGCGGACGGTCATGCTTTGGTGGTCAGCACCGACGAGTTCGCCGTTTATTCGTAGCCTGCGGCGGGTGGCGAAGTCGATGGCGATCAATCCGACCTGCTGACCGGTCCGGATCTCGTGCAGGGGATCCCCGTCACGGGGAGAGGCCGACACGCGCAAGACACCTTCGTGCCCGCGGAGAAAACCCGGTGCCGCGGCCAACGGCGAGACCCAGAGCACGCCGTTGTGGTCGCGTCCGGTCAGCGCGGCGAACCGCTGTGACGCGAGAAAGCGTGCCGCGCCTTGGGACAGTTCCGACGAGTCAAGCATGCTCTCCAGCCGCCCGGCCTCGGCTTCGACACCCGCTCGGCGCTGCATTGCGAGTTCCCCCTCATGGAACCCGGTCGCGAACATATCCGTCGTAACAACGTCACCGACGCAATGCTTCCTAGCGGGTACGGAAGCGCCCGGAAGGGGTTGGCGCAGGAGCTGCGGTGCGGGTCGCGGGGCGAATCGCTGCCAGCAGCGCTCCGGCCGCGAAGACCACTGCGGTCAGCCACGCAAAGTGCCCGTCGGGAGCGAAGCCCTCGGCGGCGATCATGGACAGCGCGTAGGCCGCCATCGCGGCACCGGCCAGCATCACCGGCTCCACCCAGCGCTCGGTGAGCGGGACACCGAGCAGGGGCAGGGGAGCGGCGAAAAATCTTCGCGCCCAGAACAGCAACACCATCTCGCCCGCGGTCACGACGCTCAGGATGACCACCCATTCCAGCCGGGCCAGCCACCAGGCCGCGCTGCCTTCGGGCGGCTGCGGCAACAGCCCGGCCGGATACCCGACGATCGCCACGATCACGACGGGAATCATGTGCCACAGGTAGAGGGCCATGATGTTGTTGTTGGCGACCGACAACACTCGCTCGACGCGCATGGCGCGTAGCGCGCGGTTGAGGGCGGGAGCGACCGCCATCGCGATTCCGGTTTGGGCGCAACCGAACGCCAACAGGGCCACGGTCGGTGGTGTCGTGTTGTCGATCGTCTGTCCGGGAACGCCGATCATGCTGATCGGATAAATCTTCAGCCAAACCAGCAGCGCCAGCGCCGCGGCGGAAACGCCGGCCAGTAGCCAGGGCCTGCGACCGGCGAATGACCCGCCGTGCCAAGCGATCCCGAGCTGATACAGCGTGCCCCACCCCAGCAGATAATTCACCCAGTTGAGGGAGTGCACATGCCCGGCGAGCCGGGCGACATCCACCGCCGCGACGGCCAACGCGAGCACCCCGGGCGCCAGCATTCCCCAACGGCGTTGTGCGACAATCGCAATCGGTGTCAGCGATACCACTACCAGATACACGGCCAGGAACCACAGGTGCATCGCCACCGCCCAGCCGGCGTACTCGAGCACCGAGCCGGCCACACCGCAGGCGCCCAGGACGACCACCACCAGCGACACCAGCACGATGTAGACCGCCGTCGGCCCGAGGACTCGCGCCAACCGGTGCTGCACCCAGGTTCGGCGCGAAACGCCGTCGGTGTCGTGGCGATGTGTCCAGGACACCGCGGCGGCGTATCCGGCAACCAGGAAGAACGCCGGAACCGCCTGGAAGGGCCACGTCAGCCACTGCGTCCAGGGCAGATCCACGAGCGGATTCTGCCGGCCGAATTGCCCGTCGTGGTAGGTCACCGATCCGGCCAGCCAATGTCCCAGCACGATCAGCACCACACCCGATACCCGGTAGTAGTCGACCGCCAGATTGCGGGCCGGCCGTGGGGTGTTTGCGCGGTCCATCAGATCGGGGGAAGCTCGACGCGGTACACAGCGCCACGGTACCGTCCGGCACTCAGCGGGGTCTCGCGCAACCGTAGAACAGGAGACATCCCATGAAATTGGCTCAACTCGCCGAGTTACAGGTCGGTCGCATCGGATTGGGTGCGATGGGCATGTCGGTGGCGTACGCCGGCGCGGGCAGTGACGACGCCGAATCGATCCGCACGGTTCATCGCGCGATCGACCTGGGTGTCACTCTGATCGACACCGCCGAGGTCTACGGCCCGTATGTCAACGAGGAACTTCTGGCCCGTGCCCTGCAGGGACGACGCGATCAGGTAGTCCTGGCAACCAAATTCGGCCTGATTTCGCACACCGGCCGCGACGGCCTCGACAGCAGCCCCGCCAGCATCCGCGTCGCCGTGGACGGTTCGCTTCAGCGGTTGGCGACCGACCATATCGATCTGTATTACCAGCACCGCCTCGACCGCCAGACCCCGATCGAAGAGACGGTCGGTGCGCTGGCCGAGCTGGTCGCCGCCGGAAAGATCCGGCACATCGGTCTGTCCGAAGTCGGCGTGGACACCATTCGTCGCGCCCATGCGGTGCACCCCATTACGGCCGTCCAATCGGAATACTCGCTGTGGACGCGCGATCAAGAAGACGAGATTCTGCCGGCGCTGCGCGAGTTGGGGATCGGGTTTGTCGCCTACTCGCCGTTGGGCCGCGGCTTCCTCACCGGCGCCATCCGCTCCACCCAGGAGCTACCCGATACCGACTACCGCAAGACCAACCCGCGGTTCTTCGACGACAACTTTCAGCACAACCTGCGGTGCGCGGACGAGGTGCGCGACATCAGCGCGGACGTCGGCGCGACGCCGGCTCAGGTCGCCTTGGCCTGGCTGCTCGCGAAAGGCCCTGACATCGTGCCGATTCCGGGAACCAAGCGTGTCACGCGCCTGGAAGAAAACGTCGGTGCCGACGCGGTGGAGCTGACCGCCGACCAATTGGCCAGACTCGATGGACTCACCCCGCCCGTCGGAGGGCATCACGCCGAGGCGCAAATGGCCTGGATCGATCGCTAGTCGACGCTGGCCAAAGCCGCTGTGCCATATTTCTTTTCGATCAGCGACCACGGGTCGGCATAGGGACCGCGTCCCTCGAGCCGGCGCTGAATGGAAAACACGGCCCGCAGCACTGGGCGTAGCACCGGGCCAAGCAGTCGCAGCACGATCCGCAGGCGGCCCTGCGATTCGGCCACCCACGCCAGTGTCTGGCTCCAGTCGTGCTCCTGAAAGTCCAGCAGCGCCTGCGCTTCGGTCGTGTCGTACCAGCCGGTGAAACTCCAGCCGCGGTCGTCGGCCGGGTCGCCGGGCAGGCCGGCCGAGGGGCCGAGCGGACCCAGGCCGGCGGCACTCATCAGGTCGTCCTGCAGGCGGTGCTGGAGCAGCACGTACGTTTCGTTGCCGCCGACGAGCACGACCCTGCCGGAGATGGTCGCCTCGCGATCGACGCCGTTGGCGAATGCCAGCGCCACGTCTCGCGCGTCCACGGCGTGAATGCGGTTGTCGCTCGGCATCGAACGCATCAGGATGAGGTAGTCGCCGTTGATGCCGGCCTGGGTGTCCGGCGAGATGACGCCCGCGAGCCGGAAGAGCGCGTACGGCACGCCGCTACCGCGGATGGCCGCCTCGGCGAGCACTTTGTCCTGGCCGTATTGGTCGATGGGGTTCACCGGGGTGTCCGGGGTGATCCGCTCTGGTTGGCGGTAGGGGTTGCGCGATCCGTACACCGCGGCGCTGGACGCCATCAGGAACAGAGGCGGGCGGGGGAGTGCCGAGCAGCCCGCCAAAAGGTTCTCGGTGCCACCGACATTGACCCGCCTGGCCAGTCCGGGATTGCGGTACGACGGTGGGGACACGATGGCGGCCAGGTGAACAACGGCCCCGGGCCGATGGGCGGCGATGAGAGCGTTGACCGCCTCGGCGTCCAGGAGATCGGTGTACGCGGGAATCAGCGTCCCCGGATGGCCGCCGGCTACGAGTTCTTTCTCGACTGCGACGGTGTTGTCGTTGCGAAGGTCCATCGCGATGACGGTCCGTCCCCGGTCCAGCAGGATCTGCGTGCAGCGCTTACCGACCTGCCCGAACGCGCCGGTGACCAACACTGTGTCGACGGTCATGGGCGCGTCACCGATCCATCAGACGGCCGGCGATCCGGCCGATGGCCGTGCGGACCCGGGGCGAGACGTAGATCGAGAAGAACGGCGTCACGATGTCCTCGCGGAGTCGAGTTAGCTTGGAGCTCTTGATAAGCCACTGGCCGGCGACGTTCTCGTAGGTCTCGTGGTAGTGGCCGTAGCCGACCAAGGTCACCCCGGGCCCGAATCGGACCACGTCTTGCAGCGCCCATATTCCGCGCGCCGTCGTCGCCGAGGTGAGCTCGATTTCGGGTGTGTGCACCTGGTGGGCGGTGGGCTGGGTCGGGCGGCCAAGGGCCCGACGGGTGAACGCCACGAAATCGTCGGCGCCGGCGATCACCTTGCCGCCGGCTTCGGACGTGTCACTGACGAAGTCGTCGGCGAAGATCGTCCGCCACGCCGCCCAGTCCTTGGTGTCCAGGTGGCGGCAGTAGCGGGCTTTGAGCTGCTTGATGGCTTCGATCGCCGGCAGCGTCTCGGCCACCAGGCCCTCCGCGCGCTCTGTCATTGCGGCTCGATTCTTTCGGTAAGCGTCCCGGCGTGACGTTTCACTGGCGAAGTGTAAACCCGTCACCCTTTGAAGTAGACGATCTGATGTGTGGTGGCCAGCAGCCCACCGTCGGCGGTCCACACCTTCGCGCTCTGGTCGAAATAACCGCGGGTGAAGCGGTTCGCGTGCGCGCTGGCCAGCACGAAGTCGTTGTGTAGGGCGTCGAGCTGGGACTGATCGGCGTGGAAATACGTGGTCAGCGAGATGGTCCCGGACGGCAGGAAGCCGCCGCGGCGCAGGAACACCCGCGGGTAGAAGATGTCGCACAGCGCGGCGAGCGCGGGGTAGTCGACCGGTCGTCCCGCGCCGTCGCGGACCCACAGGGTGGAGGTCGACGACGGGTTCGGATCCCCGCCTTTGCCGGGCATCGCGCCCTCGACGTAGCGCATGTCGTAGAGCCTGGTCCATCGAACGAGGCCCGGATCGACCGCGGGCACCTGCTCGGGCGCCGGCGCACTCGGCGGGCGGCTCTCCGTGTCGGCCCAACTTTCGCGCCGGACCGCGAAGATCGCGGTCGCCGTCGTCTTGACCACGTCGTCCTGGCTGAGCTCGACGATCCAGTGCTGATTGGTCCGGTTGGTGCGCGCGGCGCGCAGCGTGATGTCGAAGTCGCCGTCGGCGATGGGAGCGGCATAGTTGACGGTCAGGGCCAGCGGTTCCCCGATGCGCTCGGGGTGTGCATCGACGGCGCGCAGCATGACGGCGGCGGTGATCCCTCCGAACGGTCCGACCATGTTGGCCCACTCCGGGTGTGTGCGGCCGCGGCTGACGTTCGCGCCGATCGGGTCGAGCTGCAGGGCTTCGTCGAAGGGATGTGTGTCGGTCATAGTGATCGACCGCAGATTACTTGCGGGCGGCGGCGCCGCCCGACATGGGGTCTTGGCGTGTGGGCCGCGGCGGACACCATGGGTTGATGTACGGTCCGGCGAGCGACTACCTCACCGAAAGCGAGCCACGATGGCGAAACAGGACGACGCCGCAGCCAAATCTCCCGCCGAACTGATCGACGCCCGGATCAAGGAGTTGGGGGATTGGCGCGGTGAGACGCTCGCGCGCATCCGGCAACTAATCAAGAAGGCTGACCCCGACGTGGTCGAAGAGTGGAAGTGGCGCGGCGTTCCCACCTGGTATCACGACGGGATGATCTGCACCGGCGAGACGTACAAGAACGTCGTGAAGATGACGTTCGCCAAGGGCGCGTCGCTGCAGGACCCCGCGGGTCTGTTCAACTCCAGCCTGGACGGAAACACCAGACGGGCGATCGACTTCCACGAGGGCGACAAGATCGATGAGAAGGCGTTGACGGCGCTCATTCGCGCCGCGGTGGCGTTGAACCGCTCCTGAGACGCCAACCTGTACACCCGCGTGGCGGTGCTGTACAGTCGCCCAGCACAAGGTCGACGCTCGAATGAGAGGCCAGCCGGTGACTTCCGAGTCGGTCGAGGAATTTCGGAGCCGGGCCAGGGCCTGGCTGGCCGCGACCATGCCACGACTCGATCCGGCCAAGGCGGCGCAGCTGGAGCGCGATGAGTTGCCGTCCTGGCACCGGGCTCGCGAACTGCAAAAGCTGCTGTGGGACGGCGGATTCGCCGGGATCTGTTTCCCGCGGGAGTATGGCGGGCTCGGGCTGAGCTACGAATACAAAAAGGCGTTCGACATCGAGTCCCAGGGGTATGAGACTCCGCTCCTGCTCAACGTCCCGTCGTTCGCCATCTGCTGCGCAACGATTCTCGACATGGGTAGCGAGGAGCAGAAGCGCACGCATATCGCCGCCGCGCTGCGCGGCGACGAGGTGCTGGTGCAGCTGCTGTCCGAGCCCAACGGGGGATCGGATCTGGCGGGCGTCATCACCCGCGCCGAGCGCCGGGACGGACGATGGATCATCAACGGCGCCAAGACCTGGAGCACGTGGGCGTTCGCCGCCGACTACGGCCTGTGCCTGGCCAGGACCAACTGGGATGTGCCCAAACACGATGGGCTGACGATGTTCCTGGTGCCTTTGCACCATCCTGGCGTCACCATCAACCGCATCCAGCAGGTCAACGGATCCATCGAGTTCTGCGAGGAGTTCTTTGACGACGTCGACGTCGGCGACGATGCGGTTGTCGGTGAACCGGGCAAGGGATGGGACGTCGCGTCACGGCAGCTCTACCATGAGCGGCGCACGATGGGGGACGGCTCGGAATACACCAGCGGGCCGGGAATCGCTGAGGCCCACGATGTTTCGGTCGATCTGGTATCGCTGCTCGAAAAGACGAACCAGGCCGGGAACCAACGACTCGAGCAGATGGTCGGCCGGGCGCTGGTGCACCGGGCCGTGCACGGCCAACTCAGTGAGCACGTCTTCCACGCCGTGGCCGGCGGATCACTGCCGCCCGCGGCCGGGTCGATCATCCGCCTGTACATGGCCGAGGTGCACGACGTCGAGACCGATACCGCGCTGGCCGTGGCGGGCCCGGCGGCCGTGGTTGACGACGACGGCGGGTTGGTCGATATCGGGACGCGCTATCTGGGCCGGCAGACCGCGAGCATCGGCGGCGGTACCACGGAGATGGCGCGCAATGTGATCGGCGAGCGGGTGCTGAACTTCCCGCGCGAGCGTGCCGACGACCGCGGGATGCCTTTCAACCAGGTGCGCCGCGGTAAAAGCTAAGGAGGCGAACGGAATTGAGCGGTCAACTTCGTGACATCCGGGAGTTGATGGGAGACTCCGATGCCTACCGCGACGAACTGTACCGGCGTTGGACGGGCCTGCTGAGCTACCGCTACATCGGTCGCAAACACTCGTCGATGAACCTGGGCGAGACCGACGACACCGTCACCATCCGCCGCGACATGCGCAACGAGGCGGGCGGAATCATGGTGGCGCCGTTGGCCATTTCGTCCCCGGAGGGCTGTCAGACCGATATGGTCGCCGTGCCCAATCCGGTCATCGCGTCGGTACAGATCGTCGATCCCGGCTACGACGTCGACAGGATCGAGATCGTCGGGTCGGGCATCGTGCACCAAGGCCGCACCATGGGCTACGGGCGCTGCACCATCGTCGACGCCGACAACCCCACTCGGGTGATCGCCTTCAACGAGGGGCAGGGCGCGATCATCGGCATCCCGCCGGAAGGTCTGGACCGCATGGATGTTTCGGGCACCGAACTGGTGGTCGAGGACTCTCCCGATCTCCCGCCGCTGTGGCAGGCCTTCGGTGCCAGTCGGCGGGGCGACGGCCGCTGGATACTGCCCGAGCTGAGCACCGAACTCGCGTCCCCGGACGCCGCGCTGCACATCGGACCCCAGCACGTCGTCCTCGAAACCGCGGCGATCGATCTCGCCGCCGAGGTCGCCGGGACCAAAAAGCTGCAGGTCGTCAGCTGGCATGTGATGTTCATGTCGCGCGGCAAGGTGGGGCCGTTCCGGGTCGAGGGCACCGCCCATCCGGGCGGGCCCGGGCGCGTCGGCGTGCGCATGCTGCTGCACGACGAGGGCAACGCCGACAAGGCGGTCACCTCGGCCGCCGCCGTCTTCGACATCGTCGGCTGAGCCGGGTTCGGCCGGCCGACTTGAGAGTTGGTCGGGAACGCCCAGGCGGATCGCGCTAACCTTCCGGGGGACGCGAAGGAGCGTGATGGTCATGCAGGTTTCCATGTTCGGGCAACTCAGCGGATCGGGCAGCGAGTCGCCGATCGACGCCACGATCGCCAACCTCGCGATGCTTCGCGATGAAGGTTTCAAACGCGTGTGGATGAGCCAATTGCCTTACGAGCCCGACCTTCTCACGATCCTGGCCATCGCAATGCACGAAGTCGACACGATCGAGGTGGCCAGCGGCGTGGTGCCCATCCAGAACCAGCATCCGATGCAGATGGCGCAGCGCGCCCTCACGGTGAGCCTCGCCTCGGGTGGCCGCTTCACGCTCGGACTCGGCATGACCCACCAGGCGGTTACCGAGGGAATGTGGGGCATCCCGTGGGACAAGCCGGTGCGCAGGCTGAACGAATACCTCGACGGGCTGCTGCCGCTGCTGGCCGGTGAACGCGCCGACGCGACGGGGGAAACGGTGACCACTCGGGGCGCGCTGATGATCGCGGGGGCGCCGCGGCCCGACGTCTACATCGCGGCGCTGGGTCCCCAAATGCTCAAGCTCGCGGGGCGGCGCACGTCGGGCACCTGCACCTGGATGACCGGACCCGCGACGCTGGCCGGGCACGTCGCGCCGACGCTGCGCCAGGCCGCCGCCGATGCGGGACGCGAGGGTCAGGTGCGCGTCGCCGCGTCGTTGCCCGTCAGCGTCACCGATGACGTCGACGCCGCCCGCAAGCAGGCGGCCGAACAGTTCGCCATCTACGGCCAGCTGCCGTCGTACCGCGCGATGCTCGACCGCGAGCGCTACTCGGGGCCGGAGGATGCCGCCATCATCGGCGACGAGGACACGGTCCGCGGCCGGCTCGACGAACTGCGTGCCGCGGGTGTCGACGAGTACGTCGCCGCGGCATTCGATCCGTCGGCGGAGGGCCGGGCGCGCACGCGGGCGCTGCTTCGGGCGTACGACTTTTGACCGGAAGAGATCGTCCAGCCCGGTCCTTTGGCTATGGCCATACATAGCCTCCGGTACGTATGGTGCATAGACGAACTCACACGACAGGAGAACGCAGTGGCAGAACGGTTGGCGGGCAAGGTCGCGCTCATCAGTGGCGGCGCCCGGGGAATGGGCGCATCGCACGTGCGGTCGCTGGTCGCCGAGGGAGCCAAGGTGGTGTTCGGTGACATCCTCGACGACGAGGGCAAGGCGGTGGCGGCGGAGGTCGGTGACGCGACCCGCTACCTGCACCTCGACGTCACCAAGCCCGAGGACTGGGACGCGGCGGTGGCCACCGCCCTGGGCGAGTTCGGCCGCATCGACGTGCTGGTCAACAACGCCGGCATCATCAACATCGGCACCCTGGAGGATTACGCGCTCTCGGAATGGCAGCGCATCCTCGACATCAATTTGACGGGCGTGTTTCTCGGCATCCGCGCCGTGGTCAAACCGATGAAGGAAGCGGGCCGGGGGTCCATCATCAACATCTCCTCGATCGAGGGCATGGCGGGCACGATCGCCTGCCACGGTTATACCGCAACGAAATTCGCCGTTCGGGGACTGACCAAGTCAGCCGCGCTCGAGCTGGGCCCGAGCGGAATCCGGGTCAACTCAATCCATCCCGGGCTCATCAAGACGCCGATGACCGACTGGGTTCCCGACGACCTCTTCCAGACGGCGCTGGGCCGCGCGGCCCAACCGGTGGAGGTCTCCAACCTCGTGGTCTATCTGGCCAGCGACGAGTCCAGTTACTCCACCGGCTCGGAGTTCGTCGTCGACGGCGGCACCACCGCCGGCCTGGGACACAAGGACTTCTCCAACGTCGAGACCGGCGAGCAGCCGGACTGGGTTACGTAGCGGCGGTTACCGATTCGCGTTCCTTGGCCGGCTGGGGCCAGGGTGATGGAACCGGGCGCTGACGGACCCGTTGCGGCCACCAGAACCACTTGCCCAGTAGCGCGGCAATGGACGGTGTCATCAGCGACCGCACGATCAGGGTGTCGAACAGCAGACCCAATCCAATCGTGGTGCCGACCTGGCCGATGACCGTCAGCTCGCTGACCGCCATGGTCATCATCGTGAAGGCGAACACCAGCCCCGCCGACGTCACCACCGAACCGGTGCCGCCCATCGACCGGATGATGCCGGTGTTCAGGCCGGCGTGAATCTCTTCCTTGAACCTCGCCACCAGCAGCAGGTTGTAGTCGGCGCCCACGGCCAGCAGGATGATGACCGACATCGCCAGCACCATCCAGTGCAACTCGATGCCGACGAGGTGCTGCCAGATCAGCACCGAAAGCC
Organism: Mycobacterium colombiense; assembly: GCF_001953985.1. Lineage (GTDB taxonomy): Bacteria > Actinomycetota > Actinomycetes > Mycobacteriales > Mycobacteriaceae > Mycobacterium > Mycobacterium colombiense_B. The sequence continues at coordinate 128,890 of NZ_MBEI01000031.1, forward strand.
CGAAGGACGCGCCGAGCGAGAGCAAGACGGTTCCCACGATGACCGCCGACGCCACCACCCCCCGCGTGATGAGCAACATGATGATGAAGATCAGGCACAGCGAGGCGATCCCGGCGATCAACAGGTCGTAGGTGTTGCCGTCGCTGAGGTCCTTATAGATCGACGCGGTGCCCGCGAGGTAGATCTTCGAGCCCTCCAGCGGAGTGCCCTTCAGTGCTTCGTAGGCGGCCTTCTTGATCGCCCCGATGTGCGAAATGCCTTCCGGCGACATCGGATCGCCGTCGTGGCTGATGATGAACCGCACGGCGCGCCCGTCGGGGGAAATGAAGTTCTTCATGCCCTTCTTGAACTCTTTGTTATTGAAGGTCTCCGGGGGCAGGTAGAACGAGTCGTCGTTCTTCGAGGCGTCGAACGCCTTGCCCATGGCACTGGAGTTCTTCTGCGCCTCTTTCTGCTGGTCCTGTAGCCCCTTCTGGGTCGAATACATGGTCAGCATCGTCGTTTTCATTGCCTTCATGTTCTCGAGCATGGAAGGCATCAGCGCCACCATCTGGGGCATCAGGGTGTCGAGATGATCCATGATCGGCAACAGGCTCTGGATGTCGTCGGTCATCGTGTCGATGCCGTCCAGGCCGTCGAAGACCGAGCGAAGCGACCAGCACACGGGAATGTCATAGCAGTGCTTTTCCCAGTAGAAGTAGCTGCGCATCGGGCGGAAGAAGTCCTCGAAATCGGCCATGTGGTCGCGCAATTCGTTGATATCGATGGTCATGTCATGCATCTTTCTGACCATGACATGCATGTCGTTGGCCATCTGCGCGGTGATGCTCGACATCTTCTCCATGCTGTCGATGGTCGTCTGCATCATGTCGGCCTGGTGCAGCATGTCGGCCATCTGATCTTCCTGGTACTTCTGGTTCATCTGCTGGCTGACGCCCTGCATGCTGATCTGAAAGGGAATCGATGTGTGCTCGATCGGCGTGCCCTGCGGACGGGTGATCGCCTGCACGCGCCCGATGCCCGGGACCCGGAAGACCGTCTTGGCGATCTTGTCGATCACCAGGAAATCCGCCGAGTTGCGCAGGTCGTGGTCACTTTCGATCATCAACACCTCGGGGTTCATCCGCGCCTGCGAGAAGTGCCGGTCCGCCGCCGCATACCCCTCGTTGGCTGGCAGGTCCGTCGGTAAGTATTTGCGGTCGTTGTAGTTGGTGCGGTAGCCCGGCAGGGTCAGCAAGCCCACCAGCGCGACCCCGATCGTTATGACCAGGATCGGACCGGGCCAGCGGACGACCAGCGCGCCGATCTTGCGCCACCCGCGAATCCGTTGCGTGCGTTTGGGTTCGAGGGTCTTGCCGAAACGCGTGGCCACCGCGACGACGGCCGCACCGAGCGTCAGGGCCGCTGCGACCACGACCACCATGCCAATGGCCAGCGGAATACCCAGCGTCTGGAAATACGGCAGGTTGGTGAAGTGCAGGCAGAATGTCGCGCCGGCGATGGTCAAGCCAGACCCGAGCACCACGTGGGCGGTGCCCTTATACATGGTGTAGTACGCCTCTTCGCGGGTCTCGCCGATGGCACGGGCTTCCTGATATCGGCCTATCAAGAAGATCGCGTAGTCGGTGGCGGCCGCGATCCCCAAGGTGACCAACAAGTTCGTGGCGAACGTGGAGAGCCCGATGAGGTTGAAATAGCCGAGGAACGCGACCATTCCGCGCGCGGCCGACAGCTCGAGCACCACCATCACCAGCGTGAGCAACACGGTGACGACCGACCGATAGACCAACAGCAACATGCCGATGATCACGGTGAACGTGGCGGCCGTGATCAGCTGCATGCTGCGGTCGCCGGCCTCGTGCTGGTCCGCTGACAGGGCCGCGGGACCCGTCACGTAGGCCTTCACCCCGTTGGGTGGGGGCACGCTCTTCACGATGTTCTGGACGGATTCCACCGACTCGTTGGCCAAGGCCTCGCCCTGGTTACCGGCGAGGTACACCTGGACGTAGGCGGCCTTGCCGTCGTTGCTCTGCGCGCCCGCTCCGGTCAGTGGATCGCTCCACATATCCTGTACGTGTTCAACGTGTTTCGTGTCGGCGTCGAGCTTCTTGACGATCAAGTCGTAGTAGGCGTGCGCATCCGCGCCCAAGGGATTCTGGCCCTCGAGGACGATCATGACCGAGCTGTTGGACTTGTACTCGTTGAACACTGCGCCCATGCGCTTGGTCGCGACCACCGACTGCGCGTCGTCGGGGGCCATCGACACCGAGCGCATCTTTCCGACCTCCTCCAGCTGGGGGACGGAGACGTTGAGCACCGCGATGATCGCGATCCAGCCCAGGATGATCGGCACGGCGAGCGTCCGGATGAGCCGGGGGATCTTGTCTCGCACGGGTTCGTTGACGACGGGAATGGTGTCGGTACGGGCGTCGTTTAGCGTTGCGCTCATGCGGATTTCACCATGCAAAAGGTCAGGGCGTGCACGCCGTGGGTGAGGTTCTCGTCCTTGACTTCGTCGTCGATCGTGATGCGGCAACCGAGGGAGTTGCCATCGCTTTGCGCTGACAGGTTCGGGAACACCGAGGGCGCGGTGGTGCTCAGGACCAGCGTCCACGGCAGCGGCGCGCCGTCGATCCGCCGCGGATCAGCGGACAGGTCCAAGTAGTTCACGTTGGCCTGGCTGGCCGAGCCGAAGACCTCGTATTTAACGACCTTGGGCTTGAAGGGCTTTGAGTCATCGAGCCGCGGGCTGCTCATGATGCCGGTGTCGTGCGCCCCGAAAAACGATTTGACCCGGACGACCGCAAAGCCGCCGACCACCACGACCGCCACGATCAACAGCGGCAACCAGGCGTTGCGCACAAGTCTTGATATCTGCACCTAGGTGATCCCTTCCCCGCCACGCAGTAGTGACGTGGATCAGCGTTTGCGCGACCGGAGGTCGTGGGCAGGTGAGTGCCCACAAGTCGCATTGCTCAACAACGAAGTACGTCGATTGCCACGGCTCGCGCGCGCTGGAGCGTCAAACGCGGTGAATGTTGCCCACCCACACCGGCTGACGCCCCCGGCACCGACACCCGGCTCAGCTTGTTGCTGAAGCCTCCCCGGGCACCGCCACCAGCGCATAGTACATGATGTGCATATCTTGCAGTGCATGCAACATTTGCTACTGGTGTTTCAAATCACTTTGTGAAGATGCTGTTCACCAGCGCCGCGGCACGCTCAACATAGGGCATCGGCGTGTCGGCGGTTTCATTTGCCTCGCCGCTCGCCCACCTTTCGATCCCGGAACGCACCGCCGTCAGCGCCAGTGCGGAGATCAGCGCCGCCATCTCGTCGTCCGGCTTCATCGCCTGGCGACGCACGATGATGTCGGTCAACTGTTTCTGAAACCGTTCCAAGTCGGCGAGGAACGCCGCCAGCACGGCGGGAGAGGTCTTGGCGAGTTCGAGCATGTGGGCCGCGTGCTCGCGTTGCGGGGGCACGTCGCGGAGGTGGTGTGCGGCCAAGGTGATCAGCTCCGCCAGCACCACCGAGTAAGGGGCGGGACCTGCGGCGACGAAGTCCGCGACCAGCTCCGGAGGTATGTCCGAGGGGCCGTAGGCGAGCGCGGACTCCTTGTTGGGGAAGTAGTTGAAGAACGTGCGCGTGGCAATGCCGGCTTCGGCGCAGATCTCGTCGACGGTGACCTTGTCGAATCCGCGTTGCAGCGTGAGGCGCACCGCGGCATCGCGGATGTCGGCGCTCGTCTGGCGGCGACGGCGCTCTCGTAGCCCTACGGGATTGCCCATCCCCCTATAGTTGCACGTTGTGCACACTTTGCAGTCAAAAGGTGCCGCGTTCGGGGTCGATGCGCGCGTGGTCATGCCCGGCAGCAAAGATTCGCCGATCGAGCCCGGTGGCCGATGCGACGCGCGGGCTGCCGTCGCCCTGCGGCATAAGACGTTGTAGCGCAACGTAATTCGGCTGAGTGCCGCGGATGATGCGCTGAATGATGGCGGTCAGCCGCTGGGCGCAAGCGCGCCCCGCAGGTAATCGCATTGGCTTTCAAAGAACCGCGTCGATATCGGCGCCTTCTCCGCGAGCTGATCGAACGCATGAAACGCGCCCGGGACGAACTCCTCGTGCACCGGCACGCCCGCCTCGCGCAGGCGTCGCGCGTACTCCACGCTCTCCTGATAGAAGAGGTCCAGCGTTCCGACTCCGATCCAGGCGGGCGGCAAGCCGGACAAATCCTTTCGGCGAGCCGGTGCCGCCTCTTCGGGGTCGGCCCCGTTGAGGTACCACTGCCAGGCCAGTTGATTGTCGGATTCGGTCCACATGATGCGCCGGGGGCCGTCGCGCCTGGCGCCGGTGCGATCGTCGAGCATCGGATAGACCAGCATTTGGAAGGCGATTCGGACGTCGTTGCGGTCGTGCGCTCGCTGAGCGACCGCGGCCGCGAAATGCCCGCCGGCACTGGCGCCACCGATGGCGACCCGATCCGGGTCGACCCACGGCTGGCGGGCCAGCCACAGCAGCGCTGCATAACAGTCTTCGACCGGTATCGGATAGGGGTGTTCGGGAGCCAATCGGTGTTCTACCGCCGCAATCGCGAACCCGGTGCGCTGCGACAGCTTGCGCAGGTACTTATCGTCCTGGGCCGCGTGCCCCATAAGGGTCCCGCCGCCGTGGATCCACAGCAGCGCGGGTGCGCGGTCGGGGAGGCCGGCCGGGCGATGCAGACGGACGGTGACGTGCTGGTTGACGGCGGTGACGGGCACGGTGCGGAGACGTCCCGCATTGCCCATCATGTTCATGACGGCACGCTGAAACTTGAAACCGCGGTGCAGGGCATAGCCGCGCGGCACGAATCGCGCGACCTTGCGAAGACCGGGGTCTAGAACTTGTGGGGACGTGAAGGCGTTGTCGGGGAGCCCGTTTGCCATCGAAAGCCCCTGTCCCTTGCGCCGGCAGACATCGCTGACCATACAGGAACGTGCTTGGTGTCCAAGGGCAGTTATTGCGACTCGTTCGGGTCGTCGACCAGCGCGTGTACCGCGCGATCGAACATGGTCTGCTTTATCGCGCCCAGCGTGCCCGGATCTTTGCCCTGCAGGGGGCGCACCAGTTCGAGGGCCGTGTCGGTGACCGCGTCCTCCGGGCAGGTGGCGTCGACGATGCCGAAGTCTTCTGCGTCGGGGCCGCTGAAACGTCGGCCGGTGGTCATCGAGGCGATGGCGGCGCGGGGCGTGAGTTTGGATTGGATGAGCGCGGCCATGCCGGGGTTGAACGGGATGCGGATGTCGACCTCGGGAAAGCAGAAGTACCCGCGGTCGGCGCGCATCACGCGAAAGTCGTGCGCCACGGCCAGCATCGCGCCGGCGCCGAACGCGTGACCCACCACCGCGGCCGCGGTGGGTAGGGGCAGGGTCAGCACGCGTGCCAGCAGCTGGTGCACCCGGCCGATGTACCACTGCCCCCGGTCGGTGTGCGCGCCCAGCCATTCCAGATCCAGGCCATTGGAGTAGAACTTTCCAGCGGCGGTTGTGATCAGCGCCTGGGCGCCGTCGGAGACGGCTTGGTTGAGCGCATCCTCGATGTCATCCAGAAAGGCAGGGGAGAAACGGTTCTCGTCCTCGCCCAGGCGAACGATGGCGATTTTGTCGGCGTAGTCCAATGTGACTGTCATGTCTTCCTCCTGAGTTGCGCTGATAGTTAGGACGTTTCGTCAACCGTGCCGCTGCCGCGGCGGGGGCCCTACCGTCAGCACGGCGCGCACGGCCGCGTGCAGCTGCGCACGCGCGGTGGCACTCCCGAGCCGGTCGCGGCGCAGCAGCAGCGCGGTGGGCAGGTCGACGACACAGCTCGTTATCGCGTCCACCGCCGCGGCATCCTTGCGGTCCCAGGCTGCGAGGGCCAGCCGCACCATGAACGCGACGAGATGCTTGTCGAGTCGCCGCAGCTCGTCGGCAACGTCGCCGGGAACGTCGTCGGCGAGCACTTCCTCGCGGCGCACGCGCAGCACGAGAGTCGATGAACCGGGATACCGCTCGGTGAACACGACCGCCGCGTCGGCGGCGGCCACCACGGCATCGATGGGGCCGCCGCTGGTCATTGCTTGGTCGGCCAACGAAGTCTGCACCGCCAAAAATCGCTGACCGGCCCGCAACCAAGCCTGGCCCATCAGACCGCCCCGCGACGTAAACGTGTGATACACAGCGCCGTTGGACATACCCACCGTCGCGCCGATCGCCCGGATGGTCACCGCGGCCGGGCCCGACCGCGCCACCAGGTCCTCGACGGCGTCGAGCACGACGTCGCGATCGTGGACACGGGGGCGTGGCATGCGGCCACTATAACAGAGCGCGTGCTCTGTTACTCTCGGCCGGCGGCTGAGCCGCTCGGGACCGCGGTTAGCATCGGGTGTCCGGATGTCGATGTGGAGGGCGATGCATTGGCTGCGATACCCGTCATCGCGCTCACCGGCCATCTCGGAGCCGGCAAGACCACGCTGCTCAACCACCTGCTGCGGCATCCTGGTACACGAATCGGTGTGGTGGTCAACGACTTCGGTGATATCAACATCGACGCCGGTCTGGTCGCGGGCCAGGTCGACGAGCCGGCCTCGATAGCCGGAGGATGCATCTGCTGCCTGCCCGACGACGGCGGGCTCGACGAGGCACTGATCAAGCTCGCCGACCCAGCCCGGGGCCTCGATGCGATCGTCATCGAGGCCAGCGGTCTGGCCGATCCGGTAGCGATCGCGCGGATCATCGGCTTCAGTGAGATCCGTGGCGTCCGGGCGGGCGGGCTTGTCGACGTCATCGATGCCGTGAACCACTTCGACACCGTCGACTGCGGCACATTGCCGCCGGTGCGCTACGGCGCGGCCTCGCTGATTGTGGTCAACAAGCTCGACCAAATCCCTGAGGAAGAGCGCTCGGCGCTGATGCAGCGCATCACACAGCGGGCGGCACAACGCAATCCGCGCGTACATGTCGTCGGCACAACGGCTGGCCGGATAGACCCGGGACTACTCTTCGACGCGTCCGCCGCGCCCGACCAGGCTGGTCAGCTCTCGTTTCTGGATTTGGAGCCCGAGCACGACCACGACCACGTCCACGCCGACGCCGTCACGGTCAGCAGCACCGGCTGCGTCGACCCCGATGCCCTGCTCGACCTTCTCGAAGATCCACCGGCACAGGTCTTCAGGATGAAAGGCATTGTGGCGGTGCGCCACCGCGCGACGGTCCGCGACCATGTCGTCAACCTAGTGGGCAGCGCGATCGATATCGGCAAGGCACCACCGGGCGCCGCGGCCAATTGTCTGGTGGCGATCGGGATGCATCTCGACATCGACGGCGTCCGTGCGCGACTCGACAACGCGCTGCAGCCCGCGTCCGCGCCGGCGTCCGCGCAGACGCTACGGCGGCTACAGAGGTACCGGCGACTCGGCGCGTGAGTAGCGATCCGGCAAGATACGTCGTGATGTCATCTTCGCTGGGCGACGTGCTCGCCACCTTGGAGCTCGAGAGGGTCGACCAGTGGGTCTTCGTCGGGCGGCAACTAGATGCACCCGCCAACCACATTCTCGGAGGCCATATCTCCGCTCAGGCTCTGCTGGCGGCAAGCCACACCGCGCCTGGTCGCACCCCGCACAGCATTCACACGTACTTCCTGCGGCCCGGCGATTCGCGCCGGCCGGTGGACTTCGAGGTCGTCGACCTCCAGGAAGGCCGGAGGTTTTCATCGCGACGGGTCACCGCGCGCCAGGACGGCAAAATTCTGATGGAGGCGATGTCGTCGTTCAAAGTCGCCGATCCTGCGCCCACTCAGGTCGTCTATCAACCACCCATGCCAGAGGCTTGCGACCCGGAGTCGCTGCCGTGGGTTGCGCCGCATCTGGCGGAGTCCGACGACAGCGTCCCGGCGCGCTGGTCGAGCCTGCGCTGGTTCGAGCGCCGGATCATCGACACCGAGGTCACGCCACCCGCACGGGCGCCGATGTGGTGGCGGCCCGACGGCGAGGTTCCCGATGATCCGGCGCTGACGGCCAGCCTGGTGGCCTACCTGTCGGCGGTGACCTTGACCGAGCCTGCGTATGCGGCGCGCGGTGGTGTCGGGGCTTCGGCTCAGCGTGATCATTCGGTGTGGTTCCACGCGCCGGCCGCGCTGTCGGACTGGCTTCTCTACGATCGGTCATCCCCGAGCTGCGCGGGGTCCCTGGCGCTGGCGAGTGGGACGATGTTCAATCGCAGCGGCGAATTGGTGTGCACGGTAAAACAAGAGATGTACTTCCCACCGCACACCGCCTGAGGCTCGTCAAAAGCTCTGTCCTGCAGGGATATTCGTCACAGTGACGTATTGTCGGCGATAGGCGGGAAAGGGGAGCGGTGGGTTCGCGGGCCCTTCCGGGCGTGCGGCAGCCCGGCGACCCGTGTTGTCGCCGTCGCGTCCGCCCGTGCCGAGTGTGACGAACCTCAACCGCCAACAGTGACGTAGGTCATAGACCCATCGGCGGCAATCGGGTCATCCTGGGCCCTTCGTTTGCATATCTAATGGCTGGGAGCGCGATGGCCGACCTCGACTTTGCCTATGACCTGACCCTCGACGAGGCGCGCAGGCGCAGCGCGATGTTCGAAGCGATGGGTGACGACTGGGACCCGATCGCTGTACTGAGCGAGGAAGATCAGGCGTACGACATGCTGTATTCGAATCTGGATGAGGAGCAGCAACGGGTCTACGACGAGTTGGTGCGCGCCGGCGTTCTGCCCGAACGGACCGCTGCTCGTGCTACCGATTGATCCGACCGCCGATCGCGGCCGCCGCGCATGGTTGCCCTGCCCGCGCTGCGATCACGGCGCCACGTGTGGTGACTGCCGAAGCACCCGCAACTGCGATACGCATTGGCAGTATCTCCTGAGTAACAAGGGCACCCTGGTGCATCTGCAGTGCTCGGATTGCGGCCATCTCTGGTCGACCGACACGCACCGCCGCACACGCCCCAGGTCGTGGAGGCACAAGCCGAACTAACACCGGCCAACGCCGCGTCTCAACACCATTGCGCCGCAACGATATTCGTCACAGTGACGTATCGAGGGCGAAGAAGTGGGAGGAGGGGATTGGGGTGTCCCGGCGGTGCGGGTAGGCAGAACCCTTGTTGGGAACCATTGCTTTGACGGCGCCCCGCTTGCGACTCGACCCTGATGGCCCGGCGTGCCGACGGCCGGTGTGGCGCATCGCTGAGCGACCGCCGGGGATGCCTCGCGGTGACGTCTCGAAAGCGCCTGCGGTGCACGGCGATTCGTCACAGTGACGTATTGATCCCTGTGCCGCTTAGAAGGCGGGAGGGGTAAGCGGTGGCCATTCGGTGGTCGGTGCTCGAGTTGATCGCCGGCCATCGACCCGCGGCGTCCGCGGGCCTCCAAGCCCGTCGACAATGCCTTATCTGCACGGCGACGGGCGAGGCCGCGCAGAGTTGCGGGCGACCGGGTAAAACGGCAGGTAACCGACCAGGATGGCTTGAGCTCGGTGTTAGCGCTTGCCGATAAGCGACATTATGTCAAGTTGGATATCGCCTAGTGCAACCGCTCTACCAGCTTGAATTCAGCGAAACCACCGTACCCCGGGACAGGCAGTGCGGCGGGTTAAGCCGGCGGCCCAGCAACCTTATCTGCTGGAAGCAAGCACCCCATTTGCCCCGTCTGGTGGTGTCGTTTCGCGCGCGGCGCGGCGGGCGCGACTTTCCCGGAGTGCTTGCTGTGCGGACTCCAGGGTGATGTTGCGTGGATCGACCTGTTCCCGCTTGAAGCCTTCCACCGCAATCGGCAAGTAGAGAAACTTCAGCGGGACGAGGCGCTCGAGGGCTGCATAGAACCGCCGATACATATGCATAAAGCGGCGCGCCATCTCCTCGTCCTCGGGCGTCCACTCTAAGTTGAACAGCTCCCGCACATGGGGCGGAAAACTGTTGACCACGACTTGTCGCCGCGCCGCCACCCAGGGCCACACTGTCTTTTTCAGGACCGGAGGCCACCACCGCGGCGCCGGGCGGCGCTCCACAAATTGTTCCAGCATGACCTGACTTACCTGTGAGTTCACCAAGTAATTACGCTCGATGTTTTCCAGATACTGCTCGAAATCGTCGTAGGTATCCGGTTGAGGGCTATCGTCGACGCCCCACATGCTGTACCACTCCTTGGATTCCTCGAATATTTGCTCCTTCATCGCCCGTGGCATGGACCCGTCGAAATACAGCTGCTCGGTGATTATTATCAATAGGTGATAAAAGAAGGTGACGTGTGCGAAATAGAAGGTATCCGCATTCAAAGAATGATACGTGCCGTCCTGCAATGTGCCTTTGACGGACTTGTGCATATTCCGAGTCTTCAGTCCGTATTTCTTCGCGTCTTCCGGAGCGTCGTACACCGTACCGTAAATGTACTCACGAGATCTCTGACGGCGTACTTTGTATATCTTCGACCGTGCGCCGAGAGAACTGTCACCAGTGAAAAGAACAGAATTCGCGGTCGCTTTCGCCATCTGCGGCCACGCCCCCGCAATGGTGCCCACTACTCCGCTGCCGAAAAATATCACATCAGTACGCCCCCAGTACTTCCATATCAGGGAGCCGGCGGGAAGCGGATGCTGAGTAAGATCTTTCCGTGACAAACTGTCGTCGCCGGTAAATTCTGTCACCTTAACATCGTCCGAAATCACGAGCTCTGGATCAAATGTTGTCTGCATGATTTTCCTGAGCGCCCTGAGACCCCGGACCGCCATGTAAAACTCCTTGCGTTGCCGATACTCGTCACTTGATTGAGCTCAGTACCCGGCCGTTTCCACGCCCGGCCTCGGGTAGCTGATCGACTATCAGCTAACCACCGCTATGCCGACTGTGTCTTGGGTTTCGAAGGCTCTGTCGTTCCTCGTCGTTCCTCCGCGGGTAGCTCATCGAACAGCGGAGTGTTACCAGTAAAGCGAGCTGATGGCGCTGAGTTCGTTTTCGTTCGACCGCGGCTTCAACCGACGCTAGCCCCGACTGAGCGGCTACCACTGTGGCGCGAAGCTGCGTCGGGCTAACCCATTGTCAAGATTGCGCCCGCGGCGATGCCAATCACTGTCACAAGGGATACGAAAATCACCGTGATCGCCGCGCGCACGATCTCTTCTTCCGTGAGTCTCGGGCGCGGCTTCAATTCGACGCGGACGGTATCCCTTGGGCAGCCAATTGCGTTCAGTTTTGCGACCGCCAAAAGGAGATCGTCACGCCCGTCAGCTGCGTCTTCCTTGACTGTGTTGTGCGCGGCGATTGTGGTCGTCATATCAGTCCCCCGGGCTTGTGGACGCGCATTGGCGTGACTCGACGGTCGAAAGCTTCGGCTTTCTCGTATACCCGACGATACGAGTGCGAGATCACGATTGCGGTAACGATCCTTAACGGTGACAGCACACAGTCCTGCTCCCGCACTGCGTGGCGAGCAGTGACGCTGGGCGATCGTAAGATAAGCCTGACATCAATCTGCTTGCACGGCGGGTTGTTTCGCACGCGGCTTCCGAGATTATCGCCGAACGGTCACCCCTTGGTATCTATTTGGGAATGCAACCGCGTTTCGGCTGGCGCGGGTCTATCGGTAATAACAGTTACATCGTTAACATCGCGCGATGCAGAGTTTGCCCCCGCCGGCCAGCGAAGTGCGACTGGGCACGGTTTCCCGGCGCGACGCGCTGCGCTATGCGGCCGCGTTGGCCGGCCTGGGCGCTGCATCGATAGCCTGCGGCATGCCCACGGCGGCTGCCGCCGCTCCCCCTCAGCTGATCGACTTCGCTGCGCGCCAGATCCCGGCGCAGCAGATCCGCGCTGCCGGCTATAGCGGCGTAATCAACTACGTTTCGATGTCACGTCCCGGCTCGTCGTTTGGCGCCAAGCCGATCACTCGGTCCTACGCCGACTCGCTGATAGCCGCGGGCTTGGCGATCGTCAGCAACTACCAGTACGGCAAGCCGGGTGGGTCGGCACCGTCAGACTTCACGCGGGGCTACGCGGGCGGCGTCGCAGACGCGCGCACCGCCTGGAGTTTGCACACCGCGGCAGGCGGCGGCCAGAGTGCGCCGATTTTCTTCACCATCGACGAGGACATCAATCGCGACACCTGGAATCACACCGCGCTGCCGTGGTTTCGCGGAATCAACTCGGTTCTTGGGGTTCAGCGCACCGGGGTCTACGGAGGCGTCAGGGTGTGCCAGTGGGCCGCGGCCGACGGCGTTATCGGGTCTTCGAGCACACCTGGCCGTCGGTGGGCCTGGCAAACTCGAGCCTGGTCCGGTGATCAGGTCCACCCCGCCGCCGTTCTCTACCAGCGCGTCGTGAGCACCGCGTCCAATCCCGGGCCGAAGGTCGGCGGACTCGAAGTGGACGTCAATGACGTCCTGGCCCCCGACTGCGGCCAGTGGAACCTCCATGCGGGTCGCCCAAGGGGCGATGTGCGATAGGTGTTGATGCCCGGCGCGACGGCGGCCGGGCGGACGACTGCCGCGCGGCGGTACGCGATTGTTCTCATGGGCTTCCTTTCGCGCGTTACAGAAAGCGAGCCAGGGCACCTGAGTAATCGGTGCGCAGGATCCGGCAGGCGATATCCAGCAAACATCAGGTTTGAAATTTCGGGCTTTGGATAGACCTCACTAAAGCTGCCGCTCCTGGATAGCCGGCACCTTAAGAAGGGAGCCCGACGTGGCATTCTCACACATTGCATTGAAAACAACGGCAGCAACAGCTGCATTGGCGGCGGCCGGAATCCTCGCGGCAACGCCAGCATTCGCCGATCCGCAAGTGCTGCAATTCGGCCAGCAGGCAGAGCTTTCCAGTAATGGTGGCACTATCGACTACATCGTGAGCAACCTGCAGCCCAGCGGCCACAACGACGGCATCTGGTACTCCGACGTCACGGCCAAGGGTGTGAGCGGTAATGCAACTCCGAACATTGCGGACTTCAACGCTCGGGCTGTCAACAGCTCCACGTTCGCGGTGATGAAGGGCAATCAGACCGACGGCCTTCCTGAGGGGCCACTCCCCTTAGGCACTCCGGTTACGGGGCGCATCTACTTCGACGTTCGCAGCGGTACGAACCCCGACAGTGTCGTCTACCGGGACGCCGGAGGCACGGACAAGGTTGTCTGGAAGGGTCCGTAACTCGCCCACCTAGTGCCTAGTGCGCAGACTTAGCGCACTCCCGCGGTACGCCCACAGTCTCCGCAGGGGATGTGGCCAAACTTGTCATACCTCCCTGCAATGCTGAGGTCATGTCCCCGGCCGCGACTGCAGTCAGAGTCGAAGCACGCCCTAACGAGCGTCTCGAGGTGCTCTTCGACGAGCTGGCCGAGTTGACCGGTCAGCGCAACGCGATCGATGGACGCATCGTCGAGATCGTCGCGGAAATGGAGCGCGACGAGCTCTGTGGTGCTACCGGGGCGCGGTCTATTGCGGCTCTGGTGGCCTGGAAGACCGGCTGCTCACCGAGTAACGCCGACACGATCGCGACCGTGGCGCACCGGCTCGACTCGTTTCCCCGCTGCGCCCAGGGCATGCGGGAAGGCCGCTTCTCGCTGGACCAGATTGGCGTGATCGCGCAGCGAGCTGGCGATGGATCCGACGAGCACTATGCGGAGCTGGCCAGCAGTGCCACGGTCAGCCAACTGCGTACCGCGGTCAAGTTGGAGCCGCGGCCCGAACCCGGTCCTCGGCCCGAACCGCAGCCAACGATTACCAAGACCGCCAACGCCGAGTTCGCCTGTTGGAGAATCACACTCCCACACGACGACTCGGCGAAGTTCGACGCCGCGCTGCAGTCTCACCATGATGCGCTGATCGCCGAGTGGAAAGACGCCTGCGACCTCAGCAGCGAGGTGACAGGTTTGCAACTCCCAATGCCGACGAACGTCGATGCGTTCCTACGGCTGGTCGAGGCCGGATGGGATGCGGAAGCGGAGCGTCGACCCCACGGGCATCGCACCACGGTGGTAGTGCATCTGGATGTCAAGGAGCGCGTCGCCTCCCTACATTTGGGCCCGCTGCTCACGAGCTCCGAACGGCGGTACCTCACGTGCGACGCCACCTGTGAAGTGTGGTTCGAACGCGGCGGCGACGTGATCGGCTCCGGTCGGTCGACTCGCGTGATCAGCCGCCGGCTCCGCCGCGCGCTCGAGCATCGGCACCCCACGTGCGCTGTTCCCGGTTGCGGAGCCACGCGCGGTCTGCACGCGCATCACATCCGGCACTGGGAAGACGGCGGCGCTACTGAGCTGGACAACCTCGTGCTGGTGTGCCCCTATCATCATCGTCAGCATCATCGAGGCGACATCACCATCACCGGGCCAGCCAGCCACCTCGTCGTGACCGACAGCGCGGGGCACGAACTCCACCCAGGATCGTTGGCCCGGGTGCCGAAGTGCCCTCCACCCGCAGTCGCGCCATGTCGAGGACCGACCGGAGAACGGGCCGACTGGTGGTGGTACGAACCGTTTCAACCCCAACCGCCACCGACGACCAACTGACGTTCGGGACGACGCTCGGGCACCCGCCTGATCGCCTCGCATCAAATTCACGAGCAATTTGATGAACGCCCGATTCGGCCTACAGCCCGGACGGTACGACCTTGCCGTTTACCGTCACGTCGACCTGGCCGGTCTTGGGGTTGTACTCGATCTTGCCGTGCTCAAAGTTCGACACGAGCAGGTCACCGACGGCGTTCTGGTCGCTGATTGGGAGGCCCAGCGGACCCGCCGAACCGTTAGTACCGGTGGTCGCAGGCGTGCCGTCCGGGTTGCGTGGGATATTCCAGGCCTCCCGGATCTTGCCCAGGATGATGTATGCGGGCGTGCCGGCCTGGTCGTTCTTCGCGGTGATCGCGCCGCCCTGGAATTGCTGGAATACCACGCCACTTTCCCGGGTTCCCGCGTTGCGGTCGCCAGTCAGTGGCTTGCCGAGAGCCTGCTTCTGCTCCTCGGTTGCCGATGAGTACTTGGCAGCGATCGGGCCGGTCAGAGTCACCTCGACGTCCCTCTCCCCGGTGAGCTTCACCTCGGTGGGCTGCGCTGGGGATTTAGACGTGGTGGTGGCCTGCGCCCCGACCTGAGGCGACGCCGACGCGTCGACGCTCTTGCCATTGCTGCAGCCCCCAGCGATCAGCGCGACGGCGGCCAGGCCGGCGACTGCCGCGTGGCGGTATGCGATCGTTCTCATGGGCTTCCTCTCGCGTCTTCCTGTGGTGTGGGTCCAGCGGCGGCTGACTTCCTCGCCCGGCCGCGACTTCGAACGAACTTACGCCGCGGTCATAGGCGCCGAGCTAGCGCACCTGAGCGAGGAGCACCGGTGCTCGACGGAATCCACCAAGTACGACTGGATGATTCGCGGGCGATGCGACCACGTCTTGGATGCCGTACTGCCTTGCTTTCGCGGGACCCGTGTTGCCTTCGCGCCGGCGACCAAAAGACTCGTTGAGCGCAAGGATTGGATTTGGCGCCCGCGCCGTTGTATAGGCAAGGATGGCTAATCTCGCATCCGTCGAGTCGATTCAGCACCTGCACGGAGTCCAGATGAAGCTAGAGCATTTTCGGCGTTGCGCTGTCGTGTTGGGCTTTACGACGGTGCTTGCATCTTCTGTCCCCGTTGCCAGCGCTGACCCACCAGATCCGCACACGCCGGACATCACGAAGAGCTACTGCCCGGGTGGGCAATGGGGTTACGGCAGTTTGGGAGTGTGCGACGGCGAGAAGTACCCCGACGGCTCCTACTGGCACCAGTGGTTGAGAACGAACATCGGCGGGCCGAGGTTTCACTACGACTGCGTCGGCGGCGACGAACCTCTCCCGGGCCCGCCACCGCCCGGTGGATGCGACGGGGCAATCCCACCCGCGCCGCCCGACCCGTCCGCGACCTGACCCCAGCTGACGCGGTGGATCCATTGTCCCGTCATGTGCCGTCCATCAATTGCCGAATAGCTGGGTCGCCTTCGTTACCAGCTCCACGCCGCCATACCCGAACGGGAGGCCGACCCATAGCCACGACACCGCGACGAGGGCGAGTTGGCCGCGCCGTTCGGTTTGCGATTTGGTCATGGTTGTTTCTCCGGTTGCCGCTGGAAGACCGTCGTTGGCTCGAGTAAGGCGTTCTCGGGCAACGCGAGCTCGTGGTGTTTGGTAGCCACGGGCCTGATCAGTTCGTTGCAGACCACGCCGGCGAGTAGCAGTGCAATCATCACCGCGAACGACACGATGTAAAGATCCGGGCCGTGCTTTCCCATCGTCTTCTGCGAGTCGGCGATCGCGTTGACGATCAGTGGTCCCAGCACGCCGGCAACTGACCACGCGGTGAGCAGTCTGCCGTGGATGGCACCAACCTCGTAGGTGCCGAACAGGTCGCGCAGGTAGGCCGGGATCGTGGAGAAGCCCGCGCCGTAGAACGACAGAATCAGCAGCGTGCAGACGAGGAAGGTCACCTTGTTTGAGTTGGTCGTCAACTCCATGGCCAGATACAGCAAGGCGCCGCCGCCCAGGTAAAGCCGGTACATGTTCTTGCGGCCCAGCAGATCTGACAACGACGACCAGCCGATCCGGCCCGACATATTGGCTAACGACAGCAATGCGACATACCCGGCGGCTGCCGACGCCAGCGCAGCCGATTTGGGGACAGTCGGGAAGAAGTCCTGATAGATCGGTGCGGCCTTCTCGAGGATGCCAATCCCAGCGGTCACGTTGAAGCAGAGCACCACCCACAACAGCCAGAATTGGGGCGTTTTAATCGCGTTGGCAGCCGATACATTGGCTGCGCTGATCAATGTTCCGGGCTTGTACGGTTCGGGTTCCCAGCCCTCCGGCGTCCACCCGGGAGCCGGCACTCGCACCAGCATCGAACCCATCGACATGAAAACGGCATAGGCGCAGCCCATCACGAGGAAGGTTTTCGCAACACCGTCAGCGGTGCGGCCGAACACATCGAGCAAGGTGCTTGTCCACGGCGACGCGATCAGCGCTCCACCGCCGAAGCCCATGATGGCCAGGCCGGTCGCCATGCCCGGCCGATCTGGGAACCACTTGATCAGCGTGGAGACCGGCGAAATGTAGCCGATACCGAGCCCTACCCCGCCAACCACTCCGTAGCCGAACACAACGAGCCAGTATTGATGCAGCGTGACGCCGACTGCCGCGATCACCAGCCCGCTGCAGAAGCAGGCGGTGGCCACGAACATCGCCCAGCGGGGGCCGCGGTGGTCGACGCGCGTGCCCAGCGCCGCCGCCGAAACGCCCAGCATCACAATGCCGACCGTGAACGGCAGCGCGCTGGCCGTACCGGAGATATGCAGCGTTTTCTCCAGTGGAATCTTGAATACGCTCCAGGCGTAGACGGAGCCGATGGCCAGGTGGATGGAAAGCGCCGCCGGGGGTACCAGCCAGCGGTTCCATCCGGGCTTGGCAACGATTCGCGAACGGTCTAGCAAACCTACGGTTGTCACGAATCCCTCTTCTCGGGCCGCCGGGTGGGAGCTCCGTCCCGTCGCCACTATCGGATCTGCGAAACCGTCGGGTCAATATCGCGTCGTCTATCGTCTTATAGACGAAATCTATTGAACGGGAAGCGATTTAGGCCCTAGCCGAGATGCGGCATACGCCGACCTGTGGTATGAGGTTGCCTGTTCCGCGGCGCACAAGGTGTTGATGCCCAGTACGCCAAGCCGACGGGCTCAGACATGCAGGGTGGGCCGGTAGGTGAGCTCTTGGATGTTGCCGTCCAACGTCCTGCTTTCGATCAGCTCGAGGTCGAAGTCGGCCGCACCCTGGAAGATTGGGTTATCACCGGTCTGGCCGGTGATCACGGGAAACAGCGTCACCTGGACGCGGTCGACGAGGCCGGCGGCCATCAGCGCTCGGTTCATCGAGAGGCTGCCGTGCGAGCGCAATGGCATCTCGGACTCCTCCTTGAGTCGGGCGACGATGTCGACGGCGTCGCCGCTCACGACGGTCGCGTCAGGCCAGTCGAGAGGTCCATCCAGGGTGGTCGACACCACTGTCGCCGGCAGGTGCCTCATCAGGGTCACCCACGGGTCGCGCACCTCGGAGTCCTCGCTGCTCTCGGCGAGCATTTGTGCGAATAGCCGGTATGTATTGGCGCCGAATATCATTCGCTGCTTCTCGCCGTACAGCGCGAGGCGGTGGTCGAGCAGTTCGGGGCCTTGCTTGCCCCAGTAGCCGCCCCAGTCGCCGCCGTTGACGCCGCCGAAGCCGTCGAGGCTGGAAAAGACGTCGAAGGTGTAGGTAGCAGTCATTGATGCTCTCCTCGGATGCGGTTGATGGCGTGTTGGGGATACAGACCGGAAGCCATGGCGAAACTAATCGCCTATGAACACTCCCGGACCGCGGCTGTCCGCGGGGTACCGGTGACTCAACCCGCCGAACCGCGCCCTCTAGTTCGAACGCAGCCGGCGACCTTCAACCCGAATGGATGCTCTCGAAAGGGCGCTGCTCGCACGGCGACGCGCGGAGTCCCACGGCAATGCGTTCGGCCGTACGAAAGCCGTCGCGCCCTAGTGCGCATTCGCCTCTAAGTGCACGGATATTGCCCGTTGAGCACGCAATTCGCCGGTGGCGAGTAGGAACCGCTCAGCACGCCTCTGAGACCCCCGGTGGCCGAACCGCCGGGTGGTATCACGCGATTCCAATTCGCGGGGGTGAGTACGTAGTGCGTGCCGGATTGGGTGACGGTGCTATTCCACGTGTGCAAGACGGATTGTCCGGGCGGCATGTCGAATTCGAGCTTCCAATCGGACAGCGGCGCCATGCTCGCGTTGGTAACGGTGAAGTTGGCGATGAAACCGGTCTGCCACGTATGTGCCACCGACAACGTCGCCGCGGCCGCGGCCGCGTGGGCCACCGGGCTGATGGTCAGCCCGAAACCGGTAACCAGCAGTGCCGACACGGTTACGTGAAGCGCTGTGCGCCAGCGCTTCACGTAATTATTTCGTCGGGCCATAGCAGCCAACACTATAGCCAAACGCGCGATATCGGCGCTCGCGCCACGGGTAAGCTGCAGTACCTTTGCTGAACCGAAACCGTGATGAAATTTTGGGTGAAACTCGACTGGGCGGCCCGAAAGCCCCCGATCCCAGCGCCGGTCATCGTAGGCTCCGGGCATGCGTTCGCGTCGTCATGCCGTCGGGGTGATTATCAGCGTTGTTGCGACTGGCGTCGTCGCCGCGACGGGATGCACCAAGAACACCGCCGGACACGCGGCACCCACCAAGAGCGGTGTGGGCAACTCGCAGATCAGCGCGTCGGCGCTGCCGTCGCCGACCTCGGTGGGGCCAACCGGTCAGCCAGTCGGCACGGCGATAATGAAGGTCAGTGGTGGCAGCGCCCCGGTAACGATCCGTTACCGGATTAATGGGGGCCCGGAGCAGACCGAGACCAATGTGCCCCTGCCGTGGGAAAAGCAGTACTCCGTTTACAACGAACTGGAGTCGCAGGTAACGGCCGACGGCGGGGACGTCGCCCTCACCTGCACGATAACCATGGATGGCGACAAGCTGGTGTCCCTCAAAAGCGAACCGCGGCCGGTATGTAACTTCGCCTACTGGGGCTAGTCACCACTCGCGGATCGGCCGGCGACGACTGAGGCAATCGAGCCCTGGTGATTAAAACCCTTCTGTCCGAAGCGCTATCGGTCCCCTGCCCCATCAGTCCCAGTCTTCCGCCACGCCGAAGGCATCGCTAATCCCTTGACGTCCGGTGTCGGTGAGCACGACCGCGCGGCGTTGGTTGATACGACGGATCCAGTCGAGGTCGAACATGCGTCGGGTAAGCGCCACGCCGAGCGCGCCCGCGAGGTGGTGTCGTTGTTCCGACCAGTCCACGCAGTAGCGGATCATCCGCTTGTTGTCGTTGCCGAGGTCTATACCCAAGGCGGCCAATGTTTCTCGTCCTCGCGGAGTCAGCCGGTAGGTCAGGTCGGATCCGGGTGTCGACAGCCGGTCGGCGACGGCCTCTTCGGGACGGTAGCGTCCGTCGCCGCCCGTGAGCAGATCGTGGTCCAGCATGGCGCTCATGACGGCCACCCCCAGCCGGCCGGCCAGATGGTCATAACAGGTGCGGGCCCTCCGCAGCGTGTGCGCACGCGTGCCCTGGCGCAGCGAGCGAATCGGCTCGGGCGCAGAGATTCGGGCGAGCGCCTCCAAAGCTTCGGCGACAGGCGAGCCGGCCAGACGAAAGTAGCGGGCACGACCTTGGCGGTGCACGGTCAGCAGCCCCGCGCGCACCAGCTGGGCAAGATGCTCGCTGACCGTGGAGGCCGCCACCCCGGCTTCGGCGGCCAGCACGCTGGCGGGCAACGCGCGCCCGTCGAGCAACGCCATCAACACCCGCGCCCGGGTGCGCTCGCCGATCAGCGCGGCAACGCCGGCGATGTTGGCGTCACCGCCATGCCCGGCGGCGATGGCGACAGCGGGATCGATGGACATGCCACCACGATAGGCGGCATTTATTTCGGCCGGCACCGAAGTAATTCGGCGTAAGGATGGGGTTATGGACACCCACGACACCACCGCGATCGAGGCAGTGATGCACGCTTGGGAGCGCGCACTGGCCGCCCACGACCTGGACGCCCTGCTGGCCTGCTATGCGCCCGATGCGACCTTGGAAAGCCCAGTGGCTGCGCACATTACCGGCGGGGACGGGATCCGCCGAGGCCACTCCGAACTGCGGCCGTTCCTGGCCGAGGTGGTAGCTCGCACCCCGAAGCTGCGCACCTATCACCGGGCCGGGTTTTTCACCGACGGTCGCCGCGCGACTTGGGAGTATCCGCGTGTGACCCCCCAGGGTGAGCAGATGGACTTCGTCGAGGTCATGGAGATCGAAGACGGCTTGATCCAGGCCCACCGCGTGTATTGGGGCTGGCGCGGCGTCCAGGTCCTGATCAACGACGAATACCACCGGGATTCTTGAGTTTTCGGCCAACGGCGGCGTGCGGCGGGCTCAGTTCACCCCGCGCCCGGTGCTTTGCTGCAATTCATCAATCATGCTGGACGCCTGGGCTTTGGTCAGGTCATCGGGGACTTCCCGGCCGGCCTCCTGTGCGAGTGTGTGCAGGTAACTGCGCTGTGGTCCCGTCATCGGCTCATCACCCGTGGTCCAATCGGATGGATCCTTTTCCGCCGTTTCGTTCGGCGCCTGTCGGGTGTCTTCGCTCATGTCGCCATCACCTCCCACCCCGGAATAACCATCGCACACTTGTTCGAAACATGTTCTCCAGCGGCGGTCTGCAACAGGTGACCACTGGGGTTTGAGCGATGCATGAGAGAGCTGTGACCAACCCACTCAAACCAGCCCCCGACACTCCACGCACCGAACGGCGATTGTCGGCGCCGTGCCATATCTTGGACCGTCCGAGAGATGATCGATCGAGACGGAGGGCATGTGCTGGACGACGACACCACGCTGTCGCCTGCCGACCTGCTCGAACTCAATCGTGGCCTTCAGGGCTCGCCGACGGTCCGCCTGCTGGCGACGCTGAACCTCAACCTCTACGCCACCCTGATGGAGCGCCAGCTCAGCGGCGGCGTGGTTCCCGAGACTGACCTTGTCGTACGTCTCGAGCGCGACCTCGCCGAACTCGATCAGGCCGGCGAGCAGTCCGGCCTGGCCCTGATCAAGTCCTGGGCCAGCCAGGGTTGGCTGCACCGCGTCGCCGACCAGCGCTCCGGTGTCGAGCGCAACCTGTGTTACTTGACGCAGGAGGCGCGCCGGGCGCTCGACTTCCTGCGCGGCATGCGGCGGCAGGACACCATCGCCACCGGCGGCTCGATCAACGGCATCGCATCCCGCCTCAAGCAGGTCGCGCTGCGCGTCGGCAATGACCCCGACCGCATCCGCGCCGGCATAGCAGCCGAAATCGCCGCGCTCCAAAGCGAACTCGACGCGCTCGAACAAGGTGTCACAGCGGCCGAGCACAGCCACGACGTCGACCTCACCGACGCCTACGACGAGGCCCACGCCATCGCCCTGCAGATGGAACGACTGATCACCGACATCGGCCAGTACGGGACCCTGATCGAACGAGCCACCGCCGCCCTCGACGAGCCGATCGACAGCAACGTCGAATACCGCGACCGGCAGCGACGCATGTACGCCGACTACGAGGCCGCCTGGGAATCCCAGGGCCGCGACTCGCACCGCGCATTCCTGCGCATGATCAACGACCCCGACCAGCGCGCCGAGTTCGAAGCCGACGTCGCCGCCGTCGCCGAGGCGCTTCCCGCCCTCGACCCCGCCCTGCGCAAGGTGATGGCCGGCTTCTTCGAACTTGTCGGTCATCAGATCGACGAGGTGGAACGCATCCAGCAGCGCTGCGCGCAGCGCGTCAAACGGTTCACCGCGTTCGGCACCCTCGAGCAGAGCCGCGGCGTGGCCCGTCAGCTCAACGAGGCCATCGGCGCCGCCCGCAACCTGCTCAAAGCATCGCTGACCGACTCACGGCTGGACATCGAACTTCCCCTGGCCCGCCACGCGTTCAGTTCGGTTGGCGCGCTGAGCTTCCGGATTGGTGACCTGTCCAACCCGAAGCCCGCTCAGGTCGCCGAGGACGAGGTCGACCTGACCAGCTTCGCCGCGCTCACCACCCAGGTCGACGCACCCGCGATGTCGGAGATGATCAACACCGCAATCAGTTCTGGGTCGAGACTGTCCCTGCCAGATGCGGTCGCGATGCTCGATTCGGCCTACCTCGGCCACGTCATCGTGCTGTGGTCCTGGGCGCTCAAACAACCGGAATCCGCACAGGGTTCCGAGTCGGTCACGGTCCGCTTTCAGTCCCTGGACGGGCGCGACCGCGAAATGGAGGTGCCGCACTTGATGTTCACCGAGCCGGTTTCCACCCTGCTGGGGGCCACCGCGTGACCGTCGAAGAGACCGTCGACTACAGCGGGTTCTCCGCACTCCCCCAGGTCGACCAGACGGCCCGCGCCCCGCACCAGCGCCGACCGCGGTTCGACGGCGACGTATCCGAGCTGCCCGACCGTGCCTGCTGGGCGCTGCAGCAGCTGCTGACGCGCCGCTACATCAGTGCCGAAGCCGATCGCGACGTCTACACCTGGGTGCTGGAGTACCGCGCCCAACTGTCGGTCAGACTGTCCGAACTGGATCTGTTGCTGCGCGTCGTCGAGGGCGCCGACGTCGCGTTCGTCGAGCAGGCCCGCTACGAATCCGCCCGGGGCGTAAAGCTTTTGCGCCGTGAGCCACTGCGCACCTATGACTCGATCCTGGCGCTGCACCTGGCGCAGATGATGCGCGCTTCTGGTGACCAGGCGGTTGTGATCAGCCGCGACGAAATGCATGGGCTGTTCTCCGGCGTGCTCAACGATGTCGACCGCGACGCCGTCACGTTCGCCGCGCGCATCGACGGCGCCATCGCGCGGCTGGCGTCTCTGGAGATCTTGCGCAAGACCCGCGACGACGAGGACAGCTACACCGTGAGCCCGGTCATCAACGCAGTCATGACGGCGTCGGTGATCACCGAGCTGCAGCAGCAGTTCGAGATCCTTCTGGGCGGCGGCGTGTCCGAGGAGCAGTGTCCCGACGACGAGGAGGAACGCGAGGATGACTGAACAGTTCCACCTGTCGCGCCTGCAGGTCATCAACTGGGGTGTCTTCGACGGGTATCACTCCATCCCGTTCAGCGAAGGTGGCGCACTGATCGCCGGCGCCTCCGGCAGCGGCAAATCCTCACTGCTGGACGCTATTTCGCTCGGCTTCCTGCCGTTCAACCGGCGTAACTTCAACGCCTCCGGCGACAACACCGCCGCCGGGTCGAGCGCGGGCCGGCGGACCGTCGACAAATACGTCCGCGGCGCCTGGGGTCAGCGCAGCGATGCCGGCACCAGCAAGGTCATGTACCTGCGCGGCGACGGCACCGCGTGGTCGGCGATCGCCGTCACCTACCGCAGCAACACCGGCCGCACCGTCACCGGCCTGGTGCTCAAGTGGCTCACCGGCGAATCCCGGTCGGATTCCTCGAGCCGGTTCGCGCTGGCCGACGGCGACCGCGATATCGAGAACGTCTGCAACCGCTGGGCCGCTGCCCGCTTCGACGCCGCGGTGTTCAAAGACGACTGGCGATTCTCCACCAAGGTGGAATCGCAGTACCTCGCCCAGCTGTACGCCACCATCGGCATCCGTGCCTCCGACGCCGCGCAGCAGCTGCTCGGCAAGGCCAAATCACTGAAAAGCGTTGGCGGGCTTGAGCAGTTCGTCCGGGAGTTCATGCTCGACGAGCCCAGCAGCCTGAGCCGGTTGCCCGAAGCGCTCAAGCAGATCGACCCCTTGGTCGACGCCCGTGAACTGCTGGCCGTCGCGCAACGCAAGCGCAAGATCCTCGGCGACATCGAAAAGATCCAGCAGCGCTACGCCTCGGAGTCCTCCGACCTGGGCATCATCGATCTCGTCGACCAGCCGATGGTCCGCGCCTACACCGATCACGTCCGGCTCGCGCAGTGCCCCGCGCAAATCGAATCGCTCGACGCAACCATCGATCAGCTCGGCAACGAATACGAAGACGTCACCCGCCAGCTCAATCTTGCCAAGGCCGAGGGCGATTCGCTGAACGCGCAGATTAGCGGATCAAGCACCAGCCTGGGGCCGCTGCAGTCGCAGGTGGCCGCCGCCGAGGCGCACGCCGAACAGGTGTCGCGCCGGCGGACCGCCTACGAATCCATGCTCAACACACACGGTCTCGACATCCCGGACACCGCCGACGAATTCTGGAATCTGCGCGAGGAACTCAGCACGCGGGCCACCGAGTTGCTGGCCAAACTGGATCGCGGCAGGGAAGCCTCGACCGATGCCGAGTACGCCCAGAAGGTCGCCCGCATCGCCCGCGACGACGCCGCCAAGGAACTCAAACGCGTCGAGCGCGTGGGCTCGGCGCTGCCGGAGTTCGCGCTCACCATGCGCGAACAGATCTGCGCCGCTGTGGGTATCGATCCCGGTGAGCTACCCTACATCGCCGAGCTGATGGATCTGCGGCCCGAGCAGAGCCGCTGGCGCGTCGCGGTCGAAAAGGTGCTGCGCGGTGTGGGTTTGCGGCTGCTCGTCCCCGACAGTCACTACGCGGCGGTGCTGCGGTTCGTCAACGAGACCAACATGGGTGGGAGACTGCAGCTGCACCACGTCCGCGTCCGGTTCGTCGGCGCGCAGGTCGCCGAGGCCGAGCCGAACACGTTGGCGGGCAAGCTGTTCGTGGTCGACCCCACCCATGACTGCGCCGCCGAGGCCGCCGACGTCATCGCCGCAGCCGGTGATCACATCTGCGTCGACACCCCCGATGTGTTCTCCCGGTTCCGGCGCGCCGTCACCGACACCGGCCTGTACAAGGACTCCGAGCGCCTGGCCATCAAGGACGACCGACGGCCGCTCAAGCAGGCCGATTACATCTACCAGGGCGATGTCGCCGCCAAGGTCGACGCGCTGACCGTGGATCTCGCCAACGCCGAAGAGGCGTTTCGCCGGGCCCGCAACGTCGCCGACGAGATCGCCGCCGAGCGTCAGCAGTGGCGGGACCGGGCCGCGGCGTTCAAGGCGATCTGCGATCAGTTCGAGCAGTGGACCCACATCGACACCGAGACCGCCGATGGGCACGCCGACCGGCTGCGCGAGCAGTTCGAGCTGCTGCTGGCCGACAATCCCGACATCGAGGCGCTCACCGCGCGCGCCGAGGAGTGGTGGGAACAGATCCAGGCGCTGATGACCCGCCGCGGCGCCATCCAGACCCGCCGCGACGACCTCGACGGTCGCCGCACCCAGCTGCTCGAGTTGCAGGAACGGCTCGCTCCGGCATTCGTGTCCGAGCCGCTGACCGACCTGCTGAACCGCTACGCCGCCGACGTGCCGGTTTCGCTCGACATGCTCAACCCGGAACCGCACCGCGACGCCGTCTTTACCGCGATCCGGCGCGAACGTGAGCAGCTCCGCGAAAGCCGCAGGCGCTCATACGATGAGCTCGCGCGCATTCTCAACACCTTCGACACCGCGTTTCCCGACGCGATCCCCAACGACAGCGACGTGTTCGACGAGCGCGTGCACGATTACGTCGCGTTGTGCCGCCACATCGACGAGCGGGAACTGCCCGAGGCCTACGAGCGGATGATGCGGCTGGTCACCGAGCAGGCGCCCGACGCCATCCTGACCCTGCACCGGGTGGCCGAGCAGGAGGCCCGGCGGATCAGCGAGCAGATCGAACGGGTCAACACCGGCCTGGGGGCGGTGGAGTTCAATCGCGGCACCCGGCTCACCCTGCGCGCCACCTCGCGCAGCCTGACCGCGGTCGCCGAGCTCACCGAGATCGTTCGGGCCATCTCGCGGCGCATCGCCGAAGTCGGCCTCGGCGACAAGCAGGCCATCCTGGACCAGTACGCCGACATCTTGCGGCTGCGCAACCGGTTGGCGTCGACCGCACCGGAAGACAAGGCCTGGACCCGCGACGCCCTCGACGTTCGCAACCGGTTCACCTTCGACTGCGCCGAATGGGACGTCAGCAGCGATGAGCTGATCCGCACCCACAGCAACGCCGGCGACAACTCGGGTGGCGAGCAGGAGAAGCTGATGGCCTTCTGCTTGGCCGGTGCGCTGAGCTTCAACCTGGCCAATCCCGAAAGTGCCGACAACAAACCGGTTTTCGCCCAGTTGATGCTCGATGAAGCATTCTCCAAGTCCGACCCACAGTTCGCGCAGCAGGCTCTGCAGGCGTTCCGCAAGTTCGGTTTCCAACTGGTGATCGTGGCGACCGTGCAGAACGCCACTACCATCCAGCCCTATATCGACAGCGTGGTGATGGTGTCCAAGCGCGAAGCCACCGGCCGCAACTCTCGCCCGGTGGCGACTGTGAGCACCAAGACGATCACGGACTTCACAGCGCTCCGGCACGAGATGCGGACGTCGGCTGCGCTGGTCCCGGCCGGGGTCTGACGCCCGTCGCTGAGACGGAGCACCTACCGCCAGCAGCTTTTTGGGATCGGTAGCCGAGCAAAAACGTAAGACTTTCGCAAGCTTTCGGCGTTAAATGCCTGATAGCAGCGAAAGGACGATGCTGTGGACACTTCCCGGACCCTGAGGAATGTTGTTGGTGCGGCCCTGTTGTCGGGCGGCCTCGCGGTGGCCGGAATGGCACTCGCACCGGGTGGCGCACACGCCCAGCCCGGCCCGTTGCCGGCCACGCACGGCTTCGTACCAGAAGACGGGCCGGTACCGCCCGGCGCGAGCGGGCCCTACACCTGTTGCCCAGAAGACCAAAAGACCGGGCTGCACCCCCAGACGGGCCGTGGATGCCCGGGGACGCAAGTCAACTGGGACGCGAGTCAGTGCCACACCTGGTACGGCGTCGTCTGGGGACATGGCAACGCCGCCCCCGGTATTTGGGAGGGTGGCCCACCGCCGCCCGAGGCGACGCGGAAGCCGTGGTGCGGATTCCCCTTCATGTGTTCGGGAACCCCGTGATCCCGCCCCGATCAGTTCGGCAGTGAGCGTGGGAGTCCCCAGTGCGGCAGTAGGTCGTTGTCGAAACGGGTGAGTGCGCTGATGCGGCCGCCCGCAAGGGTCAGCACAAGCAGCCCCGCCCCGCGCTGGACGTTGCCGCGGCGAGCGCGGAGGTAGGCGCCGAAGGCGGGTTGGCCGTTGGCGCGGGTGGGAATCAGGTGATACGCGCGGGCTGTATGAAAGATGCTGGCGTAGAAGCGAGCCACGACGTCGCGTCCGTGGTATTCGAGGGGAATCGGCGGCATGGAGACCCGGACGTCGTCGGTGAGCAGGTCGACGAGGGCGTCGACGTCGCCGTCCTGGTAGGCGCGGACGAATTTCGTCACCAGCGCCTGTTCGGCTGGTGAGTCGGGAGCGGGGGGCGCTTCGGCTTCGTGTTCTGAGAGGTGACGCCGTAGGCTGGAGCGAGCGCGCTTCAGCGCGCTGTTCACTGATTCGACTGTGCTGTCCAGCATTTCGGCGACTTCGCTGGCGTGGTAGCCGAGCACTTCGCGCAGGATGAGCACTGCGCGCTGGCGGGCCGGTAGCACGTTGAGCGCGGTCACGAACGCCAGTGAGATGGCCTCGGTTTGCTCGTAGCGTGCTTCCGGTCCCGGCGGTGCATGCAGCGCGCCTTCAAGGAGAGCATCAGGATATGGCTCAAGCCAGGTGATTTCGCCGAGTCGGGTGGGCTCCGGCGGATTAATCCCCGGCACGTTCCACGCCTTGGCCGGGCGTCGACTGGTCATGCGCAAGGTGGTGAGGCAGCGGTTGGTGGCGATGCGGTAAAGCCAGGTGCGGATCGAGGCGCGTCCCTCGAACCCGTCGATGCTCTGCCATGCCGAAAGTAGCGTGTCCTGCAGCGCGTCCTCGGCGTCTTGCAACGACCCGAGCATCCGGTAGCAGTGCACCAACAGCTCGCGGCGGTGCGGCCCCGTCAAGCGCCGGAACGCCTCCCCATCGCCGGCCCGCGCCCTGGCTATCAATTCGGTTGCCATCACCTACCACTTCGCTTCCTTCGTCTCGTTTACATATATGGACACCGGCCGGGCCCAAAAATGGGCGCGCCATGGGCGCCCAGTTTCTGCGCCACGCGGCATCCATACGTCCGACCGCTACTTGCTTGGATTAAAGGAGGACGCATGACCATCGCTGGAAAAACCGTCTTGGTCACCGGTGCCAACCGTGGCATCGGGAGGGCCATCGTCGAGGAGGCTTTGCACCGGGACGCCGCGCGGGTGTACGCCGGTACACGCCGGGCGGTCGCCCACCCGGATCCACGCGTGCAGGCCCTGAGGCTGGACATCACCGATGCAGCGCAGGTTGAGCACGTCGCCAGGGAAGTCGAATCCCTCGACATCCTGATCAACAACGCCGGGGTGGCACTCTACGACGACCTGAGCGATCGCGCCGTGCTCCAACAACACCTCGCGGTCAATCTCTTCGGCACGTATGACCTGACGCGGGCATTGCTGCCGTCGCTGATTCGGTCGCGGGGAGCCATCGTCAACAACCTCTCGGTGAACGCGCTGGCCCCGCTGCCCCTGATTCCCGCCTATTCCATCTCCAAGGCGGCCGCATTCAACTTGACGCAATCCTTGCGGGTTCTGTTGTCAGGACAGGGTGTCCGCGTTCACGCGGTACTGACCGGCCCGGTGGACACCGACATGACCCGAGGGCTCGACATACCCAAATCGGCTGCGGACTCCGTGGCGCGCGCCATCCTCGACGGGGTGGAGCAAGGGGCCGAAGAGATCTTTCCCGATCCGATGTCGCAGTCGGTTTCGCGGAGCTGGCACAGCGGCGCGGCCAAGGCGCTCGAAGTCCAATACTCCGGTCTGATGAATCCGGAACCGGCCCGCTAGACCTGCAAGTGCCACTAATGAAAGCCGAAACACATTCAGCCGCAACCAATCCGCCGCTTGACGGCGGAAGGAGGACCACAATGCTGCTCGACAACAAGACCGCGATCGTCTACGGCGCCGCAGGTGCGGTCGGCGCCGCGGTTTCCCGCGCATTCGCCCAGGAGGGCGCACGCGTCTTTGTGACCGGTCGCAACTTCGAGGCGATCAACACCGTCGCCAAGGAAATCACCGCTGCCGGCGGAACGGCGGAAGCCGCGCAGGTTGACGCGCTCGACGAACAGGCGGTGGCGGAACACCTCGATGCCGTCGCCGACAAAGCGGCGACGGTCGATATTTCGTTCAACGCCATTGGGATCGCGCAAGATCATCTGCAGGGAACACCGCTGACCGAGCTGTCACTCGAGAACTTCTCGCTGCCACTCACTACGTACGCTCAGGCGCATTTCCTCACCGCCCGGGCGGCCGCACGACACATGATCCCCCAGAAATCGGGAGTCATCCTCATGCACACACCCGAGCCCGCCCGACTGGGCATACCGCTGCTCGGCGGCATGAGCCCGGCGTGGGCCGCGATGGAAGCACTCAATCGGGCGTTCTCGGCGGAATGGGCGCCGCACGGCGTGCGCGCCGTCTGCCTACGCACCAGCGGCATCGAAGAAACCTCGACCATCGACGTCGTCTTCGGCTTACACGCTCGCGCATACCACACCACCCCAACGGAATTCGCGGCCAAGATGGCCGCCAACAGTCACCGAAACCGGGCGACTACCCTGGCGGAACTCGCCCAGGCCGCTGTATTGGTGGCTTCCGATCGCGCGTCGGCCATGACCGGGACTGTCGCCAATCTGACCGGTGGGATCATCGTCGACTGAGCGGCAATCGCGAAGTCATCGTGGCACAGGCACTGCGAGAAATACTCGGGTTCGTTGGGGGACGGCGCTTCAGCGTGCGTATCAGCCGCCGGCGGGCGGCCGGCATTCGTTGGCGCCCGGATCCCACCACCAGCCGTTGTCGCATGCGAGCGGTTGCGGCCCGACGCCGAGGGGCCTGCACACGTTGGCGGTCGGGTCCCACCACTGGCCCGGGTCGCAGGCCAAGGGTTGCGGCCCGACTCCGAGCGGTCGGCAGACCTTGCCGGTCGGATCCCACCACTCACCGTCTGCACAGTCGGCCTTGCTCACCGCGGGCGTCATGATCGTCACGGCCGCCATCGACACGAACGCCAACATGACGATGACTACAAAATGGCGAATGAACGTCTTCATCGGGGCCTCCCATCGTTCTTTCAGTATCGAACCCAGCACGGGGCATGCCGGTCAAGAGCATTTCTCGCGATCGAGTAGTCCGGTGGCGTCTTTTCCCGATGAATTTGGGGCCGTCGCGCGGTCAGACCTTCCAAACGGACAAATCGAGAGCAAAGGTGGAGCCATGGCCACGAAAAATACCGCGTTGCCGCCGGTCGTCGATCACCACACCTGGCGCGCCGCGCTCGACGAATTACGCAAACGCGAGAAAGCCGCCACCCGCGAGCTGGATGCGATCGCCGCCCAGCGACGGCGGCTGCCGATGGTCGAATTGCCCGATTACACCCTGGTCGGTGCCGACGGTCCGATCCGGCTGGCCGACGTCTTCGAGGGCCGATCGCAGCTGATCGTCTATCACCACATGTGGTCCGACGGCGCGCAGTGGCAATGCGGCGGGTGCACCGGCTTTACGTCGCAATTCACCCGACTGGAATTCCTCGACAATTACGACGCCCGATTCGTCATCGTCACGAACGGACCGATTGAGGAAGCACTCGCCTATAAGCACCGGGTCGGCAATCGCATGGACTGGTATTCGTCGTCGCAGAGCACGTTCGCCGCCGACATGGACGCGCCGCCGGGCGGTGGATTCGGCGTCAACGTGTTCTTACGCGACGGCGAGACGGTGTACCGCACGTGGCATACGAACGGGCGCGGCACCGAGCAGCTCAGTCACTCCTTCGGGTTGATCGACATTCTGCCGTGGGGTCGTCAAGAGGAATGGCTCGATTCGCCCGAGGGTTGGCCCTCGCGGCCCACGTACTCGGGATGGCTCGACTCCCCCGACATCGCGGCCGCGTACGGACCGGACAAATCATGAGTGCCGACGAACGGTACGCCGTCACCCGCACCATCGCCGCGACCCCGGCGGAGGTTTTCGCCGTCCTGGCCGACCCGTCCCGCCACCAGAACACCGAGCCCACAGACTGGGTCCGCGACGCGGTGGCCACCGAGCCGATCACCGCCGCGGGACAGATATTCGCGATGAACATGTACCTCACGCAGGCGGGGGGCGACTACGTCACCTACAACCTGGTCAATGTATTCGACAGGGACCGTGCCATCGGGTGGCTGCCGGGGATCCTCGACGATTCGGGTAACCACACCCCCGGCGGTTGGTTCTGGCGTTACGACCTCGCCCCGAACGGTGATCGCACGGACGTCACCCTCACCTACGACTGGAGCGGCACACCACAGACGTTCCGGGACCGCGTCGGCCAGATGCCGATTTTCGCTGAGAATTATCTCGCCGAGTCACTGGCCACTCTCGAGCGATCGGTCGCGGGCTGAGCAATCAGCTGCCTAAGCACCCGCTCCAATAACAGATTTCGCGCGGAGCCCACGCTCGAGCGCGGATCCCGCAGCACGCGGCAGCCTTAACTCGCCCGCCGGCGTCGGCGACTGTGGCGTGCGCGCCTCTATCCATAAGGCTTGGCAGAGCGAACAATGCGGGGATGGACCTCAAAACCCGGTCGCATTGGCTGCTCGGGTACGGGCTGGCTCGCGCGACACTGAAGTTGCTCGCCCGCCGGGGCGATCCCTTCGCCGAATTGGTGATCGATAACCACCAGCCCGACAACGCACATCGCCTCATTGAGCAGATCCGCGAGCGGGGCCGTATGTCGGCGGTGATCGGCGGCTGGGTCACCGCCGATGCGCAGCTCGTGCGTGAGGTGTTGCGCGACGATAGGTTCCGAACCGCTAAACCCCACGATCGGTCGCCGTTTCGGATCGCTCAGTGGGCGCAGGCGAAGACGAATCCCGGTGTGCTGAACGGCCTGGAGCCACCGTCGTTGCTCGTCATCGATCCGCCCGAGCATGAGCGCCTACGACGGCTGGTCTCGCGGGCGTTCACCCCGCGGGCGATCGACCGACTGCGCCACCGCATCCAGGAGATCGCCAACGCCGCGGTCGACGATCTCGACGGCGACGCTGATTGCGACCTGATCGCCAACTATGCCTCGCGAATCCCCATCGAGGTCATCGCCGAGATGCTGGGAATCCCCCGCGAGGAAATCCCCTATCTGCACGCGTTGGCCGACCCGGGCGCCAAACTGCTCACCACCACGGTGCCGTCGTGGGCGGATTTCCAGACAGCGCTCACGGCATTGCGCGAGTTCGAAAGCTACAGCGGCGCGCACATCGAGCGGCTCCGTCGCAGTGGCGGCGACAGCAGCATCTTGTCTGCGGTCCTTCAGGAAACCGAGCTGACCGCCCTCGAAGTCAAGATGTTCGCGGGCCTGCTGCTCGGTGCCGGGTTCATCACCACCACCCACGCATTCGGGAACGCCGTCGTGACGCTCGTCGATCACCCCGACCAGTTGGCCCGCCTTCATGCGAATCCCGAGGGCTGGCCCAACGCGGTCGAAGAGACGCTGCGCTACAACTGCGTCGCTCAATTCGGCGCTCGGGTGGCCACCCAAACATTGCAGATCGACGGCCACACCGTGCATGCAGGCTCCACCGTCTTCCTCAGCATCGCCGGAGCCAACCGCGATCCGGCCGTCTTCGAACGCCCCGACGAATTCGACACCACCCGTGTCAACGCCCGCGAGCACATCGGCTTCGGCACCGGTGTTCACGCCTGCCTCGGTGCGCCGCTCGCCCGCATGGAGCTGAACGTCGGCCTACAGGCGCTTTTTGAACGCTTTCCCCAACTCGCACTCGCGGGCGCACCGATCCCGAACGACAGCACCCTGTTGCACGGAATCAAGTACCTCCCCGTCAACCTCGGACCCGCCAGGGTCAGCGCAGGCTAGCCGACACCCCCGCAAGCCAAATTGGTTGTAGGACAAGGGAATAAACGATGGACAAAGCCTAAAGGCAAGGTGCACCGTCCGGCCGCCTTTCGGCGTTCGGTACCGCTCCCCCTTCGACACGGACGCCGACAGGGCGCACACTTGTCGAATGGAGGTATGTCAATTCATCGCCGTTGCGCTGACCGCGCCACCTCTGGCCACGTGATGGGGGCCGAGCCACGCCGGACGTTGAACGGCCTTTCGGACATACGCGCGTTCTTTCACACGAACAAGGTGCCGCTGTACTTCATCTCGCCGACGCCGTTCAACCTGCTCGGCGTTGACCGATGGATACGAAACTTCTTCTACCTGACCTACTTTGACTCTTTCGAGGGCACACACTCGCGCGTGTTCGTGCCCCGGCGGCGGGACCGCCGTGATTTTGACTCCATGGACGAGGTGTGCAGCCACCTGCTGTCCGATCCCGAGACGGTCGAGTTCATCGCCGGTAAAGGTCCCGGTGGCAAGTGCTGCTTTGTCATGCTGAACGAGGAAATCCAGGCCCTCGCGCGGTCGGCAGGCCTCCAGGTCATGCATCCGCCGATCGAGCTGCGCCAGCGCCTGGGCTCCAAGATCGTCATGACGCGTCTGGCCAACGAGGCGGGTATACCGAGCGTGCCGCACGTGATCGGGCGGGTCGGCTCCTACGACGAACTACTGGCGCTCGCACAAAACGCCGGACTGGGAGACGACCTCGTCATCTCGGCCGCGTACGGCAACGCCGGCAGCGGGACGTTCTTCGTCCACGGTCAGCGCGACTGGGACGAGCATGCCGGTGACCTGACCTCGCAGCCCGAACTCAAAGTCATGAAGCGCATCCGCAACGTCGAGGTGTGCCTCGAGGGAGCCGTGACCCGCCACGGCACCGTGGTCGGCCCCGCGATGACGAGCCTCGTCGGTTATTCGGAGCTGACTCCGAGCCGGGGCAGCTGGTGTGGCAATGACATCTGGCGCGAGGTGTTGCCGCCCGCCCAGACCCACGCCGCGCGGGAAATGGTGGCAAAGCTGGGCGACGTCATGCGCGGCGAGGGTTACCTCGGCTACTTCGAGGTGGACCTCCTGCATGACCTGGACTCCAACGAGCTCTACCTCGGCGAGGTGAACCCCCGCCTGTCCGGTGCCAGCCCGATGACGAATCTGACCACCGAGGCCTACGCCGACATGCCGCTGTTCCTCTTCCATCTGCTCGAGTACATGGACGTGGAGTACGAGCTCGACATCGATGAGATCAACTCGCGCTGGGAGTGCGGCTATGGCGAGGACGAGGTCTGGGGTCAGGTGATCATCACGGAGACGTCGCCGGACGTCGAGCTGTTCACCGCGACGCCACGCACCGGGGTATGGCGCATCGACGACGACGGTCGGGTCTCCTTTTCGCGGACCGCCAACGACTGGGCCACGCTGCTCGACGGCTCCGAGGCCTTTTACATGCGGGTCGCGGCGCCTGGCGACTTACGTTCCGAGGGCGCCCAGCTCGGCGTGCTCGTCACTCGCTCACACCTGCAGACCGACGACTATAAGCTCAGCGAGCGCTGCCAGCGCTGGGTCAAGGGCATGAAGGCGAAGTTCGTCTCGACGCCCCTGACGCCGGCCGCGCCGATCGTCTCGCGGCTCGTCGCACGAGCGTGAAAGGCGCCCCGGCGGGTCTCTCTCTGGACAACTGGCTGTCGGCACCCTACGCGCATTGGTCCTTCCAGCACGTCGAGGACTTCGTGCCGACCGCGGTGATCTCGCGCGGGACGGGACCAGTCGCGGCGTTGCCCGGGGCCGCATCTCCCTTGGCCGAGATACCTCTGGTCACCGCCGGCGAGGTCGCCACCACCGTGGGCGGGGTGATGGCCGCCACCGCAACGGACGGATGGGCCGTCGCGCACCGGGGATCGTTGGTGGCCGAGGAGTACCTCGGCGGCATGGGCCCAAAGACCCGACACCTCCTGTTCTCGGTGAGCAAGTCGCTGGTCGGGGTGGTCGTCGGTTCGCTGCACCAGGACGGTGCGATCGCGCTCGATGCGCCGGTCACGAAATATGTTCCGGCACTGGCTAATTGCGGTTACGCGAGCGCGACGGTGCGGCACCTGCTGGACATGAGGTCGGGCATCGGCTTCTCGGAGAATTATCAAGACCCGGCCGCGGAGATACATTTTCTCGACCAGGCGATGGGCTGGGCGCCCAGGAGTAGTCCCGATGCCCCCGCCACGTTGCAGGAATTCCTGTTGACCTTGCGGCAGAAGTCCGCTCACGGCGGCCCGTTCGAATATCGTTCGTGTGAAACCGATGTGCTGGGCTGGATCTGCGAGGTCGCCGCCGGCGTGCGAATGCCCGAACTGATGTCGCAACTCATCTGGGGTCGCATCGGCGCCCAATGCGATGCCACCCTGGCTATCGACCCAGTCGGCACCGGGTTCTTCGACGGCGGCATCAGCGCCTGTCTCACCGATATGATCCGGTTCGGAACGCTGTTCTTGCGCGACGGTGTCTCGTTGACCGGCCACCAAGTGGTGTCGGCGGCGTGGATCGCCGACACCCTCGACGGTGGGCCCGACTCGCGCCAGGCGTTCGCCGCCAGCCCCGACGACAACGAAATGCCCGGCGGGATGTACCGCAACCAGATGTGGTTCCCCTATCCGGGCGACGATGTCGTGTTGTGCCAGGGCATGTGCGGTCAGATGATCTACGTCAACCGTCGCGCGGAACTGGTCGCCGCCAAGCTGTCCACCCAACTGGACTCGCACGAACCGCACATGCTCGACACGTTGCGGGCATTCGATGCGGTGGCACGCGAATTGGATTGACCGGCTGGCCCGCCGGTTCCGCGGTATCCCTACCCACCTTCTACTGATCGCCTGATGAACCAGGTGTACCGCGACCTAGACGACGTCGGTAGCAGGTCCATAGAGTAGCTGGTGTGGACGACGGTCAGGTTTTCGCAGCTATCGCTGACGAGCGTCGGGCGCTAGCTGATTTCCTCGATACCCTCACCGACGAGCAGTGGGCGGTGCCTTCGTTGTGCCAAGGCTGGATGGTGAGCGACGTCGCCGCACATCTGGTGATGCCGCTGATCACCTCGAAACCAAGATTCGTGATAGAGATGGCCAAAGCTCGGGGCAACTTCGACAAGGCGAACATTGCGCTAACGGCCCGCGTTGTTCGCAGCCATTTCAATCACTTTGCCGAACTATTGCGCGGGAACGCCGACAGCCGGTTCACTCCGCCCGCTATCGGTCCGCAGGCGCCGCTGACCGATGTCGTGGTCCATGGCCAAGACATTCGCCGGCCCCTCGGCCAAAGCCGATCCTTCAACGTAGACCGACAACGTGTCGTCCTCGACTTCCTCGTCACGCCAACAGCGAGACGAATGTTCAGAAGCCCTTCCGGGATACGTTGGAAAGCAATCGATCTCGACTGGTCGCATGGAAACGGCCCTCAAGTCGAAGGTCCAGCAGAGGCACTCATGCTGACACTGAGCGGCCGCCCGGCCGCGCGGGCCGACTTATCCGGCGAGGGCACGATGCGACTCCCTAACCAGTTCAAACCTTGACCTCGACCTTGCGGGTACTGCTCCGGCCGGTAACGCTCGCTTCTGCTCAGCGACCAACAGGAAGCCACAATTCCCCAGCGTGCGAGAGGGCTACCGGGCCATGGCTAATGCGAGGAACTGAGCTGTTCCCGATGGCTGTCCTTTGGGCCTTTCGCTATTCTTCATATTCGCGCGGCTTTGGACCGGCACGCTTCTGACTCCAGGGAGAAAGAAATGCCCTCACCTCGAAGGCTGGCCAGAATTGCTGTCCCCTTCATGGCTGCCGCCGCATTTGCCAGCAGCGCCGGCATTGCTTCCGCAACACCGCAAGACGATGCGTACCTCGCGCAATTGCGCGCCGTCGGCCTCACCTGGCCGCCGAAGACAGAAGAGGCACTGATCGCCGAGGCGCACGATGTGTGTTACGACCTCACTTGGGGTTGGACGCCGCAACAGATCGCCGACGACCTGCACGCCCGCTTGGACACCAAGGGTGTGACGTTGCTCGACGTCGGAAGCCTGGTCAACGCCGCCCATTCGATCTATTGCCCCGGCAACGTGTGTGACGCCCCCAGCCTTTGCACCTGAGGCCGCACGACATTGGCCGCAGGAGGTCTACGCCGGTTGTTGTCGGCTGAACTCCATGCCGGCGAGCGTCCGAGATGACGCAATAGGCGGTCGAAGCCAGTGCCGTCCGGCACTTGGTCGAGCGCCGGCCCAAACGGGGCGGAAGCACCGGTGCGGTAGTTTCCGCCCGGAACTTGCAATCCGAGCGCCAGCGCCGTGTCAATCACGTTGTCGGGCAAGTTTAATGGGACGCGAACTGCGCGGGCCACATCCCAGCCGTGCACGACGTAGTCGACGAAGTGAAACCCGATCGCCTGCTCGAAGGGAAACACGGCACCCTTGCCGAAGTCGGGTAATTCGAAGGGCACGCCGAGCGTCTCGTCCGCGGCGATTGCCGTGAGCAACTCGCAAGCGGCGGCCGCATAACTGCCTGCGGGGTCGGCCGCTACCGCGTCGATTACCGCAGAGGTCTCCCACACCGCGGGATCGGCGCCGGCGCCGTGAGCGGCCGCCGTGAACCCTCGATGCTGCGCGGTCATATGGGCCAGCAGTTCAAGCAGATTCCAGTCGCTGCATGGGGTTGGGCGCTCGAGGTCGCTCGTGCTGACCTTCTGAACAATGTCGATGGTGGCCATCACTGCCTCGCGGTGGTGTGTTCGCAGAGTATCTATTGTATGCGGAGTCATATCGTAAGCATACGCATATAATCGTGTTTCCTCTACTATCGCGCCATGACCAAAGGGCGGCCCCGACCTGATCTTGCCGCGATGCTCGGACCGTTGGTGCGCGAACTCGTGGCTGCCGAGCTGCCGATTCTTGAGCGCCACGGGCTATCGATGTGGGGTTATACCGTGCTGACCGAGCTGGACAACTCGCCGGTGCGGACTCAAGCCGCCCTGGCCGCGGCTATCGGCGCGGACAAGACCCGCATCATCGCTGTCCTCGACGATCTGCAGCAGCTCGGGTACATCGACCGCCGCCCCGACCCCGACGACCGTCGGGTCCGGCTGCTTGAGCTGTCCGAGCGCGGACGGACGATCAAAAGACAGGCGCAGCAAGCGATTCAGCGTGGCGAAGAGCGTTGGCTATGCCAGCTGGCTCCGTCGGACCGCAAGTCGCTGTTGCGCATACTTCAACAACTCACGCCTCGCCCACCCGATGATTGACCCTACCGGGCGATTTGTGGTGCCCCGCGACTCTTGAGCAGCAATGTGGCTGTAGCGTGACGGCCGTGAAACCCTCCCGGATGTATTCCTCCGTCGCGCTCGCGGCTTCCGTCGCAGCAACCGTCATGACGTTCGCCGGCGCCGGCACGGCCACCGCGGCGGGCTCATGCCCCACCGCGGCGCCGCAGAACGGCGGAACGCCCGACTGGACACTGAGCGGCACCACCGGCAGCGTCGCGGTCACCGGATCCACGGATACGACCGCTCCGCTGGTCAACGTGACCGCACCGTTCAGCGTGGGCCAGACCCAGGTGCATACGCTGCACGCCGGAGACGGGCCGGTGGTGTCCAACACCGCCAGGGTCTCGGTCTGCTACATGGGCGTCAACGGACGTGACGGGTCAGTGTTCGATAGCAGCTACCAGCGCGGCGCCCCGGTCGACTTCCCGCTGACCGGAGTTGTGCCGGGCTTCCAGAAGGCCATCGCAGGCCAAAAGGTCGGGTCGACGGTCGCCGTTGCGATGGTCCCCGCCGATGGCTACCCCCAAGGCCAGCCCAGCGCCGGGATCCAGCCCGGTGACTCGCTGGTGTTCGCGATCAAGATCCTCAACGCCTCGGGTTAGCTCGACCCGTCAAATCCCTTGTGCCAAAGGTCAATCGACTAACGGCGCGAACATGAGCGCGGGATCTATGCCGAGTTGTTGGGCGATGTGAGTGGTGTCCCAATACTCACGCCAGTGCGTGATCGCACCGTCGCGCACCTCGAAGAGCGCCGTGACGTGGAACGTGACCGTTACGCCGTTCATCGCGTTCACGTCGACCCGCTCGACGACGACGGTGTCGCCGTCGGACACGATCGTGCGTATTTCGCTGCCCTCGATCATGCCCGTCGACAGGGTGTTGTGCTTTTCGAGTTCCGCGCGCGCCGCGTCACGTCCGCGGACGATCGGTGAGAGCGGCACGTGGAGCTGCCAGACGAAGTCCTCGGCCATGAGGGCCGTCATGGCGTCTATGTCCATGCTCCGGCCGTAAGCGGCGTGTATAAAATCGACCACGATCTTTTCGTTGTTGTTCTTTGTCACAACACTTTTGGCCATCTCATAGTCCTTTAGGGGCGGTTACGGTTCGTTATTCGTCGAACTGTAGATGGCCGTCGCCCGATTAGGCGCTGATATACGAATCGCTTAGCGAGGGTTCAGGGACGCCGCAGCGTGATGATGGTGACGTCGTCGTCGGTGTGGCCCGATGCCATCGCCGTCCAGATTCCGGTCGCGGCGATGTCGCCGGCCCGGCCGAGGTTTTCGGCCAGCAGGTCGAGGCCGTCGTCGATCGATTCACCGCGACGTTCCACGAGGCCGTCGGAGAACAGCACCACGCCGTGTCCGGGTTCGACGGTGAAGGTGCTGGGTGCGTATTTCACGCCTTTGACGCCGATGGGCGGCGAGAGCTTGATCGGTGCCGGTACCGCCGGCGCGCGGGAGTTCGTCAGGTAGGGCATCAAGTGACCGGCGGACGCCGCCTCCACCCGGCCCGAGTCGAGGTCGACCCGCGCGGCGATGACGGTGGCGAACGCGCCGCGAAGCATGTGCAGGCAGAAGTCGTTGAGCTGCGCCAGCGCCTCGGCCGGTGCGGCGCCGGCGAACAATTGGGCGCGCAGGGCGTTGCGGAGCGCGGCCATGGTGCCGGCTGCGGCGATGCCGTGCCCGGCGACGTCGCCGATCAGCACGATCAGCCGGCCGTCGCGGAGCTCGAACGCGTCGTACCAGTCGCCGCCGACGTTGTCGCCCGCCGCCGGCTCGTAATGCGCCGACAGTTCCCAACTTTCGAGCGCCGGGATCGACTCGGGCAGCAGGCTGCGCTGCAGCGTCTCGGCCACGCGCAGCGCTCCGCGCGTGCGGCGGTACAGCGACTCGACCAGGTGGCGCCGCAATGACCCCGCGGATTCGGCCTCGCTCTGCGACCACGGCTCGCTGCGCTGGTGGACGATCTCGCGCCACCGGTCGAACGACTTGCGCGGGCTGAGCCGAAGTTGGTCACCTTCGCTGACCGCGATCGCCTTGTTGTACGGGTCGCCGCCCCAGTCGACCGAGCGCAGCACCTCCCGCCGGAACCAGATGGCGTATTGCCCGTCAGGCAGGTTGAGCACCAGCGCCCCGGCGGCCACCTGGGGATCGAGATCGAGTTCGGGCAGTGCGCCCGACAGGCACTCGCTGCTCGCGATGTCCTCGTCCACGTCACGCGCCCAGGCGGCGACGGCCGCCACGATGTCCGGTGGTGGAACCGAGCCACGCATCCGCAGATCGCCCCCGATGTCGATGACCACGCCGTCGGCGGGCACGAGGTCGAGCAGGTCGGGAGCGCCGAGCAGCGCCTCCGACAGCGGTTCGCCATCGTCCAGCGTGGCGGCGAGGAGCTTGGCCAGGACGGCCTGCGCGGCCAACCGCTTGTGTAGTTGTTCGTCCTCGAATCGGTCGACGAGTCGCAGCGACAGGGTTGAGCCGAGGAACTCGGCCGCCGCCCGGGTGCCGAACGGCGGCAGGTGCGGACCTGCGTAATGGTGACAGGCGATCAGCCCCCACAGCCGCCCCTGCCGCAGCAACGAGATCGACATCGACGCGTGCACACCCATGTTCTGCAGATATTCGACATGGATGGGCGACACGCTGCGCAACGTGGCATACGTCAGATCCAGCGGCGTGTTGTTCACCGGGTCGACGCTCGGCACCAGCGGTGCCGGCGTGTAGTCGACGTCGGAAATCAGTCGAATCCAGTTCTTCTCATACAGCGCGCGCGCCTGCGCCGGGATGTCGGTAGACGGGTAATGCAGGCCGAGGAAGGAGTTGAGGTTGTCGCGCCTGGACTCGGCAACAACCTCGCCGTTGTATTCCTCGTCGTAGCGGTACACCATGACCCGGTCGAAGCCGGTCAGATCGCGGACGGCACGCGCGGCGGTGGCGTACAGCTCGGTCAGCGTGGAGGCCCGGTTCAACTCCTCCACCGCGCCGCGGACCGCCTGATACGTGTTGGGGAAGGAGAACGGCCGCTCGCCGTAGGCGATCTCGAGCTCCACCAGCACCACACCGCCCGGCTCGCGGTGCAGGATCGCGTCGAAGGCCCGCGGCTCGCCGGCGACCTCGATGGTGAGCTCGAGCGGATTGTTCTGGCGCAGGCTGCCGAAGGTCGCCGCGGCCTGCTCGATGCGGGCGGCTTGCTCGGAACCGATGAGCGCCGACAGGTGCCGGCCCAGGACGGCGTCGACGGGACGGCCGAGCAGCTCGGCGACGTTGGCGCTGACCTGGCGCACCTCGAACGCGGGCTCACGCACCACCGCGAGCACGCCGCGCGGCTGGATGCTGCCGGGGATGTGGATCGGCTCACGCGCGCAGTTGTCCAGGTCGATCGGGGTGCCGACCGGTACGAGATCGTCGATCGACTGATCCGCGGGGGCCGATGGCCACGCGGACCGCTCGTCGTCGGTCACGCGAGCGGCCTTATCGGATTTGTGAGGTGTAGCAGCCAGATCTCCAAGCTATCAATGTGTGTCCCATTCTGGACCAGGTCAGCCGCGGTTCGCGCTTCCACGTGGATGTGGCCCGGGCTGATTCGCATCCGCCGCGGTAACGCGCCCCGCCGCGATCACCAATGTAATCTGAGCAGGTCATGTGCTCGATCGCCGTCCCAGCAAGTCGCCGCCTGTCGGTCGCGATGAAGGATGGCTCGGCGGCCGAACACGACGCCGCCGAACAGAGCCCGTTCATGTCCGAGCTGCTCGCCGGACGGATTGGCGCGGCGGGCTATTCCGACTATCTGCTGCGGTTGCGCGTGGTGTACGCCGCCCTCGAGGACGCCGTGCGGGCCCGGTGTGACGACTCGATGGTTGCCGCTGTGTACGACCCCGCGCTGGAGCGCTTGACGGCTATCGATGCCGACCTCGAGCATTGGCTGCCCCAGGGTGCCGCACGCGATGTCGACTCCCCCGCGGCGGCGGCCTACGCCGAGCGGCTCGGCGCGCTTACGTGGGGAGGTGCGCTGGTCGCCCACCACTACACGCGCTATCTCGGCGATCTCTCCGGAGGCCGGGGCATCGGCAAAATCCTGGACCGCACATTCGATCTCGGCGGCGCCGGCCTTGCGTTCTACGACTTCCCGGTGCGGCCCAAACCCTACAAAGACGCCTATCGCGCCCGCCTCGACGCCCTTGCCGCCGACACCGGTGAAATCGATCGCATCGTCGGCGAGGTGAAGTTCGCCTTCGGCCTGAACCAGGCCATCTTCGATGAATTGGCCGACAGCGTCATACCTGGTTGAATCCGCCGTCGGCGGTGACAGTTGATCCGGTGCTGAAGCTGGACAGATCGCTGGCCAAAAACACTGCGGCATTGGCGATCTCGGTGGGATCGGCGAAGCGGCCCAGCGGGATGGTGGCGATGCGTTCGGCGCGGAACTCTTCGATCGAAGCGTCGGGATCGGTCTGTGCGGCCAGCGCGTTGCTTCCCGGCGTGGCTGTGGAGCCTGCCACGATCACGTTGACCCGGATGTTGCGGTCGGCGAGTTCACTGGCCCACGCGCGGGCCAGTGACCGGACGGCCGCCTTGGTGGCGGCGTAGATGCTGAGCCCGGCGCGGCCCCGGTCGGCGGTGGTGGAGCCGGTCAGGATGACGGAGGCGCCGTCGTTGAGCAGCGGCAGCGCTTTCTGCACGGTATAGACGACCCCCTTGACGTTGGTGGTCAGCAGCGCATCGAGATCGTCGTCGGTGATCTCCCCCAGCCGCGCCACCCTCGTCGATCCGGCGTTGGCCATCACGATGTCGAGACCGTTACCGGCGGCCGCGACCTCGGTGTAGAGCCGGTCCAGGTCCTCCGGTTTTCCGACGTCGCCGCGCACTGCGGTGACGCGCGGGCCCAATGTGCTTGCCGCATCGTCGAGTTCGGGCTGGCGCCGGCCTGTGATGAACACCCGGTCGGCGCCCTCGTCAAGGAACCGCTGTGCGGTGGCAAGCCCGATCCCGGAGTTGGCGCCGGTGATGACGGCGATCTTGTTGTCGAGCAATCCCATTCGGTTCTCCGGCTATCCTTGTTTCGCGCGCTGCCAGATCAGGCGGCCGTTGCGCAGCTTGCCCTTGATGAGCACGGGCTCGGCGGGGCCGAGCTGTAGACGGTCATCGCCGACTTGCGCTGCGCGATACTGGGTTCCACCGATCCAGTTGGGTAGCAGGCTGACATCGACGTGGTGGGCGATGACGCCGCCGTCGAGAACGCTGTATGGGCCGGCGTAGGCGAGATAGCCCCTGGCCGACGCGGCCAATTCGTCATCCGTGGCGATTTGAAGATCGCCGCGGGCGATCGGCGCGCGGTCCGCGCGCATGAGCTGGGCGGACATGTAGCCGTCCGCGGTGTACATGATGATTCCGCGCGCGTCGGTTCCCAGCGGATAACGCACATTCGAGCCATCCACGTCGGAGCTCTCGTAGGACTCCAACGTCCAGGCCCCGACGAGGTACTCACGCAGATCCCGCGTGGTGAGTGTGGTCATCGTT
This sequence comes from Mycobacterium colombiense, assembly GCF_001953985.1. Taxonomy (GTDB): domain Bacteria; phylum Actinomycetota; class Actinomycetes; order Mycobacteriales; family Mycobacteriaceae; genus Mycobacterium; species Mycobacterium colombiense_B. Next base: position 173,172 of record NZ_MBEI01000031.1, read on the forward strand.
GGCGCCCCTCCGTGATGTGCTGTGACCGCTTGACCGCGTCCGACGCATCGATAATGCCGCGCATAACCTGTCCCAACGCCATCGCCCCCGCATCACCCGGGGCAACCGGCGGCCTCGCCCGACAGGTTCGGACCGAACTAAAGTCTGCGGCATGATCGCCGCTTTCGTCCTGTCGCCGTGGTCAGTGCGCCGCCCGCCGCGGGCAGCCGGTGAATCCGGACGCTAGGCCCGGTACAGACGCGTGGCGGCCCTGGCGCTGGCGCTGGCCGGACTGGCGTTCCTCGACTCGCTCAATGTGCTCAACGTCGGAGTGGTCTCGGCCGTCATCTTCGACAGCCGGCTGGCTCGCCGGTCACCGATTCCCGGCGCCCTGAGCTACGTCGCGGGCGTATTCGCGGTGACGACCGCCTTCGGCGTGTGCGCCGTGCTGGGCATCGGCTTCATCACCGAGGTGCTCGACTTTCATCTGACGCCGGCCATTCGCTTCCGGGGCGAACTGCTGCTGGGGCTCGTCCTGGTCGGCTTGGCCTACTTCCCGCTGACCGCACAATCGTCGGCACCCGGCTGGGCGCTGGCGGCGATGCGGCAACGGCCGTGGCTGCTCGGATTCCTGGGGCTGGCGGTGGGCAGTGGGCAGGCTCCGACGGCGGTGCCGTACCTCACCGGGTTGGCGATGCTCGCCGCGCTGCACCCGCGACCGCCGTTCTGGCCACTGGTCATCATCGCCTACTGGGCGATCGCCCTGTCGCCGCCGCTGCTGATCCTTGCCCTCTCGCTGAGGAAAACCATGCGAGCCAGGCGCATTCAGCGCGCGATCGTCCGGGCGCTCAGCCGCTACGGGCCGATGTCGGTGCGGCTGTTGTTCCTGGTTTTCGGAACCGGGCTCATCGCCGATGCACTCGTCAATCACAGCGCACTCTGGTGACGCACCAGAACTTCTCATGTCTCGCACAGCGAGCCGGATTACCTTGTCGCGTGTGACTGATCGTCGAGAGCGCGCGATGTCCTTCGGTTCGATCGCCGAGGACTACGACGGGCTGCGACCGCACCCGCCGCAGCAGGCGGTGGACTGGTTGTTGCCATCCCGCTGTGAGGTGGCCGTCGACGTGGGTGCGGGCACCGGGTTGTTCACCCGCACGCTCGTCGGCCGCGCGGCGCACGTCGTGGCCGTCGAGCCCGATGCGCGGATGCGCGCGGTGCTGGCCGAGCGGTCTCCCGGGGTTCGCGCCGTGGAGGGCACCGGCGAGGCGATTCCCCTTCCCGACGATTCCGCGGACGCGGTGTTCGTCTCGTCGGCGTGGCACTGGATGGACCCCGAACGGGCGGTGCCCGAGATCGGCCGGGTATTGCGCGACGGCGGGCGGTTCGGGCTGATCTGGACCAGTCGAGATCGCGACGTCGACTGGGTTCGCGACCTCGAGGTGCTGCCCAAGGACGACACGTCCGAACTGGATGCGCCCGACCGCTTCCGGCGGCGCCACGAGAACGTTGTCCTGCCCGATCCGCAGATTTTCCACAACGTCGCGCGGGAGACGTTCGGGTTCGTGCGGACCATGAGGATCGACGATGTCGTCGCGATGCTCGGCACCTACAGCCGGGTGATCATCGCTTCTCCGGATGACCGCGCGCAGCGGCTCGCCAGCGCCCGAGCCGTCCTGGCCGAGCGATTCCCCGGCGCGGAAGCCATCGACATCCCGATGCAGTCCCGGTGCTGGCGCGCCGACCGGATCGCCCGCGGTCGGTAGGGGCCGCGCCGGTGTCTGTTTTCTTCCGAATGTCATAGACAGCACGGGGTTAACCGCGTAACTTCTGCCGCAACCAGCCCGGCGAGGAGAAGACGCATGACAGTGCAATCCGTACTGGACGAGGTTCGGGAACGCCCCGGTACCGGTGACGTGATCCCGATCTTCGATCCCTCCACCGAGGAGCAGATCGGCTCGTTCACCGACTGCGGCACCGAAGCCGTCGACGAGGCGGTTGCGCGCGCGAAAGCCAGCGCGGAGTCCGGGATCTGGTCCGGCAAGCCCGATTACGAGCGGGCCAAGATCCTGTGGCGCGTCGCGGACCTGATCGACGAGAACGCCGAGTTGCTCGCCGAGCTCGAAATGCTCAACGCCGGAATGTATCCCGCTCAGGCGGAGATGCAGGTGAAGATCGGCGCCGAGTGGTTCCGCTACTACGCCGGCTGGTGTACCAAGATCGACGGCATCGCGCGGGATGTCAACACCGGTGGCCTGACCGGCGTCGACTCGCACATGCACACCTACACGGTGCGCGAGCCCTACGGCGTGGTCGGGCTGATCTTCCCGTGGAACGGGCCGGTGTTCAACTTCTGCGCCAAGCTCGCGCCGGCGCTCGCCGCGGGCTGCAACAGCGTGGTCAAACCCGCTGAGGAGACGCCACTTTCAGCGCACGTCCTCATGCGCCTGCTGGCCGAGGCCGGGGTGCCCGACGGGGTGGCCAACCTGGTCAACGGTTACGGGCACACCGTCGGCGCGGCCATCACCGCGCACCCCGACGTGGAAAAGGTCGCCTTCACCGGCTCGACGGAGGTCGGCCGCGCGATCGTGCACGCCTCGGCGGACAGCAACCTCAACAAGGTCACCCTGGAGCTCGGCGGCAAGTCGCCGGTGCTGATCTTCGACGACGCGAAGCTGAAGAAGGCGATCCCGATGTCGGCGTTCGGCACCTTCGTCCACTCGGGGCAGGCCTGCGTGTGCGGATCGCGCATTCTGGTGCAGCGCGGCGTCTACGACCAGGTGGTCGAGGGCATGGCGATGGTCGCCAACGCCATGAAGATGGGCGGCCCGAAAGAAGAGGGCACCATGAGCGGCCCGCTGATAAGCCAGAAGCAGCTCAAACGCGTGCTGGGTTACCTAGAGCAGGGCCGCTCCGATGGCGCGGAGATCGTCACCGGTGGACACCGGCTCGACCGCAAGGGCTACTTCGTGCACCCGACGGTCGTCACCAACGTCGATCCCGACACCAGCCGGCTGTTTCAGGAGGAGATCTTCGGGCCGGTCGTCACGATCCTGCCCTTCGACGACGAGGACGAGGCCGTCGCGTTGGCCAACAACAGCACCTACGGGCTGGCCGCCACGGTGTGGACCAAGGACCTCGGTCGCTCGCACCGGCTGGCCAAGCGGCTCAAGGCCGGGACCGTCGGGCTCAATTGCGCTTTCCCGTACGACCACTCGATGCCGTTCGGCGGCTACAAGCAGTCCGGCTGGGGCCACGAGTCCGGCAAGGCCGGCATCGAGACCTACCTACAGACGAAGATCGTCTGGGCCCAGATGTAGCGGCGTCAGGCCTGGGGGCCCTCCGAGGGTGGCCAGACCGTTCCGGGCGACGCTTCGCCGGGGCTTTCGAAATCGCCGCGGGCCAGCGGCACCCACCGCTCGCTGGGCGCGGGCTGCTCCGACGACGGAAAGTCGCGCAGAGCGCCCGTCGGCTTGGCATCCCATTTTTCGAACGTCAACGGTGTCTGCAGCCAGCAGTGCAGGAGGTTGTAGGCGGCTTCCAGCGAATCGATGTGCGTGCGCTCCCAGCCATGACTGCCGTCGAGGCCGAAGCCGACGAGCGCCGCGCGGGTGTTGGCCCCGGCCTCGATAGCCGCCGCGGCGTCGGAGCGGTAGTAGCGAAAAATGTCGCGGGCGAACGGAATTCCATGCTCCTGCGCGAGCCGGCAGAGTTTCCGCGTCAGGTGGTAGTCGAATGGGCCGTGCATGTCGGCCATCGGGATCGTCACGCCGTCCTCGAGTGAATGCTGGCCGGGCGCGCAGACCGCGTTGTCCACCGAGACCAACTCGGCGACATCCGCGGGCAGGCCGTGACTGGCTCCGTGGCCGACCTCCTCGGTGATGGTGACCATGATGGTGGTGCGGTGCGGCAGCACCACCTTGTTCTCGGAGAAGTTCTTGGCCAGGGCGAGCGCGATCGCGACGCCCGCCTTCCCGTCCAGATGACGGGAGACGACGAAACCGTCGGCGGTGAGCTCGGGGCTGGTGATTAACGCCACGAAATCACCGACCTGCAGGCCGAGCCGAACCAGGTCCTCCCGCGTCGAGACCCTGCGGTCGATGCGGACCTCGACGTGCTCCCAGTTGGTGGGTTGGGTGTCGATCTCGTCGCCGAATGCGTGCCCGCTGGCTTTCAGCGGCATGACCGTGCCGGTGATGAACGCGTCGGGGTCGTCGATGAAGATGCGCACACGGGCGCCGGCGGCGAACCGCGCCGAAAAGGTACCGACGGGAACGATTTCGAGGCGGCCGTTGTCCTTGAGGTTGCGGACCATGCAGCCGATGGTGTCGGAGTGCACCACCAGGGCCCGGTCGATGGTCGGGGACTCACCGGGCAGTTCGGCGGTCAGCGCGCCGCGCCGGGTCAGCGTGAACGGCACCCCGAAATGGTCGAAGATGTCGCCGATCACCTGCATCACTGCATCCGTGCGTCCCGCCGGGCTCGGGGTCTGCAGCAGCGCGAGCAGTGTGTCGATCATCCAGGTGCGGTCGGCCTCGGCCATGCCCGCGGTCTGGCCCACGTTATCTCCTCTCGAGCGGTCGCCGAACGCGTTCAACCTACCGTGTGGGCGGCACCCGACGCCCGTTGCGGGCCGCCGCCGCGCACCCGCCCCCGCGCGCCCGACATGTCCACCGGTCCTAGGAGGCGGATTCCATCTTCGAGATCAGATCCGCGAGGGTCAGGATTCGCTGGGCGTCGCGGACGTGCAGGCTCTCGATCATGCGGCCGTCGACCGTGATCACGCTGGTCCCGGCCGCCTGCGCCTGCTCGTAAGCCGAGACGATCTTGCGGGCGTCCTCCAGCTCGTTATGTGACGGACCGAACAGCTCATTGGCGGGGGCGATCTGCGACGGATGGATCAGGGTCTTGCCGTCGAATCCCATCTCGCGGCCCTGCTCGGCCTCGGCCCGGAATGCGCCCTCGTCGGTGATGTCGTTGAAGACGCCGTCCAAGATCACCTTTCCCGCCGCCCTCGCTCCCAACAACGCCAGGCCGAGGGCGGGCACGGCGGGTGCGCGCCCGGGGACGTGCAGGCCGTGCAACTCGTTGACCAGGTCGTTGGTGCCCACCACCAAGCCGGCCAGGCGATCGCTGGCCGACGCGACCTCCTCGGCCCGCAGGAAGGCCCGGGGCGTTTCGATCATCACCCATAACTGCAACGACTTCGGCGCCCCCGAGGCGTCGAGCGCCTCGGCCAGAGCTTGAACCTGTTGACCCGTCTCGACTTTCGGCACCAGCACGCCGTCGGCCGTCGATCCGGCCACGGCGGCCAGGTCGTCCCGGTGCCATTCGGTGTCCAAGCCGTTGATCCGCACCACGACCTCGCGGGGCCGGTAGCTCCCCGACGAGATCGCGTCGCACACCGTCGCCCTCGAATCGGCTTTCGCGTCGGGTCCCACCGCATCCTCGAGGTCGAATATCAGCACGTCCGCCGGCAGCGACTTACCCTTCTCCAGCGCGCGGGGCTTGTTGCCGGGCAGGTACAGGGCTGATCGGCGCGGGCGCAGGGTCGGTGCCATGGAGTGATTCGCTTTCGGAGTCGTCGTGCAGGGGGGACGAGAGCCAGATTGCCCGCGCGGCGGGTGCGTGGTGCGCGCGGCATAGCCAGAAAGTACCCTTCGGTACCGGTGGTGTAGTCGCCGGTGGTGAGCGGCCCCGAGGGCGAATTGGCCGACGCGGCGGGTGGATCCCGGAAGGGGAAATGCAATGTCATCATCTGGCTCGGCGCGTACCGAGGGCGACAGCTGGGACCTGGCCTCTAGCGTCGGGGCGACCGCGACGATGGTCGCGGCCTCCCGAGCGCTGGCATCGCGCGAGCCGGATCCACTACTCGATGACCGGTTCGCCGAACCGTTGGTGCGGGCGGTCGGGCATCCCTTCTTCATCCGGATGCTGGACGGTCAGATCCCGCTCGACACCGACGACATGCCGATGACGCTGCAGCAGCGGCGCGAGCAGATGACGGTACGGACCAGGTTTTTCGACGATTTCTTCGGCGCCGCCACCGCCGCCGGAATCCGGCAGGCCGTCATCTTGGCCGCCGGACTCGACGCGCGGGCCTATCGGTTGTCGTGGCCGTCGGGCATGGTGGTTTTCGAGGTCGACCAGCCTGAGGTGATCGCCTTCAAGACAGCCACGCTCGCCCAGATCGGCGCGGAACCGACTGCCGAGCGCCGGACCGTCGCCATCGATCTCCGCGATGATTGGCCAACGGCACTGCGCGACAGTGGGTTTGACACCGACTCGCCCACCGCCTGGATCGCCGAAGGCCTGCTACCCTATCTACCGCCCGATGCCCAGGACCGGCTGTTGGACAACATCACCGCGCTCAGCGCGCCGGGCAGCCGGCTGGCCACCGAGAACATCACCGACATGAGCGTCTTCACCGACGAACGGGCCCGGGCGATGCGCAGCACCTGGCGCCAGCACGGACTGGACATCGATGTCGCCGAGCTGATTTGGCTCGGGGAGCGCCGCCCCGCCGCCGAGCACCTGGGTGCCACCGGCTGGAATGTGACTTGCCACCCCACCGAGCAGGTCTATGCCGATTACGGATTCGTGCTGCCGGACAACGCAATCCTCAAGCAATTTCGTCACGCGATCAGTTACCTCAGCGCCGAATTGGGCTGAGCTTCGGGAAGTTTTGCAGACTTCCGCTAAGCCCTGGCCTCGCGCCACTCCCGCTCGAACGGCAGCCGCCACGCATTCGGCGCGATCAACTGGTGAATCGCGTTGGGGCCCCACGTGCCCGGCTGATACAACTTGGCAGGCGGCGGATCGGTGAGCAGGTCTTCCGAACGCTCCCATAAGGATTCGATGCCTTCGGCGGTGTTGAACAGCGTGTGATCGCCGCGCATCGCATCCAGGATCAGTCGTTCGTAGGCCTCCAGCACATCGACGACGGTCTCGATCTCCTGCGACGAGAACTGCATCGACAGCTTGTCCAGCTTCATGCCGGGGCCGGGCCGCTTGCCATAGAAGGACAGCGACACCTTCGAGTTGTCGGCCAGGTCGAAGGTGAGGTGATCGGGACCCTGGGTGCCCACCCCGGATCCGGGCGGGAACATCGTTCGGGGGGCCTCTTTGAACGCGATCGAGATGACGCGGATGCCCTCGGCCATCTTCTTGCCGGTGCGCAGGTAGATGGGCACCCCGGCCCACCGCCAGTTGTCGATGCCCACCTTGAGCGCGATGAACGTCTCGGTGTCGGAATCCTTTGCCACGCCGTCCTCGTCGCGATATCCGTTGTATTGACCGCGCACCACGTTCGACGGCTTGACCGGCAGCATCGACCGGAACACCTTGTTCTTTTCCTCGCTGATGGCAAACGGTTCGAGCGCCGTCGGCGGCTCCATCACCACGAACGCCATCACCTGGAACAGGTGGGTGACCACCATGTCCTTGTAGGCGCCGGTATCTTCGTAGAAGTTCGCCCGCTGATCCAGGCCCTTTTCTTCGGGGATGTCGATCTGGATGTGGTCGATGAAGTTGCGGTTCCAGATGGGCTCGAAGAGGCCGTTGGCGAAGCGGAACGCCAGGATGTTCTGTGCGGCCTCCTTGCCCAAGAAGTGGTCGATGCGGAAAATCTGGGATTCCTCGAAGGTTTCGTGCACGAAGTCGTTCAGCGCCACCGCGCTGGCCAGGTCGGTGCCGAACGGTTTCTCCATCACCACTCGTGAGCGTTCGACCAGCTTGGCGTCGCGCAGCATGGAGATGACGGCGCGCGCCGCCTTGGGCGGCACCGACAGGTAATGCAGTCGCCGGACGTTGGGCCCCAGGTTCTCCTCGGCCTGCGCCACCGCCTCGGCCAGCGCCTCGGGTCCGGCGCCCTGGGGGACGTAGGTGACGATGTTGGCGAAGTTCGACCACTGTTCGGGCGTGAGTTTGTGCGTGCCGAAGGAATCGATCGCCTTCCTGGCGAGATCGCGGAATTCGTCTTGACTCAGGTCTTCCAGCGACGTGGCGACGATCTGGATATCGGGCGCCAGTTCGGACTGGTCCAGGTACGCCAGGCCGGGGAGCAGCTTTCGTTTCGCCAGGTCGCCCGTCGCCCCGAAAAGGACGATGACGTGCGGGTCGAGCGGGTCGGCGTGGTGGCGACGCTGGCGTGCGTCAGGAGCCGGGTAGGCGATGGTCTGGGGTTTCTCGGTAGCCACTCTTGCGATACTTCCACCGCCACGGCGCTGTGTCTCGTTTCGTTTTACGGCCGCCGGATCTGGTTAGCGAACGCGCGATCGGGTATTGAATAGCGGCGGGTTCCCGGCGCCGGGGCCCGTCCCCCACCAACGCCCATGGAAAGCGACATGACCAAACCCGACAAAGACCCGCTGAGCCGCGCTCAGGAGCTGGAAAACATCGTCGATCAGCTCGAGGAAAAGGTTACTGAGGAGAGCGAAGCCGAAGGCGTTCCCGGCAACCGCAGCGACCGGGAACAAGCGGCTGTCCGCGGCACGACCAGCGAGCCGCCGGACTAGCGGGTCGCCGGCCTGGCTCAGTGAGCAGCGTCATTCGCTCGGTATATCGATGGCGTGCGCCTTCAGCGTCGCCAGTAGCTCGGCCGACGGCCATTCGTCGGCCCGGTAGCGGACCGGATTGATTCCCGCGACGGGAAGGATGCCCACCACATCGACCACCGTCGGGAACGGCACGGTGAACTTGTCGGACACATTCGACGGCTCGCCCACCACGAACGTCACGTAATCGGTCTGCGGCAGCTCCCACGGGATCCCCTGGCCCCACACCGCATTGGTGCGCCGGCCCCAGGCCGTCTCGATCATCTGCGCGTCGCCGACGTATTGAGGGAACAGCTCGCGCTCATAGTGCTCCCGCAGGAATTCGGCCTGGTGCTTGTATTCCGCTGCGGCCAAAAGGGTTCGGGCCCTCAGCGCCAACCCGCGCAACGGGTGCGGGCCGGCCTGATCGAACGGCGCGATGATGCTGCCCACGATGGTGTAGCCCTGCGGCGAGATGGGCTGATCGGCGTCGTGGTACATCTGCTCGGCGACCTCGAAGAGGTCCGCGGCGTTGTCGGGCGCGTCGGTGCCCAGCAGTAGCACGCCATCGCCCGGGAAAAACACCAGTGGGCGGGGGCCGCCCGCCACCGCCAGCGAACCCAGCCAGCCGGTGGCCAGGATCATCGAATCGATGTAAGTGCCGCCGTCCGCGTCTTTCAACAGGTACTTCTCGCCCGGCTGGAAGGCCTGCTGACGCGTGGAAAGGTTCTCCCTGGCCACCGCGAACGCCTGATCGCCGGTGATGCCCCAAGCGCCCGTTTCCGCCGGCGACACGACGGCCCGCACGGTGGGGAGGTCGACAACCACCATCTCGTTGATGAAGGGGAACACCGGGCGGACCCAGGGCTGGGCCCCGCTGTTCACCAAGCCGTTGACGTAGCTTTGCGGCCGCAGCACCGGCCGGAGCAAGGGTTGGGCCTCGGCCCAATTCATGGGCGGAGTCGGCGGTTGCTCGGTTGCCATGTCCACGGTCGGCGCTTCCTGCTCTTGAACAGCGAACACGCACGTTACACCCTGCCCCGGCCAGCACAAGTCACCCTTTTGGCCGTCTCACGTCGCGGTCGCCGGCCCGAACCAGGTGGCGAGGGCGTCGCGTAGCGCCGGGTCGGTGCCGGCACCCGCCCAGGCGACGTGCCCGTCCGGCCGGATCAACACCGCGGGCGGCACGCTCACGGCGCCGAGCACCGGAAGCGCGCACCGCTCAACATGTTTCGCGTCCACCGTCGGAACCCGGTCCGCCCAGGGCGCGATGTCGATGCCGCCGGTCTCGCCGAAATTGAGCAGCACCGGGCGGGCGTCTCGCAGCAGGTCGAACACGCGCAGCGAACCGCCGGGGGTGAGCAGGTTCAGGTCGGGCATGCGGCGTCCCACCAGCGGGTGTCCCTCGCCCAGGTCGTAATGGATGTCCAGGCCGGACATCATCGCGGCGAAGCAGGTGCGGGGTTCGTCCATGGCGAGAAGGTCGGACACGGTGTCGCGCAGTGCCTGGGCGCGCTCGTCGGGGTGAAGCAGCGCCATCTGCGCCAATGCGTTGCGCAGCACCCGCCGGGCAACCGGGTGCCGTTCGGCGTGGTAGCTGTCCAAGAGGCTGTCGGGCGATGTCTTGTTGACCACCTGGCCCAGCTTCCAGCCCAGATTCACCGCATCCTGCACGCCGGTGTTTAGGCCCTGCCCGCCCACCGGGTGGTGGATATGTGCGGCGTCGCCGGCGAGCAGGACGCGCCCGCGGCGGTAGGCGGCGGCCTGCCGCGCCGCGTCGGTGAACCGGGAAAGCCAAGTGGGACTGTGGATTCCGTAGTCAGTCCCGTATACGGCGACGAGCGCCTGGCTCAGGTCGCGCAGCGTGGGTTCGGTGGCCGGTCCAAGCTGCGCCTCGGTGACCATCACCCGAACCGGTCCGCCCTCCTCGGCGGTGGACAGGGCATGGACGCCGAGCGCGTCGTGGCGGATGCCCCACTGCGGGGATTGCCCGGTGCCCCAATCCATTTCGACCTCGGCGAGCAGATAGCTGGTCGTCGCGTCCCATCCGGGGAATTCGATGCCGGCCGCCTTGCGGATCACGCTGCGTCCTCCGTCGCACCCGACGAGGTACTCCCCCCGCATCATGCGGCCGTCGGACAGGCCGACGTCGACGCCGCTGCCATCTTGGGCAAACGTTGTCATCTGCGCGCCCCGGTAGATCGGCACGCCGAGCTCGCCGACCCAGTCGGCGAGGATGCCTTCGATCTCGTTCTGCCACAGCGCGAGTCCGTAGGGGTGCCGGGTGGGAAAGTCACTGATGTCCAGCCGGATCTGGGAGAACCCGGCGACCTGCGCCACCTGGCCCCGGGACAGGAACCGATCGGCGATGCCACGCTGATCGAGAACTTCGATGGTGCGGGAATGCAGGCCGCCGGCCCGAGCTCCGATCAGGTCCTGGCTGGCGCGCCGCTCCACAATGGCGGCGTCGACCCCCGCCAAAGCCAACTCACCGGCCAGCATCAGCCCGGTCGGGCCGCCCCCGCCGATCAGCACCGCGTGCTCGACGCCGCGGTTCTCCGATACCCCCGAAACATTCACTTCGCCACCCCGATTCGCCTGAATTCCGGTCGAAGACAGCGATTTTGCACCATCACCCGGGTCTTGCGGCAAGCCCCGGTATGCGCTATAGGTTGAAAGTGGCGGGGAAAGCAATCACCAGCGGTCGCGTACCGCGTCGATCGCGCGGTAGATGCGCTGCTCGCTGACCGGGCGAGGCGTGCCGAGTTGCTGGGCCCACAGGCTGACCCTGAGTTCCTCGATCTGCCGGGCGATATCGCGAACCTCGACGGCCTCCCTCGCCGGCCGCGGCAGCTCCTGCACCAGCTCGTCGAAGGCCTGCTGCACGGCGTGCACTCGCTGCATGCGCTCCCGATCGGCCTGGGCGGCGCGAGGCAGCCCGTCGAGGCGGCGGCGAATCCCGAGCAGGTAGCGGGTGAGATCCGCGAGCCGCGCGGCCCCGGTGGCGGTGACGAAACCGGCCGGCAACAGCCGATCCAGCTGCGCACGGATGTCGGCGATCGCGTCGGTGTGCGCGGGCGGCGGGTTCGCGGGCAGCAGGAGTTGCACCTCCTGAGCGGCGGCCAGCACCCTCTCGACACGGCCCACGATGTCGACGGTGGTGGGCAGCAGCGACTTTGCCGCCCGCTGTTGCAGCGCGACGAACTCCGCGCGCGTCCACACCGGCGCCGACACGAGCGCGTCGGCCGCGGCGTCGGCGCAGTCGTCCAGCAGCGCGGGCAGATCGCCATCCGGATTGGTGCCGAGAGCGAGTCGGGTCCGTGGATCGAGTTGACGGGCAATGGCTTTGACCGGTGAAGCGACGCTGAGCCGCACCAACCGCCGGATACCGGGCCCCATCGCCTGATCCTGCTCGGCCGACGTGGCGAACACGCGAAGGTCGACAGCGCCGCCCGCGTCGACGAAGGCGGGAAAGCCTCGCACGGTGCGTCCATCGATCGTGCGTTCGACGACGCGCGCCAATTCCTCGAGGTCCTCGGGCCAGCCGCGCAATCCGGTCCGCTCCAGCTCCCCGGCGACCGCATGCGCGACGGCCTGCCGGGCCGGCGCCGTGAGCCGCTCCTGCAGCGCCCGCAGATCCTTGCCGCGGGCCACCTCGGCGCCGTCGCCGGACTCGACCGCGAACGTCACCCGCAGGTGCGGGGGCAGCTTGTCCAGGTCGAAGGCCTCGATAGGCACCAAAACCCCGGTGCGACGGCGTAACTCGCGTTGCAGCGCCGGCAGCAGCGGCTCGGCGGCCGGATCGATTAACGCCAGCACCGCACGGGCCGTGTCGGGGGCGGGAACGAAATTGCGGCGCAAGTCTTTCGGCAGTGAGCGGATGAGCGCGGTCACCAGTTCCTCGCGCAGCGCCGGCACCTGCCAGGCGAACTCGTCGCCGCCCAAGCGCGCCAGCACGTCCATCGGCACGTGCACGGTGACGCCGTCGTCGGCGGCGCCGGGCTCGAACCGGTAGGTCAACGGCAACGCGACACCGCCGGTGCGCCAAGTGCTCGGCCGGTCCGCGTCGGCGGTCTCGTCGGTGCGCAGCAGGTCGGTGCGGGTGAACGTCAGCAGGTCCGGTGTCTTGTGGCGCTGCTTCTTCCACCACGCGTCGAAGTGTCGGGCGGAGACGACGTCCGCGGGGATCCGGGCGTCGTAGAGCGCGTACACGTCGTCGTCGCCGACCAGCAGGTCGCGGCGGCGGGCCCGCTCCTCCAGCTCCTCGAGCTCGGCCCGCAGCCGCGCGTTGCCCGCGAAGAAGTGATGGCGGGTGTGCCACTGGCCCTCGACCAGCGCGTGGCGGATGAACAACTCGCGCGCCACCACCGGCTCGATGCGCGCGTATCCGACGCGGCGGCGCGCGGCCAGCGGCAGCCCGTACAACGTCACCCGTTCGTAAGCCATCACCTCGACGCGTTTGGCGTCCCAATGCGGTTCGCTGTAGGTGCGCTGCACCAGATCGCCGGCGACGCGCTCCACGACCTCGGGCTGGATGCGCGCGGCGGTGCGCCCGTACAGGCGGCTGGTCTCGACCAGCTCCGCCACGACGACCCAGCGCGGCGGCCGTTTGGTGAGCGCCGAGCCGGGCGCCAGCACGAAGTGCGAGTTGCGCGCGCCCAGGTATTCGCGGGTGTCCTCGCGGCGCATGCCCACATGTGACAACAGCCCCGCCAGCAGCGCCGCGTGCACCCGCGCCGGGTCGGCCGGATCCTCGGACGCGGCGTCTTCGACGATGCCCAGGTCGCGGGCGATGCTGCGCAGCTGCCCAACCAGGTCCTGCCATTCCCGGATGCGCAGATAATGCAGGAACTCCGAGCGGCACATCCGGCGAAACGCATTGCCGGATAATGACTTCCGCTGCTCGCGCAGATAGCGCCACAGGTTGAGATAGGACATGAAGTCGGAGTGCTCGTCGGCGAAACGGGCGTGCTTTGCGCGGGCCGCCTCCTCGCGGTCGCTCGGGCGTTCGCGCGGGTCCGGGATCGTCAGCGCCGCGGCCAGCACCAGCATCTCGCGCACGCACCCCTCGGTCCGTGCCTGCAGGATCATCCGGCCCAGCCTCGGATCGACGGGCAATCGCGCGAGGCGGCGGCCGAGATCGGTGATGGTGCCGTGCTGGTCGAACGCGCCGAGTTCGGCCAGCAGTTGCACGCCGTCGCGGACGGTGCGCCGGTCCGGCGGATCGAGGAAGGGAAACTCCTCGATGTCACCGAGCTGGAGGGCGGCCATCTGCAGCAGCACGGCGGCGAGGTTCGTCCGCAGTATCTCGGGTTCGGTGTACCGCGGCCGCGCCGCGAAGTCCTGCTCGGAGTAGAGCCGGATGCACACGCCGGGCGCGACCCGGCCGCAGCGGCCGGCCCGCTGCGCGGCCGACGCCTGCGAGATGGGCTCGATCGGCAGCCGCTGCACCTTCAATCGCCGGCTGTAGCGCGAAATCCGGGCATTGCCCGGGTCGATGACGTAGCGGATCCCCGGCACGGTCAACGACGTCTCGGCGACGTTGGTCGCCAGCACGACGCGGCGCCCGCTATGCGGCGCGAACACCTTCTGCTGCTCGGCGGTGGGCAGCCGCGCGTACAGCGGGAGCACCTCGGTGTGTCGGAGCCCACTCAAAGCCTCTGCGGTGTCACGGATTTCGCGCTCGCCGGAGAGAAAGACCAGGATGTCGCCCGGCGGCTCGGCCTCGAGTTCACCGATCGCGTCGACGATCGCCTCGACCTCGTCGCGGGTCTCGGTGCGCACGATCTCGTGGTCCGGGTCGTCCGGATCGTCGTCGGAGGCCGAAGCCACGGCAACCTCCAGCGGCCGGTAGCGCACCTCGACCGGGTATGTGCGGCCGGACACCTCGATGATCGGCGCGTCCCCGAAGTGCGCCGCGAAGCGCTGCGGCTCGATCGTCGCCGAGGTGATGATCACCTTCAGATCGGGTCGCCGAGGCAGCAACTCACGCAAATAGCCGAGCAGGAAGTCGATATTGAGGCTGCGCTCGTGGGCCTCGTCGAGGATCAGGGTGTCGTAGCGCAGCAGGCGGCGGTCGCGCTGGATCTCGGCGAGCAGAATGCCGTCGGTCATCAGCTTGATCAGGGTGCGATCGCTGACCTGGTCGGTGAAGCGCACGGTATAGCCGACGGTCTCGCCGAGCGGGCTGCCCAGCTCATCGGCGATGCGCTGGGCGACGGTGCGGGCGGCCAGCCGGCGGGGCTGGGTGTGGCCGATGGTTCCGCGAATGCCGCGGCCGGCCTCGAGACAGATCTTGGGCAGCTGGGTGGTCTTCCCCGACCCGGTCTCCCCCGCGATCACCACCACCTGATGTGTCCGGATGGCTGCGGCGATGTCCTGCCGCCGCTCGCTGACCGGCAGGTCGGGGTAGGCGACCGTGGGGACGGCGGCTTGCCGGGCGGCGACGACCGTGTGCGCCGCGGCGACCTGTTCGGCGAGCTGCCGCAGTTTCTCGGGCGAAGCGCCACGGAGGTTCTTCAACCGCCGGCCGAGGCGGGCGGCGTCGCGCAAGGGCAGACCGTCGAGTTGTTTGCGCAACTGCGCTACAGACGGTTCGGCCACCCCGCACAGAATAGGCACTCGCGCGGCCGCATCCGCACCGCGTCGGCTGACGTGCTGGGTTGATCGGCGCCAAATCCGGGTATCACGTGGCGAGTGCATCGAATTGGATGCCGGCTGGCGGGGGAAGTGATCGGCGATGGTCGGTTGGCTGGACGAGCTACAGCGGCGTAATCGACTCGTCGGTGTGCTCGTAGCTGTCGTCTACAAATACAACGACGATCAGGGCGGCTACCTCGCCGCCCTGATCACCTATTACGGGCTGGTGTCGCTCTTTCCCCTGCTGCTGCTGTTGACCACCGGCCTGGGGGTGGTGCTGGCCGGCCGGCCCGATCTGCAGGCACAGGTGCTGCACAGCACCTTGAGCCAGTTCCCAGTGCTCGGCGACCAGCTCCATCACCCCCAGGGGCTCAGCGGTGGAGCGGTGGGCGTGGCCGTGGGCCTGCTCGGCGCGCTCTACGGCGGTCTGGGCGTGGGACAGGCGCTGCAGAACGCGATGGACACGGTGTGGGCGGTGCCGAAGCACAAGCGCCCCAACCCGATTCGGTCCCGCCTGCGCAGCCTGCTGTTGTTGTTGGTACTGGGTTCGGCCGCGATCACGGCCACCCTGCTGGCCGCGGCGGGCCACGCCACCGGAGCGCTCGGCATTTTCAGCAAGATCGGCCTCGCGCTCGCCGCGGTGGCGATCAACGCAATGATCTGCCTGGTGGCCTTCCGCGTGACGACCGCGCGCGCCCTGACATACCGACAGGTGCTGCCCGGAGCGGTTGCCGCGGCGTTCATTTGGCAGATGCTGCAGTGGTTCGGGGCCGGCTATGTGGCGCACACCGTGAAAAAGGCCAGCGCCACCAACAGTGTGTTCGCGCTGGTGTTGGGGGCGTTGGCGTTTCTGTTCCTCGCGTCGGTGGCGCTGGTGATGTGCGCAGAGATCAACGTCGTCCTGGTGGAGCGGCTCTACCCGCGCGCGCTACTGGGCGCGTTCAGCGACGACGCGGATCTGACGTCGGCGGATCGGCGGACCTATACGAAAAAGGTCAAAGCCGAACGGGTCAAAGCATTCGAGCGGGTACATGTGCACTTCGACGACATCAAGCGGTTGCCCGCGAAAACGGTTGGGCGCCTTGGGGTATTCCACGACTCTCACCGCCCGCGCACGCCATGAGAAGGGGCTTGTTCCCGGCTTGTGGCGAGGTTGTGGGCCCCGCGCAATAGTCTGCAGTCATGAGTCTGGTCACCTATGAGCTGCAAGACCACGTTGCCACCATCACCCTGAACCGCCCTGAGGCGCGCAACGCCATCAACGGCGCGCTGCGCCAGGATCTCAACGCCGCCTGGGATCGCTTCCGCGACGACCTGGACGCGTGGGTCGGGATCCTGACGGCCAACGGCAGCGTCTTCTGCGCCGGCGGCGACCTCAAGGACGGCGAAGGCTCGGTCGGCACCTTCGGCGGCACCTTCTGGGAGAAACCGACCATCAACTCGTTCGAATCCGGCATGGAATTGTTCAAGCCGACCATCGCCGCCGTGCACGGCCCGTGCATCGGCTACGGCGTGACCGGCGTGCTGTTCTGCGATTTCGTCATCGCCAGCACCGAGGCGACGTTCTGCTTCCCGGAGGTGTCCATCGGCGTGCCCACCATCGTCGGAGCCATTCGGCTCCCGCACCGGGTGGGTTGGGCCAACGCGATGGAGCTGCTGCTGACTGGCAAACCCATGAGCGCCGAGCGGGCCAAGGAAATCGGCCTGGTCTGGAAGCTGGTCGAGCCCGACGAGCTGCAGGCCGAAGCCCGGGCCTGGGCGCGCACCCTCACCGAGGCCGCACCGCTGGCCCAGCGGGCGACCAAAGAAGTGGCGTGGCGCACCGCCGACATGGGCTGGATCGAATCCGTGCGCTTCGGCGAGACCATGCGCAAGGTGGCCGGTGCGACCGAGGACGTCGCCGAGGGGCTGCGCGCCTGGGCCGAGAAGCGCAAACCGCAGTGGCGCGGCCGGTGACCGCCCCGATGAGGCAGCGGCTCGAGTCCTCGATCCGGGCGCTCGCCGAGCAACGTGGCCCGTGGAGCAGCATCTGCCCGTCGGACGCCGCCCGCGCGGTCGGCGGCGACGATTGGCGCGAGCTGATGGACGATGCCCGGGCAGCCGCCCGGCGGCTCGCGAGGTCGGGCGACGTGGAGATCACGCAGCGCGGCAAGGTCGTCGACCCCGACGCCGACTGGTCCGGGCCGATTCGCATCCGAACCACCGGGCGATAGGCATTACGTTGCGCTGCAACGTCATTCGCCTGCTCGAGCGGCGGCTTCTCGCCCCGGCGTCAACCGCCGGGACGGCCACGACCGACGATATGACAGGATCTCGGCATGAGTGCACGCAGATTTGCTCGCTGGGTTGGTATCTCGGTTGCGACGACGTGGGCGCTGCTGAGTGCACCCATCGGAACCCCCACCGCCGTCGCCGATGGCTGCTCGGACGTATCGGTGGTTTTCGCCCGGGGCACCCACCAGGAGCCCGGCCTGGGCAACATCGGACAGGCGTTCGTCGACTCGCTCACGTCGCAGCTCGGCGGTAAGTCCGTCGACGTCTACGCGGTCAACTATCCCGCCAACGACGACTACCACAACAGCGCAAACGCCGGGGCCAACGACGCCAGCGCACACGTCCAGGACGTCGTCGCCAGCTGCCCGAACTCGAAGATCGTGCTCGGCGGCTACTCGCAGGGCTCGACGGTGATCGACCTGGCCACCAACGCGATGCCGCCCTCGGTGGCCGACCATGTCGCGGCCGTCGCCCTGTTCGGCGAGCCCACCAGTCAGTTCTCCAGCATGCTGTGGGGCGGCCAGCCGCTACCCACGATCAACCCGGCGTATGGCGCCAAGGTCACCAGCATTTGCGCGCCCGACGACCCGATCTGCTCCGGCGGCGGCAACATCATGGCGCATGTTTCCTACATCGACGCCGGGATGACCGCTCAGGCCGCGACGTTTGCGGCCAACAAGATCAACCAGGGCGCCCCGAGCGTCTGACACCCGTCAGTCGTTAGCCCGCTCCTCCTTGCGTTGCCGCTTCTCGGCGGCCGCCAGCTGCGCCACCCGATCCGCCTCGGCGCGCTGCTCGGCGGCCTCGCCGAGCTTGTCCTCGGCTTGCGCGACTTTGGCCGCGGAAGCCTTCGCCGCGGCCTTCTCGGCGGCTTGAGTCCTGTCCTGAACCTGGCGCTTGGCCGAGTCGACCGTCTGCTTGCGCTGGGAGGCGGTCTCGTCGGCGCGCCGCTTGGCCGCGGCGCTCTGCTGCTGCGCCGACTGCGCCGCTTCGCGTTTGCGCTGCTCGGCGCCGATTCGGACCTCTTTGATTTTCTGCTGGGTGGCCTTCTGCGTTTCCTCGCGCACCTGGACTGCCTCGTCGCGGGTGCTCCTGAGCTTGGCGTCGGCCTGTGCCTTCCGGACCGCGGACTGCGCGTCCAGTTGAGCCGCGCGGCCCAGCGTGTCGCTGCGTTCGACCAGGGCGGCTCCCCGCTCGGCGAGCGCCGCGTCGCCGAGCACACTTCCGACGGTGCTGTCGAGCATGCCCAGCGAACGCTCGTACAGCAGTCGCGCCGGCGCCTCGGTGGCGATGCGGTTGACGACCTGGTCCTCGATCAGCTGCAACGGGAATCGGGCGAGTTGGTAGTGAAACCGCAGGACTGCCAGCGGGACTTCGGAAATTTTCATCAACTTCTCCTGGGGTGAGGCCCGCCGTCAGGGCAGGTCGGCTTCGTCGGTCACGTTCTGGGCCTGGCGCCGCAGCCGGTCGGCCTCCGACCCCTCGTTGCGGGCGACCTGAACCGAGCTCTGGTGCTCGGCGACGGCGTCGACGACGTCCTCGGACGCCTCGCGGATCTCCGCGCGCTCTTCGGCCTTCGCCAGCTGGATGTCGCGCTGCGCGTCTACCTCGGCCTGGGTCTTCTCGGCGGTCGCCTGCTGATGCGCCGCCCGGTCGGCGGCACGCTTCTGGGCGGCCTCCTGGGCCTCGATCGAATCCTCGGCGGCCACGGCCTGCGCGTTCGCCGTCAGGCGCTGTCGGGCGCCTTCGACCTTGACTTCGGCCGCGTCCTCCCGGGCCTGTTTGGCCTGGGCTTCGGCTATGGCCTCGGTCGCATTCGCTTCTTTGCGTTCATGCGCCTGGGTCTGCTCGAGTTGCCCCTCGGCGGTCAGCGATTCGTTGCCCGTGACTGCGCCGACGACCTCTTTGGCTTTGCCCTTGACCGAGTCGATCAGGCCCCTTCGCGCTTCGTCGGCCTTGTTCTGCTCACTCATCATTCTCCTTGCGGCGTTGGCCAAAAACGTTCGTTCGTGTCCGGTGTGTGATTCCACGAACTGGGCCGATCAAACCCGGACTTGTGTTGTGTCACCCGGCGCCCAACGCGCGAATCGCGCTAACCGCTCGCAATTAACCGACAGCACAACATGTCTCGTGGTCAAAGCTCCGCGTGGTGCGCGAACAGGTCATCTGGCGATACTCTGGCCGGCATGGCCATCGAGTCCACTATGCTCGCCCTCGGTACCGTCGCCCCGGACTTCGCGCTGCCCGAGCCGGCTACCGGCCGCACGCTCAGTCGCGACGATCTGACGGGCCCAGCCCTGGTCGTCACCTTCATCTGCAATCACTGCCCGTACGTGAAGCACGTCGCCGACGGCCTCGCCGCGCTCGGTCGTGACCTCGCCGAGCAAGGCGTTGCGATGGTGGGCATTTCGAGCAATGACGTGGCCACCTATCCGCAGGACGGGCCCGATCAGATGGTCGCGGAGGCACGCAGCCATGGCTGGACGTTCCCGTACCTCTACGACGAAACCCAAGACGTTGCCCGCGCTTACTCGGCCGCCTGCACGCCCGACACCTTCGTGTTCGACGGCGAACGCCGGCTGGTCTACCGCGGCCAGCTCGACGACTCCCGGCCCAAAAACGGCCGGCCGGTCACCGCCGCGGACGTCCGCGCCGCGGCCGGCGCGGTGCTGGCCGGGCAACCGGTGAATCCCGAACAGCGCCCGTCCATCGGGTGCGGCATCAAATGGCGTTGAGGCACGGTTAACAACATCGATTTCGGGTAGCTGGGCTCCCACGACCGCGAGAGCGAGGCGTTATGCGAGGAGCTGTGATCTACGGCGCCGGCGATGTCCGATTCGAAGACCTGCCGGATCCCGAGATCGTCGCCCCCACCGACGCGATCATCCGCACCACCGCGACCTGCGTGTGCGGCTCGGATCTGTGGGACTACCGCGGCATCAACCCCGTTCCCGAGCCCAAGCCGTTCGGTCACGAGTACTGCGGTGTCGTCGAAGCCGTCGGCAGCGACGTCACCTCGGTCAAGCCCGGCCAATTCGTGATCGGATCCTTCTACGCCTCCGACGGCACCTGTCCGAATTGTCGCAACGGAGTTCAGAGTTCGTGCGTAAACCGCGTGCTGATGGGCGGCTGCCAAGCGGAGTCCGTGCGCATCCCCTGGGCCGACGGCAGTCTCGTGGCACTGCCCGACCAACCCGACGAGGAATCGATCCCGGACTTACTGACCCTGTCGGACGTGATGGGCACCGGGTGGTTCGCCGCCGAAGCGGCCAACGTCGTTCCCGGCATGACGGTGGCCGTGGTGGGTGACGGCGCGGTGGGGTTGTGCGCGGTGCTGGCCGCCCGCGAAAAGGGCGCCGAGCAGATCATCGCGATGAGCCGCCACGAGCCCCGCCAGCAGCTGGCCCGTGAATTCGGCGCCACCGACATCGTCACCGAACGCGGCCACGACGGGGTCGCGGTCATCAAGGAGATGACCGAGGGCGTCGGCGCCGACGCCGTGCTGGAATGCGTCGGCACCGGCCAAGCCATGCAACAAGCCATCCAGTCGGCTCGTCCCGGCGCGTTCGTCGGGTTCGTGGGCGTGCCCCACGATGTCGCGATCACCGGCGAGCAACTCTTCAGCTCCCAGGTCGGGCTGCGCGGCGGACCCGCCCCGGTCCGGCACTTCCTGCCCTCCCTCATCGAGTCGGTGCTCGACGGAAAAATCAACCCCGGCAAGGTGTTTGACCTGCGCCTGCCCCTCGAGCAGGTCGCCGACGCCTATCGGGCCATGGATGAGCGCCGCGCCATCAAGGCCTTCCTGCAGCCCTAGGTGAGGTCGGTCACTGCGCCGGCCGACCGGACGCCCGCCGCGTCTTTTCGGCTAACGTCGACCGTATGTCCAAAGTCTCCGGCAACGACCTGATCGACGACGTCACCCCTGGCGACATCATCGCCGTGGACCGCGGCGCGGGTGAACAGCCCTACAAAGTCGTCTTCAAGGATCCCAGCGACGCGGGGTACCTCATCACATTCGAGACCGACGGCGGTGAGACCTTTCAGCTCGATCTGGCGGCCGGCACCCGGGTGAAACGGTCCCTCGAGGCGAAATGGGAATCCGCGCAGAGCCCGACCCCCAACTCGGAGAGCTGAAGCCCGCCGTCGGCACGGGCCCGTCCCGGAACGCGTTGGCGGACAGTCCTTTCGATGACCGACGCGCACGCATCGGGGATGGCCTGGCGCTGAGCCACGGATGACGCCGGCAACTCCTGACGTACCGGGCGTTTGGGCGCCCTCTGGGCGGGTACCGCCATGCCCCGACGGAGGGAGCGCGCGGTGAGACCTGGTCAAGGGCCGGAAGAACACTTGCATCTGGGCGGTGACATGGGCGCAAGCTTGCGGCCCCGCCCACAACGGCGCGGCCGGTGTCAACCATGACCGCGCAACCTCCAGACCCTGACCCGACGCAAATACCGGGGCTGGAGCCAGGAGGAGGTGCCGCACCGGGCACCACTCCCCCGGCCGCGCCCCAAACCTCCGGGGTGTCCGAGCCGCAACCGCCGAACACCCGGCGATTCACGCCCAGCTCCGTGCTCACCGTGGTCGCCGTCTCCATCTTCGTCATCGCGTTCATCGCGGTGGCGGTGCTGATGGTGATGAAGA
This sequence comes from Mycobacterium colombiense, assembly GCF_001953985.1. Classification (GTDB taxonomy): domain Bacteria; phylum Actinomycetota; class Actinomycetes; order Mycobacteriales; family Mycobacteriaceae; genus Mycobacterium; species Mycobacterium colombiense_B. The sequence continues at coordinate 195,242 of NZ_MBEI01000031.1, forward strand.
TCGTTGCGGCGACCGGTTAGCATGCCGAAACCATCCACGACACTTCCTGATTACGTCGGCTTCCTAGCGGGCATAGCCAGATGCATGATCGACGATGCCGCGCGGGCGCCACAGGAGAATCCGGAAAAGGACCGGTCGCAGTGGGTGACCGGCGACGAACCCATGACCGGGCCGCAGCGCAGCTACCTGAACACGCTGGCGCAAGAAGCGGGCGAAGAGATCCCGGACAACCTCACCAAGGCCCAGGCCTCCAGCCTGATCGACGAGCTCCAACAGCGAACCGGGCGCGGCGGCGGGTCATGACCATCGGGGCCGAGGACGTGCGACGGCTACTCGCCAGCCCGGACGCGGACGCGACGCTGGTGGTGATCGAGGGGCGCGCCGCGGTCGTCGCGCCGGCTGATCTGGACTCGACCGAGTACCGAGGGGCCCTACAGGTTGCGACGCGCCAGGAATTGGTGCAGCGAGTCGGACACGAGGAGCTATCGGACCGCGAGGTAGCCGAGCAGGCCGAGGAACTCGACACGGCGCTGCGCAACTTGGGCGGCTGACGCGTTGCTGCGGAGCCGCTATGGCCCGATGGTGACTGGGTCACCGACGCGGACAACGCCCTGGGACACCACCGCGAGGTAGGCCCCCGCGCATGGTTGCGCGCCGTGACCGCCTGTGTTCAAACGGTTTTCGGCCGCGGGGATGCGAAGCGCCTGCGGAGCTCGCGGCAACGGCCCGTGTTCGAGGGTGGGGACGACGCAGCGCGACGTGGCCGTCAGGACGCGCAGCCGCGCCTCCCCGACCGCGATTTCGCTGCCCACCCAGTCGTTTTCGGCGTACGGCGGATAGTCGGGCGGCGTCGCGATCACCAGATTCGGGCGGTAGCGCAGCGCTTCCACGCCGATGTGTTCGAGGGTGGCCGTCGTGATCGCATGCAACGGGGCTTCGTCGGTGAACGACTCGCCCGGCGTGGCCGCGGCGATCCGCAGGATGCGGCCGTCGACCTCGGCGTCGAGGCCGAGTTCCAGCAATTGCTCCGGATCGGGGCGCACCAGTGTCGCGCCGTCGGGGCGTTGGGTCACCAGCCGGATCCGCCGGCCGGTCAGCCGCGAGATCAGCTCGTCGACGCCCGGATCGTCGGCGGCCACGTCGGTCCCGTCGGGCAGGCTGATGCGCACGCCCTGGGAGTCGGCGTGTGCGGTGCACGTCAACAGATCACGCCACAGCCGCGGATTCTTGGCGCTGGCCACGTGCCCGGTCTCATCATCGAGCAGCGCCAGCCGCCGGTCACCCTCGGCGCCGCGCTCGTCGACCAGCAGGCGATCGAGGGCCTCGCCGAGCATCGACTTCACCGGATAGCGAAGCAACGCCTGCACCCGCATCCCTGCGGCATCGGAGGCCTGGGTGGTCGAGTTGTCCATCACGCGCCTTCACTGAAGTTCCACTGCTCACTGTGCCCGAAATGGCCTGGCACCACCAGGGATCAGCCGGGCGCCGCGGTCACCACGATCGACTGATCACTGGTCTGCCAGGCCGTCATGAACGTGCCGAAGCTGACCTGTTCGTCGGCGTGGTCGATGCCGGGGTCGTTGAGGTGCACGATCTCTTTGGCGGTGTCGATGCCCGTGACGACCAGGAAATGGTCACCCTTGGTGCGCTGGTCGTCGGCGTTCAAGATGACCGAGGAGTTGACGAAGGCGATGATCTTGCGGTCCTTGGCCAGGTATTGCTCGAGGAGCGGCAGTCCGTTCTGATCCCGGTCGGAGGTGGAGGTCATCTCGGACTTGATCCCGAAGTGGTCGAGCAGGATCACCAGGTCGGACATCGAGATGCCGGCGTCCGGGCCGGAGTGGCTCGGGTCGTTGCGCGGTGCGTAGATAGGTCCGGGATTGGCGCCCGACGGCGTCGACTCCGCCAGGTCCAGCATCTGCCGTTCGGTGGGTGCGTGGCCGGTGACCTCGCCCACCACGTCGGCGATCGAGACGAGTCCGCAGTTGTCCTCCAGCGATTGCGCCACCCAGTACTTCGCCGCGGCGGCGGGGTTGCCGTACATGCCGGGGGCGGTGGTTGCCGGTCCGGTTCCTGGCGCGGACGATGAATTAGTCTGTGCCGCAACGACTGTGGTCAACGAGGTGGTGGCGGCCGTGGTCGCCGGCGGGGCGCCGCCGCACCCCGAGACGAGCGCCGCGGTCAAACCGATGCATGCGCCGATCACCGCGGCGCGGGCCGCGGGGGCGCTCGGAAATGTGAGCATGAGCGAGACAGGTCCCGTCGACGGTCGAATGGCCAGCAAACGGTAGCACCCGCAGCGCACCACTAGTGCCGAATAACCCGTCAACCTTTGTGCTCGCCCGGGTTGACCGACGAACGCACAGCGCCGGGCCCCGGATCAGCTTGGCAGCAGGCGCTTTTTCTGCTCTTCGAATTCCTGCTGAGTCAAAATTCCCGCGTCGCGCAGCGAAGCCAGTTCGCGCAGCTCGGCGGCGATGCTCGTGATCGGGCCGCCCGCGGCAACCTGCGGCGGTGTCGTCGACTCGGTCTTCGGCTCCTTCGGCGCCTCGCGCGTCGCCTTCTCGATCTCGCCGGCTCGGGCCCGCTCGCGGCCCAGCGCCCCGCCGGTACCGGCCATCGCGCGCCCGGCCATGCTGGCCACGGCCATCTCGCCGAACAAACTCCCGGTGCCGGCGGGCGCGGCCGCGGCGGCGGCTTCCGCGGCGGCACCGGCGCTGGTGGCCGGAAGGACCAAGGCGGCCGGACGAATCGCCGGGGCGGCCGCAGCCCAGCCCGGAGGCACCGACAAACCGCCGACCGTGTTGGCCTGACCCAGCCCCGCCGACGCCAACGTTCCGAATCCGCCGGCCGGGTTCGTGATGACCGGGAATGGCGAGGGCGGCACGGCGCCCGTTCCGGGCCAGGACTGCACCCCGGCCCAGCCGCTGATGATGTCGTCGGTGTGGAAACCGGTCAGTGCGCCGGCGATGTCGAAGGGCAGGGCGATCGTGGCCGCGGGTGCGTCGACGCCGAGGCCGGCGACGGCGGCCGGCGCGTCAAGGAAAACCGTGATGAGATCGGCCTCGAGATTCAGCAGGTCCGTCGCCGAGGTCGGCGTCAATGCGGCCGGGCTGACCGCGGCGCTGTTCAGCAAGTTGGGGACCGCGGAGAACGATTGCTGGGTCACCGCATTGCGTGCGGTCCCCGCGGCGGTGCCGGTGGCCTGGGCCACCGCTTCGGACTGGCCGGCGCCGGAATTGCTGGTCGGGTCGGGTTGGGCGAACGGTGTCAACCGCGTCGCCGAGGCCGTCGTACCCGCGTAGCCGAACATGGCCGCAGTGTCTCGCGCCCACATCTCGCCGTACTCCGCCTCGGTCGCGGCGATCGCGGCCGTGTTCTGGCCCAGGATGTTGGTCGCGACGAGCGCCGCCAGCTGGGTGCGGTTGGCCGTGACCACCGGGGGCGGCACCGTCTCGGCGAACGCCGTCTCGTACGCGAAGGCCGCCACCCTGGCCTGGTTGGCGGTTTCTTCGGCCTGGGCACCCGTGGTCCTCATCCACTCCAGATAGGGGGTGATCGCTGCGACCATGGACGCCGACGACGGGCCGACCCATGGGCCGGAGGTCAGGGCCGTGATCTCGGCTTGATAGGAGTTCGCGGTCGTTTGGAGTGCGGCGGCCAATTCATCCCAGGCCATCGCGGCGGCCAGCATCGGCCCCGACCCCGGACCTGCGTACATGCGCGCGGAGTTAACCTCCGGCGGCAGTACTGCGAAGTCCATGTCGTTCTCCTCCGATCGCTTACGTCAGCCGCGAGGGCATCGACGGACGCGATGCGCGTCGTATGGGGATAGCCAACCCAGCAGCAAACAAATCGCATTCCCTCCCGTGCTGCCAGTGCCGCGAACGAAGACAACCGTCCCCAGTGCTAGCGGACCGGCCTCACACGTTCGCAGGTGCCCCCACGTCAACGAATACAGCGAAATTGTTGCCGAGGGTTAACGATAGGTTACCTGCACATGACGGCCGAAACTCACAAGGGTTAGGCGCGTATTGCGCAAATCACTCTCAGCCGGCTCTCAACGAGAGCGGACCGGTCCCGCCCAGTGTCCGAAGGACCGGTTGGTGTTCTAGGACTCCGCAAAAGTCCTGTTCAGAGGGGCGGGGCCGCGCCCAGCGGGTCTGAAGGCGCCCGCTCTGCTTGGATTTGTGGCGTCCCCGCGAGTGAGGTTTGTTGATGAAAATTGTGCTGGCCGCCTACGGCAGCCGTGGCGACGTCGAGCCCTGCGTAGCCGTCGCACGGGAGTTGCACGGCCGAGGGCACGACGTGGTGATCGCGGTGCCGCCAGACAAGCTCGACATGGCCGAGTCGGCGGGGCTTGCCGCGGTCGCGTACGGGCCCGACAGCCGCGAGCAGATCAACATGGCGACCAATTTCGTCCGCAACGTCGGGAATCCGATCACCGCATTGCCGCAACTCATCGAGCGCGTCACGACGGTGTGGACCGGCAAGAGCGAGACGCTGACCTCGGTGGCGGCCGGTGCCGACCTCCTGGTGGCCGGCATGAACGAGCAGCGGCTGGCCGCCAACGTCGGGGAGCGTTTCGGCATACCGCTGGCGGCGCTGCACTTCTTTCCTGCCGAGACCTTGGAACTCGGCCGGCTGCAGTCAGAGGTCACCGGCGCGGCCGAAGCGGCACAGCGTCGAGCGCTCGGTCTGCCCGACAATCCGTCGACGCGGCCGGCGCTCGAGATTCAGACCTACGACGAGCTGTGGGCGCCCGAACTGGCAAAGCGATGGGCCGGGCCGGAATACCGACGCCCCTTCGTCGGTGCGCTGACCCTCGGGCTGCCGGCCGACGCGGACGACGAGGTGTTGTCCTGGATCGCCGGCGGGACGCCGCCAATCTACTTCGGATTCGGCAGCACGCCGGTCACCTCCCCCGCCGAGACGGTCGCGGTGATCAGCGCGGCCTGCACGCAAATCGGCGAGCGGGCGTTGATTTGCAGTGGCCCAAACGATTTCACTCATATCCCGCCCGCCGACCACATGAAGATCGTGGAGGCGGTGAATCACGCCACCGTCTTTCCGGCGTGCCGAGCGATCGTGCACCACGGCGGCGCCGGCACCACCGCCGCGGGCATGCGGGCGGGCGTGCCCATGCTGATTCTCTGGCTCTGGCTCGATCAGCCGATCTGGGCCGACGCGGTCGGTAGGTTGGAAGTCGGCGTGGGGCGGGCGTTCTCGGCCTCCACCTTGGACTCGCTGGTCGCCGACCTGCGCTCGGTGCGGTCGGCGCACTACCTCAGCCGTGCCAGGGAGGTGGCCACCCAGATGACCACGCCCGACCAAAGCGTCGCCGCGGCGGCCGACCTTCTCGAAGGCGCCGCCCGCCGGGCGTAGCCGCGCCGCCCGTTCCGTCCAGCGGTGGTGCAAAGCCCCCCGGTCGTGTAAAAGGTTCTGGTGCAGGATCCGCCGAAAAGGTCGTTCGACCCGTCGATGCTGCGCGAGGCGATGATCAGGCGGCTGTATCGGCGATTGTCGGCCGAGGGCCACATCCGGGTGCCTGCGGTGCCGGGCCTGATCGACGAGTACGTCCAGTTGTGCAACAACGTCTGCGCCACCCTGGGTGTCTGGTGTCCTCCCGAACAGTCCGCACAGTTGCGGGCCGCGCTGGTGGCCGAGTTGGCGAAGGCCTTCAAGGCCTCCCCCCGTTCCGAGGTCCTGATCTCGTATCAGGCTCCGTTCGGCACCGGGGTGAATTTCCGGGTCCAAGCCGATTGGCGCACGGTCGAGGCCGACTACGACCAGTGGATGGCGATCCGCCCGCCGCCGCTGTTCGGGACCGAGCCCGACGCGCGCGTGCTCGCGCTGGCGGCGGAGGCGGCCGATCCTTCGGTCTATCGGGTGCTGGACGTCGGCGCCGGAACCGGACGCAACGCGCTGGCCCTGGCCCGGCGCGGGCACCCGGTCGACGCGGTCGAGATGACCGCGAAGTTCGCGGAGGTGATTGTCGCCGAAGCCGCCGGCGAATCGTTGGGCGTGAACGTCATTCAAAGCGACGTGTTCACGGCGATGGAGGGCGTACGCGATCGGTATCAGCTGATGGTGGTCTCGGAGGTGGTCTCGGACTTCCGCACGCCGCACGAGTTGCGCGGCATGTTCGAACTCGCCACCGATTGCCTGGCCCAGGGTGGCCGCTTGGTTTTCAACACCTTCCTGGCCCGCGACGGCTACGTTCCCGACGACGTCGCGGTGCAACTCAGTCAGCAGTGCAACAGCATGATCTTCACCCGCGATGAGGTGACCGCCGCGGCGGCCGGCCTGCCGCTCGAGCCGATCGCCGACGACTCCGCCTACGAATACGAGAAGGCCGGGTTGCCGTCGGACGCCTGGCCGCCGACGGGCTGGTTCGAGGGATGGGCCGGCGGCCTCGATGTGTTCGACGTCCAGCGCGACGATTCCCCAATCGAGTTGCGCTGGCTGGTGTTTCAGAAGGCGGGCTGACCGCGGCGGCTAGGCGGTCAGATCGCGGGTCGCCGGGCCCTCGAGCAAGGTGCCGTCGGGTGCGAACCGCGAGCCGTGCAGCGGACACTCCCACGCGTTGTCGGCGTCGTTCCAGTTCACGATGCCACCCAGGTGCGGGCACACCGGCGAGACGCGGTGCTCGGTGCCGTCGACCCGGCAGCGGGCCTCCAGGTGCCAGGGCGGGCCGCTCACCACGCCGCCTTCGCCGTCGGCGGGGCTGCGGCGGTGAGTCCGTATCGCCGGGGTGATCCAACCCTTCGTCAGGTTGAAGCCGACCTCGAGGTTGGCTTGCAGGGCCGTCGCCAGACCCGTCAGCTCGTGCGGACTCCAGCTGGCGAACGCGCGGGCCCAGTCCATCCGCCCGCCCAGGATGCGGCTGGACAGCGCCAACGCCGCGGCCGGACCGTTGGTCATCCCCCACTTGTTGAAACCCGTTGCGACGAAGATGCTTTCGGTGTTCGGCAGGATGGGGCCCACGTACGGCAGATGGTCGACGGGGGTGTAGTCCTGCGCCGACCAGAAGTGGGTCTGCACCGCACCCGGATAGTGCTTGCGCGTCCACGTCGACAGCTCGTCCAGCGCCTCGGACGGACTCTTCTCACGACCCACCGTGTGCCCGGCCCCGCCGACGATCAGCCGCTCCCCGTCGGCGACCGGCGCGTAGCGCACCGACCGTGTCGGCGAGTCGGTGGAGATCATCATCGGCCGGGTGATGTTGCCCGGAACCTTGAAGGCCAGGCAGTAGGACCGGCTCGGCTTCACCCGCGCGAAGTATCCGCCGCGATCCAGGATCGGGATCCCGGTGGCGAGCACCAGTTGGGCCGCCTGAAGTTCGACGTCCCGCTGTGCGGCGTCGTTGACATGCACGCGCACCCTTTTGCCGCGCCACGACACTCGCCGCACCCGGGTGTGCTCGACCAGCCGTCCACCGCGATTCAGCAGCTCGACGGCCAGCGAGTCGAGGAAGGACATCGGATCGAACTGCGCCTGATCGGCCAGCCGCACGCCGCCGTGATAGGCAAACGGCACCTCGGCATCGTCCTCCCACACCGCCGGCAGGCCGACCGCCTGACACGCCGCGAGCTCGGCGCGCGCCGACGGGACGCCCCGCACGGACTGGGCGTAGGTGTAGGCATCCTCGCGCTGCACCGCCACGCCCTGCGCCTCGCAGTGACCGAGCACCCACTCCTGGCCTTCGCGATTGCCGTCGACGTATGCGCGTGCGACATCCCGGCCGTGCCGTGGCAGCACCTTGGAAAGCTGACTGCCCTGCAGCAGGCTGATTTTCGCGGTGGTGTTTCCGGTCGCGCACGCGCCGACCGTGCGCGCCTCCAACACCAGCACATCCTTGCCCGCGCGGGCCAGCAGCACCGCCGTCATCAGGCCGGTGATGCCGGCGCCCACGACGATGACGTCGGCGGACGCGGATCCCTGATCAAGCCGGCTTGGGGCCCAAGGCTGTTCGGAGCGTTCGGTCATCCACAAAGAAGTCACGGCTGAGCTGATACCCCGGACCGACCCGGGGAAACGCCGCGACCAGCTCACGCCCGCTTCAGCCGGGCTTTTGCCTCCTTCACGGCGTCCGCGGCGGTTCGGGCGGCTTCCCTCGCCTTGTCGTAGTCCTTTTCGGCGGCGCTGAGTTCCCGCTCGGCCGCCCGCAATGCCCGGGCCGCATCGTCGCGTTGCTGTTGGGCGGCATCCCGCTGGGCCTGTCGCTCTTTAACCAGGTCGTCGGCCTCGGTCTTGGCGCGTTCGGCGGTGGCGACGGCCGCGCTCAGTCTCTCGCGCCGTCGCTCCTGTGCCTTGTCGTCCGCCGACCGCTTCGCGGGCCGCTTCCGCGCCGGGGCGCTGCGTGGCTTCGCCGGTTCGCTGGGAGTATCCACCGATTCCGGCACCGCGTCGCCGAAGGCGCCGAAACCCGACCACTGCTCGGGCCGGGCCAATCTGCCCAGCCGCCCGCTGATCTGCGGGTCGGCGATCGCGGCCTGCAGCGTGCTGGTCACGTCTTCGCGCACGGTCGCCGACGGTTGCGTCAGGTCGGCCGCCCGCAGCGCCTTACGGGTGAGTTCGTCGATGAGTTTGTATTGCTCGGCCGACAGTTCCCGGATGCGCCCGCCGTCCATCGCTGCGTGCGCGGCGCGCAAGCGCTCCCCGAGGTCCGCCAGCCGCTGCCGGGTGTCGGCGTTCCGGAGGGCCAACCGGTTGACGATCCACGCCGCCGTCGTCGGTTTGTTGGCGGCGGAAATCCGTTTCGCGGCCTCGGTATCGCCGCGCTGCTTGGCGTCGGCTGCCAATCTGGCGCGCTGCGCGGTGAACTCCTTCGGTGGCACCTCGTAGAGGCTGTCGAGTTCCTCATCGGCCATGCAGCCATGATCTCTCGCGGACCGCCGGTGGTGGCCAACAGTGACGAAGCCCAACCGCGCGACGGTTTAAATACCGCCCGTCGCGGGATACCTCATCTACAACATCGACATCGCCGGGCAGAAGTTCGCGGCCTGCGAGTAAACAGAAGGCAGGGTTTCGGCAGCTTCATGACGTCCAAGTTCAGCGATCAGTTCGTCGGCCCGATCCTCCGGATGAGCCGCGCTCGCCAGCTCCTGCTCGCGCTGTGCGTCATCGTCGCCGTGGTGGGTGCGATATACGTTGCGTCAACCTCGCACTGCTCCGGCGACGGCTGCAGTCAATCCAGTGCACCCACCAAAACCGCTGAGCCGGCCCAAATAACGATCACCCCGGGTCCCAACGCCCATGATGTCGACCCCGTTGCGCCGGTCATGGTCAAAGCCGACAACGGGACGCTGACGGGCGTCGACATGGTCAACGAGAGCGGCAAACCGATCGAGGGTGTCATGACCCCGGACAACACCGTGTGGAAGCCCACGGTCCCGCTGGGCTACGGGCGCACCTACACGCTGACGGTCCGCAGCACCGGCGTCAGTGGCGTTGCCGCCAAGCAAGTTTCGTCGTTCTCCACGCTGAAGCCGTCCAATCAGACCAAGGTGTCGTTCACCACCACGTCGGAAGCCACGTTGCGCGATGGCGGCACCTATGGCGTCGGAACCGTGATCGTGGCGCACTTCGACGAGAAGATCGCCGACCGTGCCACGGCCGAGCGGCAGCTGTCCGTGACCACCGACCCGAAAGTCGAGGGTTCCTGGTATTGGGTCGACGACCAGAACGCGCATTGGCGGCCCGAGCGCTACTACGCGCCGGGCACGAACGTCACCGCCGAGGCGAAGATCTACGGAATCGCCTTGGGTGACGGCCTGTTCGGGCAGGACGACACCAAGGTGTCCTTCCGTGTCGGCGATGCGCACATATCGATCGCCGACGACGCCACCCACCAGGTCAGCGTCTTCAGCAACGGAAACCTCCAGCGCACGATGCCGACAAGCATGGGAATGGGCGGCACCGAAGACGTCGGCGGCAGGACCATCTCGCTCTGGACCCCGTCCGGCGTCTACACGGTCCTGGACAAGGGCAACCCCGTCATCATGGATTCTTCGACCTTCGGCCTGCCCAAGAACTCGAGGCTCGGATACCGCGAGACCATCAACTGGGCCACCAAGATCAGCTCGGACGGCATCTATCTGCACGAGCTCGACGCGACGGTCTGGGCCCAGGGACATCGCGACACGTCGCACGGCTGCCTGAACCTCAATGCCGACAACGCGAAATGGTTCTTCGACTTCTCGGTACCCGGCGACGTGGTCGAAGTCCGCAACAGCGGCGGGCCTCCGCTGACCCTGGCGCAGAACGGCGATTGGACGCTCAGCTGGGACGAGTGGCGCAAAGGCAGCGCACTGAAGCCGACCTGACCGTGATGCAGCTCATTCGTTACCCGCAGTTGTGCCCCACTTCACAATAAAGTCTTGACTCGTTCCAAATAAGTGCGTCATATTGGTGGCGTGTCATCGACGGCCGATTACGCGGACAGGTTGCGGATGGCCGATCTGCGGGTGACCCGGCCCAGGGTTGCCGTGCTCGAAGCCGTGGACGCCCATCCGCACGCCGACACCGAGACGATCTTCTCGGCGGTCCGCGTCGGCCTGGCCGATGTTTCGCGCCAAGCCGTCTACGACGTGCTCAATGCGCTGACCACCGTCGGTCTGGTGCGTCGCATCCAGCCCTTGGGCATGGTCGCGCGCTATGAATCGCGGGTCGGCGACAACCACCACCACGTCGTCTGCCGATCCTGCGGGATCATCGCCGACATCGACTGCGCCGTCGGCGACGCTCCCTGCCTCACCCCCTCGGACGACGACAACGTTCTTGATGGCTTCGTTCTCGACGAGGCCGAAGTCATCTACTGGGGCCTGTGTGCCGATTGCTCGACGGCAGGTTCCTAGATCACAGCCGTGATCGCAGCCCGATTCACCCACCCCCGAAAGGAATGCTGTGTCATCTGATACATCCGCTAGCCGTCCACCCCAACCCGACGCCGGGACGGCGAGCAAAAGCGAAAGCGAAAACCCAGCAATCCCTTCACCGCAGCCCAAATCGAATGCGCCACTGACCAACCAGGACTGGTGGCCCAACCAGGTCGACGTGTCCAGGCTGCACCCGCATGTCGCCCAATCCAATCCGCTCGGTGAGGACTTCGACTACGCCGAGGAGTTCGCCAAGCTCGACGTCGATGCGCTCAAGGCCGACATGGTCACGCTGCTGACGACCTCGCAGGACTGGTGGCCCGCCGACTACGGCCACTACGGCGGCCTGTTCATCCGGATGAGCTGGCACGCCGCCGGCACGTACCGCATCTATGACGGCCGCGGCGGTGGCGGCCAGGGCATGCAGCGCTTCGCCCCGCTCAACAGCTGGCCGGACAACGCCAGCCTGGACAAGGCGCGCAGGCTGCTGTGGCCGCTGAAGAAGAAGTACGGCAACAAGGTGTCCTGGGCGGACCTGCTGCTCTTCGCCGGCAACGTGGCCCTGGAATCGATGGGTTTCAAGACGTTCGGCTTCGCCTTCGGCCGCGAAGACGTCTGGGAGCCCGAGGAAATCCTGTTCGGTGAAGAAGAGGAATGGTTGGGCACCGACAAGCGCTACTCGGGCAAGCGCGATCTCGCGCAGCCCTACGGCGCCACCACCATGGGCCTGATCTACGTGAATCCCGAAGGGCCCGAAGGCAAGCCGGACCCGATCGCAGCCGCGATCGACATCCGCGAGACCTTCGGCCGGATGGCGATGAACGACGAAGAGACCGCCGCGCTGATCGTCGGCGGCCACAGCTTCGGCAAGACCCACGGTGCCGGTGACGCCGACCTGGTCGGCCCCGAGCCCGAGGCCGCCCCGATCGAACAGCAGGGGCTCGGCTGGAAGAGCGCCTACGGGAGCGGCAAGGGCAAGGACGCCATCACCAGCGGCCTCGAGGTCGTCTGGACGCCGACGCCCACCAAGTGGGACAACTCCTTCCTGGAGACGCTGTACGGCTACGAGTGGGAGCTGACCAAGAGCCCCGCCGGGGCCTGGCAGTTCACCGCCAAGGATGGCGCGGGCGCGGGAACCATCCCCGATCCGTTCGGTGGGCCGGGGCGCGCCCCGACGATGCTGGTCACCGACATCTCCTTGCGGGAAAGCCCGATCTACCGCGACATCACCCGGCGCTGGCTCGACCACCCCGAGGAGCTGGCCGACGCCTTCGCCAGGGCGTGGTACAAGCTGCTGCACCGCGACATGGGTCCGGTCTCCCGCTTCCTGGGACCCTGGATCCCCGAGCCGCAGCTGTGGCAGGACCCGGTTCCGGCCGTCGACCACGCGCTCGTCGACGACAAGGACGTCGCGGCCCTGAAGAGCAAGGTGCTCGCATCCGGTCTCTCCGTCCCCCAGCTGGTCAAGACCGCCTGGTCGGCCGCGATCAGCTACCGCAACACCGATAAGCGCGGTGGTCCCAACGGCGGGCGGCTCCGCCTCCAGCCGCAACGGAGCTGGGAGGTCAACGAGCCCTCCGAACTGGACAAGGTGCTGCCCGTGCTGGAGCAGATCCAGCAGGACTTCAACGCCTCGGCCTCCGGAGGCAAGAAGATCTCGATTGCGGACCTGATCGTGCTGGCCGGTTCCGCGGCGGTCGAGAAGGCGGCCAAGGACGCCGGTTACGAGATCTCGGTGCACTTCGCCCCCGGGCGCACCGACGCCTCGCAGGAGACCACCGACGTGGAGTCCGCCGCCGTGCTCGAACCGCGGGCCGACGGGTTCCGCAACTACGCGCGGCCGGGCGAGAAGGCCCCGCTCGAGCAGCTTCTGCTGGACCGCGCGTACCTACTCGGTGTGACGGGTCCGGAGCTCACGGTGCTCGTCGGCGGACTGCGTGCGCTGGGCGCCAACCACGGCGGCAGCAAGCACGGCGTGTTCACCGACCGGCCGGGCGCGTTGACGAACGACTTCTTCGTCAACCTGCTCGACATGGGCACCGAGTGGAAGGCTTCGGAGACCGCGGAGAACGTCTACGAAGGGCACGACCGGGCATCCGGCGCGCTCAAGTGGACCGCGACCCCGAATGACCTTGTCTTCGGCTCGAACTCGGTGCTGCGCGCATTGGCCGAGGTCTACGCCCAGGACGACGCCCAGGGCAAGTTCGTGGAGGACTTCGTCGCGGCGTGGGTCAAGGTCATGAACAACGACCGATTCGACCTCAAGTAAGAACGGGTCTTGATCGAAAGCGGCACCCCGCGAGCGATCCGCTCGCGGGGTGCCGTTGTTTCACGTCGGGGTCAGCGATCCCGCGACACGTAAACCACGCACACGACACGCCGCAATCGGTCGCCCTGATTTATGTCTCGTGTAGCGGAGAGGGACGTCCGGGTCAGCGATCGAGATCCCACTGCCCGAAGTCGGCGGCGAGGACGTCGTCGACGTCGACATTGATGCCGCCCAGCAGCGGCCCCGGATTTCCCGGACTGTTGACGACCGTTTGGTAGAGAACCGCGGCCGGTTCGCGATCGCCGTGCGACCAGGACCTCGTCTGCCACACCCATTGGTGTCCGGCGCTGGTGGACGGACCGACGACACCGTCCCTGATCGCCCATCCGCACACCTGGGCGTCTCCGTAGATGCCGGTGCGGCCCACGCCCAACACCGAGTTGATCCCTCGAAACCATTGGACACCAGCACTATTCCAAGCGTTGGCGTCGATGGCGTCGTCGACGCTGAAGAAGATGGGCGCCGAGTTGGGGCCGCCCGCCGCGGAGTGCAATTGCATGGCCGTGTGGGCGTCGGCCACGCCGCCGTCAAAGCCCCGGGTGAAATCCGACGGGTCGGGCCAGCCGGGCTTGCCGTACTGGAAGTTGCTGACGATATGCAGCCCCGCCGCGCGCAGCGCGTCGGCGTAGTCCCGGGTCAGCGGTTTGGCCTCGAAGTTGGCGCCCGGCCGCGACTGCGACACGTAATTCACCACGCCGTCGTAGCCGGCCGACTTGATCTCGTCGGGAGAGATCCGGCGCTCGGCGAAATCGATCAGCCTCATGCCGGTCGCCGACGCCGTCGGGGCCTCGGCGCCCGCGCCCAGGCTCAGTAGGGCCGGCGCCATGGCATAGGCGCCGGCGTATTTGAAGAGGTCGCGCCTCGAAGGCGATCGCCGATCGCCGCGTCCACCAGGTCCGGCCGAATCCCGCACCGCGCGATGGTAACAAAAGCCCACGCCTTCTTTCGGCCGTTCTTCGCCGGTCAGCGCAGGTCAACTCCGGGGGCCGCGCGGCCGGAACCGACCGGTCGGAAAGATGGCGGGTATCGCGCAGTGGCATGATCTTTGCGTGCCGGACATCCTGGGGACCGCCTACGCGCGGGACGGCGGATCTCCGGCTCGTTGCGCTCGATTAGGTGATCGAACTATAGTCTGGACACATGTCCAGTTTGCTGTCACGGAGTTCGGGAGCCCGTTGACCGCGATGGATTCGGCGCCATTCCGCGGTCATTTTCCAGCAAAGAAGAGTTGAGTATGCGAATTGCCCTGCTGTCCTACCGTAGTAAGACCCATTGCGGCGGACAGGGCGTCTACGTGCGCCATCTCAGCCACGGTCTGGTGGAACTCGGTCACGACGTCGAGGTGTTTTCCGGACAGCCCTATCCCGACCTGCTCGACCCGCGGGTCCGGCTCACCGAGGTGCCCAGCCTTGATCTGTATCGGGAGCCCGACCCCTTCCGGGTACCGCGGCCAAGCGAGATTCGTGACTCCATCGACCTCTTGGAACTGCTCACCACGTGGACCGCGGGCTTTCCCGAACCGCGAACGTTCACGATGCGGGCCGCCCGGTTACTTGCCCAGCGGACAGCGGATTTCGACGTCGTCCACGACAACCAGAGCCTGGGCACCGGACTGCTCAGCATCGCCGAGGCGGGACTTCCCGTCGTGGCCACCGTGCACCACCCGATCACCCGCGATCGGGTGCTGGACCTGGCCGCCGCGCGATGGTGGCGAAAGCCGTTGGTGCGCCGCTGGTATGGGTTCTTGGACATGCAGCAAGAGGTCGCCCGGCACATCCCCGACCTGTTGACTGTCTCGTCGTCGTCGGCCTCGGACATCATCGCCGACTTCGGCGTGACACCGGAGCAACTTCACGTCGTGCCGCTGGGGGTGAACACCGAGCTGTTCAAACCGGGAACCGGTCCCCGCGAGCCCGGCCGCATCATCGCGATCGCCAGCGCCGACACCCCGCTCAAGGGTGTGCGCACCCTGCTGCAGGCGGTCGCCCGGCTGCGCACCGTGCGTGATCTCGAGTTGCGGTTGGTCGCCAAGGTGGAGCCCAACGGCCCGACCCATAAGCTCATCGCCGAACTCGGGATCTCCGACATCGTGCACATCACCAGCGGGCTGTCCGACGCCGAGCTGGCCGCCCTGTTCGCGTCCGCGGAGGTCGCCTGCATTCCTTCGCTCTACGAAGGGTTTTCGCTGCCCGCCGTGGAGGCCATGGCCAGCGGCACCCCGATCGTCGCCAGCCGGGTCGGCGCGCTGCCGGAAGTCCTTGGGACCGACGGTGCTTGCGCCGAGCTGGTGCCGCCCGCCGACGTGCATGCGCTGACGCACGCGCTCGGTGAACTGCTGGACTCCCCGGAAAAGCGCCGCAGCCTCGGCAAGGCGGGCCGCGCCCGTGCCGTCAACGTCTTCAGCTGGGAAGCGGTGGCCGCTCAGACCGTTCGGGTCTATGAGCGGGCGATCGCACGCAACGCGCAGAGCGGAGCCCCATGCTGACAGTCGATTTTGACCGGCTCGGGATCGGGCGGTCGACCAAGGTCATCGACGTGGGATGCGGAGCGGGCCGGCACGCGTTCGAAGCGTATCGGCGCGGCGCAGACGTCGTCGCCTTCGACCGCGACGAAGCCGAATTGCGTTCGGTGGACACCATCCTGCGTGCGATGGCCGAAACCGGTGAGGCGCCCGCCGGCGCCTCGGCCAAGGTGGTCGTCGGTGACGCGCTCAAGCTGCCGTACGCCGACCAGACGTTCGACTGCGTCATCGCGTCGGAGATCCTGGAGCACATTCCCCAAGACGACGCGGCGATCGCCGAGCTGATCAGGGTGCTCAAAGTCGGTGGCACGCTTGCGGTCAGCGTGCCGCGGTGGCTGCCCGAGCAGGTGTGCTGGTGGCTGTCCGACGACTACCACGCCAACGAGGGTGGCCACGTACGCATCTACCGGGCCAGCGAATTGCGCGGCAAGATCCTCGGCGGCGGACTGGAATTGACGCACACCCATCACGCCCACGCGCTGCACTCCCCCTTCTGGTGGCTCAAATGCGCTGTCGGCGTGGAGAACACCGACCACCGCGCCGTGACCACCTACCACAAGCTGCTGGTGTGGGACCTGATGCAGCGGCCGAAGATCACCCAGCTGGCGGAGACGCTGCTCAATCCGCTGGTGGGCAAGAGCGTAGCGATGTACTTCGTCAAACCGCAGGAGGCGAAAAGCAAAGCGACTGAAGGGTATTCAGTTGCATCGGTCTAACCCGCCCGCAGTTCCGGGGGTCCTCACTCCCGAACAATGCCGACAGACCGCGCTTTCCATCGCCGCCGCACAGGAACCATCGGGTGCCATTCCCTGGTTCGAGGGCGGCCATACCGATCCGTGGGATCACGTCGAGTGCGCGATGGCGCTCACCACCGCCGGGCTGCTCGAGCCGGCGCGGGCCGCCTTCGACTGGAGCCGCCGAACCCAGCGCCCCGATGGTTCGTGGCCCATCCAGTTCCGCGCGGGTGTCGTCGAAGACGCCAACAGCGACAGCAACTTCTGCGCCTACATCGGCGCGGGCGTGTGGCACCACGTGCTGGTCACCGGCGATGAGACGTTCGCGGCCGAGATGTGGCCGGTGGTGCACAAAGCGATCGACTTCGTCATCGACATGCAACTCGGCTATGGCGAGATTGGTTGGGCGCGAAGCGAAGCCGGTGTGCTGCCGGAAGCCCTGCTGACCGGGTGCTCGAGCATCTTTCACAGCATCCGCTGCGCGCTCGCCCTGGCCGCCTTGGTCGAGGACCCGCAGCCGGAGTGGGAGTTGGCGGTGGGCCGCCTGGGTCACGCCATCGCCGCGCACCCGGACGCGTTCACCGAGAAGGACCGCTACTCGATGGACTGGTACTACCCCATCCTCGGTAGCGCCCTGCGGGGTCCGGCGGCGGCCGCGCGCATCAAGCAGCGTTGGGACGCCTTCGTGGTCGACGGCCTGGGCATCCGCTGTGTCGGCGATCGTCCGTGGGTGACCGGTGCCGAAACCTGCGAGCTGGTGATGGCGCTGGACGCCATCGGGCAGCACGCGGACGCGCACCGGCAGTTCGCCGCGATGCAGCATCTGCGCGAGGCCGACGGATCGTATTGGACGGGACTGGTTTTCGCGGACGGCAAGCGGTGGCCCGAGGAGCGCACCACCTGGACGGGTGCGGCGATGATCCTGGCGGCGGACGCCCTGTCGAACACCACCGCCGGGGCGGGAATCTTCCGCGGCGACGAGCTGCCGGTGGGCCTGCAGACCGACTTCGATTGCGAATGCGTCGTCACCGGTCCGGGCCGATAACCCGCTGCTCCGCTAGAGCTGCTCCCCCGGCTCACCACTGACACGTTCGAGCAGCCGCAGCGACCCGGTGGCCGACACCTCCCGGAACTGTCCGGAATCGAGTGCGCGGCAGTAGATGTAATACGGTGGCCGCCCGCCGTCCTTCGGGTCGGGGAACACGTCGTGGATGACCAGCGCCCCACCGGTGTCGACCCATTTGGCCCAGCCGTCGAAGTCCTGGTTCGCGGCCGCCTCGCTGTGGCCGCCGTCGATGAACAGGAACTGCAGCGGCGCGCGCCAGGCCCGCGCCACCAGCGGTGACTTGCCGACGATCGCGACGACGTGGTCGTCCAACCCGGCGGTATCCAGCGCACGGCGAAACGTCGGCAGCGTGTCGAACAGGCCCGTGGCCTCATCCACCATCGACGCGTCGTGATACTCCCACCCGGCCTGGTGCTCCTCGGAACCGTGATGGTGGTCGACCGTGTAGACCACGCCACCGGTCTGTTGCGCCGCCGCACCCAGCAACAGCGTGGATTTACCGCAGTACGTGCCGATCTCGACGCCGATGCCGCCGCCGAGGTACCGCAGCGCGGCGTCGTACAGCGCGCGGCCCTCGTCGGCCGGCATGAAACCTTGCACCTGTTCGGCCAGCGCGAACAAGCGCTCGGGCGCACCCGCGTCGACGTGACTCATCAGCTGAACCTATCGTCTCGATCGGCGCCGCCGACATCGTGGTCGTTGTTCGCGCTGAGCGATCAACCACGATCTGTATCCCGGCTGCCCAGCGGGCGGAGCGGGTTCGCTCTACCATCATCTTCGTGCGCGCCTTGCTTGTCCGTGAATTTGCTGGTGTCGGCGTTGTCGCGGTGATGGCCGCGGCCGCCCTGATGTTGCCCGCCGCGGTGCTGCCGCCCGGCGCGCCGGGGGCGGCGCCGCCGGCCGGGGCCGCGAACTGCCCGCCGGTGCAGATCGTGTTCGCCC
This sequence comes from Mycobacterium colombiense, assembly GCF_001953985.1. Classification (GTDB taxonomy): domain Bacteria; phylum Actinomycetota; class Actinomycetes; order Mycobacteriales; family Mycobacteriaceae; genus Mycobacterium; species Mycobacterium colombiense_B. The sequence goes on from NZ_MBEI01000031.1 coordinate 213,714, forward strand.
GCGGCCGTAACGAATCGCCCGGGCCGGGCGTGCTGGGCAACGCGTTCATCAGCGACGTCCGGTCCAAGGTGAACCGGACCGTCGGCGTATATGCCGTGCAATACGGGGCCGACACCGAGGTCGCCCAGGGCGCCAACGACATGAGCCACCACGTCCAGGACATGGTCAACAACTGCCCCGACACCCGACTGGTGCTGGGCGGCTACTCGCTTGGTGCGGCGGTCACCGATGTCGTGCTGGCGGCGCCCATCGGCGCATTCGGTTTCGACAGCCCGCTGCCGCCGGGCATCGATCAGCACATCGCCGCGGTCGCGTTGTTCGGTAACGGAAGCCAATGGGCGGGTCCGATCACCAACTTCAACCCGACCTACAACGACCGGACCATCGAGTTGTGCCACGGCGCCGATCCCGTCTGCAACCCGGCCGACCCGAACACCTGGAAGGAAAACTGGCCACAGCATCTCGCCGGCGCCTACATCGACGCGGGTATGGCCAACCAGGCCGCCGACTTCGTCGCCGGCAAGCTCTGACCCGCTTCGCCCTACGGCGCCCTCTCTCCCGACCATTAGGCAAGGCTGAAATCCGCTAGCGGATGTGCTAGCTGATTCGCGCGTCGACCGCCGAGTATGCGGGCCGGCAGTGGCCCGAGGTCCGTGATCGCGTCCCTGGCCGAGGACTTACCGCCCACTGAGCTGCTGGCGCGAACTGCGTTGCGGCAGTCGCGGAACCTAGGATCGAGAGCAATCTGCGGTAATGCCACATTCGTGCCGCCAGCTGAGAGGAGACGCGATGCCGCGTCTTAATCCAATCCCGCGGGGTGAAGTCAGCGACGAATTCACGCTGAAGATGTACGACTTCATGTTCGGCGATCGTGATCCGGTCGCGGAGCCGGGCGCCGTGGGCGGCACACCCGGCAATTGGTGGACGGTGATGGCACAATCGCCCGCCGCGCTGCGCCATGCGGTGCGCGGCTTCCGCCTCTACCGCGAAGAGGTATCCATCCGCGCCGATCACCGCGAGCTGGGCCAGGTCCGGGCGGGCTGGGTGGTCGGCAGCCAGTTTGTCTTCTCGCAACACTGCAAGGCGTGCCGGTCGGCGGGACTGTCCGAGGAGAAGATCGCGGCCATACCGTCCTGGCAGACCGCCGAGTGTTTCGACGACACCGAGCGGCTGTTGCTGGCGTATGCGGACTGCCTTGCGGTACAGCATGGTCGAGTGCCAGAGCGGTTGTTCACCCAGTTGCGGGAAGTCTTCACCGACACCGAGATCCTCGAGTTCACCTACACCACCACGATGTACGTGATGCACGCGATCATGTCTAGGGCGCTGCGGCTGGAGTTCGACGACGTCGACGACCCGATCGTCGAGGTCGACGATTCGACGGGCGGTGGTGTGCTCGATATCGGAGCCGCGACCTCCGGACGTGACGACGTGACGCGCTAAGCGGTTTCTCGACGGCGCGGAATGGGCCCGGCCTTTCATGCTGCGCGCACCAGCCCACATAGCCGAGGATCAGCCGCGCTGAACACCCCGCCGACAATGATCAGACCGCGTTGAGTGCAAATTGCGGCCGCGAAGGCGAATGCCGCGGTTAGCGGAACGGTGCGTCGCCACCGCTTCCCCGGCGTTGGACATTGGCAGCTCTCATCCAATAGTTACTACGAGCAGTAGTAGCTATTGGGGACGCCTCTAAATACCTCAACTAGAACTTGAGAGTTTCGGCCGATCCGGCCGGATTAACTGTTTGCTCCGGGCCTAATTTTTCGGGCCCGGATGCGAACGGGGTCACGCCAATTGACTGACGAATTCAGGCGGGAGTGTTGCCGCTGGAGTACAGCTTGAAGTTGCGCACCATCGGAACCACCGGGTTACCAGCTGCGGCGCGCTGGCGGGCGCGGAAAGACGGATGACGGCGCATTGCCTCGTTGCGTTCGCGTTCGCGACGTTGAGCGGCGGCCCATGCTGGATGCGACTGAAGGAATATAACCGTGCCTTCTTGTGTATTCGCCACGATCGTCACTCCTCTCAGTACCACCCGCAAAAGCTACAACAGTGTGGTTATCGGATCGTGATTCCAGAATGCCCGCCGAATCCTGAGACCAAACCACCAGTCAAGGTGAGAATTGGCCATGAATTCGCGAACGTAATCCGTTGCCACTGCTGTGCTGTCGTCCGTGCTGGTACGACCGCGATCAGAACGATAGCGACGGGCACCGACAAAATTCCCGTTTGAGCCTCGTGCACGGTTGGCTGCTAGGGTCCATTGCTTATGCCGGAGATCGATCGCCGCCGCATGATTCTGACAACCGGGATCGGCGTGCTGGCAGCCACGCTGCCCGCCCCGAAAGCCTGGGCCTACCCGCCCCGACAGGACGAACCTCCCGGGCGGATTCCGCCGCCCGCGGCGCCCAGCGGCCAAAACGGGAGCTACATCTTCTCGGACGAGTTCGACGGCCCGGCCGGTTCGGCCCCTGACCCGTCGAAGTGGGCGATCGCGAAGGCCCGCGAGACCATCAAGGATCCCACCTTTTGGGAGCAGCCCGAACACATCGGGCAGTACCGCGACGATCGCCGCAACGTGTTCGTCGACGGCAACTCCAACCTCGTCCTGCGCGCCGCCAAAGACGGTCCGACCTACTACAGCGGCAAGGTGCAGAGCAATTGGCGCGGCGGCGTCGGCCACACCTGGGAAGCTCGGATCAAGCTGAACTGCCTGACCCCCGGCGCCTGGCCCGCGTATTGGCTCGGCAATGACGATCAGGGCGAGATCGACGTCATGGAGTGGTACGGCAACGGCAAATGGCCGTCGGCCACGACCGTGCACGCGAAGGCCAACGGCGGCGAGTGGAAGACCCACAACATCGCGGTGGACAGCGGCTGGCATACCTGGCGCACGCAGTGGGACGAGGCGGGCATCCGGTTCTGGAAGGACTACACCGACGGCGCTGCGCCCTACTTCGACGTGCCGGCGAGCTCGCTGCCGGACTGGCCGTTCAACGGGGCCGGCTACACGGTCTATCCGGTCTTCAACCTGGCGGTCGCCGGATCGGGTGGCGAAGACCCGGGCCCGGGCACCTACCCCGCCGACATGCTCATCGACTGGATACGCGTCTGGTAGGCGGCACTCTCAGTGCGTCAGCAGCGCGACCGCAGACGTGGGTTTGCGGCCCGGCCGGCGCAAATCCGATCGCCGCCAGGTAAGCGGGCGCATCCAGATAGGTAAGCGGTGGAGCCGGTTGGCGGCTTCGAGCACCGACTCCGCTTCGAGGGTCCGCCAGCCCAGGTCTTCGAAGAAGGCCAGCCCGTTGTCTGGTGCGAACTTGAACGGCGCGTTCTCCGAAATCCCGGCGAAGTTCTTGTTGATCCGCTCTCGCAGGCCGGGAAAGGCGAAATCGATCATCCACCAGGCGACCTCGGGTCGCTTGATCGCGCCCGAAAGGGCCGCGACGTCGGAGGCCTCCAGGTACATCGACAGGCCCTCGGTCAGCACGAAGGCATTCGTCGCGCCGTCCAGGGCCTCGTCGAAGAAGCCGTCTCGGGCGTGCGGGTCGGCGAGGTCGACCGCTATGCGGTTGAGCGCGCAGCGCGGGGCCTGATCGGCAAGTGCTTGCGTCTTTTCGGCGAGCAGCTTGGGGAGATCGGCCTCGATCCAGGTGAGATCTGGTGGGAGGTCTAAGCGATAGGGCCGGGTGTCCAGGCCGGCGGCCAGATTCAGAACGCGGTCACAGCCGTGCGCGAGTGCGTCGGCGATGGCATCGTCGATGAGCTTGGTCCGTGCGACCAGCCACCAACCGCTGCGATCCGTCCACGGAGCGTTGTCGACGATCGCGCGGCCCTGTTCACCGGCGAGGCGCTCGGCGAGGTGGTCGTTGAACAGCGCATCGGGGCGGGCCGATTCGGTCGCCCGGTGCAGCGCCGTCCATCGGGCCGTATCGGAAACATGGGTGATGGTGTGCGCCGGACCAGACATACGTTGCGTTATAGCAGTACCGTCCGCGCCCTACTGACCAGCCCTGCCTCCGGCGAACCAGGCCTCGGTGACGGTGCGGGTCGCGGGCGGTGGAAGGACGGCGTCCGGTGCGCCGAGGCGGCCGACCTTGACGGTCCACGCCGGCGACGAGCGGTCGATGCAGGATCCGGCGCCCTGGCTGGGCAGCCACAGCACGGCAAGGTCGCTGCCGCATCCATAGACGCCGGTGTACCCGTCGGCCCGGCCACCCCACGCGCCGCCGTTGCGCAGCAGGCAGCGGGTGCCGTCGTCGAGGGTGAGCGCGAACGGATCCGGGGTGGCCGTCGGGTGCACGGGCGGAAGCTGGCCGTCGAACGTCACCCGGTGCATCTGCATGTCCCACGGATTGTCCACGCACAGAAGCGATCCCGGCGTCGATGGCCAGCAGGTACCGGCTCCGGCCGCACTCGGCGAACAGTAGTAGACGTTGTCGGCAACCGCCGACGGTGACGGTTGCGAGCAGTCGCTGGCCTGCCCGACGTTGCCAGGCCCGGATGCCACCTTGTAGCCGTTGATCGCTTCGCCGCTGGGTCCGACGGCCATCACGGTGATCACCTGGGTGGCCGGCGGATCCGCGCCCGCACTGCCGGAGGCCGAGATCGCCATCAGCGCGGCCAGCAAGGCGATACAGACCTGCGCCATGCGGTGCACCACGTTCATCGAGCCAATCCTTCTGCCGGCCCCCTTTGTGCAGAGTAGAGCGCATCCGAGGCCGGCGGCCCGGAATCGGTGGGTCCGTTGTCGGCATCCGTTCAGGGCCGCGTGATTGGGATCGGTAGCCGAGGGACGGGTCTGTACTTACCGCAACGACGCCGCCACTCAAGGCGGCGCCCCACGAAAGGAAGACAGCAAATGAACATCGTGCCGACCAGCATCCAAGAGCAGATCAACCGTGTCGATCGCCAGCGAAGCCTGTACATCGGGATCAGCACCGGCCTGCTCGCGATCTGGAGCGTTTACCGGCTGATCTGGATGCTTTATCTCGGAATGACTTTCGGCTGGTTCTTCGGCGCGATGGCTTTCCAGGTGGTGCTGTGGGGTGTGATCGGGACCGCCGCCGCGGTGGCCTCCGTCGGGTTCCTCACCCGCTACAACAAGGGATCTTGACTCGTCTGACGGCCGTCGGAGAAGTCCCGGACCTGGCTGGGGTCCGGGACTTTCCGTTGTGCGACAACGGGTTCAGAGCTGAGCCCAGACCGACTTCGTCTTCAGGTAGATTTCGAGGCCCTCTTTACCGAACTCGTGACCCCAGCCGGACTGCTTGTAGCCGCCGAACGGCACATCGTGGTCGAAGACCAACTGGCAGTTGACCTGAACACTGCCGGCCTGCAGCCGCCTCATGATGCGGTGGGCCCGGCCCAGGTTCTCCGTCCAGGCGGTGGCCGCCAGGCCGTAGGTGGTGTCGTTGGCCAGGGCCACGGCCTCGTCCTCGTCGTCGAACGGCAGGATCGTGACCACCGGCCCGAAGATCTCCTGCTGGTACAGCCGCATGCTGGTGTCGACGTTGGTGAGCACCGTCGGGTGCACGAAGTAGCCCTTGCGGTCCAGGCGGTGCCCGCCGGTGACCACCTCGACGCCGTCCCTCTTGCCCTCGTCGATGAAGCCCATGACGCGGGTCAACTGCTTCTCGCTGATCAGCGGGCCGCTGACGCAGCCCTCCTCGCTGGGGGCGCCCAGCTTGAACGAATTCGCCATCATCGCAATGCCTTCCACGACCCGGTCGTAGACGCCGCGCTGGGCGAAGATGCGCGACCCGCACACGCAGCCCTGGCCGGAGTGCACGAAGATGCCCAGCGAAGCCATCATGATGGCGTTGTCCAGGTTGGCGTCGTCGAAGATCAGCACCGGCGATTTGCCGCCGAGTTCGAGCGTGACCTTCTTCAGGTTGTCGGCCGAGGCACGCACGATCTCCTTGCCGACCTCGGTCGAGCCGGTGAAGGCGACCTTCTGCACATCGGGGTGCGCGGTGATCGCGGCGCCCGCGGTGTGGCCGTAACCGGTCAACAGGTTGACGACGCCCTCGGGCACGCCGGCCTCGTGGATGAGCCTGTCCAGCAGCAGCGCCGACAGCGGCGTCTCCTCGGCCGGCTTGACCAGCAGGCTGCCGCCCGCGGCCAGGGCCGGAGCAAGCTTGGCGCTGGCGTTGAAGATCGGGCCGTTCCACGGAAAGATCAGGCCCACCACGCTGTACGGCTCTTTGAGCGTGTAGGCGTGCATGTTGACGTAGTTGTCGGTCGCGATGCCGTCGGTCTTCACGTCGTACGCGACGCCGTTGATCTTCGAACACCAACCGGCGTAGTAGCGGAAGAACTCCGAACAGGTGGACATCTGCAACTGGGCCTGCATCAGCGGCATGCCAGTGTTGAGCGAGTCGAGCTGGGCGAACTCCTCGGCGTGCTCGTCGATCAGCTCGCCGATCCGCCACAGGATCTTGGCCCGCTCGCGGCCCGGAAGGTCCGACCAGATCCCCGACTCGAAGGTCGCCTTCGCTTTCGCCGCGGCCTCGTTGACCGCTTCTTGGCCGCAGTCGGTGAATTCGGTGATCGTCTCCTCGGTCGCGGGATCGATGACCGAGATGACGTCACCCGTTCCGGGGCGCTTGCGAATGTCGTCCAATACCGCCTGCACCGTCATCTGATCCCTTTCGTATTGCCGGTCGTGGCGCCCCGGCGCCCAATGCGCTCAGTGCTGAGCACTTGCCTAGCATTGTGCACACGGCTGGTCAAGCATCCGCACGCGGATCCGCTCAGCGCAGTTGTTGGATGCGGATGAGGTTTCCCGCCGGGTCCCGGACGGCGCAGTCGCGAAGCCCGTACGGCTGGTCGGTGGGCTCCTGGACGATGTCGACGTCGCCGGCCTGCAGCCGTTCGAAGGTGCCGTCGAGGTCGTTGGTGGCCAGCAGCAGTGTGGCGTAGCTGCCCTTGGCCATCATCTCGGCGATGGTGCGGCGCTCGTCGTCCGTGATGCCCGGGTTGGCGGCGGGCGGGTTCAAGACGATGGACGTGTCCGGCTGGTTCGGCGGACCGACCGTGATCCAGCGCATCGTGCCCTTGCCGACGTCGAGGCGGACCTCGAATCCCAAGACGTCGCGATAGAAGGCGAGCGATGCTTCCGGGTCTTCATGGGGAAGGAAGCTCGAGTGAATGGTGATGGTCATGCGGTCAGGCTAGGTGCGGCCCGACGGCGGATGCTTCTCGATTCCTGATCGGTCTCGTCACCTGTTTGGCAACGCACGGCGGCATGCCCGCCAGCGCGCCGGACGCTCGGCGCCGATACGTGCTGGGCGGCACACCGACCAGTTCGGTGAATCGGGTGCTGAAGGTGCCCAAGGACGAGCATCCGACCGCGAAGCACACCTCCGTGACGCTCAGATCGCCGCGGCGCAGCAGTGCCATCGCCCGCTCGATGCGTCGCGTCATCAAGTAGGAGTACGGCGATTCGCCGTAGGCGCGCCGGAATTCGCGGCTGAGGTGGCCGGCGGACATGTGCACCCCGCGCGCGAGCGCTTCGACGTCCAGCGGCTGCGTGTACTCCCGGTCGATGCGGTCGCGGACGCGGCGCAACAGGACCAGGGTGCGCAGGTGCTGCGCCGCTGCGTCGGGAGTATTGGCCACGGGCGATGCCGCCTCTAGACGGCGACGAGCTCGGGGTGGAACTTGGCCGCCATGCGGCGTATTCCGTCGCGCCAGTCGACCGAGGTGCCGCCGATGAGTTCGTGCATCCGGTCGATGGTGGTGGGGTTGCCGCGCAGCGCCTGGTCGCTCGCCTCGAACATCGGCTCCCTGCCGACGAGCGAGCCGAGGTAGTCACACCACTCCTGCAGGCTGACCGTCTGGTCGCCGCACCAGTTGACCGTGGTCGCCGGGACCGACGCGACCTCGAGCAGCTTGGGGATCGTCGCGATGATGTCGTCCTCGTGAATGGGGTTGTAGCGGGCGGGTTCACCGGGTGGAACGGGAATCGGGATGCCGCCCAACATCATCTCCATGTGGTAGAACGGCCAACCGCCGTTGTCGCCGTAGGGAACGTTGAGCCGGGCGATCGTGGTGGGCACGCCGACGACGCGCGCCACCGACCGGGCGACGACTTCCCCGGCGATCTTGGAGATGGAATAGGTGGGGAACAACGGCTTGTGGTTGTCGCCCAGGGCGGACCGCTCGCTGCGGGGGTCGTCGTCCGGGGGGTCGTACACGGCGGCCGACGAACAGTGCAAAAACGCCTTCGCCTTGCGGCAGTGGGCCATCAGCAGGCCGACCGACTCCGCATTGGCCGCCAGGTCCTTGTCCCAGCTTCCGCTCTTGGCCACCGCCAAGTTCAGGACATAGTCGAAATCCGTTGGCAGAGCGGTGAAGTCACCGGCGGCCAGATTCACCTTCTCGCAGCGGATCCCGGCCTTCTCGAGGCCTTCGCGCGCGGCGGGGTCGGTGAAACGGGCGATTCCCCAGACCTCGTTGTCGGCGGCAAGCGCCCGGGCGATGGGGGTGGCGATTTGACCGGTCGGGCCGGTGATCAGGATTTTTGAGCCGCGCATGCGCGCAATGGTAACGAGGAGCGGCGCATCCCGACAGAGATCATCGTGCTTTCGCGCATTCTGCTCACCTGCGCGGTAGTGTCTGTCCATGGCTCCCAGGGGTCGCATCGACTTGCGACTCGCCACCCAGGTGATGCTGCTGCAGCTCGTCATCGTGACGTTGACGCTGATCGTCGCTTTCGGGCTCTTTGCCGCATTCAACCGGGCGCGCTTGGACAGCCAATATCACGTTCACGCCACGGATATCGCCCGCGTGGTCGCCTCATCCCCCACGGTGGTCACCAACATCGCGCGCTACGACGGCGCCCCAATGACCCCGACCCCGCAGCTGATCGACGAACTCGCCACGGGTCCGATCCAGGGCGTGGCGTCCCGGGTCCAGGAGCGCACCCATGTGTTGTTCGTCGTCATCGCCAACGTGGACGGCATCAGGGTCGCCGATCCGCAGCGCGACAGGTTGGGTCGTCATATCAGCGCCGACATCGCGGCACCATTGGCCGGGCAGGAGATGGCAGCACATGACGACACCGTTCTCGGGCGGGCCATCGTTGCGAAGATCCCCATCTTCGAGCCGGGTACCAACCGGGTATTGGGGGTAGTCGTCGTCGGCCTGTCCACCAAGGCATTTGATGAGCAGTTTTCGAAGAACCTCCGCGTGTTGGCCGCGATGGCCGGCGCTCTGCTGGTCATCGCTATTGCCGGCTCGGCGGTGTTGGCCCGGCGCTGGCGAGGGCTGACATTGGGTCTGCGGCCGGCGGAGATCACCGGGCTGGTGCGAACCCAAGCGGCGGTGCTGCAGGGCATCGGCGAAGGCGTGCTCGCCGCGGATACGTCCGGCTACACCACGTTCGTCAACGACGAGGCATGCCGGCTGCTCGAGATCGCCAACAAGACGGGACGGCCGGTCGACCAGATCGGCCTGACCCCACGGATTCTCGACGTGTTCGAGGCCGCCGATTCGGCCCCGGTGTTGGCCAGCGTGGGCGAGCGCATCGTCGTCGTCTCGGCGCGGCCGGTATCGCGCGAAGGACGGGCGCTGGGAACGGTTTTGGTGGTGCGGGACCGAACCGACGTGGAATCGCTGACGCGGCAACTCGACGCGGTGCAGGTGATGAGCACTGTGCTGCGCGCACAGCGCCACGAGTTCGCCAACCGTCTGCACCTGCTGAACGGGCTGTTGCAGGGCGGTCATGTGGATGAGGGATTGCAATATCTGGAAGAAATTCTCGGGTCGGGCCCGCTGGGATCCGCGCTGCCCGGCATCGAGGCCATCCGCGATGCGTATCTGCAAGCATTCCTGGCGGCCAAGGGCGCGGCGGCCCGCGAAGCCGGGGTGACGCTGACGATCGGCGAAAACACCTGGGTGTCCGGCCGTCTCGGGCTGCCCGTCGATGTGACCACCGTGGTGGGTAACTTGCTGGACAACGCGATCGATGCGGCCCGGACGGGCGGCAACGATGTGAAGGAAGTGGAAGTCGAACTGCTGCAGAATGGTTCGACGTTGCATATCACGGTCGCCGACAGCGGCGACGGTGTAGCACCCGACTTCGTCGATCACCTCTTCACCGAGGGCACCACGACCAAGCCGGACTCCGGAATACCTGGCGGCCGCGGCATCGGGCTTGCGTTGTCGCGCCAGATTTCTCGCGCGCTGGGCGGTGACCTGTGGCTGGCCAGCGCCGGCGACGCCGAACTGCGGTTGCGCGGTGCCGAGTTCATCGCCCGGCTGCCGGGCGTGATGGTAGAGGAGGAGCAATGGGCGACCCAGACCTGACGGTACTGGTGATAGACGACGACTTCCGCGTGGCGAATCTGCACGCCGAGGTCGTCAACACGCTTCCCGGTTTCGCGGTGCGCGGCACGGCGAACACGCTCGAGGCCGCGCGGAAGGCCGATCCCGTTGACCTGGCCCTGGTCGACGTCTACCTGCCCGACGGGTCGGGAGTCGACTTCGTCCGCGAACGTGACGGCGACAGCATGGTGCTGAGCGCGGCCACCGAGGCGGCGACGATCCGGGCTGCGATGTCCGCCGGGGCGCTGAGCTACCTCGTCAAGCCGTTCGCGCCGCCCGAGTTGGCCGCGCGGCTCGCCGGCTACGCGCGCTACCGCAAGGTTTTGGCCGGCCCCAACCTGACCGCCGGCGACGTGGACACGGCTCTAGACGCGCTGCGGCCCAGGGTCGCTCCCCCGCCGGCCGCCACCATCGCGGCCTCATCGACGAAACAGCTTGTGCTGCAGGCATTACGAACGGCCCAGCAGCCGATGTCGGCGGCCGAGGTCTCCGCCGCGATCGGAATATCACGGGCGACCGCGCAACGGTATCTGGCGGCACTGGCCACGGCCCGCGACGTCACCGTCGGCTTGCGATACGGGACGACCGGACGACCGGAACAAGAATTCGCGGCCGCCGCCAAGCGGCCGGGCGGGCCCCCGCGTTGAGTGCCTGTCGGTCGGCGTGATTCTTCTGGGACGGCCACCAGTTGGCTTTCCCGACCAATGCCGCCATGGCCGGCACCGTGACGGTGCGAACCACAAAGGTGTCGATCAACAGGCCCATGCCGATGATGAGCCCGGTTTGCACCATGGTCGACAGGCTGCCGAACAACAGACCGAACATCGAGGCGGCGAAGATGATGCCGGCCGAGGTGATGACGCCACCCGTGGAACGGACCGCCCGGATGATGCCGGAGCGGATGCCCGTGCGGGACTCTTCACGAATTCGCGTGATCAGCAGCAGGTTATAGTCCGCCCCGACGGCGACCAGCACGATGAACGCCGTCGCCTGCACGTTCCAGGACATCCCCTGATGCAGCAGGAACTGGAAGAAAACGACTCCGAGGCCCATCGCCGACAGATACGAGATCACCACGGAGGCAATCAGATACAGCGGTGCCACGATCGCGCGGAGCAAGATGACCAGGGTGATGAAAACAACGAGGAGCGTCATGATGACGATCAGCCGGAAGTCGTCGTTGTAGTAGCTGCGCAACGTGCTGTACATCGCGTTGGGTCCGACCACCGATATCGATGCGTCCGCGAGCGCGGTGTTCGGCTGGGCGCCGCGCGCCGTGTCCAGAATCGATGACACCTGGTCCAGCGCGGCGGAACTGAAGGGGTCGAATCTCGTTTCGACCAAATAGCGCACCGAATGGCCGTCGGGCGAGAAGAACAACTTCGCTGCCTTCTTGAATTCGTCCGAGGTGAGCACCTGGGACGGGATGTACACGCCCGACATCGAGGGCTGCGTGGCGTCACGCTTCATCGACAGCAGCAGGTCGGCCGCCTGGTTCATGCCCAGGCCCATCTGCTTGACCTTGTCGACGAGTGCACGCACGCCGTCGGCGAGCCGCCGGCTGCCATCTGCGAGCTGATCGGCCGCTGCCTGCATTCCCGCAATCTTGCGCTGCATGCCGGCGGCGTTGTCATCCAGCGCCCGCAGACCATTGCTCGCCGTTGCCAGCTGCGCGGTCAGAATCCGCACCGCCGCCTGCATGCCCTGTACCGCAGGCTGCTCGGTCGAACCGTCGAACATCGGGCCGGCCGCCGCGGCGACACTGTTGGCCAGCGCGGAGACGGACCCGTTCGTGAGCCCACGGACGTTGTCCAGGGCGTTCGCCGCGGTGGCGAGCTGCTGCTGCACCTGGTTCAGGGCCGCGGTGAGATGGGTCATGGGTCTACTGGCGCCGCAGATTTGGTCGCGCACCTGCGCGAGGGCCGCCGCCAGTTGGTCCGCGCCGTTGGTCAGCGCGTCGAGGTCACTCGTCCTGTCATTGATCTGTGTCGAGGCGTCTTCGAGCTTGCCGCCGACCGCTCCGGCTTGAAAGCTGATCTTGGCCTGATCCAGCGGCTGGCCGCTGGGTCGCGTGATGCCGCGCACCGCAACGATATTGGGCAGCTGAGACACCCGCTGAGCCATCTGGTCCAGATCGGCCAGCGCACGCGACGTCCGCAGGTCGTGCGGGGACCGAACGTAGACGTACTGCGGCAGCAACATACTTTTCGAAAAGTGTTCTGCCATCGTCGAAAAGCCGACGTTGCTCGGCGCCGACCGCGGCAGCTGCAGGCGGTCGTCGAACGTGGGCCGCACGAACGCCGCGCAACCGGCCAGCGTGATCAACAACGCGAGACTTCCCAGCAGATGCGCTTTGGGCCGACGAACGAGCTGAACGGCTGAGCGCTGCCACAGCCGGCCGGTGAGCGCCGCTCGCGGCGTCACCCATCCGCGCCGGCCGGTGAGAACGAGGATGGCGGGCAACAGCGTGATCGCGGCGAGAAACGCGATGCCGATCGAAATCGCAAGCGCCGGGCCGATACTCGTGAACGCCGGCAGGCGGGTGAATATCATGCCGAAGAAGGTGACGGCGACGGTGGCCGCCGACGCCGCGATCACCTCACCGATGGAGCTCAGTGCTCGTTGCACGGCCAGGTCGGAGTCAATGCCGGAGCGGAGGTGCTCGTGGTAGCGGCTGATCAGGAAGACGGCATAGTCGGTGCCGGCGCCGAAGATCATGGCCGTCATCAACGCGATCGTCAGCGACGACACCCCGAGCCCGAGCTGAACGAGTCCGGACACCACGCCCTGGGCAGACGCCACCGAAATGCCGATGGTGATCAACGGCAGCAGCACGGTCACGGGTCGCCGGTAGATCACCAACAAGATGACCAGCACGAACAAAGCGGTGACCATCTCGATCGTGCGCATATCGCGAGCGGTGACGATCGCCAGGTCGCCGGCCATGGCACCCTGCCCCGTCACCTGTGCGGCCAGCGGCGTGCCCGCAGTGGAGCGTTTCGCGATTTCGGTGATCCGCTGGTAGGCCTGGGAAGAGTCGGGCGACCCGACGGGCGCCCGCAGGATCACCGCCATGTAGAACGCTTTGTTGTCCGGACTGATCAGCAATGAGCGCAGCGCGGGTGTCGTGACGATGTCCTGCACGCCGGCCACGTCCTTGGTGTCGTCGCGAAACGTGGCGGCCAGCGTGCGGTAGGCGTCCTCGTCGGCCGGTTGCAGGCCGCGGTTGTCGGTGAGCACGACGATCAAAATGTTCTGGCCGGATTCACCGAAGTCCTTGGCCATCTGCTCGGTCGCGGCCATGGCCTTGGGCGGCAGCGGCTGCACCGTCTGGCCTTCGACCACCTTCGTCAGCGGGGGGAAGGCCACGGTCAGCACGGCTACCGTAGCGACCCAGGCGGCGATGATGAGCCAGGGCGCACGCGTGACGAAGCGACCCAACACCGAGAACACGCCGCGAGGTGCCGAGATGTCAGGGACGTCGGGCTTTTTGGTCATGGTGACACCCTTCATTGGCGAGCCGCGCGGTTCGAAGACACCTGGCGCGTTACTTGTCGAGACCGAACTTATGGAACTGCCGGCACCCGTGTCGCGCTTGTAAGCGATAGTCGGAATTACCGACGATCTAGCGGTTCTGCGCGTTGTGCTCGCACCGGCCCCGGGCATGGCCAGCCGATCGTGGCGGTGAGCGAGAAGTCGCTGAGGACGCGCGAAATATGTTGCCGTAAGCTGGCATTCGAGTTGGCGCGGCCCTCCTCATGCGCAACGACCGAGACGAAGACCCGTCCGTGCGTTCTTCCCGACAGCACCCCCAGCAGTCCGCCGGTCTGGTGCACCGTCGCCTTGGTCACCCCCGGGACGAGCAACCTGACGGCGAAGTGGTCGGCATCCGTGCCGTCCGGCCGGGTGGCGGCCGGGTTGACCGCGCCGAGGTTGGACGACCCGCTCGTCGTGGCGCCGCCGAGGGCCACGCCGGCCAGGCGCCTGATGAGCCACCGCGGCGTCAGCGGAGCCAGCGGCAGCAGCGCCAATCGTTCGTCGGGGGCCTCCTGATGGCGGATCAGCGCTTGTTTGATCGCGGCCCGGATCTCACGCAGATCCGTTGGCGCGCCTGCGGGGTCGACCTCGATGTCGACACTGGTGATGGCGTTGGCGCGAGTATCGCCGTCGGCGCGTTCGTTGACGGGTATCGCCAACGTGGCTACGCCGTCCCCGGCGACCCGCCCGAGTCGCTGGGCGAGGCCACCCGCCAGTCCCGCGAGCAGTGCGTTGCTGGTGCCTCCCAACGACTGGGCGCGGGCATCCCACTCGTCGGCGTCGACGAAGATCGTTGCCTTCGCGAGCTCAACGCGTTCGTCTGGTCGGACCAACGGCTCACGCGGTGCGCGGGGCGGCTCTGTGCCACGCGACGCGAATCGTGCCGCGGCGAGGACGGCGCGGCCGACGGCGGGGACATCGCGCGCGGTCTGGCGGGCGTCCTCGCGGAGCGCCCGCCAGCGCCGGCGTGATCCGGCGGCGGGCCAGCTGATGGGGTCGTGGCGCCCGGTTGCCGCGTCCGCCAACGCCTCGCACAACCCGACGCCGTCGATGAGGCTGTGGGAGATGACGAAGCTCACTCCGGCGCCACCGCCGGTGAACGGCAGCACCGCGAGGTGCCATCCGGGCCCGTGCTCGGAATCCAGCGGGGTGTTGGCCTGCTCGCTGAGCCAGGCGTCGAATTCTTCGCGTGCGCGGGGCCTTTCGGCGATTGCGAGGTCGGACTGATCCTTGGGGGCGACCCAGCGATGGCGTCCGAACGGCAATCGCGACCGTTCGATGCGCCTCGACAGCCGTCCCCGCTGAAGATGCCGATGGAACTGGCGTAGACCGTCGATGTCGATCGCTCGGTGGTAGATCCACACGCACTGCAGCAGGTTGGTGGTGCCGGTCGCCCGCTCGCCGAGAAACGCGCTCTGGTCAACCAGGTCGATGACGTTGTCCATTTTGCTCGAGCTCCTTTTTCCTGGCTTGCCTACGCCGTCAGGCCGGCCACTGACACCGGACGTGGCCAGCCGATCGTGGCGGTGAGCGAGAAGTCGGTGAGGGTTTTCGAAAGGTCTTGCCCCAACTTGTCATTCGAGTTGGCGCTGCCCGGCTGATACGCAAGGACCGAGACAAAGACCCGACCGTGCGTTCTTCCCGACAGCAGCACCAGCAACCCGCCGAGCCGGTGCATGACGGCCTTGGTCACACCCGGGCCGAGAGGCTTCATGACGAAGTGGTCGGCGTCGGTTCCGTCCGGCCGGCGGGAGGCCGGATCGACCGCACCGAGGTTGGAAGAGATGACGCTGGCCGCACCGTTGGCGGAAACGCCCACGCATCGCCGGACCAGCCACTGCGGCAACAGAGGAGCGAGGTGCAGTAACTCCCACCGCACGTTGGTCTCATCCGCAGAACGGATCAGCGCCCGCTTGATGGTGGCCCGGATCTCGCTCAGATCCGTCGCCGCGGGTGCGGGGTCGACGCTGAAGTCGACGTTGGTGATGGCGTTGGCGCGGGTATCGTCGGCGGCGCGTTCGTTGACGGGCATGGTCACCGCGACGGAACTGTCCGCCGCGATCCGCCCCACTCGCTGGGCGAGTCGAGCCGCCAGTCCCGCGAGCAGCGTGTTGCCGGTCCCGCCCAGTGACTCTGCGCGGGCGTCCCATTCGTTGGCATCGACGAAGATCGTTGCCGTTGGCAGGGTGATGCGCTCGTCGGCCGGGCCCGAGATGACGGGCGGCTTGGCAACGGGCGCCGTGGCGCCGGCGCTGCTACGTCGCGCCAGTCGGGCCGCGGCCACGACGGCACGCCCGATGCCGGGGATGTCGCGCGCGGTTTGGCCGGCGTCCTCGCGGACGGCTCGCCACCATCCGCGTGACCCGGCCGCGGGCCAGTCGATCCGGTCGTGGCGGCCGGTTGCGGCGTCCGCCAACGCCTCGCACAACCCGACGCCGTCGCTGAGGCAGTGCGAGATGACCAGGCTGACCGCCGCGCCGCCGTCGGTGAACGGCAGTACCGCAAGGTGCCAACCGGGTCCGTGCTCGGCGTCAAGAGGAGTGTTGGCTTGCTCCCCCAGCCAGCCGTCGAGTTCTTCGCGCGAGCGTGGCGTCGCGACGACCTCCAGGTCGGACTGACCCTTCGGCGCCACCCAGCGATGGCGTCCGAACGGCAAGGGCGACGGCTCGATGCGCCTCGACAGCCGCCCCCGCAGGAGATGGCGATGGAACTGGCGCAGTCCGTCGATGTCGATCGCGCGGTTGTAGATCCACACGCACTGCAGCAGGTTGGTCGCGCCGGTCGCGCGCTCGCCGAGAAACACCGTCTGGTCGAACAGATCGAGTACGTTGTCCATTTCCCGCGCTCCTTTTCTTGTCGTTTGCTTATGCCGCCAGATCGGCCACTGACGCCGGGCCTGGCCAGCCCGTCGTCGCGATGAGCGAGAAGTCGCGCAGAACGCTCGAAATGTCATGCCGCAGAGCGTCGTTCGAGTTGTGGCGGCCCGGCTGATACGCAAGGATCGAAACGAAGATCTGTCGGTGCACTCTTCCGGACAGCAATGCCAACACCCCGCCGGTGCGGCGCATTATGGCCGTGGTCACGCCCGGGTAGAGGGACTTCATGGCGAAGTAGTCGGCGTCTGTGCCGTCCGGCCGGATGGCGGCAGCGTCGACCGCACCCAGGTTGGATGACACGACGTTGGTCGTACCGCCGGTGGCCACGCCGACCAATTGCCTGACCAGTCGCCGAGGCAGCAGCGGAACGAGGGGCAGCAGCGCCCACCGGTCGTCGGGCACCTCCCGGTGCCGGATCAGCGCTTGCTTGGTTGCGGCCCGGATCTCGCCCAGGTCCGTCGCCGCGAGTGCGGGGTCGACCGTGATGTCGACGTTGGTGATGGCGTTGGCGCGGGTGTCGCCGGCGGTGCGTTCGTTGACGGGTATCGACGGGGTGGCCCGGCCGTCCGCGGTGAGCCGTCCCACCCGCTGGGCGAGGCGGGCCGCCAGTCCCGCGAGCAGGGTGTTGCTGGTTCCTCCGAGAGCCCGCGCGCGGGCATCCCACTGATCGGCATCGAGAAAAATCGTTGTCGTTGACAGAGTGGCAATCTCGTCGGGTCCGGGGGTCGGCGCCGCCGGCTGGGCACTGGGCGCCGCGGCATGGTCGCGGTGCCGTCGAGCGAATTGTGCTGCGGCGACGACGGCGCGGCCGATGTTGGGGATGTCGCGTGCGGTCTGGCAGGCGTCTTCGCGCAGTGCCTGCCACCGCGGACGTGATGCGGCGGCGGGCCAGCTGTTCGGGTCGTGTTGTCCGGTGGCCGCTTCCGTCAACGCCTCGCACAACCCGACGCCGTCGATGAGGCAGTGCGAGACGACCAGGCTCACCCCGGCGCCGCCGTCGGTGAACGGTAACACCGCGAGGTGCCATCCGGGTCCATGTTCGCCGTCCAACGGGGTGTTGGCCTGCTCGGCCAGCCAGGCGTCGAATTCCTCTCGTGCGCGCGGCCTCTCGACGATCTCGAGGCCGGGCTGATTGGTGGACGCGACCCAGCGATGCCGGCCGAACGGGAGGGGCGAGCGTTCCATGCGCCTCGACAACCGTCCCCGCTGCAGATGGCGGTGGAACCGCCGCAGGCCGTCGATGTCGATGGCGCGGTCATACATCCACACGCACTGCAGCGCGCAGGTGGCTCCGGCCGCCCGCTCGAAGTCGAAGTAGGCCTGGTCATACAGATCGAGTACGTTGCTCATTTTTCTTCAGTTCCTTTTCGCCTGTCGCGGTGAATCGTTGGGGCGCAATGCGTTTTGTCTCGCTTGAAGTGACGGTATGGCTCCGCGTGCCGCCCTGTCGCGCTTGTGCTTGATAGTCGGACTTAGCCGCGATTCCGCGGTTTCGCGCATTGTGCTCACCCAAGAAGGGCGGGCCTTTGTCCGCCTACCGCGCGCCCGCCGACTGGCTCATGGCGCTCCAGCCCGTGGTGGCGGTGAGCGAGAATTCACCGAGAGCGCTCGAAACATGCTGTCGCAAATCGTCGTTCGAGGTCAGCCGGCCCGGCTGATACGCGAGAACCGAGATGAAGACCTGCCGGTGCACGGTTGCGGAGTGCACCACCATCAGCCCGCCGAGCTGCTCCATCATCGCCCGGGTCAGGCCCGGGTAGCGAGACAGCAGGGCGACGTAGTCGGCGTCTGTGCCGTCCGGCCGATTGGCTGCCGGAGGGGCCGCACCGATGTTGGATGCGACCACGACGTTGGTCGCACCGCCGGTTGCCACGCCGACCATTCGCTTGATCAGCCGCTCGGGCAGCAGGGGAACCAGCGGCAGCAGCGTGCGCCGTTCGTCGGGCACCTCCCGGTGGCGGATCAGCGCCTGCTTGGTTGCGGCGCGGATCTCGCGCAGGTCCGTGGTCGCGGGTGCCGGGTCGACGGCGATGTCGACCATCGTGACGGCGTTGGCGCGGGTGTCGTCGGGGGTGCGCTCGCTGACGGGGAGCGCCAAGGCGACCGAACCGTCCGCGCCGACTCGCCCCACTCGCTGGGCGAGCCGGGCCGCCAGTCCCGCGAGCAGCGTGTTGCTGGTCCCTCCGAGTGAGCGCGCGCGGGCGTTCCAGTCGTCCGCGTCGAGAAAGAACGCCGCCGTTGGGAGCGTGACGATTTCGTCGGCTCCGGCGATGAGCGCGGGCGGCGTGGAACCGGACGGAACGACCGATCCGGCACTGCGGCGGTCACGACGAGCCGATCGCGCCGCGGCCACCGCAGCGCTCAAGGCCCGGCGGATGGCGGGGATGTCGTGCGCGGTCTGGCGGGCATCCTCGCGCAGGGCCCGCCACCGCGAGCGTGACGCGGCGGCGGGCACGCCGACCGGGTGGTCGTAGCCGGACGCCGCTTCCACGAGCGCCAGGCACCCTCCGATGCCGTCGGTGAGGCAATGCGTGACAACGAAGCTCACCCCGGCGCCGCCGTCGGTGAACGGGAGCACCGCGAGGTGCCATCCGGGTCCGTGCTCGGCATCCAGCGGGATGTTGGCCTGCTCGCCCAGCCAGGCGTCGAATTCTTCGCGCGGCCGAGGCGTCGCGATCTCCAGTGCATCGCGATCGCTGGGCGCGACCCAGCGATGCCGGCCGAACCGCAGGGGCGAGCGCTCGATGCGCCTCGACAACCGCCCCTGCTGCAGGTGCCGATGGAACCGGCGCAGACCGTCGAGGTCGATCGCGCGGTTGTACATCCAGACGTTCTGACCGACGCCGGCCGCCGCCCCGAGGCGAAAGAAGGTCTGGTCGACCAAATCGAGTACGTTGTCCATGTCGGAGGGTCCTTTTTCAGGTGCCATTTGCCCTGGCGGCGAATGACATTGGGTGTTCGCTCGAGATTCAACGTAGGGCGCGACTTCCGTCCTGTCGCGCTTATGAGCGTTAGTCGGTATTAGCGGCGATCGGCCCGATTGTGCGCATTGTGCTCACTGCGCGGAGACCGGGTCGTCGCATGGCCAACCCATCGTCGACGGGAGTGAGAATTCGTCGAGCACGCTCGAAATGCGTCGCCGCAGAGCGCTGTCCGAGTTGACGTCGGCCGGAATATACGAGACCACGGAGACGAAGACCCGTCCGTTCATTCTTCCCGAGAGCAGGGATAGCAGCCCGCCGAGCTGGCGAATCATGCCCGTGGTCATCCGCGCGCTCAGCGACCGGATGGCGAAGTGGTCGGCGTCGGTGCCGTCCGGCCGGTTCGTGGCGGGTTCCACCGCACCGATGTTGGATGAGCCGACGGTGGCCGCGCTGTTGGTGGCGGCACCGACCCATCGCTTGCCGAGGCGCTCGGGCACCAGGGGCATCAGCGGCAGCAGCGTCCATCGCGCGTCGGGCTGGTGCTGCGAGCGGACCAGCGCCTGCTTGGTCGCGGCGCGAATGCCGCGCAGGTCCGTGGCCGCGTGGGCGGGGTCGACCGTGAAGTCGACGCTTTTGATGGCGTTCGCGCGGGTGTCGCCATCCGTGCGCTCGTTGATGGCCATCGTCACAGCGACCGAGCCGTCCGCTCCGACGCGGCTGACTCGCTGGGCGAGGCGGGCCGCCAAGGCCACGAACAAGCCGTTGCCGGTCCCCGCGAGTGCCTGTGCGCGAGCGTCCCATTCGCCGGCATCGACGAAGAAGGTCGCCGTCGGGAACGTGATCTCCTCGTCGACCGCGACGGTCGGTGCCGGGGCCGCCGGTCCGGTGGCGGCGCTGTCGCGAAGGAATCGTGCGGCGGCGAGGGCGGCGCGGCCGATCGATGGGATGTCGTGCACGGTTTGGCGGGCGTCTTCGCGCAGTGCCTGCCAGCGCCTGCGGGACCCGGTGGCGGGCCAGTCGACGGCGTTGTCATCACCGGTGGCCGCGTCAGCCAAGGCCTGGCACAGCCCGACGGCGTCGGTGAGGCAGTGCGAGGCGATCAAGCTGATCCCGGCGCCGCCATCGGTGAAGGGAAGCACCGCGAGGTGCCATCCCGGTCCCCGCTCGGCATCGAGTGGGGTGTGCGACTGCTCATCGCACCAGGCGTCGAATTCCGCACGCGGCCGGGCGGTTTCGACGATCTCGATCGCCGGCTGATCGCCGGGCGAGACCCAGCGGTAGCGGCCGAACGGCAGGGGCGAGCGCTCGATGCGCCGCGACAATCGGCCGCGCTGGAGGTGGCGGTGGAACCGGCGCAGGCCGTCGATGTCGATGGCCCGGTCGTACATCCACATGCACTGAATCACATTGGTCACACCGGCCGCCCGTTCGACGCGAAAGAAGGTGTCGTCGACCAGGTCGAGTACGTTGTCCATGTTCATCGATGTCCCTTCGTCGTCACGCGTTGATGGCTGCGCGGTGGCCGCAGTTCGCGTGCGCGGCAACCGCATCCACCCAGTCGGAGGTGGTCTTGACGGCCCGGGCGAACGACCGGGCCAGCGCCTCGAGATAGTGCTGCACCGACGCGCGCGCCTCGGCGTTGTCCGGGAAGGAGATGGTGGCCGTGGTCTTGTCGGCGTGGCGGTTGATCCACAGGTTGATCCCGCCGTGCGACAGGTTGTCCGCGTAGGTTCCGAAGTTGTACTGGTCCAACAGGTCCGCGGCCGGCACGGCGCGGAAGTCGATGAACGACACCATCATCGCACGGGCCGTCGGTGCCTCGATCCACAGCCCTTGCGGGTCGGCCAGCTCGATGGCCCGGTCGAGCGGGACGGCGGCGAGATGCTTGGCGCCGTCGAATGATTCCTGTGCGGCCCGTGCCGCCTCCGGGAAGGAGCCTGCGACGGTCGGCACGGTGACCGGGATCAGGCTGGCGAACCAGCCCACGGTCATCGAGTCCAGTGCCGGCGTGCGCGTGTCGTACGGCGTGAAGCCGTGAAACGTGTCGTCGCCGGTCAGCTCGTGCTCGGTCAACGCGGCGCACGCCAGGACTCCCCCGCTGAACCGCGCCCCGGCCGCGCGGCAGGCGGTGTCGAACGACTCCGTCTGGGTCGCATCCAACAGGTCGACGGTCAGGAAGTCGCCTGCGGTGTCGGTCTCGGACGCGGGCAGCGGAAGCGGAAAGCTGGGCCACTCGCCCGCGGTGGCGCGCGCGAACTCGAGCCACGCCTCGACCTCGGGGGAGGCCAGGGTCAGCCTTTCCAGGTTGTCGCGCTGGCGTTGCGCGTAGCCGCGATAGCTCGCAGTCTGCGGAAAAATGGCCGGCCCCGCGACGCCGTTCGCAATGGCCTGGTATGTCGACTGGATGTCGAAGAAGATCAGCCCGGCAGACATGCCGTCGATGTGGAGATGATCGACGCTGGCGTAGAAGGAGAAGTAATCGGCGTGCTGGACGATGCCGAAGGTGAAGCAATCCCACTCGAGCGTGCCCGGTGTCGTCGTCAACGCGTGCTCGCGTATTTCCTCGGGTGTCAGGTACCCGAATTCCCTTGGGGCAAAGTCGATGACGTCGGGGTCGTCGATGGTCCGGCGGATAACGACCTCGTCGGCGAATTCGAACGCATCGTGGTAGGTGTCGTGCCGGCGGACGTGCGCATTGATGGTCGCCGTCATCGCCGCGACGTCGCACACGCCGGGGATGTCCCACGCCACCACCATCAGCCGGGGAAGCTGCCTGCCCGTGGCTTTGCCGTTGTAGGCGGCGCGGAGGTGCCGGGCTCGCTGGTAGCTCGGCGGCAGATCGCTGCGCCGTGCGTTTTGCGCCGCTTCCCGCGCCGCGGGTGAGGCCATCCAGGTGGTGACCGAACCCGCCGGTGGCTGCCATCCGGTGATCTTGCCCAGCGTGACCATGTCTGAATCCTGTTCTCTGCGATGCCGACCTTCGGTGCGCGGCGCTGAACTCCGGAAGTGCTATCGGAGAAGGGATTTCACGCTGCGGCCGGGTGGCGTATTCGGTTATCGGTGAAACCGAAGTTACGGCGCGCCCGCACCGGTGTCGCGCTTGTGGGCGATAGTCGGGATAACCGACGATTTCGGGGTTTTGCGCATTGTGCTCGGCCGCGGCTCAGTGGAGCCGACGCGAACTCGAGCCGACGTCAGTGACTTACAGGCCGGGCTGGTCGTCGATGATGCCCAGCCAGATCTGGGCGACGTCGATGGCCACCTTCTCGCTGATGAAGGCGTGCTGTGTTCCGGTGTAGATGTCCCGGAAGGCGCGCTCCAGCCGGCTGCCCTCCCGGATCGAGCTGGTCCCGGCGACCAGGTGGGCCCATTCCGCGCAGCCGCGGGCCACATCGGTGGCATAGACGGCGGCTACCCGCATGTCGGCGCGAAGCGCCGGTGTCAGGTCCTCCCCGGACGCCACCGCCGCCTCGGCGGTGGTGAACGCGTCGAGCACCAGCAGGCGGGCCGCACGCCAGGCCGCGCGATGATGCGCCAGCCCCTTCTGGAAGGTGGGCCGGCTGGCCAGTGCTGCCATGTCACTCATCCGGAATTTCGTCGCGGCCAACTCTTGAACGTCGTCGAGCATGCTCTTGGCCACGCCGAGCGCCCAGGAGGCGTGCCCGGCGGCGGTCACGGGCATCAGCCCCATCCGGGTGGCCGGCGAGGTCCCCCGGTAGGGCTGTCGCACGAACAGTTCGAACGTGCGGCTCTCGGGCACGAACAACTCCTGGGCGCTGTAGTCGTAGGAGCCGGTCCCCTTCAGCCCTTGGACGAACCAGCCGTCGTTGAAACTGATCTCCTCCCGCGGAATCACGGCGACCCGCATCTCGGGGAAACCCTCACTGATCCAGCGCATCTCGCCGTTGTCCATCGGCAGGAAACCGGCGGCGACGTATTGCGCGTGACCGGTACCCGAACCGAAGTTCCACGCCCCGGTCACCCGGTAGCCGCCGTCGACGGCGGCGCCTTGCCCGTTGGGAAAGAACTGGCCGCCCAGGGTGACCCGGTTGTCGTGTGCGGTAAACACTTCGGCGAAGCCCTCGTCGGGCAGGTAGGCCGCCGCGGCAAAGGACGACGGCAGGTTGGCGATCCCGACCCAGCCGAATGACCCATCCTGCCAAGCCATTTCGATCCAGGTTTCGATCATCTCGGTGAACGACGGCTCGACACCGCCGGCCGCGACCGGGTTGAACGCCGACATCAGCCCGCTTTCCCACATCGCGTCGACGATCGCCGGGGTCAGGGTTCGCGCCCGCTCCGATTCGGCGGCTTCGGCGCGCACCAGGTCCCGCATACCGCGGGCCAGCGCGATCACCCGGTCTTCGGTGTCGGCGATCGAGGTCATGAGGGTGACCGTATCAACCACTGCCGGCTTCTCGAACGAAAATCAATCGGCCGCGCCGGGTCGTTTACCGTGTGGGTTGTGCGCTGGATCGTCGACGGCATGAATGTGATCGGAAGTCGTCCCGATGGCTGGTGGAAAGACCGCAACGGTGCCATGGTCACATTGGTCGAAAGCCTGGACCGATGGGCGTCGGCTCAAGGAGAAACGGTGACAGTGGTTTTTGAACGACCGCTTTCGACGGGCATCACCTCATCGGTGGTCGAGATCGCGCACGCACCCAGGGCGGCCGCGAATTCGGCCGACGACGAGATCGTCCGGATGGTCGCGGCGGACGCCGCGCCGCGCGACATTCGCGTGGTGACGTCCGACCGAGCGCTGACCGAGCGCGTGCGAAGTCTCGGCGCATCGGTCCACCGGTCGGAGGGCTTCCGCGACCTGATCGATCCGCGGGACCGATGACCACCGGCGGCCCGAGTCCGGCACCCAACCGGGTCTGCGCGCTCGCGCACATCGACATCCCGATCATCCAGGCACCGATGACCTACATCGCCGGCGCCCAGCTGGCGGCCGCGGTGTCCAATGCCGGCGCCCTGGGCATCATCGAGACCACCTCGGACCAGGGGCGTGCCGACCTGCGACGGGTGCGCGAGCTGACCGGCGGTGCCGTCGGCGCGAACATCGCGTTGCTGTTCAACCGCGACCCCGCGATGCTGGATCTGCTCGTCGCCAACGACATTCGGTTCGTCACCACCTCGGCCGGCAGCCCGTCGGTGTTCACCGAACGTCTGCACGACGCGGGCATCACCGTGTTCCACGTGGTGGGCACCCTGGCCGCGGCCAAGAAGGCCGTCGATGCCGGAGTGGACGGGCTGGTGGTCGAGGGTGTCGAAGGAGGTGGATTCAAGAACCGGTTTGGCGCGTCGACCATGGTGCTGCTGCCGCTGGTGGCGGCACACGTCGACATCCCGATCGTGGCCGCCGGAGGGATCTGCGACGCGCGGTCCATGGCGGCCGCGTTTGTGCTCGGCGCCGAAGCCGTGCAGATGGGCACCCGGCTGCTGGCCTCGGCGGATTCGCCGGTGCACGGCAACCTCAAGCAGGCGGTCGTCGACGCCGACGAGACCGGCACGGTGATGCTCCCCCTCGACGGCACGCGAATGATGCGCGTCATCCGCACCCCGGCCGCAGAGCGGCTCGACACCGCGACATCCGCCGAAGCGGGCGCGGCGGCGCTACAGCGCGTGCAGCGGCTCTACTTCGAGGGCGACCTGGACGCCAGCGTCGCCAACACCGGCCAGGTGGCCGGGCGCATCCAGGATCTGCCGCCGGCCGCCGACATCATCGACGAGATGTGGCGAGGCTGCCGCGAGGTGCTGGCGGCCACGTCGGAGCGGATGGGCCGGGCCGAACTCGAAGAGGCCTAGCCCGGGGCGGGCGGGAAGGTCAGCCCGCCGCCCCCAGCGCCGCGTCGTAGTTGGGCTCCTGCGCGATCTCGGGAACCAGCTCGGTGTAGACGACGTTGCCGTCGGCGCCGACCACCACGATCGCCCGGGCAAGCAATCCGGCCATCGGACCATCGGTGATGGTGACCCCGTAGTCCTCACCGAAGCTGTCGCGGAAAGCCGAACCGCTCTTGACGTTCTCGATGCCCTCGGCGCCACAGAATCGCGCCTGCGCGAACGGCAGGTCCTTCGAGACGTTCACCACGGTCGCCCCGGCCCCGGCGGCGCGCTCGTTGAAGGTCCGCACGCTGGCGGCGCACACCGGCGTGTCGATGGACGGAAAGATGTTGAGCACCAAGGGCTTACCGCCGAACTGCTCGCTGCTCACCGGGGCCAGATCGCCGCCGACCAGACTGAAGGCCGGGGCTTTGGATCCGACGGCAGGCAGCTCGCCGACAGTGTTGATCGGGTTTCCACGCAACGTTATCTGTGCCATGGGCAACAGTCTGCCAAGGCCGCCGTGGCCGCCGTGGGGCAGGTCCTATGTCCTAATCAGTGGGATACATGGCGTAGACGACAGGCCCCGGCGTGCCCAACACTGAATCCATGCCTCGCAAGGTGGTCATCGTCGGTTTTCCCGGCGTGCAGGCGCTGGACGTGGTGGGCCCGTACGACGTGTTCACCGGCGCATCGCTGTTGACGGGCGGCGGCTACGACGTCGCGATGGCCTCGGTCGGTGGCCAACCGGTGCAGACGGCCACCGGGCTGGCTTTCGTGGCGACCCCGTTGCCGGACCCGGACGACCCGGTTGACACCGTCGTTCTCCCCGGCGGCGCCGGCGTCGACGCCGCCCGCTCCGACGCCGACCTGGTCGCCTGGATCAAGTCCGTCGCCACCCATGCCCGCCGGATGGTCACGGTGTGCACCGGTGCGTTTCTCGCCGCGGAGGCGGGCCTGCTGGACGGGCACCGGGTGACCACCCATTGGGCCTTCGCCGAGCGGTTGGCAAGTGAATTCCCCGCCATCGACGTCGATGCCGACCCGATCTTCGTGCGAAGCACCGACACCCTATGGACCGCCGCGGGCGTCACCGCGGGCATCGACCTCACGCTCGCGCTGATCGAAGACGATTACGGCACCGAGCTCGCGCAGACCGTCGCCCGCTGGCTCGTGCTGTATCTGCGCCGGCCGGGCGGCCAGACGCAGTTCGCCGCGCCGGTATGGATGCCGCGGGCCAGACGGGACTCGATCCGCGAGGTGCAGGAGACGATCGAGGCCGAGCCGGGCCGCCCGCACAGCATCGACGAGCTGGCTCGCCGCGCTGCGATGAGCCCGCGGCACTTCACCCGGGTATTCACCGCCGAAATCGGTGAGGCGC
Source organism: Mycobacterium colombiense (assembly GCF_001953985.1). Taxonomy (GTDB): domain Bacteria; phylum Actinomycetota; class Actinomycetes; order Mycobacteriales; family Mycobacteriaceae; genus Mycobacterium; species Mycobacterium colombiense_B. The sequence continues at coordinate 240,590 of NZ_MBEI01000031.1, forward strand.
CCGGCCAATACGTCGAACGCATCCGCACCGAAGCCGCACGCCGTCAGTTGGAGGAGACCGACGACACCGTCGTCGCGATCGCCGCTCGGTGCGGCTTCGGCACCGCGGAAACCATGCGACGCAATTTCCTTCGCCGCGTTGGTATTTCGCCCGACCAATACCGCAAGGCGTTCGCCTGACATCGAAAGGACGATTCTGATGACCCAAATCGCCATCGTGGCCTATCCGGGATTCACCGCGCTGGACATGATCGGTCCCTACGAGGTGCTGCGCAACCTGCCGGGCGCCGAGGTGCGCTTCGTGTGGCACCAAGCCGGACCGATCACCGCCGACTCGGGGGTGCTGGTCATCGGCGCCACCCACTCGCTGGCCGAAACCCCCTCCCCCGACGTGATTCTCGTTCCCGGGGGCCCGTCGACGCCGGTTCATGCCCGTGACGACGCGCTGCTCGACTGGCTGCGGCAGGCGCACCACAGCGCGAGCTGGACGACGTCGGTGTGCTCGGGGTCGGTGATTCTGGCGGCCGCCGGCCTGCTCGACGGCCGCCGGGCGACGTCGCATTGGCTGACGGTTCCCGCGCTGAAGGCATTCGGCGCGGTTCCCGTGGCCGACGAACGGATCGTGCACCAGGGTGACATCGTCACCAGTGCGGGCGTGTCCGCCGGGCTCGACCTCGCGCTGTGGCTGGCCGGCCAGATCGGCGGCGAAGCCCGCGCGAAGGCAATCCAGCTCGCGCTCGAATACGACCCACAGCCGCCGTTCGACTCGGGTCACATGTCGAAGGCGTCGGCGACCACGAAGGCCGCCGCGACGGCGCTGCTGTCCCGCGACAGTGTCAAGCCCGCCAACGTGAAAGCCACTACCCTGCTCGCCTGGGAGCAGGCGCTGGGCAAGGTCCGGTCGCGGCGCCGGGGGCGCCAGCCGGATCGCTCGCCGGTCTAGTCGCGCCCGACGCGGGCCGCGAGCATCACGCGTCTGCCGCAAGTCCAGACGGTGCCGGCAGGGGAAATAGCTGCCGGAACCTCTCGACGAGGGCACGGTCGCCGACGATGCGCAGCGACCCAGAGTCAACCATCTGGTCAAGGCCATTGTCCGTGCGGAGCAACGCGAGCAGCGTGGCCTGATCGGTTTCCAGTGTGACGTCGGGGTGATGGCTCTCGCCGCGCGTGAGGTCAAGCTCACCGCCGGTGATGCGGAGCTGGAATGGCTGGTCGCTCAGGCGTATCGCGATGGTTGCGTCCAACCCGGACGCGGCTCGGCGGTCGAAGAGAGCAGTCAGGGAAAGCATCAGGGAATCGACGCCAAGTGGCGCGTCATAGGGCATGGCCGGTGAGCGACTCGCCCAGCGGGCCAGTCCGAGCACGATTGGCGCCAATTCGGCCCCCCACGGCGTCAATTCGTAGACCCAGGACGCGCCAGGTGGGGCGAGGCGACGCCGATGCACTACTTGCACGCCGCTGAGTTCGCGCAATCGCTGGGTCAGCACATCCGGGCTGACACCGGGCAACCCGGCGAGCAGATCGGTGAAACGTTTTGGGCCCAGTAGTAATTCGCGAACCACCAATAGTGCCCAGCGCTCGCCGACAAGATCCAGCGCATGCGCCACCGCGCAGCCGGTGTCATACCTCCGTCTACCTGCCATGCGACCCATGCTACCAGCGGCGATCGTATTTTCCAAGTTACTACTTGGAATTTCCAACTAAGCGGTCTACTCTCAAACTCGTTCCACCTGAACGACCATCAAGGAGACGAGAGCCATGCCCGTATTCACCGTCGACGCCCCGATCGGGGCGTCCCAGAACGCCAAGCAGAAAATGTTGAAGGAGATCACCGACGCGCTCGATGAGGCCTACCCCATTCCCGATACCCGCGGGTGGCTGCGCGAGTACCTGGCCGACAACGTGTCCCAAGACGGTCGGGTGCGAGCCGAGCCGGTGCGGCCGGTGGTGTCCCTCGAGGCACCGGAACTGACCAACCTCGATGCAAAACGCAAGCTGGTGCAAAAGATCGAGGCGGCCGTCGGCGCGGCCTATGACGGGATCGCCAACATCGAGGAAGTCCTCGTGTTGATCAACCACTACCCGTTACGGGACGTCGGCTGGAGGGGGAGCCTTCAATCCGACAAGCCGGAAATTGTGGAAGCCGTTGCCGCGCTGAATCGCTGAGATCCCAGGCGGCCTTGCGGATCGGCTTGGGCCAGGGTGCGTAGGCCATGCCCTGGTCCAAGCCGGTGTCCGCGCGGTAGTAAGGCTATCGAGGTGGGGTGATCTGTGTTGGCGCCAGAGCATCGAAATGATTTGTGGCACAGCATTACCCAGGGGCAGGGCCCCTAGCCCCGACGCTAGGCGCCGGGCTGCAGGATCTCGGTCGTGGCGAGCTGGCCGCCGGCCTGCATCCACGCCGCAACGACGCCGGGAGCGTCCCGGTCGGGGTTGTAAATGTCTTCCTCGCTGGAGAACAGGCCGTCGCCGGCGTACACCAGCCGGGTCCAGTTCGGAAACCAGAACGGTTCGCCCTTCGGATCGGTCGGGTGGTCCAGCAGGTTCTTGATCATGACGACGACGGCGTCGTTGTCCTCGTCGTGAGCCACCCAGTCGTTGGGGAAGCGCATGTGCGGGAACGGCGCCATCACCGCGACGATCCAGTCGCGGACCGCCTCGCGCCCGTGAAAGACGCCGTAGTGATGCTCGGTATAGACGACGTCCTCGGTGAAGAGGTCCGCAAACGGCCGCCAGTCGCCCGAAGCGCTGCACCCTTCGACGACTTTGGTGTAGTTATCGACGGCTTTGTCGATTTCTGCCCTGGTGAATTTGCCCATGCGGACACACTAGAACGTGTTCCGGTTTTGGGCCGCTCGTATGAATGGGGATCTCGGATGAACGTGATGGACTTGTTCGGCCTGCGCGGCAAGAGGGCGTTGGTCACCGGGGCGTCCAGCGGCATCGGCAGGAAGGTGGCCCAGGCCTACGTGCAGGCCGGGGCGGACGTGGCCATCGCGGCGCGGAATGTCGAGGCGCTGGAACGCATCGCCGGCGAGCTGGCGGCGGACGGTGCCGGCAAGGTGGTGCCGATCCGATGCGACGTGACCCGGCCGGACCAGGTGACCGGCATGGTGGACCGGGTGATCGCGGAGCTCGGCGGCATCGACATCGCGGTCTGCAACGCCGGCGTCATCGACGTCGTCCCGATGCTGGACATGTCGCCCGAAGAATTCCAGCGCATCCAGGACACCAACGTCACCGGTGTCTTCCTCACCGCGCAGGCGGCGGCCCGGGCGATGGTGGCCCAGGGGCGTGGCGGTGTCATCATCACCACCGCCTCGATGTCGGGCAGCATCATCAACGTTCCTCAACAGGTCGGCCACTACTGCGCCTCCAAGGCGGCCGTCATCCACCTGACCAAGGCCATGGCGGTCGAATTCGCGCCGCACAACATTCGGGTCAACAGCGTCAGCCCCGGCTACATCCTCACCGAGCTCGTCGAGCCGTTGACGGAGTTTCACCGCCAGTGGGAGCCGAAGATCCCACTCGGGCGCATCGGCCGCCCCGAAGAGCTCACCGGCCTCTACGTCTATCTGGCCAGCGAGGCTTCCAGCTACATGACCGGATCGGACGTCGTGATCGACGGCGGTTACACCTGCCCCTAGCTCACCGGATCGGCCGGGGCCGCCCGAAAAGCGTTCGCACACCGCCGGAATACAGCGCGCGCAACCGCTCGCCGGCCGGCCGTACCCCGGCGGCCCGCACCAGTTCGCTGTCCAGCTCGACGATTTCGGCCGCACGAAGGGGCCAGCGCCCATGCTCGTTCGGCACCCACCACGTCCGGCCCGCCTTACGCGTATGCGCGCCCCACCGGGCCGTCAGCCAGACCTCCAACGGCGTCGGCTCGACGACCTCGCCCACGGCGATCTCGATCCGGTTGCGCAAGCCGCGCCGGGGCCATCGGCGCACACTGTCATACACGACACGGTCGCCGTCGCGCCGCATCCGCATTCGGGCCCACGTATACGGGACGCCAAGACCGATGCGGGTGACCGGCACGACGGCTAACCGCGCCGTTTCCAGCGACCGGAAGAGCACGCCGCGGCGGCCGGCTTCATCGATCGAATACAGGCGGACGTTGGTCTCCAGGAAGCTGCCAAAGTACGGAAGCGGAAGCGCGGAGCCAATTTTGGTGCTGCTCATGGCAAACGGAATCAGCCCGACATACGTCAACCCATCGGCAAAGATGTCGGGACGGGTGCCGGGCGGGTACATCTGTTCGACGCTTTCGGGGCGCACCGGCCAATGGATGAACGTCAGATGACGCCAGTGCTGGTCGAACGTCACCGGCAGAGGAAGCGGCGGCGGGGTGAGCGGATACCCCTCGAGCCCGTGCGGCCCATTGGGTTCGGCGGCCGGCGGGCCGGGTGTTGCGCTCACGAGCCTTATCCCTCCAGCTCGCCGGATATCCCGCGCTCGAGGTTCGCCTGTGTCGCCGACGGCAGCACCAGCAGGCCGTCGAGTTCGTTGCGGGCCACGTCATAGGCGCGCTGGCGTTCCAGCGGCGCCGCTGCGGGGTCGGCCGCGACCCGTAACAGGCTCTGCGCCCGCGTAATTCGCTGCTGATCCGACCGGGAGAAATCGTTGCGGCGCCGGCGGATCGCTTCGGCCTCGGCGGCGTTGAACGCGGTGACGTAGTCCTCGACGGCGGCCATGTATCGCGCCGCGCCTTCGCGGTCGTCGAGCAGATCCTCGGCCTTGACGGGGCGCAGGAAGTCGGCCCGCAGCTTGGCTTTGTGGAACGCGATCGTGTTCGCGTCGCGCATGTCGGTCATCAGGGGGAAGTCCAGCAGCTTGGCGACGTCGAGTTCGTACTCGAGCCAGCGCTCGTCCGTGCGGGCGTGCTCGTCGAGGACGCGGCGGATCGAGCGCCACTGGGCCGCCTGATTCACGCCGGCCCCATCCGCGGCGGGCGTCTCGGGTGTTGGTGTTCGGCCGATTTCCCGCGCCCGTTCGTCGGTGCGCCGGCGGTAGGCGCCGAACGCGCGTACCGCGGCGACGATCGCGCCCGTCAGCGGCAGGATCAAGATCAACAGCTCCGCCAACCGGAATATCAAGCCCACCTGGCCAGGATGCCAGGAACTCCCCGGTGTTGACTCCCGGTTAGCGGACGCCCAGGGAGCCGTCGAGGTACTCCGCCCGGCAGGCCCTGCGGGCCAGCTTGCCGCTGGTGGTGCGCGGGATTGCGCCGGCCGGCAGGAGACGGACGTCCGAGACGTTCAGGCGGTGCCGCTGCGCGACCGCCGCGCGGATCGCCTCGATCGCCGGCTGCGGATCCTGACGGCTGGTGCCCGCGGCGCGTTCGGCGATCACGACGAGCCGGGCGGCATCCGGGTCATCGCCGTCCGCCACGGAAAACGCGGTCACGTACCCGCGCCGGACGATTTCCGACGCCTCGGCGACGGTGGCCTCGATGTGTTGCGGGTAGTAGTTACGGCCGTCGATGGTCAGCAGGTCCGCGATCCGGCCGGTCACATACAGCTCGCCGTCCAGGTACACCCCCAGGTCGCCGGTGCGCAGCCAGGGGCGGTCCGGATCGGCGCCCACGCCGTGGCTGCCCTCCGCGAGCCGCGATCGCAGCTCGGCCCCGAACGCCCGCCGCGTCTCGCCGGGCAGCCCCCAGTAACCGCGTCCGACGTTATTGCCCTGCAACCAGATTTCGCCCACCGCGCCGTCCGGCAATTCGGATCCGGTCGAGGGGTCGACGATCACGGCCCATTCGCTGCGCGCGACCTGGCCGCACGACACCTGCGCGACGGCGTTGGGAAAATCCGCGTCGACGCGCACCGCGTGTCCCGCGCCCAGCCGTTCGGAGTCGAAGTACACCGCCGTCGCCTCGGCGGCGGGGGCGATGGTCGCGACGAACAACGTGCCCTCGGCGATGCCGTAGGACGGCTTGAACGCCGTGCGCGGCAACCCGTACGGCGCGAACGCCTTGTTGAAGGTGCTGATCGCATCGATGCTGACGGGTTCGGAGCCGATGATCAGCACCACGTTGCGCAGATCGATGTCCGCACCGCGGCCGGGCAGGCCGCGCTGCGCGGCCCACTCGTAGGCGAAGTTCGGTGCGGCGGTGACGACGTTGCCCTGCCGCGACCCGTCGGACAGGGCCTGAATCCATCGCTGGGGACGGCGGACGAACGCGGTGGGAGACATCAGTGTGGAGTGGCCGCCGTAGACGGCCGGGAAGCCGATCATCGACAAACCCATGTCGTGGTAGAGCGGTAACCAGCTGACGCCGTGGGTGTTTCGGTCCAGCAGGTCGATCGACAGGATCATCTGTACCAGGTTGGTGCCCACCGCGCGGTGGGTGATCTCGACCCCGACCGGCGGCCGGGTCGAACCCGACGTGTACTGCAGGTGCGAGACGTCATCCATGCCGAGCTCGGTGGGCACGAACGACTCCCCCGCCGAATCCGGTATCTCGTCGATGGCGATCACCCGCGGCCGGCGCAGGTGCGGGTGGCCGGCCAGGAACTTCTCCACCGCCGCCCGGGCGGACGTCGTCGTGAGTAGGACCGTGGGCTCGGAATCGCGCAGCGCGGTATCGAGCCGTTCGGCGTGCCCGGGCAGTTCCGGGGCGAACAACGGCACCGCGATGGTTCCGGCCTTGACCGCCGCGTAGAAGCCGGCGACGTAGTCGATGCCCTGCGGCGCGAGGACCGCAACGCGCTCACCGTGACCGGCCACCTGCTGGATGCGCGCGCCGATGGCCTCCAGCCGGACGCCGAACCGGTTCCACGTCACCTCTTCGGCGTCGCCGTCGGCCGAACGACTGTAGTCGAGGTAGCGATACGCCACGGTGTCACCGACGTTCGCGATGTTGCGGTCGATGAGCGAGATTAGATTGACCCCGGGCGGCATCATGACCCGGCCGGCCGCGTCCAGGCAGTCTTCGATCCGAAGTAGGCCACCGGCACCTGGGCCGTCCTGCCGATCCATTACTGCAGTCTAGGCAAGCCGATGCGACGGTCCCTGTGCGGTGAATCGGCAAACATCAAGAGCGGCGGACGCATTCGCCGGTTCCGGCAGACGCTCGATCACCGGGTTGACAGAGGCGATCCACCCGCTCCGGCCGACGCCCGGCGTGGGCGGTAGCCTACCGGCGAGCGGCGTCCACGGCCGTCCGTCTGCTACCACCAGGAGTTGTCATGCCGGGCCGGAACTTTTCCTTCGAAATCACCCGCACCAGCAGCGCGCCCCCCGCGACGGTCTTCCGGCTGGTAGCCGACGGCGCCAACTGGTCGCAGTGGGCCAAGCCGATTGTCATGCACTCGAGTTGGGCTCGCCAGGGCGATCCCGCGCCGGGCGGCGTCGGGTCCATCCGCAAGGTGGGCATGTGGCCGGTCTACGTGCAGGAGGAGACGGTCGAGTACGAGCCGGACCGTCGCCACGCCTACAAGCTGGTGGGCCCGGCCACCCCGGCCAAGGACTACGGCGGCGAGGTGGTCCTCACGCCGAATGCGTCGGGCGGGACCGACATCCGCTGGACGGGCTCATTCACCGAAGGCGTTCGCGGGACAGGCCCGCTGATGCGCGCCGCCATGGGCGGAGCGGTCCGGTTTTTCGCGGGCCGGCTGGTGAAGGCGGCCGATCGCGAATCCACCGGCGGCCGGTAGCTTCTCGCATGGCGCATGACGGCCGCGCGCAGCGGCCGCCACGTTCCGATTCACGATTTACGGGTTGTTGAACTGGTTCTCGTAGGTCTGTTGCTGCTGCATGTCTTGATTGAACTGCTGCTGGGCCTGCTCGTTTTGCTCTTCGGCCTGTTGCATCGACTGCTGCAGCTGCTGCTGATTCAGCTGGGCCTGGTCGTCACCGCCATCGGCCGCGAGGCCGCCGCCGGCGAGGCCCGGCGGCGCCTGGGGTGAAAAGGCCATGTCCGTCAGGCGCACCGATCCGGATCCGAGCGTGGTCCCGGGGGTCTGGGGCTGCGCCGCGTCGTAGAGGGCCAGGACCGCCAGGGTCGCGGCGCCCGCGAGCGTGAGGCGCAGTAGTCCCCGGCGGCGTCCGCCGGCGGTCGTGGGGCCAGCGGTGTTGGCGGTCATCCTCCAGGTATGCGCCGCGTCCTTAGCTGCCCCCTGGGACCCGGCTGTCGGCTTGATATGAAGCCGCGCGGCGGCCGCGCCCGGCCCGCGTCGGAAAGCCACGCCGCATCCCAGCGAAATGCGGGGGCCGCCAAGGGAATTCGCGCGGGCGGGGTGCAGCGCTACTTCGCGTCGACCTCGTCCTGGTACTTCTTGGTCATGTGCGCCACGGCGTCCAACTGTGACTGCGCGAGGTTCTCCCGGGCCTGGCCGGCGCGCGCGGCGGCGTCCAGTGTCGGCTGCGCCTGCCCCTGGAAGTGCGGCATCACCTCGGCGGCGAACAACTCGGCGGACCGCCGGGTGGCGGCCGGGTTGGCCCACTCGTGGCCCATCTGCAGCATGCAGCCGAAACCGCCGGACTGATCCCACAACCGCTGCACCTGTTCGCGCGCCCGCTCGGGCGTGCCGATGACGCCCGCCCCGTTCTCATTGATGACGTCGATCATTTCGTCGAGCTGCTCGCCGGGCATCGTCATCTGCGGGAACGCGGCCACCTTCTGGAAGTAGCGGAACCACGGCTCGATGCCGAACTTGACCTCTTCACGGGCTTGCTTTTCGGTCTCGGCGAGGTGGAACAGGCCGACCAGGCTCCAGTTCTTGCGGTCGACCTGCGTGCCGAATGCCGCGGCGCGCTCCTCGACGATGCCCCAGTGGTAGGACAGCGCATTGAAACCCTCGACGGTCAGGGTCGCGCCGATGGACAGCAGGCCGATGCCGTGCTTGCCGGCCAGCCGCGCGCCCGTCGGTGACGCGACCGCGGCGACGGACAGCGGGATCCCGCCGTCGGAGTACGGGGCAAGCTGCAGCTTGGCATCGAAGAGTTGGTGGGTTGCGGTCTTGGCGCTGACCGTCTCCCCCGCCAGCAACCGCACGACGATGTCGAGGTTGGTTTCCAGCAACTCTCGGGTGTCGGTGGGGGTGAGCCCGATCATCGACGAGTCGCTGGGCAGCGAGCCGGGCCCCACGCCGCCGATGATGCGGCCGTGCGTCAGGTGGTCCAGCAGCATCAGCCGGTCGGCGACCCAGAGCGGGTTGTGATACGACAACGAGATGACCCCGGTGCCGAACCGGATCCGCTTCGCCCGTTCGGCGGCCGCGGCGATGAAAATCTCTGGGGAACTGATGATTTCGCTGCCGGCCGAGTGGTGCTCGCCCAGCCACACTTCGTCGAAGCCGAGGGCGTCGAGGTGCTCGACGAACGCCAGATCCCGCTGCAGGGCCAGCGTCGGGTTGGTGCCCGCGCGGTGGAACGGGGCGATGAAGTATCCGAACCTGAGCTTCGACATTGAAGTCCCCTTGCATCCGAGTTGCGGAGAACCATAACTCGGATCGCGGGCTCGCCCTAGGCCGGACAAAAGGGTTCAGCCGATGGGGCCAGGTAATCCCGGCCCCACCGGCTAGGGAAACAAGCTGTTGTGGTGCGTTTCAGCGCCGGCTCAACGCGGGTCGGCGATCAGTAGCCGCCGCAGACGTTGCCGACGCAACCGCCACCGCCGCCCGGTCCGCCGCCGCCACCGCCGACGCCGGGAATGCTGCCGCCGCCTCCGCCGGGGCCGCCGCCACCGGTCGGGCCGCCGGGCACGCCACCGCCGCCTCCGCCGGGGCCGCCGCCACCGGTCGGGCCGCCGGGCACACCGCCGCCGCCTCCGCCGGGGCCGCCGCCACCGGTCGGGCCGCCGGGCTCGCCTCCGCCGGGTGCAGGTGCAGTAGTGGGCGCAACGCTGGACGACGGCGTGGTCGTCGGGGTGGTGGTGGTGCTGCTCGGGCCGCCCTTATGGCCGCCGCCGCAGGCGACCGACAGCACGAGCATCGCCGCACCGCCGAACAGCGCGACCGTCGTCCTCGGTCCAGATCTCATCAGATCCCCCAATCTCCACTTGCGTCACTTCGCCCCGCCCACTTTTTCTTACCCTCGGGCGCGGCCGCGCAAACAGATTTCGGCGCCGAGATTGTGCCAGACGAAGACGGCCCATCACTCTGATGTGATGGGCCATCGCGAACGGTGATCGGCTAGCAATTAGCTCCCAGGATGCAACCGGCGAGCGTGGCGATGTGTACGCCTGGCGCGGGCGCGGCGGGTTGCGTCGTCGTGACACCGGGTGACGGATGCGTCGCCGCCGTCGATGCGCTGCCCGTGGGGCTAACACCGCCGGCACCGAATCCGACGGTCAAAACAACCGCTGCCGCACCACCGAACCCGGCGATCGCCTTCTTGATTGGGGTTCTCATCAGGGGCTCCTCCCTGTTCTGCGCGTTTGTTAAATCCGAACGCACGTTTGTTACAGGCTAATTCTATACCTGGGCAACTGTTTGCACGGTAAATTTTCGGCATCGGCACGGTGGCGAAACGATGCGGGCCGAACACGCGCGCGAAGGGATGGCACGAACGGGGGCCAGCACCTTAAGCGAAAGCGGGCCGGCCTGGATCGATAGCGGCGATCAGCGGCCGCCGCGCGCGTCGATGGGGCGACCGCTGTCGGTCCGCTGGCTAATTTTCTTTCGTGATCAGCTTGCGCAGCGCGACCCGGTCGGGCTGCAGCAACTCGGCGATGCGGGGCCGGTTCACCTCGGCGACGATGATCTCGCCGACCTCCTGGTAGACCTCGCTGAAGATGCCATGCGATTTCATCTTCTCGGTCTGATACTGGTTGTCCTCGGTCGGCGTCACGTAGATCACCGCGTCGGCCTTGAAGCGATGCACCAGCCAGAGATGGATCAGCGTCATCAGCCGCTTCTGCCGGAGCTTCTCGGCGAAGGTGTTCTGGTCGCGCACCTGAAGGATGCTGCGGCCGTGCCGGTCCTTGATCGGGTCGACGACGACGTTGGCCAGCTGCTCGTCGTCGTTGCCGTAGATACCCAGCTCGAGCACGTCCGAGCCGGCCCGCCGGGGCCGCAGTTGCACGCGGAGTTTCTCGCCGAGGCTGTAGTTCTCGCTCCACATCGCCAGCCACTCCTCGAGCAGCTTCTTCGGCACCTCGGTCTGCACCAGGTGCTGGTGCTGGGTCGAGCCCTCGCCCATCGCCTTGGTGGTCGCGGTGCGGCCCGAGGAGGCGGTGAGCGCCGCGTCGCTGCGCGGGCCGCCGACCAGGGTTTGCGGTGTGCGGTAAGGCGATTCGACCAGGCGCATCTTGCGCTGCAGGCGCGCCAGCGCCAGCATGCCGTCCTGTTGCAGCGAGGTGGCGAACTCCTCGGCCGCGACGCCGTCGATCTGGTGGCCGCCATAGGTGATGAAGTTGAAGACGAAGCCCATCTTGCCCAGTTCCTCGGGGAACTGTTTCATCTGCTCGTCGGTCATGCCGGTGGTGTCCCAGTTAAACGACGGCGACAGGTTGTAGGCCAGCATCTGGTCGGGGAACTCGGCGTGGATGGCGTCGGCGAACTGCTTGGCGTCGGCCAGGTCGGCGGTCTTGGTTTCCATCCAGAGGATGTCGGCGAACGGCGCGGCCGCCAGTGATTTGGCGATCGCGTACGGGATGCCGCCGCGGATCTGGTAGTAGCCCTCAGGGGTCTTGGACAGCTCGCAGTCCCAACCGGGGTCGACGCCCAACTCTTTCGCCTTGGCCTTCGCGGAGTAGAGGGACGCGCGCGCCGCGAAGGCTCGCCACTCGTCGACGCTCATGTCGGCCGGCTCGCCCTCGCTGGCATCGAATTCGAGCACCTCGGCCACGGCCTCGCCGTAGGTCATCAGCCCGGCGTCATCCTCCCAGGCCGCCACGAACCGCGACTCGACCTGGTCGAACAGGTCGTCGATCGACTTCTGGCCGTTCTCGCGCCACGCGTTGACGGCGTCGGAGATCACGCCCTGGATGCCCTGGCGTTCGAGCCAGTCGCCGGCCTCGGCGTATTCGCCCTCGGGCAGCGCATAGAGCAGGTGACCGTTGAGGTCTTTGACACCCAGCTCGTAGAAGCGGCGCACCATCGCCAGGAAGCACGACTTGTAGGACGGGATGTTGAGGTTGGTGGCGCCGAGCAGGAACGGTTGGTCGCGCTCGTCGGCCCGGCTGTCGAGCAGGTTGGCCGCCTCGGCGTCGGTGCGGGCGACGATGATGCCTGGGACCTTCATGATGTCGAGCTGGAAGCGCGCCGCATTGAGGCGTTTGATCTGCTCGTCCGACGGGACCAGCACCTTGCCGCCCTGGTGGCCGCACTTCTTGGTGCCGGGGCGCTGATCCTCGATGTGGTACCCGGGCACGCCGACCTCGGCGAACCGTCGGATCAGGTTGCGCACGTGCGGATCACCACCGTGGCCGGTGTCCGCGTCGGCGATGATGAACGGCCGGTAGTCGTACTCCGTGGCGGTGGCCCGCTGCTGCTCGCTCATGTTCAGGCGCTGGTACTGCTGGTTGCGGTCGGCGGTCAGCAGCGCACGCACCAGCACCGCGGCGTCGTCGGGCACCTGACTCAGCGGGTAGCTGGCGAGGTCGGGTCCGGGATCCTCGGTGGTGGAGCCCTTGGCGGACGTCGCCCAACCACCCAGATAGATCCCCTCGATGCCCATGCGCTTCATTGCGACGGCCTGGCCCGGCGAGTACGGGCCGAACGTGGTGATGCTCTTCTTCTCGGCGAACAGCTCGCGCAGCCGCTCGTAGAAGGCGGCCGCCGCGTTGCGGGCGACGGTGTAGTCGGTGGGGATGGTGCCCCGCTGCTCCGCTACCTGGCGAGCCGTGAAGAGGCGCGTGATGCGAGAAAAGCGCGGGTCGTCGAAGTATTGCTGCGTGGCAGCGACCTCGTCGTCAAACGATGGCCGGACTTGGGTGTCCCTATCAATGATCGCCATGTCTTCCGCTCCTCTTCGCACACGATTCCACTGAACGTGAGTCTATCCCCGGGAACGGCAGTTCAATCAGGGGTCGAGGGACTGGACCCAAAACTGTTGCCGCACCCAGTACTTGCGAGAGCTATTCGGCGCCGGGTCGGTGATCGGCGGGGATCGTTCGCTGGCTGGGATGCTCGCCGAGCCGTGTGCCGCGCCCTGGTCGGCCGTCAACGCTTGGGAGACAATACTTTTCGGCATAGTCTCGATCACCTGGCGGCTGCACGACGGGACAGCCAGTCCCGCTGGCGCCGCACGAACCCCGCGTCGACGACGTCGCCATGGCCCGGGACGTAGATCGCGCCGGGGCCACCGACCGCCAGCAGCCGGTCCAGGGTCGCCGGCCAGGCCGCGACATCGGAGTCGGCGTCGATCGCGGGGTCGCCGGACTCCTCCACCAAGTCGCCGGTGAACACCACGACCCGCTCGCGATCGTCCCTCCCGGCCGCGACCACCGCCAAGTCCGATGCGGTGTGGCCGCGGCCGAGGTGGGTGATCGTCACCGTCCGGTCCCCCAGGTCGACGACCGCGTCGTAGCCGCCGCGGTGCGCGGGCCGTAGCGCGGCGATCGCCGCGTCAACCTCGGCGGGGTCGGCGCCATGCCGCAGGGCGTCCTCGCGGAGCTGGTCGGTCGCCGAGGAAAGGTGTTCGGCCACCTCGGGGGCGCTGTGCACCCGTGCACCGGCGAACTGCGATGAACCCAGCACGTGGTCGAAGTGCTTGTGCGTCAAGACAATATGGTCCACCGGGCGCCCGGCGAGCAGCCGGACGTCCGCGTCGATCGCGGCCGCCTCGGTGAGCGTGGTTCCGGTGTCGACGAGCAACGCCCCGCCACTGCCGCACACCAGCCCGATGGTCACGTCACAGAACGGGAGCCGGCAGCGATGCACACTGCCGGTCAGTCGTTCCCAGGCGAGATGCACAGCCTCCGAAGGTAGCCGCGCCGACTTCCGGTCGCCGCCCCTTTCCCCCGTGACGTTATGTCAGAAATAGTTGACATGTCGGGAATGTCCGACATATGTTGCGGGATGTGGGCAGTGTCGATCGCGTCTTTCTCGCCTTGGCCAACCCGGTGCGCCGCGAGCTGCTGGAGATCCTCTTCGACCAACCGCGGTCGGCGGGGGAACTCAGCGAGCGGTTCGAGCTCAGCCGGCCGGCGGTCGCCGAGCACCTCAAGGTGCTGCGCGAGGCCGGCCTGGTGGCCGACCAGCCGCACGGGCGGCATCGCATTTACCGCCTGACCGCGGAGCCGTTGGCGGAGCTCGGCGAGTGGCTGCATCCCTTCGAGAAGTTCTGGCGTGCCCGACTGGCCAAGCTCGCCGAGGTAGCAGAGGAGCTGAAATGACCGAAACGTCACGGTTCGCGACCATCCGGGTGGATCAATTCGTGGCGGCGCCCATGGCAACGGTGTGGCGATTGCTGACCGAACCCGCGCTGCTGAAGCTGTGGTGGGCCGAGGGGCAGGTGGCCGCGGTGGTGGGACACCAGTTCACTCTTGATATGCCGGGCTACGGCAAGCAGCCGTGCACGGTGCTCGAGGTCGACCCGCCGCACCGGTTCGTCTATACGTTCACCGCCGCCTGGACGCTGACCTGGCGGCTGGAAGCCGAAGGGGACGGCACCCGAGTGTTCTTGGAACACAGCGGCTTTGACCTCGACGACGATCGCATGGCGCGGGCGTTCGAGCGGATGGGACCGGGATGGCGCGACGTCGTGCTCCCCCGGCTCGCTCGGATTGGCGCCCAACCAAGTCCTTGACGCGCCTGGTTTCGAGCCGCACCGCACCGGCTATTTCCCCGACATGGCTATCACCGATTCCCGCGAAGTCGTCATCGAGGCGACGCCCGACGAAATCATGGATGTGCTGTTCGACATCGAGTCGTTGACAGAGTGGTCGTCGGCGCACAAGAAGGTCGAAGTGCTCGAGCGCGACGACCAGAACCACCCGACCAGATCCAGACAGGTGGTCAAACTCGTCGGCGTCAGCGACGAACAGGAGCTGGCGTACACCGTCCATGACGACGGCGTGGGCTGGACCCTGATCAGCGCGAAACAGCAACGCGCTCAGGAGGGTCGGTACACGCTCACCCCCGAAGGCGACTCCACCCGGGTTCACTTCGAGCTGACGGTGGACCTGGTGGCGCCCGTGCCCGGGTTCCTGGTCAAGAAGGGGGCCAAGAGCCTGATGGACACGGCCACCGAGGGACTGCGCAAGCGGGTGCTCGAAGTCGAGAAGCGCGGCAAGTAACGCCACCGCGCCCGGGTGAAATCGGGTCCTTCCCCACCGCGGGCGCGCGAGTCAGACTGTTATTCATGGAATCGACACCGGCGGGCACGCTTCATCGGATCGCGGCGATCGTCGGTGCGCTGGCGATCGCGCCGGGGCTGGCCGGCTGCGGCGGCCAAGGTCATAGCCATCAGACCACACCGTCGACGCCGAAGATCACCACCCTCGGCCGCACGGCGGCGCCGAACGCGCCCGGGGACGGGCCGATGACGATCAGCAGCCCAGCCTTCGCCGACGGTGCGCCGATTCCGGTGCAGTACACCTGCAAAGGCGCTGACCTCGCGCCGCCGCTGGCCTGGTCGGCGCCGCAGGGCGCGGCGCTCGTCGTCGACGACCCCGACGCCGTCAACGGCCTGTACATCCACTGGGTCGTCGTCGGGATCGCCCCCGGCTCGGGCAGCACCGCCGACGGTCAGACCCCGGCCGGGGCGACCGCCCTGCCGAACACGGCGGGCCAGTCCGCTTACAAGGGTCCCTGTCCCCCGGCTGGAACCGGCACGCATCACTACCGGTTCACCCTCTACCAGCTGCCCAATGACTATCAACTGGCCGGCGGCCTGGCCGGCGTTCAGGCGGCGCAGACGATCGCCGGCGCGGCGACCGCGCAGGCGCAGCTCACCGGAATGTTCGGCGGCTGAACCCGAGCGGGCCCGCCATGCCAACACCACCGACGTTAGACGTAACGCAGGCAATACAATTCGCTCAGCTCGTCAACGCGACCTACGGGACGCCGCCGGGCGATCTGACCAATAGGGCGGGTGAGGCGCTGAGCGCCGGCGGCGTCGACTACACCGTGGTCACCACGATCTACGCCAACGATCTGGCGACCGACATGAACCCGGCCCGTGGCGTCGCTGAAGTGTCCATTGGGCTGATCTGCCAGCAGGACAAGACCGGCGACGTCGCGATCGCGATCCGTGGCACCGAGGGATGGCTGGAGTGGATTCACGACGTCGACTTTGTCCAGGTGCCCTGCCCGTTCCTGGCCGGTGCCGGCCACACCGAAGACGGCTTCACCGACATGTACGAGTCCCTGCGGACCGGAGCCACACCGGGTTCGCCGACGGTCGTCAACGCGCTCGGGAACCTTACGTTCCCCCAACCCGTCGGCTCGGTGACGATTTGCGGGTACAGCCTGGGAGGGGCCCTGGCGACACTGCTCGCCCTGGATGTGGCGGCGAATACCGCGTTTACCAGCCCGGCCGTCTATACCTATGGCAGTCCACGCACCGGCGATTCGCTGTTTGCGGCCACGTTCGACCAGGTAGTCAAAAACTCGTGGCGCGTCGCAAACCGCCTGGACATCGTCCCCGCGCTGCCCCCGCCCCTCGCCTACGAACACGTCCTCAATCCGGTCGAGCTCATCCCGGTCCGCTTGGCTCCGTGGCCTCCGAAGGCGCTGGTGAAATACACGGTGTCGTGCGAACATTCGCTCGCGACCTACCTGTATCTGTTGTCGCTCCAAACCACCGGCGCGGCCCTCCCCCTGGAACCCGGCTGCCAACCCTGATCACCCCGGCTCAGGACGCGTCGTCGAGCACCTGATAGGCGGCGTTGTAACCGGGGGTGAAGGTGATGCCCGGTCCGCCATGGCATCCGGCGCCGGCGAGATACAGGCCGTCGATTCCGATGGGCATATCCAGGAAGCCCTTCGGGCCGGGCCGGTTGGGACCCATCAGGTCGGGGTGCAGCAGCCCGTGGCAGAAGTCGCCCGAGGGCGCGCCGAACATGGTGTTCATGTGGTAGGGCGCGAACGTGATGTGGCGTATCAGGATGTCCTTGAAGTTCGGCGCCAAGCGGGTGATCTTGTCGATAACGCGTTGCGCCATCAAGTTTTTGAGGTGCCCGTGCTGGTCGCGGCTGACCTCGACCGGGAACGCGTAGGCGAACGCGCTCGCCGCGTGCTTGCCGGGCGGCGCCATGCCGGGATCGTGCACCGATGGGATCTGCATTCCCATCGACGGATTGTCCGGAACGACGCCACGCCGGCAGTTTTCCCAGTGCAGCTGTTGGGATTCGGGTGATCCGAAGATTCCGACCGACTGTTGCATGCCGTCGGCGTTGAGGAAGTCGTACGGCGGGGCGAATTCGGGCAGCCCATCCAGGGCGAAGTGGATCTGCACGAACGAGGCCCGGTGGTCGCGCCCGGAGACGCGTGAGACCAGTTGTGCCGGAACATGTTCGGGAGCAATCAGTTCGGTGAGCGTGATATCCGGCGACAGGTTGGATACCACGATCGGCGCCGATATCGTCGATCCGTCGCGCAGTCGCACACCGGTCACTTTGCCGTCGTCGACGAGGATCTCGTCGACCTTGGCGCGGAACCGGATCTCGCCGCCGTGGGCGACGAAGAGCTCGCGCAGATGTTCGGTGAGTGCGCCGATGCCGCCCTTCAGCTTCGTCATCATCGCGGTGCTGGCCGCGTCGTCTTGGGGCACGGCTAAAGCAAACGCCAAACAGGTTGCGCTGCCCGGTGTGTACGGGCCGCGGTAGGTCGAGTTGACGGCCAGGAAGGCCAGCATTCCGCGCATGACCGCGTGCTTGTCTTTGTCGGGTAGGTAGCGGTCGATCACGTCCATGGCCGAGCCGAACAGCATCTCGTGAATCGCCCGGCGCTCGGCGTCGTCGGTCGCGCAGGCATACATCTCATCGAGCGTCTTGGGCGGCCGGCGGACGTCGAAGCGGCCCAGCGCCTTCGCCGGCCCCTGACTCCAGCCGATCAATTCGGCCATGCCGGTGACCGCCTCGAGGCCGTGCCTCTCGCTCAGATGCGTCATGAGCCGCATCGGGTCACGGTAGAAGATCATCGGCTCCTCGCCGTGTTCGCCGATGTTGATGGACATCACGTCGGGCTCCACCGCCGGCAGCGTATCCAGCCCGAGGTCCTTGGTGAGCTGGCTCGCCATGGGGAACTGCACCGAACCGGCGATCTCGTACCGGAAGCCGTCGATCAGTTCGACCGTCGCGGCCATGCCGCCGCCGTAGGTGTTGGCCTCTAGGCACAGAGTGTGCAGGCCCGCGCGTTGCAGAATCGCCGCGGCGGTGAGCCCGTTGTGCCCGGCGCCCACCACGATTGCGTGGTACTCGGTATTGGTCACGATGTTGGCCCTCGCCTCCGTCGGGTGATCGCGTGCCAAGAATATGTCAGTACTGACACAATTGGAAGATGTCAGTCGTGACCCGCTCGCCTGGGATACGATCACCGCTGAGATGACCGCCCCGGGCAACCGTCATGAACAACGACGACGATCGACGCATGAGGCACTTCGCCAAGCGGCGTTGAAGAGCTTCGCCCACAAGGGGTTTGCCAACGTCACCGTCACCGAGCTGGCCCGCGAGGCCGGTGTCACCGAACGCACCTTCTTCCGGCACTTCCCGACCAAGGAAGCCGTGCTCTTCCAGGACTACGAGACCCAGTTGGAGTGGCTGGCCGAAGCGCTTGCCCAGCGACCGACCTCGGAATCGCTGTTCGACGCGGTGCTGGCCAGCGTCGCCGCATTCCCGCACGACCTCGAAGTGGTCCGGCAGGCCGCGACCGCCCGGGCCGAGCTGATCAGCGCCGAGCGGATCGCCGGTCACCTGCGGGTCGTGCAGTCGTCGTTTGCCCACGTGCTCACCGACTTCGTCAGGCGACGCAATCCGGATCTGGCCAGCATCGACCTGGCCGCCGAGGTCGCGGGTTCCGTGATTGCCGCGGCCCTCGTTGCGGCAGTGGAGAATTGGGGCCGCCGAGGTTGTTCCGGCGACCTCGGTGCAGATGTGGCCGCGAGTTTGGAACTGGTGCGTTCCGGTCTGGCGTCACTCGCCTGATGGTTCGCGTCCTCGGGGGCTTTAGTGCTCGGTCGCGGCGTCCACGGCCGCCTCGATGAACCGGCGCAGCGCAGGGCCGTTGGCCCGCTTCAAAAACGCCAGGGCGACCGGAATGTCGGGAGCACCCGACAGCGCGACGAACCGCACACCCGGGTGGATGTTGCGTCTGATGGCGACGTCGGGAATGACCCCGATGCCCCGGTCGGCGGCGACGCATTCGATCCACTCGTCGAAATTCGTTGTCTCGACCACCGTTTCGGGTCCCGCGCCTGCGGGCCACGACCAGGGTCCGGTCGTGCCACTGGCGGTGTTGACCACGAGTGGCCACCGTGGCACCTCGGCCCAGTCCAGCTTCGCACGCTCCGCGAGGGGCGAATGAATCGAACACACCGCCACGCGTGGCTCGTCGAAAAGGTGCACGATCCGAACGGAGGTCGACGTGACATGCCCGCGCACCAGGGCGACGTCGACCCTTCCCTGCTGGACCGCGCCGAGCGCGTCGTCGGTGCGGATCAGGTTGACCGTGGTCCGGGCGGCCCGCTCGAATTGCGCGACGGTGTCCTGCGCCCACGGGTCGGGCAGCAGCCAGCTGAACCCGAGGCGGATGCTCGCCTGTTGCCGGACGGCGTCCACACCGCGCCCCAACTCGGCAAGGACGCGTTCGACGTGATCGAGGAAGATCCGCCCGGCCTGGGTGGTCGCCACGTGTCGCGAACTGCGGTCCAACAGCGTCGCTTCGAGCGCGTCCTCGAGCTGCTGGATGGTTCTGCTCAGGGCGGGCTGGGTGATGCTGAGTTCCTCGGCGGCCTGCGTGAACGAGGCGAGGCGTGCCACCGCTTCGAATGTCCGCAGGTGGCGCAACTCGACTCGGCCGGCCTGCACCGCGTCCATGCCTGATGAGCATAGATCGCCTACAGAAGGCATTTCACGCGGGATTCCGGTGGACCTACCGTCGGTTGCAAAGGATGCGCAATCCGCGCGTTGTCCGCAGGAGGAAAAAATGCCGCTGTTGTACATCGACCTCGTCGAGGGCCGTTCGCCGTCGGAGGTTCGTGCGCTGCTGGACGCGATCCACGAGACGGTGGTCGAAGCGTTCGGCGTCCCGGAACGGGATCGCTACCAGGTGGTGCACACCCACCCGGTCCACGAGATCGTCACGCTGGATACCGGCCTGGGCATCGACCGTTCGTCTCGCCAGGTGGTCTTGCACATGGTGAGCCGGCGACGTCCACGCGAGCTCAAGCAGAAGTTCTATGAGCTGCTGGCGTCCCGTCTCGCGGATCGCTGCCGGCTCGACCCCGCCGACCTGATCGTCTCGGTCACCGAAAACGACGACGAGGATTGGTCTTTCGGCCACGGTAGGGCGCAGTTCCTCACCGGTGAACTCAAGTGAGCGCGATTGATTTGACGACGCGGCTCACCGAGTCGTTCGGAATCGAGCAACCGATCGTGCTCGCGCCGATGGCGCTGGTCTCCGGCGGTCGGCTCGCGGCGGCGGTGACGCAGGCGGGCGGCCTGGGCCTCATCGGTGGCGGCTACGCCGACGCCGAATGGCTGCGAACCCAGGTCGGCCTGGCCGACGGCGCCCGGGTCGGATACGGGTTCATCACCTGGAGCCTGGCCCGCAACCCGGGGGCGCTCGACATCGCACTGGAGCAGCGGCCGGCGGCCGTGATGCTGTCGTTCGGCGAGCTACAGCCTTTCGCCGACCGCATTCACGCTGCCGGCGTCCCGCTGCTCGCGCAGGTGCAGACCCTCGATCAGGCAGGCCGGGCCTTGGACGCCGGGGCCGAAGTCATCGTGGCTCAGGGCGGCGAGGCCGGTGGCCACGGCATGAGCGTGCGGTCGACCTTCACCCTGGTGCCCGAGGTCGTCGACTTCGTGGCCGATCGCTCGCCCGACACATTGGTGGTGGCCGCGGGCGGCGTGAGCGATGGTCGCGGGCTGGCGGCCGCGCTGGCACTGGGTGCCGATGGCGCGGTCGTGGGAACCCGGTTCTGGGCGACGCCGGAGGCGCTGGTCTCACCGCGCGCGCAGCAGCGCGCCGTGGCGGCCGGCGGCGACGACACCCTGCGCACCCGCGTCTATGACCTTGTGCGCCGCCTCGAATGGCCCACCGGATACAACGCGCGGGCGCTGAGCAACGCCTTCCTGGACACCTGGCACGGCAACGAGGCCGAACTGTCGGCGCAACTGCCAGCAGCGATCGGCGCCTACGAAAAAGCCGTCGCCGCAGAGGATTTCGACACCGCCGCCATACTGATCGGCGAGGGGGTGGGGCGGATACGCGAAGTCCGTCCCGCCGCTGACATCGTCTCCGAAATGGTCGGCGAAGCGGCCCACATCCTGAATCGGGCGGCCGGATCAACAGCTCAGTAAAGGGGTGACCAGTCCGAGGTGCGCAACAGCCGGCTTTCCCATTGATCGCGGAACTGCAAAGCGTCGAACATGTAGCTGCCCGGCGCCCGGTGCTCGGGCGGGATCTCCTTGGTGAGCAGGTGGACGAGCGCCGCGTAGTTGTTGGAGTCGTCAATCCGTTGCCACAGCATCGCTTCTCGCCGACGATAACTTCCGTGCGCGACCTGAAAGCAGGCCTGAATATCAAGGATTCGCATCCGTTCCGGTGCCCGGGACAGCGGCCGATAGTAGATCTCGTCCCAGGAGCGGATGTACTCGTCGAGCGGCGCGTAGGGCCACCCGGTGTCTTCCATGAACAGTGCCAGGGGGTGAGTGGACCCATCGGTGGGCACCGTCGTCAAGTCCACGGTCTGAAGCGGTGACCACGACACCGGCAGCAGGATCTTGCCGCTCACCTCGTGACGCAGGTTGTCCATCTCGCGCATCCAGGGTCGGAGGTCACCGCTCTGCGCCCGGCGGGCAAGCCTCTCCCAGGCGGCGCCGTCGACGATGCCCGTGATCGTGACCACGTTGTACGACATCCCCGATCCGTGGGCGTGGTTGGCGTACCAGAGCAGCCGAGCGTCGTCCTGTTCGGCCAATGTCGGCATCCAGCCCTCGCGGTAGGCGGCCTCGAAATCGTCTTGGTGCGCGCCGACGACTTTGTGGGTCTCGTGGAGGAAGAGCATTGGAACTCCCAGGGTTTCAGGCGCCGGTCGCAATCAGCGCTGCGAGCTCGCGGCGGTTGATCTTCCCGGTTGAGTTGTAGGGGATGTTGTCCACGATCGCCAGCCGCTCGGGCAGCTTGAAGTAAGCGATCAACTCGCGACAGTGCGCGCGCAGCTCCTCGAGAGTCACTGGGGCGCACGCCACAACCGCGGCCCCCACCCGTTGGCCGAGCTCCTCGTCGGCGACGCCGATAACCGCGACATCGCGCACCGCCGCGTGGGAACGAAGCGCCTCCTCGACTTCGGTCGGGCCGAACTTCTCGCCCCCGCGGTTGATGGTGTCGCTCAGCCGTCCACTGGGGAAGATGTATCCGTCGGAGTCCTGGCGGGCGAGGTCGCCGGTGCGCAACCAGCCCGCGGTGACGTTCTGGGTTGTGTTCACCCACAACTCGCCGACGGTTCCGATCTCGACGTCGCTTCCCGTGTCGGGGTCCACGACGCGCACCTCAACTCCGGGTAGCGGCCGCCCCACGGAGCCCGCGCGAGCGGGATCTCGGTGATCGTCAGGCATCAGTGTCGTGTACGCGCCGAGGGTCTCGGTCTGACCGAATACGTTGGCGAACGCCACATGTGGAAGCGCGGTCATCGCCCTGCGCACCAAACTGACAGGTGCGGCGGCGGCCCCGTAGGCGATGGCGACTAGCGACGTCAAATCCGTTGCGGGGAAGTCGGGATGGTCGATGATGCGCTGCAGCATCGTCGGCACCATGAACGTGGTCGTCACGCGGTGCTGTGACACCAGGCGTAGCCACTCGCCGGCGTCAAATCGCTGCTGTACCACCGAGGTATTGCCGGAGTACAAGCTGCCGAGGATGCCCAGCGCGCCCCCGACATGGAAGAACGGGACGCACATCATCCCCACCGACGGCCTGGCCTGCGCGCGAAATGGCGCCGCCATCCCTGTGATTCGTCGGGTGAGCTGCGCGCTGGTGATGACGACCGCCTTGGGGAGTCCCGTTGTCCCGCTGGTGAAAAGGATCAAGGCGTCCCGGTCGTCGGCAGCGGCGACGGCTTCGTCGCCGGGCCCGACGGTGATCGCGGCCAGGTCCGCGTGGGTCAACACCGTGGGTACGCCGGCTTCGCGGAGCCGGTCGGCGTACGTCGCACCCGCCACGGCCACGCCGGCGCAACCGGCGTTGTCGAGCAGCCCGCGGATCTCCGGCGGGGTCAGCGCGGGGTTCATCAGCGCGGCCGCGGCACCTATGCGCGCGGCTCCCAGCAAGGTCGCGATCGACAACAGGCTTCCGCCGTCGAGGACGGCGACACGCTGGCCGGCCCGCACACCACTGGCGGTCAGGCCGGCTGCGCACTGGCGGACCGTATGCGCCACTTCGCCGTAACCGATGGGCTGCCCATCGATGATCAGCGCGGTCCGGGCGGGCTCGCTGGTTTCGGCGGTGTCGAGGATCGTCCCGATGTTCATGCGTGCCGTTCAGTACAAGGGTGACCAGGCGGAGGTACGCAGCAGCCGGCTGGTCCACTGGTCGCGCAGGTCCAGGGCATCATGCATCCAGGTTCCCGGGGCGCGGTATTCGTCCGGGATCCGCGTTCGGAGGAGTCCGAGGAGTTGCTCGGGTCGCTGGATGCGCTGCATCAGGATGACCTCGCGCCGAAGATGACTGCCCAGAGCGGGCTGGAAAGCCGCCTGAATCGTCAGCATCGCGGACGGCCGTTCGAGGCCCGGGGCATACACATCGCTGCAGCGGTCGATGTATTCCTCGAACTTGTCTTGGTAGGGCCACATGGTGTCTTCCATGTAGAGGCTCAGCTCGTGTTCTCGCCCGTCGACCGGTATTTCGTCGAACATCACGTTCTGCATCGGCGACCACGGAAGTGCTACCAGCAGTTTGGCTTCGACGTCGTGCCGCAGTTCGTCCAGTCCGCGCATCCAGGTCTGCAGGTCGCCTCCTTGAACCCGCAGTGCAAGACGCTCCCACGCCGTCCCGTCCCTGACGGCGGTGACGGTGACGACCGTGTAGGACGGGCCACTGCCTTGGGCGTGGTCGGCGTACCACAGCAGCCGTGCGTCGTCGCCGTCGGCGAGCTTGGGCATCCAGCCGTCCCGGAACGCGGCCTCGAAGTCGTCTTCGTGGCGGCCGCGCACTTTATGCACCTCGTGCATGAACAGCACGCCGAGACGGTAACTCCAAACCCATTGTCCGGTCTATGCCTGGCCTCGACGACCACGATCTGGTTTGCTCAGCTCAGTACGTCTCTTCACCGGGCAGGAGTTCGCTGATGGCCCGTCTCAACGTGCCGGACGGCCCCGGCGGCGAAGCCGCCATGATCTGGACGCTGCGGCCGCAACTCGGCGACATGGTCGAACACATGATCCGCGGCGCCTATCAGCAGAGCATCCTTCCGGCCGACGAGCGGGAGCTCGCCCGGATGCGCATCGCCCAGATCAACGACTGCGTGGCCTGCTCGGATTTTCGCGCCCAGTCGGTGCTGGACGCCGGTGTGGCGCCCGAGCTGTACGACAATGTCGCCGCCTACGCCAGTTACCCGGGATACACGCCGCGCCAACGCCTTTGCATCGAGTACGCCGAGCGCTTCGCCACCGATCACGCCTCTCTGGATGACGCCTTCTTTCAACGACTTCGGGAGTCGTTCTCCGACGAGGAGATCCTGGACCTCACGCTGTGCGTTGCCGTCTTTCTCGGCCTGGGGCGCTCGCTGAGCGTGCTGGGCGTCGACCAGTCCTGCGCCATCGACCTCTGACAACCCGGAAGGAACCAATGGACATCGCCACCGTCGACGAACTGCTGAGCACCACGCGGTCGGTTCGCAAACGCCTCGACCTGACCCGTCCGGTCAGTCGCGAGGTGATCCTGGAGTGCATCCAGCTGGCGATGCAGGCGCCGACGGCCAGCAACACGCAGGACTGGCGCTGGCTGGTGATCACCGATGCGGACAAGCGAGCCGCGATCGCCGAGATCTACCGCAGCATCGGGGCGCAATACCTGGCGTACGCGGCCGACAACGCGACGGACCCGCAGACGCAGCGGGTGTACCGGAGCGCGATGAGCCTGACCGAGACGCTGGCCGACGTGCCGGTGCACGTCATTCCGTGCATCGATCAGCGCATCGACGGCGCGGCATTGGGCATTGCCGCGGCGGCCTGGGCATCGATCATCCCGGCGGGCTGGAGCTTTCTGCTGGCATTGCGCTCGCGGGGGCTGGGATCGGTGTGGACGACGATGCATCTGTTCAAGGAGCAGGAGGTCGCCGAGCTGCTCGGCATTCCGCCCACCGTCACGCAGGCGGCGCTGTTCCCTGTCGCCTATACGGTCGGCACCGACTTCCGGCCGGCCAAGCGGCCCCCCGCGGAGACCATCACGTTCTGGGACAGTTGGGGAGACGGCTGATGCAGTCCTACACCGTGCGATTCCACGTCGACGCTCCGCCGCGGAAGGTCTGGCGGGTGCTGCATCCGCCGCCGCCACCGAATGCCCCACGCCCGCGGGTGGTCACCTGGCCCACCGGCAGCATGGAAATCCTCAACGAGGGCAACGAAGCGGGCGAGGGCTTGGTCCGCACCTGCATCTTCGAAGTGCCCAAATACCTGCTGACCGGCGGCAGGGCCCGATCGTGGGAAACGGTGACCGAGGCAGAGCTCAACAAGCTCTCGCGCTACGTGGCCGTCGGCGCCCCGCTGTGGTCGCGCGCCGAGGGCTATCACCGGCTCAAAGAGCAGCCCGACGGCACCACCGTGGTGACGTTCCACGAGACCTATCACGCCTACAACCCGGTGCTGCGCTTCTTCCTCGAACGCCCGGTGCACGCGAAGATCTCCCGCGGCAACCTCGAGACCTACGAGCACGCGCTCGGTTACGCGGGCCGAGTGCGGCGGCTTGCCTAGCGGTAGTTGCCGCAGGGCCGATTTCACAGGGATATGAATTAGGTTCTTGACCCCGGTACCCTCGATGTCTATGGGTGGAGTACCTACTGCGGCGAGGTTGCTTGCCGCGAGCCTGATGATCGCGGGCTGGGCCGCGTCCACCGTGGTCGCCAGCGCCGATCCGGACGAGACACAGGGACCGGCGCCGGGGGCATCCGCTGCACCGGCACCGGCCGCTTCTCCGGCGCCGTCGCCGGGCGCCCCGCCAGAACCAGCCGGGCCGAAGACCTCCATCGACAAGGACGGCATCTACGCGGTGGGAACTGACATCGTGCCGGGCATCTACAGCTCCGGGGGTCCCGTCGACAACGGCACCTGCTACTGGAAGCGGACCAGCAACCCGGACGGCGCCCTGATCGACAACGCCATGTCGAAGAAGCCGCAGGTAGTGCAGATCGATCCGGGCGACAAGGCGTTCAAGACCTCGGGCTGCCAGCCCTGGCAGCTGACGCCGGACGCGGTTCCGCCCTCCACCGCGCCGCCCGCGGGTGTGCAAGGCACGCTCGGCATCCTCAACAGCCTGCTGGGCGGTCAACAGCAGGCGCGCCCGGCCTCGCCGGCCCCCCAAGCCCCGGCCGCCTCACCGGCCCCGCAGGCGCCGGCGGCTTCACCGGCCGCGCCGGCCCCGCATTCCTGACCCGCCTCAAGGGCACTCGACGCTGACCCGCGACGGGCCTCTTTTCGCTACCGTGGCGCCGTGGCACATTCGGAGCGGATTGTCGTCGTCGGTGCCGGCGTCAGCGGATTGACGTCGGCCATCTGCCTGGCCGAGGCGGGCCGGCCGGTCCGGGTATGGGCGGCCGCGACGCTGAAGCAGACGACGTCGGCGGTGGCGGGCGCGATCTGGCTTCCCCCCCGGCCCGCCGAGCGTGCGGCCGAGACGCTGGGCTGGGTCGAGCACTCGCTGCGGGTGTTCACCGAGCTTGCCCAGGATCCCGACTCCGGGGTGCAGCTGGCGCCGGTGCTGGCCGTCGGTGAGCTGAACGCCAGTCAGGCGATGTCGCCGTCGGCGGCGGCGCTGATCCCCGACCTGCGCCCGGCCGACCCGGCCGATGTCCCCGAGGGCCTCGGCGCCGGATTTCGCGCGACCGTGCCGATGATCGACATGCCGCACTATCTCGATTACCTGACCCGGCGCCTGGCGTCGGCCGGCTGCGAAATCGAGGAGCGTCCCGTGCAATCGCTCGACGAGGCCGCCGACGCCGCCGCAATCGTCGTCAACTGCGCCGGGCTGGCCGCCGGCTCGCTGACCGGTGATGACACCGTGCGGCCGTTGTTCGGCCAGCACGTGGTGCTCACCAATCCCGGTCTGCGGCAACCGTTTGTGCAAATCAATGACGGTCCGGAATGGACCTGCTACTTTCCCCACCCGGAGCGGGTGGTCTGCGGCGGTATCAGCATCCCGGACCGCTGGGACACCACGGCCGACCCCGACCTGACCGAACGCATCCTGCAGCGCTGCCGCGGCGTCGAGCCGCGGCTCAACGACACCGAGGTGATCGAGGTGATCACCGGGCTGCGTCCCGACCGTCCGTCGGTGCGGGTGGAGGCCGAGCCGCTGGGGCGGGCGCGGTGCATCCACAATTACGGGCACGGCGGCAACGGCGTCACCCTGTCCTGGGGTTGCGCGCGCGACGTCGTGAACCTGACAAAAGATGGCTAGCGCCCGGCGCCGGTACGCCGAATCACCAAGGACAGCAACCAACTAACGATCGACAGCACGATCGCGGCCCAGATCGCGGTCCACCAAAAGTGATCTATCTGCAGGCCCCAATGCGTGGTGTGCTCGGTGATCCGCGCGGTGATCCAGAGCATCAGCGCATTGACGACGACATGAAACAGGCCGAGCGTCAGGATGTACAGCGGGATCGACAAGATCTGGACGATCGGCTTGATGAAGGCGTTGACCAGACCGAAAATCACGGCGACGACGAAGATGATGCCGACCCGCTCCAGCTTCGTGTCTCCACCCACGAAGCGCAGGCCGTGCACGAAAAGGGTGACGATCCACAACGCCAATCCGGTCAATGCGGCGCGCAACAGAAAAGGACCCATGCCCGGAAATCCTGCCATCCGCCCGGCCGGGAAGTAAGCCGGAAAGCTCAGTTCAGGTTGTAGAAGCGCTGCGCGTTCAAGCCGCCGATCTTTTCCCGCGAGCCCTCGCTGATGTCACCACGGGTGCGCAGGTGCTTGGTGCTCTCCGGCCACTCGCCGTCCCAGTGCGGGTAGTCGCTGGCGAACATGATGAAATCGTCGCCCAGCACATCGATCACGCCGGGAAGGATCGGTTCCTCCGGCTCGCACGTCACCCAGATGTTGCCCGCGGCCAGATAGTCGTGCGGGTCGCGACGCCAGCCGCGCTCCACCCAGTCGCCGCGCTTCTCGTAGTGTTCGTGCAGCCGATCCATGAAGAAGGGCACCCAGCCCGCGCCCGCCTCCAGGAACGCGACCCGCAACTCCGGATGGCGCTCGAAGACGCCGCCGGACACCATCGCGGTCATCGCCGTCATCTGGTCGAACGGAAAACTGATGCAGTGCACCTGGATGTAGTTCGTGAAGCGGTCCACGCCGATCTTGGGCAGATGAATGCCCGGGGCGCCGTGCACGCCCAGCGGCATGCCGAGCTCGACGGCGGCGGCGTAGAACGGGTCCAGGTCGGGATGGTCGAGGTTGCGGCTCTTGAGCGCCGGCGGCACCAAAGTCGCAATCAGCCCAAGCTCTTTCGCCTCCGTCATGATGTCGATGGCCACCCGGCCGTGCTCGATCGGTGTCACGGCGACGCCGCGCAACCGCCCGCCCGACGAGGCGCAGTAGTCCGCGATCCACTGGTTGTACAGGCGGGAGAAGCCGGCGGCGAATTCCGGATCCTCCAGACTCGGCGCGCACAGCCCCATGCTCGGATACAGCACCATCGTGTCGATGTGATCGAGGTCCGCGTCGCCCAGCACGCCCTCCGGTGAGCGGCAATTGATGTCAGGCGCCTTGCTGATCCCATGCTCGGGTGGGCAGCCCGCGCCCGGGCCCGTGTCCTCCGGGTAATTGCGGCCCTCGAGCGTCAGCCCCGGCCGCCCATCCGTGCTGAGCTTGACGTGCTGCGGCCAGCGTTTGATCGCTTCGATTGCCAGCGAAGAATTCTCGGCCACATGCCCATCGGCGTCGATGATCCGCATGTATCCGGAACTTACTCCGGGAGTCCGCATGGTGGAACAGGTCGCGGTATCGCGCCGTGTACTGCACGATGCTGACGTGACCACACAACGGTTGACCGCCGATCAGCGGAACTCCTTCATCGCGGCGCTCCTGGGCTGGACGATGGACGCCTTCGACTACTTCATCGTGGTGCTCGTCTACGCCGACATCGCCAAGACGTTCCACCACAGCAAGGCCGAGGTCGCGTTCGTCACGACGGCCACCCTGATCATGCGGCCCGTCGGCGCACTGCTCTTCGGGCTATGGGCCGACCGCGTCGGCCGGCGGCTGCCGCTGATGGTCGACGTGATGTTCTATTCGGTGGTGGGCTTCCTGTGCGCGTTCGCGCCGAACTTCACCGTGCTGGTCATCCTGCGCCTGCTTTACGGCATCGGCATGGGCGGTGAGTGGGGGCTCGGCGCCGCGCTGGCCATGGAGAAGGTTCCCGTCGAGCGACGCGGGTTCTTCTCCGGGCTGCTGCAGGAGGGGTACGCGTTCGGCTACCTGCTGGCGAGCGTGGCCTCGCTGGTGGTGATCGACTGGCTCGGCCTGTCGTGGCGGTGGCTGTTCGGCTTGAGCATCGTTCCCGCGCTGATCAGCCTGGTCATCCGGTACCGGGTGGAGGAGTCCGAGGTGTGGGAGGCCGCGCAGCACCAGATGAAGCTCACCAGCACCCGAATCCGCGACGTGCTGCGCAACGGCGCGATCATCCGCCGGTTCATCTACCTGGCGTTGCTGATGACGGCGTTCAACTGGATGAGCCACGGCACGCAGGACGTCTACCCCACCTTCCTGGGGGCGCACACCAACCACGGCGCCAACCTGGCCAGCACGACGGTCAAGTGGATCGTGGTGGCCTACAACGTCGGCGCCATCATCGGCGGGCTCGTCTTCGGCAGCCTGTCACAGCGATTCAGCCGCCGCTACACCGTCGTCTTCTGTGCGATCTTGGCACTGCCGATCGTGCCGTTGTTCGCGTACTCACGCAGCGCGGCGATGCTGTGCCTGGGTTCGTTCTTGATGCAGTTGTTCGTGCAGGGCGCCTGGGGCGTGATTCCCGCCCACCTCACCGAGATGTCCCCGGATGCCATCCGCGGCCTCTACCCCGGCGTGACCTACCAGCTCGGAAACCTGCTGGCGGCGTTCAACTTGCCGATCCAGGAACGCCTCGCCGAATCACATGGCTACCCTTTTGCTCTGTCGGCGACGATCGTGCCGGTGCTGATCGCGGTCGCGGTGCTCACGCTGATCGGGAAGGACGCCACCGGAATCCGATTCGGCACCACCGAAAGTGCCTTCCTGGCAAGCGAAATGACGTGACGCTATTCGCTGTTGTCCAGTAGGCGCCGCAGCAGGTGCATGGCCACCGTGGTCGAGCGCTCCCGGACATCCGAGCGGTTGCCGGGAAGCCGCAGCGTGCGGGTGTCGGTGCGGCCGTTGGCCGTTACGCTGAAACAGACTGTGCCGACCGGCTTTTCTTCCGTTCCCCCGCCCGGGCCGGCGATTCCGGCGATCGCGACCGCGGTGTCGGCCCCGAAGCGCTGCAGCGCGCCCGCGGCCATCGCCTCGGCCACCGGCTCGGACACCGCGCCATGCGCTTCGATCAGCGCCTGGTCGACCCCGAGCAGTTCCGCCTTCGCTTCGTTCGAGTAGGACACCACACCGCCGGCCACATAATCCGACGAGCCGGGCCGGTCGGTCAGGCGCGCCGCGAGCAGTCCCGCGGTGCAGGACTCCGCCGTCGCGATCCGGTGGCCGGCCAGGAGATGCGCGACCAGATCGTCGACGCGGGAGCCGTCCTCGGAGTAGAGCTGATGTCCGTGCCTCTCCCGCAGCAGCTTGACCAGCTGTGCGTACGCGTCGGCGGCGTCCGGCTCATAGCGGGTGACCATTTCGATCTCCCCGCGCCGCAGGCAGGTGGTGATCTCGAGTTGCCCGAAGCCGGGGACGACCTGTTCGGCGTCGCGCAGTGTCTCGGCCAGCCCCGACTCGGGCAGCCCGAACATGCGCAGCATCTCCTGCCGGTAGACGGTTCGGCCGGCGATCGCGTCCTGCGCCGCAGGTGTCTCGATGGCGGTGTGCCACATGGGCTGCAGCTCGCGCGGCGGACCTGGCAGCACGATCACCGTCGGCCTGCCGGGCACGACGACGCCGGGCGCGGTGCCGACCGGGTCGAGCACCTGCGCCCCCGCGGGCACCATGGCCTGCTTGCGGTTGGCGGCGCGCAGCGACTCGAAAGTGCCGGGATCCAAGGCGGATTGGAACGCGGGGTTGCGCGCCATCAGCTTCTTGAGGATGTTGGCGATCTTCTCCTCGACCTCGGCGTCCAGCACCAGCTCCCGTTCGCAGAACCGGGCCACCACCTCGACCGTCATGTCGTCGGCCGTCGGCCCCAGGCCGCCGCTGGTGACGATCAGGTCCACGCCCTGGTCGGCGAGGAATCGGAGCTGCGCCTCGATGTCGGCCGGCCGGTCGCCGCAGATGGTGATGTGCGCCAGCTCGACGCCCAGTTCCAGGAGGCGATCGGCGATCCAGGGGCCGTTCGCATCTTGGACGCGTCCGGTGAGGACCTCGGTTCCGGTGACAACGATTCCTGCGCGTGCGCTCACCGCCCTGAGCCTACGCATGGGTGCGAGGGCGGTCGTTGCGAGGACAATGAGCCCATGATCCAGTTAGAGGTAATTCAGGCCGACGTGACCAAGCTCGAACTCGACGCGATCACCAACGCGGCCAATACCGAGCTGCGGCATGGTGGCGGTGTCGCCGCGGCCATCTCGCGCGCGGGCGGGCCCGCCGTGCAGCGGGAATCGACCGAGAAGGCGCCGATCGGGCTCGGGGAGGCGATCGAGACCACGGGCGGCGACATGCCGGCGCGCTATGTCATCCATGCGGCGACGATGGAGCTCGGCGGCCCGACGTCGGCCGAGATCATCACCGCCGCCACGGCTTCGACGCTGCGCAAGGCCGATGAGCTCGGTTGCCGCTCCCTCGGGCTGGTGGCCTTCGGCACCGGTGTGGGCGGCTTTCCGCTGGACGAGGCGGCGCGGCTGATGGTCGACGCCGTCCGGCAGCACCAACCCGGTTCGCTGCGCAAGGTGGTGTTCGCCGTACACGGCGAGCCGGCCGAACGGGCGTTTCAGTCCGCGGTGGGCGGCTGATCCCCGGACAGGTAGCGCTCGACGGTCGCGACCTTCTGCGTCATCGCGTCGCTGGTCCCGGCGCGCCAATCCGCCTTGATCACCGTGCTGACCCTGGGCGCGCGGGCGGCCACGGCCTCGACCGCGCGCTGCACCACGGCCATGACTTCTGCCCAGGTTTCGCCTTCGATGACGGTGAACATCGAATCAGTCTTGTTGGGCAGCCCGGATTCGCGAACCACGCGAACCGCTTCGGCGACGATCTCGCCGACACCCTCGCCCACTCCCATCGGGGTGACGGAAAACGCGACGAGCACGGACACCCCACGAGCGTACCCAACCTGTGAAAGGCCGATCTGGCACCATCGAGGCCCATGCGGGTAGTGGTGCAACGAGTCTCGTCGGCAACGGTGTCGGTGGAGGGCGCGGTGGTCGGGGCCATCAGCCCGGATGGCCAGGGCCTGCTGGCATTCGTCGGCGTCACCCATAGCGACGACCGTGACAAGGCTCGACGGCTCGCCGAGAAGCTCTGGCAGCTAAGGATTCTCGCCGACGAGCGCTCCGCGGCCGACGTCCGGGCGCCGATCCTGGTCGTCAGCCAGTTCACGCTGTACGCCGACACCGCCAAGGGCCGCCGCCCGTCATGGAACGCGGCCGCTCCAGGAGCGGTCGCCGAGCCGCTGGTCGCGGAGTTCGCCGAGGCTTTGCGGCAACTCGGTGCCGAGGTGCAGACCGGCGTGTTCGGCGCGAACATGCAGGTCGAACTCGTGAATGACGGTCCGGTAACGGTGATCTTGGAGCTCTGAAGCCGCCCCGGCAGGTACCGTGGAAACGTCGGCTCTTTGCGGTCGGCGCCGACGGGAGGGGCAAGCATGAGCACGACACCCGAATTCGGGTCGCTCCGTTCCGACGATGACAACTGGGACATCGTCAGCAGCGTCGGGTATACAGCGCTGCTGGTGGCGGGATGGCGTGCGCTGCATGCCGTGAGCCCGCGGCCCTTGGTGCGCGACGAATACGCGAAAGTCTTCATCGCCGCGTCGCAGGACCCGTATTTGGCGGGCGTGCTCGCCAACCCGGGTAGCTCCGACGATGAGATGGCCTTTCCGCGGCTGTACGGCGTGCAGACCCGGTTCTTCGACGACTTCTTCGAGGCCGCCGGCGCGGCGGGCATCCGGCAGGCGGTGATCGTGGCCGCCGGGCTGGATTCGCGGGCCTATCGGCTCGAATGGCCGGAAGACACAAGGGTGTTCGAAGTCGACCTGCCGAAGGTTCTCGAATTCAAGTCCCGGGTTCTCGCGGGTCAGGGCGCCACCCCGAAGGCCCACCGGATCGAGGTCGCCGCCGATCTGCGCACCGACTGGTCGCGGCCGCTGGAAGTGGCCGGGTTCGACGTGGAAAGTCCTAGCGCCTGGTCGGTGGAGGGGCTACTGCCCTACCTGACCGACGAGGCGCAACACGCGCTCTTCACCCGGATCAGCGGGCTCAGCGCGCCGGGCAGCCGGATCGCCATCGGTGCGCTGGGATCGCGCCTGGACCACGACCAGCTCAACGCTCTGGAGGCCAACCACCCGGGCGTCAATGTGTCTGGCAATGTGGACTTTTCGGCGCTGACCTACGAACCCCAGTCCGACCCGGCGGAGTGGCTCGCGGCCCACGAATGGAACGTCGAGCCCGTCCGCAACACGCTCGATCTTCAAGCCGGGTACGGCATGACCCCGCCGGACGTCGACGTGAAGATCGACAGTTTCATGCGGTCGCAATACATCACGGCGACCAGGTAACTAACTAGGGCTTCAGCAGGATCTTCACGTCGTCGCCCGATCGGGACTCCGCGGTCGCGTAGCCCTTGGCCGCTTCGTCCAATGGCATTGTGGTGGTGAAGATGCCGTCGACATCGAGCCGGCCCGACTGCAGCAGCGGGATCAGCTCCGGCCAGGTGCGCTGCACCGGCGCCGTGGTGAATCGGATGGTCGTGCTGCGGATCAGGCAGCCCAGCGCGTTGAGCGGGAACGGATTCATGTCGTGCACGCCGACGACCGAGACGGTAC
This sequence comes from Mycobacterium colombiense, assembly GCF_001953985.1. Taxonomy (GTDB): domain Bacteria; phylum Actinomycetota; class Actinomycetes; order Mycobacteriales; family Mycobacteriaceae; genus Mycobacterium; species Mycobacterium colombiense_B. The sequence goes on from NZ_MBEI01000031.1 coordinate 275,031, forward strand.
CGCCCGGCCGCACCGCGTTGATCGCGTCAGACAGGGAGGCGTCCGTGGCGACGGCGTCGATCACCGCATCGGCGCCGCGGCCACCGGTGGCCGCCATGATCGCTTCGAGTGCCGGCACCTTGAGCGGCGTCGCTCCCCACCGGGCGGCACGCTGCAGTCGGCCGTCGACCTGGTCCACCGCGAAAACCGTTGCCGCGCCCTGAAAAAGCGCGCTGCGCAGCGAACACAGTCCAACCGCACCCAGGCCGATGACCGCCACCGTGCCGCCGAACGGAATGTCGGCACGCTGCGCGGCGGCCCAGCCGGTGGCCAGGTTGTCGGTGAGCAGCAGCGCCTGCTCGGTGCTGATGCCCTCGGGCATCTTCAGCAGCTGGAAATCGGCGGCGGGCACCGCGAGCAGGTCGGCCTGCGCACCGCCGAGCACACCGCCACCGAAGATCTGAAAACCTGAGTGGCACATCACCGGATCGTGGGTGGCGCATCCCGCGCACGCGCCGCAGCCGGTGACCGACGACACCAGGACCTGATCGCCGACCTTGACGTTGCGCACGTCCGGACCGGCGTCCACCACGGTGCCGATGGCCTCGTGGCCGAGCGCGATCGGGTCGGGCATCGGGAAGTCGGCCTCGTAGAAGTGCAGGTCGGATCCGCAGATGCCGGCGGCGGTCACCTCGACGATCGCCCCGTCTGACCCGGGAAGGGTTGGATCGGGCCGGGTGTCCACCCGGATGCTGCGGGGCCCGTCGACGACTACGGTGCGCATGTTGGGATGCTCACTTTCCTTGTCGCACTGAATCTTTCGTTCGCACTGAAAATTGTGACCAGTCGGGCTCGCGCACCGCCGACCAGTACTCGTTGAGCCGCCATGGGCTCACGGTGTGGATCTCGCCGTCGGCGTTCTTGAAATACGAATGCTTGACCGCCGGATGCGACCACACCATCTTCTTGATCTGGGTCTGCGTCCGCCGGTGCCAATCGGTGGCGGCCTCGGGCTTGGGTTCGATGGAGTGCACGTCGGTCTCGGCCAGTCGCGCCAGGCACTGGTCGACGTAGCGCATCTGCAGCTCGGACTGGAAGATCAGGCTGCCTCCGTGCGCCAGGTGAGTTCCCGGGCCGTAGACGATGAAGAAGTTCGGGAATTGCGGGACGGTGATCCCGAGGTAGGCATAGGGGCGGCTCCCCCACATCTCATGCAGGTCGGTCCCGTTTCGGCCGGTGATCTTCAGCGGCCACAGCACGTCGGTGTGCCGAAACCCGGTGGCGTACACGATGACATCGACGTCGTGGGTCACGCCGTCGTCGGTGACGATGCCGTGAGGCGCGATCTTCGCGATGCCGGTGCGCACCAATTCGACGTTGTCGCGCTGCAGTGTTCGCAGCCAGCTGCCGTTGTCCTGCAGGGTCCGTTTGCCGCAAGCGGGATAGTCGGGCATCACCTTGGCCAGCAACTCCGAATCCTCGGTCACCTGGCTGGTGATCCATTGCGAGAACATCATGTGTGCGGCGGCGTTGATCTCGCTGACGGCGTGATCCTGATCGGCGTAGCCCGGGTCACCTTCGGCGGCATCCAGGCCTTTGTCCGATCCGGGCCAGAGCACCAGGAACCGGTACCAGCGGCCGTAGAACGGAAGGTGGCGCATCGCCCAGCGCACCCCGTCGCCGACCTCGTCGTGATACATCGGGTTGGGGAACATCCACTGCGCGGTCCGCTGGAACACGGTGAGGTGCTCGACGTCCCCGGCGATCGCGGGGGCGATCTGGAAGCCGCTGGCACCCGCGCCGACGAGCGCGACCCGCTTACCCTTCAGGTCCACCGAGTGGTCCCAGGCCGCAGAGTGAAAGGACGGCCCCTGGAACGTGTCCGCCCCGTCGAAAGCCGGAATGTTGGGACGGTTCAGCTGGCCCACCGCGGTGATGAGCGCACGTGCCCGCACGGTGGTCGTCTCGCCGTCGGCCGAGCGCAGCGTCACGCTCCAGGTACCGTCGTCGTCGTTCCACTCGGCCGCGAGCGCTTCGGTCCGCCACAGCACGTGCTCACCCAGGTCGTGTTGGTCGATGACCTTGGTGAAATAGTCCTGCAGCTCGTATTGCTCGGCGAAGAAATGCGTCCAGTCGTTGTTGGGTTCGAAGCTGTAGCAATAGAAATGGTTCGCCACATCCACCCGGGCGCCGGGATAGCTGTTCTCCCACCACGTTCCGCCGGGGCCGGCGTTCTTCTCCACGATGGTGAATGGGATGTTGGCCTGCTTGAGGCGGACGCCGGCCAGGATGCCGGATTCGCCACACCCGACGACCAGGACTGGAAGCTCGGCGGCGCGCCCGGCCGGCAACGCGGCGGGACGCCGGGGATCGACGCCGTCGAGATCGAGCTCCTCGGAAACCAGCGGCAGGTAGTCGTCCGGAACGTGCTCGCACGCAGCCCAATCCATCATCTCCCTGATGAGTTCCGGGCTCAGCGGCTGCGGTTCGGGGCAACCGCGATTCCGGTACTCGGTGATCACCGTCAGGGCTTCGGCGCGGGCGCGGGCCTTGTCCTCCTCCGACATGAACCCCTGGACCTCGTTGAGGAAGATGCCCATCTGCTTGAACTCGCGGATGAACCTCGGGTCGCCGGTGATGTGGACGAGCGAGAGCAACAGCGTGGGGATGCTGACATCCTCTAGCGCGGCGGCGATCTCGGGTGTGGATGTGGTGAAGGGATCGCCCGCGTAGCGGCTGCGCATCAAGCGGATCCTCTCGATGGTTTGGAAGCCAATTACGCTACGCGTAGTTTCGTAATTGGCAGCACTACGCTACCCCGTCGCTCGGCACGGGATCAAGGGATCCGGCGCTACGGATCGTCGCCGTTGCCGTCCTCGTCCGCGACGATTTTTTCGGGGTGATGGAAGGTGTTGGTGCGGGGTTGGCCGCGGTCGAGGTGGGGTGGCGGGATCCATTCGGTGTCGCCGTTGGCGTTTTTGCGGGTGATCCAGCCTTGTTCGACAAGCCGGTGGTGGGGTCCGCAGGCCAGGGTGAGTTGGTCGATATCGGTGCGGTACGTCGTGGCCCAGTCTTCGACGTGGTGGACCTCGCAGTAAAAGCCCGGCACGTCGCAGCCGGGATGGGAGCAGCCGCGGTCTTTGGCGTGCAGGACGATGCGCTGGCCCGGTGAGGCCAGGCGTTTGGTGTGATACAGCGCCAGTGCTTTGCCGTGGTCGAAGATGGCCAGATAGTGGTGGGCGTGGCGGGCCAGCCGGATGACGTCGGACATGGGCAGCAGCGTGCCGGCGCCGGTGAGGGCTTTGCCGGTGGTCGATTCGAGCTCGGCCAGGGTGGTGGTGACGATGATCGAGGCCGGTAACCCGTTGTGCTGACCGAGCTTTCCGGAGGCCAGCATGGCGCGTAGGGCGGCGTTGAGCCCGTCGTGGTTGCGCTGGGCGGCACTGCGGGTGTCGCGCTGAATCGCTTCTTCTGAGGGGGCGCCGTCCACGACCGGTGTGTCGTCGTCGGGGTTGGCCATGCCCGGGGCGGCGAGCTTGGCCAGTACGGCCTCCAGGGTGACGCGGGCTTGCGGGGTGAGCCAACCGCTCAGGCGCGACATGCCGTCGGGTTGCTGATTGCCGAGCACCAGACCACGCATCCGGGCCCGGTCGGCGTCGGTGTA
>NZ_MBEI01000032.1 GCF_001953985.1 Mycobacterium colombiense
ATCCGTTGTGTTGACCCAGGTCTCCGCTGGCCAGCGTCGCTCGCAGCGCCGCGTTGAGCCCGTCGTGGTTGCGCTGGCCCGGGGTGCGGGTGTCGTGCTGCACCGCCTCTTCCGAAGGGGCGCCGTCCGCGATTGGAGTGTCGTCGTCGGGGTTGCACATGCCGGGGGCGGCGAGCTTGGCCAGTACGGCCTCCCAGCTGGCTCTGGCTTCCGGTGTCAGCCATCCACTCAGGCGCGACATGCCGTCGGCCTGCTGATTGCCGAGCACCAGCCCACGCATCCGGGCCCGGTCGGCGTCGGTGTAGTTGCCGTCGGGATCCAGGCAATCCATCAGGCGCCGGGCGAGCGTGGCGAAGTGCTCGGGCCGAAATTCGGCGGCCTTGGCCGCCAACTGCTGTTCGGCGTGCACACAGGTCTCGAGGTCGACGGACTCGGGCAACTGGTGAAAAAACCGCCGGATCACCGCCACGTGGTCAGCCCCGATCGCCCCGTGTCGCTGGGCCGCCGCAGTGGCAGGCAACACCGGCGCCAACGGCTCACCGGTCAACGCCCGGCGCGGCCCCAGATCGGCCGCCTCGGCGATGCGGCGGCCGGCCTCGGCCCGGCTGATGTGCAACCGATCGGCCAACACCCAAGACAGCTTGCCGCCCAACTCGGTCGAATCCCCTTGCTCACCAATCTGATTGATGAGTTGATGACTTGGCGTCTGGAGTTTGCGTATTACGCATTCGAACTTCTCCAAGATTCCCAGGCGTTCCGGGTTGGTCAGCGCCTCGTAGGAATGCTCCTGGAAGCGGGAGGCCACCGCGCACAACGCGTCAATGTCGCGCTGAAGCTCCTCGCGGTCGGTCAAAGTCATGTGCGCCGCCCACTCGGCGGTGCGAACGGGCTCCGGAGCTCATAGATGAGTGCATCCAGCCGGCCGGTCAGAAATTCGTATCCGTCCAAGGCCGCGACCCGCTCCGATGCCGTCATCGAATCCAAGGATGCGAACAGCAGGTCTTCCGCCGCCTCGAACCTGTCGAGCCATGAGCTCCAGCGACTGACCGCAATTATCGAACGCATGTTCGAATACTACGACAGCCTACCGACAAAATCCGCCGCGGTGAAAACACCGGGGCCAAAGTGGCGCAAGTGATTTCGGGCCGGCCTGAAGCCCCTACTTCGGGCCGGACTGGAGCCCTCTCACCGACCGGGCCGAAGCCCTACTTCTGTTCGTAGGTGGCGTGGATGACCGCCCGCGCGATGGCGTGCTGGAACAGATTGAAGCCGAGGAAGGCCGGGCTGGCGTCCTCGGGAAGATCCAGCTTGTCGGTGTCCACGGCGTGCACGGCGATGTAGTACCGGTGTGCGCCGTGACCGGCCGGCGGCGCGGCGCCGATGTAGCGACGCTGGCCGGCGTCGTTCACCAGCGTCAGCGCGTCCCCGGGCAGGTTGCTGCCATCGCCGGCGCCCGCGGGCAGCTCGGTGACGTCGGCCGGCAGGTTGGCCACCGCCCAGTGCCAGAACCCGGAGGCCGTCGGAGCGTCGGGGTCGTAGACGGTGACGGCGAAGCTGCGGGTCTCGTCCGGGAATCCCGACCAGCTCAGCTGCGGGCTGACGTCTTCGCCGCCCGCACCCATGATTCCGCTGACTTGCGGATTGGCCAGCGGCTGGCCGTCGGTAACCGATTGCGAGGTCAGCGTGAAAGTCGGCAGCTTCGGCAACGATGCGTACGGGTCAGGAGCAGTGCTCATGGCGGTCCTCTCGTGTGATCGGCTTGGTGATCTAGCAGTGGGTCAGGAAGTGGGCCAGCACCTCGGTGCCGAACCGCAGCGCATCGATGGGTACCCGCTCATCGACACCGTGGAACAGCGCGGTGAAATCCAGGTCCGGCGGCAACCGCAGCGGGCTGAACCCGAAACAGCGAATACCCAAGCGCGCGAACGACTTCGCGTCGGTACCACCGGAAAGCATATACGGCACGGTACGGGCACCCGGGTCGTGCGCCAGCACCGCCTCGTTCATGGCATCGACCAGGTCGCCGTCGAAGCTCGTCTCATACGACGAGAAGTCCTTGATCCACTCGCGCGTCACGTCCGGCCCGAGCAGCTCGTCGATCTCGGCCTCGAACGCCTCCTTGCGCCCCGGCAGGATCCGGCAGTCCACCACCGCCTCGGCGATGGCGGGCACCACGTTGGCCTTGTATCCGGCCTTAAGCATGGTGGGATTCGCGGTGTCGTGCAGCACCGCCTTGAGCATGCGGGCCATCGGGCCCAGCTTTTCGATCGCCCCGCGCAAGTCGCCCGATTCGGTGTCGAAGGTCAACCCGGTCTCCTCGCTGACGGCGGCGAGGAACTGCGCGACCGAGTCGGTCAGCACGAGCGGAAACTGGTGACGGCCCAGGCGGCCGACGGCCTCGGCGACGGCGGTGACGGCGTTCTGGTCGTGCACCATCGACCCGTGTCCGGCCGGGCCCCGCGCGGTGAGCTTCATCCAGGACAGCCCCTTCTCGGCCGTCTCGATCAGATAGAGCCGACGCTCTCCCCCGTCCCGGCGCGGCACCGTCAGCGAAAAGCCGCCAACCTCACCGATCGCCTCGGTGACGCCGGTGAAGAGGTCCGGCCGGTGATCGACCAGCCACTGCGCTCCGAAGGTTCCGCCGTGTTCTTCGTCGGCGATGAATGCGAAGACCAGGTCGCGCGGCGGCACGATGCCCGCGCGCTTCAACTGGCGGGCCACCACGATCATCATGCCGACCATGTCCTTCATGTCGACCGCGCCGCGGCCCCAGACGAAGCCGTCTTTGATCGCACCGGAGAACGGGTGCACGCTCCACTCGGTCGGCTCGGCCGGCACCACGTCGAGATGCCCGTGGATCAGCAGCGCACCGCGCGACCTGTCGGCTCCCGCCAGGCGGACGAACACGTTCCCGCGGCCCGGCGCGCCGGACTCGACATACTGCGGTGCGTAGCCGACCTCGGCGAGCTGCTCAGCGATCCACTGCGCGCAGTCGGCCTCGCCCTTGGTCGTCGCCGGTTCGCCGGTGTTGGTGGTGTCGAACCGGATCAACTTGCTGACCACCTCGACCACGTCGTCGCTCCGGTTGGCCGGCACCTCGGTCGCCCCGCTCTGAATGGTCACAACCACCTTTCCTACCATTGCCGCCGCTGGACGGCTCGATGCCGATCATCGAGACTTCTGGGAGGAGCTGGATTGGGTTCGCGGCGCGCGATCCGATAGCCTTAGCTGCCAACCCATGCTGGTTTGGCCTTGTCCGAGTGGCGGAATGGCAGACGCGCTAGCTTGAGGTGCTAGTGCCCTACTAATGGGCGTGGGGGTTCAAGTCCCCCCTCGGACACACGACTGAGGTGAGGGAAATGGACGCTTGCGTTCATTTCCGAGCCGATGGAGTGTGTTGAGCGGCGAAGCCGCGATCACACCCGTATCTATTGCCGAATATGCCGCTTCGGTGGCGGGTAGACGCCCCTGGCGATCGTCGCGGACAGCCATCCGATCGCCCACCCGGCGCATACCAGCAGGAACGTGTGCCGGGAGGCGGCGTCGCCCGCCGTGGAAACCACCGCCAAAATGACCGCCCAGACGATGCCGCAGGCGATGCTGTATGCCGTGTACGTGCCGTAACGCCGTCTCATCTCGCCGATCCTCTCGGTCGTGCTGACACTGCAGCCAACCCGAACTTTGCCACCGCGCTCGGCCTGACGCACGTAGCCTGGAGGGAAGTCCATCAGCCGGGAGCGTTAACGAATGAACCCATCGAGTGGCTTTGTCCGGCGGACCTCATCGAAGACGTTCGTCGACCGGCGCGAGGCCGGACGCGCGCTGGCACAGCAGCTGGCGGCCTATCGCGACCGGGACGATGTGCAGGTATTCGGCCTGGCGCGCGGCGGTGTGCCGGTGGCCTGGGAGATCGCCGCCGCCCTGAGGGCGCCGCTCGACGTCTTCCTGGTGCGCAAGCTCGGGGTGCCGCAGTGGTCGGAGTTGGCGATGGGCGCATTGGCCAGCGGCGGTGGCGTGGTGATGAACCACGACGTGGTGGCCAGCCTGCGCATCACCGACGAGCAGGTCCGCGAGGTGATCGACAGCGAGACGGCCGAGTTGCTCCGGCGCGAGCACGCCTACCGGGGCGGTCGCCCGATCGCGGACCTGCGCGACCGGATCGTCATCCTGGCCGACGACGGAATCGCAACGGGCGCAAGCATGCTCGCCGCCGTGCGAGCCGTCCGGGCGGCCGGGCCGAAATCGATCGTGGTCGCCGTGCCGGTGGGGCCGGAGTCGACCTGCCGCGAGCTGGCGCAGGAGGCCGACGACGTGGTGTGCGCGACCATGCCGCCCGGATTCGAAGCGGTCGGGCAGGTCTACGACGACTTTCACCAGATCAGTGACGACGAGGTCCGCGAACTGCTCGCCACGCCGACCGGCTGAGGGCCGAACGGGCGCGCGGGGTGTTACTTCGTGGGCTCGTCGCCGCGGCCCTCGGCCACGACCTTGGACTCCTCGGTCGGTGTGGTCTCCCCCGTCGTCGCGGGTTCGCCCTCACCGGGGACTTCCTCGGGGTAGTCGACGTACTCGCCCTCATCGGCATGGGCCTCGTCGGCATCCTGGGCTTCGTCGCCGCCCAGGTCGCGCCGCTGGCGTTCGCGCAGCGCGTCGAGGATCAACAGCACCACGCCCACCACGCTGGCGGCGATGCAGACCCACGCCACCAGCTCGTTGCTCGTGACGACCGCGAACACCAACGCGACGAGCCCGATCAGGGCCAATACCAGCGCAATGATGAGCATCAGTCATCCTCCAAGCGACGAGCGGGATCGCGGTTTCAGGTCCTAGTGTGCCAACCCCGAAGCTCGGCGAGTGACCGGCACGCCCGAACGGCTAGTTGTTGCCCCGGTTGAACTGGTCGAAGCTGCCGGCATCCGCGCTGGAGTCCACGGGTGCCGCGGATCCGCGCTGGCCGAGTTCCTCCAGCTGAGACTCCAGGTAGGTCTTGAGCCGGGTGCGGTATTCGCGCTCGAAGGTGCGAAGCTGCTCGAGGCGGCCTTCCAGAACGGTGCGCTGCTGGTTGATGGTGCCCATGATCTCGGAGTGCTTGCGTTCGGCGTCGGCCTGCAGGGCGTCGGCCTTCTCCTGGGCCTGCCGCAGCTGGGTCTCGGAGCGGGATTGCGCATCCGCGAGCATGGCGTCGGCGCGCTGCCTGGCCTCGGTGACGGTGGTCTCGGCGGTGCTGCGAGCCTCGCTGAGGATCTGGTCGGCGTTGGCGCGGGCGTCGGCCAGCATCTTTTCCGACTCGGTCTTGGCCGTGGTGGTCAGGCGGTCGGCGGTGTCCTGCGCCAGCGTCAGCACTCGAGCGGCCTTCATGGCCTGTTCCTCGTTGTTGACCGCCGCGGCCGGGGCAGCGGCCGGCGCCGGCTTGACCGGTTCCGGTTCGGGGACGGGCTCGCGCACAGGAATGGCCTGGGTGGGCGCGGCGGCGGCCCGCGACGCTGCCGCGCCACCACCGGCGGCCAGCTCGTGATCGAGCTCTTCGATCCGCTGGCGCAGATCGCTGTTCTCTTCGATGAGCCGGGTCAGCTCGGCTTCCACCAGATCGAGGAAGGCATCCACCTCGTCTTCGTTGTAGCCCCGCTTGCCGATCGGTGGCTTACTGAACGCCACATTGTGGACGTCGGCTGGTGTAAGCGGCATTGTTTCGTCCCCTCAAGTTCCTGTCGAACGTTCTGGAAAGTGTAGAACGCAGTGGTAGCCGTGGTGCAACTGCCGTCCATCCTGTCACACCAGGCGCGACCGTTGCTGATAAGCCCAATAAATAAGAGCCAATTTCAAACAGTGAGGCCCATAAAATCCGAAACCTTAGAAATTTTAAATCGGCGGAACCAAACCGACGCTAAAACGTGGCCGAACCGTCTCCGGGCGGGAATGGGCCGCCGCTGACGGGCCCGCCGGCGGGCCGCGCGCGGGCCATGGACGCTAGGCCGCGGCGCCGAACGCCAGCTGCATGCCGATGAACGCGACGAGCAACAGCACCATGATCGACAGGTCGAAGCGGACCGCCCCGATGGTGAGCTGCGGAATCAGCCTGCGCAGCAGTTTCACCGGCGGATCGGTGATCGACAGGATGATCTCCAGCACCACCACGGTGATGCCGGTGGGATGCCAGTCCCGGCTGAACGAGCGGATGAACTCGACGACGACCCGAGCGATGAGCAGCAGCCAGAAAATGAATAGCGCAAACCCAAGGATCTGAAAGAACAACACCAACTGAAGTGCCCCGACCTTACCTCTGAGATTGCCCGGCGATGCCAAGCGCCGCGGACCAGCGCGGCGCCTGCCAGCGTACCGACTCCGGGTAAGAGGCCCTATCTCACGTCGCCCCCGGGACCCGTCGACGATCCGGCTCGCCCGCCGGGAAGCGGGCGGCGGATGCGTCTATTGGTAAGCGTAGAAACCGGTTTCGGCGATCCGGCGACGCTCCTCCGGGGATACGTCCACGTCGGCGGGCGACAGCAGGAACACCTTGGTCGCGACCTTGTCGAAGGAGCCGCGCAGCGCGAAGGCCAGGCCGGCCGCGAAGTCGACGAGCCGCTTGGCGTCGGCGTTGTCCATCGACACCAGGTCCATGATGACCGGGGTGCCGTCGCGGAAACGCTCGCCGATGGTGCGGGCCTCGCTGTAGTCCTTGGGCCGCAGCGTGGTGATCTTCGACAGCGGGTGGCCCTCTTCGAACATCATCGCCATCCGGCGCGGGTCCATCGCCAGCGCTCCGCGGGTGGAGTTGCGCAACCACGAGCCGAAGCGCGGGCCGCCGCGCTCAGGGGCCCGGTCGAAGTCACGGGGGTGGACGGCGCCGTAACGGGGCTCGTCGCCGTAGCCGCCGCGGTAGCCGGCGGGCGGCGGGTAGTCGGCGGGATCGCGGCGCGGGTCGTCGTAGTCGTCTTGCTCGTAGCGACCGTATCCGTCGTCAAATCGCGGGCGCGGAAAACCACGAGACGGGGCGTGGTCGTCGTAATACTCGTCCTCGTAGTCGTCCATTGGGGCCATACCGAAATAGGCCTTGACTTTGTGCAGTGTGCTCATTGCGTTGACCCTTCTAGCCCCTGGGAGTAGTGGTGTTAGTGATAAAGCTGTTACTGCAGTGACTACTTACGGTGACGGTAACCGCCGTGGACCCATTAACGCGGTACCGACACGCACACATGTCGAACCGTGTTGGACGGCGATTTCGAAGTCGTTGGACATGCCGGCGGACAGCCCGACGGCGTTGCGATGCGACTCGAGAACCCGCCGATGCTCGGATTGGAGCCGGTCAAACGCCTCATCGGGGTCCGAGTCCAGCGGCGGAATCCCCATCAGCCCGACCAGGTCCAGGTTCTTGGAGTCCTCGACCTGGTCGCACACCTGATCGACGGCCCCCGGCCGGGAAATGTCGACGCCGCCGCGCGTCTCGTCGCCGTCGAGGCTGACCTGCACGTAGATCCGCATCGGGGCGGTGCGGCGGCCGTCGTTCAGCGCCGCCGCCACGCCCTTGTCCAGGGCGGACACCAGGTGCGCGCTGTCGACGGAATGCGCGGTGTGCGCCCAGCGCGCCACCGACCGGGCCTTGTTCCGCTGGATATGACCCACCATGTGCCAGCGCGGATTTGCCACATCCGCGCGCCCGGACGCCGCCAGCAATCGGGTGACTTCGGCCACTTTCGCCGTCGCTTCCTGATCCCGCGATTCGCCGATGACGCGACAACCCAATCGGGACAAAGTCACAACATCGGTTGCTGGGAAGTATTTGGTAATCGGCAGAACTTCGATTTCGCCGACATTGCGGCCCGCCGCTTCCGCCGCCGCTGCAAGGCGAGAACGCACCGACGCCAATGCGTGCGTCAATTCCGATTCGCGGTCTCCCCCGGCAGGTACCTCTACCGCCATCGCGGTCACTCCATCCAGATCAGTGAGGCCAGCCGGCCGGTCGGCGCATCCCGGCGATGACTGAACAGCGCCGCGTCGTCCACCGTGCATCGCGGATCGATATCGATTGCGGTCACACCCAAATCCGTTAGCTGACAAGCGATTCCGGCCCGCAGGTCGAGTCCGGGGGTTCCCGCGGCGGTGGTGGTCCGGCTGCCCGGCAGCGCCGCCTCGACCTCATCGGCCATGGCCGCCGGCACTTCGTAATTGCGGCCGCTGACCGCCGGGCCCAACAGCACCGAAATATCTTCGGGCCGCGCGCCGAGCTCCAGCATCGTCTCCACCGTGCGGGTCACCACGCCGCGCTGGGCGCCGACCCGGCCGGCGTGCACCGCCGCGGCCACGCCGGCGCGCGCGTCGGCCATCAACACCGGGACGCAGTCGGCGGTCACCACCGCCAGGGCGAGTCGCGCCGTGCGGGTCACTAGCGCGTCGGTGTCGTCGACCGCGGTGTCACGCGCTCCGTCGACCACCTCGACCCGAACACCGTGGACCTGGTTCATCCACACCACGCGCCCGGCGCGCAGGCCGATGGCGGCGGCCAGCCGGGCCCGGTTGTGGGCGACGGCCGCCGGGTCGTCCCCGACGTGGTCGCCGAGGTTGAAGGTGTCGAACGGCGGCTTCGAGACGCCACCGGCGCGGGTGGTGGTCACCCGCCGGATGCGAACGCTCACGTGACCAGTATCCGGATTCCGCTGTCGGCCAGGCGGCCCCGACGGTCGCGGCCGGGGGTCCAGGGTCACGGGCATGTTCTCAGCGGCGCATGAACGGCGGCACGTCGACGTCATCGTCATCGCCGCCAATATTCAAGGTCGAGCCGTTGGTGTGAACCGGCACGCTGACCGCGTCGACCGGTTCGAACAACGTCGAGGTGAGCTTGCCCGCCTTCGCCGACTCGATCCGGTGCGCACCGCCCTTCTCTTCCTTATCGGCACTGCCGCCGATCACGGGTTTACGCCCGGCGCCCGCGGCATCGAAGCCCGCGGCGATGACGGTGACGCGCACCTCGTCGCCCAGCGAGTCGTCGATCACCGTGCCGAAGATGATGTTGGCGTCCTGGTGGGCGGCGTCCTGCACCAGCGAGGCCGCCTCATTGATCTCGAACAGGCCCAGGTCGCTGCCGCCGGCGATCGACATCAGCACGCCGTGGGCGCCTTCCATCGAGGCTTCCAGCAGCGGCGAGTTGATGGCGATCTCGGCGGCCTTGAGCGAGCGGCCCTCGCCGCGGGCCGAACCAATACCCATCAGGGCCGTTCCCGCGCCGGACATGATGCCCTTGACGTCGGCGAAGTCCACGTTGATCAGGCCCGGGGTGGTGATCAGGTCGGTGATGCCCTGCACACCGTTGAGCAGCACCTCGTCGGCGCTGCGGAAGGCGTCCATCAGCGATACCGCGGCGTCGCCCATCTGCAGCAGCCGGTCGTTCGGGATCACGATCAGGGTGTCGCAGCTCTCGCGCAGCGCCGAGATGCCGCTCTCGGCCTGGTTGCCGCGCCGCTTGCCCTCGAACGAGAACGGCCGGGTGACCACGCCGACAGTCAGCGCTCCCAGCTTGCGCGCGATGCTGGCGACGACGGGCGCCCCGCCGGTGCCGGTCCCGCCGCCCTCGCCGGCGGTGACGAACACCATGTCCGCGCCGCGGAGCAGCTCTTCGATCTCGTCCTTGGCGTCCTCGGCGGCCTTGCGGCCCACCTCCGGGTCCGCCCCGGCCCCCAGGCCGCGCGTGGACTCGCGCCCGACGTCGAGTTTGACGTCGGCATCGCTCATCAACAGCGCCTGCGCGTCGGTGTTGATCGCGATGAACTCCACGCCTTTGAGGCCTTGTTCGATCATCCGGTTGACGGCGTTGACGCCGCCGCCACCGATACCCACGACCTTGATGACGGCCAGGTAGTTATGCGGGGGGGTCATCATTCGTCTTCCTCCCTGATGGGCTTGGCTCAGCTCTCCCGGCGGTGGGCTCCTCCGGACGTTCGCGGGCCTCCCTGGCAAACCCTCAACCTCAACCATAGAGTTAGAGTTATGTCAAGTAGTTCCGCGCAACCAGAACGGTATGGGTATGGCGCGCCCTAACCACGCAGGCGCGCCGACACGCGTCCCGCAAATTTTGGGCCAATTTTCCCGCGTCGGGCGGCGTGCGCGCTGTTCGACGGCGCATCGCGCGGCGCGACGTGATGAAGATCGCTACTTGACCGTCGGCAGGTCCGGGCTGGACACGTCGTAGGTCTTGCCGGGCTGGGTCAGCAGCGCGGCCAGCTTCTCGGCCTTCTCATCGGTGCGGTCGGTGGTCCCCCAGATCACCACCCGGCCGTCGCCCAGCGTCAGGGTGATCGAGGCCACCGACGGGGCAGCGATGCGGCCGACCTGGCCCTCGACCTCGGGACGCAGCGCGGTCAGTACCTGCAGGGCGGCCTTGGTCGCCGGGTCGTTCGGCCCGGGGTCGGCGACGTCGAGGTACGGCAGCGCCGGGGGCGGCGGCCCGGTCGCGAAGTCCACGCCGTCGCGGTCGAAGAGGTGCGGGCCGTCGGGAAAGTCCTTGACGGCCACCGGGATTCGCTCGACGATGGTGATCCGCAGCGCCGACGGATACTGGCGCTGCACCCGCGCGCTGGCCACTCGCCGGATCGCCGCCACCCGGTCGGCGACCTGGTTGGTATTGATCTGCAGCAGTGGCGTTCCGATCCGCACCCGCGCCGCGTCCAGGACCTCGTCCCGGGTCACCACCCCGGTGCCTACGACGACGATGTTGCGAGCCGACATCGCGGGGGTGAAGTAGAGGATCAGGGCCAGCCCGATGCCGACGATCACCAGCAGGACCGTCACCAGCAGCATCTTCAGGCCCCGAACCACGCCCCGCGCAACGGGTTTGGGCTCGTTGACCAGCCGTCCACTGGCCCGGCGCTTCGCCTCGCGGCGGGCCTCTTCGATGGCGGTGGCGCGGGCCTGCGCGGCGCGGCGCTCGGCCCGCTCCCGGCGGGCGCGCCGCCGCGGCCCCTCGACCTCGGCCTGGTCGGCCTGCTGACCGTCGCCCGCGTCGCCCTCGCCCTCGCCCGTTCCGGTGGCCAGCGGTTCGGTGACCGCGATGTCGCCGGCGTCGTCGGCGTCGTCGGCCGGCTGACCCTCCGCCGGTTCGCCGACGACGTCGGCCGGGACGGGGTCGTCCGGCTGCGTCATCGCATCGCCCCGGGGGCGCTGCGATTGGCGCGCACCCGCAGCGCCGTGACGATCTCGGGCCCCAGCAGGGTCACGTCGCCGGCTCCCATGGTGACGATGACGTCGCCGGGCCCGGCGGCGGCCGCCACCTGCTCGGAGGCCGCGGCGAAGTGCGGGAGATAGCGCACCGGCACGCTGACGTGCTCGGCGACGCTGGCCCCGCTGACACCGGCCAGCGGTTGTTCGCGGGCGCCGTAGACGTCGAGCACGAAGACCTCGTCCGCGGCGTCCAGGGCCTGCCCGAACTCCTCGGCGAAAGCCTTTGTCCGCGAATACAAATGGGGCTGGAACACCGCGATGCTGCGGCCGTCACCGCTCTGCTCCAGAAGGGTGCGGACCGCCGCCAGCGTGGCGACGATCTCCGTCGGGTGGTGGGCGTAGTCGTCGAACACGCGGACCGAGGCCGCGCTGCCGACCAGTTCGAAGCGGCGGCGCACGCCCTCGAAGCCGGCCAGGCCGTCCAGCACCGCATCGATCGGGGCGCCGATCTCGAGCGCCGCCAGCAGCGCGCCCACCGCGTTGAGCGCCATGTGACGGCCTGGCACCGACAACCGCATCACCCGCGGGTGCTTCTCCGGGTCGAGTTCGGGGGCCAGCTGGATCTGCGCGACGGCTCCGGTGCCCTGCTGCTGCCACGACAACAACGTCGCGGCGAGTTCGTCGCCGGGCCGCGGAGACCCGTAGCGCAGCACCCGGATGCCCAGCTCGGCCGTGCGCCGTGCCAGCGCCTCGGCCCCCGGGTCGTCGACGCAGACCACCAGCGCCCCGCCGGGCGCCAGCCGCTCCACGAAGGCGTCGAACACGGCGACATAGGCGTCGGCGCTGCCGTAGAAGTCCAGGTGATCGGTCTCGATGTTGGTGACCACGGCGACGTTGGGGGTGTACTCCAGCAGCGAGCCGTCGCTTTCGTCGGCCTCCGCGACGAAGCAGTCGCCGCTGCCGTGGTGGGCGTTGGTGCCGGCCTCGCCCATCTCACCGCCGACCGCGAACGACGGGTCGCGCCCGCAATGCTGCAGCGCGACGATCAACATCGACGTCGTCGTCGTCTTGCCGTGCGTGCCGGTGACCATCAGCGTGGTGCGGCCGGCCATCAGCTTGGCCAGCACGGCGGGCCGCAGGATCACCGGGATGCCGCGCCGCCGGGCCTCGACGAGCTCGGGATTGGTCTTCGGGATCGCGGCGTGCGTGGTGATGACCGCGGTGGCGCCGCCGGGCAACAGATCCAGCGAGGATGCGTCGTGCCCGATGTTGATCTGCGCGCCCCGGGCCCGCAGCGCGTGAACGCCGCGGGACTCCTTCGCATCCGAGCCGGACACCAGGCCGCCGCGGTCGAGCAGGATGCGGGCGATGCCCGACATTCCGGCTCCCCCGATGCCGACCATGTGCACCCGCTGCAGCTCGGGTGGCAGCTGGTCGGTGCTCATGGCTTGCCCCCGGCCGGCGAGCGGCGGCCCAGCCGGGCCTTCCTGGCGATGTCCAGTGCCGCGAGGGCGACCTGGCGCGCCGCGTCGGGATGCCCCACCAGCGCGGCGGCGGTGGTCATCGCCGCCAGGCGCGGCGGGTCGCCCATCAGCCCCGCCACTTCCCGGGCCACCAGCTCGGGCGTCAGGTCGGCGTCGGCGACGATCATGCCGCCGCCGGCGTTGACCACCGGCAGCGCGTTGAGCCGCTGCTCGCCGTTGCCGATCGGCAGGGGCACGTAAATGGCAGGCAGGCCCACCGCCGAAACCTCGGCTACCGTCATCGCACCGGACCGGCAGATCACCAGGTCGGCGGCCGAATAAGCCAGGTCCATCCGGTCGAGGTAGGGCACTGCCACGTAGGGCGGGTCGCCCGGCTGGGGCGCTGGCAGGTCGAGCGTGTTCTTGGGCCCGTGCGCGTGCAGGACGGCCACGCCGGCGGCGGCCAGCCCGGCGGCCGCCCCGGAGACGGCCCGGTTCAGTGAGGCCGCGCCCTGCGAGCCCCCGAACACCAGCAACACCCGGGCGTCGTCGGCGAAACCGAAGAAGCGGCGCGCCTGGTCGCGCAGCGCCGCGCGGTCCAGCGAGGTGATGGTCTCGCGCACCGGCACCCCGACCACCTCGGCGCGCGGTAGCCCACAGTCGGCCACCGCGGACAGCACCCGCTCGGCCGTGCGGGCGCCCACCCGGTTGGCCAGCCCGGCGCTGGCGTTGGCCTCGTGGATCACCACCGGGACCCGTGGCTTGCGCGGCGAGACGCCGCGGGCGGCCAGGTAGGCCGGCAGCGCCACGTACCCACCGAAACCGATCACCACGTCGGCGTCGACCGCCCTGAGCACGGCACGGGTCTCCCGCACGGCCCGCCACACCCGTGAGGGAAGCCGGGCCAGGTCGCCGCTGGGTTTGCGCGGCAGCGGCACCGGGGTGATCAGCTCGAGGTCATAGCCGCGCTCGGGCACCAGCCGGGTCTCCAGCCCCCGGGCGGTGCCCAGCGCGGTGATCCTGACCTGCGGATCGAGGGCGCTCAGCGCGTCGGCGACGGCCATTGCCGGCTCGACGTGGCCGGCGGTTCCCCCGCCGGCGAGCACCACCGACAGTGGCTTAAAAGCCGACAACGCGGCACCGGCGGGCAAAGGGTTTACCCCCCGCCCGCCGGTCGGCTTGTTGACCGTGTCGTTCACCCGTAACGCTGACCTTCCAGTGCGCGAGCGCGTCGTGGCTGACGCTGGCCGGCCGCCTGGCTAACGCGGCGCTGGCCAGATCCATGATGCCTCGCCCGTGATCGAGCGGTACCCCCAGTCTGGCGAGCCGGCCGCCCGCCCGTGCGCGGTAGCGCCGGCCGCAGCGGGGCATCGGCCCTATGGGGGGCCTTCTGGGAGGCCTTGCGGGGGGCCTTGCGCCCCGGCGCACCGGCGCCCTTACGCGGCGGCTCGGCCGACTTCGGTCGGGCGCGCTTGCGATCGCGGAACGCCTCCAGGCGCGTCGGCGAGTAGGGCTCGGGCAGCGGCAGCCGCAGGATCCGGTTCACCTTGTCGTCGCGGCCGGCCCGCAGCGCGGCCACCGCCTCGGGTTCGTGACGAGCCGCGTTGGCCATGATGCCGATCATGAAAAGCGTTGCCGCGGTTGATGTTCCACCGGCGGATATCAGCGGCAGCTGAATGCCGGTGACCGGGAGGATGCCGATGACATAGCCGATGTTGATGAAGGCCTGGCCCAGCACCCACATGGTCGTGGTGGCGGTAAGCAGCCGGAGGAACGGGTCGGCCGAGCGGCGGGCGATCCGCATCCCGGTGTAGGCGAACAGCCCGAACAGCACCAGCAGCGCGAAGGCACCGATGAATCCGAGCTCCTCGCCGATGATCGCGAAGATGAAGTCGTTGTGGGCGTTGGGCAGGTAGTTCCATTTGGCCACGCCCTGGCCCAGGCCGTCGCCGAAGATTCCGCCGTGCGCCAGCGCGAATTTGGCCTGCCGGGCCTGGTAGCCGGTGTCCTGCGGGTCGTTCTCGGGGTTGATCCAGGACCGCACCCGCTCCGACCGGTAGCCGGCCGACATGGCCAGGACCGCGCCGGCGACGAAGACGGCCAGCAACGAGGTGACGAACACGCGCAGCGGCAGGCCCGCGTACCACAGCAGGGCCAGCAGGATGATGCCCAGCGACACCGTCTGCCCGAGGTCGGGCTGTGCCACGATCAGCGCCAGCGCGATCACGGCCGCCGGCACCAGCGGGATCAGCAGTTCGCGCAGGCTCGCCCGCTCCAGGCGACGGGCGGCCAGCATGTGCGCGCCCCAGATGGCGAAGGCGATTTTCGCCAGTTCGGACGGCTGCATCGAGAAGCCCGCGACCACGAACCACTTACGAGATCCGTTGGCCAGGTTGCCGATACCGGGAACGAGCACCAGCACCAGCAGGATGACGGTGACGACGTAGCCGGTGAACGCGACGCGGCGGATGAACCGCACCGACATCCGCAACGAGGCGTAGCAGGCGACGAGCCCGATCACGGTCCACAGCACCTGCTTGCCGAAGATCACCCAGGCCGATCCGTCGGCGTCGTAGGACCGCACGCCCGACGCCGACAGCACCATGATCAGCCCGAGCGTCGTCAGCAACCCGGCCACGGCGATGACCAGGTGAAAGGAGGTCATGGGCCGGCCCAGCCAGGCGCCGAACCGGCTGTGCGAACCGCCCTCCCCGGCGGCGGCCTTGTCCTTCTTGGCCTTTGGTGGCTTGTCGGCCTTCTTCTCGGCCTTGGCTTCCTTTTCAGCCTTGGCTTCCTGCTCAGCCTTGGCTTCCGCGGTGTCGTCCGTGGCGTCGGCGTCGTCGGCCGGCCCCGGCTCGGCCGCGGCGGTTTCGGTGGCGTCTTTCCCCCGGCCCAGCAGCCGGGTCAGTGCGTTACCCACGCCCGCCCTACCGCAGCGCCGCGCGGACGGCGGCCGCGAATGCGTCGCCGCGGTCGGCGTACCCCGCGAATTGGTCGAACGATGCGCCCGCCGGTGCCAGCAGCACGGTGTCACCGGGCCGCGCCACGGTACGCGCCGCTGCCACCGCCGCGTTCATCACCGCCGCGCCCAGATTGTCACCCGTTTGTTTGACTTCTGTCACATCTGCCCCAGAGACCACAGCAGTCGCATCCATACCAGCATCCTCGCCTGTCACAACGTGCAGGACGGGGACATCCGGCGCGTGTCGCGATAACGCCTCTGCAACCTCTTGTCGGTCTCGGCCGATGAGCACCGCTCCGACCAGCCGCGATGCCATCCTGGCGACCTCGGCATCGACCGACGCGCCCTTCAGCAGACCGCCGGCGATCCAGACGACGTGGGGGTAGGCCAGCACGGACGCCTCGGCGGCGTGCGGGTTGGTGGCCTTGGAGTCGTCGACGTAGGTGATGCCGTCGGCGACGGCCACGATTTCGGCCCGGTGCCGGCCCACCCGGAACGAGGCGATCGCGGCCGCGATCGCCTCGGCCGGCACGTCGACGCAGCGCGCCAGCGCCGCGGCGGCCAGGGCGTCGAGCACCCCGACCGGGCCCGGCACCGGGATGGACTCGACCGGCAGCAGGGCCAGGTCGTCGGCGAAGGCGCGGTCAACCAGGTGGCTGTCGCGCACGCCAAGCTCCCCCGCCGCCGGTTCGCCCAGCCGGAAGCCGACCCGCACGGGCGCCCGGGCGGTGTCCAGCAGCGCCGCCGCCCGGGTGTCGTCCAGGCCCACCACGGCCACCCGGCCATCTAGCACCCGCGCCTTCGCCGCGGTGTATGCGGCCAGGCTGCCGTGCCAGTCCAGGTGGTCTTCGGCGATGTTGAGCACCGCACCGGCCTCCGGCCGCAGCGAAGGCGCCCAATGCAATTGGAAGCTGGATAGCTCGACGGCCAGCAGCTCGGCGGGTTGCTCCAGGACGTCGAGCACCGGGTCGCCGATGTTGCCGCAGAGCAGGCTGCGCCGGCCGCCGGCGGTCAGCATGGCGTGCAGCATCGACGTGGTGGTCGTCTTGCCGTTGGTCCCGGTCACCACCAGCCAGCGCCGCGGCGGCCCGTAGCGGCCCGCGGCGTCGAGCCGCCAGGCCAGCTCCACGTCACCCCAGATCGGCACGCCGGCCGCCGCGGCGGCGACCAGCAGCGGTGTCGTCGGCGCGAAGCCGGGACTGGCGACCACCAGCGCGTACCGGGAGATCTCGTCGGTGGCGGTCGAGGTGGACGCGGTCGCCACCCCCGCGTCGGCGTAGCCGCGCAGCCTGGCCGGGTCGTCGTCGCACAGCGTCAGTGCCACGCCGAATGGGGCTAGCGCCGTCAGCACCGCCCTGCCCGTCACCCCGCCGCCGGCCACCAGCACCGCCGCGCCGGGCGCCAGCGGTTCCAGCGGGGCCTCAAGACCGCTCATCAGGCACCTATCGCGCCCAGCCACTCACCGTAGAAAAGGGCCACGCCCAGGCCGCACGCGATCGCGGTGAGCAGCCAGAAGCGGATGATGACCGTGGTCTCGGCCCAGCCGGCCAACTCGAAATGGTGGTGAAAGGGCGCCATCCGGAACACCCGGCGCCCGGTGGTGCGAAAAGTCAGGATCTGCAACACAACCGAACTGACCTCGGCGACGAACAGCGAACCCAGCACGACGGCGAGGATCTCGGTGCGGCTGGTGACCGAGAGGCCCGCGATGATGCCGCCCAGGGCCAGGGATCCGGTGTCGCCCATGAAGATCTTGGCGGGCGCGGCGTTCCACCACAGAAAGCCGATGCAGGCGCCCGCGGTGGCGGCCGCGACCAGCGCCAGGTCCAGCGGATCGCGCACGTTGTAGCAGCCCAGCCCGGGGGCGGTGACGCAGGCGTTGCGGTACTGCCAGAAGGTGATCAACACGTAGGCGGCGGTGACCATCGCCATGCTCCCGGCGGCCAGCCCGTCCAGGCCGTCGGTGAAGTTGACCGCGTTGGACCAGGCGCTGACGACGACCACGCAGAACAGGACGAACAGGCCCGGGGCCAGTGTGACGGTGGCGATCTCGCGCACGTAGGACAGGTCCGCGCTGGCCGGTGTCAGGCCGTTGTTGTTGTGGAACTGCACCGCCAGCACACCGAAGATCACCGCGGCGGCGACCTGCCCGATGGTCTTGGCAGTCTTGTTCAAGCCGAGGTTGCGCGACCTGCGGATCTTGATGATGTCGTCGAGGAATCCGACGCCGCCGAGCACGGTGGCCAGGCCCAGCACCAACAGACCCGAGACGGTGACGCCCTCGCCGTCGAAGGCCATCCCGGCCAGGTGCGTGCCCAGGTAGCCCGCCCAGATGCCGGCCAGGATGGCCACGCCGCCCATCGACGGCGTGCCGCGTTTGGCGTGGTGGGTAGGCGGGCCGTCCTCGCGGGTGTGGTGGCCGAAGCCCTGCCGGGTGAACAGCCGGATCAGCGCCGGGGTCAGCAGGATCGACACGGTCAGTGCGACGGCGACGGCGATCAGGATCTGCCTCATGCGCGCGTCCCGCCCGCAGAGCCTTCCGAGGCGAGTGCGTCGGCCAGCGCACCGAGTCCGGCGGCGTTCGACGCCTTGACCAGCACGACGTCGCCGGGTTGCAGCTCGGCCCGCAGTAACGCCAGGGCGGCATCGCTGTCGGCGACGTTGACGGCCCCCTTGTCGGCTGCGCCCCAGGAACCCTCCATGACCGCTCCGTGGTGCATGGCGCTCATCGACCTCCCACTTCCCACGACAACGAGTCGAGACACATCTAAGCGCACGGCCAGCCGGCCGATGCGATCGTGCTCGGCTATCGCGTCATCACCCAGCTCAGCCATCTCGCCGAGCACCGCCCAGCTCCTGCGCTTTTCGGCGGGGCTTTGGCCGCCGCCCGCGCCCCCGCCATGGGCGATCCAGGCCAGCGCCTGCAACCCGGCCCGCATCGAATCGGGGTTGGCGTTGTAGGCATCGTCGATCACGGTAACCCCGTCGGCGCGGGTGGTGACCTGCATGCGGTGCCGCGACACCGGCCCCGTCCCGGCGAGCGCGGCCGCGACCTGTTCGAGGCCGGCGCCGCATTCCAGCGCGACCGCGGCCGCGCACAACGCGTTGCTCACCTGGTGATCGCCGTAGACGCCGAGTTGCACCTGCACCTGCGTCACCCCCGACGCCTGGCGCCGGTGCAGGGTGAACCGCGGCCTGGCCAGCTCGTCGAGCGACACCGGCCCGGCCCACAGGTCGCTGGGCCCCGCGTTGGTGTGCTCCGCGCGGCCGACCCGGACCACCCGGGCGCCGGTCACGTCCGCCATGGCCGCCACGGCCGGATCGTCGGCGTTCAGGATCACCACGCCGGACGCCGGAACAGATTGCGGCAGTTCGGATTTCGTTTGGGCGATGGCTTCGCGTGAGCCGAATTCGCCCAGGTGCGCGGTGCCGACGTTGAGCACCACCCCGATGGACGGTGTGGCGATGTCGGCCAGCGCGGCGATGTTGCCGGGATGCCGGGCCGACATCTCGAGAACCAGGTAGTCGGTGTCGGCCGTCGCGCGCAGCACCGTCCATGGATGTCCCAGCTCGTTGTTGAACGACCCGGGCGGGGCCACCACCTCGCCCAGCGGCGCCAGCCCGGCGGCCACCAGGTCCTTGGTCGACGTCTTCCCCGACGATCCGGTGATGCCGACGATGGTCAGCCCGCCGGCCACCAGTTCGGTGGCCACCGCTTGGGCCAGCTTGGCCAGCGCGGCCAGCACCGCGGCCCCCGAGCCATCCGGGTCGTGCTCGAGCACCCCGGCCCGCGATCCCGAAGCCCCCTCGGGGGCGACGACGATGGCGGGAACCCCGACCGGCCGCGCGGCCAGCACCGCGACCGCGGGCGCCGCCACGGCCGAGGCCGCATGGTCGTGCCCGTCGCTGCGCGCGCCCGGCAGGGCCAGGAACAGCCCGCCGGGCTTGACGGCGCGCGAGTCGAATTCGACGCTTCCGGTGACGTGGCGCTGCGCGGCGTCCTGCGGCGAAATGTCGGCCAGGGTGCCGCCGACGATCTCGGCGATCTGCGCGATGGTCAGGGCGATCATGCGCGATCCCGCAACGCCTGCGCCAACTCCACGCGGTCGTCGAACGGGCGGACGACGTCGCCGGTGCGCTGCCCGGTTTCGTGGCCCTTGCCGGCGATCAGCACCACGTCACCGGTGCCCGCCCAGGCGACGGCGTGCCTGATCGCGTCGCGCCGGTCGGCGACCTCGACAACCTCTGCCGCGCAACCACTTTCGGTCGCACCGGCCAGGATTTCGCGGCGAATCGACGCCGGGTCCTCGCCGCGCGGATTGTCGTCGGTGACCACGACCAGGTCGGCCAACTCGGCGGCCGTCGCGCCCATCGGCGCCCGCTTGCCCGGATCACGCTCACCGCCGGCGCCGAACACCACCGCCACGCGACGGCCCGGACGCGCCAGCGTGGTCAGCACCGCGCGCAGGGCGCCCGGCTTGTGGGCGTAGTCGACCAGCGCCAGGAAGTCCTGCCCGGCGTCGATCTTTTCCATGCGTCCCGGCACGCGGGTCTGCCGCAGTCCCGGCGCCGCCCGCTCCGGCGAGACCCCCACCGCGTCCAGAAGCGCCAGTGCCAGAAGGCAATTGGCGACGTTGTAGTGCCCGGGTAGCGGGACCTCGATCTGATGCTTCGCGCCGGTGGGGTCGATGACGGTGAACTGTTGTCCCCCGGCGCCCATCGGGGCCACCTCGGCGGCGCGCCAATTCGCGGGCCGGCCCTCGGCGCTGACGGTGATCGCGTCGCGGGCCCGAGCCGCCATGGCCCGCCCTGCCTCGTCGTCGATGCACACCACGACGCGGCGCGCCCGCAGCGGCGAATTCGGCTCGAACAGCAGGGCTTTGGTTTCGAAGTAGTCTTCCATGGTCGGGTGAAAGTCGAGGTGATCGCGGGAAAGGTTGGTGAAACCGCCGACCGCGAAGCCGGTTCCGTCCACCCGGCCCAACGCCAGCGCGTGGCTGGAGACCTCCATGACGACGGTGTCCACGCCTTGTTCGGCCATCGCCGCCAGCATCGCCTGGAGTGCGGGGGCCTCCGGAGTGGTGAGCGCGCTGGGGATGTCGGCGCCGTCGATGCGAATGCCGATGGTGCCGATCAGCCCGGCCGTGCGGCCGGCGGCGCGCAGACCGGACTCGACCATGTAGGTGGTGGTGGTCTTGCCGGAGGTGCCGGTGATGCCGATGACGGCCACCCGCTCGGACGGGCGCCCGTACACCGCGGCGGCCAGGCCGCCGAGCACCGCGCGAGGGTCGGGATGCACCAGCGTCGGCACGGTGGGGGCGCCGGCCGCGGTCATCTGGGTGACCCCGGCGGGATCGGTGAGCACGGCGGCGGCGCCGCGTTCGATCGCGTCGGCGGCGTAACGGGCCCCGTGGGTCGTCAGGCCGGGCAGCGCGGCGAACAGGTCGCCGGGCCGCACGTCCTGGGCGCGCAGCGTCACGCCGGTGATGGTCACGTCGGCCACGACGTTGCCCTGGCCTGGGCCGCCGGCCGGCACCGCGCCGACCTGGTCGGCCAGCGCGGGCAGCCGCGCGCCCGCGGCGGCGCTGGGGCGTAACCCAGTGGGCACCGGCACCACTTCTCCTCACACCTCCCTCGACGCCGCGTGATCCTCATGATCGGCCATGACACCCTACCTAGCCGCAACCGGCCGGGAGGCGATCCGCGCGCCGACGGAGCCGCAGCGCTGCTCCCGCGGAGGTCCCCCGGCCCGGCCGTCTGGCGGCGACCCGTCCCCCGCAAGCGGGCGGTGCCCCCGGCGCCCGGCCGCGCCGCGCGGCGATCGCCGCTAGGTGGCCTGCAACGTCAGCGGCGGGCCCGGGTCGGGCGACAGCGGCACGTTCTCGCGCTGCATGAGCCAGCCGGCGATGTTGTGGAACAGCGGGGCCGCCGAGTGGCCCGGCGTGCCGTCGGCGTTGCGCTCCGGGTTGTCCATCATGATGCCGATGACGTACCGGGGGTTGTCGACGGTGGCCATCCCGGCGAACGTGATCCAGTAGACGTTGTCGAAGTAGCAGCCGCAGGCCGGGTTGATCTGCTGCGCGGTACCCGTCTTGCCGGCCATCTGGTAGCCGGTCACCGCGCCTGCCGAGCCGGTGCCCTGCTGGTACCCCATCGGGTCCTTCTGCACGACGGCGCGCAGCATGTTGCGCACGGTCTGCGCCGTCTGCGGCGAGACCACCCGCACGCCGTCCGGGCGCGGCTCCTCGGTACGCGTGCCGTCGGGGGCGATGGTGGCCTTGATGATCCGCGGCGGAATCCGCAGGCCGTCGTTGGCGATCGCCTGGTACATGCCGGTCATCTGCAGCAGCGTCATCGAAAGACCCTGGCCGATGGGCAGGTTCGAGAAGGTGCTGCCCGACCACTGGTCGATCGGCGGCACCAGTCCGGCGCTCTCACCCGGCAGGCCCACGTTGGTGCGTTGCCCCAGACCGAATTTGCGGACCATGTCGTAGAAGCGCTCCGGGCCGACGCGCTGGGCGAGCATCAAAGTGCCGACGTTGGAGGACTTTCCGAACACGCCGGTGGTGGTGTAAGGCATCACGCCGTGATCCCACGCGTCGTGGATGGACACCCCGCCCATCTGGATCGTGCCGGGAACCTGCAGTACCTCATCGGGATTCGACAGGCCGTACTCGATGACTGACGACGCGGTGATCACCTTATTCACCGAGCCGGGCTCGAACGGCGAGGACACCGCCAGGTTGCCCAGCTGCTTGTCACCCTGCCGCCCGATGTCCTGGGAGGGGTCGAAGGTGTTGTCGTTGGCCATCGCCAGCACCTCGCCGGTCTTCGCGTCGAGCACGACGGCCGAAACATTGTGCGCGCCAGACACATTCTTGGCCTGCTGAACCTGCTGCTGCACGTAGAACTGGATGTCGTCATCGAGGGTCAGCTGGACCATCGAGCCGTTGACCGCCCGATGCCGGTTGCGGTAACTGCCGGGGATGACCACGCCGTCGGATCCGCGGTCATAGGTGACCGCACCGTCGGTGCCCGACAGCACCGAGTCCATGGCCTCCTCCAGCCCCAGCAGGCCGTGACCGTCCCAGTCGATGCCGCCGACGATGTTGGCCGCCAGCGATCCGCCCGGATACTGGCGAAGATCCTGGCGTTCGGAACCGACCTCGGGATACTTGTCCGAGATCGCGCTGGCGACAGCGGGATCCACGGCGCGCGCCAGGTAGACGAAGTTGTCGTCGGTTTGCAGCTTCTTCAAGACGGTCGCCGAGTCGGGCTTGTTGCCCAGGCGGCTGGAGACCTCTTTGGCGATATCGCGCAGCCGCTGCTGTGGATCGGGGGCGGTCGAGTTCTTGGCCTTGGCTTCCTCCAGTTGCTTGCGGATCCGTTTCGGCTGAAACGTCAGCGCACGCGACTCGATGGTGAAGGCAAGCTGGTCTTTGCGGCGGTCGATGATGCTGCCGCGCACCGCCTTTTCCACATCGGTGACCTTGAGCTGGCCGGCGGCCTGGGCGCGCAGCGACGGGGCGCTGGTCACCTGCAGGACGAACAGCTGAGAGGCGGCCACCAGCATGAGCACCAGGATGACCACGTTGCCGGCCCGGTGCCGGAAGACGAATGACCCACCGCGGCTGGTCAACTCCACGATCTGGCGGGTGCGACGCTCCCGCGTCGAGTGCCCGGCCGTCACCGCCTCGGACCGCTGTGTTGCCCCGGCGCCCTTGGCCTGCTTAGCCTTCCGGAATCGCTTCGGTTCCCGTACGTCTCGCCCGACATCGGCTTGCTGCGGTTTCGGGCGACGCTTGGGTTGCCGTACGCCCTTGCCCGCCAAGTCCTTACGGGGTCCACGTGTCGGCCGTGCCGACTGCGACCGGCGTGCCCGCGGGGATTCTCCGCGGCTCACCTGGGAGCACCTGGCGGCGCGCCGACCGCCGGTTGGGCCGGGGCCGCCGGGCGGCCCAGCTGCAGCGGTACCGGAATCTCGGCGGGCAACGGCGCGGGCACCTGGCCAGGAGCCGGAATCGGCAGCCCGCCCAAGGGAATCGGCACCTCGGCCGGCGCTGGAGCGGTCGCCGGTCCGGCCGGCATGGGCAGCCCCGGAGTCGGCAATCCCGGCAGCACACCGGGTGCGCGTCCGATGGCCGGGGCAGCGGGCATAGCGGGCAATGCACCCGTCGCCGGTCCGCCTGGCATGCCGGGCAGCGTACCCGGCACCGGCACACCGGGTGCGGCAGGCGCGCCGGGCACCGGGGGCACCGCCGGCGGCAGGTGCTGACCGCCTACCGTCGACGCGCCGTCGGGCGCACGCAGCAGCGCTTCGGGCCCGGACCTGGCCGGCGCCGGGCCACCGGGGGCGGGCTCCACCCGCATGGAAACCTCCGGCGGAGCGGCCGGCGGCTTGGGCGGCTGCGGCACCTCGTCGGGGAGCTTGCTGTTCAGCGGCGGCGGCGGAACACCGTCGGCCGGCTTGGGAGTGCCCACCACCACCCAGTTCCCGGACGCGTCCTGCACCAGGTGCGCGGTGTCCCTGCTCGGGATCATGCCCTGCTTGCGCGCGGCCTCCGCCAGCGCGGGGGCGGCCTCGGCCTCGCGCACGTCGCGCTCCAGCGCTTCCTTCTGCTGCTGCAGCAGCCGGGTCCGCTCCCGGGCGTGACTCAGCTTGTAGGAGCGCTCGGCGGAGTCGGTGGACAGCCACAGCGTCAGCCCGAGCCCGACGCCCAGCGCACCGATGATCAGCACGACGAACGGCACCTTGCTGGCAAGCGTCCGCGGCCGCAGGTCGATCGCCGCCAGCCGGGCGGCCAGCCGCTCGGTCAGGCGAGGACGAACAACCTTGGGTGCCTTAGCTTTCCGCGCCTTCGCCCGGGCCTTGGCCTGGCTGGTGCTCTTGGGCCGGGCCGGCCGCTCGACCGGCCGGGCGATGGGGCTGGTCTGCGGTCCGGACTTGGGCGCGCGGGCCTCGCGGGCGGGCGCCGAGGTCCGGCCGTTCCGGACGCGGCGCGCCGAGCCGGATTCGGCCGCGGGCCGGCGGCTTCGCCGGGCAGAACCGTCGCGTCCACCCCGACGGTCGCTGCCGCCGCGCCGTTTGGACGTCTCGCGCTCTGCTCTCATGCGTCGCCTCTCCCGCTTGCCTGCTGTGATTCCATTCGTTGCAGCGCCCGCAATCGCACTGCGGCACTGCGTGGATTGCGTTCGACCTCGGCGGCGTCGGCGCGCCCGGCGCCGTGCGTCAGGGCCCGAAATCGTGGCTCATGGCCGGGAAGCTCGACCGGCAGATCCACCGGAGTGCGCGACGCGACCGCCCGGGCGAAGAGCCGCTTGACGATCCGGTCCTCCAGCGACTGGTAGGCCATCACCACGATGCGCCCGCCGACATCCAGGGCGTCCAGGGCGGCTGGGAGCGCACGGCGCAGCGTGTCCAGCTCGTCGTTGACCGCGACCCGCAACGCCTGGAACGTGCGCTTGGCCGGATGCCCGCCGGTGCGCCGCGCCGCGGCCGGAATCGCTTCGTAGAGCAGGGCTACCAGGTCCGAGGTCGACGTGAACGGCTCACGCGCGCGCCGGCGCACGATGTGGGCGGCGATGCGGCGCGCGAATCGCTCCTCGCCGTAGCGGTGCAAGATGTTCGCCAGCTCCGCCTCGTCGTAGGTGTTGACGATGTCGGCCGCCGTCAGCGGTGACGAGGGATCCATCCGCATGTCCAGCGGTGCGTCCTGGGCGTAGGCGAAGCCCCGCTCGGTGCGATCGAGCTGCATGGACGACACCCCGAGGTCGAACAGCATTCCGTCCACCGATTCGGTTGCCGCATAACCCGATTCCTCGAGCGCTGCGGCTATGCCGTCGTAGCGCGTGTGCACCAGCGTGACCCGGTCGGCGAAGCGCGCCAGCCGTGCCCGGGCGATGTCCAGCGCGCTGGGATCGCGGTCGAGTCCGATCAGCCGCAGGCCCGGCAGATCGGTGAGGAACCGTTCCGCGTGCCCGCCGGCGCCGAGCGTGGCGTCTAACAGCGTCGCCCCCGACCCGTCGGGGTGGTGTCGGGTCAGTGCGGGCGTGAGCAGCTCGACGCAGCGTTCCAGCAGGACGGGGACGTGCCCGTAATCGTCGGAACTTGAATTGTCAGCCACCGCAACGCCTCCACGGATCTGCCGGCACCCGTCGGCCGCTCGGGCCCCCAACAGACGGGCCCTCGCGCCGCTGCGGGTCTGTGCCGCCCGGACTGGCCTTACCGGGCACCCGGAAAGATGGGCAGCCCCTGCATCGAGGTCTCTGACCGAAGTCGCGAACCTGGCGTTGGGGAAGTACGCCAGGGTCGGTTCGGGCAGAGGCCACGTTGCACGGGCATGCGCCTCAGATGATGTCGCCGAGTGCTTCATCGCTTGCCGCGGAGAAGTTCTCTTCGTGGGTCTGTTGGTAGTCCTGCCAGGCTTGCGCGTCCCAGATCTCGAGGTTGTCGATCGCGCCGATGACCACGCAGTCCTTCGTGAGGTTGGCGTAGCGCCGGTGATCGGCCGACAACGTGATCCGGCCCTGCGCGTCGGGATGCTGCTCGTCGGTGCCGGCGGCGAGGTTGCGGAGAAACGCCCGCGCCTCCGGGTTGCTCCGCGAGGCCTTGCTCGCACGGCGGGCCAGTTGCTCGAATTCCGCCCGCGGGTAGACGGCGAGGCTGTGGTCCTGGCTCTTGGTGACCATCAACCCCCCTGCCAGCGCGTCGCGGAACTTGGCGGGCAGCGTCAGCCGCCCCTTGTCGTCGAGTTTGGGCGTGTAGGTGCCGAGAAACACCAGCTCACCTCCCCTATGGGGTCACCCAAACACTGCAGCCACCATACCCCACAATCCCCCACTACGCCCCATTCTTTGAGTGTCGTCGTGCCGTTTTCGGGGTTATCCGTCGTCAGGAGGCCGTCAACGCCTCATATGGGGTGTGTCGAGCCCATCCCCGGGCGTGTTCCTGGCCCGCGGGCAAAGGATGTCTACCAGGCAAAACGCGCTTTGTGGGGCGTAGTGGGGAACTTTAGTGGGGCGCGGTGGGGCGTAACCGGCGCGACGCGCCTCTGTTGGAGCTCGATTTGGCCGCAAAACGGCATCGACGGTTGATTGTCAGCGGCACGACCGGCCGGACGAGTCCCGCGCTAACACACCGGGGCAAATAAAGCGGGGCAGCCGATGGCTACCCCGAATGCGTGGACGCGCTCAGTCGTCGAAGCGACGGCGGAACCGGTCCTCCATGCGGCTGGTGAAGGAACCGCCGCCCTTGTTGCGGCGCTGACGCAGCGAGGCGGGCGCGGGGCCGGAATGATCGGCCCTGCCGGACAACCGGGGGCCGGTGATCGCGAAGATCACCCCGCCAAACATGACGATGAACCCGAAGACGCTGAGGATCGGGAAGTTTCCGATCATCGTCGCCTTGAACGCCACTCCAGAGACCAGCATCGCCAGACCGATGACGAACAACGCAACGCCCTGCAGCCGCCGACGGGCGGTGGGTGCGCGGAAGCCTCCGCCGCGGACACTCGACGCGAATTTGGGGTCCTCGGCGTAGAGAGCGCTCTCGATCTGATCGAGCATCCGCTGCTCATGATCGGAGAGTGGCATTCGTCCCTCCTTGCCGACTGTTTGGCACGTGACTACCGGTAGCACGCGGATGCCCGTTGCGGGGGCAACTAATTGAATGATACGAGGTCAATCTGCCCCATACCACTGGTTCGGCGCCGATTCTATCCCGGCGGCCTCCCGACCCATCTCCAGACCGGAACGACCGTGCGCTACAACCGGCTTCCCGAACCGGACGGTTCCTCGGTCCGGTGCCACGACCGCCCGTCGGCCCGTCGCGCACGGGTCCGATAATGGGCGATGGAGGCCCGGTCCACAGCGACCACATAACGCCGAGGCGCCGCCCGAGCCTGGATCAACGATGAGGAGGAGACCGCGAGTTGGCGATATTCCTCATCGATCTGCTTCCCGACGACATGGAGCGCCGCCTGGGTGACGCCCTTGCGGTGTACGTGGACGCGATGCGCTACCCGC
Organism: Mycobacterium colombiense; assembly: GCF_001953985.1. Lineage (GTDB taxonomy): Bacteria > Actinomycetota > Actinomycetes > Mycobacteriales > Mycobacteriaceae > Mycobacterium > Mycobacterium colombiense_B. The sequence continues at coordinate 27,598 of NZ_MBEI01000032.1, forward strand.
GGGGTACCGAGAACCAGCGCGCCGCGATGTGGCTGGAACACATCCGGCGCCGCGGCTGGCAGGGTGCCGGCGTCGTCGAGACTCAGGAAGCCGAAGACGCAGGCGCACAACCGCCCTCGGCGGAGGAGCTGGCCGGTGCCCCGCTGCTCGGTGTGGCCTATGGCTACCCCGGCGCGCCCGGGCAATGGTGGCAGCAGCAGGTCGTGCTGGGCATGCAGCGCGGCGGCTCGCCGCCCCAGGAGATCTCCCGGCTGATGGACAGCTACTTCGAGCTGACCGAGCTGCACATCCATCCCCGCGCCCAGGGCCGCGGTCTCGGCGAGGCGTTGGTCCGACGGCTGCTCGCCGGACGCGCCGAGCAGAATGTGCTGCTCTCGACGCCGGAAACCAATGGCGAACCCAACCGCGCCTGGCGGTTGTACCGGCGTTTGGGTTTCACCGACGTCATCCGCGGCTACCACTTCGCCGGCGACCCGCGGGCGTTTGCGATTCTGGGCCGCAAGCTGCCTCTGTGACACCCGGACCGGGCACGCATCGGAAGACTCCACTTATTTAAGTGGCACATCGGATCTGGCACGATGACCTGGTGCGAGCCAGCTCTCCCCCGCCCCGCAGCCGAGGATCCCGAGCGTTTCGAGCTCGGCGGCGCCGCCTGACGGCCATCGCGATGCTGCTGCTGCTGGTGCCGCTGGCCGCCGGATGCCTGCGGGTCAGGGCCTCGCTCACCATCTCCCCCGACGACCTGGTGTCCGGCGAGATCGTCGCCGCCGCCAAACCCAAGACCTCCAAAGACACCGGTCCCCAACTGGACAGCAACAACCTGCCGTTCAGTCAGAAGGTGGCGGTGTCGAATTACGACAGCGACGGCTACGTCGGCTCGCAGGCGGTGTTCTCCGATCTGACGTTCGCGGAGCTGCCGCAGCTGGCCAACATGAACCCCGACGCCTCCGGGGTGAACCTCACGCTGCGCCGCAACGGCAACCTGGTGATCCTGGAAGGCCGGGCGGATCTGACCTCGCTGACCGACCCCGAGGCCGACGTCGAGCTGACCGTGGCCTTCCCCGGCGTCGTGACCTCCACCAACGGCGACCGGGTCGAACCCGATGTGGTGTCGTGGAAGATGAAACCGGGCGTGGTGACCACCATGACCGCCCAGGCCCGCTACACCGACCCCAACACCCGGTCCTTCACCGGGGCGGTGGTGTGGCTTTGCATCGCGTCGTTCGCGGCCGCGGGCGTGGTGGGCCTGCTGGCCTGGGTCAGCCGGGACAGGTCACCGCGGTTGACCGCGCCGCGCGACCAACCGCCCGATTAGCCGGGCGTCGGGGACCAGTAGGCGAGCATCTCCGCGAACGTCTGGAAGGCCGGCCCGGAGTTCCCGTAGGTCGCCTCGAGGTGGATGCTCAGCGGGAAGCCGAGCTCGGCGACCCCGTCGATGACGCGTTTGTAGAGGTCGACCATCTGCCGGCGCTTCTCCGCCGGTTCGCCGGCGGCCAGCTGCTTGACGAACTCCTGCTCCGCGGCCACCGCGGGATTGCCCGGGTCCTGGATCAGCCAGTTGATCAGTCCGACCCGGCTCTCCATCTTCGGTACGAAGCCGAACGACAGCAGGATCTCCGGCCGGTGATCGGTTTGGCGGGCGAACTCGGTCAGGAAGCCCACGATCGCGTCGGAGTACAGCAGCTGGGTCATGCCGTAGGTGGCGCCCTGGTCGCACTTGAAGTTGAACCGGCCCTGTTCGCCGTCCCGGGTGGGGATCAGGATGACTCCGCGGTTGGTCAGCAGCTCGCGGTAGATCGACAGGGCGTCGGTGGGAGCGACGCCGGAACCCTCGCCGTCGTTCATGGTGCGCGGCACGCCGACGAAGACCACACCTTCCATGCCGGCCGACTTCAGCTCGGTCAGCCGCGTGCGCAGCGACGGCTCGTCCATGAACGCGGTCACCTGCGTGCAGAGGCCCTTGATCCCCGGCAGTTCCGGCTTGACGATCGACCAGAACTCGAGCACGTCGAGCTTGGGCTTCATCTGGATCGGACGGTCGTCGTCCTCGGCGATGATCCCCGGAATCATCACGTGCCCGATCCGGCCGCCCAAACCGGCCTCGGCCGAATTCCGCACCACTTTCTGCGCCTCGTCGAGTGCCCGCTCCCGACCTTCGTCGGCGTTCGGCGGCACCAGCTCGAGCGCAATGGTGTTGAGGGTCACGCGGCTTCTCTCCATCTGACGACAATTGGCCCGGGGGCGTCTGGCGGCCGCGCAGTCTGCGCGCGAGCCCAGCGCACCCGCCAGCATAGGGGCGGGTTACTGAGGCAGGCGAAGCAACTGGGTCCACCCGCCCCGGTCACGTGCGGAGCGTCACGGGTGGCGCGGCGAATACACTGGTCGGGCCTGGAACACCCAGCCAGCCGAGCAGAAAGGGGCGCCGCGCTGAGCCTAGGAGCTTCAGAAGCAGCGGCAACCGTCGAGTTGACCGGCGCCATCACCGACCAATTGCGGCGGTACATGCATGACCGGCGCACCGAAACCGCGTACATCGGTGACGACTACAGCGGTCTGATCGCCGTGCTGGAAGATTTCGTACTCAACGGGGGCAAGCGGTTGCGGCCCGCGTTCGCCTATTGGGGCTGGCGCGCCGTCACCACCGAAGCCCCCGATGAGCAAGCGCTGCTGCTGTTTTCAGCGCTCGAGCTGCTACACGCGTGTGCGCTGGTGCACGACGACGTGATCGACGACTCCTCGACCCGCCGGGGCCGGCCGACCACGCACGTCCGGTTCGCGACGCTGCATCGCGACCGGCACTGGCAGGGCTCGCCCGAGCAGTTCGGCATATCGGCCGCCATCCTGCTCGGTGACCTCGCGCTGGCCTGGGCCGACGACATCGTCTTCGGCGTCGAGTTGACGCCGCAGGCTTCCAGGCGGGTGCGGCGGGTGTGGGCCAACATTCGCACCGAGGTGCTCGGCGGGCAGTACCTCGACATCGTGGCCGAGGCAAGCGCGGCCGCCTCGATCGCCTCGGCGATGAACGTCGACACCTTCAAGACCGCCTGCTACACCGTGTCCCGGCCGCTGCAGCTCGGCGCGGCCGCCGCGGCCGACCGGCCCGACATCCACGACGTCTTCAGCCAATTCGGAACGGATCTGGGGGTGGCGTTTCAGTTGCGCGACGACGTGCTGGGGGTTTTCGGTGATCCCGCGGTCACCGGCAAACCGTCCGGAGATGATCTGCGGTCCGGCAAGCGCACGGTGCTGCTGGCCGAGGCGGTGGAGTTGGCGGAGAAGTCGGACCCGGTGGCGGCCAACCTGTTACGCACCTCGATCGGCGCTCGGCTGACCGACGCCCAAGTCGATCGGCTGCGCGACGTCATCGAGTCGGTGGGCGCGCTGGCCGCCGCCGAACAGCGGATCGCCGCGCTGACCCAGCGGGCGCTGGCCACGCTGGCGGCCGCACCCATCAACACCGCGGCCAAAGCGGGCCTGTCCGAATTGGCCAAGCTGGCCACGAACCGGTCCGCCTGAGCCGATGACGACGCCCACGGACGCCCCGGCAGCGGATTCGCCGGCCGCCAAACCCTCTCGCGGCGAATGGTTTTCCCGGCTGAAGGCGTTCGTCGCGTCCGGCGACTCCGGTCCGGCGAAGCTGGGCATGCTGGGATCGGTGCTGATCACACTGGGCGGGCTGGGCGCGGGCAGCACCCGCCAGCACGACCCGCTGCTCGAGTCAATGCACATGTCCTGGTTGCGTTTTGGCCACGGCCTGGTGCTGTCGTCGATCGTGTTGTGGACCGGCGTCGGCCTGATGCTGATCGCGTGGCTGGCCCTAGGCCGTCGGGTGCTGGCCGGCGAGGCGAGCGAGTTCGTCATGAAAGCCACCACCGGCTTCTGGCTGGCGCCGTTGCTGGTGTCGGTACCCGTCTTCAGCCGGGACACCTACTCGTATCTGGCGCAGGGCGCGCTGCTGCGCGACGGCCTGGACCCGTACGCGGTGGGACCGGTCGCCAACCCAAACAGCCTGCTGGACAACGTGAGTCCCATCTGGTCGATCACGACGGCACCCTATGGCCCGGTCTTCATCCTGGTGGCGAAGGTCATCACCATCATCGTGGGCAACAACGTGGTGGCGGGCACCGCATTGCTGCGGCTGTGCATGCTGCCCGGCCTGGTGTTGCTGGTGTGGGCGACGCCCCGCGTGGCGCGGCACCTGGGCACCGACGGTTCGACGGCGCTGTGGATCTGCGTGCTCAACCCCTTGGTGCTCATCCATCTGATGGGCGGGGTGCACAACGAGATGCTGATGGTGGGCCTGATGGCCGCCGGCATCGCGCTGACGTTCGCCGCCCGCCACGTCGCGGGCATCACGCTGATCACCGTCGCCATCGCGGTCAAGGCCACCGCCGGCATCGCGCTGCCCTTCCTGGTGTGGGTGTGGATGCGGCACCTGCGCGACCGGCGGGGATATCGGCCGGTGCCAGCGTTTTTCGCCGCCACGGCACTGTCGCTGCTGATCTTCGCCGTGGCCTTCGCGATCCTGTCCGCGGTCGCCGGCGTCGGCCTGGGCTGGTTGACCGCGCTGGCCGGATCGGTGAAGATCATCAACTGGCTGACCGTGCCGACCGCGGCGGCCAACCTGATCCACGCGATCGGCAGCGGCTTCTTCCCGGTGAGCTTTTACCCGATCCTGCGCGTCACCCGGCTGGTCGGCATCGCGGTCATCGCAATCTCGCTGCCGCTGTTGTGGTGGCGGTTCCGCCGCGACGACCGGGCCGCGCTGACCGGCATCGCGTGGTCGATGCTGATCGTGGTGCTGTTCGTGCCGGCCGCCCTGCCCTGGTACTACTCGTGGCCGCTGGCGATCGTGGCCCCGCTGGCGCAGTCGCGGCGGGCGGTCGCGATCATCGGCGGCTTGTCGACCTGGGTGATGGTGATCTTCAAACCCGATGGCTCGCACGGCATGTACTCGTGGCTGCACTTCTCGCTGGCCACCGCGTGCGCGCTGATCGCCGGGTACAGCCTGTACCGGGCTCCCGCGCGGCGAGCCGAGCGAGCCGACGTCTCCGCCGGATGAGCGATCGGGCTCAGTAGGCCATCGCCTGCGCCCGGCGCACGACTTCCCGCGCCTGGTGGGCGTGCAGGGCGTCGACGGGACGGGCGTTGTTGAGAGCATCCCGGCTGCCGTCGCGGGTGACCGTCAACGAGGGGTCGCGGGTGAACAACCAGCGCACGATCTCGGTGTCGTGGTAGCCGCCGTCGTGCAGGATCGTCAACAATCCCGGCAGGCTCTTGACCACCTCACCGGACTTGGTGAAGAACACCTGCGGCACCACCAGTCCCTCGTCGCGGCGAACCGCAACCAGGTGCCCCTCCCGGAGTTGCTGGTGCACCTTGGTGACCGGCACCCCCATCAATTCGGCGACCCGCTTCAGGTCATAGATCGGCTCGTCGGGTTCTAGCACATCGTCGCCGGCCGGAATACTGCTCATCCGGGCAAGTGTAGGCCTAGATGGCCGCGTTGAGCCCGTGTTCTACCGGCCAATCACGGCCGCACACCTACGATGGCCCCGTGGCCCAAGCTGAATCGCCCGGCCCTCCCCCGCGACCGGGCGAGACCCCCGCTTCGGGGCGGCCCGGCCCGCACCGTCGCCGACCCGAGACCGGGTCGGTCGACCCGCTGGACGACACTTTGCTGGACGGCCGCTACCTGGTTCAGTCAAGGATCGCCAGCGGCGGCACCTCGACGGTGTATCGCGGCCTGGACACCCGGCTCGACCGTCCCGTCGCGGTGAAGGTTATGGATTCCCGCTACGCCGGCGACGAGCAATTCCTGACCCGCTTCCAGCGCGAGGCGCAAACCGTAGCCCGGTTGAAGGATCCCGGGCTGGTGGCGGTCTACGACCAGGGCCTAGACGCCCGGCACCCGTTCCTGGTGATGGAGCTCATCGAGGGCGGCACGCTGCGCGAACTGCTGGGCGAGCGCGGACCCATGCCGCCGTACGCCGTGGCGGCGGTGCTTCGTCCGGTGCTCGGCGGGCTGGCCGCCGCCCACCGGGCCGGCCTGGTGCACCGCGACGTCAAACCCGAGAACGTGCTGATCTCCGACGACGGCGAGGTGAAAATCGCCGACTTCGGTTTGGTCCGAGCCGTCGCGGCCGCCGGAATCACCTCCACCAGCGTGATTTTGGGCACCGCGGCCTACCTGTCGCCCGAGCAGGTGCGCGACGGCGACGCCAGTCCGCGCAGCGACGTCTACTCCGCGGGGATCATGACCTATGAGCTGCTGACCGGGCGCACCCCGTTCACCGGCGACTCGGCGTTGTCGCTCGCCTACCAGCGGCTAGACACCGACGTGCCGCCGCCCAGCGCGGTCATCGACGGTGTGCCCGCGCAGTTCGACGAATTCGTCGAGCGCGCGACGTCCCGCGACCCGGCGCAGCGCTATGCCGACGCGATCGAGATGCGCGCCGACCTGGACGCGATCGCCGAAGAGCTTGCGCTGCCGAGCTTTCGGGTGCCGGCACCCCGCAACTCCGCACAACACCGGTCGGCGGCGCTGCAGCGCAGCCAGGCCCCCCAGCGGCCGCCCACCGCGCAGCAGCCCGCGCCGCCCGGCCCGGCGCCGGTGCGTCAGCCCACTCGCCAGATGACGCGGGGGCCCGAGGACTGGCCGGAGCCGGCACGCCCGGCGCAGATCGACGACGAGGACGATCACGAATACGAGTCGGTCGCAGGCGAATTCGCGGGAATCCCGATCAGCGAATTCGTCTGGGCGCGCCAGCACAACCGGCGAATGGTGCTGGTCTGGGTGGCGCTGGTGCTGGCGATCACCGGGCTGGTCGCCACCGCGGCGTGGACGATCGGAAGCAACCTGAACGGGTTGCTCTAGCGGCCGGGCGCCGGCGACCAGCACCCCGGCCCAGGCGACACGAATCTTAACGTAATCACAAAGTTCTCTTATTTTTCTTAATTTTGGTGTACCGTGCTACTGCATGGGTTCGACAATGGATAGCGTCGACTCGCCGAACCGGCTCGGCGAGCACGCAGTCGTACTGGGTGCCGGAATGGCGGGTTTGCTTGCCGCGCGCGTACTTTCGGAGTTCTACGATTCGGTCAGTGTGGTCGAGCGGGACAGGTTGCCCGACCACCCGTGCCACCGCAGGGGCATCCCCCAGGGCCGGCACGCGCACAACTTCCACAGCCGCGGCCTGCAGGTGCTGGACGAATTGTTTCCCGCCCTGCTCGAGGACCTGTCCAGGGCAGGGGCCGTTGTCGTCGACGACGGCGATTTGTCGCGGTTCTACGTGCGCTTCGGACGCTACGAGTTGAAGCACTCGGGCACGTTCACCGATTCGGACGCGTTGGCGCTCCATATGACGACCCGGCCGTTCATGGAGTTCCACCTGCGCCGGCGGGTCAAGGCCCTGCCGAATGTGACATTCCTCGACGCGCACGACGTGTCCGGGCTTCTCACCACCGCGGACATCGTCAACGGTGTACGAATCACCCGGCGCTACAACGGTTTTCTCACGGCGCTGGACGCTGATCTGGTGGTGGACGCCATGGGGCGCGGGGCGCGCACCCCGGCGTTCTTGGAGAGCCTGGGGTACGAACGTCCAACCGAGGAGCGGGCGGTCGCCAGATACGGCTATGCGAGCCACCAGTTGAGCATGCCCGAGGGATCGATCGCCCAGCGGCTGGTGATGTTCAACCCCGGGGGCGGCAGGCCGGGCGGTTTGTTGCTGGCCAACGAGCACGACACATTCATGCTGGCGATCGGCGTGCCGGCCGACCGCGGCGAGCCGCCAACCGATTTCGACGCGATGCTCGCGATGGCCGAGCCGTCCCTACCCCCGGCGATCATCGAGGGCCTGCGCCGCGCATATCCCATCGGGGAAGCCGTGACCTATCACCACGCCGCCGCGATCTGGCGACGCTACGACCAAATGGCCGAATTCCCTTCAGGTCTGCTGGTGATCGGCGACGCGTTATGCAGTCTCGATCCGACCTACGGCCAAGGCATGACGATCGCCGCGCTGGAGGCTCTGACCCTGCGCGATTGCCTGCGCGCGGGCGATGCGCACCTGGCACAGCGCTTTTTCCGGGCGACGGCCCAGTACATCGGCGAGACGTGGGCGGCCAATCAGGCCAGAGACCGGGCCACCTCCGGCGCATACCGGCCACGCGGGATCCGGCAGCGACTGCGGGGCTGGATGTCCAGGGCGGCGCTGAACGCCGCGACCCGCGACGTCGTCCTGACCGAGCGCTTCTTTCGAGTTTCCAACTTCATCGACCCGCCGTCGCGGCTGCAGGATCCCGCCCTGCTGCCGCGCATCGTGTGGGGGAACCTACGAGCCCGGTTCACGCACAAGCCACGCCGCGCAGCCACGGCTGAAGTCGCGCCGCAGAGCCCACAGAGGGAGCCGCTTTCGGTGCGCCGCTAGTCGCGCAGCATCTCGGCGACGAGGAAGGCCAATTCCAGCGACTGCTGGGTGTTCAGCCTTGGGTCGCAGGCGGTTTCGTAACGACCTACCAGGTCGGTGTCCGAAATGTCTTGCGCCCCACCCAGACACTCGGTGACGTTGTCGCCGGTGATCTCGACGTGGATGCCGCCCGGGTGAGTGCCCAGCGCGCGGTGCACCTCGAAGAAGCCCTGCACCTCGTCGACGATGCGGTCGAAGTGGCGGGTCTTGTAGCCGTTGGACGATTCGTGGGTGTTGCCGTGCATCGGGTCGCACTGCCAGATCACCTGGTGACCGGTGGCCTGGACCTTCTCCACGATCGGGGGCAGGAGATCGCGCACCTTGTTGTTGCCCATCCTGCTCACCAGCGTCAGCCGGCCGGGCTTGTTGTGCGGGTCGAGCCGCTCGACGTACTCGACGGCCAGCTCCGGGGTGATCGTCGGGCCGATCTTGACGCCGATCGGGTTGGCGATCACCTCGGCGAACGCGACGTGCGCGCCGTCGAGCTGGCGCGTCCGCTCGCCCACCCACACGGTGTGCGCCGACAGGTCGTACAGCTGCGGTTCGCCGCTGTCGCTTTCGGACAGGCGCAGCATGGACCGCTCGTAGTCGAGCACCAAGGCCTCGTGGCTGGCGTAGATCTCGGCGGTCTGCAGGTTGCGGTCGGCTACCCCGCAGGCGCTCATGAAGCGCAGGCCGCGGTCGATCTCGGTGGCCAGCGCCTCGTATCGCGCGCCGGCCGGCGAGGTCCGGACGAATTCGCGGTTCCAGTCGTGCACCAGGTGCAGCGAGGCCAATCCCGAAGACGTCAGCGCGCGAACCAGATTCATCGCCGCGCTGGCATTGGCGTAGGCCCGCACCAACCGCGACGGGTCGTGCTCGCGCACGGCGGCGTCCGGGGCGAAGCCGTTGATCATGTCGCCGCGATAGGACTTCAACCCGAGCGCGTCGATGTCGGCCGATCGGGGCTTGGCGTACTGCCCGGCGATCCGGGCCACCTTGACCACCGGCAGGCTCGAGCCGTAGGTCAGCACCACCGCCATCTGCAGCAGGGTGCGCACATTGCCGCGAATGTGGTGTTCGGTGTTCTCGGTGAACGTCTCCGCGCAGTCGCCGCCCTGCAGCAGGAACGCCTCACCCCGCGCCACCTGGGCCAGCTGCTCTTGCAACAGGACAATCTCCGACGGCACCGTCACCGGCGGCACGCTCTCCAGGACCGCGCGCATCGCCGTCGCCCGGTCGGCGGGCCAGCTGGGCTGCTGGGCGGCCGGTTTGGCCAGCGCGGCGTCCAACCGCGCCCGCAGATCGGTCGGCAGCGGCGGCAGCGGCGGCAGCTGATCGATCGGTATGTCGACGGTCCAGTTCATCGGTTCATCTTAGCCAAGGCACGGGGGCCCCAGGTCAGAGTTGATCTGCGGGAATTCGACTCGGCGGACCCGTTCCGGTCGCCCGCTCAGTCCCCCGACGTGATGAGCCGGTATCTGCGGAGCTGATCGCGCGCGTCGACCAGCGCGTCGTGCGCATCGGACGGCCGCGGCGGCATCCGCGGGCTGCCCCGGTCCTCCCACAGTTGCCGCAGCTCGCGGGTGAAACGGGGGATGGATCGCGGCAGCTCCGGCATGGTCCCCCACAGCTGGCACAACGCCACGTGGTCGTAGGCCGCCACCCAGGCCCACAGCTCGATCGGCTCGGCGCCGCCGACCCCGAAGAAGCCCTCCAGGTCTTCGCGGATCTGGCGGCGGGAGCGCCACAGCTGCGACGCCGGCGGCGGCAACTTGGGCAGCACGTTGGCGCGCACCCAGGGCCCGGCGCGCTCGGGGTCGAATTCCGTGGACACCGCGTAGTACTCGCGGCCGTCTTCGGCGGCCACCCCGATAGAGATCAGCTCGATGGTGCGGCCGTCCTCGATGAATTCGGTGTCGTAGAAGTACCGCACCGGAGACAGCCTAGGGACGCGGGCTAACGACTGATCAGGATGGGGCCGGTGGGCGCCGGCGCGGGGTGGACCTCCTGGTCCAGCGTGGCGTCGACGGTGCGTTGGTCGGGCAACCGCGGTGTGCCGGCGATGGCGCACTGCAAGTACAGCTTGGCCCGCACCACCGGGCGGCGCAGCGTCCGCTCGCGTTGCAGTGCGCGGCGCATTTTGTCGGGTTGCGTGGAGTATCGCCAGCGGGCCCAGGGCGCGTGCGGGCGCGACAACCGGATCGCGCCGATGACCAGCAAAACGACAAGGAACATGCCCAGCAGGCCCGTCCACACCTTGCCCTTGAGCACCACCACGACGGCGAGTGGCAGCGTCAACGCCATCGCGCTGGCCACCACGGCCCGCAGCGCCGTCGATTCGGCGCTGTGCCAGATCGGCAGGAAGAACATCAGCGGGTGCAGGCCCATGATCAACAGCCCGGCCACCGCCACCGCGGCGAACACCGCGTCCACCGAGGTGCGGCCGTCCTCGGACCAGTAGACGTCGGACAGGTGCAGGATCAACGCATACTCGTCCAGAACCAGGGCGGCCCCAATACCGAAAAAGGTTGCCGCAATGGTGAATTCGGGTTCGTGGCCGTCGATGGCCAGCGTGACCAGCGTCAGGCCGGACAGCAGGGTCAGCACCACCCCGAAGGTCACGTGGTGAATGTGCACTCCGCCGACGTGGACGTTGCGCGGGTGCCACCACCGGGTGGGCCGGCCGTTGTCCGCGCGGTGCCGGATCAACCGCACGAACGTTCTCGTGACGAAAAACGTCAGGATGAAGGCGACCAGGCAGCACAGCAGCGGCAGGTGGCCGCGGTCGTAGACGTCGTGGGCGAACCATCGGGTCACCTCGGCCACGAACGAATGGAGCACTCTTGAAAGCTACGCCTGTCTGCGCCGGAGCCGTGGGACCCGCGCTGCACCAGGCGGGTCGGGGCCCGGACACCCATTACGCTGTTGTGCGACATGAGTACACGGCAGGCGCCCGGCGTGGGCAATCGACCCGGGTGGGCGCTGTGGTGGGGGCTGGCTTGGCTGGTGGCCGCCGCGGGGCTGAATTATGCGGCGTGGCAGCTGTTCGGGCACACGCCCTATCGCATCGACATCGACGTCTATCAGATGGGCGCCCGGGCCTGGATGGACGGCCACCCGCTGTACCGCGGGGACGTGCTGTTCCACACGCCGATCGTGGATCTGCCGTTCACCTATCCCCCGCTGGCGGCCATCGTGTTCTGCCCGTTCGCGTGGCTGCACATGCCCACCGCCAGCGTCGCGATCACCGCGTTGACGCTGGTGCTGCTGGTCGTGTCGACCGTGATGGTGCTGACCCGCCTCGGCGTCTGGAGCACGTCGGCGACGCTGCCCGGCCCGGCCTGGGTGCGCCGGTGGTGGCTGGCGATCGTCGTCGCCGCCGCGGCGACCGTCTGGCTGGAACCGATCAGCTCGAACTTCGCCTTCGGCCAGATCAACGTGGTGCTGATGACGCTGGTGATCGCCGACTGCGTGCCGCGGCGCACGCCGTGGCCGCGCGGGCTGCTGCTGGGCCTGGGCATGGCGCTGAAGCTGACCCCGGCCGTGTTCCTGCTCTATTTCCTGCTGCGGCGCGACACCCGAGCGGCGCTGACCGCGCTGGCGTCTTTCGTGGGGGCGACGCTGCTGGGCTTCGCGCTGGCCTGGAAAGACTCGTGGGAGTACTGGACGCACACCGTGCTGCACACCGACCGGATCGGTTCGGCGTCGTTGAACACCGACCAGAACATCGCCGGCGCGCTGGCCCGGCTGGGGCTGGGACAGCAGGAACGGTCGCTGCTCTGGGTGGCCGCGTCGCTGCTCGTGCTGGCGGTGACGGTCTGGGCGATGCGACGGGTGCTGCACGCCGACGAGCCCACGCTCGCGCTGGTGTGCGTCGCGCTGTTCGGGCTGGTGGTGTCGCCGGTGTCGTGGTCGCACCACTGGGTCTGGGTACTGCCGGCGGTGTTGGTGACGGGGATCTTGGGCTGGCGGCGCCGCAACGCGGCGCTGATCGTGGTCAGCGTCATCGGGGTGGCGCTGATGCGCTGGTCGCCGATCGACCTGCTGCCCAAGCACCATGAGGCCAGCGCGGTCTGGTGGCGTCAGCTGGCCGGGATGTCCTACGTCTGGTGGGCGCTGGCGGTCATCGTCACGATGGGAGTCACCGTCACGGCCCGCGGGGTAGCGCGGAATGCCGCCCCGCAGCAGTTGGCGCCGGTTACCGCAGTCGGCTAGCCGGCGGCCGTCTCGGGAATCCGCGCGGCCTCGCCGTCGGCCGCGTCGTTACCGCCCTTTTTTAGGCTCGCCGCGTAGATGTCGACGTATTCCTGGCCGGACAGCCCCATCAGCTCGTAGATCACCTCGTCGGTGACCGCCCGCTCGATGAAGCGGTTGCCGGCCAGCCCGTCGAAACGGGAGAAGTCCATCGGCTTGCCGAAGCGGACGGTGACCCGGCCGAACCGCAGCATGTTCGTCCCGGGCGGGTTGACGACGTTGGTGCCGATCATCGCGACCGGGATCACCGGAACGCCGGTCTCCAGGGCCAGCCGCGCCAGCCCCGTCTTGCCCTTGTAGAGCCGCCCGTCCGGCGACCGAGTGCCCTCGGGATACATGCCCAGCAACTTGCCCTGGCTCAGCACCTGCTGCGCGGTGTTCAGCGCGGCCTGGGCGCTGTCGGCGTCGGTGCGGTCGATCGGCACCTGGCCGACGGCGGTGAAGAACCACCGCTGGAACCAGCCCTTCAAACCGGTGCCGGTGAAGTATTCGGACTTGGCCAGGAACGTGATTCGGCGCCGCACCACCAGCGGAAGGTAGAAGCTGTCCATCACCGCCAGGTGGTTGCTGGCCAGTATCACCGGCCCGGAACTCGGAACGTGTTCTAAGCCTTCAACTTTCGGCCGGCCCAGCAATGACAGCAGCGGGCCGAGGAGCACGTACTTGAATAGCCAGTACCACATGGCCCTCCCTCTCGGCTTTACCGCTGATGTTCTGCGCCAACTGTACCCATCCCCACCCGAACCGACCACCTGCGACGCAGGCCGCTCACTCCTCGAGCGTGACCGGGATGGGCTGATAGCGGGTCCGCGTCGCGGCGTCTTGGGTATCGCCCGGCGCACCTTGCCCGCCGCCGGGCGGACCGTCCGGCGGTTCCGGCGTCGGCTTGGCGGACCGGTCCATGTCGTTGACGATGTCGCGGATCACCTCGAGCAGGGCGATGCTGTGGTCGGCGATCGCGGAGAGCAACGGGTGCTGGTCGCCCGTCGCCAACGCGGCCAGCGCGCACACCGGGCACCACACCTGCTGGCACTTGCCGGTGCCGACACCGGCGCCGGCCGTCAGCGCCGCCGCCGCGCGCACCGCGGGGTCGATGCCGTCCAGGATCGTCTGGGCGAGCCTGCGCAGTTCCGGGCCGATGTCGGAATGAGCCCCACTCACTTCGGCCACACCTCCGGATCTGGTCGAAAACGCACCGTCAGCTCGCTACCCCGCAGATGTGCGTCCAGCACGGTGCACCGCCGAAGTACTGATGCCAACCTAACCCGGCGCCGCAAACCCCCGGCGCTGATGATCAGATCGTCATCGACGCGGCCCAACGTCAGGGCCGACGGATCGAGTTGCGGCAACGCTAGCCGCATTCGGTAGATGGACCCTAATCCCGTCCCGGATTCGAGGTCGACGGTGGGTCGCAGCGGGCCGGGCGGCGCCGTGCCGCCCCGCCGCCGCGCGGCGTCGAGCAGCCCGCTCAGCGCCTTGGGACCGATCGGCTCGCCGGACAGGTGCGGGGTCATCACCAGCGCCACCTCACCGATGGTGGCGTCGAGCTCGTCGAGCACCCCCTGCTGCTCGGCGATGCGCTCGGTGTACCAGTAGAAGGCGGGGTGATCGGGCAGGTTGCGGTACTCGTACGAGTCATCTTGCAGCAGAACTTGATTCACGATCAGCTCTTCGACGCGCACCCCCATCAGGGCCAGCGAGCCCAGCGTTCGGGCCGCCTCGGCCGCGACCACCCGCTCCGGGGTCAGCACCAGGTGTGCGCTGACCAGATCGCCGTCGGTGAGCAGCGTACTGAGCCACTCCACATGCGAGCTGATCCGCTCGAGCAGTGCGACCACTGCCGCCGACCGGGCGTCGTCGGCGGTGACGGACAGCCGGCGATGCCGCGGCCACGCCCGCTCGACATAGAGTCCGAAGGTGGCGGGCAACGTCAACATCCGCAGCGCATCGGCGGTCGACGCGCAGTCGACCACCACGCGGTCCCATGCCCCGGAGCGCGCCAGCTCGCCGACGGCGTACAGACCGAGCACTTCCTGAACGCCCGGCAGGGCCGAAAGTTCTTCGGGCGCAATGGTACTCAGTTCCGAGTCGGGAAAACGACGGTCCAGCGTGGCGACGACGTCGTGCCAGCGGGCCTCGAGCAGCGCCAGCGTGTCCAACGCCAGCGCGTCGAGAAACCCACCGCCGGCCTCCGCCTGCCCGGTTTCGAGGTCGGCGAGCACCCGCACCGGTTCGCCCTGACTGGGCGACACGGTGACACCCAGGACGTCACCGAGCGAGTGCGCCTGGTCGGTGGAGACCACCAGCACTCGCTGCCCGGCGCTCGCGGCGCCGACGGCGGTGGCGCAAGCCAGGGTGGATTTTCCTACCCCGCCTTTGCCGACGAAAAGGCTGATCCGGGCCGGGGCAGGCGCAGCGGACTCACTCAGCCTCGACTCGTTTCTTGAGATCTTTCAGCGCGGTGTCGGTCAACCGGCGCTCGGCCTTGCGCTTGAGCAGGCCGATCATCGGCATGGCCAGGTCGACGGAGAGTTCGTAGGTGACCTCGGTGCCGGACCCCTTGGCCGCCAACCGATATGAGCCTTCAAGCGAGCGCAGCAGCGAACTCGACACCAGCGTCCAGCTCACCGACTGGCGATCCTTGGGCCACTCGTAGGACATCACCATCGTGTCCTTGATAACCGTGGCGTCCATGACGATCCGGGCAACTTTGGGGTAGCCGTCGGCGTCCTTCTCCTGAACCTCGGCCTCTTTGTATTCCGAGATCCACTGCGGGTAGGAATCGATATCCGCGATCACCTGCATCACCGTGGCCGGGTCGGCTTCGATGTAGATGGTTTGCGTCGTCTTCTCCGCCACCTGGTTGCTGCCCTCTCTCCCGCGAACGGATCGACCCCTCCGATGTGGGGGACCCCGCGGGTCTCGGTCCGAAACGGTACTCTCTGCGCGGACCTGACCCGGCTAAACTACCGGAGAAACCCCCACCGGACGTGACCGTTCCAGTGTCGTCTTCACCTCGAACGCCATTTTCTTGCCCGCCACCCGACGGCGGTGCGTCATCTTCGCCAGATTCAGCTTGGCCAGCTGCCAGGCCGCCACCCCGGTCGGCTCGGCGTGCAGGAAGTAGTGCAACACGACGCCGTCCAGCGACGGTTCCAGCCAGATCTCCATGGTCCCGGTCAGCGCGCCGGTGACCGACCACCGGATGCCCTTCTCCCCTCGATCCTCGACGACCTCCAGCCGCAGGTCCGGCCACCAGCGGCGCCAGCTCGCCCGATCGGCGACCGCGGCGCCCACCCGTGCGCCGGCGGCCGCGACAAACGTCTCATCCGCGATCTGGATGCTGTTCATGACCACAGCTTCACACACCGGCTCGCCGCGCCCCGCCGAGGGCGGGCCCCACAATGCGGCGGGCAATAGCGGTGCCCGCCGACCCACTCTGACCGTGCTGGGTCAACGCGCGGATTAGGCTGGTCACCAGCAACCCGGCTCCCGGGAATCTTCACGAGGTCAATCGAGGTCATAAGAGTGCGTGAGTACAGCGTCCCCGCCCGCTTTTCCGTCGGCGAACAGGACAACATCGCCGCGATGGTCTTCGAACACGAGCGCGAGGACCCCAACTTCGTCATCTACCAGCGTCAAGTCGACGGCGAGTGGACCGACGTCACCTGCGCCGAGGCGGCCCAGCAGATCCGCTCCGCCGCACTGGGTTTGATCTCGCTGGGGGTGCAGGCCGGCGACCGGGTGTCCATCTTCTCGGCCACCCGCTACGAATGGGCGATCCTCGACCTGGCGATCCTGTCGGTGGGCGCGGTCACCGTGCCGATCTATGAGACGTCATCGGCCGAGCAGGTGCGCTGGGTGCTGCAGGACTCCGAGGCGGTGCTGGCGTTCGCCGAGACCGACGAGCACGCGGCGATGGTCACCGAGCTGACCGCCGAACTGCCCGCGCTGCGCCGGGTGCTGCACATCGACGGTTCGGGCCCCAAGGCGCTCGACCAGCTGGCGGAGGCCGGTGCATCGGTGGAACCGGCCGAGCTGAGCGCCCGACTCGAGGGACTGCGGGCCGGGGATCCCGCGACGCTCATCTACACCTCGGGCACCACCGGGCGGCCCAAGGGGTGTCAGCTGACGCATTCGAATCTGCTCTATGAGACCAGGGGCGCCAAGGAGAGCCTGCCGACCCTGCTCGACGAGGGGCAGCGGCTGCTGGTCTTCCTGCCCTTGGCGCACGTGCTGGCGCGCTCACTGACGCTGTCCGCGTTCGCCAACAAGGTCACCGTCGGATTCACCAGCGACATCAAGAACCTGGTGCCGCAGTTCGCAGTGTTCAAACCGACCGTGGTGGTGTCGGTCCCGCGGGTGTTCGAAAAGGTTTACAACACGGCCGAGCAGAACGCCTCCAACGACGGCAAGGGCCGGATCTTCGCGGCGGCCGTCCAAACCGCCGTCGACTGGAGCGAGGCGCAGGACCGCGGCCGCCGCGGGCTCACGCTGCGCGCCAAGCACGCCCTGTTCGACCGCCTGGTGTACAACAAATTGCGCGCCGCGCTGGGCGGCGACTGCCACGCGGCCGTCTCCGGCGGCGCGCCGCTGGGCTCGCGGCTTGGGCATTTCTACCGCGGCGTGGGTCTGACCATCCACGAGGGCTACGGCCTGACCGAGACCAGCTCGGCGATCACCGTCAACCAGGTCGGCAACGTCAAGATCGGCACCGTCGGAACGCTGGTGCCCGGCAACAGCATGCGCATCGCCGAGGACGGCGAACTGCTGGTGCGCGGCGGCGTGGTGTTCAGCGGCTACTGGCGCAACGAGCAGGCCACCGAGGACGCCTTCACCGACGGCTGGTTCAAGACCGGCGACCTGGGCGTGCTCGACGAAGACGGCTTCCTGAAGATCACCGGGCGCAAGAAGGAAATCATCGTGACCGCCGGCGGCAAGAACGTCGCGCCGGCCGTCCTGGAGGACCGGCTGCGGGCCCATCCCTTGATCAGCCAGGCGATGGTCGTCGGGGACAACAAGCCGTTCATCGGCGCGTTGATCACCATCGACCCCGAAGCGTTCGACGGCTGGAAGCAGCGCAACCAGAAGGGCGCAGGCGCGTCGGTCAGCGATCTGACCACCGATCCCGATCTGGTCGCCGAGGTGGACGCGGCCATCAAGGACGCCAATCAGGCGGTGTCGCACGCGGAGTCGATCCGCAAGTTCCGCATCCTGCCGGTCGATTTCACCGAGGACACCGGTGAACTGACGCCGACGATGAAGGTCAAGCGCAACGTGGTGGCCGAGAAGTTCGCCTCCGACATCGAAGCCATCTACCAGAAGGACTAGCGGGGCGCTCGCCGGCGCGGACGCCGTTCAGCCGAGCAGCGCGCCCAACCGTGTCGCCAGGGTGTCCCAGCGCCACTGGGCCGTCACCCAGGCGCGCCCGGCCGCGCCCATCGCGGCGGCCCGGTCGCGATCGGTCAGCAACTCGACGACGGCGTCGGCGATCTCGTCCACCTCGCGGCCGTCGACGACCAACCCGGTCTTGTTGTGTTGCACCGTTTCTGGAGCTCCCCCGGATCTGCCGGCGATCACCGGCACGCCGGTCGCCGACGCCTCGAGGAACACGATGCCCAACCCCTCGACGTCCAGCCCGGCGCCGCGGGTGCGGCACGGCATCGCGAACACGTCGGCCAGCGCGTGATGCGTCGGCAGCTCCGCGGCCGGTACGCCGCCGGTGAAGGTGACGTCGTCGGCCACCCCGCACTCGTGGGCCAGTGCGCGCAGCGAGTCCTGGTAGGGGCCGCCGCCGACGATGACCAGGGCGGCGCCGTCGACGCGTCGCCGGATCGACGGCAGGGCTTTGATGAGCATGTCCTGGCCTTTGCGCGGCACCAGCCGGGACACGCACACCACGGTGGGCCGCTCCCCCAGCCTGTAGCGGTCACGCAGCCGCGCCCGGGCCGCCGGATCGGGCCGGAACCGGTCGATGTCCACCCCGGACGGCAGGTATTCCAGAGAAGCCTTGGGGCCGAAGGCCGGCGCGAATCGGGAACGGGTGTAGCGGCTGACGAAGGTGACGACGTCGGTGTCGTCGCCGATGCGGCGCAGCACCGAGCGCGCGACCGGCAGCATCGACCACCCGACCTCGTGGCCGTGCGTGCTGGCCACCACCCGGCTCGCCCCGGCGCCGCGGGCGCGCTGGGCCAGTAGCGCCAGCGGTGCGGCCGCCCCGAACCAGACGGTGTCGATGCCCTCGTCGGCGATCAGCCGCCGCATCCGGGCGTCGACCGCCGGGCCGGGCAGCATCAGCGTGCCCGGGTGGCGCACCACCCGATAACAGGCGGCCTCGTCGTAAGCCTCGGCGCCCTTCCATTGCGGCGCGTACACCGTCACCGAATGCGGCCCGGCGTCGACCAGCCGGCCGACGAACTCACCGAGGTACGACTGGATGCCGCCCGGGCGGGGCGGAAAGTCGTTGGTTACCAGCAGGACCCGACTCACCTGCGTCAGGCTAGCTTGGCGACGACGCGAACCGTGCACACGGCCTGAGCCGGGCGAGCCGGATTTAGTGTGTCAGCCACTGCTGCCAGCGCGTGAGCAGGCCCGCCGGGCTGGCGCCCAGCACGTCCTGGCCGGCGGCGGCCATGTCGGCGTGCCTGATGCCGCAGGTGGCCAGGTAGAGATCGCGCAACTTGGGCGGTCCGAAGGCGTCGGCGACGAAGCGGGCGAACCACCACGCGCGGTCGTAGGCCAGCGAGCGCTGCGCCCCGGGCACGTCCAGGTCGCCGTCGGTGGGCAACGCCATGGGCAACAACGTGTCGGTGGGCACCGGCTCGGGCGGGCGGCCAACGAAGTCAGCCACTCCCTCGGTGAGCCAGCGGGGCGCGTCCGCGACGGTGTCGGCGCGCGCGGCGTAGTGAAAAAGCTCGTGGGTCAACACGATTCGCAGCGATGCGGCGCTCATGTGGGCCGCGCCCGGCGCGAACACAATCCGCTGGCCGACGGCGACCCGGCGGACGGGGTCGACACGGTCGACGACCGTGACGGCCGCGATGTCGGCCCACTGGGACGCCGGTCCCCCGCCGGCGGCCGCGCGAAACTCCTCGTCGGTGCCGGCCGCGACCACCGAGATCTCGCGCGGCCAGTCGACGCCCCAGAACGACTCCACCGCGGCGATCGCCGCGCCCATGGTCGAAACCACCCGGGACAGCAGCCGGTCACTGGCGGCCCCGCCGAGCCCCAGCAGCCGGACGGTGCGGTCACCGACGGTGATCGATTTCGTCGACGCGCTGACCTGGCTGCGGGCGGGCGTGACCAGCTGGGCGGGCCGGATCCGGCTCTCGCGCACGGCATCGAACGGCACGGCCGCGGCCACCAGCAGCTCGACGGCGAATACCCAGGCCAGCAGTATCGGGAGCCGCCGGCGCCGCGGTCGAGGGTCTTTAGTAACGGCGGGCGTCGTAGATCGGGCCGCCGGCGCTCATCGGCGCGACCCGGACCGGCACGCCATAGGTAGAGGAGTGGATCATCATGCCGTCACCGATGTAGATGCCGGTGTGCGAGGCGTCGGAGTAGAAGGTCAGCACGTCGCCGGGCTGCAGATCTCCCAGCGAGACGGGCTGGCCGCCGTGCGCCAACGCCTGGCTGGAGTGCGGCAACGAGATACCAGCCTGCTGGAACGCCCACATCACCAGGCCGGAGCAGTCGAATCCGCCCGGTGCGGAGCCACCCCATACATAGGGCGAACCGACCTGGGTCAGCGCGGCCTGCACGACGGTGGCGCGGTCACCGCCGCCGACACCGCCCGGAGCCATGCCGGGCATGCCGGGCATTCCGCCGGCGGGCGGAGCCTCGCCCGGCGCCTGCCCGGGAGGCGCGCCCGGGGGCAACGCTTCGGGTGCCGGCGCGCCGGGAGGCGGCGCGGGATTGGCCAGCGCGGTGCGCTGGTCCGCGGTTAAAGAAAGGTATTGCGACTTGACGACCGCGATCTGCACCTGCAACTGGCTCTGCTTGGACTGCAGGCTCGCCCGGACCGCGGCGGCCTGCTCGGCCGCGCTCTTGGCGTCGGCGGCCGACTTGGCGGACTCCCGCTCGGCCTTGGCGGCCTGCTCCCCGGCGATCTGGTAGCTCTTCATCTGGCTGGCCATCTGCGTGGCCATCACCCGCTGCACCGCCAGCTTGTCGATCAGGCCCTGCGGCGAGCCCGCGGTCAGGATGGCCTCCATGCCGTCGACGTGACCGCCCATGTAGGTCGCGGCGGCCAGCTTGTTGACCGAGTCCTGATACGACGACAGGTGCGCCTTGGCCGCATCGACCGCGGCCTGGTCGTCGGTGTGCTTCTTGTCCGCGGCGCGCTGGGCGGCCAGCTTGTCGTTCAGATCGAGCTGGGCGCTGTGCATGGCCTCGGTGGTCTGCTCGGCCTGCCGGGACAGTTGGTTGAGTTTTGCGGTGGCGTCCTCGGCCGGGTCGGCCCACGCGGGGGCGGTCATGACACCGGAGAAGATTGCGAAGCCAGCTAGTGCCCCTATGGCCGAACGTGTCAGGGCACGCGCAACCGGGTACCTAGAGTCAAGCCTCAAGATTTGCTTCCTTAAACGGCCATCGACGATGGATAGGTCGTCGAGCTGGTTTAGGTCTCAAACAGGTTACGAAACGATATCGGCGTTTGTCCAAAGCGAGCGGTTAAGAAGTTAGAAAGAATCCTGTCATTTCTATGTGAATCGTTTCGCGTGCCCCGAGGACCTTTGTGGGACAAGGCGATTAGGCTACACCAGTACCCCGGTCCCGACGAATCGGAACGAGACGAAGTCGCGGCGCCAGGCCGACTTCGGCGAGAACTTCCAATGCCGCGCGTTCATCCTGCAATAAAGTATCCGGAACCCCGAGTATCACGCTGACGACACAGTCGCGGCAGCCGGGGCCGCGCACCGCGCACTCGTCGCAGTCGATCACCACCGGTGTCCCCGGCTCCGGCGGCGTCATGCCGATGTCGGTAGGTCCAGTTCTTGGTGCCATCGGATCGGTCCTCTCGCTCTGGCTCCGGCAACTCAGGTGGGCGAACTTCACTCACGCCGGACTGCCCGAACGGTAACCGCGGGCACCGACAGGTATCCGTCCCCGCATTCCGGCCCCGCGCCCGGCGTGGGAGCCGCGCGAGTGTCGGTCGTCCGCCTTAACGTCACCGCCGTGGCTTCCGTGGGTGCGACTCAGCTGAGCTTCGCCGACGTGGGATCACCGTTCACGCCCGACGAGCTCTCGCTGCGCGAGACCACCTTCGTCGTGGTCGACCTGGAGACCACCGGCGGGCGCACCAAGGGCACCGCGGGCACCGTGCCCGACGCCATCACCGAAATCGGGGCGGTCAAGGTGCGCGGGGGCGTCGTGCTCGGCGAGTTCGCCACCCTGGTGGATCCGCAGCGCAGCATCCCGCCGCAGATCGTGCAGCTGACCGGCATCACCACCGCGATGATTTCCGACGCACCGACCATCGACTCCGTCCTGCCGATGTTTCTGGAGTTCGCCGGGGACGCGGTACTCGTCGCGCACAACGCCGGCTTCGACATCGGCTTCCTGCGCGCCGCCGCACAGCAGTGCGACATCGCGTGGCCGCGGCCGCAGGTGCTGTGCACGGTCCGGCTGGCCCGCCGGGTGCTCAGCCGCGAGGAAGCCCCCAGCGTGCGGCTGGCCTCGCTGGCGCGGCTGTTCGCCGTCGCCACCCAGCCCACCCACCGCGCCCTGGACGATGCGCGCGCCACCGTCGACGTCTTGCACGCCCTCATCGAGCGGGTGGGCAACCAGGGCGTGCACACCTATGCCGACCTGCGCTCCTATCTGCCCGACGTGACACCGACCCAGCGCCGCAAGCGGGTGCTCGCCGAGGGCCTGCCGCGCCGGCCGGGCGTGTATCTGTTCCGGGGGCCGTCGGGCGAGGTGCTCTACATCGGCACCGCCGTCGACCTGCGGCGGCGGGTCAGCCAATACTTCACCGGCGCCGACCCCCGGGGCCGCATGAAGGAGATGGTCGCGCTGGCCGGCGCGGTCGACCACGTCGAGTGCGCCCACGCGCTGGAGGCCGGCGTGCGCGAGCTGCGGCTGCTGGCCGCGCACGCCCCGCCGTACAACCGGCGGTCCCGGTTCCCGCAGCGCTGGTGGTGGGTGGCGCTCACCGAGGAGGCCTTCCCCCGCCTCGCCGTGGTGCGGGCGCCGCGGCACGACCGTGCCGTCGGCCCGTTCCGCGCCCGCGCCGACGCCGCCGACACGGCCGCGCTGCTGGCGCGGTTCACCGGGTTACGAACCTGCACCAACCGGCTGGGCCGCTCGTCGCTGCACGGACCGCTGTGCGCCGAGGCGGAGGTGTCGCCGTGCCCGGCCGCGCGCGGAGTCACCGCCACCCAGTACGCCGCCGCCGTGGCGCGGGTCGCGGCGCTGGTCGACGGCGCGGACAACGGCGCGCTGAGGTCGGCCGTGGATCAGGTCGGCGCGCTCGCCGAGCGGCATCACTTCGAGAGCGCCGCGCGCCTGCGCGACCGCACCGTCACCGCGGTCGAGACGCTGTGGCGCGGTCAGCGGCTGCGCGCCCTGGCCGCGCTGCCCGAGCTGATCGCCGCCGCGCCGGACGGCAGCGGTGGCTATCACCTGGCCGTCATCCGCCACGGCCAACTCGCCGCGGCGGGCAGCGCGCGGCGCGGGGTGCCGCCGATGCCGGTCGTCGACGCGATTGTTGCTGGGGCGCAAGCGATTCTGCCCACAGCCGCCCCACTCGGCGGCGCACTGGTCGAGGAGAGCGCGCTCATCGCGCGCTGGTTGACGGCGCCCGGGGTGCGCATCGTCCGGGTCGCCGAGGACGGCTGGGCTTCCCCGCTGCGGTCGGCCGGCGCCTGGTCGGCGTGGGCCGCGACGGCGCGCTCGGCGCGACTGGCCGGCGAGCAGGCGCTGCGGGAATCAGACCTGCTGGCCGAACCGCACCCATCGCGCGAGCAGTTGTTCGGCCGCGCCGGAATCGATGGCCTTACAGGCGCGGGCCAACCCGTCCTCCCACGCCGGCAACCATTCAGCGCGGCTGGATAACCCGGCGTGCGCGACGATCGCGCCGGCGGCATTGAGGACGACGGCGTCGCGCACCGGACCCTTGCCGCCGGCCAGCACCGCGCGGACCTCCGCGGCGTTGGCCTGGGCGTCGCCGCCCAACAAATCATCGAGATCGGCTCGGGGGAAACCGAATCCGGCCGGATCGAAGGTCAGCTTGTCCACCGTGCCGGCCTGCACCCGCCAGATCGTGCTGGTGGTGGTGGTCGTCAGCTCGTCGAGCCCGTCGTCACCGTGCACCACCAGCACACTTGACCGGCGCGCGGCGAACACCCCGGCCATCACCTCGGAGAGCTCGGCGAACGCGCAGCCGATCAATCCGGCCCGCGGCCGGGCCGGATTGGTAAGCGGCCCAAGGAGATTGAACACCGTCGGCACGCCGATCTCGCGGCGCACCGCGGAAGTGTGCCGGTAGGACGGGTGGAACAGCGGCGCGAAGCAGAACCCGATGCCGACCTCGGCGAGGCTGCGTGCGACCTGCTCGGGACCGAGGTCGATGCGGATGCCGAGCGCCTCGAGCGTGTCGGCGCCGCCGGACAACGACGAGGCCGCCCGGTTGCCGTGTTTGACCACCGGCACGCCCGCGGCCGCGGCCACGAGCGCCGCCATCGTGGACAGGTTCACGGTGTTGACCCCGTCGCCGCCGGTGCCGACGATGTCGACGGTGTCGTCGCGGATGGCACCGGGGGGAATCGGCAGCGCGTGGTTGAGCATGACGTCGGCCAGCTCGATGACTTCGGCCGAGGTGGGAACCTTCACCTGCATCGCCACCGCGAAGGCCGCGATCTGGGCGGGGCTCGCGTCGCCGGCCATGATCCGGTCCATGGCCCAGGCGGCCTGGCCGCGCGTCAGGTCCTGCCCGCCGGTCAGACGGGACAGGATCCGCGGCCACGAGGTCGCGGGTGCGCCGGACGGCCCGCCCCCAGACGGAGCCTTAGATGACAAAGCCACGCGCCGATGGTCCCACGACGGCCACACCTGCCCCAACCGTCTCCGCGAGCGGCCCGCTGCGCACCCGCGCGCGACGCGCCAGACACCAAATGCCGCCCCGGGTGGAGTTCAACAACTACAAAGCGTCATACTTGCGGATGTGACCAGCGCTGCCGGGACTTCGGGTACTGCAATTACGTCGCGGGTGCATTCGCTGAACCGACCCAACATGGTCAGCGTCGGCACCATCGTTTGGCTTTCCAGCGAGTTGATGTTCTTTGCTGGCCTCTTCGCGATGTACTTCACCGCTCGCGCCCAATCGGGCGGGAAGTGGCCTCCGCCGCCGACCGAGCTGAACCTGTACCAGGCCGTCCCGGTCACGTTGGTGCTGATCGCGTCGTCGTTCACCTGCCAGATGGGGGTGTTCGCGGCCGAGCGCGGCGACGTGTTCGGGCTGCGGCGCTGGTACGTGCTGACCTTCCTGATGGGGCTGTTCTTCGTCCTCGGGCAGGGCTACGAGTACTACCACCTGATGGGTCACGGGACCACCATCCCCGGCAGCGCCTACGGCAGCGTGTTCTATTTGGCGACCGGGTTCCACGGCCTGCACGTCACCGGCGGCCTGATCGCCTTCATCTTCTTGCTGGCCCGCACCGCGATGAGCAAGTTCACCCCGGCGCAGGCTACGGCCAGCATCGTCGTCTCGTACTACTGGCATTTCGTCGACATCGTGTGGATCGCGCTGTTCGCCGTGATCTATTTCATCCGATGAGCAGGCGCTGGACGAACAGGAGTGCTCGGTTGAAGAAACTGGGATCTACCCGATCCGGTGCGGCCAAGCCGCCGCAGGGGCAGCGTGACCGTTCGCGACGGCGGCTGCGCCGCCGGCTGTCCGGCGGTCTGCTGCTGCTGATCGCGCTGACCATCGCCGGTGGCCTGGCCGCGATCCTGACCCCGCGGCCGCAGGTGGCCGTCGCCGACGAGTCGAACTCGGCGCTGCTGCGCACCGGCAAGCAGCTGTTCGACACGTCGTGCGTGTCCTGCCACGGCGCCAACCTGCAGGGTGTCCACGACCGCGGGCCGAGCCTGATCGGCGTCGGCGAGCAAGCCGTCTACTTCCAGGTTTCGACGGGCCGGATGCCGGCAATGACCGGCGAGGCCCAGGCCCCGCGCAAGGAACCGATCTTCGACGAGGGCCAGGTCGACGCGCTGGGCGCCTACGTCCAGGCCAACGGCGGCGGCCCCACCACGGTGCGCAACCCGGACGGCAGCCTGGCGATGCGCTCGCTGCGCGGCGAGGACCTGGGCCGCGGTGGCGACCTGTTCCGGCTGAACTGCTCCTCCTGCCACAACTTCACCGGTAAGGGCGGCGCGCTGTCGTCCGGCAAGTTCGCGCCGGACCTGGAGCCCGCGAACGAGCAGCAGATCCTGGCGGCCATGCGGACCGGTCCGCAGAACATGCCGAAGTTCTCCGACCGTCAGCTGTCGTTCGAAGCCAAGAAGGACATCATCGGCTACATCAAGGCGGTGACCGAGGAGCGCCAGCCGGGCGGTTACGGCCTGGGCGGATTCGGTCCCGCACCCGAGGGCATGGCCGCCTGGATCATCGGGATGGTCGCGGCCATCGGGCTGGCACTGTGGATTGGGGCACGAGCATGAGCCGCGCCGAGACGATGCAGAGCGAAGCGATGAGGAGGAGCGGCGCAAAATGAGTGAGGCGGACGTTCGCGGCTCTGACACCGGCGGGAGCCCGCACGGAACCGGCGAGCGAGAACCCGACGACGCGGCGCTGGCCGCCATGTCGCAGCACGAACTGGTGGCGCTGGGCGGCAAGCTGGACGGCGTCGAGACGGTGTTCAAGGAACCCCGTTGGCCGATCGAGGGCACCAAAGCCGAAAAGCGCGCCGAGCGTGGCGTGGCCCTCTGGCTTTTGCTGGGCGGTTTCTTCGGGCTGGCGCTGCTGCTGATCTTCTTGTTCTGGCCCTGGGAGTACAAGCCCAAGGAGAGCGCCGGCAGCTTCCTGTACGACCTGACCACCCCGCTGTACGGGCTGACCTTCGGGATGTCGATCCTGTCGATCGGGATCGGCGTCATCCTCTACCAGAAACGCTTTATCCCCGAAGAGATTTCGATCCAGGACCGCCACGACGGCGCCTCGCGCGACGTCGACCGCAAGACCGTGGTGGCGAACCTGGCCGACGCGTATCAGGGGTCGACCGTCGGGCGCCGCAAGCTGATCGGCCTGTCGCTGGGAATGGGGCTGGGCGCCTTCGGCCTGTCCACCCTGGTCGCGTTTGCCGGCGGGTTGATCAAGAACCCGTGGAGGCCGGTCGTGCCCACCGCCGACGGGAAGAAGGCCGTGCTGTGGACGTCCGGCTGGAGCCCGCGCTACCACGGCGAGACCATCTTCCTGGCGCGGGCCACCGGCTCCGCCTCCACGTCGCCGTTCGTCAAGATGCGCCCCGAAGACCTCGACGCCGGCGGCATGGAAACCGTCTTCCCGTGGCGGGAGTCCGACGGCGACGGCACCACGCCGGAATCGCAGGAAAAGCTGCGGGCCATCAACCAGGGTGTGCGAAACCCGGTGATGCTCATCCGCGTTCGCCCCACCGACATGAACCGCGTGGTCAAGCGGCAGGGCCAGGAGAGCTTCAACTTCGGCGAGTTCTTCGCCTACACCAAGGTCTGCTCGCACCTGGGTTGCCCCGCCTCGCTGTACGAGGAGCAGTCGTACCGGATCTTGTGCCCTTGCCACCAGTCGCAGTTCGACGCGCTGCACTTCGCCAAGCCGATTTTCGGGCCGGCCGCGCGTGCGTTGGCGCAGCTGCCGATCACCATCGATTCCAACGGGTATCTGGTCGCCAACGGTGACTTCGTCGAGCCCGTCGGACCGGCATTCTGGGAGAGGACGACGACATGAGTCCGAAATTGAGTCCCCCGAAGATCGGCGATGTCCTGGCCCGTCAAGGCGAGGACATCGATACGCGCTATCACCCGTCCGCGGCGGTCCGTAGACAGCTCAACAAGGTCTTCCCCACCCACTGGTCGTTCCTGCTGGGCGAGATCGCGATGTACAGCTTCATCGTGCTGCTGCTCACCGGCGTGTACCTGACGCTGTTCTTCGATCCGTCCATGGCCGAGATCACCTACAACGGCGCCTATCAGCCCCTGCGCGGCGTGGACATGTCGAAGGCCTTCGCATCGACCCTCGACATCTCCTTCGAGGTGCGCGGCGGCCTGTTCGTGCGTCAGGTCCACCACTGGGCGGCACTGATCTTCTCCGCGTCGATCATGGTGCACCTGGCCCGCATCTTCTTCACCGGCGCCTTCCGGCGGCCGCGCGAGGCCAACTGGGTCATCGGCTCGCTGCTGCTGATCCTGGCCATGTTCGAGGGCTACTTCGGCTACTCGCTGCCCGACGACCTGCTGTCCGGCATCGGGTTGCGCGCCGCGCTGTCCTCGATCACGTTGGGCATGCCGGTGATCGGCACCTGGCTGCACTGGGCCCTGTTCGGCGGTGACTTCCCCTGCGGCGGCGTCGGAAACGAATGCGCCACAGCGGGTTACATCATCCCGCGGATGTACTCCCTGCACATCCTGCTGCTGCCCGGGATCATCCTGGCGCTGATCGGGCTGCACCTGGCCATGGTGTGGTTCCAGAAGCACACCCAGTTCCCCGGCCCCGGCCGTACCGAGCACAACGTGGTCGGCGTGCGAGTGATGCCGGTGTTCGCCGTCAAGTCCGGGGCGTTCTTCGCCGCGATCGTCGGCGTGCTGGGCCTGCTGGGCGGTCTGCTGCAGATCAACCCGATCTGGAACCTGGGCCCCTACAAGCCATCTCACGTCTCGGCCGGTTCGCAGCCGGACTTCTACATGATGTGGACCGAGGGCCTGGCCCGTATCTGGCCGCCATGGGAGTTCTACTTCTGGCACCACACCATTCCGGCGGTGGTCTGGGTGGCGCTGATCATGGGCGGTGTGTTCGGTCTGCTGATGGTCTATCCGTTCCTGGAGAAGCGGTTCAGCGGTGACTACGCGCACCACAACCTGCTGCAGCGGCCGCGCGACGTGCCGGTGCGCACGTCGATCGGTGCGATGGCGATCGCGTTCTACATGCTGCTGACGCTGTGCGCGATGAACGACATCATCGCGTTCAAGTTCGACATCTCGCTGAACGCGACGACGTGGATCGGGCGCATCGGCATGGTGATCGTTCCGCCGGTGGTCTACTTCATCACCTACCGGTGGTGCATCGGACTGCAGCGCAGCGACCGCGCGGTGCTCGAGCACGGCATCGAGACCGGCATCATCAAGCGGCTGCCGCACGGCGCGTACGTCGAGCTGCACCAGCCGCTGGGTCCGGTCGACGACCACGGCCACCCGCTGCCGCTCGCATACCAGGGCGCGGCACTGCCCAAGAAGATGAACAAGCTGGGCTCGGCCGGATCTCCGGGCAGCGGCAGCTTCCTGTTCGCCGACCCGGCGTCCGAGGATGCGGCGCTGCGCGAGGCGGCGCACGGCTCGGAGCTGCGCGCCCTGACCGCGCTGCGCGAACACCAGGACGGCCTCAACGGTTCGACCAACGGTTCACCAAACGGTTCGACAAACGGCGAGGGCGGCGAGCACTAGCTCGCTCCCCCACCCGTTTTCGTCAATGTCCCGCCCAACGGGTGGGCGCACGCCCGTTGCTGTTGGGCGGCCCGCAGGATCGAGCCGGCCGTGACGAACACCCGCTTGCCCATGTCGCGGGTTTCGACGGGGAGCCCGGCCGCACAGCGCAACACCATGAGGGCCAGCGCGCTGTAGGTCGTGTACGGGACGATCAGCAGGTTGGCCCGGGCGTCTCCCCCGATGACCGTGATCACGTGCTGGCGTTTGTTCTCCCACCCCGGCCAGTTGAAGTCCGGCGGGCGCTGCAACGGCGGCCAGTTGACGTTGATGGAATCCACGTCGCCGAGCAAGGGCGTCAGCAGCGCGACCAGATCGGGCAATTCGTTGGTGATGCGGTCCGCGCGGGGCCACCACGCGCCGTCGATCGGGCGGCCGAGCTCACGGCCCACCGATACCCGGATGGGATTGGCGCGTGCTCGCCGTCTGGCTGCGGCATTCACTTGCGGTTCCCTTCACGGTTGGCGTCCTTCGCCCCGACGGACCCGGCGAAGGGAGGGATCGCATTGCCCGTGGGTGTCATCCGCACCGACTGCGGGAGCATCCGCTGACAACGAAACGGCTCGCGCCCGACGCTACGCCACCCCCGGCGCACCGGATCGGGCGCGGGGGTCCGGAACCCGGAGACGACCGCCCAGCGGCGCGGCGGCTACTGCTCGGCGACGACCTGGCGGAGCTGACGAATGTGCAGCCACTCCACCACCGGCATGGCCGCGGTGATGAGGCCGGCGAACCCATACCCGACCCACGACCCGCCGTCGTGGCCGATCGCCATCAGGTAGGTCGCCGCCGCAACCGCGATGAGCGCCGCGCCCATGGTGCCGGTCAGAATCACGGTGCCGCGCAACCAGACTCGGTCTACCGCCTCGCCCGACAACTCGGCGCCCGGGGCCGGTCCGGCCGATTGCACGGTGGCGGTCCGCTCGGTCCCGGGGCGCAGGGCGCCGCCACCCAGCCGCACCGAAGGCCTTGCCGGCCCGCGCGACGGCGCGGTCATCGCCTGGGCGGCCGGCTCGGCCTGCGACATCCGGCGGGCGCGCAACAGGATGGGGATCGCGCCCGCGATGATCAGCGCCGAAACGATGATGACGGCGTACAGCACCCAGGTGGTGTGCGGGCTGCTGGCCGCCTTGTGAAAGCCCCTGCCCAGATCCGCCAGGGCGACGGCGGCCGCCACGCTGACGCCAAGCAGCACCAGATAGATGGCGGCGCACGCGCCGATCAAGATGCGGTCGATGACCTCGGGCGCAATGGTGTCGTCGCCCACGCCCCGCCGGTACGCCGAGTATCTGCTGACCATCAGCAGCTCGTCTGCGGCGAGTCGTTGTTGTTCGACGACAGCACCGCTCCGTCGCTGGTGGTGATCGAGCAGTTGAGCCTGCTGAGCCGGAAAAGGCTGGAAGCCTGGACCGAACCGACGTCCGACGTCGAAATCGGCGTGACGGTCATCGACCACGGGATGTACACGTTGTGCTGCGTGCGCGACCGGCCGGAGGCGTCGACGTAGGTCACCGAGATGATGTCGCCCGGGGCCTTGGTGCCGGTCACCGAGTAGGTGACCTGGCGCGGACCCGCCGGCGTGGTGGGCGGCGGTGGCGCGGAGGGCGTCACCGTCACAGTCTGGGTCTCCGTTGCTGTCGGGGGCGGCGGCGGTTCGGTGGTGGGTGGCGGTGGCGGCGGCGGAGGCGGCGGTTTGGTGGTCGTGATCTCGTCCTGCAGCGGCGGCGTGGACGGGGTTATGGTGGTGCCGGGGTTGGCGAGCTTGGTGGTATCGGTGCGCGCGAACAGCAGCGATACCGACACGACGAGGGCGATGGCGGCCACGATCGCGGCGACGCCCACCACCCACGGCCAACGCGCGGTGCTGCGCTCGTCGTCAGCATGGTCGGACTCGTCGAAGTCGTCGTAGTCGTAGAGCCCCAGATCGGCCGGCATGTAGGGGCCGCTGGTGAAGTGCTCGGACTCCGGGGCCGAGTAGGCACGCGAGTAGGCGTCCGTCTCGTCGGTCTGGTTCGCCGCCAGGTCGGCGCTGTGCTCGAAGGGTTCCGGCTCGGCGTCGCGTCCCAGGTCCTCGTCCGGCTCGTCGCCGGGGTCCGGTTCGCGGCTGATCGGGTCGGCAGGGACGGGTTCGTCAGGATCCCATCCCGGGGGTCTCGACCCGCTCATCTTTGCCTTTGCCTACCCTGTTCGACGGCCTCACCTGCGCACAAGCCTCCGCGATCACATCGTTGCGGGCGCGCTGGGACGCTTCTCGTTTGCCTGGGCAAAACACTACCGAACCCAAAAGGGGCAAAGCCGTCGTGGCGAACGGCCCACCAATCACGTGATCTGATTGTGACCTTTATGCCGCGAATCAGTGCTTCTCGGGACCGATGTAGTACTCGAAGACCAGCCCGGCCACCGACGTCAGGACGAACATCACCCCGGCGACGATCAGCCATGGCAACCACAGCGCGATGCCCACCGCGACCACCGAGCCGGACAGCGCAACCAGAATCGGCCACCAGCTGTGCGGGCTGAAGAAACCCAATTCGCCTGCTCCGTCGCTGATCTCGGCGCCCTCGTAGTCCTCGGGCCGGGTGTCCAGCCGGCGCGCCACGAAGCGGAAGAACGTCGCCGTGATCATCGCCAGGCCACCGGTCAGCACCAGCGCGGTAGTGCCCGCCCACTCCACGCCCCCGGTGGCGAAGATGGCGGTCAGCACCCCGTAGAGCGCCGCAACCACAATGAAGAACCCGGCAATGAATTCGAATAGCCTGGCTTCGATATGCATTTGGTGTCCTAACCTACTGGCTTCCGGCCAATTGACCGCGCTTGGTATCGAACGGGTGAGTGGTCACCGCGACCGGGGGCTGCCCGATCGCCTGCAACGCCTGGGCGTTGCTCTTTCCGTCCATCCGCTGCTGCAGGTAGGCCTTGAAGTCGTTGGGCGCCACCACCCGAACCTCGAAGTTCATCATCGAGTGATACGTGCCACAGAACTCTGCGCAGTGGCCCACGAACGCACCCGGCGTCTGGATCTCTTCGGTCTGGAAGACATGCACCGAGTTGTTCGCGTCAGCGTTGGGGATCACGTCGCGCTTGAACAGGAATTCCGGCACCCAGAACGTGTGGACCACGTCCGCGGACGCCAGGTCGAATTCGATGCGCTTGCCGGTAGGCAGCACCAGCACCGGGATCTCCTCGCTGGAGCCCAGCGTCTCGACCTTGTCGAAGTTCAGGTACTGCCGGTCCGAGGTGTTCAGCCCGCGGACGGCACCCACCCGCTCCTCGCCGTGGGCGTCCTTGCCCTCCGGCTTGGACAGCATCGCCTTCTTGCGCGCCGGGTCGGTGCCGTCGTAGGTCAGCGTGCCGTCTTTGAAGTTGACCTTCTGATAGCCGAACTTCCAGTTCCACTGGAAGGCCGTGACATCGATCACAACCTCGGGGTTCTTGTCCAGGTGCAGCATCTTCTCCTGCACCACGACGGTGAAGTAGAACAGCACCGAGATGATGAGGAACGGCGTCACCGTGAGCACCAGCTCCAGCGGCATGTTGTAGCCGAACTGCCGGGGCAGCACGGTGTCGGTCGCCTTCTTGCGGTGGAAGATCGACGCCCAGAAAATCAGGCCGAACACGATGAGGCCGACGACCAGCGACGCGATCACCGCGCCGATCCACAGTTCACGGTTGAGGTGGGCCTCCGGGGTGATGCCCCGCGGCCAGCCCAAAGCCAGCGCGTCCGCCCAGCTACTGCATCCGCTCAGGAACAACGCCAGCACGCCCAGCGTCAGGGCCAGCGCGAAGGGCCGAAGACGACGGGAAAGACCGTTGGCTTGGCGCCCGGAGCCCCCGGAATGGCGCCGAAACCTACCCTGCGACAAACGTTGCGAACGGTCCTGCTCGCGAGGGGTCACGTTAGCGCCTCCTGCTCGGATATCGAATACTACGCAGCGTAGACCACGCGCCTGAGGCGGGCGACGAAACCCCGGCCAGCCGGTGTGCCCGGCCATTCGCGACGTGCCGGGTGCGCGGTCCACGCACGCCCCCGAAGTGCGGCATACTGGGGCGCCGTGTGTGGTCTGCTGGCGTTCGTTGCCGCCCCGGAGGGCTCCGACAAGGAAACGGCCGCCGCCCGCGCCGACAACGCCATCGCGCGCGCATCGCACTCGATGCGCCACCGCGGGCCCGACGAGCCCGGCACCTGGGTGGACCCCGACACCGACGGCTCGGTCGTCTTCGGCTTCAACCGGCTCTCCATCATCGACATCGCGCATTCGCACCAGCCGCTGCGCTGGGGGCCGCCCGAGGCGCCCGACCGCTACGTGCTGGTGTTCAACGGCGAGATCTACAACTACCTCGAGCTGCGCGAGGAACTGGCCGGCCGGCACGGCGCCGTCTTCGCCACCGACGGTGACGGCGAGGCCGTCGTCGCCGGATATCACTACTGGGGCACCGACGTCTTGACGCGGCTGCGCGGCATGTTCGCGTTCGCGCTGTGGGACACCGTCACTCGCGAATTGTTCTGCGCCCGTGATCCTTTCGGCATCAAGCCGCTGTTCATGGCGACCGGCACCGGCGGCACGGCGGTGGCGAGCGAGAAGAAGTGCCTGCTGGACCTGGCCGAGCTGGTCGGGTTCGACACCGGGATCGACGAACGGGCCGTGCAGCACTACACCGTCCTGCAGTACGTGCCCGAGCCCGAGACGCTGCACCGTGGGGTGCGCAGGCTGGAGTCGGGCTGCTACGCCCGGATCCGCCCCGACCTCCTGCAACCGGAGGTCACCCGCTATTTCGTGCCGCGCTTCGCCGCCGTGCCGATCACCCGCGGCACCGAACAGGCCCGCTACGACGAGATCACCGCGGTGCTCGAGGACTCGGTGGCCAAGCACATGCGCGCCGACGTCACCGTCGGGGCGTTCCTGTCCGGGGGGATCGACTCGACCGCCATCGCGGCGCTGGCCATCCGGCACAACCCGCGGCTGATCACGTTCACCACCGGCTTCGAGCGGGAGGGCTTCTCCGAGATCGACGTCGCGGTGGCCTC
Organism: Mycobacterium colombiense; assembly: GCF_001953985.1. Classification (GTDB taxonomy): domain Bacteria; phylum Actinomycetota; class Actinomycetes; order Mycobacteriales; family Mycobacteriaceae; genus Mycobacterium; species Mycobacterium colombiense_B. The sequence continues at coordinate 62,002 of NZ_MBEI01000032.1, forward strand.
GGCCGAGGCGATCGGGGCCCGCCACATCGCCAAGGTGGTCAAGCCCGACGAGTTCGTCGCCGCCCTGCCCGAGATCGTCTGGTATCTCGACGAGCCGGTGGCCGACCCGGCGCTGGTGCCGCTGTTCTTCGTCGCCCGGGAGGCCCGCAAGCACGTCAAGGTGGTGTTGTCCGGCGAGGGCGCCGACGAGTTGTTCGGCGGCTACACGATCTATCGAGAGCCGTTATCGCTCAAACCCTTTGACTATCTGCCGCGGCCGCTGCGGCGATCGGTGGGCAAGATGAGCAAGCCGCTGCCCGAGGGGATGCGGGGCAAGAGCCTGCTGCACCGCGGCTCCCTGACGCTCGAGGAGCGCTACTACGGCAATGCCCGCAGCTTCTCCGACGCGCAGCTGCGCGACGTGCTGCCCGGGTTCCGCCCGCAGTGGACCCACACCGACGTCACCGCGCCGGTGTACGCCGAATCGGCGGGCTGGGATCCCGTGGCCCGCATGCAGCACATCGACCTGTTCACCTGGTTGCGCGGCGACATCCTGGTCAAGGCCGACAAGATGACGATGGCCAACTCGCTGGAGCTCCGGGTGCCGTTCCTGGACCCCGAGGTGTTCGCCGTCGCCTCCCGATTGCCGGTTGAGGCGAAGATCACCCGCACGACGACGAAGTACGCGCTGCGGCGCGCGCTGGAGCCGATCGTCCCGGCGCACGTGCTGCACCGGCCCAAGCTCGGATTCCCGGTGCCGATCCGGCACTGGCTGCGCGCCGGCGAGCTGCTGGAGTGGGCCTACGCGACGGTGGACGCCTCGCAGGCCGAGCATCTGGTCGACAAGGCCGCCGTGCGCCGGATGCTCGACGATCACCGCAACGGCGTCAGCGATCACAGCCGCCGGCTGTGGACGCTGCTGATCTTCATGCTCTGGCACGCGATCTTCGTCGAGCACAGCGTAGTGCCCCAGATCAGCGAGCCGCACTACCCCGTGCAGCTCTAGGGCTGGGCCCGCTCTAGGCAGCTAGGCCTCTAGGCCGCTAGGCCAGGACCGCGGCGATCTCGGCGGCCGCCTCGTCGCCGTAGGCGCCGGCCAACCGGGTCTTGGCGACCCCGAGGTCCCACGTCCACTCCTGGGTGCCGGTGGACTCCAGCACCAGCACCGCGACCAGCGAGCCCAGCTGCGCCGACCGCTCGAGGCTCAGCCCGGCGGTGCGGCCGGTGAGGAAACCGGCCCGGAACGCGTCGCCGACGCCGGTGGGGTCGGTCTGGCTGGTCTCGGGCACCACGCCGACGTGAGTGGTGGTCCCGTCGCGCTCGACGATGTCGACGCCCTTGGCGCCCAGCGTGGTCACCCGCAGGTCGACCTTCTTCTGCACGTCGGCCTCGGTCCAGCCGGTCTTGGACCGCAGCAGCTCCCACTCGTAGTCGTTGGTGAACAGGTAGGCCGCGCCGTCCACGAGCTTGTCGATCTCCTCGCCGGACAGACGGGGCAGCTGCTGGGACGGGTCGGCGGCGAACGGCAGGCCGAGCTTGCGGCACTCCTCGGTGTGGACCACCATCGCGTCCGGGTCGTTGGCCCCGATGATCACCAGGTCCGGCTTGCCCGCGGACGCGACGTCGGCGAGCTTGATGTTGCGGGCCTCCGACATGGCGCCGGGGTAGAAGGATGCGATCTGGGCCATGTCCTCATCGGTGGTGCAGACGAATCGCGCGGTTTTCGCGGTTTGCGAGATCAGCACGTGGTCGCAGTTGACGCCGTGCGACTGCAGCCACTCGCGGTACTCGCCGAAGTCGTCGCCGGCCGCCCCGACCAGCGCCACGTCGCCGCCCAGCACACCGATGGCGAAGGCGATGTTGCCCGCCACGCCGCCGCGGTGAATCACCAGGTCGTCGACCAGAAAGCTCAGGGACACCTTCTGCAGGTGCTCGGCCAGCAGGTGCTCGGAAAACCGGCCGGGAAACCGCATCAGATTGTCGGTCGCAATCGAACCTGTCACCGCGATCGTCACGAAAACTCCATCCTTCGTTAGTAAGGTTATCTAGCTTACTCACGGTCCTCGACCGTCGCTGTGTGCACTCCTCGGCCCGTTGCCGTGCGCTAGCCTCCCTAGGGAACTCACTCAAGTCGCCGGGATCACATTGCTCGGGCCGCAACCCGCTTGCAATCCCGTCTACCACCGTAGGAGAACCACGATGGCAGGTCCGCACTCGCCGAACCACACCGTCGGCGGCGAAGGACCAACTCCCCCAAGCGAATCCCAGCCACTCGAGTTCCCCGATGACGCGGGCTTCGCCCCAGCTCCGCAGGCAGGACCTGCTCCCGCCAATTATGCCGGTCAGCCTCCGCCGGCCCCGTACCCGCCGCAACGGTCCAAGCGCGGGCTGATCGTCGGCGTCGTGCTGGCCATCGTGCTCGTCGCGGTGCTGACGGTGGCGATCGTCTACGGGGTCCGCACCAACGGCGCCAACACCGGCGCCACGTTCTCCGAGGGCGCGGCGAAGACGGCAATCCAGGGCTACCTGGACGCGCTCGAGCACCGCGACATCGACGAGATCGCCCGCAACGCGCTCTGCGGGCTGTACGACGGCGTCCAGGACAAGCGATCCGACCAGGCCCTGGCCAAGCTCAGCAGCGACGCCTTCCGCAAGCAGTTCTCCGAGGTCGAGCTGACCTCGATCGACAAGATCGTCTACCTGTCGCAGTACCAGGCTCAGGCGTTGTTCACCATGCGGGTGTCCCCGGTGAGCGGCGGCCCGATGCACGGGCAGGTGCAGGGCATCGCGCAGCTGCTGTTCCAGCGCGGCCAGATCATGGTCTGCTCGTACGTGCTGCGCACCGGCGGCTCGTACTGAACGCACACCGTCAGCCGGACTGCACAGCCCGGCTGACGGATTTGCGGGATCTAACCGATCAGTTGAATGAGTCGCCGCAGGCGCACGAGCCGGTGGCGTTGGGGTTGTCGATGGTGAAGCCCTGCTTCTCGATGGTGTCCACGAAGTCGATCGACGCGCCTTCGACGTAGGGCGCGCTCATCCGGTCCACCGTCAGCTTCACACCGCCGAACTCCGCGGTCAGGTCGCCGTCCAGCGCCCGGTCGTCAAAGAAGAGGTTGTAGCGCAGGCCGGCGCAGCCGCCCGGCTGCACCGCGATGCGCAGCGCCAGGTCGTCGCGGCCCTCCTGGTCCAGCAGCGACTTTGCCTTGGTGGCGGCGGCCTCGGTCAGGATCACGCCGTGGGTCGTCGTGGCGTTCGACTCGTTCTGCACCGTCATTGCTTCTCCTACATCCCTCATCGTTGGGTGGGGTCGATCAAGCCCGAAATCGCCGGCTTGCGCCGGGCGATCCGGACCGCCCGAAAGTCCACTCCATCAACGGTACCTTGCAGGACCGCTATTCCCGAGTCGCGCCGCAACTACGGATGCCAGCCCCATGAGCTGGTTGGCCGCGTCGGCCTGGGCCAGCCGCACCGATCCGGCGTGCTCGGCGATGGATAACGCCGCCATGATGCCCGACGAGCGCACCGTCGCGTTGTCCAAGTCGACCTGGCCGGCCAGCACGACCACCGGAATCCCCCGCGGCCGCGCCGCGTCGGCCAGAAAGCCCACCACCTTGCCGTGCAGGGACTGCTCGTCGAACCGGCCCTCACCGGTGACGATCATGTCCGCCGTGTCCAGGTCGTCGGACAGCCGGGTGTGCTCGGCGATGATCGCCGCCCCGGACTCGCAGCGGCCGCCGAGCGCCAGCAACCCGGCGCCGATGCCGCCGGCGGCCGCCGCGCCCGGCTCCGCGCTCACGTCCCGTCCGGCCACCGCCTCCAGGATCAGCGCCCAGGCCTGCAGGCGAACTTCCAGCGCCGCGACGGTGGCCGTGTCGGCGCCCTTCTGCGGCCCGAACACCCGGGCCGCCCCCCACGGGCCCAGCAGCGGGTATTCGGTGTCGGAGGCGGCGATCAACTCCACGTTGCCCAGTTGCCGGCGGGCGGTGTCCAGGCCGCCGAGTTCGGCGATCATGCCCTGCCCGCCGTCGGTGCAGGCGCTGCCGCCCAGGCCGACCACGATGCGCATCGCCCCGACCCGCAGCGCCTCGGCGATCAGCTGCCCCACGCCTTTGCTGTGCGCCGCCATGGCGGTCTCCGGGGTGGGCGGTCCGCCGACCAGCGCCAGGCCGCACGCCTGCGCGCACTCCAGGTAGGCGGTGGCCGAGCCGCGGTCGAACACCCAATCGGCCTCGACCATGGCTTTCAGCGGTCCGGACACCCGCAGTCGCCGCGTCTCCCCCAGCCGGCTGGCGAGCACCTCGACGAAGCCGGGGCCGCCGTCGGATTGCGGGGCGACGATGAACCGGTCGCCGGGACGTGACCGTGTCCAGCCGGTCGCGATGGCGGCCGAGGCTTCCAGCGCCGACATGCTGTCGGCGTAGCAGTCCGGGGCCACCAGGACCTGCATGGCGGGCAGTTGAAGGCGGCCGGGGGCCAGGCCGGGACCACCATCATCCGAGGCCATCGACCCGTCGTCCATCAAAGGCTGCCATTCATCACGTGTAAGAGTAGGGCCAAGGGCGACACTAACGCAGGTCTAATAGCAAGGCATTCCAGGCGAATTCCGGCACGCGTCGGCCGCGAAGTAACCTGGCCACTGTGAAGCTGTTGGGCCGTAAGAAGGGCCAGGACACCGATCTCGACGAGGGCGCCGCCGCGTCGAGCGCTACCGGCGTTGCTGGCGCCTCGGGCGACGCGACCCGCGAGGCGCAGCGGACAGGCCCCAAGGGCCGTCCCACGCCCAAGCGCAACGAGGCCCGCCGCAACACCAGGAAGGGGCCGGTCGCGCCGGCGCCGATGACGGCCGCCGAGGCGCGGGCCCGGCGCAAATCGCTGGCCGGTCCCAAGCTCAGCCGCGAGGAGCGCCGGGCGGACAAGGCCGCCGGCCGCGCCCGCATGTCGGATCGCCGGGCAAAGATGATGGCCGGCGAAGAGGGCTACCTGTTGCCGCGCGATCAGGGCCCCATTCGCCGCTACGTTCGCGACGTGGTGGACTCCCGGCGCAATCTGCTGGGCCTGTTCATGCCGTCGACCCTGTTCTTGATGTTCGTCATGTTCGGCGTCCCGCAACTGCAGCTGTGGGTGTCGCCGGCCATGCTGGCGCTGATGGCCGTGATGAGCGTCGACGGCCTTATCCTGGGCCGCAAGGTCAGCAGACTGGTCGACGCCAAGTTCCCCAGCAACACCGAAAGCCGTTGGAAGCTAGGCCTTTACGCCGCCGGCCGGGCGTCTCAGATGCGCAAGTTGCGCGCGCCGCGGCCCCAGGTCAAACACGGCGCCAGTGTCGATTAAAGCTCGCCGGAAAGCGGGCTGACACCGGTGCGCACGCTGGTGCTCGGCGGGATCAGGTCAGGCAAATCGCGGTGGGCGGAGCAAGCCATCGCCGACGGGTTGCCGGCCGGGCAGGCGGTTCACTACCTGGCGCCCGGGCCGGCCGGCCACGACGACGCGGCGTGGGCGAACCGGATCGCCCAGCATCGCAGCCGCCGGCCGGAGCACTGGTCCACGATCGAAACCGACGACATCGCAACGCAATTGCGCCAGTCGCCGGGCACCCCCACGCTGGTCGACGACCTGGGCACCTGGCTGACCGGCGCGCTGGACCGCACCAATGCCTGGGATGGCGGCTCGGTCGCGGCTCCCATCGATGACGTGCTGGCCGCGATCGGCGACTTCGCTTCCCCGCTGGTGCTGGTCAGCCCGGAGGTCGGGTTGACCGTCGTGCCCGCGACCGCCGCCGGACGCCGGTTCGCCGACGAACTGGGCAGCCTCAACCAGCGCCTCGCCCGGTTGTGCGAGCGGGTGGTGCTGGTGGTGGCCGGGCAGCCGGTGCCGATCAAACCGGCGGGGGCCTGATGGAATTCGCCACCGTCTCGCCGCCCGATGCCGGCGTCGCCGCCGCCGCCCGCGCCCGCCAGGACACCCTGACCAAACCCCGGGGCGCGCTGGGCCGCCTCGAGGATTTGTCGGTGTGGGTCGCGTCGTGTCAAGGGCAATGCCCGCCAAAGCAATTCGAGCGGGCCCGGGTGGTGGTGTTCGCCGGCGACCACGGCGTCGCGCGGTCGGGAGTGTCGGCCTATCCGCCGGAGGTGACGGCGCAGATGGTCACCAACTTCGATGCCGGCGGGGCCGCGATCAACGCCCTGGCCGACATCGCCGGGGCGACGGTGCGGGTCGCGGACCTCGCGGTTGACGCGGACCCGCTGACCGAACGGATCGGCGCGCACAAGCTGCGGCGCGCAAGCGGCGACATCCGGGTCGAGGACGCGTTGAGCGACGACGAGACCGCGCGGGCGCTCGCCGCCGGCGCCGCCATCGCCGACGAGGAGGTCGACGCCGGCGCCGACCTGCTGATCGCCGGCGACATGGGTATCGGAAACACCACGCCCGCAACGGTATTGGTGGCGGCGCTGACGAACGCCGAGCCGGTCGTCGCGGTGGGGTTCGGGACCGGGATCGATGACGCCGGCTGGGCCCGCAAGACTGCCGCGGTGCGCGACGCCCTGTTTCGCGCGCGACAGGTGCTGCCCGATCCGGTCGCGCTGCTGCGCCGCGCCGGCGGCGCGGACCTGGCAGCGATGGCCGGCTTCTGCGCGCAGGCCGCGGTGCGGCGCACGCCGCTGCTGCTCGACGGCATGGCGGTGACGGCGGCCGCGCTGGTCGCCGAGCACCTGGCGCCGGGTGCGCGGCTGTGGTGGCAGGCCGGTCACCGGTCCACCGAGCCTGCTCAGGGGTTGGCGCTGACGGCGCTGGACCTCGAGCCGATCCTCGACCTGCGGATGCGGCTGGGTGAGGGCACCGGCGCCGCGCTCGCGCTGCCGGTGCTGCGCGCGGCGGTGGCCGCCCTGTCGTCGATGGCGACCTTCACCCAGGCCGGTGTGTCCGACCGCGCAGACCGTCCCGATAAGTCCGCTCCTCCGTCGTGATCCGTTCGCTGGCAACGGCTTTCGCCTTCGGCACGGTGCTGCCCGTCGCGGGCAACACGCCGATGGGCCGCGGCGCCATGACGGCGCTGCCGGTGGTGGGCGCCGCGCTGGGGGCGCTGGCCGCGGCCGTGACCTGGGGTGGCGCCTGGGTGTTCGGCCGGACCAGCCCGCTGCCCGGCCTGCTCGCGGTCGCGGTGCTGCTGCTTGCGACCCGCGGCCTGCATGTCGACGGCGTCGCCGACACGGCCGACGGCCTGGGCTGCTACGGGCCGCCGCAGCGGGCGCTCGCGGTGATGCGTGAGGGGGCGACCGGGGCGTTCGGCGTCGCCGCCGTCGTCGTGGTGATCATGCTGCAGGCACTGGCGTTTTCGGCGCTGGGGGCCACCGGCCGGGTGGTCCCCGGGGTGGTCGCCGTGGCCGTGGCGGTTTTCGCGGGCCGGGTGACCGCGGTGCTCGCCGGCCGCCGGTCGGTGCCGGCCGCCGACGGCAGCGCCCTGGGCGTCCGGGTCGCCGGAAGCCAGCCGACTCCGGTGGTGGCGGCCTGGGTCGCGGTGCTGCTGGCCGCCTCGCTGCCGGCCGGGCCGCGGCCGTGGCAGGGACCGGTGGCGGTGCTGCTGGGCCTGGGCTGCGGGGCAATCCTGGTGCGGCACTGTGTGCGCCGATTCGGCGGCATCACCGGCGACGTGCTGGGCGCCGCGATCGAACTGACCACGACGGTGACGGCGGTGCTGCTCGCGGGTGCGGTGCGGTTCTAGCCGCGAGTGTGAAGCTAACTTCACGCTCGCGCCCGAATGTGAAGCTAACTTCACTTTCGACGGGCTCGTCGACGGGCGGCCTTAGCCCAGCCGGGCCATCCAGCCGTGGGTGTCGGCGAAGGTGCCGCGCTGGATCCCGGTCAGTGTGTCCCGCAACGCCATCGTCACCTCGCCGGGCTGGCCGTCGGCGACGGTGAATTCGGCGTCGCCGTACTTCACGTGCGAGACGGGCGTGATGACCGCGGCGGTGCCGCAGGCGAACACCTCGGTGATCTCCCCGGCGGCGGCCTTCTTCTGCCATTCGTCGATATCGATCTTGCGTTCCTCGACGGAGAATCCGGCGTCAATGGCCAACTGCAGCAAGGAGTTCCGCGTGATGCCGGGCAACAGCGAGCCGGACAGTTCCGGGGTGACCAGCCGCGCCGATCCGCCGCTGCCGAACACGAAGAAGATGTTCATCCCGCCCATCTCTTCGACGAAGCGCCGCTCGACGGCGTCCAGCCACACCACCTGGTCGCAGTCGTTGACCGCGGCCTCGGCCTGGGCCGACAGCGAGGCCGCGTAGTTGCCGCCGAACTTGGCCGCGCCGGTGCCGCCGGGGCTGGCACGCACGTACTCCGTCGACACCCAGACGGTGACCGGGCTGATGCCGCCCTTGAAGTAGGCGCCGGCCGGTGAGGCGATCACCAGGTAGCGGTACCGCTTGGACGGCCGCACACCCAGCCCAGGCTCGGTGGCGATGACGAACGGGCGCAGGTACAGCGCCTCCTCGCCGCCCGCGGCCGGAACCCAGGCGTTGTCGACGGCGATCAGCTGGCGCAGCGACTCCATGAACAGCTCTTCGGGCACCTCCGGGACGGCGAGCCGCCGCGCCGAGGACCGCAGCCGGGCGGCGTTGGCCTCGGCGCGAAACGACACGATCGAGCCGTCGGCCCAGCGGTACGCCTTGAGCCCCTCGAAGATCTCCTGCGCGTAGTGCAGCACGATCGCCGACGGGTCCAGCTCGATGGGGCCGTACGGGATGACGCGCGCGTTGTGCCAACCTTCGCCGTCGTCGTAGTCGATCGACACCATGTGATCGGTGAAGTACTTGCCGAAACCCGGCTCGGCCAGGATGGTTTCGCGTTCGGCGTCGGTCGCCGGACTTGCCGAGCGCGAAACCATGAACTCGAGGGAGCCACTGGTCATTGGCCGATTGTATATCCGCCTACCGAATCGGATTTCGCCCGCGCAAGCGGCGCGGCTAGCGGGTTTTCACCGCGACGAACGGCGGGCGCACCACTTCGCATGCGGCGGGACGGCCGCGGACGTCGACGGTGATCTCCTGACCGTCCTCGACTCCCGCATCGGCGTCGATCAGCGCCAGAGCGATCCCGGCCTGCAGCGTCGGCGAGAACGTGCCCGAGGTGGTGACCCCCACCGGCGTGTCGCCGGTGAGCACCGTCAGCCCGGCGCGCAGCACCCCGCGGCCCACCATCCGCAGCCCGCGCAGCAGCCGCGCCGGGCCGGCCTCCTTCTCGGCCAGCAGCGCGTCGCGGCCGAAGAACGCGTCCTTCTTCCAGCCGATCGCCCAGCCGCAGCGGGCCTGCAGCGGGGAGATGTCGAGCGCGAGTTCGTGGCCGTGTAGCGGATAGCCCATCTCGGTGCGCAGCGTGTCGCGCGCGCCCAGGCCGGCCGGCTCGCCCCCGGCCGCGCCCACCGCCTCGGCCAGGGCGTCGAACACCGCGCCGGCGGAGTCCCACGGCGGCAGCAGCTCGTAGCCGTGCTCGCCGGTGTAGCCGGTGCGGCAGACCCGCACCGGCACGCCGGAGAACGAGGTATCGGCGTATGCCATGTAATCCATGTCGGTGGGCAGGCCCAGCTGCCCGAGCACGTCCGCCGACCGCGGCCCCTGCACGGCCAGTACGGCGAACGAGCGGTGCTGGTTGGTGATGGTCAGCCCGCTCGGGGCGGCGGCCTGCAGCGCCTCGACCACGGCGGCGGTGTTCGCCGCATTGGGCACCAGGAAGATCTCGTCGGCGTCGACGTAGTAGGCGATCAGGTCGTCGATGACGCCACCGGATTCGGTGCAGCACAACGTGTATTGCGCCTTGCCGGGCCCGATCCGGTTCAAGTCGTTGGTGAGCGCGGAGTTGACGAACTGCGCCGCCCCCGGCCCGCGGACCAACGCCTTGCCCAGGTGGCTGACGTCGAAGAGGCCGACCGCGTTGCGCGTCGCGTTGTGCTCGCTGACGGTGCCCGCATACGACACCGGCATCAGCCAGCCGCCGAATTCGGCGAAATTGGCGCCCATCTCGCGATGACGGTCTTCCAGCGGTCCGTGCTCCAGCTCGCTCACGGCGTCCCACCCTAATCCGCTGCGATGCTGGCACACTTGGGCAGGTGTCCGAGTCGTACGACTTCGAGGAGCTCGAGGCCGCCGGGATCGCCAACCCGCGCGAACGGGCCGACCTGATCAAGTACCTCGACGACCTGGGCTTCACGGTCGACGACATGGTCGAAGCCGAACGGCGCGGCCGGCTGTTCGGGCTTGCCGGTGATGTCCTGGCCTGGTCGGGCCGCCCGATCTATACCCTGCAGGCCGCGGCCGAGGAACTCGGCATATCGGCCGAAGAGGTGGCGAATGCGTGGGCGTTGCTCGGCCTGACCGTCGCCGGGCCCGACGTTCCCGTGCTGAGCCAGGCCGACGTCGACGCCTTGTCGACCTGGGTCGCGCTCAAGATGGTGGTGGGTGAGGCCGGCGCGCACGGCATGCTGCGGGTGCTTGGCGCCGCGATGGCCCGGCTCGCCGAGGCCGAGTCGACGGCGATCCGCGCCGGCACGCCGGACATCCAGATTGACCACACCCACGACGAGCTCGCCACGGCGCAGGCGTACCGGGCGGTCGCGGAGTTCGTCCCCCGGATCGGTCCGTTGATCGACGTCGTGCACCGCCACCACCTGACCGGCGCCCGAACCCACTTCGAGGGCGTCCTGCGCGACACCTCGGCAAGCGTGGTGTGCGGGATCGGTTTCGCCGATCTGTCCGGCTTTACCGTGCTCACGAACGCGCTTACCCCCGCGCAGTTGTCGCACCTGCTCAACGAGTTCGCGGGAACCGTCTCGGACGTAGTCCTGCGCGATGGCGGCCGGGTGGTGAAGTTCATCGGCGACGAGGTGATGTGGGTGAGCGCGTCGCCCGAGCAACTCGCCAGGGCGGCGGCCGATCTCGTCGATCACCCGCGGGCGCGCGAGGAGGGGCTGCAGGTCCGCGCCGGCCTCGCCTTCGGCACGGTCCTGGCGATCAACGGCGACTACTTCGGCAACCCGGTGAACCTGGCCGCGCGACTCGTGGCGGCCGCTGAGCCCGGACAGATACTCGCCGCGCCGGCGCTGCAGGAGAAATTGCCGAACTGGCCCGCCGTCGCCCGTGGCCCGTTGGCGCTCAAGGGGTTTGACGACCCGGTGCGAGCTTTCGACCTGAGCGCCGGGACGCCACCGAGCTGAGCCGATCCGCGGTGACTAGGGTGGTTACGCGTGAGTACCGAACCCGGATACCAGGCCCCTTCTGTCACCGTCGCCTCCTCGCTGCCACGGCGCGCCGCCGCGTCCACCGTGCTGATCGTGCCCGTCGTGTCGACCGGCGAGGACGAGAAGCCGGGCGCGGCCGTTGCGGCGGCCGAGCCGTTCCTGTCCTCTGACGCGGTCGCCGAGATCGAATCGGGTCTGCGGGCGCTGGAGGCTACCGGCGCTGCCGAGCAGGTGCACCGGCTGGTGGTGCCGTCGCTGCCGGTGTCCAGCGTGCTGACCGTCGGCCTGGGCAAGCCGCGATCCGACTGGCCGGCCGACACCGTCCGTCGCGCCGCCGGGGTGGCCGCCCGATCGCTCGGCAAGACCGAATCGGCGCTCACCACGCTGGCCGAACTGCCCGGCGAGGGCGTCGTATCGGCCACCGTCGAGGGTCTGATCCTGGGCAGCTACCGGTTCACCGAATTCCGCAGCGACAAGACGGCACCCAAAGACCAAGGGCTGCGCAAAGTCACGGTGCTCACCACCGCGAAGGACGCCAAGAACGACGCCGCCCACGGTGCCGCCGTGGCGACCGCCGTCGCCACGGCGCGTGACTTTGTCAACACCCCGCCCAGCCACCTGTTCCCCGACGAATTCGCCAAGCGCGCAAGGGCTTTGGGCGAGTCGGTCGGCCTCGAGGTGGAAGTGCTGGACGACAAGGCACTGCAGAAGGGTGGCTACGGCGGGATCATCGGCGTCGGGCAGGGCTCGTCGCGTCCGCCGCGGCTGGTGCGCCTGACTCACCGCGGTTCGAAGCTGGCCAAGAAATCCAAGCAGGCAAAGCGAGTGGCGCTGGTCGGCAAGGGGGTCACCTTCGACACCGGCGGCATCTCGATCAAGCCGGCCGTGGGCATGCACCACATGACCTCGGACATGGGCGGGGCCGCCGCGGTGATCGCGACCGTCGCGCTGGCCGCGCAGCGCAAACTGCCGATCGACGTGATCGCCACCGTGCCGATGGCCGAGAACATGCCGTCGGCCACCGCGCAGCGCCCGGGCGACGTGCTGACTCAGTACGGCGGCATCACGGTCGAGGTGCAGAACACCGACGCGGAGGGCCGGCTGATCCTGGCCGACGCCATCGTGCGGGCGTGCGAGGACAACCCCGACTACCTGATCGAGACGTCCACCCTGACCGGCGCGCAGACGGTGGCGCTGGGCGCCCGGATCCCCGGCGTGATGGGCAGCGACGAATTCCGCGACCGCGTCGCGTCGATCTCGCAGCGGGTCGGCGAGAACGGCTGGCCGATGCCGCTGCCCGACGAGCTCAAGGAAGACCTGAAGTCCACGGTGGCCGATCTGTCCAACATCAGCGGGCAGCGCTTCGCCGGCATGTTGGTGGCCGGGGTGTTCCTGCGGGAGTTCGTCGCCGACGGCGTGAGCTGGGCGCACATCGACGTGGCCGGCCCGGCGTTCAACACCGGCAGCCCGTGGGGCTATTCACCGAAGGGTTCCACCGGCGTGCCGACCCGGACCATGTTCGCGGTCCTGGAGGACATCGCCGACAAGGGCTAGTAAAGAGCTAGCCGGTCAGCCGTTTGAGCACGGCCCGGCCCAACTTGCGCCGCGGCCAGCCGGTCGCGCCGTCGGCGGCCAGTGCGGCGTTGGCGGCGTTGCGCCCGCACGCCCCGTGCACCGAGCCACCCGGCGTCGCCGACGCGCTGCCCAAATACAGCCGCTCGATCGGTGTTTCGGCTCGGCCCATGCCGGGCGCCGGGCGAAAGACCAACATCTGGTGCAACTGCGAGGTTCCGCCGTTCAGCGCCCCCAGATGCAGGTTGGCGTCGTTGGCCTCCAGGTCCGACGGCCGTTGCACGAACCGGCCGATCACCGCCGACCCGAAGCCCGGCGCATGCTCTTCGATGACCCGGTCCACCGCCTCCGCCAACCGGTCCGCAGACGCGTCGTCGGACACATTCCGCGGCAAATGCGTGTAGGCCCAGACGCTTTCGGTGCCGGCCGGCGATCTGCTCGGGTCGGCCGTGGTCGTCTGGCCCAACAACATGAACGGATGCTCGGGTACCACCCGGGTGTTCAGGTCTGCCATCCACCGGGTCAGTCCATCGCCGTCGGCCCCCAGGTGCACGGTGCCCACTGACTGCAGGCTTTTCGACCGCCACGGAATCGGTTTCGCCAGCGCATAATTGACCTTCACCACCGGTGGATCCCACTCGTAGTGCTGGAGGTCGCGACGCAGCGCTTCGGGCACCGCGTCGGCGGGCAGCATGTCGCAGAACAAGCGCGGCGCCGTCACGTCGGCCACCACCGCACGGCGAGCCATCACCGATCGCCCCTCGGCCGTCGTCACGCCGACCGCCCGGCCGCCCTGCACGTGGATGCGAGAAACGTTCTGATTGCATTCGATTCGCGCCCCGGCCGAGCGGGCGCGTTTCACCAGCGCCGCGGTGAGCTGGCCGGATCCGCCGACCGGCACCGGCCAGCCGACATCCTGGGCCAGCATCGTCATCAGGAAACCCATGGCGCCGCTGACCGGCGCATCCGGAGGAACGTCGGCGTGCATTGCATTGCCCAACAACAACGTTCGCGGCGCCTCACCCTCGAACAGTTGGCTTACCATGGCGTTGGCCGGCTGCACCAGCAGACGCGCGACCCGGACCGCTTCCGGCGTGCCGAGCCTGCGCAGCAATCCCAGCAGGGGACGCACCGGCGGGAAGGGGGCCAGCATCGCGTCGAGCAGTGGGCCCTTGATGGTGTTCCACAGGTCCACCACGCGCAACCAGTTGTCGCCGTCGGCCGGCGTCCGCCGCGCGAATTCCGCTGCCGTCTTTGCGGGGTCGTGGTAGACGATCGGGGGGTCGTCGTCGGAGCCGTTGCGCGGGTGCCCGACCACCGTCGGCGCATGCGACCACCGCAGCCCGTGATCCTCCAACCGCAGCGCCGTGATCGCCGGGGAGGCGACCGTCATCGGGTAGAAGGAGCTGAACAGGTCGGTAATGTAGCCCGGCGTCAGCTCGGCGCTGCGCACCGCCCCGCCCGGTTCGGGCTGGGCTTCCAGCACCAACACGTCCCAGCCCGCGTCGGCCAGCATCGACGCCGCCACCAGGCCGTGGTGTCCCGCGCCGATCACGACGGCATCGGCGGTGTCACGCACGGTCACTTCACCTGGCTCGGCTCCAGGCGCTCCGACAACGCCGCCAGCCGCCACAGGCACTCCTTGTTGCGCGGGTAGGCCGCCGCCAGCGCAAGGGAATCCGGAACGGCCGCCATCGGGCCCTCGGCGGGCACCTCGATCATCTCGATCCGGCAGCCTTGCGGAATCTCGTGCAGCAGCATGGTGATTCGCGCGGCACCCAGCGGGCCCAGCCGGGCAAGCAGCACCAGCTTGTGCGGCGGTTCGCTCTCCTCCACGATGGTCGCGTCGTTGATCACCAACGGCCAGATCCCGATCGAGTGCCTGATCGAGGAACCCGGCTCCGGCCAGTTCGGATCGACGGCCCGCATGCGGCTGTTTCCCACCACCCATTGGGTGTAGGTCCAGCCCTGGGCCAGCACCTCCCAGACCCGCTCACACGACTCGGGCACCTCACGCGTTGCAGTGATCACCTCAGAAAACCCTCCATGTCCTCGGTTATCGCGGCGAATACCCGGCAAATGGCGGGGTTATTCGGCCTGCGCCTCGCGTTTACCGGGGGTGGAGCGCGGCTAATCTCCCTAGCGGTCGGAATGCCCGACGACGAAAGGCGAAACCATGACGATGCGACGGTTGATCATCGGTGTGGGCGCCGTGCTGCTCTTGGCCGGAATCATCGGACTGCTGGCGCCGGTGTCGGTTTCCGACAGCAACGGCCATTCGGTCGGATGCGGAAACGCCGTGGCGACGGACCTTTCCGAGGCCAGAAGCGCCAACAACAGCAATGGGGCCAATATCCCCATTCTGAACCAGATCATCCCGCACACCGACTATGTCGCGCAGTGCCAGTCGTCGGTGGGCAGCCGGCGCGCGTGGGCGATACCGCTGGCCGTGCTCGGGGTCATCGCGATCGGCGCGACGCTGTTGACGGGACGTCGCGGGGCGAAACCGGTCGTTTAGCCGGCCTCAGATCACCCGCATCCGCGCGGCGTTGCGCAGCCCCTGCGGCGCCACGCGCGAAAGTCCGTACAGCGCATAGGCTTCCGGCGCCACCGGGCGAATCGGCTTCTTCTTCTTGACCGACGACAGGATCGCGTTGGCGACCTTGTCGGGGCCGTAGCGCCGCAGCGCGAACATCTTGCCCAGCTGCCCGCGGCGGCCGTCGACGTCGTCGGACTGCTTTCCCACGGGCGCGTCGAATCGGGTGGTGTTGATGATATTCGTGTCGATGACGCCGGGGCAGATCGTGGTGAGCCCCACCCCCGCGGCGTCGAGTTCGGCGCGCAGGCAGTCGGAGAACATGTAGGTCGCCGCCTTGGATGTGCAGTAGGCGTTCAGCGACTGCAGCGGGGCGTAGGCCGCCATCGAGGACACGTTGACGATGTAGCCGCCGGTGCCGCGTTCCACCATCCGCCGGGCGAACGCGCGGCACCCGTTGACCACGCCGCCCAGGTTGACGTCGAGCACCCGGTCGAACTGCTCGGGCGGGGTGTCCAGAAATCCACCCGCGTGCCCGATGCCGGCGTTGTTGACGACGATGTCCGGCACGCCGTGCTCGGTGCTGACCCGCTCGGCGAACGCCTCCACCGCCTGCGCGTCGGACACGTCGAGCACGTAGGCGTGCGCGACACCGCCGCCGGTGGCGATCTCGCCCGCGGTGGCCTTCACCGCCGCCTCGTCGATATCGCTGATGACCAGCTCGGCGCCTTCGCGCGCGAAGGCGAACGCGGTCTCGCGGCCGATCCCGCTGCCCGCGCCGGTGACCGACACCAGGGTGTCGCCGAACGACCCGCGGGGACGCCCCACCTGCGCGCGCAGCAGCGCGCGGCTCGGTTGGCCGCCCTCGGCGTGGTCGGCGAACTCGCGCACCGCCGCCGCCATCACCTGCGCGTGTGACATCGGCGAGAAGTGACCGGCCTGGATGTCGCGGCGCCACAGCCGCGGCACGAAGCGCGGGGTGTGGTCGTAGCCGTAGGGCCGCACGTACTTGTCCTTGGTGTTGACGATGAGCTGCACCGGCACGTCGATGACCGCGACGGCCTGCTTGCGACCGGAGAAGGACCGAAAGTAGTTGGCGGGATAGGTTTTCACCGACTGGGCGGCGTCTCTGGCCAGCTTCTCGGAGTGGTGGATCTGCTCGGCGGGGATGTTGTCGACCGCGTTGCGGCGCAGCGCCGGGACCGACATGGTCAGGCGGAGGAACAGCGGCGCGAGCATCGGAATCGACAAGAAGATCATGTAGGTCAGCCGCAGCGCCTGGCTGATCGCCCGGACGAAGGTGCGCGGCTTCCACGGCGCCCGCAGGCCGCTGAAGATGTAATCGACCAGCTGGTCCTGGGCGGGTCCGGACACCGACGTGAACGTCGCGACCCGGTCGCTGGCGCCGGGACGCTTCAGGTAGTGCCAGACCCCCACCGAGCCCCAGTCGTGGGCCAGCACGTGCACGGGCCGGCCCGGGCTCAGCTCGCCGGTCACGGCGGCGAAGTCGTCGGCGAAGCGGTCCATGCTGTACGCCGACACCGGCTTGGGCACCGAAGACAGGCCGACGCCGCGGTTGTCGTAGCGGATGATCCGGAACCGCTCGGCCAGCAGCGGGACGACCCCGTCCCACAGCACGTGCGAGTCGGGGAAGCCGTGCACCAGCATGACGGTGGGGCCATCAGGGTTGCCCTCTTCGTAGACCGCGATGCGGGCGCCGTCGGCGCTGTCGACGAAATGCTGGGCTACTTGTTGTGATGGCGGCATCGGGACCTCCCCGCTCTGGCGTGCAGTCGCCACACCGTAGCAAGCGTGATCGGCGTCACCCGCCCAACGCGGGGTATCTGCCCTGGATGTGTGCCGACAGGGGCACAGTGACAGGATAGTTTTGGATTGCTACTTCGCCTTCCGCAAGAGCTGATCGACCCGCCCCGACCCACGAGCGATCGAGGAGTCAAAAGAGATGGCCTTCTCCGTCCAGATGCCGGCACTCGGTGAGAGCGTCACCGAGGGGACGGTCACCCGCTGGCTCAAGCAGGAAGGCGACACCGTCGAACTCGACGAACCGCTCGTCGAGGTGTCGACCGACAAGGTCGACACCGAAATTCCGTCGCCGGCCGCCGGTGTGCTGACCAAGATCGTCGCCCAGGAGGACGACACCGTCGAGGTCGGCGGCGAGCTGGCCGTCATCGGCGACGCCTCCGAGGGCGGCGCGCCCGCTGGCGACTCGCAGCCGGCCGCGCCGGCGCCGAGCCAGCCGGAGCCGCAGCCGCAGTCCGCGGCCCCTGCGCAGCCCGAGGCCCAGCCCGAACCGCAACCGCAGGCCCAGCCGGAGCCGCAGCCGCAGTCCGCGGCCCCTGCGCAGCCCGAGGCCCAGCCCGAACCGCAACCGCAGGCCCAGC
>NZ_MBEI01000033.1 GCF_001953985.1 Mycobacterium colombiense
TATGTGTATAAGACACAGCCCATAGAGGGACCATACTCAGCGGTGGCGGTTCAGATAACCTCTTTTGCCCCGACGCGTGTCTTGGTGCGGTAGATCTGGTTGAGGAACAGCGAGGCGACGTGCGCGGCGGCGCCGGCGCGCACGCCGTCGATGAGGTCATATCCGTGGCCGGCCCCGGGGAATTCGAGGTAGCCGACCATCGAATGCGACACCGCCCGCAGCCGCTCGACGAAGCTGCGCGCCTGCTCGACGGGGATGACGGTGTCCTTGCTGCCGTGCATGACCAGGAAGGGCGGCGCGTTCCGGTGCACCCGCGCGATCGGGGACGCGTCGCGGAAGATCTGGGGGTGGCGCGCGATCGACTTCTTCACCACGACCCGCTCCAGGAACTCGACGAACCGCTCGCGCTCCGGCGTCGAGCGGTCCTCCCAGTCGTAGCGGCCGTAGATACCGACGACCGCGTCCACCGAGGTGTCGGCGCCCTCGGGCAGCTTCGCCTGGAACTGTGGGTCATCGGGCGTCAGCCCGGCCAGCGCGCACAGGTGGCCTCCGGCCGAACATCCTGCTATCGCAACGAAATTGCGGTCGCCGCCGAACTTGTCGACATTGGCACGGGCCCACGCGATGGCGGTCTTGACGTCGATGATGTGGCGCGGCCAGCGGTGGTGCGGCGAGACGCGGTAGTTGACCGCCAGGCACACCCATCCCTGTTCGGCGAGCCGGGACATCAGAGCGGACCCCTGGCCCATGCACTTGCCGTGCACCCAGGCGCCGCCCGGCAGGAAGATCAGGACCGGCGCGGGCTGCGCGGGCAGGTCTTTGCGCCGCCAGACGTCGAGCACCTGCTCGGGGTGGTCGCCGTAGTGGACGGCCCGGCGGTGGAGATAGCGGCGCTGGCGCAAGCCGTCCCAGATCGGCGGTGTCCTCTCGGCCACCGGCCACTCCATCTCGAGGTCCGCGGCCGACACGACCCCGCGCAACGCGGCGAGGGAGACCTGCTGGGTGCTCTCCCGGTCGCGGCGCCGGACGTCGTTGATTCCGGGCGTGAACCAGTCCCTGGTCGCCGCGGAGATCGCCTCCGGTGCGTGCCGGGCGCCCCACACACCCATGGCGGTCAAACCGCCCAGCGGTTCAAGGTGCTTGCCGACCACGGGCAGCGAAGCCCCCGCCACGCTCAAAACCAGCGCATAGTCACCGGGGCGGGCCCGCAGCAACCATTTCACGCAATCGGTAATGCCCGGTCCACTCACCGTCATGGTGGGGACTGTACCCCTCACGCCATCTTGCAAACTGACGTTTCCGTAGAGCGGCCGACGATTGTGGAATCGCTTTGCCCGGCCCGCTCGCTGGGTTCGATATTTGCGCTGTTTGGACCGTTTCTCGAGGTTCGCTGAGTTGGATGAATTTTGCTGTGTACGACACGCTTACCTGGCCGTCAGGTCGGCGATCACCCGGCCGCCGACAAGGCTGACGCTGGTCAGCGTCAGCCCCACCTGCGCGGCCAGGGCGGCGGCGCTGTCCACCCCGACGGATGCCCAGCGAAACCAGGGCCCGACCTCGCCCGCCGCCTCCAGCCGCACCCATCGCGAACAGATTCCGATGGCCTCGGCTTCGAATTCGGCGACGCAGCGGCCACCTCGCGCCAGCAATTCGAAGGCGCGCCCCAGGATTCGCCGCGGGTCCCCGCCGAGCCCGACGTTGCCGTCGACCAGCAGAACGGTCTGCCACAGGCCCGTTCCCGGCAGCGGCTCGAACACGTCGCCCAGCAGGGCCGGCGCACCGCCGCGGCCCGCCAGCTGGATCGCGGTCGCGGACCGGTCGATGCCCAGTGCTGGGATGCCGCGCTGAATCAGCCTGGCCACCAACCGGCCCGGCCCGCAGCCCAGTTCGATTGTCGGCCCGGTGCACATCTGCGTGACGGCTTCGTCGAAGACATCGTCGAAGGTTTGGTCAAAAGGCGGGCCAGATCCATCACCGGGACATCGCACACCCAACCATCGGTGCGCCGGCAGTGGCCGCAGTTCGCCGTCCTCATGACGGATCCAACATCGCTCCCCGCCGAGTGCCCGATCGTAAAGTTGCCCAAGCATTTCACGTCCTCGCGTCCTGGCCGATCGGGCGGCGCGGCGGCGCTCGGCCCCGTGCGGGACGTTGCGGCGACGTACCGGCAAACCCAACAAGCTGACAGCAAGCCCGTGCGCGCCAGCATTGCTCCGATACCCCAATCGTGGGTCGGCTAATCCATTCGCCTTTCTGGGTCCTTCCTGCGGCTACGGTGCAGCGCCCGGCATGGTTCACCAACCGGCGGCGACCCGACGCGCGCGTCACCCTCGTCGGAGAACCGGATGTGTCCGAATGCTGGTTATCGGCGCGGCATTTCAGCCGAACAAGAACGCGTCCAGCAGCTGGTTCACGCGCGCGGGATCCTCCAGCGCCGCCAGGTGCCCGACCCCGTCGAGCGCGGTGAAGGACGAGCCCCGAATCGAGTCGGCCATGACGCGGGTTTCGGCCACCGGGAACGTGGCGTCTTCGGCGCCGGCGACGACCAGCATCGGGGACGTGACGCGGGCCAGCAGCGCACGCTGGTCCGGCCGCGCCGAGACCACGCTGCGCACCGCCCAGCGGACCGAGTCGGTGTTCACCGACTGCAGGTTGGCCCGCACCGTGTCGACCACGTCCGGGCGGGTTCGCAGAGTCGTCGGCCCCAGGAAAGCGCGGACGGCCGAGCGTGTCAGCGGCGGCCGGATCCCACCCAGCGCCGTCGCCAACCACACGAGGGCCGCATACTTAATCTTCTGCGCGACACCGGCTTTGGAGGCCGTACAATTCATCAGCACGGCGCGGTGGAGCCGATCGGGATAGAGCGCGGCGAAGGTTCCGCCGATCATCCCGCCCCACGAATTGCCGACGAAGTGCGCCCTGTCGATGTCGAGGCCGTCCAGCAGGTCGACGACGCACCGCGCGCAGTCGGTGAAGCTGAACATCGCCCGCAGCGGCGCGCTGCCGCCGTGGCCGGGCGGGTCGATGAGCACCAGGCGATGGGTGTCGCCGAAGCGCGCGGCCTGGCCGGCCCACAGGTCGCCCGTCATCAACAGGCTGGGCCACATCAGGACGGCGGGCCCGGTGCCCGCACTCACCTGAACCCGGATCGTCCCGAGGACCGTATCGACCGACCGCGATTCCAGCCGGGGGTTGTTGGCGGTCAAGCTGCCTCCTGAAGTCGTAGCGCGCTGCAGATCCCACATCGGGAGTCAGTTAATTTTCCGCGTCGGTGATACTTGTCCGGTGACGAACAACGATGTTCATCCTGACCTGCAGCGATTTGCCCGCTTCGCTCCGCGCCGGCTCGTCGGCCCCCGGACCCTGCCGCTCATGCGGGCGGGGCTCGCGTGGCGGGGGCGCCTCACCAAGCCCGTCGCCGACGTCGAGGCGATCACGCTCGATTCGGGTGCCGGCGTTCGGCTGTTCCGTCCCGCCGGGGCCACCGAGGCCACGCCCGCGCTGCTGTGGATCCACGGCGGCGGATACGTGATCGGCACCGCCCAGCAGGACGACCAGCTCTGCAGCGGGTTCAGCAGGCGGCTGGGCATCACCATCGCGTCGGTGGAATACCGCCTGGCGCCCGAACATCCGTATCCCACACCGCTGGAGGACTGCTATTCGGCGTTGACGTGGTTGGCCGGGCTGCCATCGGTGGACCGCTACCGCATCGCGATCGGCGGCGCCAGCGCCGGCGGGGGCCTGGCGGCGGCCCTGGCCCTGCTGGCCCGCGACCGCGCGGAGGTGAGCCCGGCATTCCAGCTGCTGACCTATCCCATGCTGGACGACCGCAGTTCGGCCACCGCCCCGAGCTCGAATTACCGGCTGTGGGACAACCGCAGCAACAGGTTCGGCTGGGCGGCGTATCTCGGCAACGCCGACCCGCAGCTCGCCGTCCCCGGTCGCCGCGGCGACCTCAGCGGGTTGCCGCCGGCCTGGATCGGTGTGGGCACGCACGACCTGTTCCACGACGAAGACCTGGCCTACGCCGAACGCCTGCGCGCCGCCGGGGTGCCGTGCCAGGTCGAAACCATTTCGGGCGCCTTCCACGGCTTCGACCTGGTGTTGCCGAAAGCCCAAGTGTCGCGGCGGTTTTTCGACAGCCAGTGCGACAGCCTGCGCGCGGCGCTGGCCCCCACCGCTTGACGCGCCTCACATCGCGAAGTACACCAGCTCACCGCCGATGACGGTGGCGGCGACCAGTCCCGCGTCCAGGGCGGCCAGGGCGATCGCGGGCGGCTCGTTCAGCACGCACAGGTCCCCCGGCTGCCCGATTTCCACGCTGCGCGGCCGGCCGGGCTGATCCGCGCGCCCCAGAAACATCGTCAAAGCCTCTCGCGCGGAAACACATTCGTGCCGGCCCAACACGGCGCCCTGCGGCGTGGTGCGATGCACCGCGGCGCGCATCGCCGTCCAGGGGTCGCCGTGGCCGAACGGCATGTCGGTGGACAGCGCGACGGGCACCGTCGCGTCACGCAGGCAGGCGACGCGCCACAGCTGATCGTGCTCGGCGGCGGGCACCTCGGACAGGTACTGGTCGCCGCGCTCGGCGACGAAGTTGGGCTGCGTCACCACGGTGATCCCGAGCTCGGCGAGGTCGGCCAGATTGTCGTCGGGCACCACGGCGGCGTGTTCGATGCGGTCCCGCGGGTGGCCGCCGGCCGCCCGCAGGGCCGCGATGGTCACCACCAGCTGGGCGGCGGTCACGCAGTGCACGGCGACCGGTTGCCCGCTATCATGCTGGCGCACAATCCATTCCGTGAGGGCGTCGAGGTCCAGGTGATCGTCGTGCAGGATCTTCTTGCCCGGCGACAGGAAACTCAGCCGCGGCCGAAACTCGCCGCGCTCGTGCGCCGTCGTCAGCGACTCCATGTCGTCGGCATCGAGATCGGGGGTCGCGTCGGTGACGCCGGTGACACCGGTCGCGGTGATCCGGCGGCTCAGTTCGGCCAGGTCGGTTTCGCGCCGCTGCAGCGCCAGCGACCAGCCGCGGTCGGCGCTGCGCAGCCGCCCGTCGGGATGTTCGGCCAGGCCGACCCGGCCCAGCGCCTCGGAATTCAGGATCCACAGCGCTCCGCTGCGGTGCTGGATGCGCACCGGGACGTGCGGAACGATGGCGTCGAGGGCGCCCCTATCCAGTTCCCCCGCAACCGAATCGTGGTAGCCCACAGCGCGAATCCAGCCGTCGGGCCCCGGTGTGGCGTTGGCCAGCAATTGGCTCAGCTGCGACTCGGTGCTGACGCCGGGCGGTCCGACGAAAAACGAATCCAGCGCCGAGGCCGCCGAGCGCAGGTGCACATGGTGGTCGTGCAGCCCGGGCAGGACGGCGCCGCCGCCCGCGTACAGCACGCCCTCCCCCGCCCGCGGCACCAGACCCTCGCCCGGTGGCGCCATCTCCTCGATCAGCGCGCCCACCCGAATGTCCGTCGTGGTGCCGTCCAGCAAGGTTGCTCGCTGAATCAGCATGGCAGGACCCGCCTTTGGGCGACAAGGCGGCGCACCGCGTCGTTGTCGGCGCCCAGACCGGACGCCGGATGCCGCGCGGGCGGGGTGGCCGGTGCCCACACCGGCGCCGGCGATGCCGACGGCTCGACCGGCAGCGCCGCGTAGGTCGCGGCGACCCCGGCCATGGATACCCGGATCAGCTCGCCGCCGCCGCGTCCCAGCGATTCACCCACCGCCAGGGCGGCTTCCAGCCCGCTCAGCGGGTCGGCGATGGCGTCACCGCAGAACACCGGGCCCTCGGCGCTGGTGCCGACCAGGCCACCCGCCACCGCGGCGTCGTCACCGAATCCCGGCCGCAGGCCGTCATATCCGGTGATCTGCAACCAGATTCGGCCCGCGCGCGGCGCGACGTCGTCGGGGCCGAGCCGCCGGCGCGCGAGCCCCGCCGGGCGCGAGCCCTCGATGACGATGTCGCTGACCGCGAGCAGTTCGCGCAATTCGTCGGCCTGGCCGTCGAAATCGAGTTCATAGCTTAGCTTTTCGCCGTTGACCCAGTCGAAGAAGGCCGGATGTCCGCCCCGGGTGCCGTCCGGGCGGCGCGGACTTTCGACTTTGACGACGGTCGCGCCGGCCCGGCCCAGCAATCGCCCGCAGAGCGGGCCCGCCCACATCGAGGACAGGTCGGCCACCAACAGACCCCGCGGTGTCCTCGGCGCCGCCCGCGATCCGTTCTCGCGTATCCGCGCCGGCGTGGGCGCGGCCTCGCCCAGGGCGGCCGCCGGAATGTCCAGCAGCCCGGCCCGGTCGACGATCTCGGCCACCGGGCGGGCGGCGGCCCAGCGTTGCAGCTCCGGCCACGGGTCGGCGGCTATCTCGTCGGCCTGCAGCAGCGCCGGCACGGCGTCGAGGTCGTCGGCGCGCGAGAGGGTGAGCGCGCAATAGCCGTCGCGGGCGGTGAGCAGGTGGGTGGCGCCGCCCGGCGACACCCGCCCGCCGCGGGCCAGCCCCAGCATGGCGGCCCGCCCCGTCAACAGGCTCGCCGCGTCGATGGTGATGCCCAGCCGCTCACCGGTGGCCGCAGCGACGTCGCGCGCGCGGGCCAGCACGTTGGCGCGGGAGAAGTCGGCGGGACCGTCGGGCAGGCCGGTCAAGTAGGCCAGCCCGCTGCTCCCCCACTCCTTGACCTGCTGGGACTCCCCCACTGACGAAGCCGAACTCACGCCCCTATTGTGCGCGCGGCCCACGGCACCGCCGCGACCGGCAAACCCGGGCTCAGAACTGCAGCGCGCGAAACCGCCAGTCCAGCACCGGCCGGTCCGGCTCGCCGGCGGTGTCGCCGACCGCATACACCAGCGACCGCAGCCCCAGCACGCCGCCGTGATCGGTCGGCTCGGCGGATTCGATGTGCAGCTCGCTGTACAGGGTGTCGCCCTCGTGCACCGGCCCGGTGTGATCGCAGGATTGCCAGTTCAGGACCGTCACCAGATTGGGCAGCAGCCTGCTCGCCTGCGCGAGCGCCAGCCCGATGGTGTGCCCCCCGTACACCAGCCGGCGCCCGCCGACCCTCGAATCATGATGCGTGGCAGCGATATTCAACGTCAGTCGGGCGAGTTCGGGTGCGCTGCTGACCACGTCGGCGGTGCTGCGCAACACCGAGCCGGCCAGCCCGGCGTCGAAGTGCGGACCGGGCACCTTGTCGCGGAACACCGCGCCGTGCCACTGCGCGGTCGGATCGTGGGCCGGCCCGGGCACGTCGACGCCGATGGCGGACAGATCATCGTTCGGCGCGTTGTCGGGCGCGAAATCCGGGCCGGCGGGCAGCATCCCGCACCGGTAGAAGTCGAGCACCAGCCGATCGGCCTGGTCGATCGTGATCATCCGCAGCGCCGCCAGCCCGGTCGGCGCCCGGCCCGGCTTGGGCGAATTCGCCCGCAGGCCAACCACTTCGGTGCGGGTGTAGAGCGAATCGCCGATGATCGGGAACCGGTGAAACACCAGGCCGCGGTAGAACAGGTTGGCCTTGACCCGCTGGGTCACCAACGTCGACTGCCCGATCGCCACGTCGCACACCAGCCCCGGATGCGCCAGCGGCCCGGGCAGGCCCGTCACCGCCCCACACAGACCTGCGTCCAGCGCCAGACGCAGCCGGTCCCCCACGATCGCCTGGTGCGCGCCCGCCAACCCGGACGACAACGTCATTGAGGGCGCCCAGTCGAACACCTGCCCCACCGCGAGGTCGTCGAAGTACGGCCCGCCCTCGCGAATCCCCGCATACCCGTCGCTAGTCACAACGCCCCATGCTGGCAGGGTGTGGAATCGAGGGTCAATGCTGGAGGGTGATCACAGGTGAACGACGAAGAAGAGATGCTGGTCGCCACGGTGCGGGCGTTCGTTGACCGCGACGTCAAGCCGCGCATTCGCGAGGTCGAGCACGCCAACTCCTACCCCGAGGCGTGGATCGAGCAGATGAAGCGGATCGGCATCTACGGTCTGGCCGTCCCGGAGGAGTACGGCGGTTCGCCGGTGTCCATGCCGTGCTACGTGCGGGTCACCGAGGAACTGGCGCGAGGCTGGATGAGCCTGGCCGGTGCGATGGGCGGGCACACCGTGGTCGCCAAGCTTTTGGCGCTGTTCGGCACCGAGGACCAGAAGCGGGCCTACCTGCCGCGGATGGCCAGCGGCGAGGTGCGCGCCACCATGGCGCTGACCGAGCCCGGCGGCGGCTCGGATCTGCAGAACATGACGACCACCGCGTTGCCCGACCCCGATGACGCCGACGGCCTTGTGGTCAACGGGTCCAAGACTTGGATCAGCAACGCGCGCCGTTCCGGACTGATCGCGCTGTTGTGCAAGACCGACCCGGACGCCAGGCCGCGGCACAAGGGCATCTCGATCGTGCTCGTTGAGCACGGGCCGGGCCTGACCGTGTCGCGGGACCTGCCGAAGCTGGGGTACAAGGGCGTCGAGTCCTGCGAGCTGTCGTTCGACGGCTTCCGGGTTCCTCGGACGGCGCTGCTGGGCGGCGTTGCGGGCGAAGGCTTTTCACAGATGATGAAGGGGCTCGAGACGGGACGCATCCAGGTGGCCTCCCGCGCCCTTGGCGTCGCCACCGCCGCGTTGGAAGACGCGCTGGCCTACGCCCAGCAGCGCGAGAGCTTCGGCCAGCCGATCTGGCAGCACCAGTCGATCGGTAACTACCTGGCCGACATGGCGACCAAACTCACCGCGGCCCGCCAGCTCACCCGGTATGCCGCCGAGCGATATGACAGCGGTGAACGCTGCGACATGGAAGCCGGGATGGCCAAATTGTTCGCCTCCGAAATCGCCATGGAGATCGCGTTGAACGCGGTGCGAATCCACGGCGGCTACGGCTATTCCACCGAGTACGACGTCGAACGCTACTTCCGGGATGCGCCGCTGATGATCGTCGGTGAAGGCACCAACGAGATCCAGCGCAATGTGATTGCCCGGCAACTGGTGACGCGGGGCGGGATCTGATCCGGCTCACCAATCTCACGGCCCGAGAACATAGTTTGCTGTATATTTGCCTGACTCTGAACCAAAGGGAAAGGCAGCCGCCATGAGTTATCCCCCCGTGCCGCCCGGAGGTTCGCCAGAATGGCCGGGGCAGCAGCCGGAATGGCAAGGCCAGCAACCGGAATGGCAGGGCCAGCACCCCGCCGGCTGGCAGGGTCAGCAGCCGCCGGGGTGGCAGGGCCAGCCGCCACCCGCCGGATGGCCGGCGCCCCAGCCGGGCTGGCAGGGCCAGCCGGAACCTGAGAACTATTTGGTCTGGGCGATCCTGTGCACGGTGCTGTGCTGCCTGCCTCTTGGGATCGTGTCGATCGTGTACTCCACCAAGGTGTCCGGGCTTTGGGCGCAGGGACGCTACGCCGAGGCCCACGAGGCGGCCAACAATGCCAAGAAGTGGGCCATCATCAGTGCGGTGGTCGGTGCCGCCGCCGCGGTGATCGGCGTCGTGCTGTGGTTCGCCATGTTCGCAGCGATCGTGTCGACCATCCCGTCCACGACCACCACCACCTATCCGGGGTTCTGATCCCAGGTCTCGTCGACCAGCCCCCAGGCCGCCGCGGTCTGCGCGTCGACGGTGCGGCCGGTCAACACGAGATACGCTGTGCGCCAACGTCCTATCCGCCGCGTGACGCTGACGGTGCCACCGGCCCCCGGGAGCAGCCCCAACGCCAGCTCGGGTAGCCCGAACACCGCGTCGTCGCGCGCGCTGACCCACCCGCAGAACGCCGCCATCTCCAGTCCGCTGCCCATCACCCGGCCGTGTACCTCCGCCCGGCAGGCGCGGCCGAGCCGGTCGGCCAGCGCATCGAGCGCCAGGGCGGGGCTGTAGCGGGTGCGGGCCAGGTGCGCACTCGCCGGATCGGCGAAGGTGCCGAATTCGGCCAGGTCACCGCCGCTGCAGAACGATGGGCCGTTGCCGCTCAACACGACGCCGGTGACCGAGGGATCCAGCTGCGCCACCGCCAGCGCCTCCAGCAGCGCGGCGCGGGCATCGGTGGAAAACGCGTTGTGCCGCTGCGGCCGGTTGAACGCGATTCGCACGACGTCGCCGTCGCGGGCCGCCCGCACCGGGTCGGGGATCTCGGGCATGCGGCCCGGGCCGCGCTCGCGCAGCCACTGCGCGAACTCCGGGCCGGCCTGCAGGGTCGAGTACGCCAATGACTCCGTCACCAACCCGGACAGCGTCGGGCCACGCGGGTCCACCGCGCGCAACACGTCGTCGCAGATCCCGCTGGCGTGCGGCCAGCGGCGGCATCGCGCCGTCAACTCGTCCACGGTCGCCGGCACCGAATCGACGGTGACCACGCGCCGGTCGGCGCAGTGATCCTCGGTCAGCGTGAAAGTTGCTGCGTCAAGCCAGGATCCGGCCACGGCGATGTCGGCGGCCGAGCCCACGGCGACGATCACCCCGGGCGGCGATGACGGGCCGTCCTGCGGCGCGCTCGACAGGTCGACCACCCGGAGCATCGGTCACACCGAGTATTTCTCGATCAGCCCATTCTTGTAGAGCTTGCCGGTGTCGGTGCGCGGCAGCTGCGCTTCGAACGCGATCGATCGCGGGCACTTGTAGTGCGCCAACCGGTCTCGCAGCCACGCCGTCAGCTCGTCGGCGAATTCGTCGGTGGCGTCGGCCGGGTCGACGGTCTGCACGGCCGCCACCACGCGCTGGCCCATCTCGTCGTCGGGCACCCCGAACACCGCGGCGTCGAGCACCTTCGGGTGGGTGACCAGAAGGTTCTCGGCCTCCTGCGGGTAGATGTTCACCCCACCGGAGATGATCATGTGGTGGCGCCGGTCGGTCAGGTACAGGTAACCCTCGTCGTCGAGATAGCCGATGTCCCCGACGGTGGCCCAGCCGTGCTTGTCGCGCGATGAGGCGGTTTTCGTTGGGTCGTTGAGGTATTCGAAGGAATAGCCGCCCTCGAAGTAGATCTCGCCGGCCTGCCCGGGCGGCAGCTCGTCGCCGTTCTCGTCGAGGATGTGCACGGCGCCCCCCATGGGCTTGCCGACCGAACCCGGATGCGCCAGCCACTCTTCGGCGGTGATCAGCGTCGACCCGTGCGCTTCCGAGGACGCGTAGTACTCGTCGATGATCGGCCCCCACCAGTCGATCATCTGCTTTTTGATCTCCACCGGGCACGGGGCCGCGGCGTGCATCACCCGCTGCAGGCTGGTCAGGTCGTACGAATGACGAACCTGCTCAGGCAGTTTCAGCATGCGGGTGAACATCGCCGGGACGAACTGGCCGTGCGTGACGCGGTGTCGCTGGATGACGTCCAGGCAGCCTTCGGCGTCGAACTTCTCCATCACCACCGTGGTGATGCCGCCGGCCTGCGCGCTCATCGACCACACCGACGGCGCCGTGTGGTACAGCGGAGCCGGGCTGAGGTAGATCGAGTCGGGCGTCATCCAGAAACCGACCAGTGCGGACATCATGCCGGGCGCCTCGGCCGGTGGCACGTGCGGCAATTCGCGCTTGATGCCCTTGGGCCGGCCGGTGGTGCCCGACGAGTACTGCAGCAGGTCGCCCTCGATCTCGTCGTCGATCGGGGTATCGGGCTGGCCCGCAACGCATTCCGGGTAACGCTCCCAACCCGGCAGGTCACCATCGGCGATCAGCAGCAGCTCGGGTAGCCCGCCGGGCAGCTGCTCGGCCAGGCCGGCGAGGGTGTCGCGCAGCGCCGCCGACCCGATGATGGCCTTGGCGCTGCTGTTGTCGATGATGTAGGCCGCCTCTGCCGCGGTCAGGTGGGTGTTGATCGGCACGTAGTACAAGCCGCTGCGACGAGCCGCCCACATCACCGCGTGGATGTGCTCGTTGTTCTCCATCAGGATGGCGACGGTGTCGCCCTCGCGCAGACCCGCCTCGCGGAACCGGTGCGCCAACCGATTGGCACGGGCCTCGAGGTCGTCGAACGTGACGACCGTTCCGGACGGGTACAGGATGACAGCAGCTTTGTCGGCACCGATATAGGGGCGGATCTGCATGCGCAGACTGTACCGCCGCCAAACTTGACGGGTGTTAAGTGGTCGCTCGGCCGGGCAGTAACAGCGCGCTGTCGCCGAATTCATGCCACAGGTAGCCGTGGTCCACGGCCTCCCGATACGCCCTGGCGACCAGCTCGGGACCGGCGACCGCCTCCAGCAACAACAGGTGCGAGGCGCCGGCGTCGTGCCAGCCGGTCACCAGGCCGTCGACGACGCGACACGGCCGGTCGGGCCCAAGCACCAGATCCGTCCAGCCATCCACCTGGCGCACCACGCCGTCCGTGGTCGCGGCGGACTCCAGAGCGCGCGTCACTGTCGTTCCCACCGCGATCACCCGTCCGCCGGTCTCGCGCGTGAAGTTCACCAGTCGCGCGGTGGCGGCGGGCACGTGGAGGGGTTCGGCGACCGGTGGCTCGCCCGCATCCGCCGACGACACCCCCGCGTGCAGCGTGATCGGCGCGATCGCGATGCCGGCGGACACCAGGTCGGTGACTAGTTCTGTGCTGAATGGCCGTGCCGCACTCGGCATTTCAGCGCTTCCGGGGCGCCTGGCGAAAACCGTCTGGTAGTAGTGCAGCGGCCACGGCCGCGGCACGTACGAGTACCGGATGGGCCGGCCGTGCCTGGCCAGATACGACCCGACGTCACCCTCCACAACGATCCGCGCGGACCACAACCGTGCCCCGCTGATCCCCGGTTGCGGGTAGGACGACTCGATGACAAGCACCCCGCCGCCCGGCATGTCGATGTGCTCGCCCGGCCGCACGTCGGGGAGGTGTCCAGCCGCGTCCCCGGCGGGCCGCAGTTCCACCACCCAAATCCTTTCGGCTCGCCGGGTCGAGAAGTGCACTGCGATGGCCTGCCCGTCCCGGCGGCCGTCCACCGCGGCGGGCAGGGTTTCCGAGTCGTTCACCACCAGCAGATCGCCCGGTCGCAGGTGATCGCCGAGATCGGCGAAGCGGGCGTGGGTGACCCTGTCCGGGCGAGCAACCAGCAGCTTGACGGCATCGCGGGAGATGCCGTGCGCTTCGGGCGGCTCGAAGGCGTCGGAGCCTGGGGCGCGGTGGAAGCGGGTGCGCGGAGCCGTCAGCGTCATCGCGGGGCTCCGGATAGCGTCAGTTCGACGGCGCGGTAGCGGCCAGAAGCCGGGCGCGTATCGAGCAATCGCAGCAAGGCCGGCACGACGGACGCGGGCTCGGCACGGTCGGAGATGTCCTCGCCCGGGAAGGCGGCCTGGTGCATCTCGGTGCGCATGTCGCCGGGGTCGAAGGCGTACACGCGCACCGCGGGCGTCTCGGCGGCGAGGACGGCCGATAGTTGGTCGAGCGCCGCCTTCGACGAGCCATATCCTCCCCAGCCGGGGTACGGTTCGACGGCGGCGTCGGAGGTCAGATTGACGATCACACCTGCGTTTTCGGCCAGGGTCGGCAACGTGGCCTGGATCAGGGCCAGCGGCGCGAACAGGTTGGTCTGGTACACCGTCGACAACTCGCTCGCAGGGTAATCGGCGAGGACCGGTTGCGGGCTGGGCCCCAGCCGGCTGGCGTTGTTCACCAAGAGGCCAAGTGGCCCCGCATTGCGTGCTGCCGCGACCAACTCGGCACGGTGCGACGCGTCGGTGACGTCACCGGGCAGCGCGATGAAATTCCTTGAATTCAGTTCTCGGACAGTTGATTCCAGTTCGGAGGCGCGTCGGGCGTCGCCGACGACGGTCCAACCGCGGTCGAGCAGGGCGGCGGAAACCGCACTTCCGAAGCCGCGCGAGGCACCGGTGACAATCGCGACGGGTTGCTGTATGGATTGAGTCATCCCCCCATACTGATAGTTGAAGTAAACTTTAAGTCAAGTCACGAATTCGAGAAGGCCACAATGGATAAGCGAGACTTGTTCACCGTCAGCGAGATAGCGAACCGCAGCGGCTTCGCGGCGTCGGCGATCCGGTTCTATGAGAGCCAGGGCCTGATCACCGCGACCCGGACCGCCGGCGGCCAGCGCCGCTTCGAGCGGCAGATGCTGAGACGCCTGGCCTTCATCAAGGCCGCCCGCAACGTCGGCCTGAGCCTGGATGAGATCGCCGACGCACTCGCCACACTTCCGGATGGCCGCACCCCGACGCGCGCCGACTGGGGCCGGCTGTCCAAAACTTGGCGCGCGCGCCTCGACGATCAGATCGCCGGGCTGATCGCGCTGCGCGACAACCTGGACTCGTGCATCGGCTGCGGTTGCCTGTCGCTGAAGCGGTGCGCCATCTCGAATCCGGGCGACCTGGCAGCCAGCGCCGGGGCGGGAGCGATCTACCTGCCGAGATCGCTACGACGGCAGGCGATTAGCCGCTGAGGTCTACCGCGAGCGGGCTCAGCCCGCTTCGGACAGCCGCTGCTTGAGCGCCTCGAACTCGTCGCGGACACCGGTGGGCAGCTTGTCGCCGACGAATTCGAACCACTCCTCGATCAGGGGCAGTTCCTCGCGCCACTCGGCGGGGTTGACCGCCAGGGCCTTGGCCACCTCGTCGGTGCTGGCGTCGAGCCCATCCAGGTCGAGGTCCTCGGCCTTCGGCACGATACCGATCGGGGTGTCCTGGCCGCCGGCCTGGTGCTCGATGCGGTCCACGATCCACTTGAGCACCCGGCTGTTCTCGCCGAAGCCCGGCCACAGGAAGCCGCCGTCTTCGTCGCGGCGGAACCAGTTGACGAAGAACACCTTCGGCATCTTCGACTCGTCGGAGTTCTTGCCCAGGTCGAGCCAGTGCTGGAAGTAGTCACCGACGTGGTAGCCCAGGAACGGCAGCATGGCCATCGGGTCGCGGCGCACGGTGCCGACCTTGCCCTCGGCGGCGGCGGTCTGCTCGCTGCCCATGGTGGCTCCCATGAACACGCCGTGCTGCCAGTCGCGGGCCTGGGTCACCAGCGGCACCGTGGTCTTGCGGCGGGCGCCGAACAGGATGCCCGAGATCGGCACGCCCTGCGGGTCGTCCCACTCCGGCGCCAGGATCGGGCACTGCGACATCGGGGTGCAGTAGCGCGAGTTGGGGTGCGCGGCCTTCTCGCCGGAGTCGGGCGTCCAGTCGCGGCCCTTCCAGTCGGTCAGGTGCTCGGGCTCGCCCTCCAGGCCCTCCCACCACACGTCGTTGTCGTCGGTGAGCGCCACGTTGGTGAAGACGGTGTTGCCGGCCTCGATGGTGCGCATGGCGTTGGGGTTGGACTTCCAGTTGGTGCCCGGCGCGACGCCGAAGAAGCCGAATTCGGGGTTGACCGCGTACAGGCGGCCGTCCTTGCCGAACCGCATCCAGGCGATGTCATCACCGAGCGTCTCGGCGCGCCAGCCCGGGATGGTCGGCTGCAGCATGGCGAGGTTGGTCTTGCCGCACGCCGACGGGAACGCCGCGGCGAAGTAATAGGCCTTGTTCTCCGGGGAGATGAGCTTGAGGATCAGCATGTGCTCGGCGAGCCAGCCCTCGTCGTGGGCCATGGCCGAGGCGATACGCAGCGAGTAGCACTTCTTGCCCAGCAGCGCGTTACCGCCGTAACCCGAGCCGTAGCTCATGATCTCGCGGGTCTCCGGGAAGTGGGTGATGTACTTGGTGTCGTTGCACGGCCACGGCACGTCCTTTTGGCCCGGCTCCAGCGGCGCGCCCACCGAGTGCAGCGCCTTCACGAAGAACCCGTCGTCGCCCATCTTTTCCAGGGCGGCCTTGCCCATCCGGGTCATCACCTTCATCGAGATGACGACGTACTCGGAGTCGGTGATCTCCACGCCCAGCTTCGGGTCGTCGGCGCCGAGGGGTCCCATGCAGAACGGCACCACCCACATGGTGCGGCCGCGCATACAACCGCGGTACAGGTCGGTCATGGTGGACCGCATCTCGGACGGGTCCATCCAGTTGTTGGTCGGTCCGGCACCGTCCTGCTTCTCGGTGCAGATGAAGGTCCGGGACTCCACGCGCGCCACGTCGGACGGGTCGGACAGCGCCAGGTAGGAGTTGGGGTGCTTCTTCTCGTTCAGCTTCTTCAACGTGCCGGCCTCGACCAGCTGGGTGGCCAGGCGGTTGAACTCCTCGTCGGAGCCGTCAGCGAAGATCACCCGGTCGGGCTGGGTGAGTTCGGCGACCTCCTGCACCCATGACAGCAGGCCCTGGTGGTTCGTGGGTGCTGTGTCCAAACCGGGAATGGTCGCTGAGGTCATCGAACTCTCCTGGATTCATCTGCGTATCGGGCTGGTGTTGCTCGCTATGCTCTCGCCCACACAATTAAGGAATTGGTGGCGTTAACTACAGGTTATCTTGAGGATCTTGTCGGGGAAGTCTCGGGCAGGTATAAGCCTTCTCACAACAACGATTCAGAAGTTCACGACGCGTCGCCATCTTCGCTCCTCGAAGCGGGTTTTTCGGTCTCGTCACCGCCGGCGTCTTCAGAGTGACTTTCCTCTTCTCGTATACCCGGTTCTCCCAGTTCTGCACGTACGGCCGCCAGCGCCGCCGTCACCGCGGGCATCTCCCGATCGCGCGCGGCCGAGGCCCGCGCGGCAGCCAGGGCGTGCTCGCGAAGTTCGGTGTCGATGACGGCCACCGAGGCGGCCGCCTCCGCGTTCTCGGCCTCATCCTCGGCCAGCAGCGCCTTGCTCAGCACCGACTCGGCGACCAGCACCCGGGTGGCGACCAGCTCCTCGGCGACCGACTGCAGCGAAGCCGTGACGTCGCCCGCCCAGCGGTCCAGCAGGGCGCG
Organism: Mycobacterium colombiense; assembly: GCF_001953985.1. Classification (GTDB taxonomy): domain Bacteria; phylum Actinomycetota; class Actinomycetes; order Mycobacteriales; family Mycobacteriaceae; genus Mycobacterium; species Mycobacterium colombiense_B. The sequence goes on from NZ_MBEI01000033.1 coordinate 16,728, forward strand.
ATCGTGCAGCAGCGCACGGATGTTGATCACCATGAAGGTGAGCCCCACCGAGATCGCCACGCATACCAGTGCCGCGACGACGGCCAGCCCGGGGTTCAGCCGCGAGGCCAGACCGCTCATCAGCCGGCTCAGCGTCAGCGCCACCCCGAGGCCGAACCCGACGCCGAGCAGGATGGTCAGCCAGGTTTCCTGGCGCCGCGATTTCAGCGGTGGCGGCGAGACGTCCACCGCCGGCAGCTGCTCGAGCGGCGGCAGCTCCATCGGCACATCCATCGCCTGCGCCACCTCGGCCAGTTGCGCGTCGGTGCTTTCGCTGACCTCGGCGACCACCCCTTCCAGCTGGTCGCGGGTGACCGCCTCGAAGCCGGACATGTTGCGCCGCGACAAACCCGCCGCGTATTCCTGCAGTTCGGTGCGCACGCCCGCGCACCGGTTACGTGCCGAGTGGGACAACGCGACCCGAGCCTGCTGGATCTGACTGCGCAGCGTGATCGTGCGCTCGCTTTTCGCCTGACGCCGCTGCTGCAACACCGCGCCGCGCTCCTCGCGCAGCGCCTCGACCCGGGCCCGCCGGCCCGACCCCTCGACCTCGCGGTCAAACCGCCGCGCCATCGTCTGCAGGCGAGATTCCCACGCCCGCAACCTGTTTCGCCGGGCGAGATCGGGGTCGTCGAGTTGCGCCGAGACGGCGTCGACCAGTTCGTCGACGTCGGGCTCACCCAGGTCGGGCAGGGCCGCCACACCCACCCAGGGGGCCCGGCCGTAGCGCGGCGCATGCGCGCCCAGCGAGTCGCAGTTGGCGACGACGATGTCGCGCCAGTTCAGATGCACGTCGATCTTGGACACCACGCCGACGACCGCATCGGTGTGCTCGGTCGCGGCGTCCAGCAGGGCGCAGTCCGATGGTGTCAGGTTGGCCGCTGCGGACACGACGAACACCACGACCGTCGGCACCTCGCCGGGCCCCAGGTCCGTCGACTCCACGAATTGGTGTTGAGGCAGCCGCTTCCGCAGGGCGTCGGCCACCGCGGTGACCCCGGCCATCCACGGACCGGTCACCAGCACCACGTCGCGGCGCTGAATCGCCGGCGGATCCAGTCCCGGCCCCGCCGCCGCCACCAGCGCGTCCACCGCGGCGACGGGATCGTCGCTTGTCGAGGCGCTCACCAGGATCCCCCCGGCAGCGAGCCGCAGGCCTGCGACCACAGTCGCAGCGATCCGCGGGCGATGTCGGCGCCGCAGGCACGGTGCAGTTCGCTGGCCGACGCGCGGCTGTAGCGCTGCCACCGCACCGCCCGCGGCAGGTGCGCGGACGGGTCGCGATGCGCGTCGAGGTGCTGCGGGGCGCCCGGCTCCAGCCCGGCGGCCTCGGCCAGGTCCACGGCCGCCGCCATGCGGGCGACGACGGTGTCGTCGCGGGACAGGAACGCGCTGATGCGCTCGGCGAGCCTGCCGCCCCCGGCGGCCAGCGCCTCGAGTTCGGCGACGGCGTCGAGCACCCGCTGATAGCGCGCCTCGGCGCCCAGCGCACGGATTTTGGCCAGGACGGCGTCGACGCCGCTCATCCGGTGTAGCAGGGTCAGCACCTGGGCCGGGGTCCGGCCCTGCCGGAACGCGGCGACCGCCAGCGCGGTGCCGAACAGGTCGAGGGTGTCCAGCAGGCGCTGCCGCACCTCGGTCGGCACCGGGGCGTCGGCGGTCAGGAATGCGGCGAAGGAGCCGTCGAAGCATGCGGTGCCGGGGTGAGCGGCCAGCGCGGACAGCGCCGTCCACTGGGCGCTGTCCAGGTCGTCGAGGGCGGCGACCGCGAGCAGACCCGTCATCGGTTCCATGGGCGCGCCGATCAGCGCCGAGAGCTCCGTGCACCTGGCGCGTGCCGCCGCGACCGGGCCGTCGCCACCCCGCCCGGACAGCGAGCCCGCCAGGTCCGCCTTGTTCAGCACCGCCAGCACCGGGCGCCCGGCGGTCGCGCTCGCCTGGACGTCCTCGGGCTTGACCACCTCCGTGATCACATAGACCACCACGTCGGCGTCGCGCTCGGACGCCGGGCCGTCGACCGCGATGCCGGCCGCGCGTCCCGCGCCGTCCAGGGCGCGGCGCACGGTGCGGCAGCCGACCCCCCGGCGGCCGCGCACAACCACGCGCAGGGGCGCGGCGGATCGCTGTGCGATCGCCGTCAGGCGCGGGTCGACGTGGCCGGCGGCGAAGCGCGCCAGCTCGTCGACGAAACTCTGGTGTCCTTGTCCCCTCATATCCCGCCTGTTCGGTCTCGATGACCCCCATGCCCGGGCCGCGTCGCCGCTACCGGAGGCAGCGCCGGGCCCGAGCGGTCCCACCGAATGGTGGCACCCACGTCACCAAGAAGCGAGCCACCGTTAATGAGTTACCAGGTGGAGGCAACTGTTGGGTATCAATCCGGACCAGGGGCGGCTACATCCGAGGTTTATAGGCCACCATGGACAAATGCATGCGCAGCGCGGGGTGGCGATGTCTCCCGACACGCCGACGGGGGGCTCGGATCGCCCCGACCAGCGCTATCTCCCGGCCACGGCGTTCCGATCGCGGCGATCGGCCCTGTCCGATGCCCAGCGCCAGACCTGGGACCGGCGCTGGCCCGAGCTCGGCTTGTCGTTGGGCGCCGCAACCGACGAACCCGACAGCTCCGAACCCACGCTGGATACCCGCGCCTGGTTCGGGCGACAGGCACCGGTGGTGCTCGAAATCGGTTGCGGCAGTGGCATATCCACGCTGGCGATGGCCAAGGAAGAGCCCAATATCGACGTGGTCGCGGTGGAGATCTACCGGCGTGGGCTGGCGCAGCTGCTGTGCGCGATTGACCGCGACAAGGTCAGCAACATCCGGCTGATCCGCGGCAACGCCCTCGATGTCCTGCAACGCCTCATCGCACCGAGTTCGTTGACCGGCGTACGCGTCTTCTTTCCCGATCCGTGGCCGAAGGCGCGGCACCACAAACGCCGGTTCCTGCAGCCGGGCACGATTGGCTTGATAGCCGACCGGCTACTCCCTGGTGGTGTCCTGCACGTTGCGACGGACCACGCCGGCTACGCCGAGCACATCGCCGAGGTCGGCGCGGGTGAACCCCGGCTGCACCCGACCGATCCCGACAGTGCGCTGCCGATCTCGGTCGCGCGCCCGACCACCAAGTACGAGACGAAGGCTCAAGAAGCGGGCAGTGCCGTCACCGAATTCATTTGGCTTAGACGATGAGTAGGCGATGAGTATGAGCCTGACCGAAGAGACCGCGGCGGGGGCCCAACCCGTCGCGCCGCCGGCGGTGCTGACCGGCGACGACCTGGGCGGCTTCTCTCCCCCGGGTGGACGCGTGCTGTTGGTGTGGGACGCCCCGAACCTGGACATGGGGCTGGGCTCCATCCTGGGCCGCCGCCCGACAGCGCTGGAACGCCCGCGGTTCGACGCCCTGGGCCGCTGGTTGCTGGCGCGCACGGCCGAGGTCAGCGCCGGTCGTCCCGGCGTCGTGGTGGAACCCGAGGCCACGGTGTTCACCAACATCGCGCCGGGCAGCGCCGACGTCGTCCGGCCGTGGGTGGACGCGCTCCGCAACGTGGGGTTCGCGGTCTTCGCCAAGCCGAAGATCGACGAGGACAGCGACGTCGACCGCGACATGCTGGCCCACATCGAACTGCGGCGCACCGAGGGGTTGGCGGCGCTGGTGGTGGCCTCCGCCGACGGTCAGGCGTTTCGTCACCCGCTGGAAGACATCGCACGAAGCGGGGTCAGCGTCCAGGTGATCGGATTTCGCGAACATGCGAGTTGGGCGCTAGCGTCGGATACCTTGGACTTCGTTGATCTGGAGGATATCGCTGGTGTCTTCCGGGAACCGTTGCCGCGGATCGGCCTAGATTCGCTGCCTGACCAGGGTGCGTGGCTGCAGCCGTTCCGGCCGCTCTCCGCGCTGCTGACCGCGCGTGTGTGACACTGGAAAACCTATGCGCGGGTCGTTAACGATCCAGTAAGGAGCTTGCGTGTTCGCCTGGTGGGGTCGAACTGTGTACCGGTACCGGTACATCGTGATCGGGGTCACGGTAGCTCTGTGTCTGCTGGGTGGCGTCTTCGGAATCAGCCTGGGCAAGCATGTTACACAGAGCGGCTTCTACGACGACGGCAGCCAATCCGTTAAGGCCTCGGTGCTGGGGGACCAGACCTACGGCCGCGACCGCACCAGCCACGTGGTGGCCACCTTCACCGCCCCCAACGGAAAAACTGTCGACGATTCGGCGTGGCGGGACAAAATCATCGGCGAGCTCAACAAGTTCAAGGCCGACCACCCCGACCAGGTCGTCGGCTGGGCCGGCTGGCTGGCGGCGCCGGACAGCACCAACCCCGTCATCAAGGGGATGGTCAGCGAGGACAAGAAGCACACCTTCGTGTCCATCCCGCTGAAGGGCAACGACGACGACAGCATCCTCAACAACTACAAGGCCATCCAGCCGGGCCTGCAGAAGCTCGACGGCGGCACCGTGCAGCTGGCCGGCCTCGAGCCGATCGCCGAAGCGCTGACCGGCACCATCGCCACCGACCAGCGCCGCATGGAGGTCCTGGCGCTGCCGTTGGTGACCGTCGTGCTGTTCCTGGTGTTCGGCGGCGCGGTCGCCGCAGGCCTGCCGGCCATCGTCGGTGGCCTGAGCATCGCGGGCTCGCTGGGCATCCTGCGCCTGGTCGCCGTGTTCGGGCCGGTGCACTTCTTCGCCCAGCCGGTCGTCTCGCTGATCGGCCTGGGTATTGCAATCGACTACGGGCTTTTCGTGGTGAGCCGGTTCCGGGAGGAGATAGCCGAGGGCTACGACACCGAGGCCGCGGTGCGAAGAACCGTGATGACGGCCGGGCGCACCGTTACCTTCTCCGCGGTGCTGATCATCGCGTCCAGCGCCAGCCTGCTGGTGCTGCCGCAGGGCTTCGTGCATTCGCTCACCTACGCGATCTTCGCCGCCGTGGGACTCGCCGCGTTGCTGTCGATCACGTTCCTGCCGGCGTGCCTCGCCATCCTCGGCCGCCACGTCGACGCGCTGGGCGTGCGGACCGCGTTCAGGGTGCCATTCCTGCGGAACTGGAAGTATTCGCGTGCCTACCTGAACTGGCTGGCCGACCGGCTGCAGAAGACGAAAACCCGTGAAGAGGTCGAGGCCGGGTTCTGGGGCAAGCTCGTCAACTGGGTGATGAAGAAGCCGCTGGCCTTCGCCATCCCGATCGCCGTCGGCATGATCCTGCTGGTCATCCCGCTGGGCAACCTGTCGTTCGGCGGCATGAGCGAGAAGTACCTGCCCCCCGACAATCCGGTGCGCCTGGCGCAGGAACACTTCGACAAGCAATTCCCGGGCTATCGGACCGAGCAGCTGACGATGGTGATCCAGAGCACCAACGGCAGCAAGGTGACCGACCAGCAGGTGGCCGACATCCGCAACAGGATCTCCTCGATCGGTGGCTTCGCCGACAAGACCTGGGAGGAGCGGGCCTGCCCGACCATCGCCGGTAACCCCTGCGTCGCCGGCCCGAACGGGACGACGGTGCCCAAAGACGGCTCGGTGCGGGTGATCCAGAACGGCCTGGTCAACAAGAGCGATGCGGCGAAGAAGCTCGCCGAACTGCGGTCGGTGAATCCGCCGAAGGGCCTGAACCTCTATGTCGGCGGCACGCCGGCGCTGGAGCAGGACAGCATCCACAGCCTGGCCGAGAAGGGTCCGCTGATGCTGGTGCTGTTGCTCAGCGCCACCCTGCTGCTGATGTTCCTGGCCTTCGGGTCGGTGGTGCTGCCGGTCAAGGCGGTGCTGATGAGCGCGCTCACGCTGGGCTCCACCCTGGGCATCCTGACCTGGATCTTTGTCGACGGGCACTTGTCGGGTGTCTTGAATTTCACCCCGACCCCATTGATGGTGGTGCTCATCGCGCTGGTCGTCGCGGTCGGTTTCGGTCTGGCCACCGACTACGAGGTGTTCCTGGTATCGCGCATGGTCGAGGCGCGCGAACGCGGCATGTCGACGGCCGAGGCCATCCGGATCGGGACGGCGACCACCGGACGCCTGATCACGGCCGCCGCGCTGGTGCTGGCGGTGGTCGCCGGTTCGTTCGTGTTCTCCGACCTGGTGCTGATGAAGTATCTGGCCTTCGGTCTGATGGCGGCGCTGCTGTTGGACGCCACCGTCGTCCGGATGTTCCTGGTGCCGTCGGTGATGAAGCTGCTCGGCGACGACTGCTGGTGGGCGCCGCGCTGGGCCCGCCGGCTGCAGAACAAGATCGGCCTGGGCGAGATCGATCTGCCCGACGAGCGCAAGCGGCCCACGCTCAACGGCCGGCCCGCGCGGCCGCCGGTTGCGGCCAGCCTGGTCGCCGCGGCGCCGCGGCCCCCGCACGACCCGACGCACCCCGGAGCGCCGGAGCCGTCGCGGCCCGCACGCCCCACGGACCCGCGGCCCGCGCAGGAACCGGCCGCGC
>NZ_MBEI01000034.1 GCF_001953985.1 Mycobacterium colombiense
CCAGCCGGGCAGGCGGTGGTAGAACGTGCGGATCACCGCGACCTGACCGGCGCCCAGTGTGCCCTGGCGTTGGGCGGCCGCGGTGGCGGCCAAAGCGGGTGGGATGGGTTCGCCGGTCAGGCCGTGGCGCGGGCCCAGATCGCGTGCCTCGTTGAGGCGCCGGGCGGCTTCGCTGCGGCTGATCAGCGTGGCCTCGGCGATGGCATGGCCCACTGTGCCGCCCAGCTCGAGGGAAGGGGCTTGGCGGGCCAGGGAATTGATCAGCGGATGCTCGACGGCCGGGATGCGCCGGCGCTGCTTTTCGCAGCGCTCCAGTGCCGCCAGCTGTTGCTGCGGGTTCAGCGCCTCGAAGTTCAGCGCACAGGCGCGATCCCAGGCGGCATCGACCGCATCGAACACCGCCTCGACATCCTGCTGCTCACTCACACCGTCAAACTAGCCACACCCACCGACAAAAAGCCGCCAAATGTAACGGTTGAAACAGAAGTGGCGCAAGATGTTTCGCTAGAAATCCAGGCCCGAGAACATCATCCGGTTGGGATCGTACTTCTGCCGGACGGTGGTCAGCCGCGGCAGGTTCGAGCCGTAATAGCGGGCCGGCGTGGGGTTGGGCTCCAGGTAGTTGACATAGCCGCCGACCGAGAACTGTTGCACCGCCTGGTGTGCGCTGCCCACCCAGGTGGTCGCGGCGCCGACCTGGTTGCCGGCGGGCTCGACATACCACTGCACCACCGCGGACTGATTGCGCCACGGGAACGCGGTGTCACCCGGCGCCATGTCGGCCACCGCGCCACCGAGCGGATCGATCAGGACCGAGGCCTGTCCCGCCCCCGAGGCCGGCCACTGCCCGGCCGCGGTCGCAATGGCATGGGCCGCAGCCGAAGTCATCGGGCCGATCACGTCAGACCCGGCCACGAAGCCGCGCGCCGGGCTGGTCCCGCTGCCCCCGGCCAGATAGGTGACCAGGTCCATGTGGCTGAGCGTCTTGTTGGTCACCGCACTGGGCGCCAGTCCCACCGCCGACTTGAGGGCGTCCACCACAGCGGAGCCGGTGCCGGACGGAGCTGTCGCCAGCACATGGCAATTCGCCTGCGCCGAACCGACCGACAGGTCGACCATCCCCCAGGTGTTGCGGTCGGCACCCGCCAGCCAGGACTGCCAGCCGGTGAGCACCTGCACCGCCGACGACGGCGGAAAGTCCAGCCGCACCAGGTCGCTGTCGGCGGTGGCGAAGGTCGCGAACGTCATCGAGGTCGTCACGCCGAAGTTCCCGCCGCCGCCACCGCGCAACGCCCAGAACAGATCCGGGTTGTCGTTCGCCGACGCGGTGACCACGTCGCCGCTGGGCAGCACCACCGTCGCGGACTGCAACGCGTCGCAGGTGAGCCCGGCGCGCCGGGCGTCCGGCCCCCCCCCCCCCCCCCCCCCCCACCCCCCCCCCCCCCGCCCCCCCCCCCCCC
>NZ_MBEI01000035.1 GCF_001953985.1 Mycobacterium colombiense
GCGGCAGCCGGGGCGGCGGCCGCGGGGGCGGGGGCAGCCGGGGTGGCGGGACGAACACAGGCGGTGGCAGAGCCGGTAGGGCCGGGGCGGCGGGAGGCGGCGGCGCGACGGGGCGCGGCGCGGCCAGCGGCCGCGGCGGTTCGATCTTGGGCTGCGCCTGCACCGGCGGACCGGGATTGAGCGGGGCCGGGGCCGGCGTGGGAGCCGGGGCGACGATGTTTTGGTTGGGACTGGGCCGCAATGCCACGGTCGGGCGAATGCTGATCGCCAACGCGATTTCCAGCGCGACCACCGCGGCGATGAAGATCACCGCCAACGAGCTGCTGACCAGTAAGAAAGACTTGCGCCGACGCGCGCGTTCGTCGAGACCGATGAGGGTTTTGGCCTCCGCGTCGTCGTCGTCCACCACGGCGCTGTAGGCGACGTTGGTCTTGCCCTTGTCGACATTGGCGGCCAGGGCCGCGATGTGGCTGCGGTATTCGGGCTGATAACCGGGCAGCAGGCCGGGATACTGCCCGGCGAGGACGAGCGGGTCGACCTCGCCGGTGCCGGGATCCAGCGCGTAGGCCAGCGCGGCCGTCGACGACGCGAACAGCGGCGCGTTCGCCGACGCCAGCGCGGCCCCGCGCGCCAGGGCCATCTCCGGCTCGTCGGGCACGGACAACTCGAGCGAGGTCGCGGCTTCCAGCACCGGCTTGATCAGCGGGACGTCGACGCCGGAACCGACGAGAACCAGCCCTTCGGGGTGCGTTTCGAGCGCCTCGGCGCCGGACGCCATGTCGACGAGTTCGGCTACCGCTTGGTCCTCGTCCTCCGGAAGGACCTGGCGGCGGACCTCCGAGACGGACCCGTCAGCGGTGTCGACGACGGCCAGCGTTGCGCTGTACGGCTCGACGAAGAGCAGCGCGGTGCGCGCGTAGTTGGTGGCGTCGCCGACGGCCTGCGTCAGCGCGGCCGCGGCCATGAAGGCCGAAACCAGCATGACGTTTTCGACCTTGTGTGAAATCAGGGCATCGCGCAGCATCGCCGCTTCGACGTGATCGGTCCACGTCACACCCGTCGACAGCAGTTGGTAGCCGCCGTCGGTGGCACCTTCCCGGGTGCCGAGGATCGCCGAGATCACTTCATTGGGCGCGGTGCCGGGCCTGGCGGTGCGCTGGGTGTCGACGTCGAAGTCCTCCTCGTCGACGGTGACCCCGTCGGCGCTCTCGCCTTCGACCAGCACCATGCGCACTTTCGTCGGCGTCATCGAGACGCCAAGCACGATGCCCACCACCGCTTAAGCTCCCCCTGCCCAATTTGCTGTGCTGCTCGACACGCCCGTCGGCAACACCACTATTTATCGATACCCAGGGATTTCCTGCCACAGCATGGCAAGGGCCGCAAGCCCGCCTACATTGCTGGGCTGATGAAATTCTGGCGGCTGAGGCGGCATCTTTCAGCCAGCCTCACTACCCCGACCCTACCCGTGTGAGCTCGCAGGGAGTGGCGCGATTGCTGTGGGTTGGTTGGCAAATCGGTTAGTGGTGCCCGCCGCCTCCGCCGCCGCCGCAGCCACCTCCGCCGTGACCGCCGCCGAAGCCGCCACCGCCACCGAAGCCGCCACCGCTGTGACCGCCACCGAAGCCGCCGCCACCGCCAGGAGCCGGGGCGTGGCCGCCGCCGAAGCCGCCTAGACCACCGCCGCCGCCAGGAGCCGGGGCGTGGCCGCCGCCGAAGCCGCCACCGGGGAGACCGCCGCCGCCAGGAGCCGGGGCGTGACCACCGCCGAAGCCGCCACCGGGGAGACCGCCGCCGCCAGGTGCGGGAGCGTGGCCGCCGCCCAGGCCACCGGGACCGCCCGATCCGGGCGTGGGGACGTGGCCGCCACCAGAGCCACCGGGACCGCCCGAACCCGGCGTGGGAACGTGCCCGCCACCAGAGCCACCGGGACCGCCCGAACCCGGCGTGGGAACGTGCCCGCCACCCGAGCCGCCGGGACCACCGGATCCCGGGGTGGGAACGTGCCCGCCACTCGAGCCACCCGTACCACCCGACCCAGGTGTCGGGACGTGGCCGCCCGGACCACCCGAACCCGGCGTGGGGACGTGCCCGCCCGGGCCGTTCTCACCGGGTGTCGGAGAATGGCCGCCGCCGTAATTACCGGGGCCGCTCGGCTTGGGCGGGGTGCCCTCGCTAGGGGGCGTCTGATGCGGCGGCGACTGCGGCACGGTGACCTGCGGGGGCTGGGGCAGGTGCACCGGAGGTTGCGGCTGCACCGGCTGGGGGATGGACAGACGCGGCGGGACCGCCAGCATCGGGGGGTCGACCGGGTCAGGAACCGGAATACGCACGGGCACCGGAACCGGTACCGGGGGAACCACGACGGGAACCGGAACGATCGGCGCGGCGGGCGGTGGAGGGCGCGCCGGCGGCGGAACCGCGGGTAGCGGCGCGGCGGCCGGCGGGCTCAACGGCTGGAGTGCCGCCGCCGGGGCGGGCAGGCTGATCTTCGATAGCGGTTCGGACGCCTGCACCGGCGCCGGCGCCGGGGCCTGTTCGGGCACGATGAGGTGCTGGCCCGGGGTGGGCTGCAAGGCAACGGTTCCCGTGGTGCGAATGCCGATCGCCAACGCGATCTCGAGCGCCAGCACCGCGCTGATCCCGGCCACCGCCAGCCCGCTGCCGACCAGCAGGACCGGCCGCCGCTTCGGCTGGCTCTCTTCGGGAAGGAACAGCTTCTCGATCACGACGGTCGGTGAATCGGCGTCGTCGTCCCCCACCGCGCTGTAGGCGAGCTCGTCGTCGCCGGGTTCCTGCCCGAACGGGACATAGAGGTATTCGGGAAGGGAGTACTGGTCGACCGCGCCGGTGCCCGGGTCCTGCGCATAGGCCAGCGCGGCGGTCGACGAGGCAAACAGCGGCGCGTTCGCCGACGCCAGTGCCGCCCCGCGGGCCAGCGCCGTCTCCGGCTCCTCGGCCACACTCACGTCGAGGAACGTCGTCGCCTGCAACACCGGCTTCAGCGGGGCGACGTCGATGCCCGAGCCGACCAAGACCAGGCCGCCCGGCCGGAGTTCCAGCTTCTCCATCCCGGCGACCATCGCGCTGAGTTGCTCGGCGGCATCGCCGTAGGACTCGGCGTGAATCTGTTGTTTGTAGACGTCCGGGATGGAACCGTCGGACGTCTCGACAACCGCCAGCGTCGCGGTGTCGGGCTCGACCAGCAGCACGGCGGTGCGCTCGTAACCCATTGCCCCGCCGACGTTTTGCGCCAGCGCCGCCGCGGCCAAAAAGGCCGAGACCAGCATCACGTTGTCGATCCGGTGGGCGGCCAGCGCGTCGCGCAGCGCCGCGGCTTCCAGTTGATCCGTCCACGTCACGCCGATCGACGACAGCTCGAGACCGGCGTCGACCGCACCCTCGCGGGTGCCCAGGATGGCGGAGATGACTTGATCGGGCCCGGTCGTCGTAGCCGCCTCGTCGACGTCAGCGACGTCGAACGTGTCCTCTTCTACCGTGGCGCCGTCGGCGTATTCGCCTTCCAGCACGACCATTTGGATCGATGACGGTGACATCGACACCCCGAGCACGATATCCAATACAAACCCCTCCAAAGGTATTGCGTGATGCGCCATGGCCAGGCGGAGGAAAAAACCATGACTAACTAAGTATCGCGCACGAGGGGAGCGTGAGAGCCCCTCAGAACCTATGTAGTCCGTATGAAGTTCTGATAGGAGCGCGACGGGGTCGGTCCTCGCTGGCCCTGATACTTCGAACCTACTTGCGTACTGCCGTAAGGATGTTCGGCGGGACTGGTCAGCCGCAGAATGCACAGCTGACCGATCTTCATGCCCGGCCACAGAGTGATCGGCAGGTTGGCGACGTTGGACAGCTCCAGCGTGATGTGGCCGCTGAAGCCGGGGTCGATGAACCCGGCGGTCGAGTGCGTCAGCAGGCCCAGGCGGCCCAGCGACGACTTGCCCTCCAGGCGTCCGGCGAGGTCGTCGGGCAGGGTGATGAGTTCCAGCGTCGACCCGAGCACGAACTCGCCCGGATGCAGCACGAACGGCTCGCCGGCGTCCGGTTCGACCAGGCTGGTCAACTCGTCCTGTTGCTTGGCCGGGTCGATGTGGGTGTAGCGGGTGTTGTTGAACACCCGGAACATGCAGTCAAGCCGCACGTCGATGCTGGACGGCTGCACCAGGCCGGCTTCGAATGGCTCGATGCCCAGCCGCCCGGCGGTGATTTCGCCCCTGAGGTCGCGATCGGAGAGCAGCACGCGACGAGCCTAACTGGCGGCCCTACATGTTCAGCGGAGGTAGACCTCGCTGCCGTCGGGATATCCGCCCCCAGTGGTCGTGACGTGCACGTGGTCATAATGGCCGAGCCGGCTCGGCTGGGCTCCGCCGGGCGTGTAGTAGACGCCCCGCCAGATCGCGTCCTGGATGCCAAACCGGTTGGCGTTCTGCAGCACGTAGGCGACGATCGCATTGCCCAGCGCGATGCCCTCGTCGGAACCCGGGTTGGGAATCATCACGTCGACCGCCAGGCCGAGCGGGTGCCACGGCAACGGATCCGGGCGCACTCCCCCCATCTCGTGGATCTGCGGGAAGTCGGCGGTGATGCTGCGCGCGACCAGGATCGTCCGGACCTGCATGCCCCGTTCCGGGGCGACGTCGGCGGTCAGGAAACGGGCCCGGGTGTGATACCGCGACGCCGCGGTGGGCTCGCCGTCGGGGGATCCCTTGATGAGCCGATGCGACGCCGCGGTCACGATTTGCACGCAGCACGGAGGGGTGTCGCTGATAACGGGTTTGGCCTCGATGTGGGGCGCAGAGGGGTGGACGTCGGCGGACGCCGCGAAGAACACTGCTGCGGGGGCGAGCACCGCTGCCAGGGCCACTGACGGTTTGCGCCGCTTCCTGGCTAATGCGTGTCGACCCACGCCGTGCACATTACGGTGCAATAACGAAATAATAAATATGAGTATGTGATTTTGTGAAAGGAATAACTCTGATTCGGCGCGACCGCGCAGCGCCACGGTCGATGAGCCGTCCTGACCTCGACGGCCGCCGCCGGGTGCTAGCCTTCCTTGGCGACAGTGCCGATGTAGTTCAATGGCAGAACATCAGCTTCCCAAGCTGAATACGCGGGTTCGATTCCCGTCATCGGCTCCACGTGTACCAGGCAAAAGCCACCCGCCGCCCCTTAGCGCACCAGGCGGTCCCGTACGCCGACGCGCCGCGGGACGGGCACACGACGCCAGGTAACTGATGCCGTTTGCGCGATCGGCGCGGCGACAGTTACCGACACCCGAACAGTTTCGAGCTCGAATGCTGGGCATTCTCGGCAACATTCCTGTATATGTTGAGTCATGACGCAGAGAGCGGCCGGCAAACGTGGCGTTTGATCAGGGAGTTTCCGCCGGTGGCGCAACTGACAGCGGAGACTCACTCAATACATCAAAACGATGCCGGGTACGCGTAGATGGCGAAGGTCTGGCATTTGACGTCAAGGTCGACGACGCGGTTGCTGGTGCCGTTGTTCAGCTGGTGATGGGAGGGGGCCTACCCCCGGCGATGCGTTCGCCCGGGGGCGTCAGCTCCACTGAACCGCAGCAGCCAGGCTCACCCGCTGACGAACGCCCAGCTGGTCGCCCTGAGCTGACCCTCGGCGAATATCTCGCAGCAACTGAAGCGAAGACAAATGTGGACAAGATCGCGGCGGTAGGGGAATACCTCGCTGAGCACAACAGCCAAAGCAGCTTCACGAGCGACGATGTCCGGACACAACTCCTCGCAATCCGCGAAGATGTACCCGGTAACCTTCCGCGGGATGTGGCAGCAGCCGCCAAGGCGCGCTACATCGCCGAAGATACGACCACGAAGGGCGCCTACTACGTAACTGGCACCGGACGGGCTGCCATCGCGAACAAATTCCCTAGATTGCCAAGGAAAAGGGCTAGGTCCAAGAAGGCGACCAGCGCTTAGGGGACCGTGCCTTGACCTCCACCGCTAGCGGGCCATCATCAGATTCCTTCCCGGCGTCTGTGAGGCTCCAGATGCTTGGAGCCGACAGGCAGGCGCTCGCCCTGGCGCAGATCCAACAAGAGCGAGAGGGCGACTCATTCGGTCGGGCAGCCTTCCGAGACCTGTATGAGGAACTCGCTCTACCCACACCATCGAACATTGACAACACCTTGCGTTCACTACGCAATAACGGATGGGCCATCAACCTATCTGCCCGAGGACGTTGGAGACTGACCCCACTCGGTAAACACGAGTGCGCGACGCTGCTCAAACAGATCGGTGCGAAGTCAACCAAAGATTTGGAGGGGCTGGTCGGAGGTTCGCTGCTCGGGCAAGTTCGCCACACTGTCGTGCCACCCACGCTCGCACCACTCGAACTTTCGCCCGCAATTGCCAACTTCCTTGGGCGCTATGCGTTTGACTCCAATGTGTTTGGAATGACCCGCTTTCCGAGCGATGCCGACGCTGATCCGGTGAAGTCTGCGCTTGATGCCGCAAGAGCCGCATGCGCAGGCCGTGGCATGACGTTTCACTTGGCATCTGACCGCGCTATCTCGGATGACCTGTGGCGCAATGTTGCTGGACACATGTGGGCGTGCAAGTTTGGGATTGGAATCTTTGAAGATCGAGCCGGACGGGGTCTGAATTACAACTTGTCGATCGAAATTGGCGGCATGATTGCAACCGGCCGCAGATGTCTTCTTCTGAAGGATAAGTCGATCTCATCGATGCCGACTGATCTGGTAGGCATGATTTATAAGAGCGTCGACCTGGACGACACGAACGGTGTCAAGAAGGCTGTCGAAGAGTGGATCGATAAGGACCTTCGGCTCCAATAGCCTTCGTTCAACCTCACAGCGGCACAACATTTTCCGCGTGCAGTGGTGCCGTCAACGCGCCCAAAGCCGCCGTGTTGCCCGAGTGGTTGTCGGTATTGGTCAGATGCGCGTAGACCGTCAGCGTCGTCTTGACGTCCCGGTGCCCATAAGCTCCGCGATGTCGATGGGCCGGATGCGGGCCGCGAGGCACAAGCTCGCGTACGTATGGCGCAGCGAGTGGAACGACCGGACCCCCCGCCAGTGGCGTCGGACAGCCTAAGCAGCACAAGCGACCACACGGCGAGGTGCGAGGTTACGCACAGGACAAAGTTGCCGACTAAGACGTTCAGGGCGGGGGTTACCAGCACCCGGCGCTCCCGCCCTGGCCGCCTAGCCACCTGCCACAACCCGAGCTGCCCGCGCAGCGGGCACGCGGCAAGGCGATCCAAGCGCAGCGAGTAACGGAGACCTCAGAGGAGGCTGGTTTCAACCTCGGCGGTGCCGAGTGGCGAGAGTCTCACCGAACCGTCTGCGGCGTACTCGATCCACTTCTTGGCGTGCAACGCCTTTAGCACCCGCGCCTTGTAGTTGCTCAGCTTCTGCTTCTCTAGCTCCAGCCAATCGCCGAGCACCTTGTCTTGGACGGGGCCGGTGGTCGAATACAACAGCACCAAGGTCTTGTCAGCCAACGACATCTCTGTCTTGAGAATGCGCTTCTTGCCCCCGACCTCCCAAATCAATGGAGTCGTACGCTCAACCAGGGCATCGACGGTCGCAGTCGCTTCGGCAACGGTGAGGCCGTGAAAGATTCGCACAAGTTCCGCCAT
Organism: Mycobacterium colombiense; assembly: GCF_001953985.1. Lineage (GTDB taxonomy): Bacteria > Actinomycetota > Actinomycetes > Mycobacteriales > Mycobacteriaceae > Mycobacterium > Mycobacterium colombiense_B. The sequence continues at coordinate 7,657 of NZ_MBEI01000035.1, forward strand.
GACCCATTGCGCTGAGTGCAGGACATACTCCGCATCCATGTGGTTGGAGTCCACGTCACCGCCAACGTGCCCGACACCTCGGTTATTGCGCACCTCATACAGCGCAACCAAGATTCGCGGAATCGTGATCCGCACCGAACGCGGAAACGTTGTCGCCAACTGTTCCAACGATTCGCAGGAGCGTTTCATGTTCGACGGCTTGGTCGCTGACGCCGGGTAGGTCCCGCTCCCATACCCATCCAAAATGGCATAGACGACTTCGCTAAAGCGACCACCGTCAAGTTCGCTTGCTTCCCAATGGTTTTCGCGGTAATTCTTCGTGATCTTGTCGAACTCAGTGAACAACTCGTCGCGAAGTCCCTGTGGGATGTTCTGCAAAGCCTTGCTGCGGTCGATCACTTCTCGGGTTTCGGCAGATCGTGTTGGAGGTAGTTCTCGCCTGTCCACATCACTTCGACGTTGTTCATGTCTTTCGTGTCAAACCACTGCTTCCGCGTAGCTATCACCTGAAGGGCATTTGGAGGATTGGCGGGTGGGCGCCAGCCAAGAAAATTGAAGGCCGCGATTACCTCTCCCGCCGTTACGTCCCTTTCAGCGATCTTTTGAAGCCAGTAGACGACGACCAACAGTTTCTCCTGATTGTTGGTCGGCTTCTTTGATTCGGCGAATTCCTTCAGCGCCTGCTTGCCCGACGGCGCGTAGTTGACGCCCTTCGGTACGTCGTAGTTGGTCTTTTTCGCCCCCGCCCTCTTGGCAGCTTTTTTCGCGGCCTTCTTGGTAGGCGATTTCGGTTCGTCGGTATCCAGGTCAACCCGCGGGTCGGTAACGGGTGACCACAGGGGTGGTGGTGGCGGTGTTCCAGCGTCGCCTCCGCCGAATGCCAACTGCATGAGGGTGGGGATGATCGCCGGATCAACTTCCCGCTTGAACGACATGTCGGGGCCGTTGATGCTCATAGTGAACGGTTCGGGAGCGCCCCCATCGGCGTCGGTCATATATCTCCCCCGGCAGTTTGCGGTCCGCGGCAACGCCCCAGGATACAGCGATTCGGCAGGAAACTGACGACAGCGACAGTCGCGGCGCTGCGTGTCCGCACCAGCAATTTGGTCCCGTAACGCTCCCGTAGACGTAGCCCGACTGTGGGCGTACCGACGCCGTACCGGAGGCGTCCGCTAGCCGTATCGAAAGTGCATATGACCAGTGCAAACGCGGGTTCGCGGGAGCCCGCCTACCAGCGACTATCGCTCACCTGTTCGGGCGTCGAAGATACTTCCCAAGCTGAATACGCGGGTTCATTCCCGTCATCGGCTCCACGATGAACTGCGGCGATGGTTGATTCGCTGTCGCCGGCAACCTCTGTGTTGCGCTCAATGTTGCAGTAGTCAACGGCTGTCGCAGCCAACTTCAGCGCGTCGTCCTGCGAGTGCGCGTAGAGCTTCATAGTCCGCGACGCGTCCTTGTGTCCGATCCAAGCCGCGATCACAGCGACGCGCACCCCGTCGAGATGCAGGAGCGTGGCGGCTGTGTGTCGTGCCCCATGCAACTTCAGGTGCCGCATCCCATACCGGGCCAAAAACACCCTTCTGCGGTACGTGAACACATCGAAACCAAAAGCAGACCCCCAGCGGGTGACCTGAGGGCCTGTGGCGGGGTAGAGCGCTATGACGTCTTGGGTTCGCCCTTCGACTTCTTCGAAGCTTCGCGCTCGGCGGTCCACTTCGTGAACTTCGCCTTAAGCGCGGCAGTTCCTTCGCGGTGAACAGGTCTAGTTTTCCTCAAGTCGCTCGAGAATGGCGTTGCCGCACGTCCTGACATATCCGGGTGACGCGATCATTTGACCAAGGACCCGCTGCACGATGGCGTTATCGGCGTGCATTGGGTTGCCGCTAATGGTGCCGACGTAGCCAGGCAGATTAGAGCGGAACATATTGACCCGCGCAGTGAGCTGCTTGTTGTCAATTCCCAGCGCGTCACGCGCCCGGATGTACTCCGGGTGGCCTTCTGGCACAACAGGGTTGGGGTCCCCATCATTCACTACCAGGACCAACCGAGCGACCACAATGTTATCGTCCTCTTCCCACTTCCTTCGGGTCATTTGCTGACCTTAGCGAGGAGGGCCATCGCTCGTCATGCACGACGACGCCGCCGTTCTGCCTCTCACGCCACCGACGGAGGCGAGGAAGCTGGCCCTCGCTCGGCTGACCACTCGGGGAAATTCCCCTTAAGCGCGGGCAGGTGCTTCGCGGTGAACGGTGTGGTCATGAGATCCTCCTTGATTAGCCGAGCTAATGACCTCATCGTGATTAGCGGTGCGCGACCCTAACCCCTACCGGCGGTAGGCCTTGCGACGTGCGAGATTGTCGCGCCGATGTTGCAAGTCACGCCGAACAGCAACGGATCGCTCCGAGCGTCGCCGGACGATAGTGCCAGCAAGATGGCGATTTTATGAACCGATGCGAAGGTGTTCGGACTCACTCAGCCACCTTCCCAAGCTGAACACGCGGGTTCGATTCCCGTCATCGGCTCCACGTTTATGCGAGCTTCCGAGTCGGCCCGGACTACTGACCGGGATCCGGTCGCCACACGACTTCCACGTCATCGTCGGAGAGCGTGACCAGGGCTTGGGTGATGCCGTCGGCGTCTGCAAACTCCACTTCGTAGGCAGGCGGCAAGTCTGCGTTCGAAGACTTCGTGTAGTCCATGACGACGGTCCCTCGTGATCCGGCCGGAAGGCCGCGCTCCGGTAGCGGCCGCCAACCGGACTACGTCGTGCTCTTCGGGTTTCATGACTTTTCTTTCATTACTACGCATCCACGCGAATGTCACGCTCAGTCTTGGCGCCGAAACCTCGCCCGCAGCAATCGGTTTCATAACCCACCCGGCGGCCCGGCACGCGCTTATCCGCTGGTAGCTTTACGCCCATGGGTGCCTTGGATGGACGCGTGGCCTTTATCACCGGCGGAGCTCGAGGGCAAGGCCGCGCGCACGCGCTGGCGTTAGCGGGCGAAGGGGCCGACATCGTGGTCGCCGACGCCCCCGCCGCGATGACGGACCTGACCTATCCGCTGGGCACCGAGGACGACTTACGGGAAACCACCAAGCTGGTCGAAGAGCTGGGTCGGCGTTGCTTGCCGCTCACCGTGGACGTGCGCGACGCGGGTGCGGTTAATGCCGCGATCAAGCAGACGGTCGCCGACATGGGCAGCCTCGACATCGTGGTGGCCAATGCCGGAATCGTCAGCACCGGGCTACTGGAAGACGTCAGCGACGTGGTGTGGCAGCAGCTGATCGACACCAATCTGACCGGTGCGTTTCACGTCCTGCGGGCCGCCATCCCGGTGATGCGGCAACAGCGGTTCGGCAGGATCGTGGTGACCTCCTCGATGGGCGGGCGCATGGGCATCCCCGAGCTAGCCGCGTACAACGCCACCAAGTGGGGTGTCATCGGCCTGGCGAAGTCCGCCGCCCTGGAGGTCGCCAAGGAGGGCATCACGATCAACGTCGTCTGCCCGACCACTACCCAGACACCGATGGTGCAACCCACCGGGAGCGATGACGTCCCCGACGACCTGGTGCGCCGGATGACGAAGGCCAACCCGATCCCCCAACCCTGGCTGCAGCCCGAGGACGTCAGCCGCGGCGTCCTGTATCTGGTCACCGACCCCGGGGTCATCACCGGAAGCGTGCTCGAGATCGGCCTCGGCGGCAGCGCGCGCATCCACTGACGAACGGCTGAGAAGCCGTCCAATGATCGTCGCCTGAACCGCTTAGACGGCGACCGGATGTTCGCTACGCTTGACCCCGATTGATACGTCGCCTGGGAAGTTGGGGCCAGGTAATGGCTGAAAGACCCAAGGCTCGCGGCGGGGCGCCGGGACCGAGCGAGATCGTGGCGGAGTTAGCCGCCGCCGGATTCGACAACGCGCGCCAGATCGCCCGAGGCGCCGCCGGAGTGGTCTATTGCTGTCGCGAGACCGCCCTGGGGCGCAACGTGGCGATCAAGGTGCTACCCACGTTCATCGACGACGCCAGCCGGGAACGCTTTCTCCGCGAGGGCTACGCGATGGGCGGGCTCTCCGGGCATCCGAACATCGTCAACATCCTGCGGGTCGGCCTGACCGCGGGGGGCCGCCCGTACATCGTCATGTCGTACTGCCCCGCGGGTTCGCTGGGGCTACGCGTGCAGCGTGAGGGCCCGATCGCCTGGCCGGAAGCCGTGCGCATCGGCGTCAAATTGTGTGGGGCGCTGGAAACCGCGCACCTGAGCGGCACCCTGCACCGCGATATCAAGCCGGCGAACGTCCTCGTCAACGACTACGGCGAACCGCAACTGACCGACTTCGGGACCGCCCACGTCCCCGGCGGGTACGAGACCGCGGCCGGATTGTTCTCCGGCACAATCGATTACCTGGCACCCGAGGTGATGACGGGCGATCCCGCGACGGTCGGCAGCGACGTCTATTCGCTCGGCGCCACCATCTACGCACTCATCGCCGGGAACGCCGCGTACGAGCGCCGCGGCAGCGACGACCTGCTGGCGCACTACACGAGGATCAACAGCACCCGGGTTCCCGACTTGCGCCATAACGGAATCCCGGACGCGGTGTGCTCGGCGATCGAGATGGCGATGGCGCCCGACTTGGCTGAAAGACCAGCGTCCGCAGCGGATTTCGGCCGCGGGTTGCAGGAAAGTCAGCGCCGCAACGGCTTGAAAGCCGACGCAATGGCCATCACCGCCGTCGGCGCCGGTTCGGGGCGATCGGTGGGCAATTCGGCGGGGCTGCCGAAGGCGCGGACCTTGTCGCCGGCCGGACGCGGCGGTAAGGCGGGCCCGCCCACACAGCGACCACCGAGGATCGCCAAGCCGGGCCCACGCGGTGCCGACTCGGACAGCGCCACCTCGCTGATCAGCGCGCTGAACGATCGCCGAACGGTGTCGCCGCCGTCCCGTCCCGCCGGTCCACGAAACTTCGACCGCCGGGAAACAATTCCGGCCGCCCCCAGGACTTCTGAGCCGACCGAGGCGATCGCCGAGCACACCAGCCTCACCGACGCGATCGCTCCGTCGGGCCCTGCTGACCCGCCTGCGGCCGCGCGCCGCGGGCCGGCCACCGGAGCGGTGGCGTGGTTGAGCCCGTCGGGGAACAAGCGCAAACGCGTCACGGCGGCGTTGATCGTGGTGGGGATCGTCTTGGCCGTGCTGGTGCTGGGCACCGGCGTCTACGTACTGCTGACGCAGGGCAACAGACAGCACAGCGGTGCCGCGAATCAACCGAGCACCCAGGCCATTTCGAGGTGGCAGCCGATCACGAACGCCCGCATCGCGCGCCAGGCCGCGGCAACCACGCAGGCCGACGGCACGATCTGGATCTTCGGCGGAATGGGCAGTAACCACGCACTCGTCGCAAACCACGAGGGCTATGACCCGATCATCGACAGCTGGAAAAGCGGGGACGACCTCCCGGTTCCGGTTCAGCATGCGATGGCGGTGACGTGGCAGGGAAACCCGATCGTGCTCGGGGGCTGGCGCGCGGCGGGCCCGCAAAGGGTTGCCAGCGACCAGGTTTGGCGCGTGGTCAACAGCCACTGGGTCGAGCTGCCCCATCTGCTGCAGCCCCGCGCGGCGGCCGCGGCGGCGGTGGTGGGTGGACGCATCATCGTCGCGGGCGGCGTCGACTCGAACGGCGCCCTGCTGAACACCGTCGAGATCTTCGACGGCAATTCCTGGACCCTCGGCGCCCCGATACCGACCCCCCGGCAGATGCTGGCCGCGGCGTCGGACGAGAAGCTGGTGTACATGGTGGGCGGCACCAACGGGACCACCGACCTGGCGACGGTCGAGGCGTATGACCCTGCCGCGAAAAGCTGGACGCGATTGCCCGACCTTCCCCAACCGCGCGGCGACCTCGGCGTGGCGCTCGCTGACCGGCGCCTGGTCGCCGTCGGGGGGCAGTCGGCGGGGCAGGTCCTCAAGAGCGTGTCGGTGCTCGATCTGACGACGAACACGTGGGCGGGCTTGCCGGACATGGCAATAGCGCGGCATGGCATGGCGGTCGACGCGATAGGGCAGGCCGTGTACTCGATCGGCGGGTCGAGTGACATCGGCGACGGCCAGGCGACCTCGTCGGCGGAGGCGCTGCAACTACCGGCGCGCCGCATGCAGCCGGCCGCGCAGTGGCGTTCCCTGCCGGACGCGCCGACGCCGCGGTTGATGACGGCGTGGACCGTGCTCGACGACAAGATCTGGGTCGTCGGCGGCCTGCGCGACGGAGTCGCGCTGCAGACCGTCGAGAGCTATGACCCGCGCACCGGCGTCTGGCAACCCCAACCGGCACTCCCGATCCCGCTGCACCACGCCGCGGCGGCGACCTATCGCGGCGAGGTGGTGGTGCTCGGGGGCGCCAGCAGTGATCTCACCCAGGCGTCGGCCAAGGTGTTCGCGTTGCGCGGCGGCAAGTGGGTCGAGTTGCCCGGACTCACCCACGCTCGCGCGGGGCTGGCGGCCGCGGTGGTCGGTGACAAACTCGTCGTCGTCGGCGGGCAGAACGCCAAGCAACTCGTCGGCCAGACCGAGGTCTTCGACGGCAACGCCTGGCACGACGCGGCCAATATGCCGACCCCGCGCGAGCATCTGGCCGCGGTGTCCGATGGCACGTACGTGTACGCGCTCGGCGGCAGATTCCTGTCGGCCGACAAGAACTCCGCGGCGTTCGAACGGTTCGACCCGCAGTCCGGGACCTGGACGAAGTTGGTCGACATGCCGACCCCTCGCGGCAGCTACGGCGCCGCGTTCATCGATGGCCGAATCGTGGCGGTCGGCGGTGAGGAACCGACGCAGGTGGTGGGGGTGGCCGAGATGTACGACATCGCCGAAGGAACGTGGACGACGTTGCGCCCCATGCCAACTCCGCGCCACGCCGAGGTGGTCGCGGTGGTGGGCAACACCGTCTACTGCATCGGCGGGGCGAACCGGCCCACCCACGAAGGCCCCGTCGCCACGGTCGAGGCCCTCGACTTCATCTAGCGGATCAGTGGCGCTTGAGCCGGCTGCGCCACCCGACGAATCCCGCGTACACGACCGTCAACAACGCGAGCATGCCCACATCGAACAGCCAGGTGCTCGCCGTGTGCTTGAAGTGGCTGTCTTTCGGGGCGAGCGGCCCGGGCTCGATCGTCCACAAGTCGACGGTCGAGGCCTGCGCCGCATAGCCCCAGCGCGAGGGCACCGCCCACGACAGCTGGTCGAGGCCGATGCGGTTGGTGACCGGGACCATCCCGCCGCAGAGCACCAACTGCAGCATGAGGGAAACCACCAGCAGCGGCATGATCTGCTCGTTGGAGCGGGCGAGGGAGGACAGGACCAGGCCGACCATCGCCGCGGCGACGCACATCGCGGCGGTGGCGACGTACAGCTCGAGCGTGGCGCTGCCCAGCAGCAGGGCCGGCCGTGTCGGGGCTCCCTTCCCCAGGATCGTGATGGTCGTCGCGATGGCCGACTGAATGACGGCGAAGACGAAGAACACGGCCATCTTCGCGAGCAGATACGCCTTGGTGGACAGGCCGACCGCCTGTTCCCGGCGGAAGATGGGGCGCTCGCCGATGAGGTCGCGGATCGTCAGCGCGGTGCCCATGAAGACGGCGGCCATGGTGAGCAACATCAAGACCGAGCCGGGTTCGTCGGAGCCGTCGCCGTTCGGATCGGCGACACGGAATCCCGTCGAGCCCGGAACGGTCAGCGACAGCGCGCCCATCACGAACGGCAGCAGCGCCAGGAAGATGAAGTAGGCGCGGTCGGCGACGATCAGCCGGATCTGGCGGCGCGCGATCGTGGCGAACTGGCGACGCGTGCTGGAGCGCGCCGGAGCGCCCAGGTCGGCCGGCTTTTCCGCCTCGGCTCCGGCCGGCGGTGGTTTGAGCTGGGCCAGGAACCGGCGGTTGGCTTCGTCGGGGTCCGCACCCACCATGCCAAAGATCTTGGCCCAGTTGGTGGTTCCCATCGTCGCTTCGATTTCCCCGGGCGGGCCGCAGTAGGCCGTCTTGCCGCCGGGCGCCATCAGCAGCACCTGGTCGCAGAGGTCGAGGTAGCTCAGCGAGTGCGTCACCACCAGCACCACGCGACCGGCGTCGGCCAGCTGCCGCAGCATCGTCATGACCTGGAGGTCCAGCGCCGGATCCAGGCCCGAGGTCGGTTCGTCGAGGATCAGCAGCGACGGCCCGGTGAGCAGCTCGAGTGCCACCGACGCACGCTTGCGCTGCCCACCGGACAGCTTGTCCACCCGGGTATCGGCGTGCTTGGTCAGCCCGAGTTCCTCGATCACCTGCGCGACGACCTGCGCGCGGTCTTGTTTGCTGGTATCGGGCGGCAGCCGCAGCTCGGCGGCATAGCTCAGCGCCTGGGTCACCGTCAGCTGGCGGTGCACGACGTCGTCCTGGGGCACCATCCCGATCCGGCTACGCAGCGAGGCGAAGCTGGCGTGAATGTCGTGTCCCTCGAAGGTGATTGAGCCGGAGGTGGGGCAGGTCGCGCCGGCGATCAGCCGGGACAGCGTGCTTTTCCCGGCGCCGGACCCACCGATGAGGGCGGTCAGCGTTCCGGGCCTGGCTGTCAGCGAGACCTTCTGAATCAGCCGTTTGCTGTCGATTTCGAAGTCGACCTCGCGCACCTCCAGCCCGCCGGTGCGGGTTGCCGCTTCGGCGCGGCGAAGCAGGATTTCACCGTTGAACACCAGGTCGACGTTGCCGATCGTGACCACGTCGCCCTCGGTCAGCGGCGCCGACAAGATTCGCGTGCCGTTGACGAATGTCCCGTTGATGCTGTGCGCGTCGTGGATCTCCATGCCGTTCGGGCCGGGAACCAGGTAGGCGTGGTGGCGCGACGCCAAGACGTCCGAGATCACGACGTCGCTGTCTTCGGCGCGACCGATCACGGCGGCTCCCGTGGGTGGCGCCGCGAGGCCCGACCGGGAGCGCTGCACCGCGCGCCGCAGGTTGGTGCTGTCGAACTGCGCGGCTTCGAGCGCCTCGGCGCCGATCTCGGTCTGCGGCTGGCCCTTTGGCGCCGACCAGGCTTGCCGTTCGGGCGGCGGTGCCGGTTGGGGACGGCGGGGCGGCGACGGTGGGCTCGGATGGCCGACGGCCCGGCGTGGGCCGCCGGCCGGCTGCGGTGACGGTGGCGGCGGGCCGGCATGGGTGTAACGCAGCGGCGGGGGTTGCGGTCGCGCGATGCGGGGCGGCGTGCCGCCGGCCTGCTGTGGGTGCTGCGGATGGGACGGCCGCGACGCGCCGGGGCGTGCGAGGGCCTGCATCCCCTCGACCGTCGGCGGTAGCTGGCCCACCGCCCTGTCGTCACGTCCGATCTGGAAACTCAACCGCGGCCCGTCGGGGCCGCCAATGTTGATGCTCTGGCCGTCGTGGATGTCGACGACGGCAACCCGGCCGCCATTGACGAACATCCCCGTCGACGAGCCGTTATCGATCGCCACCCATTTGCCCCGGTCGAAACGCAGCACCAGGTGCGAGCGGGAGATCATCGGATGGGCTACGCGCATGTCGGCACGCAGGTCACTCCCCACGACGACATCGTTTCCAGCGGCAAAACTGCGCCGTGACCAGTTGGATTGAACCGTCAGCACGGGCGATGCGGGCCTGCTCATCCAATCAGTATTCGACCCGCCGTCAGCAAACTCCAGCGGTTTCGCCATATTGGTCCGCCGCCCGCGATCGCATTTGCTGGGTCACGCCGGAGAAACATTCGACGCCGGAGCGGGTCACGGCCCGGTCACAACACGATAAGGGCTCCGGACTAAACCTCCCTTGATCAAACCGTGACCGCCGCGTGGCCAAATATCAACGCGCCCTTACGCTTCCGCAGGTCAGCGCACATTTATCATCCGTATTACAACTATGTCAGTTAAAAGGAATTGGGGCCATGCGGACGGGTGTTCGGTGTGTTCTTGCGGTGATTGGAGCCGCTGCGAGTGTTGTCGTGACGCCGGCCGGCGTGAGCCTGGCGGCGGCGAACCAGTCGCATGGATTCGCGATAGCGTCGATTTCGCCGGGCCGCGACGAGGTGGTCGGGGTGGCGCACCCGATCCAGGTGAAATTCACTGCGCCCATTACCAACCCAGCCGACCGGCGGGCGGCCGAACGGGCGGTTGACGTCAAATCGACGCCCGCGATGACCGGCAAGTTCGAATGGCTCGACAACAAGGTTGTCCAGTGGATTCCGGACCGATACTGGCCGGCGCACAGCACAATTGCGTTGACGGTGGGCGGCGCGACCGCGGAGATCACAACGGGTCCTGCCGTGATCGGCGTCGCCAGCATCTCCGAGCACACCTTCACCGTGAGCATCGACGGTACGGAAGCGGGACCGCCGACCTCACTGCCGGCGCCGCACCACCGGCCGCACTTCGGCGAGCAGGGCGTGATGCCCGCGTCGATGGGAAGGCCGGAATACCCGACGCCCGTCGGCTCGTACACCGTCCTGGCCAAAGAGGAAGCGGTGACCATGGATTCGAGCAGCGTCGGCATCCCGGTCGACGACCCCAACGGTTACCTGCTGACGGTCAATTACGCCGTCCGTATCACCAGCCGCGGACTGTTCGTGCATTCGGCTCCGTGGGCCGTCCCCTCTCTGGGGCTGGAGAACGTCAGCCACGGCTGCATCAGCCTGAGCCCCGACGACGCCGAGTGGTACTACGACCACGTCCACGTCGGCGACCCGGTGATCGTCCAGGACTAGTCCCGCAGTTCACGAAGCTCCGCACCCAGGCGCAAGCCGGGTGCGGAGCTTCAATTGTCTTGACGGCGTGGGTCTCTCAGTCCCGCTGGGGTGGTCGCAGGTTCGCGCATGCCGAGCAGGGATAAGCCGGCCACCGATGGCCGACAAACGGAACGGGCCCGCTGGTGATAAACCAGCGGGCCCGGCCCGTTCACTGGAAACCGATTCGGCCTCAGCTCGCGCCCGAGGGACCGGGGCGAACCGGCTGACCGTCTACCGGCCCACCGGTGGGAGCCGGACCGGTCGGCGCGTCCTTCACCCCGGACATGTCGATGATCGGCGCGGCCGCCTCCAACGGAGCGCCGGCGGCCAGCGGCCCGCCAAGCGCAATCAGCGGCGCACCGGCAGGGACCACCGGCACCGGCGGCACGATCGGCACCGGCGGCGCGAGGGGCAACGGCGGCACGATCGGCAGCGGCGCACCGATCGGCAGCGGCCCCGGCACAGCCATTGGCACACCGGACATATCGGTCATGGGCGCCGCGCACATGCCCCCGGCGGCCGGTGCACCCGCGGCCACAGTGCCGGCGGCCGCACCCGGCCCGCCCGCGGCGGGCGCCACCTCGCCCGACTGCCCCTCGATGCACGCGTGGCCGCCCGTAATCAGCGGGGCGGCCGCCGCGTCGGGGCTCAACGCGATAGCAGCTCCGCACAACCCAGCGCCGGCAACTACTTTGATGTTGAACCGATCGACGATCGCCATCAGCGCCAACTCTCCTTTATTCACGCTCAGCTATTTCCCATTTGGTGCAGCAGGCCCGCCTAGCCGTACCGAGGCCGCTTTCACGACCGCGCCAATTGTCAGCAGGCGACGCGCGACACGCGCCACGCCGCACCGCGCCGTTTCCAAATGGTGACGTCACAACGGCGTCACGAATCGGAACACCACCGACGGACGCCGGTCGACCTGCACGAATGCGCGTGCGCCCTCGGCCCGGCAAGCGGTTCGCGCCGGAATGTGCACCGGATCGGCGACCTTGCCGGAACCGACTTCCGCTCGCACGGACTTTATTTTTCCGCAGGTCATTCACAGAGAACTATTGGTGAACAGTTACTGTTCTCAAGGTTACGTAGAAGTTAACATCGTGATTAGAACTGTTGACGTCAAGAGGAGTAGGGGCTATGTCACCACGTCGTCTCGCCACCGGGTTCATCGGTTCCGCCCTGCTCGGCGGCCCACTTGTCGCCGGCCTCGTCTGGGCCGGCCCAGCGCAGGCCGACGCGGCCGGTTTCCTCAACGACATGCATAGGGACGGGATTCACGCCGTCACCGGTGGTGACGCGGCGCTGCTTCAGGCCGGGCTGAACGTCTGCCAACAACTGTCGTGGGGCGCTCCCGAATCCCAGCTCCAGGGCTTGGCGCTGCAGCGCTCCGAGGAACGGCAAGGGGCAGGTGGGCTCAGTCCCCAGCAGGCCAACGACATCGTCGGCTACGCCGAGCGTGATCTCTGCCCCGGCGTCTGACCTGACCTTCCGTAATTCGCCGGTGCATAGCGCGCTGGCGCTCGGCTCCACACGGGGCCGCAGGTTGTGCCGCGTCCGGCCACCGTTCTTCGCCGACTATTCACTCTCCCGAATTGTTTGCGCAGCGGGTCGTCGCACTTTTGTGTAAAAGTGCATCATCCGCATCGGGCACAGACATAAGGAGAAGGTTGGATGGCGGCACGCAGGCTATATGGCCGGTTCATGGGCGCGGCGCTGGCGAGCGGCCCCCTTCTGCTCGCCGGGGTCCTCTGCGCCGGCCCGGCGCGGGCCGACCAGGCCGCCTTCATCAACGACCTGCACAACGCCGGGATCCACGCCGTCAACGGCGGCGACCCGGAGCTGTTGCAGATGGGTGCGGACCTGTGCCAGCAGCTTTCGTGGGGCGCTTCACCGCAACAACTGGAGGGGTTGGCATTGCAACGCTCGGACGCCGACCAGGGCACCGGCGGGATCAACGGCCGGCAGGCCGCAGACGTGGTGATCTTCGCCCTGCGCGATCTGTGCCCCAACGCCTGACGGCGGATTAGCCCCCGCGCTCGGTGGTCCGCGCTAAGGTGTCACTCGAGTGAAGCTGAACGCACGGAATCTGGCCGGCCTCGAGATCCCGGTCCCGACGTATGACCGCGGCCAAATCGGCATCGGCATAGCGCATTTCGGTGTCGGTGGTTTCCACCGTTCGCACCAGGCCATGTACATCGATCGGCTGCTCAGCGACGGGCTCGCGCGCGACTTCGGGATCTGCGGAATCGGTGTGCTGCCGAACGATGAGCGCATGCGCGACGCGTTGCGCGGCCAGGACCACCTGTACACGCTGATCCTCGAACACCCCGACGGCACCCGGCAACCGCGCGTCATCGGCTCCATCGTCGACTACCGTTATGCGCCTGACGATCCCGAATCCGTGATCGAGCTGCTCGCCGATCCGGCCACCCGGATCATTTCGCTCACCATCACCGAGGGCGGTTATCAGCCACCGCTGAGCGCGGTGTTCGGATTGGTGGCCGAGGCGTGCAACCGGCGGCGCGAGCGCGACCTGCCCTCCCCCACGATCGTCTCCTGCGACAACATCGCCGGGAACGGTGACGTGTCACGACGCGTCTTCACGTCGTACGCGGAGCGAATCAATCCCGAACTCGCGCAATGGATGCGCGAGCAGACCACCTTCCCCAATTCGATGGTTGACCGGATCACACCGGTGACCACGCCCGATGTGCTGACGCGGCTGGACTCCGAATTCGGGGTGACCGACGCCTGGCCCGTGATCGCTGAACCCTTCGCCATGTGGGTGGTCGAGGACAACTTCGCCGACGGGCGACCACCGCTGGATCAAGCCGGGGTGCAACTCGTCGGCGACGTAGCGCCCTACGAGGCGATGAAGTTGCGGTTGCTCAACGCCGGGCATCAGGGCCTGTGCTATTTCGCCTACCTCTGTGGGTACCGGCTGGTGCACGACGCCGCCCGGGATCCGTTGATCGCCGAATTCCTTGCCCGCTATATGGATTCGGAGGCCACACCGACGCTGGAGCGCGTCCCGGGGCTGGATGAATTCCGGGGCGGGCTGCTGCCGCGCTTCGCCAACGCCTACATCCGCGACACCGTGGCCAGGCTGTGCGCCGAATCCTCGGACCGTATCCCGAAATGGTTGTTGCCCGTGGTGCGCGACAATCTGCGCTCCGGCGGCCCGGTGCGGCTGTCCGCGGCGATCGTCGCGAGTTGGGCACGCTACGCCGAGGGCGTCGACGAAGAGGGCGAACCGATCGAGGTGGTGGACCGGCTCGCCGACACTTTGGTCCCGATCGCCCGCTCGCAACGCGACGACCCGGTCGCGTTCCTGGCCAACCGTCCCGTATTCGGCGATCTCGTCGACGACGAGCGTTTCCGCGAGGCCTACCTGTGGGCGCTGGACTCGCTGCACCGAACCGGCGCGCGCGCCACGCTGCGGGCGCTGCTTGGGGCCGACGGACGATGACCCTGGTCGCCGGCATCGACTCGTCGACGCAGTCCTGCAAGGTGCTGGTGTGCGACGCCGCCACCGGCCGGGTGGTCCGCGAGGGACACGCCGGTCACCCGGCCGGCACCGAAATCGACCCGGCGGCATGGGAAACCGCCGCTCGAGAAGCGATTGCGAAGGCGGGCGGGCTGGACGGCGTCGACGCGATCGCCGTCGGCGCACAGCAGCACGGCATGGTGTGCCTGGACGGAGCCGGACAGGTGGTGCGCCCCGCGCTGCTGTGGAACGACGTGCGATCGGCCGACGCCGCGCGCGCACTCGCCGACGAGCTGGGTGGCGCGCGGGCGTGGGCCCGGGCCGTGGGCGTGGTACCGCTGGCCGCGATCACGGTGGCGAAATTGCGTTGGCTGGCCGACCACGAACCACGTCATGCCGACCGCACCGCGGCGGTCGGCCTGCCGCACGATTGGCTGACCTGGCGTCTGCGCGGCGAGACGGACATCGCGGCGCTGACCACCGACCGCAGCGACGCCAGCGGCACCGGCTACTACGACGCCGCGACGGGCGCCTATCGGGTCGATCTGCTCGAGCTGGCGCTGCGCGGCCGGCGTCCGCAACTGCCGACCGTGCTGGACCCGGCGGGCCGAACAAGCTGCGGCACAATGGCATTCGGTGCGGGCCTGGGAGATAACGCCGCCGCGGCGCTGGGCCTGGGCGTCGAAGAGGGCGACGTGATCGTCTCGATCGGGACCTCGGGGGTGGTGGCCGCCGTCACCGCGGATCCGGTCCGCGACGACGCGGGATTCGTCGCCGGATTCGCCGACGGCACCGGCCGCTATCTCCCGCTGGTATGCACCCTCAACGGCGCGCGGGTGCTGCAGGCAGCCGCCGCGATGCTGCAAGTCGACCAGGACGAGCTGTCCCGGCTCGCGCTGTCGGCGCCGCCGGGCAGCGGGGGGCTGGTGCTGGTCCCCTACCTGGAGGGCGAGCGAACTCCCAACCGGCCCAACGCAACCGGTGCACTGCACGGCCTGCGCGTCGCCAATGCATCCCCGGCCAACCTGGCCCGCGCCGCCGTGGAGGGACTGCTGTGCTCGCTCGCCGACGGCGTCGCGCACCTGGCCGCGCACGGCGTCGTCGCGCGGCGCATCCTGCTGGTCGGCGGCGGCGCGCAATCCCGTGCGCTGCGCGCGATCGCGCCCACGGTGTTCGGCATGCCGGTGCTGGCGCCCACGCCGGCGCAGTACGTCGCGCTGGGCGCGGCGCTGCAGGCGGCGTGGGCGTTGAGCGGATCGCCCCGGCCACCCGCGTGGAATCCGCCACCCACAGACGAATACACCGCCGACGCCGCACCCGAGGTGCCGGCGCACTACGCGCGGGTACGCGACCTCACCGAGGGGGTCACCGGCGGTCGGGAAGCGGACGAAACACCGAAAGGACCCGGTATTTCACGCTGAAGCTGGCCTTGTCATATTTGCCGGCGACCTCGCCGTCGCAGGCGACGGACGTGGGGCCGTCGACGGCGCTGAAGCTGAATTCCGGCACCTGCAACTCGTGGTAGAGCGGGCTGCGCTCCAGGCGGCCCAGGGCCAGCGCGGTCAGGATCCTGGTCCTGGCCCAGTGGCTGCCGGTCTCGAGGATGCGCACATCGATCAGGCCGTCGTCCATCCGGGTCCGGCGCGCCGGCGCGAACCCGGTCGGCAGGTACAGCGAATTGCCCAGGAAGAACAGCGATGTCAGCAGGGTCTTGTTGTCGTAACGGATGCGCACCGGCTGCTCCTTGCGCAGCGTCCGCAGCATGGCGTACAGGCCGGCCAGCGGCTTGCCGATGCGCTTCTCCAACTTTTCGCGCCGCCGCACGAAGGCCGGGTAGGCGCCGACGCTGGCGGTGTTGAGGATCATCCGAGAATCGTTCAGGCACACCAGGTCCACGCATGCCACGTGGCCGCGCCGGATCGCGTCGACCGTCTTGGCCACGGCGTCGCAGCCGATGTCCTTGGCGAAGTGGTTGAACGTCCCGGCGGGAAACACCGCCAGGGGAAGCCCCGCCTCGATGGCCACCCCGGCGGCGGCCGCGACCGTGCCGTCACCGCCGCCCACCGCCAGCACCTCGGCGCGTTCGGCCGCGTTGCGCAACACCTGCCCCACGTCGTCGTCGGGGCCCAGTTCGCGGATGTCGACCTTCGGCAGCGCCGCGCGCACCTCGTCGACCACCCGGGCCCCGGTGCCGCTGCCCGACTCCGGGTTGATGACCAGGACCACGCCGGCGCCGTCGGGCCGCTGCGGTGCCGCGACGCGCAGCGGTTCCGTTCGCGGAAGGGCGGTTTCGACGATCGGCGGGACGAGCCGGCCACCCAGCACGGCCAGGCCGGAGCCGATGCCGAACCCGGCGAGGACGTCGCCCGGGTAGTGCGCGCCGGTCGCCACCCGCGACAGACCGACCAGCCCGGCCAGCAGCGCCAGGCCGAAGCCCAGCGGCGGGTTCTCCAGCCCCACCCCGATGGCGAACGCGGCCGCGCTCGCGGAGTGTCCGGACGGCAGCGAGTTCGACGTCGGGCGACGGCGGACCTGGCGGACCAAGGGCACCAGGTCGTAGCCGGGGCGCGGCCTACGGCGGATCCGCTTGGCGAGCTGGTTGGTGACCAGGCTGGTGGCGGCCAGCGTCACCAGCCCGCGGGTCGCGCCGCGCTGCGCGCTCTGCCTGCCGGTGGCCAGCAGGGCCGCGCCGAGGCCCATCCACAGCTTGGAATGGTCGGCCGCCCGGGTCAGCGGCGGCATGACCGTGTCCAGGAGCGGGGTGTCCGTCTCGGCGATGGCGTCGAACAGTTCTCGATCCAGCGTGCCCAGTCCCCGAGTGACCTGTTTGATGCCGCGCGCACGTTGCCAGGGCCCGGTGTTCATTCGCTACACCCTAAATTGGTCCGAAGACATGGACGCACAGGGCTATTGCATGAGGTGGCGGGAGAACGCCGAGCGCCGCGGCGTGGCCGCGCACGTCGTCGCCGAAATCGCGCGCCGGCACGACGTCACCGCCGCGCGCTTCGGGGTCCTCGCGAACATGGCCGAGTTCCACGACCCGCACGGCAAATCGTTCTTCCTGATCCCGCCCTACGCCGACGGCGCGCGGGCGCGAGCCGCCGCGCTGATGACCTACATCCTCAACGCGGGCACCGGCTACGGTAAGCCGGGCGGACGGACCACCGACTTTCCGGTCACGCCCTACTGCCCCGCCGAGGTGACGCGAATCATGGCCCGCCAGAACGCAAACCGCTGGAGCTACACCCGCGACGTCGCGTTCGTGCACCGCAACGGCGGGCGGCTGGTCACCACCCCCAACGGCATGCTCATGGGCCTGGGCGGCAACTGGATTCAGCGGCTGTTCAGCCGGCGCGGCGGCACCACCTGGGGTGACCTGTTCATGGTCAACGCGGGCCGGGTCGCCGACCCCGGCGAGCAGCTTCGCCAGATCGTCGCGTCCGGGCATGCCTGGTATCTCGACGCCGGCGGCACGCCGCGTGCGAGCCGGCTCGACCTGGACCGGGTGTTGCACCACGAAGAGCGGCACGCCGTGCAATGGGCAGACCGGGGCTATTTGGGCATGCTCGCGGGCTACGGCCGGGAGTTGTTCCGCGAGTTGGCCTTTGGCGCAGTGAACAGGCTCGAAGCGGATGCGGGCCTGGCCGACGGAGGCTATAGGGCGTGAATCCCGTGATAGAGCACCATCGCACCGATCACGACGAAGACCGCCGCGAGTAGGGCGCCGTTGTTGCGGTCCATCCAGTCCTTGAGCCTGGCCAGGGTGTCGTCGAGGCGGCTACCGGCCGCCGCGTAGGCCAATATCGGGATCGCCACGCTGGAGGCGGCGATGGCCACGAAGAACGCGGCCGCCACCCAGTCACCGGCGAGGCCGAGCCCGCTGGTGCCGATGCCCAGTCCCGCGGGGACGCAGATGAGCGCCACATCCGGCCGCACCACGGCCAGCGCGGCCCCGGTGATCCCCGCCCGCGCCGGGGTGATGCTGGCGAACGAGCGCATCCAGGCCGGGGATTCGGCCTGGCCGTGCCGGTTGAGCCAGCGGTAGATGCCGTACACGATCAGCGCGGACCCGAGCACCACGCGCAGCCACGACGACCACCGCGGGGGCGCCTTGTCCAGCCCGCCCAGCAGGCCGGAGCCCGCGACGGCGATCGCCGTCAGCGCGGCCAGGCTCAGCACCCAGCCGCCCAGAAACGCGAGGCTGCTCGGCCGCGGCCGCGGCGCCTGCAGCACCAACACCGCCGGAATGACGGTCAGCGGTGAGAGGGAGATGACCAGTCCAAGCGGAACGAGCCCGGTCAGCACCGTCCCCCAGCTTCCTGCCATGGGCGGCATCCTTTCATTGCCGCGGGCGATGCGACGTCGAACGCGCCGAACCGAATCAGGCCAGCGTGCGAATTCCGTTGTAGAGCACCATCAACCCGATCAGGAACAGGATGACGGCCATCATCGCGTCGTGGTTCGCCTCCATCCAGGCCTTGAGACGTTCCAGGACATCGTCGAGTCGGTCCCCGGCGCCGACGTAGGCCAAGACCGGGATGGCGACCGTCGACGCGGCGAGCACGACGAAGATCGCGGCCGCGATCACCTGGGCGCCGGCGCTCAGGCTGCTATTGCCGACGGCCAGGCCGGCGGCCGCGCACAGGATCAGCACCTCGGGCCGCAGCGGCACCAGCACGGCCCCCATCACCCCCGCGCGCACCGGCGACAGGGTGGAGAACGACCGCATCCAGCGTGGCATGCCGCGCTGCCGATGCCGGGTGAACCAGTGGTAGGCCGCCAGTGCGAGGAGCGCCACGCCGAAGGCCAGCCGCACCCAGGCCGCCCATTTCGGCGGGGTCGCGTGGAAGCCACTGAGCAACTCCGACCCGCTGACGAAGGCGGCGGTGAGGGCGACCAGGGCCAGCAGCCAACCGCCCAGAAAGGAGAGACTGGCCGGGCGCGGTCGAGGCGCGTGCAGCACCAGCACGGCGGGGATGACCGTGATCGGGGACAGCGCGATGACCGCCGCCAACGCGACGAGTTTGCTCAGCACCGAGGTCCAACTTGTGTCCACGGGCAGCAATCATCGCATTGGCGTGGCGCTCACGCCGCGGTTGACCGGGCCGGTCAGCCTTTGCGGCGCAGCGTCCAGGCGGGCACCCAGTGCGTCACCGTCCTGCGCTTGGAGCCGTACGCGACGGGATAGGTCACCAGCCCCCACCAGTCGCCCTGCTCGCACAGGCCCCAGCAACTCAACCATCCCTCGACGACCTTGTGCAGCTGCAGACCGTTGGGCTGATACCGCCCCGAGCGGTGCGGCTCGCGCGGGAAGAGCACCGTCAGGTCGACCAGAACCGCGACCGCCGGACGCACCACCCGAAACGGGCTCCGGACCGGCTGGCCGTTGTACCCGATCGACGCGAGCGAACCCATTGATCGATCATACGTTCGAATAGACGGCGGGTTGAGCCCCATGAGCGGCCCGGTTCGCTTCTGGCAACATAGCGGTGTGCTCAGCCAAACCGCGACGTCCCGGGCGGTTCGGTGAGCATCGGAACCACCGAGGCAGCCCGGCGTCGCCGCGGCGTGCTGGGCGGCCACCGACCGGCCGTACCGGCCGCGCTGGACCCGGTGATCGTCGCGATCGTGGCCGCCGCGGTGAGCATGGCCGGCGCCGCCCGCCCCTCCTTCTGGTACGACGAGGCCGCGACCATCTCGGCCGCCTACAGCCGGTCGCTGGCCCAGATGTGGCACATGCTGGGCAACGTCGACGCCGTCCACGGCCTGTATTACCTGCTCATGCACGCCTGGTTCCAGGTTTTCCCGCCCACCGAGTTCTGGTCGCGCACGCCCAGCGCCCTGGCGGTGGGCGCCGTCGGCGCCGGCGTCGTCGTGCTGGGCAAGCAGTTCTCGTCCCGCACCGTCGCAGTGGCCTCCGGGGTGTTCTGCGCGATCCTGCCGCGGACCACCTGGGCGGGCATCGAGGCCCGCCCCTATGCCATGTCGATGATGGCCGCCGTGTGGCTGACCGTCCTGCTGGTCTATGCCGCGCGCCGTGACACCGGTTGGCTGTGGCTGTCCTATGCCGTCGCGTTGGCCGGCTCGATCGTGCTGGACGCCTACCTCGCGCTGCTGCTGGCGGCCTACGCCGTGTTCATCGGCATCTTCCACCGGAGCCGAACGGCGTTGCTGGGCTTCGTGATTGCGTCGACCGTGGCCGTCGGCGCGCTGATGCCGTTTCTGATGACGGTCGCCGGGCAGGCGCACCAGATCAGTTGGGTCGCGCCCATCGGCCACCGCACCATCGAAGACGTGCTGATGCAGCAGTATTTCGAACGATGCCCGCCGTTCGCCGTGCTGTCGGCGTTGTTGATCGGTGCGGCAATCGTGTTGTGGCTCAGCGGGTCCGCGCGCTTGGCGGATGCGCAGCGCCAGCTGCTGGTGCTCGCGACGGGGTGGCTCGTGGCGCCGACGGCCGCGATCGTGATGTATTCGGCGCTGGTTCATCCGATCTACACGCCGCGCTACCTGTGTTTCACCGCGCCGGCGCTGGCGCTGATCCTGGGCGTCTGCGGTGGCGCGGTGGCCGCCAAGCCGTGGGTGACGACGGCGGTCGTCGGCCTTTTCGCGGTGGCCGCTGCGCCCAATTACGTTCGGGTGCAACGTAACCCGTATGCCAAGTACGGCATGGACTACAGTCAGGTCGCCGACCTGATCACCGCAAAGGCCGCGCCGGGCGATTGCCTACTGGTGAACGACACGGTGACGTTCATGCCGGCGCCCATGCGCCCACTGCTGGCGGCGCGCCCGGACGCCTATCGCAAACTGATCGATCTCACGCTGTGGCAGAAGGCGACCGACCGCAACGACGTGTTCGACACCAATCTCATCCCCGAGGTGGTGGCCCGGCCGCTGAGCCAGTGCGGCGTCGTCTGGATCATCACCCAGGCCGACGCGTCCCAGCCGGCGCACGAGCAGGGTGCGGCGCTGCCGCCCGGCCCGGTCTATTGGGCGAGCACCGCCTTCGCGGTGCCGCACGACCTGGGTTTCCGGCTGGTGGAGCGCTGGCAGTTCAATCTGGTCCAGGTGCTCAAAGCCCAGCGATAGTCACCAGATGTGGATCCAGTCGATGAGCATGTCCGCCGGGAGCCCGGCTGCGGCCGGATCGCCGGCGCCGACGCCACCGACCGCGAGCGTGAACATGGGCGTCATCCAGTAGCCGGGATTGTTGAACGGCCACCGGAAGTCGTCGGGGGCGCCCCCGTGGACGTGGATGGGTTTGTTCGGGACGCTGAAGTACTGCGCCCCGTCGCGGGCGAATTGAAACCCTTCCTCGCCCCAATGCATTCGCCAGGTGTGCCAGGCGCCGTCGACCATGCCGGGGATGGACTTGCCCTCCCAGGTTTTGCCGTTCGACGCG
Organism: Mycobacterium colombiense; assembly: GCF_001953985.1. Lineage (GTDB taxonomy): Bacteria > Actinomycetota > Actinomycetes > Mycobacteriales > Mycobacteriaceae > Mycobacterium > Mycobacterium colombiense_B. The sequence continues at coordinate 29,314 of NZ_MBEI01000035.1, forward strand.
GCGTGCACCGTCGTTCCCGGGGGCCACGAGCCATTGCCGTACCACTCGAAAAGGTCAACCTCGCCGTCCGGCAGCGGATCCTCGTTGACACCCCAGAAGGCCGACCAGAGGCCCGGCTCCAAGCAGTCCAGCTTGATCCGCGCCTCCCAGGTCTGGTTGATCATGCTGCGGAAGTTGCCCCGCAGTTTGGCGCCGTAGTAGGTGTCCCCTTCTCGGGTGGCACGCAAGACGAGATTGGAATTGCCATCCTGGAAGACGTTTCGGCGGTCGTCGCGGTATATCCCCGCGACCGGCGGGAACACGTCGTCCTGCCAGGTCTGGACGGTCCATTTGCCCGGATCGGGAGCCGAGCCAGCCGGGCCGTCGAACTCGTCGGCGAAGATGTAGCTGCCGCCGCCCGCCGACGGCGCGGCCGGCACCGACGGGCCCGACGGGGTGGCCCAGGCACCCGGCAAGCGCATCGCAGCCCCGATCATGCCGAGGCCCGACATCAACATCATGCTGCGACGATCCATCTAAACCACCAATCGTTCAAAGCCGGCTCGTCAAGCTCGGCGCGATCTCCCCAGGCAACTCTCGCAAACGGTGTTATGAAACCACGCGGTGGGGTGGCCCGCATCCCGCCGTCGCGACCCGCGCGCGGCGTTCCCGGTCGCGACCCGCGCGCCGGTCCGTCGTCGCCATCGCCCTGGCATAAGTAAGCGACGATAGCAGTTGCGGGGCCGACTTCCTGGGATTTCCGGCACCAACCATCAACGACGTTGACATCCCCCGCGCCGCTGGTATCAAGGAGATTGATGGTTTGAGAAAGGAAAACAGCCATGTCTCATGGATTCTTCGGTGGTTTCGGTGGACCCGGTTTCGGCGGTCCCGGCTTTGGTGGACCCGGCTTCGGTGGCCCGGGCTTTGGTGGTCCGGGCTTTGGTGGTCCGGGCTTCGGCGGCCCGGGTGCGGGCGGTCCCGGCTTCGCGCCCTTCGGCAAGCGGCACGGCCTCAAGCGCGCGGCGTTCGTCACCGCGGCATTGCTGTTGGACGGGCCGGCCGACGCCGCGCAGGTGGTGCAGCGCGTGTCCGACGCGACCGGCGGCGCGTTCACCCCGCCGCAGGACGTGGCAGAGCTGGCGATCGGCATTCTCGCCGGCCGCGGCGTGGTCACCGTCGACGGCGGCGTGGCGACGCTGACCGAACTCGGCCGAAACCTGTTGGCCTGGCGCGGAATCAGCAGCGAGACCGCGCACGCCTTCCTGGGCCGGGCGGCCAAGTTCGGCGACGTTCTCAAGATCCGCAAGGAGTTCTTCGAGATCGCCGGGTTGGCCCGCACCATCGCATGGACGGGCACCGACGAGCAGAAGCAGCAGCTCGCCGAGACCCGGACCAAGGTGCTCGAGGCGCTGACCGATGCCCGCAAGGCGCTGCACCGGGTTCTCGGCGAGTCCTAGCGGGGGCTGGGTTCGCTGAGCCTGACCAGGGTCTTGCCGACGTTGACGCCGGTGAAGAGGCCGTTGAGGGCATCGACACAGGACTCGATGCCCTCAAAGATGGTCTGCCGGTGGTGAAGTCGGCCTTCGGCCTCCCACCGGCGTAGCGCGGCGAACGCCTCGTCGAAGCGGCCCCACTGATCGAGCGCATTGAACCCCTGCATCAGCGCGGTCTTGGACAGCAGGTTCACGTAGTTGGACGGCCCGGGGTGGTCTCCGGTGAGGTAGCTCGAGATGACGCCGCACAGGACGACGCGCGCGCGGGCGGCCAGGCGGCCCAGCACGGCGTTGAGGATCGGGCCGCCCACGTTGTCGAAGTAGACGTCGACGCGTTGCGGGCAATGCTTTTTCAGCGCCGCCGCGAGGTCGTCGTTCTTGTAGTCGATGCACGCGTCGAACCCGAAGTCCTCCACCACCGCCCGGCATTTCTCCGGCCCGCCCGCGATGCCCACCACCCGGGCGCCGGCGATCTTGGCGATCTGCCCGGCGACCGACCCGGTGGCACCCGCGGCCGCCGACACCACCACCGTCTCCCCGGGCTGCGGCCGGCCGATGTCGGTCATCCCGAAATAGGCGGTGGCGCCGGTCGGCCCGTAGACGGACATGATGGCCAGCTGATCGTCCTCGCCCGGGATGGGCGTGCTGAACAGGTCGTCGCGGATGAGCGCGTATTCCTGGAAGCCGGTCAGCGTGGTGACGACGTCGCCGACGGCGTAGGCGTCGCACCGCGACGCGACCACCTCGCCGATCCCGGCCGCCCGGATGACCTCGCCCAGCTGCACCGGCGGGAGATAGCTGGGCTGGTCGTCCAGCCAGGTGCGCGCGGCGGCGTCGATGCCGACATAGGTGGTCCGCAACAGCGCCTCGCCGTCGGCGGGTTCGGGCGCGGGGGTGGTGACCATTTCCGTGTCATCCGGCTGTACAAGCCCGGAGGGGCGACGACGAAGGAGGACCTGGCGATTCGGCAAATCGGGCACGATCGTAAAAACTACCGAACGGGCCGAAAACGCAGAAGCGAATGGCATATTCATTCCCATGGCAGCAAACGAAGACCCGGAAGACCGGATCCGGGAACTCGAGCGCCCGCTCGCCGAGACGGCCCGGGCGTCAGAACAGGGCAGTTCGCAGCCCGCCGGCCAGAATTATCCGCCCGGCCCGGCAGGCCCCCCACCCCCGCCGCCGGCACCGTGGACCTACGGTGGCCCACCCCAGCAACGCCCCTCCAGCAACCGCGTCTGGTGGATCCTCGGCACGGTCGTCGTCATCGGCATATTGGCGCTCGCGGGTGGCATCGCGGCCTTTGCCGCACACCAGCTCTCCGGCGTGAAGTCGATCATCGCCACGCCGCCGACCATCTCCAAAACGTTTAGTCCGCCGAGCATTTCGACGAAACCCGGCCCGTCGACCTCACGCAGGAGGTCACCCTCGCCGTCGACCTCGCCCGCCGCACCGCCGGGCACCGAGCTCAGCGTCGCCGGCATCAACGAGAACCGGACCATCGCCTGCAACGACAACATCGTCAGCGTCAGTGGGGTTTCCAACACGGTGACGATCACCGGGCATTGCACCAGCCTGTCGGTGTCCGGCGTGCAGAATTCGATCACCATCGAGGCCGTCGACAGCATCGAGGCCTCCGGCTTCGACAACAAGGTCACCTACCACTCGGGCGCACCGAAGATCAGCAACTCCGGCGGGTCGAACGTGGTGCAGCAGGGCTGAGCCGAAACGGCTGCTACGCAGGCCCTTCGGCGGCATCATCGTCGACGACCTCTTCGGTATCGTCGTCGAGGACGCTGACCGCGATGCCATAGGGCAGGAAACGCACCTTGCGTTTGGGATCGACGTTTTCCTTGTTCGCCCGCAGTGCGTCGAGCTCGGTCGCATAGACCTGTTCGACGCGCGCGCCACCGCTGGCGTCCACCGTGTAGATGGCCCACACACCCTCACCGGCTTCGCCGGCGGTTTCCGGGGCACTGCGCGGGCGCCGCGACAGGTCGTCGAAAACGGCGGACCAGCCCCCCCGGCCACCGGGAGCGGCCACAAACTTGCTGACCCGCTCGAAAACGTCGCGCAACCCTTCGCTGCCCTCCCGGATCATTCGATCGAACTCGTCGGGGTCGAATCCGAATCCACTGTGCTCGCCCACGCGACCTCCTAGGCGCTCGTGCCGTAACTGCCAGTGTGCGCTCAGTCGGCAGGGTTTGCCACGTGCTTACGGGCCGGGCGGCGGCGGCGGGTTGATCGGAATCGGCACCGTGACGAACGGGAAGTGCAGGTACATCGTCACCGGTGGCTGCCGGGGCAGCTGCGGTGCAGCCGGCGGGGGCGCAGGCGCCGGTGCGGCCGGCGGAGGCGCGGGTTCCGCGACCGGCGGGGGCGCCGCCTCTTGAACCGGTGGGGGCGCCTGCCGGACGGGCGGCGGCACGTACTGCGGCGCCTGCCGGGTCGGGGCGCGATAGACCGGGGCCGCGGGCGGCTGAGTGACCGGGGTCTGCGGAGCGGGCTGCTGCACCGGTGACGGCGCGGGGGCCGGGGCGGCCACCTCGGACGGGCTGGGCGCGGGTGCGGGCGACGGCGCGGGGCTCGGAGCAGGCAGCTGCGCCTGCGGCGGGTTGCTCGGCGGGGGCGCCTGCGGCAGGTTGCTCGGCGGCGGCGCCGGCAGCTGGACTCTCGGGGTGGCGATGCTCACGCCCGAATGGTGCCGACCGTCGGACCCTGGGCTATCCGAGGTCAACGTCACCAGCACCACCCCACCTATCGCGGCGACGATGGCGGCCAGGGCGCTACCGGCGAGCAGCATGGACCACGGCCGGCGCGGGGGCTTCTCGTCCTCGTCCGGGACGGCGCTGTACGCCCGGACGTCGGTGCCGAAGTCGACGTCGCCCCAGGCGTCCAGGTAGGTCGGGCTGATCGCCGGCGGGCTCAGCTCTCCGGTGCCCGGGTCCAGCGCGTAGGCCAGGGCCGCCGTCGACGACGCGAACAGCGGGGCATTCGCCGACGCCAGCGCCGCCCCGCGGGCCAGAGCCATGTCCGGCTCTTCGGGCCCGGTGACCGGAAGTGAGGTCGCCGCCTCGAGCGTGGACTTCAGCGCCACGATGTCGGTTCCGCAGCCGACCAGGAACACACCGTCGGCCCGGGACCCGCGCGCATCCAGCCCGGAGACCATCGTCGCCAGTTCCTCGGCTAGGCCTCCCGCACGACCGTCACCGGTCTGGCGCCGGTGCAGGTCGACAATGGATCCGTCGGCGACGTCGACCACGGCCAGCGTCGCGTTCGCCGGCTCGACGAACAGCATCGCGAGCCGCTCGTAGCCGAGCGCGTAGCCCACAGTCTGTGCCAGCGCGGCCGCGGCGAGCAACGGCGCGACCAGCATCACGCCGCCCAGCTCGTAGGTGGCGATCGCCTCCCGTAGCGCGCCGACGCCGGCGGGGTCACTCCAGGTGACCCCCGTCGAGGTCAACTGGTGACCGCCCTCCAACACGCCTTCGCGGCTGCCGATGATCGCGTCGATCACCTGATCGACCGCCCCAGCGGCCGAATTCCCTGCGGCCGCAACCGCGAACTCTTCTTGTTCGACGGTCACGCCGTCAGCATTTTGGCCTTCGATCGCTACCAGGCGGACTGTCCTGGGAGCCATCGACACCCCAAGCACGATGTCCACGTAACGCCTCCAAGGTCTTTTTCAACGCCCTTCGCGAGGGCATGACGGGATGGACCCGTCTGAACTTGGTGACCTAAACGTTACGCGCGTGCGGCTAGGCGCGCAGGAGGTATGCGTACGCAGGAACGACGCTAATAACCCGGCCCGAGGAACGGATTCTGCGAGCCCGGATACTGCGGATACTGGCTCCCCGGGTACTGCGGATACTGATTGCCCGGATACGGCTGATATTGCGGGTACTGCGGGGTCGATGGGGCCTGCTGCTGCGGAACCTGCACCGGAATCGGTATCGGCAGCAGGGGGACGTGGATCCACTCCGTCGTCATCGGCACCGTCGTGCTGGTGGTGGTCGGCGGCGGTGGCGGCGGTGGCGTAGTGGTTTCCATCGGTGGCGGCGGAACCGTTGTGGTGATCGTCGGTTGCGGCGGCGCGGTCGTCGGCGGCGCCGTGTGCCTCGGGGTATAGACGGGCGCCGGCGGCGCGGTGGTCACCACCACCGGGGGTGGCGGTGGTGGGGGCGGAGGCGACGGCGGCGGAGGCGGCGGCGGCGCCGGGCTCGGGATGGGTTGCGCGCTGGGCGGCGGAGGCGGCGGCGGTACCGCGGTGGGCGGCGGAGGTGCCACCGGACGCGGCGCCACGGAGTTGGCCGGCGGCGCCGGCAGCGGCGCGACGGAGGGCGGCGGCGGGGCCGGACGGTTTTCGATCCCGGTCAGCGTGTAGGCCACCCCGCCGATCGCCGTCATGGCGACCACGGCCGACATGCCGATGATCAACTGGGAGAACCGAAGACGCAGCCAGGGCCGGCGTTCCCGCGGCGGTTCGATCACGTTGAGCCGCATCGACCAGCCGGCCGGACCGTCCTCGTCGTAGGTTTCGCCACCGAACCGCATCCGCAGATCGCCGGGGTATTCGGTCTGCGACCAAGCCAATTCGCGATCGGTCATCGCCTCGTCGTCGATCACCAGCACATCGCCGGCGCCCAGGTCGACGACATCACCGCTCGCGTCGGCCGAAGCAAGCAGCCCTATCGACGTCCGCGTGCGCAGATCCAGCTCGCCGCCGCGCGAGGCCAGGATCAGCGCCCCGCTGGCCGCGGCCAGTGCCGGCTGCGACGGCGTCAGGATCGGCGTGCGGCCGTGCATCGAAAGCCGTTCGGTGACAAACGGAATGCGCGCGCCGCCACCGACCGTGACCACCGCCGCAAGGTCCGACCAGCCCTTGCGGTAGCGCACCAGCATGTCGTCGAAGGCGTAGATGAAACCGGTCAACCGGTCCTGAATCAGCTGTTCGAGGTCGTCCTGCGTCAGCGTCAGGCTGCAGCTGCGCCCGCCCAGCACCGCGGTGATGTCGGTGGCCATGTCGGTCGAGAGCCGTTCCTTGGCCGCGCGGCACTGCTCCCTGAGTTCGACGAGCTGTCCGACACCTGCGGTGCTGCCCGGGTCGAGGCCGCTGCCGTGACCCAACTCGTCGAAGGCACGCAGCTGCAACTCCTGGTCGATCTCGTCGCCGGACAACGCCGCGTAACGCAATGTGGCGCTGACGAGTTCGAAATCCCCCGCGACATTGACCAAGGTGGCCGACGTGCCGCTGCCGCCGAAGTCGAGCAACCCCACCACGCCTTCGTCGGGCAGGCCGAGCTCGGACTTCACCGCGGTCAGCGACGCGATCGCGTCCGACACCAGCCGCGGCGCCATACCGCTTCGCACGAAGCCCAGATGCGTTCGCAGGGCGTCCCGCAACGCCTGCACCGTCGCGGGTTGCCAATGCGCCGGCACGGCAATGGAAATCTCCGAGCACGCCGCATCCGCACCGGCGGCAAGCACCATTGCGTCCAGCGCCTCCACCGTCAGCAGCTCCGGATCGTGCGCGGAACCGTCGGGTGACACCAGCGCGACGGAATCACCGATGCGCTCGATAAAGCCCTTCATCGGTACGCCAGGCTCGGTTAGGGACGGGTTCTCTTCGGGTGCACCGATTTTCGGTGCACAGTGCGGATAAAGGGTAAGCACGGACCGGCGGCTAACCGGTGGGCTTCCGTTACGCGCAGCGACCAGGTTCGTGGTCCCGATCGACAACCCGAGTGGGTCGTACATAGAGCGAAAACCTCGTCTATAGGGGTCGGTGGCCAGCGTTAACGATAGCCGCGGACACGCGGAAAGCCGATGCTTCGCAATGTCATTGGTATCCGCTCGATGCGCTTGCGTCACCGAAGCGGTACCGAATACCCCTTGACAAAAAGCTTTGTGTTACAACACCGTCAGCGGCAGCGAACGCCTGGGCTCGAACTGAAATGTCGCTCCCCCACTGACTCTGACCACCGAAACCTCTGGCAGTTCCTCGGTCGGAGTGTCGGTTTCGACCAGCTCGGCCGTCCAGTCGGCGGCCGTACCGCTAACTCGAACCTCGATGCGCGGTTCCACCGCGGTGGCGATCGCCTGGAGCGGCTGCACGGATTCCGGTGAGCACAGCGAGATCCAGGATTCATCGTCATGGGCCGGCGACGGGTGCACGTGCAGCCGGTTCGATTCCGTCTCGGCCGCAACGTAGCCCGCGGGGTTGAGCAGCGGGTGCAGCTCCAGGACGCGCAGCACGCCTTCGGTGCCGCCCGGAAGTTTCAGTGCGCGGTGAATGCGCTCGGCGGCCACGCCCGCGATGCCGATCAGGCCGCGGGTGCACACGCCCACCGCCTCGTCGTCGTTGGCGGCCCGCGCGGCCACCGCGATCGCGAACGACAGGTACAGCAGGTGCATCTGCAGGCACACCTCGTCGGCCATCCGGACCAGCGCCGAATGCGAGAAGGCGGCGAAGTCGAAATCGGACAGCAACGGGCCGGAGTAGTCCGCCTGTCCCTCGTCCGAGGGGTCGATGGGGTCGAGTTCCCATGTCGCAGCCCGGGTTTGGCTCACGATGTCCAGCGCCGGGATGCTCTGCGCCTCGGGGTAGGAGTCGTCGATTATGACGGTCCACGCGCAGTGCGGATGCCGGTCCGCCGGCGTCCGCGGCGGGCGATGAATGGGACGCACCTGGGCGCGCGGGTTGGTCGCGATCGCGGTGGCGTCGAAGGTCGGGTCCTCGATGGTGTGGCACATGCCGAACACGTACTGCTCGCCCATCGGCTCGACGTCGAGCAGGGCGCCGCAGTGGTCGAGCTGGAATTCACCATGCCAGCGGTCGTGCACGGTGTAGCGGAAATCCATGAATTGCGGCGGGGCACCGATGTCGAGCTGCAGGCCCTTGAAGATCGTCACCACGTCGTTGCCCTCATAGTTCAGCGCTTTCTGCATGCGCCGGGTGTAGATCGGGCTGGAGCCCGCCCACTCCTCGATGGCGATCTGCACCATCTCGTCGCGGCCGAATGAGGAGATGCACCAGGCCATCCCGGATCGGTCGATCAGCTGCCCGATCAGCAGCAGTTCGGGAACCAGGACGACGAGTTCGTCACGGGACAATTGCGCGTATCGCGAGGGGCTGCTCACGCCCCAAAAATAGACTCGACTATGTTATAAAGTCAACAATGTCCATCGTCGCTGGCCAGACCCCCGATCGCCCGGTTGGCCCCACCCGGCGAACCACCGCGCCACGCAAGCGCGGCAATGACACCCGCGCGAAAATCATCGATGAGACGGTCCGCTGCATCGTCGAGGAGGGATTCTCCGCCGCCACCGCCAAGCACGTGGCCGAACGCGCCGGCGTGACGTGGGGAGTCATCCAGTACCACTTCGGGGATCGCAACGGGCTGCTGATGGCGGTGGTGGACGACGGGGTGGCCCGGCTGGTGGACAGCCTGTCGTCGGCCGACGTCAGCGAGCTGCCGCTGCGCGAGCGCATCGAGGTCGTCGTCGACACCGCCTGGAACTGCTACAGCAGCCCGACGTCAATGGCCGCCTTCGAGATCCTGCGCGAGACCCGCGGCGGTCCGGACCCGTCCTCGCGGCGCCACCTGCTCGACATGAACTCCGCGGTCGGCCAGCTGGGGCGACTGATCACCACCGATCCCGCGCATGCCGGTGTGGCCGAGGTCATTTGGGCCACGTTGCGCGGTGCGGTGCTGGCGCAGATGGTCACCGGCGCCGCCATCGATTGGAGCCTGGAACGACGTGCCCTCGTCGACATGGTCACCCGTGTGCTGCAATGACCTGATGACCCTCGACGATCTCGCCGATATCGAAGCGATCAAGCAAGTCAAATACCGGTATCTGCGCGCGCTGGACACCAAGCATTGGGACGACTTCACCGACACCCTGGCCGAGGACATCAAGGCCGACTACGGGCCGTCGATCGGCAACGAGCTGCACTTCACGAACCGGGCCGACCTGGTGGAGTACATGCGGACGTCGCTGCCCGCGAACGTCATCACCGAACACCGGGTGACGCATCCGGACATCACCGTCGACGGCGACACCGCAACGGGCAGTTGGTATCTGCAGGACCGGGTCATGGTCGCCGACTTCAACTTCATGTTGATCGGCGCGGCCTTCTACCGCGACACCTACCGTCGCACCGATGCCGGTTGGAAGATCAGCGGCACCGGCTACGACCGAACTTACGACGCCACAATGTCTTTGGAGGGACTGAATTTCACCCTCAAACCCGGCCGCGCCATCGCCGCCGACTGAGAAGCTACTTGGTGATGGCGATGACCGCGCCGGGCCGCAGCCATTTCATGATCGACACCAGCTGAGCGTCGTCGACCGCCACGCAGCCCTCGGTGGGTTTCCCGTCGGTGGTGTGGAAGAAGAACGCGGCTCCCCCACCAGGGGTCTTGTTCTTGTTGACGCCCATCACGACGGCGTGCTTGTACTGCGGGATCTGCAGGTTCTCGCTGTCGCCGGTGTTGAACGGGCACTGCGCCTTCTGGCACACCTGCATGGAGTTGAACGTGGGACTGTGGTCGTCGCCGCTCCACCAGTAGTTGGCACCGGAAACCTGGGTGTAGGGCAGCCCGGTGCCGGGGTTCGGCGCCGTGCCGAACGCGGAGTCCAGGCTGTATACGCCCATGGGGGTGGCCGGAACGCCGCTCTTGGCCTGCGGCGCCATGCCCGCCGAACCGACGTGGGTGGGAATGTTGGACCGCAGCGACTGCCAGCCGGTGCCGGTGCGCTGGAAGATCTCCATGGTCGCGTTGGAACCGCCGGTGCTCACCACCGAAACCACCTGGGTCGCATTGCCAACCGCGTTCGCGAACCAGGGAGCGCCGGCGGCGGCACTGATCGGCGCCAGCACCACTGAAGCGAAGATTACGCACGCCGCGGCGCACAGCGAAGTGAGCAGTCGGTGCATGCACTCCATCGTCAAACGGGCACATCTTCAGGGTCAAGTAAAGCTTTAGCTCCAGTTAGGTCACCGCGCCGTGACCAAATGCTCACCGGGACAGCGCTGTTAGGGCACGGTGGCGGTTTCGGACGTGCGAAGCGGCCCGGCGGAGGGCCTGACCGGAGGACGAAAAATGTAGAGACACAACAGGAAATACAGGTATCCCAGCGACCAGCCGGCCAGCACGTCGGACGGGTAGTGCACGTTCAGCGCCACCCGGGAGACGCCGACCGTCACCAGCGCCACCGCCACCACCGCGGCCGCGATGCGGCGGAGCAAGCGGCTCATCATCGGAAAGAAAAAGCACAACACGGCGAGCAGGGCCGCCATCGCCTCCAGCGCATGCCCGGACGGGAACGAGGTGGACGGCGCGGCGACCAGCATGGTCGCCGGGCGCGGCCGGTTGACCAGGGCCTTGGCTGCGGCGGTCGCGAATTCGTTGAGCGGCCCGCACGCCAGCACCAGCACCAGCGCGGCCCGCAGATTGCGCATCACCAGGGCCAACACCGTCATCGCAATGCCCAGCGCGGACATCGGGACAGGACCCAGCGCATACGACACCCCTTCCCAAAAGCGCAGCCACAGCGGGTGTTTGAGCGCGACGTCGCGGGCCGCGTTCAGCACCGACCAATCCATCCGGTACAGCCACGTCCAGTGCCGGCAGTAGCCCGCCCACATCACCGCGTACACGGTGGCCCCCAACACCGCGACCCACACGGCCACCGGCGTCCTGGGGCGAGTCATAACCAACCGATACCAGCAGCGTCGCCGGTGTCACCGTGCGACCCGCTGCACGGCATACCTCGCGCGGTCATACTGTCGATATGGCCGTCTTCGTCCGTAGGTTGTTCGGCATCGGCAAGCTCCCCGACGAGCTGCACGCGCAGCTCGAGTCGGAGGGCCTCACCTACCTCGCCGACTACGTCGCCGTGACCCGGCGATTCAGCGGCACCATCCCCGGCGTGCGGCTGCCGCACAGCGTCGCCAGCTACACCGGTTCGCTGGTCTTCACCTCCGAGCGGGTGCTGGCGACGCTGTCGATGCTGCCGCGGCTGGCCGGCCCGACCGTCAACGTGCGGTGGAACGCGCCGCAGACCGGCGCGGCGCAGGTGGAGATCTCGTCGACCGGACTGCAGGTCGACGTCGACGTGTCCCGGGTCGACGAGAAATTCAGCGGCGACCTGTCGCTGCACTACAAGGTCACCATTCCCGCCGATGTGCTCAGCAGCCTGCCCCGGCGGTCGCTGGCGTTCGACATGCCGCCGGACTACGTGTTCCGCGCGGTCGGAGTTACCTATAGTCCCTGATCGTGATGCGCGGCCACGGCGGCTGCCGCAGCACCGCCAGACTGCCGATCACCGCGGCCAGCAGGCCGGTGATCACCCCGATCAGCGCTATGCGGCCCCCGTCCACCGCCGGCGTCCATGAGGCCTGCCCGTCGCGGATGGCGAACACCCCCAGCGGTTTGGTGACCACGATGACGGTGGTGCCGTCAGGGGTCTGATAGGGCTCGCCGTAGCCGCGCCCGGCGGCATCGACGCCCAGCTGATCGAATAGATCGGAAGGCTTCACTGAAACCACTCCCTTCCTGGGGGTTCACCAGGTGCTCAGGCATCGGCAGGCTCCACGCTAACGCGGATTTCCTACGATGGCTGACGTGACCGGTGAGGCATTCAGCCCGCAAGAGCGGCGGGCCGTATATCGCGTCATCTACGAGCGCCGTGACATGCGCCGGTTCGTTCCCGGCGCGGTGGTGGACGAGGCCGTGCTGGCGCGCCTGCTGCAGGCCGCGCACGCCGCGCCCAGCGTCGGGTTGATGCAACCGTGGCGCTTCATCCGCATCACCGACGCCGCGCTGCGGCGGCGCATTCACGCCCTGGTCGACGAGGAACGCCCGCGCACCGCGGAAGCTTTGGGCGAGCGGGCCGACGAGTTCCTGGCGCTCAAGGTCGAGGGCATCCTCGAGTGCGCGGAGCTGTTCGTGGTGGCGCTGGGCGACGGCCGCGACGCGCACGTGTTCGGTCGGCGGACTCTGCCGCACATGGACCTGGCGTCGGTGTCCTGCGCGATCCAGAACCTGTGGCTGGCGGCCCGGTCCGAGGGCCTCGGCATGGGCTGGGTTTCGCTGTTCGATCCGCAACGGCTGGCGGCGCTGCTGGAGATGCCGAACGGCGCCGAGCCGGTGGCCATCCTGTGCCTGGGGCCGGTGCCCGAATTCCCCGACCGCCCGGCGCTGGAACTGGACGGGTGGGCGGTCGCGCGACCGTTGTCGGAATTCGTCTGCGAGAACCGATGGGGTCAACTGCCGACGCCCTGACGCGTCGGCACTCAGGAAACACCGAGGGAAGTTGCGGTAACGTCGCCGGTCGCAAGGCAATGTGAGAGGTGACGCCATTGACGCCGGGCGACATAGCGGACCAACAACGGAAAACGGGCCGCAAAGACAATGTGCTGATCGTGCACTGGCACGACCTGGGCCGCTACCTCGGCGCCTACGGCCACACCGACGTGTCGAGCCCACGTCTGGACCGCCTTGCGGCCGAGGGCATCCTGTTCACCCGGGCGCATGCCACCGCGCCGCTGTGCTCGCCGTCGCGCGGATCGCTGTTCACCGGCCGCTACCCGCATAACAACGGCCTCATCGGCCTGGCCCACCACGGCTGGGAATACCGCGACGGGATTCGCACCCTGCCCCAGATATTGTCCGAATCAGGATGGTACTCAGCGCTTTTCGGCATGCAGCACGAGACCTCCTACCCAAAGCGGTTAGGTTTCGACGAGTTCGACGTGTCGAACTCCTATTGCGACTACGTCGCCGAGAGGGCCGACGAGTGGCTGCGGCAAGGCGCCGACGGCCTTGTCGGACAGCCATTTTTGTTGACTGCCGGCTTCTTCGAGACGCACCGGCCCTACCCGCGGGACCGGTACACGCCGGCCGACAGCGCCGAGGTGGACCCGCCCGATTACCTGCCCGACATCCCCGAGGTGCGCGGCGACCTCGCCGACTTCTACGGAGCCATCAGCACGGCCGACGCCGCGGTGGGGCGGCTGTTGGACGCGCTCGCCGACACCGGTCTGGACGCCAACACCTGGGTGGTGTTCTTCACCGATCACGGCCCGGCGTTCCCCCGGGCGAAATCCACGCTGTATGACGCCGGCACCGGCATCGGGTTGATCATTCGGCCGCCCACCAACCGGACCGTGGCTCCCCGCGTCTACGACGAGCTGTTCAGTGCGGTCGACCTGGTCCCGACGTTGTTGGGGCTGTTGGGAATTGACACCCCGGCCGAAGTCGACGGTGTCTCGCACGCGTCCGTTCTGCTGGAGCCGGATCCCCCGGCCACGCCGGTGCGCGATCACGTCTACACCATGAAGACCTACCACGACTCGTTCGATCCGATCCGCGCGATTCGCACCAAGGACTACAGCTACATCGAGAACTACGTGCCCCGGCCGCTGCTGGATCTGCCGCTGGACATCGAGGAAAGCCCGTCCGGGATGGCCGTCGCGCCATTCGTTAAGTCGCCGCGGCCCGAGCGTGAACTCTACGATCTGCGCGCCGACCCCACCGAGACCACCAACCTGCTGGCCGAAGACGGGACCGCGGCCGACGATGTCGCGGCTAACCTCGCTGTGCGACTTCATGATTGGCGTCAGCGCACCGGCGACGTCATCCCGTCAGAGTTCGCCGGTACCCGCATCTCCGCGCGGTACACCGAAACGTATATGCAGATCCACCATGCCAAGCCGACCCCCCGCTCGGCCATCGCGGCCGACCGCGGCATCGAAGAAGAGGGCAAGCCCACGCAGCGCTAGTGGCTGTCGCGAGAGCGGCGCCGCTGCTGGGGCTACCCAGCTGAGCGGCTCGCGCCCCCCACCTCGGCGATGACGAACACCCGGCGGAACGGGAAGATCGTCGTGCCGTCGGAGCGGGGCGGGTAGGCGTCCCGCAGCAGCGGGATCAGCTCCTCGCGGAACTGCTCCCAGGTCTCGTCGTCCAGCCGTTCGCGCACCGGGACCAGCGCCGTGCCGGTGATCCATTCCAGCACCGGATGTTCGCCGGTCAGCTGGTGTAGATAGGTGGTCTCCCAGACGTCGACCTTGCATCCCGCGTCGAGCAGCAGGTTGGCGTAGTGCGCGGGTGGCTGAACCACCGCGCCGACCCGAAATGGTATGTCGCGCAGCAACTTCGCATACGGCTCCCGGCGGGCCAGCGCCCGCACCGCGGCGTAGGACGGCGACTCGAAGTTGCCTGGCATCTGGACGCCGACCCACGATCCGGACGCCAGTTGCCCCGCCCACCGCAGCAGCAGGTCGGCATGCTCGGGGACCCAGTGCAGCGCCGCGTTGCTGACCACCACGTCGGTGTCGGGCTTCGGCTTCCAGTCGCGCAGGTCGCCGGTGACGGCGTCGATGCCGCGCTCCTTGGCTGCGGCCACCATCTCCGGCGAGCTGTCCATCGCCTCGATGACCGCGTCCGGCCAGCGCCGGGCCAGATACTTCGTCAGGTGACCGGGGCCGCAACCGAGATCGACGACGCGACGCGCCCGCTCGGCGCCCACCCGCGACAGCAGGTCGTAGAAGGGGCGGGCGCGATGGTCGGCGAAGGCCAGGTAGACGTCCGGATCCCACATGTCGATCCTCCCGATCCTCGCGCCGCCGCCAGCGCGCCGATAGCAAACCTATAACTCCTATGGTGCGCCGGTGCGGCCCGAATGGTCCCGGGACAACGCCGCGACGACCGAAACCGGTCGAAACGCCCGGGAGACGCGCGCGCGTCGGGCTACCATCGGCGTTCGTGGCGTCCGACTCAGATCCGATCGACCCGCCCATCCCCGTTCCGGACGTCTCCGGCGCCGATCTACCGGCCGGCGCCGGCGGATTACCCCCCCACTCGGCGTTGTCGCCCCGCCAGCGAATGGTAGTCGAGGCATCGGCCCTCGGCGATCTGGCCCTGCGCACCTGGGTGGCCTCGCTGCTCACCACCACGGTGGCGCCGTTCGTGGTCGTCGGCACGCTGCGCCAAACCGATTCCGCCACCGAGCGCGGCAACCTCGACTTCTACGCGGAGCTGGGGGCGGCGAATGACCCGACGCGGTCCTTCCCGCCACCCACCGAGTTGCCCCGGGTGACGTCGCGGCGGGGCAGCCCGCTGGCGGAGTGGGTCGCGCGCGGCACGGTCGACAACATCGCGTTCCCCAGCAGCTTCACCGCCATCAACCCCGCCATGCGCACGCGTTGGGCAGCCTGGGGATCCAACAACATGGTGCGCGCACAGCACTGGCGTCACGACGACGGGCCCCGTCCCACGCTGTGTGTGATCCACGGGTTCATGGGATCGTCGTACCTGGCCAACGGGCGGTTCTTTGCGATGCCGTGGTACTACCGGTCCGGCTACGATGTGCTGTTGTACACGTTGCCTTTTCACGGCAAGCGGGCCGAAAAGTACTCGCCCTTCAGCGGTTTCGGCTACTTCGCGGGCGGGCTCAGCGGTTTCGCCGAGGCCATGGCGCAGGCCGTGCACGACTTTCGTTCCATCATCGACTATTTGCGCCACACCGGGGTCGACCGCATCGCGCTCACCGGCCTCTCGCTGGGCGGTTACACCTCGGCGCTGGTGGCGTCGGCCGACGATCGGCTCGACGCCGTGATCCCCAACTGTCCGGTGGTCACCCCGTCGACGTTGTTCGACGAATGGTTCCCGGCCAACAAGCTGGTCCGGCTGGGCCTGCGCCTCTCCGACATCAGCCACGACGACCTGGCGGCCGGGCTGGCGTACCACTGCCCGCTGAACTACCGGCCGCTGGTGCCCCGGGACCGCCGGATGATCATCACCGGTCTCGGCGACCGGATGGCGCCGCCCGACCATGCCGTCAAGCTATGGCAACACTGGGATCGCTGTGCGCTGCACTGGTTTCCGGGTAGTCACGTGCTGCACGTGAGCCAGCTGGACTACCTGCGCCGGATGACCGCATTCCTGCAGGAGGTCATGTTCTGACCACCTCGACGGTGTCGTCGCTCTCGGCGCCGCCGCCGGCTTCGCCGCGCGGAGCCCGGTGGGCCCCGCTGGTCAGGGTGGGCCAGTGCAGCTGCGCGAGCAGGTCCTCCGGCGCGGCGGTGTGTCCGTCCAACCGATACGTGGACAAGAGGTCCAGTGCGGTCAAGGCGGGCAGGTGGTTTCCGCGTTGCGGGGTCAGCCCGTCGACCGGCGCCTTGCCGTCCGGGGCGCTCTCCGTCTGGAACGCACAGGCAACCGCGACGGTGGGCCGGCTTTTGTCACCGGCAACCTCGAGCGCGGTGCAGGTTTCGCGCGCGGTATACGCCCGGATCGCCTCCAACGTCTCCGGCAGCGCGTCGTCCACCTGAATTCGGTATGCCGCAAGGTAATCCGAGGCACCACGCTGCACTCCGCGCCACCTCTCGCGAGGGTTGGACGTCAGCAGCCGGGGAGCGTCGTCGGCCGCGACGGTGGTGGCCTCCCAACCGATCTCGCGCAGATGATCGGCCAGCCGGCGGGCCGCGACCTGAGCGGTCTCGTGCAACGGGATCCGCGGCGAGCGGGCCTGCAGCGCGGCCAGGTTGTCGGGCGCCGATACGGTGAGCCCGATCCAGGTCTCGCGGCGGGACGCGTCGGCGGCGTTGTCGCGGCTGGTGATTCGGATCTTGTCCGCCCGGATGCCGTAGCGGTCCAGGTAGCTCGCGATCAGCGGGAGCGGCAGCACATCGGAGTCGTCATCCGGTGCGCCGAGGCGAATCAGGGCGGTCTCCGCCGCGTCAGAGGTGGCCGCGGGGACGGCGTTGCCGCGTCCGATCATCGCCAGGCGGCGGCGCAGGATGGTGGTCAAATGCAGACCGCCCCACCAGCCGAACAACACGATCACGACGGCGGCCGCGATGCCCAGCAGCCAGTAGTCGCGGGGCGTTCGCCACGGGTAGGCCATCACCACGGGCACAATGGCCAGCAGCGCCAACGTGATTCGACCGCTCCCGGGAGTCGGTATCCGATGCATGCTCACGGGGTCGGTTCCTTTCGTCGGCGTGCGGCGATTGCGGTGACGGCGCCGGCCACCGCGACCAGCACGGCCAGTGCGGAGGTGCCGGCCACCGCGACGGTCCGCGGTTTGGTGTCCTTGGGCGCCGGTGCCGGCGGCACGACCACCGGTTTCACCGATGCCGCGCCTGGCTGGTTACCGGCGGGCAGTTGCCAGGTCAGGGCCGCCACCGGATCCACGCTGCCGGTGCCGACCACGTTCGACGGGTCGCGGGCGCCGTTGTGCGCGGTCGCAGTGATGCGGTGCAGCACCGCGGTGGCGTTCAGGTCTGGATACTTGCTGCGGACCAGCGCCGCCACACCGGCCACGTAGCCTGCCGCGTAACCGGTTCCGCTGAGGGCGGCGAGTTGCTGGTGCTCGTCGGGCAGGCCGTTGGCCAGTCCACCGCCGTCGGCGTTGCCGATCGACACGATGCGCTCGCCGGGCGCCGCGACGCCCACCCACGGCCCCGCCACGGTGAATTTCGACGGCTGGCCGTCCGGGGTCAGCGATGCCACCGACAAGACGTACGGCTGCCACCACGAGGGGATGGACACCGACGTGACGCCGGCCCAGTTTCGTGGATCGTTCGGGCGGCTCAGGTCGGTGAGCGGGTTGGACTCGCACGAGGTTCCGCCGCCGGCCGCTCCGGTCGGCCCGCTGTTGCCGGCGCCGGCCACGATCACCGCGTCCTTGTCCACCGCCGCGTACCGCACGGCGGCGCCAAGCGCGGCCTGGTCGACGGGCCGGTCCACGGGCATGCAGGTGGCCGAGCCGATGTCGATCACCCGGGCACCGAGATCCGCGGCGTGCACGATCGCCCGCGCGAGCGTCGACACCTCGGCCGACACGCGCGCCATCATCGGATCGCCGCCCGGTGTCCGCGGCGAGAACTTGGCTGACGCCGTCCTGATCGACACCACCCGCGCCGCGGGCGCCACGCCGGAGAACCCGTCGTCGGGCGAGGGCTGGCCGGCGATGACCCCGGCCAGCAACGTTCCGTGCCCGTCGCAGTCGGTCAGCCCGTCGGTCGTCTCGACGAAATCACCGCCCGGTTCGACGTTGGGTAACCGGGGGCCCGGCCGTACCCCGGTGTCGAGCACCGCCACCAGCTGGCCCTCGCCCCGTGAGAATTGCCATGCCGCAGGCAGATTCAGCATCGACTGGCTGGGCGTGATGGCACCCGGGTCGCTGCCGGGAACGACGCCGGCCGTGCTACAGGGTCCGCGCTGCTCCATCGGCTGCTCGGGTCCCGGCGCCCCGCTGGGGGGTGTTGCGCCGGGATCGACCGTCGGCGGGCTGATCGCGGATGCCGGCGGACTCGTCCACGTCGCGGCGGCGGGCAGCAAGGCCAATACCGCCGCGCAGCAGGCTGATGCCGGCCGAATCATCGATTGAGCACCCAGCTGAACAGACCGACCACGAACGCCATGACGGGGATCAGCGACGCGTCGAGCCCGGTCGCGACGAAGCCCACCAGCCGGCGAACCGGCAGCGAATAGCTCTCCGGCGCAGCGATACCCGGGTTCAGCGCCACCACGATCCACACGGCCACGAGCACCAGCAGCACCAGCACCGCGCCCAGGGCGGCGGCGTAGCGCCCGGTCGAGGTGTAGAGCACCAGCAGCACGCCGGCGGCCAGGAAGGGCTGGGCGAGCAGCCAGGCCTTGCACGCGGCCGAGTCCCACACCCGGGCGCGCAGCACGGAGGTCGCGGCGGTGGCCGCCACCACGTACCAGCCCGCGCCGCTGAGCGCCTCGGGCCGCAGCGCGATCGCGACCGAACCCAGGACGCTGAGTAGCACCGCGGCGGCGATGAATCCGCTCTGATGCGCGTCGCTGATCCGGACCCGGCGCGGCAGGTCTTCGAGCACCCGCAGCGACGGCGCCGACGGGGTCGGGTCCCCGGGCGCCGGGATGACCGGCAACGGGAAGCGCGCCCACAGCGCGGACAGTTGGGCCGCCTCGATAGTGACCAGCAGCGCCACCACGATCAGCCCGCAGCCGATGGCGATCGGCTTGAGGTGCCAGAGCAATTCGGCGCCGGCGGCCAGCAGCACCCCGGCACCCACGACCGCGGTCGCGGTGAAGAAGCCGGCGATGCGTTCACGTTCGGTGCTGGGCGCCATCAAGGCGATCAGCGACCACGCGGTGACGCCGGCGGCGGCCAGCGTCAACTGGGCGGGGCCGAATCCGCCCGGCACGGCCAGCGCGAGTGCGGCGGCGATGGGAGCCAGCGCGGCGATCGAGAGCGCCATTCCGGTGCGCGCCGAGCGCGCGGTGACCAGCAGGCCGACGATCGCGGTCAACGCCGCGACCGCGCTGACGGCGACCAGTCCCAGCAGCGCGCCGGTGGCCACCCGGTAGGTGACCGACAGTCCGGTGGCCAGGAACGCCACCGCGATGGCGGCGGCGAGGGCGCCACGCTGGATATGCGTTGTGCCCCACGGCTTGAGCCGGGAGGTCGAGAAGATCATGGCCGCGTCGGCGATGTCCTCGACGATGCCGGGCGCGGCCGGACCGACCGGCACCGCTTGCAGCGCAAGCAGGTCGCCGTCGACGACGCCGACCGTGTCCAGGCTGGCGTCCAGGCTGAACGGCGCACCACCGATTGGGGCCAGGCTCAGCTGGGTCGCCGCGCCGATCTCGGCGGCACCGCGCCCGGCGGCGCCGTCTTCCGAGTCACCGTTGGTCGCGGCGGGAACCACCAGACGCTGGACGGCTGGCAGGATTTCACGCAGCGGCAGCTCCGCGGGCAAGGCCATTTCCGTCAACCTGCTGTCCGCGAGGATGGCTACGCGGACGATCGGCATGACGGTTCCGGACGTCACCGGACCCTCGAAAATTGTTGTGGCCGTTGCTCGAACATCGTGCTCTCTTCTCTTTTTCTATGAATGTTGGACGGAAAAATCTCGGGCTAACCGGTGTTCGGAGAACCATCCGGCGTCTGGCAGTAGGGCGGTCAGTTGTTCAATCGCGACCGCGATCGCGAATGGCGTTCCGGGCGCGAAGGTCGAAACCCACTCGCCGTCGAAGGCGCGGGACGGACTGACCAGCACCCGCCCTTCGCGTGCGTCGACGATGCTCATTCCCACCTCGCTGGTGGAGTGCCGACCGTCGCGGTGGCAGCCGGCGACGATCTCGACGTAGCTGCGCGGTCCGTTGAACACCGATTCCACCACCCTTCGTGCCGATTGCGGAACACCCAGGTAGTCAAGGACTTCGGCGAGCGGAGCGCCCGAACGCAGCCGTTCGTCGGCACGGGCACCCACCCGCGTCGGCAGGCTGAACTCGTCGAACCGGGCGGGTGGGCGTTGCGCCAGGCCGACGGTGAGCACCGGCACCAGCGCACGCGGATCGTCGATGTCCATGGCGGTGAACGTGATCAGCTGCGCGCTGCGCAACGCGACGACCGTCAGCGACGGCTTGCCGGCCACACCGTTGCGCTGCGCGACGACGCCGCGCAGCAACTCGGCGCCGCCGCCCTCACCGGTGTCCTTGGCCAGGCCGACGTACCGCAGGTCCAGCCACCGCTCCGGAAAACACACCACTTTGATCCACTCGGCGACCGCGGGGTTGACGAGTCCGCCTTCTGAGACCAGACCCAGTTCGGTCAGCTCAGCCTTCTGACGGTCGAGGAACGCGTTGCGTTCCGCGGCATCACGATAGGGCGAGGTGATGGCCAATACCCAGGGAAAGCTCCCCGCCCCAATCGTTTCCGCGATGAACCAAGCGTGATCGACCGTCAGCTCGACGGCGTTGGGTGGCGCGTTCATTCAGGTGAGAACTAACCGCCCCATTTGGCGGCTTCGGCCTGGTCGCGCGCCAGCATCGACATGGTGTTCGCCTCGTGGGTGCTGGCCATCGACTGGTAGGCGCGCACCAGGCTTTCCATCGCCTGGTTCCACTGGGCCTGCCACACCTGGTAGGTCATACCGGTGTCACCCTGCCAGGCGTTGGACAACGTGGCCTGCTCGCTGGCGATATCGGAACCGAGCCCCTGCATGGTGCCGGCGTAGCCGGACATGTCGGCGGCGTGGCTCAACATCGCCGGGTAGTTGTACATGATCTGCGACATGACAAGTCCTTTCGCGGTTGCTAGCGGTGAGATCAGAACGCGGTGTAGCCGGAGGCGGCGGCGGCGTCCGCGGCCACGTAGGTCCCGGCGGCGTCACCGAGGTTGGCCTGGGCGATGTCCAGCAGGGTGTTGACCCGAGCGGCGACCTCGACGAACCGTGCGTGCGCGGCCTGGAAGGCGGCCGAGGACTCGCCCTGGTGGAACGCCTGCGCCGACATGGCTTCCTGCTCGGCCTGGCTGATCGTGCTGCGCATCAACGCCGCCTTGGCGCTGAAGGCCGACTGTGCGGCTACCAACTGCGGAATGTGAGCGTCCAACATACTCATGTTGATTCCTTTCTGTTGCGTCCGTGGGGATTTCGGTAATTCACGTTCATCTTGCTGAGTGCCTCACCCCCCTTTCCCCGGCTCGGTTGGGCCCGTTCCGTTTTCGGCTTCGTGCTCCCACGTGCCGGGCACCATTGGCATGCGTGGCCCGCCGCCGAAGTCGTCGTCGGCCAGCTTGGTCAATCCGGCCGCCTGAAATGCTTTCTGTCGCTGCGCGGTTCCGGCGAATCCCAGCGCCCCGGCGCCCCGGCCGGACGCGACGGCCGCGGCCAGCTCCTCGTCGTCGCCGAAGTCCGGGGCAACACCGAAATCGGAGTCCATGTCCGCGAACTCGTCGGCGTGGTCGTGCAGTGCGGCCCGCCGACGGCGCCGGGCCCGGGACTCGGCCCGGCTGGCCGCCGCGGCACCGGCCGCCGGGATGGTCGCCGCGGGAGCCTTGGCCCCGCCGCGGCCACCCAGCGTGGGCCCGACGCCGGCATCCGGGTCACCGCCCATGGCGATCAGGTAGGCGAAGTTGCCGGCCGCTGCCGCCGGCGCCGGCGCGGCCGGCGCACCGGAACCCGCGGCGACCGTGGTGGCGGGGGCCCCGGCCGGAGTCGCCACCGTTGGGGCCAGCGCGACCGCCGGCAGCATGGACGGCGGCTTGTTCGACGTCAGCACGGGGGCCACGACGGCGGGGGCGGCATCGGGCGCGGCCTCGACGACGGGCGTGGTGAGCAGCGAACTGAGCCCGATTCCCAGCAGTAGCGGGATCAGGAACGGCGCGGTGAGGATCGCACCCCAGGTCGGCCAGCCGACGGCGTTGAAAAACACTTGGTAGGCGACGAAGAACAGCAGCGGCCCGTTGGCGGCCAGGAACGCCGGCAGATTCGAGAAGAAGTTCTGCATCATCTGCTGGATGTTCTGGAAGAAGTCCTGGAAGAACTTGGACAGCTGCTGGATGAAGTTCTGCCACCAATCCGCGGGGCTGTTCTGCGTGGCGTTGGACGCGAGACTGTTGGCTTGGCCGCCGGGATTCACGATGGCAGGCGCCGCCATGGTGCGCGGCGACGCGGCCAGGGCCGAACCGGACAGGGCCTGGTAGGTGCCCATGGTGGTGGCCGCCTGGACCCACATGCGTGCGTAGTCGGCTTCGTTGACCGCGATCGGAATGGTGTTGATGCCAAAGAAATTCGTCCCCACCAACACCGCGTGCACGGTGTGATTGGTGGCCAGTTCCGCGAGCGTCGGCATGGCCGCCAATGCGGCCGTGTACGCCGTCGCCGCGACCTCCTGCTGCGCGGCGGCACCCGCGCTGTCGACACTGGCCTGCTGCAGCCACGCCAGGTACGGCAGGTGGGCCGCCACATACTGCTCAGCGCTCGGCCCCTCCCAGGCCCCCGCCTGGGCCTCCCCCAACAGCCCACCGAGTTCGGCTGCCGCCGAGGCGTATTGGGTGCTCAACGAGGTCCACGCCCCGGCGGCCGCCAACAGCGGCCCCGGGCCTGGACCGGCGCTGAGCAACGCCGAATGCACCTCGGGTGGCGAAGCCATCCAGATGGGTCCGAATGGGGATGTCATCGTCAGGCGCCCGCGATTCCAAACGTCGCAGCGGCCGCGGTGTCGCCCGCGAGATAGCTTGCGCCGGCCTCCCCGACGCCGACGCCGGCGCGGCCAAGCTCTTCGACGCCCTGGGCGGCCACGGCGGAGTGCTCCTGGCCCTGAGCGCTGAATCCGACCGCCGTTTGCAGCGATACGGGATCGACCGCCGGCGGCACCACCGCGGTGATCGCCGGGGCCGCCGCCGCATGCGCGGCCGCCAGCCGTGCCGTCAGGGCCTCCACTGCCGCACTGGTCGCGGCCAGACCTTCGGGAACCACTCGTAAGGTCATGGTTACTCCTTTCCTGGTCCTTCTCTTCGGACTTGGATAAACATCAGTGGGCGAAACCGTCTGTAGCGCCCTCTATCACGGACTCCCCGACCAACGGGTTGACCAACTGCACGTACGTCGGGGCGTCGCTGTCGCCCAGCAGGATCGCCCGTCCCGCAGGCAGCCGGCCGAACCGCTGACCGCGGATCTTGCCGCTGTCCTGCGGGTTACCCGCCAGCATCAACGTGGTCGCCTGCAGGTCGTTGAACCGGCGCAGCAGCGGGTTGGTCATCAGAGCGTGCCCCGAGCCGGTGGCGCGTGCGGTGACGATCACCCGTAGCCCCAAATCGGCTGCCTGCGAGAGCAATCCGATCAGCGCGGTCCACGGCCGCTGCCCGACGTAGGGGCCGCTCATCGCCGGCGAATCCGGTATCTGGTCGACGTCGTCGATGATCAGATAGTGGGTGTGGCCCGCGTAGCGCCAGTGGGCCAGCTCGCCGGGTGACAGGCCGGCCGGCGGCCGGCGCGATTCGATGAGGTTGGCCAGCCCCAGCATCGCCGGGATGATGCGGTCGATGTTGGCGGTGTACTCGTTGTCGGCGAACAGCGGCTCGTCGACGAGGTGCAGCCGCCGGTCCAGCACCGTGAAGGCCACCTGATCGGGCGTGGAGTGCTCCCGCACCGTGCGAATGAGATGGCGCAGCAGCGTGGTCTTCCCGGACTTGCTGTCGCCGAACACCATCAGCAGCGGGTTCTCGGCGAAGTTGACCACCACCGGCGCGAGGTCCTCCTCGCGCTGGCCGATGACGACCTGCTCCGGCCCGCGATACAACGACCCGACCGCTTCGGGCACCAGGTTGGTCGGCAGCAGCCGCACCGGCGGCGCCGTGACGCCCGGGTAGCGCGCATTGAGGGCCGCGACCTGGTCCAGCTCGGGGGCGGCGAACAGGAAATGCTCTGCGGCCATGGTCAATCCGCGTCCCGGCTGGTCGTGCGGCACCGCTTCGGCGGGGCGACGCAGGGCGCCGACCACCCGCACGTTGCTGTCCCGCGCGTCGTGCAGCTTGAGCTCGAGCCGCAATCCGAGGCCGTCGCGCATGGCCAGCGGAACCTCGAGCCAGCTGGGGGTGGTGATGACGACGTGGATGCCGTAGGCGAGACCGATGTTGACCAGCTCGCTTACCCTGGCCAGCAATGGGTTTCGGGTGTTGAACTGGTCGGTGTTGTCCCGGCCGAACGCATACAGGTTGTCGATGACCAGGAACACCTCGCCGAACCCGTCGTCGGGGGCCGCACCGCGGGAGTCCCGGAACGCCTCTCGGCGCTGCCGCGACAGCAGCAGCTGCTCGAGTTCGCCGAAGGTGCGCCGGATGCGTTCGGGCTCCAGCGCCGACGCCACGCTGCCGACGTGCGCCAGGTCTTCGAGCGCCCGCAGCTTGCCGCCGCCGTAGTCCAGGCAGTAGAAGGTGACCTCGCGCGGCGAGTGCAGGTTGGCCGCGGACAGGATGAACGTCTGCAGCGCGGTCGATTTGCCCGATTTCGGGCCGCCGTGGATGACCATGTTCCCGGCCGACGAGGCGGCGTCGAACACCAGCGGATCGCGGCGCATCTCGAACGGCTTGTCGATCTCGCCGAGCGGCCACTGCCACTGCCGGGGCGGCACGCCGGCGCGGGCCAGCATGGCGGTCAACGGGATCGGCTCGTCCAGCGGCGGCAGCCAGAGCTGCGGCGCCCGCGGACCGTAGCCCGCCAGCTGGTCGCCGATGGTGGCGATCAGCTTGCGCGGCGGTCCGGTGAATTCGTCTTCCTCGGGGGCGGTGATCACCGTGTCCTGGTCCGGTTCGACGCGCCCGGCCGTGAACAGCTTCGGCTCCGGGATAGACGGCACGACAAAGGATTTGGCCTTCTGTGGCGGATCGTAGATGCCGTCGACGTAGGTGCTGCGGAACTTGATCGGCGTCGCACCCGGGGCGGGCACCAAGAAGCCCACGCCCTTGTGCTCCTTGCCGGACTCGATGTGGTAGGCGTCCTCCACACCGATGATCTGGCGGGAAACGCTGGGACTGGCCACCTTCAAACCGATGCGGTAGGAGGTGTTCTTGTCGATGTCCTTGATCTTGCCGACGTCCAGCGTCTGCGACGCGAACAGGATGTGGATGCGGAACGAGCGGCCTTTACGCGCAACGTAATCGAACAGCTCCGCGTATTCGGGGTGGTCGGCCAGCATCAGGGTGAACTCGTCGGCGACCACGAATAGCGTCGGGATCGGCGGCAGGTCGTGTCCGGCGGCGATGGCGGCCTCGTACTCCACCACCGAGTTGAACGCGCTGCCCTGGACCCGGCGGCCCGCTTCCCGCAGCAGCGTCTCCCGGCGGGCCACCTCGCCGCGCAGTGTGTCGGCGAAGCGGTCGGCCAGCGACTTCTTCTCGGCCATGTTGGAGATGACGGCGACGACTTGCGGGAAGTTGCGGAAGCTGTCGGCCCCGGCCTCACCCTTGAAGTCGGCGTAGATGACGATCAACCGATCGGCCGAATGAGTCGTCAACAGCGACAACAGGATCGACATCAGGGTCTGGGACTTACCCGAACCCGTCATACCGATCATCAGCCCGTGCGGGCCCATGCCACCCTCGGCTTCGTCCTTCAGGTCGAACATCAGCGGTTCACCGGTCGCGGTGACGCCGATCGGGATACGCAGCTCGTCCTCGCGGCGGCGCGGCGCCCACAGCGTGGGCACGTCCAGCTGAGAGGCATCCGAAATGCCCAGCATCGTGGTGAACGTGGCACCGCGGGTGGCCGCGGAGCGCAGCCCGGTGTGGGTCGGGTTGGAGTCCCAGCGTGCCAACTGGCGCGCGAGGTGCGCGGCCTCGTCGGCGCCGAATTGGTCGGCGTCGTCGATGTAGGGCTGCCAGCCGCCGGTCTGCCAGCGTTCGATGGCACCGCCGGAGACGCGCAGGATCGGCTTTTCCGGATCCGAATACTGTTCACGGTTCGGCGCCGTGGCGCTGCGCTGCACGACGGTGACACCGGCCCGGCCCAGCGCCAGCGTCGACGCGTTGAGGTCGTAGTCGGGGTCGTCGATGACGATCAGCAGGTGACGCAGCGCATCGGCGGGCTCGCCGGTGAACGCCGGACGATCGACGAGGGCCGAACCCAGGCTGGTGACCAGGTCGTCGGCGTTGGTCGACATGAAGCGGGCCGGCCCGACGCCGTCGAGCTCACCCGGAACGTCGATGTGCGGCAACCACTTCAGCCAGGACCAGTCCGCGCTCTCCAGATTCGGGGTGACCAGCGCGACGCCGAGCACGGTCGGGTCGTGCCAGGTCACGGCCTGAGCGACCCAGGCGCGCAGCGCCGCCCGCGCCTCGTCTTCCGCGCCCAGCACGGTGATCCGGGAGACCTTGGTCAGGTCGATTCCGGTCGGCACGTCGCGCACGGTGCGATGGGTGTCGAGCAGGCTGCGTAATGCGCTGTGCGACACCGGTTCCAGGTCGATTTCGTCCGCGGTGTCGTTGACCCGCAGGGCGGTGGCCAGTGGCACGTGGTGACGGCCGGCCCGCAGCACCAGGAAGTCGGGGTCGTGCGGGTCACGCTCCCACTGGCGGCGCGATCCGGGCACGGTCGCCAGCGCGGACGGCTCCGGGTGGGACCACTGCGCCGCGGCGCGCTGCGCGGTGGCCTGGGTGCGGATGTTGTCCCGAACCACCGACAGGTAGCGCAGGTAGTCGGCGCGCTCGGCGTCGACCTCCTCGGTGCGCATCTTGTTGTCGCCACCGCGATACATCGCGGTGGCGGCGAGCAACAGCACGAACGGGAAGAACAGCGTCTGCGGGGAGATCATCCGCATCCCGGTGGCGAACAGGGCGACGATCATGCCGACGATCAGGATCACCAGCACGTAGGGCATCGCACGGCGCAGGAACGACGGCGGAATCACCCGGGGCAGCTCGGGTGGCGCCTCGATGGCGATAGTGCCCTTGCGGGTGACCGGCGGCGCCAGACGGCGGCGCGCTTCGAAGATCAGTCGGCTCATCGGGGGGCTCCCTCGGCAGATGCCACACGGCCGGGCTTCTGATCGGGCGTCAACCCGTCATGAGCCAGCAGCGCGTCGGCGCGCGATAACGTCGGACCATTCGCGAACAGCGACAGCACCGACCACGGAACGGGGACCGGCGATCCGTTAAGACCAAGGGCCTCAACCGTTTTGCCGTGTCCGGCGGCGGAGTGCTCCGACTCGTTGTCGATGCCGTAGCGGACACCGGTGTCAGAGACCCAGAACAACGACCCGGTGCCCGGCGAGTCCGGGCCGCCGCCGACGGTCTGGGTGAAGTAGCCGGTGCCCGGCGCCAGGGCGACGCGGGTAGCCGTCGTCGCGGCGCCGCCGCCCACCAGGTCGACGGTGCGGATCGATTCGGCGATGGGCAGCGCAGAGCCTGACATCAGGTGCAGCGAACTGGTCGCGGCCCCGGCAGGCTTGCTCCAATAGGCGCACGTGACAGGCGATTTGGCCGCGTCGACGACGTTGACCTGCTGATCCGGGTACCGCGCGGTGTCCAGCATCCGCGATACGGGCAACTTGGCCACCGCGTCGGCGCCCAGCCGTGGGGGCTGGTCCAGCCCATAGGAATTGGTGTTGCGCAGGATCGCGGCGAGCACCGGTGAGATCTGCTGCAGGCCGTCGGGCATCACTGCGTAGTAGCGCGGCGCACCCGAGGAACTCTGCTCCAGGGCGTAGGAGACCACCACCGCGCCGATCGGGCCGGGCACGCTGTACGGCGCCGGGGCGCCGGCGTTCGGGATGCCGGGCGCCGCCAGCGGCGGTGCCTCCGGGATCGCATTGAACAGGCCCAGCGCGATGGGCCGGGGCGCGGGCATCTCGGAGTTGTTCTGCCCCAGGCCAAGTGCGTTCGTGATCGCGTGGTCGGTCAGGTTGATCTGCGAACGCTTGCCGTCCCACAACAGCCAGGTGCTGCCGTCCCGGTCGACGAGGATCGCCTGCTGCGACGCGAGCGACGCCGCGCGCGCACCGCTGCTGTCCGGCTGGCCCGCGATCACCGTGACGCCGGTGCTGTGGGCTGCGTGCCCACCCTGGGCCGGCTCGCTGACGGCGTCGCACACCGTCCAGTTCGCGTCGCGCGAGGGGTTTTGCACCATGCGCTCCGGCGCACCCGGGATGCCGATCAGGTTGCCGCGCGGAAAGCGGTCCAGCTCACTGCTTTTCACCATGGTGGGGTCGACGGCGTGGCCGGTGATCAGCCGGGCGGAGGTCAGGTTGAGCACCGGGTGCAGGTCGTCACCGACACGGACGTACAGCGCGGCCGTCGAGCGGTCGGCCAGCACGGCGTTGGTACCCACCGTGCCGCTGGGCCGGATCAGCGAGAACACGAAGCAACCCGCCAAGCCGGTGACCAGCAAGACCGCGCCCATGGCCACCGCACGCGACTGCGTGCGCAGCGGGTCGACCAGCATCCTGGTGTCGTGCAAGGCGATACCGGAGGCGATCCGGCGCATCACGAACCGCCAGCCGGTGACCTGGTGGCGGGTGACGAAACCGCGGCGGTACTCCACCTGATCGGGGTTGTCGTTGACCGGCGTGCGAGAGGTGAACGAACGGCGTTCGTCGGGTTCGTGGTTGGAGGTCATGCCGGCACCGACAGGCCAAGGCCGCGCAGCAGCGGCTCTACCGACCGTGCGACGTCATCGTCGGTGATCGTCATCAGCTCCTCGTCACTGAATTCGCCGGTACCGGCGTGTTCCGAATGGTCGAGCCGGAACTCTCGTTCTTCTTCGGAGCGTTCGACGATGTTTCGGACGAATCGACCGTTACCGGCGATGTCCAAGTTGCGTCGCGAGATTCCGTTGGCGTCCGGGGTCGACTCGGTTGCCAGCTTGGTGAACAACGCCTCCATGTGTTCGAGCGCGGCCGCCTCGAAGATGCTGTCGCGCTGCTCGGCCATCGTGTTCGCGATCTCGACCAGCTCCGACGGTGCGTAGGACGGGAAGTCGATGTTGCGGGTGAACCGAGAACGCAAGCCCTCGTTGGTGTCCAGGAACTTGTCCAGGTCGGCGCGGTATCCGGCGATGATGACGACCAGGCGGTCGCGGTCGTTCTCCATCCGCGCCAGCAGGGTGTCGATGGCCACCAGCCCGAAGTCGTTCTTGGCGCCCGTGGCAACCAGCGCGTAGGCCTCATCGAGGAACAGCACGCCGTCGAGCGCGCTGTCGATGATCGCGTTGGTCTTGGCCTCGGTCTCGCCGATGTGCTGGCCGATCAGGTCGGCGCGGTGGACCTCTCGAATGTTTTCCCGCTTCAAAAGCCCGAGGCCGCAATAGATCTTGGCGACCACACGGGCGATGGTGGTCTTACCTGTTCCGGGCGGTCCGGCGAAGACCAGGTGGTGGGCGCGCTGCGCGACGGCCAGGCCGCGCTGCTTGCGGACCAGTTCCATGGCGACCGAACTCTTCAGCCGCGACACCTGGTTCTTGACCTCGTCGAGTCCGATGAATTCAGCGAGCTGGCGCTCGGCCTCGTGCAACAGCACGGCCTTGCGTTCGTGCGCGGCGGGGTCGACGAAATCCTCGGCGCTGGGCTCGGTTTCGGGGTCCCAGGGATCGGTGCGCGCTTCGATGCGTCCCGCCGTGGTGGTCACGATGCCGAAACTGGTGTCGGTCAGGGCCTGTTCGACTTGTTCGTTTTCCGGGTGCGCGGCGTACAGATCCTGCAGCACCTCGCTCGCGGAGTCCTCGTCCACATGCGCGCGCAGCACCAGCGCCTTGGCCAGTGCGCCGTCGACGGCGGCCACCGCGACGGGACCCTCGGGCTCCTCCAGATACGACAGCGACGGGGCGAACATGCCCAGCCGGGCCAGCGCGGTGCCCAGCGCGATCTTGGCGGCGTGCGAGAAGGCCTCGTCGAGATCCGCGTCGTTGACGATCGGGGTCAGCAGCTTGACGACGTCCGACCAGCGCTCGGCGCGGTAGTTGATGACGACGGACACCCACCGGGCCTCGCGCCAGTTCGGACGGCCGGCGGTCAGGCCGGCGACGATTTCGTCGGCGTCAGCAAATCGGCCCGCCGTTGCCAGCGCGGCCGCGTAGGCGAGGTGGAATTCGTCGGGCGTCGCGGCGCGAAACTGGAGATACAGCCCGGTGTCGTAGCGGAAGCCGAGCGAGCCCGGTGCCAGGTCGACCTGGCGCTGCAGCGTGCCCGCGGTCGCGACGTTGCGTGATACCGCCTCGAGCACACGCAGGGACACATCGCCGGCGGCCGCCAGGCCCGTCCAGGCGTCGCACTGGTCGTGGGCGATGCGGGTCAGCGCGGTGAAGCCGGAGCGCGCGGCGGCCAGATCGGCGGGGCGCTGGCGTTGGTAGACGACGATGCCCAGCGCGCGGCAGCACGTCGCGAACCGGCTGACGACGTCCTCGTCAACCCGCGCGTCGACCCGCGAATTAACGGGCTGAGCTGTGAGCATGCCGGTGTCACCGAGTTCCACGGCCGCGACTTTTCATGTATGTAGTCTCCCCTAACCTAACTGCCTGAAGTTAGCATTGCATAAGCTAACTGTCGAGGCGTTTGGGCCTGTCCGACTCACCACTGCACTGTCCTTCTTTTACCGCTGTTGAGGATGTTTCCGGTTGGCATTCTCCGCATTTCCGGCATACTCACAGCCGCACGTCGGGCGGTCTCACAGCAAGGCCCCACCTTAATGAAAATCATTTTCATTATCAACTCGCTCGCGCGGCCCGGAAACATCCGCCGCGGCCGTAGCCGCGGAACGATCACGCAGCCAGTAGTCGCTCGGCGGTCCGGAAAAGTTCCACCGCTAGTCGCTGTCCCAGCTGCTCGGCAACAGTCGGGCGGCGGCCCAGACAAGTTCCGGCGGGCGACCGATTCAGGGAGAACGCATCGAAAACCGGCCGCGATCGCCGATCGCGGCCGGTTTTCGCGGATCAGGCGCGGACGGCGCTCACCAACGTGTTGCGCGCGATCATCGGGCCGGCCTCGGTATCCGGTCCGGGCACCGGACGGCCGACCTGCCGAAGGTAGTCGGTCAACGGAGTGCCGACCGCATTCCAGCCGTGCTTGGCGAACCACTCGGTGGCCGGCGCATGCCGCTCGTTGTAGACCAGCTGGAAGAACACCCGCCCGTCGCCCTGCTCGGTGGCCGCGCGTTCTTCCGCGACCGCGGCCTCGAAGTCCTCGGGCTCCATCGGAGCGCCGTCCTCGACGGCGACGTGGCTGCCGTGGCCGGCCAGGCCGTCGATGCCGGTGAACAGCTGCTCCTGGGCCGTCGCCGGGAGGTAGATCAGCAGGCCCTCGGCGATCCACGCCGACGGCTTGGCGGGGTCAAAGCCACTGTCACGCAGGGCTTGCGGCCAGTCTTCGCGCAGATCGATGGCGATCTCGCGGCGCTCGGCGCGCGGTTGGGCGCCGACGCCGGTGAGCACCTCGCGCTTGAAGTCGAGCACCTGCGGCTGGTCGAGCTCGAAGATCGTCGTCGCGGCCGGCCAGTCCAGGCGGTAGGCGCGCGAGTCCAGGCCCGCCGCCAGGACGACCACCTGCCGCACGCCCGCATCCGCCGCGCGCCGGAAGTACTCGTCGAAGTACCTGGTGCGGGCGCCCTGGAAGTTGACGAAGTTCTCGCCGAAATCGGCCGTCTTGAGCTGGTGATCGGGATCCTTGCCGTCGAGAACGTCGGCCCACGAACCGCCGACGGCGCGGCAGAAGACCTCCGCGTACGGATCCACGGCGAGCGGGTCGGGCTTTTGCGCCTCCAACGCCCGCGCCGTGGCCACGAACAACGCGGTCGAACCCACACTCGTGGTGATGTCCCAGGTATCGCCTTCGCTACGCACGCAGACCACAGTACGCCGCGCCACCGACACGCCTTTTCCGGTGGCGCGCAAGGCTAATGGCGCACGTCGCGGTTACCTGCGGCCGTAGCGGCGATGAAACTTCTCCACCTGCCCGGCGCTGTCGACGATGCGACGGCCGCCGGTCCAGAACGGATGCGACTCCGAGGTGACCTCGACGACGACCAGTGGATAGGTGCGCGCGCCGTGCGGTGTTTGCCACTCGACGGTGCGCGAACTCGTGAGGGTCGATCGGGTCAGGAACATCGCACCGGTGGTGGCGTCCTGGAAGACGACGGGGTGGTAGTCGGGATGGGCGCCCGGCTTCATGAGAAATCTCCGTCCTGCCGGGTATGGCGGGCCGCGTTGTCGGCGGCCTCCGCCCGGTCCGCGCACGGCTCCTCGTGCCAGTCGCCAAACGGGTCGTCGTAGTCGATCCAGTCGCGCGGGCGCCGCATCTCCTCGTCGGTGAGCAGCGCGCCCTGCAGGGCGTCGAGAATGTCGGCGGGTTTCGCGCCGCACACCAGGATGGTCATCGCCGTGTGCCGATCGCCGTGCCGGTCGTCCCAGGCCAGTTCGGCGAAAGTCCTTCGCTCCGTGTCGATGCCGTCCAGCTCCAGGTCGTCGAGGGCGGCCAGCCACTTGCCCGCCGAGCTGACCCGCAGCCCGGCGCCGGCCGATTCCAACCACATCGCCCGGTCCGGTTGGCTGGCCAGCCAGAGCCGTCCCCGGGTCCGGATCACGCCGTCGAGCAGCAGATCCAGGCACGTGTGCAGACGCTGTGGGTGGAAGGGGCGCCGGGAACTGAACTCCACCAAGCTGATTGGTCCGCGAGACTCCAGCGGGGGCTGACCGGCCAGCAACGGCCCGTGCGGGTCGTCACTGCGGCCGCGGCGCGCGTCGCGATACAGATCGTTCAGCGCGTCCTCGATGCCGTCGGCGCCCACCCGAACGCGAGCGCGCGGAGACAGCCGGCGCAGCACGGCAGCGACGAACGGATTGGGCTGATTGAACACCACCACATCGGCGAATTCGGCCTGGCCGATCACCACCTGGGCCTCGGTGCGCCCGTCGTCCAGTTCGTCCTCACCCAGCGCCTGGTTCAGCCACGCCGATGAATCGACACAGGTCACCACGGCGGCGATCGACACGTCCAGGGCCGCCGGACCGTCGATGTAGCCCGGTGCAACCCGCACCCGAACGTGGTTGATCGCCAAGCAGATTGGCTCGGGCTCCAGCCAGGGGCCCAGGTGCACGACGATCCGGTCGACGTCGTCGCGCCGGTGCAGTTGACGCAACAACACCAGCAGGTCGTTGCGGATGGTGCACGAGATGCAGCCGTGCGCGAGTTCCAGGCCGGTCTCGTTGGATGTCAAGACGCCGCCGGACAGCGCGGTGGTGGTGCGGCGCACCACCTGACCGTCGAACCGGTGCTCTACCACCAGCGTTCCCGGGGCGCGCAACAACGCACCCACGACCGGGTCGGTATCCCTCTGGCCGGCGACCAGGATGACGGGCGTCCGCATCGTCCTCCTTATTGGTAATCATTTTCATCTAGCTCACTCATACGGTACCGTTCGTGGCGGGCCTTGTCGAAAATCATTTTCAATAAGCTGCAACGGAGGTGCACGGTGTCCGCCCACTGTCAGGTGACCGGACGGCGACCGGGGTTCGGTAATGCGGTATCGCATTCCCACCGCCGAACGTCTCGGCGCTTCAATCCCAACATCCAGCTCAAGACGTACTACCTGCCCTCGGAGGGCCGCCGGATCCGGCTGCGGGTCAGCACCAAGGGCATCAAGGTGATCGACCGCGACGGCATCGAGGCGGTGGTGGCACGGCTGCGCCGCGAGGGGCAGCGAATCTGATGGCACGCAACGAGATTCGCCTCGTGGTCAAGCTGCGCTCCACCGCGGGAACCGGATACACCTACATCACCCGCAAGAACCGGCGCAACGATCCCGACCGCCTGGTGCTGCGCAAGTACGATCCCGTCATCCGCCGCCACGTCGAGTTCCGCGAGGACCGCTGAACATGGCCAAGAAATCCAAGATCGTCAAGAACGACCGCCGCCGCGCGGTCGTGGCACGCTACGCCGAACGCCGCGCCGAGCTCAAGAAGATCATCCGCTCACCGGCGAGCACCGCCGGGCAACGGGCGGCCGCCCAGGACGAATTGGCGCGCCAACCCCGCGATGCCAGCGCGGTGCGGGTGCGCAACCGCGACGCCGTCGACGGGCGCCCCCGCGGTCACCTCCGCAAGTTCGGGCTGTCACGGGTACGCGTTCGCGAATTGGCGCATGCCGGGCAGCTCCCCGGTGTGCGGAAGGCGAGCTGGTGATGGCCGGGAAAGCCGCGCGCACCCGCCGGCCCGCGCTACCGCCCAGCCGCCCACCCAAGAGGAATCTGCTGCACAGCCTCGGGCTGGACGCGGTGGACTACAAAGACACCGCGACGCTGCGCGTGTTCATCTCCGAACGCGGCAAGATCCGGTCGCGACAAGTCACCGGCCTGTCCGTTCAGCAACAACGTCAGGTCGCGACGGCCATCAAGACCGCCCGCGAGATGGCGTTGCTGCCCTACCCCGGACGGCACACGGCGCGATGACGCCTCCGCGCCGCGGCACCGACCGCCCCTTCACCGTGATCGTCTGCGCCGCTTGCGCGGTCGGCCACGAGCTGTCGATGATCGACGAACTGCGTCCCACCATCCGGCGCTGTCCGCACTCCATGCTGGTCTCGGCCGCCTGCATGCTCGGACCGCTCACCTGTGCGTCCCGGCCGACCGGCGGCGGCGTCATGGCCGTGGTGCAGCCCTGCACGAGCGATCGGGTGGCCTGCGGCCCGGCTCATTGGATAGGCCCCATCGCCGACAGTGCCGCGGCCGCCGAACTGCGCGATTGGCTCGAGCGCGGGCAGTGGGAAAACACGCCCGTCCCAGTCCAACTCGGGCTGCACGAGCGGTGGACACGCGGCTCCAGCCGCCGCAATTGACGGGTCAGTGCGGATAGGCATACGGGTTGGGTGGGGCGTCGATGCGGGTGACCGCGGTGGCCTGCAGGGTGGGAATCGCCGGCGAATTCGGTTGCCGCGGTGCGGGTATGACCTGGCCCTGAACCCGGATCCAGGTGTTGTCCGGTAGCCCGGCGGCGCCGCCGGCCGCCGGCCCGCGCAGGTGGATGCGGGCCAGCTGAGCGTCGGCCGCACAGCAGATGATGACGACGCGTCCGAGGTCGACGCCCTGCGCCTCGTTAAGGACGAAGCCGGTGACGCTGATCGACCGGCTCGTCAACGATCCGGTCGTGTCGTGCGCTTCGCGCATCAGCACCTCGGGCAGCGAGACGTCCGGGTCCGGTCCGGGTGGCAGCGGCGGAAATGCCTTGTTCAGAACGGTATTGGACACCGACGTCACGGACGGGGCGGCGGCCGAGGGCCGCAGCGCGGGCGGCGCCACGAACATCAGCACGAGGACCGCGACCACGAGCATCCAGACGATGCCGGCCCGATGGGAATGCCCGTGGCCGTGATCGGCCTCCGCCTCACTCGTCCGCGGCCCGCCCCGGCGAATGTCGCCGACGATCGCCACCAGCGCCAAACCGATGAGCACCACCGCCGAGACGATCAGCCATGGCAACAGCCCGGGCTTGACGTAACGGGTGAAGACGCCCGACCCGGTGATCATGGCGATGCTGATGCCCACCAACAGCAGCACGGTGTTCTCGGCCTCGCGGCTCATCAATGGGCCCCCAACACGAAAAGCCCGATCGCGCAGGCGCTCGCGGTGGCCACCACGAACGTGCAGGGGGCAAAGCGCGCGGCGAACGCCCGGCCGAACATGCCCGCCTGCATCGCGAACAGCTTGACGTCGACGGCCGGGCCGACGACGAGAAACACCAGCCGGGGCAGCAGCGGCACCATCGTCATGCTGGCCGCCACGAACGCGTCCGCCTCCGAACACAGCGCCAGCACCACCGCCAGGGCGGCCATCAGGGCGACGCCGAGGACGAGGTCGGTCGCCAGATGCGCGAACACCCACTGGGGCACCACGACGTGCAGCAGGGCCGCCGCGGCCGCGCCGAGCACCAAATACGATGCGGCCTGCAGGAAGTCGTGGCGTGCGGCCTCGGTGAAAACCACCCATCTCGGCTCGGTGTGCGTTCCCGCGGCGGGCAGCCGGCGCGTGATCCATTCCGGGCGACCCCACCGCGACCACGCCCAGCCCATGACGACCGCGGTCAGCAGCGACGCGCCCATGCGGGCGAAGACCATCCTGGGCGCGCCCGGAAACGCCACCGCCGTGGCGACCAGCACGACCGGGTTGATCGCCGGCGCGGCCAGCATGAACGTCAACGCCGCGGCTCCGGTCGCGCCGCCTTCGCCGAACAGCCGCCGCGCCAACGGAACTGACCCGCATTCACAGCCGGGCAGCGCGACGCCGCCGACACCGGCCGCCAGCACCGCCACGGCCGGCCGCCGCGGCAACCAGCGCGCCAACCGCTGCGGCGACACGAATGTCGCGATCAGGCCGCTGACCACCACCCCGAGCACCAGGAACGGAATCGCCTGCACGAAAACCCCGCAGAACACGGTGCCCATCGTCGAGAGCGCCGCGCTGTTGAAGACGGCATTGCGCAGGGTCGTCGCGGCCAGCGCGCAGGCCAGCAGGAGAGCGACCAGCACTTCCATCGACCCTGGCCGCAACCTGCGGCCGGACTTCAGCGTCTCCACCGCGTCATTATCGCAGCGCGCACCGGCGCGGGGGCCCGGGACGAATCGACGAGGCCAACGGGGCTCCCGGCGCTAGGCGTCCCCGTCGTCGTCGCCCGGGCCCCAGGTGCCCGGCATCATCGGCAGGGTTGGGCCGCCGCCGAACTCGTCGCCGGCCAGCGTGGTCAATCCGGCCGCCGCGGCGGCCGCCTCCTGGCGGGCGGTCCCGGCGAACCCCAGCGTGCCGGCGCCGTGATCCGAAGCCAGCGAGGCGTCCCAGTCCGGGTCTACGTCGACGTTCATGTCCATGAACTCGTCGCCGTGCCCGCGCTGTGTCGCGCGCCGGGGGGGGCGCGCGCGGGCGGCCTCCCGCGCGCTCGCGGCCGCAGCGGCCGCGGCGCTATCGGGTTCCGGTGCTTTCCTTTTGGCGCTGGAGCTGGCGCTCGCGCCCATGCCCGAGCCCGTTCCCATGCCCGGAGGGCCGATGACGTAGGGCGGGAAGAAACCGGGTCCTGGAGCGGCTGGAGCCGGCGGCGCCGGTGCGGCGCCGGCCACGGTGCTCGTCGTGGCGGTGGGCGCGGGCGCCGGGGCCGAGGCCGGCGCCGCGGCCGGCGCGACGGGGCTCGGGGCCGTGGCCACCGCCGGTAAGGCGGGCGGCGCCGGGGCGGGAGGTGGCATGGGCGCCGGGGCGGGCGCGGGGGGGGCCAGGTCG
>NZ_MBEI01000036.1 GCF_001953985.1 Mycobacterium colombiense
GCCCAGCCCAGAGCACCGCCACCGACGCCGCTCGGCGCGGTTCCTCCGCCGCCGGCGCCGTCGGCTCAGCCACCGGCTCCACCGGTCCCCCCGCCGGCCGCGGAACCCGAGCAGCACAAGGGTCCGAGCCTGATCGAGCGGATGGTGACCAGCAAGCTGCGCGCCCAGCGCCCCTCCTTCCGCACCGAGGAACCCAACTCCACCTTTCGGCTGCCGCTGCAACCCGCGTCACGCACCACCGGGGCAACGGCCTACCAGCTGGGGCTGACAGTCGATGGCCGCGAGACGCTGTCGGGCATCTCGTTCGCCGCGCGTCCCGGGGCCATGACCGCAGTCATCGGGCCGTCGGCCGCGCGCAATTCCGCGCTGCTCGCGCTGCTGGCCGGGACCAGAGAACTCAGCGCCGGGCGCGTCATCGTGGACGGACACGATGTCCAGGCCGAGCCGGAGTTCATCCGCACCCGCATCGGGGTGGTCCCCCGCGACGACCGCCTGCACCGGCAGCTCACCGTCGCGCAGGTGGTGGAGTACGCCGCCGAACTGCGGCTGCCACCGGACACCGTGGCCGAGCAGCGTGACCACGTGGTCAGCCAGGTCCTCGACGAACTCGAGTTGACCCCGCACCGGGACACCAGAATCCGCAAACTCTCACCCGAGGTGCGTCGGTGCGCCGCCCTGGCGGTCGAGCTTGTCAACCGTCCGAGTCTGCTCGTGGTCGACGAACCCACCGCCGGACTGGATGCGGCCCAGCAGCGTCACGTCATGGCGATGCTGCGGCACCAGGCCAACATCGGCTGCGCCGTCGTGGTCACGATTTCGGCGCACACGTCGCTCACCGACGTGAACGCGTGCGACCAGGTGTTGGTGCTCACCGCGGCGGGCAAAGTCGCGTACCTCGGAACGCCCCTGCAGGTCGAGTCCGCGATGGGCACCAACGAGTGGTCGAGGGTGCTCGTGCAGGTCGAAGCCGATCCCGAGGGTGCCCATCGCGCCTTCCGCGCGCGGCCCCCGACCGCGGCACCGACCACCCCGCCCGAGGTCGAGGCGCCCGGTCCGCCGCCACCCGGGTTGTCCAGGAACCGGCAGATCCGGTTGCTGGTCCGGCGCGAGGTTCGTCTGCTGCTCGGCGATCGCATCTACTTTGCGTTCCTGGCGATCCTGCCGTTCGTGCTGGCGGGGCTCGCGCTGCTGATTCCGGGTGATTCCGGCCTGACGCGGCCCGACCCGGGCAGCACCAACCCGCACGAAGCCATCGAGATCCTGGCCGCCTTCAACATCGCGGCGGTGATCATCGGGACGGCGCTGACCATCCGCGCGGTGGTGTGCGAGCATCGCGTCTTCCGGCGCGAGCAGGAGGTCGGCCTGTCCGCGCCGGCCTACCTGACCGCCAAGTTCACCGTGTACGGCCTGGCCGCGGCCATCTGGACGGCCGTCGTGTTCGCGATCGTCATCGCGGTCAAGGGGGAGCCGGGACACAGCGCCGTCCTGCTGCATAACGCCACGGTCGAGCTCTACGTAAGCGTGGCCGTCACCGCGATCGTCTCCGTGGTCATCGGCCTCGGGCTGTCGTCGCTGGGCAAGTCGCTGCGGGAGGTGCTGCCGCTCGTGGTCCCGGTGATCCTGGCGTCCGCGCTGTTCAACGGGAGCCTGGTGCAGCTGGTGAGCGTGCTGGGCCTGCAGCAGATCAGCTGGTTCGTCCCGGCCCAGTGGGGTTTCGCGGCCGCGGCGTCCACCGCGAATCTGCGCAGGGTCGACTCGCTGGCCGCCGACGCCGTGACGTGGACCCACTACAGCGGCTGGTGGGTGTTCGACATGGGAATGCTCGTGTTGTTCGGACTCATCGCGGCCGGGTTCACGCTCTATCGGCTGCGCTCGCCCGTGGGCCAAAGCCGCGGCCCGTCCCCGAATCCCGGGCCGCAATCCCGTCATCCCGAGCGCTGAGTTTCCGGCGCCGGCGGCTGGTGGCCGCCCCGAAGTTTCGTTCGGCGACATGAACTGTCGTCGATGTTCGCCGCGACGCGAACCGGCCATTACTGTCGGATTATGGCGCCTGAAACGACTACCACTGCCGAGTATCTGCGCAACGCCTTGGACGGGCGCTGGCGCGATGTCAGAAACCGGATGCGCGACACGCTCGCCGAGGATCTCTTCCGCCCGCACTACACACCGAACACCGTGATCGCCCGCACCAAGGTGGCGGAGCAGATGCGGATCATGGCGGCGTTCGGCGCGGCCGCCGACAGTTTCAAGAAGGAACACGGCGGCACCGGCGACGTCGGTGCGGCGATCACGATGATCGAGATGCTGGCGATGTCGGACCTGTCGCTGATGGTGAAGGCCGGCGTGCAGTGGGGCCTGTTCGGCGGGGCCGTGGAGAACCTGGGCACGGAGCGCCACCACGAGATCTACGTGCCCAAGATCATCAGCCTGGATTTGCGCGGCTGTTTCGCGATGACCGAGACGGGACACGGCAGCGACGTGCAGTCGCTGGAGACGACCGCGACTTACGACCCCGAGACCGAAGAGTTCGTCATCGACTCGCCCACGCCGTCGGCCCGTAAGGACTACATCGGCGGCGCCGCCGAAACCGCAACCATGGCAGCGGTTTTCGCGCAACTGATCACCACCGAGGACGGCAAGCCGGTCAATCACGGTGTGCACTGCGTCCTGGTCCCGATCCGCGACGAGGACGGCAACGACCTGCCCGGCGTCACCACGTCGGACTGCGAATACAAGGGTGGGCTGCCCGGCGTCGACAACGGGCGCATCGTGTTCGACCATGTCCGGGTCCCGCGGGTCAACCTGCTGAACAAGTACGGCGACGTCGCGGCCGACGGCACGTACAGTTCCCCGATCGATAACCCGAACCGCCGGTTCTTCACCATGCTGGGCACCCTGGTCC
Source organism: Mycobacterium colombiense (assembly GCF_001953985.1). Lineage (GTDB taxonomy): Bacteria > Actinomycetota > Actinomycetes > Mycobacteriales > Mycobacteriaceae > Mycobacterium > Mycobacterium colombiense_B. Next base: position 2,903 of record NZ_MBEI01000036.1, read on the forward strand.
GCGGCCGGATCACCGTGGGCGGCAGCGCCGGCGCCGCCGGACGGGTGGCCTTGGATATCGCCACCCGATATGCGTTGCAGCGCAGGCAGTTCACCGCACCCGATGACGATTCCGAGGTGCTGATCATGGACTACCTGGTGCACCAGCGGCGACTGTTTCCGTTGATCGCGAAGTCATACGCGCTGCAGTTCGCGCAGAACGAGCTGGTCGGCAAGTGTCATGACGTGCAGAGCGCGGACGCCCCCGACGCCGACGAGCAGCGCGAACTGGAAGCGCGCGCCGCCGGGCTGAAGGCCGCCAACACCTGGCACGCCAGCCGCGCGATCCAGGAGTCCCGCGAGGCGTGCGGCGGCGCCGGCTACATGGCCGAGAACAGGCTGATCGGGCTGCGCGGTGACACCGACGTCTTCACCACGTTCGAGGGCGACAACCATGTGCTGACCCAGCTGGTGGCCAAGGAACTGCTGACCGCCTACGCCGACGACATCAAGAGCATGAGCCCGGTCGAATGGGTTCGCTTCGCCGCCAACACCGTTGGCGAACGCGTCGTCAAACGCACTGCGGCAGAAGCGATCATCCAAACGATCGTGGATGCGCGGCAAGACAGCGAAGAAGAGGGCAGCCTCTTCAACCGCGGCACCCAGATCAAGATGTTCGAAGACCGCGAGGAATACCTGCTGGCATCCGTGGCGCGCCGCCTGCAGGCCAAATCCAAAGAGATGTCGGCATTCGACGCCTTCAACTCCGTGCAGGATCACGTCCTGCATGCGGCCAGCGCGCACATCGATCGAGTCATCTTGGAGGCTTTCGTTGCCGGGATCGACGCGTGCCCCGACGAGCAGGCCCGCGAACTACTCGGCATCCTGTGCGACCTGTACGCGCTGTCAGTGATCGAGGACGACAAGGCCTGGTACATCGAGCACCGCTACCTGTCCACCGAGCGCGCGAAAGCGGTCACCCGGGGGATCAACGACCGGTGCCGCGCGCTGCGCCCGCACGCCGAGACGCTGGTAGATGGCTTCGGCATCCCGGAGCGGCTACGTTACGTCGAGATGCTGCACCCGGAGAACCTGTCCGAGGCCCTCACGAGCTGACGGACCGTTCGACGATAGCCTCCGGACGGTTTCAGAACGCCATTGGATTCCCGGCACAGCCTCGGCTGTGCGGGTAAGTCATTGGCGTCCAACGTTATTGGTTCGGAACCTTGCCAAGGGTTTGCAGCTTGCCGTCCGGGCCGATCCGGAATTTGACCGTTCCGATCCCGGTGGGACAGCACAGCTGATCATTTCCCTTCTGCCACTGGTATTGAACGGTGACGGTGTCATCCGAAGGCGGCAGCACGGTTATATACGGCTTCGGGTTCGAGGTGGGGCTACCGAGCGGCGTGTTGTGGTCGAAGAACAGCAGTTGCTGCGGACTTGATTCGCTGGCGATCGTCGGGATGATCTGCACCCAGTGCAACCGGCAGTTTCGCGTGTGCCCCCGGCCCATCTCCACCCAGATGGTGCCGGGGATGGCGATGGGGACCGCGGTGATGGCCCGGCGCACGGTGTCGGCCGTGGGCCCATCGGACTCCTTGCAGGTGTCGGGTCGGGCCTGCGGTGGCGCGGTCGGCTTCCAGCCGCAGCCGGAGGCCAGCAAAGCCAGGAAGATCACAATGAGCTGACGCACGCGGTGAGCTTAGCGAAGACTGTGAATGTCCCGTCGGTTTGGTCAAAAACCCCGTTCCGAGAAGCGTTTCGAGGGTCGCGCTGAGTAGCCTCAAGCGGGGCGGGCGGTCGACGGTGACCTGCGCTAACGCAATCCTGAGCGGTGAATTTCCCCGGCGATTTCACACCGGCGCGCTGGCCGTTGAGAGGAAGAAGTAAACCGGGGGAAATTTCGGGCAGCGATGCCGAAACATGCCTGCTCCACAATGAACTCACCTGATACGGAGCTAACCCGTACGCACTCGACGGAGGGACGTAAGCGTGGCTAGGGAGTCCATGGCGCGTGGGAACGCCGTGAACACCATGTGCGCTTACTGCGGCGTCGGTTGCGGCATGGTGTTGCAGATCACAACGGATCCGAAAACGGGCCGCGATCACGTCACCAAGTCGGTTGGGAACAAGCAACATCCGGCCAACTTCGGCCGGTTGTGCACCAAGGGCGCCACCACCGCGGACATGCTCGGCGCGCCGGGCCGGATGGATTGCGCGCATGCGCGGGCCGACCGCGGCGAGCCACTCGAGCCCATCGACATGGACAAGGCGATCAGCCAGTCCGCGAAGCGGTTACGGGCGATCGTCGATGAGCACGGCGCGGACGCCTTCGCGATGTACGTGTCCGGCCAGATGTCCATCGAGGCGCAGTACCTGGCGAACAAGCTGACCAAGGGCTTCATCGGCACCAACCAGATCGAGTCGAATTCGCGGCTGTGCATGGCCAGCGCGGGTTCCGGTTACAAGCTCTCGCTGGGCGCGGACGGACCGCCCGGGTCGTATCAGGACTTCGATCGTGCCGACGTCTTTTTCGTCATCGGCGCCAACATGGCCGACTGCCATCCCATCCTCTTTCTGCGCATGATGGACCGGGTCAAGGCCGGCGCCAAGCTGATCGTCGTCGACCCGCGCCGCACCGCGACCGCCGACAAGGCCGATCTGTTCCTGCAGATCGCACCGGGATCGGATCTGGCCCTGCTCAACGGACTGCTGCACCTGATCGTCGAGAACGGCCACACCGACGCCGATTTCATCGCCGAATTCACCGAAGGCTGGGAGGTGATGCCCAGTTTCCTGGAGCAGTACACCCCCGACATGGTCAGCGCGGTGACCGGCATCCCCGAAGAGGACATCCGCGCGGCGGCTCAAATGATCGGTGAGGCCGAGAATTTCATGAGCTGCTGGACGATGGGCCTCAACCAGAGCACCCACGGCACCTGGAACACCAACGCGATCTGCAACCTGCACCTGGCCACCGGGGCGATCTGCAGGCCGGGCAGCGGCCCGTTCTCCCTCACCGGACAACCCAACGCGATGGGCGGCCGCGAGATGGGTTACATGGGGCCGGGATTGCCGGGCCAGCGTTCGGTGGCATCCGACGACGACCGCGAATTCGTCGAAAACCTGTGGGGCATTCCCCGCGGCACGCTGCGCACCGAGGTGGGCAGCGGGACCATCGACATGTTTTCCCGGATGGCCGACGGGAAGATCAAGGCCTGCTGGATCATCTGCACCAATCCCGTTGCCTCCGTTGCCAACCGAAAGACGGTCCTGGCCGGACTGGAGCGCGCCGAACTGGTGATGGCGCAGGACGCGTTCTTCGAGACCGAGACCAACGAATACGCCGATGTGTTGTTGCCGGCGACCCTGTGGACGGAGTCCGAGGGGGTCATGGTCAATTCCGAGCGCAACATGACATTGTTCCAGCCCGCGGCCCGGGCGCCGAGCCATGCCCTGCCCGACTGGCAGATCATCGCCCGGATCGCCTGCGAGATGGGCTTTTCGGAGGCGTTCAGCTACACCTCCGCCGAGGAAGTCTTCGAAGAGATCAAGCGGTTCTCAAACCCGAAGACCGGTTATGACCTGCGCGGCATCAGCTATGAGCGGCTGCGCCGGGGCCCGCTGCAGTGGCCGTGCGCACCGGAGGGCGACGGTGACCGCAACCCCATCCGCTATCTCAACGACGGTGTCAGCCAGACGCGGTTGGTGCGCGAGGACGGCAGCGTGCCGCGGCTGGCCTTTCCCACGGCGACGGGTCGTGCGGTGTTCTTCGCCCGCCCGCACCTGCTGCCCGAGGAAATGCCCGACGACGACTACCCGTTCCTGCTGAACACCGGTCGCCTGCCGCACCAATGGCACACCATGACCAAGACCGGCAAGGTCGCCAAACTCAACAAACTCAATCCCGGGCCATTCGTCGAGATCCACCCCGCCGACGCCGCGCGCCTGCAGATCGCCGACAACGATCGGGTCGAAATCGCCTCCCGCCGAGGACGTGCCGTGCTGCCCGCCGCTGTCAGCGACCGGGTGCGGCCCGGCAACTGCTTCGCACCCTTCCACTGGAACGACACCTTCGGCGAATACCTGTCGATCAACGCCGTCACCAACGATGCGGTCGACCCGATCTCGAACCAGCCGGAATTCAAGGCGTGCGCCGTCACGCTGACGAAGGTCGCCGTCTCTCAACCCGTTTCGGGCACCGAGGCGCCGGCGCCCACCGACACACCGGAACCCGCGCCCACGGAGGTACGAGAAATCAGCGTGTCACAAGTCGACGCCCTGGGTGAATTGCTGGGTGTGGCAACACAACCCAAGCCGGAATTCAACGAGCTCGGCCGCACCTACCTGTCCGGCATGCTGTCCGGGCTTCGCTCGGATGCGGGGCGCCGCACCGGCGGGGTGCCCACCCTGCCGCTGAGCGCGCCGTTCGATTCCAGCACCCGGCTGTGGGTGGACGGTCTTCTGGCGGGACTGTTCTCGCGCATCGACGGGCCCCAGCCGGTGGTGCTGCCCGAGGAGGTCCAACCGACGCCGCCGCGGGTCGCTCAGCAACCGCCCGCCGCGCCGGTCGATGCGAAACCCGCGGCCGAGCGCGCTCCCGTCGTGGTGCTGTGGGCATCGCAAACCGGGAACGCAGAGGAACTCGCCGCCGAGATCGCCGCGCAATTGGGCGCCGTCGAACTTCCGGTCACGCTGCAGAGCATGGATGACTTCCCCGTAACCGAGTTGCCGACGACGAAGGAACTGTTGTTCGTCACCAGCACCACCGGTGACGGCGAAGCGCCCGACAACGGCGCCGGTCTCTGGCGGGCGCTGACCGGCGAGGGTGCGCCGCGATTCACCGACACCCGCTATGCCGTTCTCGCGCTGGGCGACTCCAACTACGACGATTTCTGCGGTCACGGTCGCAATCTGGATGCCCGGCTGGCCGAGCTGGGGGCGACCCGCATCGCCGATCGGGTGGACTGCGAACCCGACTACGACGACACCGCGGCCAAGTGGGTGGGCGACGTCATCCATGCGCTGACCAAGACGCCCACGTCCGTCGGCGGCGAAGGAGCCGCGGTGCCGGCCCGCACTTCTCCGGTAGCGGCACCGTCCCACCCCAATGGCCACGCGACAAGCGCCTACAGCAAGAAGCATCCGCTGATCACCGGCATGGTCCGCAACACCGTGCTGAGCCAGCCGGAATCGACAAAAGACGTACGGCACTTGGTGTTCGACCTGCCGGAAGACTCCGTGACCTACGAGGCCGGCGACGCGCTCGGCGTGTGGCCGCGCAACAGCGACGAGTTGGTCGACGAATGGCTGTCGGTGACCGGGCTGAGCGGCCAGACCCCGGTCGAGGTCGGCGAGCACGGCCTGATGTCGTTGCGCTCGGCGCTCACCGAGCGGATCGAGATCGCCCACATCAGCCGGGATCTCGTGCGGTTCGTCCAGGAGCGCACCGGTGACTCGACGCTCGCGGAACTGCTGAAGCCGGAAAACAAACGCGCACTGGCGGATTGGACATGGGGGCGCCAGTCCATCGACCTGCTGTCCAAGCTGCCGGTTTCCGCGTCGGCCCACGAGTGGCTGCGCGTCCTCAAGCGCCTTCAGCCGCGGCTTTACTCGATCTCGTCGAGCCCCAAGGCGTGTCCGGGCGAAGTGCACCTGACGGTCTCCCCGGTGCGCTTCAACTTCCAGGGCGTGCCGCGCCGCGGGGTGTGTTCGACCTACCTCGCCGACCGCTCCCCCGGCGATCGAGTCGCCGTCTATCTGCAGCAGTCGAGCAATTTCCGGCCGCCGAGTGAGTCGGACACGCCGATGATCATGATCGGCCCCGGCACCGGTATCGCGCCCTTCCGCGGTTTCCTGCAGGAACGGCGCGCGCTCGGTCACACCGGACCCAACTGGCTGTTCTTCGGCGAGCAGCACGCTGCCACCGACTTCTACTACCGCGACGAGCTCGAGCAGATGCGTGAGGACGGGTTCCTCACCGAGTTGGACCTGGCGTTCTCCCGGGACCAGCAGCAGAAGGTCTACGTGCAGCACCTGATGCGCAACCGTGGGGCGCAGCTGTGGAGCTGGCTGCAGGACGGGGCCCAGCTGTACGTCTGCGGCACTGCCGATCCCATGGCCAAGGACGTCGACCGGGCGCTCTGCGAGATCGCGGCCGAATTCGGCAAGCTCGACCCAGACGCGGCGCGGGATTACGTCCAGTCGTTGAGCGCCGACAAGCGCTACCACCGCGACGTCTACTAGCGCCGATCGGCCGCTGCCGCCAAAGCCGTAACACAGCGGAAACATCGCACAACCGCCGCCGAAACTTCGGCGTCGCACGATGCACTCACTAGGTCGCGCACCTGAAGGAGTGACGTCATCGTGGCTCGGGAGTGTGATGGACCCGATCGGGTCATCAAGAACGGCTGCCCGCTGCAATGCCGGCTGCGGTACGGCGGGACGGCCGACGAACTGGCCAGTGACCAGGTCGATTGGGCGGGGCTGCCCGTCAACCTGGACTTCGCGTTCTCGCGGGATCAACGCGACAAGGTCTTGGCGCAGCATCTGCTGCGCAGACGCGGTACGCACTTCGGGCCGTGGCGACACGGCGCCCTGGTGTGCGTCTGCGAGGCCGCGGACGAGCGTGACGGTGCGGAAACGCTTTTCTCCGCGCTCGAAAACGCCTCCCCGGAGTAACTTCTTCTGCCGCTTACCGTTTGGACTGGTCCGGCTGCCCGTACACCGCCACCACCACGGTGCGGTCGATGCTGTTGTCCGACCACACCCCGATGGCGGTGTTGGCGCAATCGCGGATGATCGCCATGTCATCCGGGTTGTAATACCACTGGTTGACCAGCTCCAGGCTGCTGATGGCGATGGCCGGGTTGATGGCCACCGTCTCGGCAGCCCTGCCGCGGAAGCCCGCGGCGTTGGCACGGTCTTGTGGTGTCGAGCCGTCGGAGCCGATGTCGTCGTTGATGTTTCGGTTGTTGATCATGTCGTCGGCGTGCCACTCGGCGGCGAGTGTGAGCGCGTTGTTCCTGATGACGTCGTTTGTGCAGCCCGACTGGTGCTGCAGGGTGTAGACGGCGGACACGACCGCGCTGTTGAGCCGTTTGTTGTCGGCCTGCGCGCCGGGAGCCGCCACCACCGTCGTGCCCACCAGGACAGCGCCGACGGCCGACCAGCGGCGTACCGAGACGTTCATGGCGGTTCCTCGGATCACACCGGGTCGAAGCGCGACACCAGCCACCGGCCGTTGACCTTGTCCAGGGTCACCCGCACGACGGGCTGGGTGTCGGTGGGAGCACCCGTGCCGATGGTCACCGTCTGATCGACATACACCAGCGCCACGGCGTGGTTAGTGGTGGCCGAAACGGACGCCGCCGCATTGGCTTTGGCGACCGACGAGATGTGCTTCTCCTTGGCGCCGGGCCCGACGATCTGGCGGGCCAGCTCGGCGTAGGCGTCCTTGAACTCACCGGTGAGCCGTTCGCGCGCCGCGGCGAGGTCCTTGTCCACCGTGTCGGCGTGATAGGTCAACAAGGTGACCGCGTCGTCGCGGGCGGCCTGCACCGATTCGGCCCGGGCCCGTGCGAGATCGTCCGCCGCCCCCGCCGACCACTTGAGGTAACCGGCGCCGAGCGCCAACACCAGTGCCAGGGCGGGCAAGACTGCGTAGGCGAACACCCGTGACCACACGATCGGGCGCCTTGCCCGCTCGGCCTTCGGTTGCGCCTCGATGGACGATTCGGCGGCATCGGATTCCTGTTGCGCGCCTTCGGTTGCCGAGTCCAGTTCCTCGTCGGTGGTATCGACGTTCACGTCTTCCTTCAGTGTCGTCATGGCACGAACACCACGTTGGAAACCTTGGCGTCATCGCCGACGGATCGGACCTCGATGCGCATGCGCCATTCCCGCGGCGCCTCCTCGCCTCCCGCGGTGCGCGACTTCACCGCGACCGCCACCAAAACCTGGGCGGAGTCGCCGCGTTGGGATTCCAGTCCGGCATCGGTGACCGTCCCTTCCGATTTCGACTGCGCCGCCTTGACAACCTCCATGAACGGCTTGGACCGCTGTTCGAAGTCGTCCCGGAATGCGCCGGTGGCCAGATCGAGGATCCGCTGCACGTCAGCGTCCACCTGGGTGTAGTTGATCGTGGTGAGGTTCACCGCGCCCTGCCGGGCCGTCGCGACGTACAGGCTCTGCCGGGCCTGGGCATCGTGCTTTTGGTAGGCGCGATACCCGAGCCAGCCGCTCAGGCCGGCCAGCGTCGCCACGATGAGGCCGCTGGCCACCAACGCCGATCCGGTGCGCGAAAGCCGCCGCCGTTGCGCGATCTCGCGCCACCGCGCGAGCCTGCCCGCGGGTGGACTCGCACCGCCGTCGCCGTCTTCGGCGTGGATCTTTTCAGTCTCCTCGGCCTCGGCCGCGTCGATGTGTTCGACGTCGAGTGCCGTTGGCTCGTCGACGTTTTCCTCCGTCGTATCGGGTTTGTCCGCCATGATGCTCCTTCAAACTCTCAGGGTTGCGGGACAAGGAGTGATTGCCAGCTCTTGGCGCGGGGGTGCGCCAGGTCCGACTCGGTGTAGCGGCGCCCGTCCGGGCCGATGTATTCGCCCGTGGCCGGGTCGTACGTCGCGACCGCTACGGGCGCGGGCGGTGGCGCGGTGCCCCGCGGCGGTGGCAGCCGCGGATCCTGGCCAGGTGGATACTGCGGGACGCCCTGGCCGCTGGTGGTGGCATTGGGGTCACCCTTCCAGTTGTAGCCCTCGTTGAGCGGCACGTAGTCTTCGTCGCTTTCGCACAATTCGACGGTGGGCGCGCGCTTCCACGGCTTGCTCTCGCACGGAATGTTGCGCACGCCACGGACATTGAACTCGGAGTCCTGCGGCACCCGGCAATAGAGGTCGGCCGCGGGCCGGTCCGGGGCATCGACGCTGGCCGGCGAGCGCCGCTGTGCCGGCGGCAGGTATCCCGTCGTGCAGGGCGGCGGCAGGTTGAGGTTGAGGTTGAAGTCCAGCTGGGCGCCCCGGTACTCCTGCTTGGTGTTCGAGCTCGGCACGATGATCGCCGCCATGGCCGCGATGCCCTGCGGCAGCAGCACCAGAAGTTGTTCGATGTCGTGGCGGTAGACGACGGCGATATCGCCGAGGCTCACCAGGTTGGCGAACAGCACCGGCAGTGCCGGCGACACCCGGTCCAGCATCGCGCGGCCTTCGTCGATGCCGGAAGTGCCCTGTGTCAACAGATCTCGCACCGCGGCGTCCTGCGCCTTGAACTGCGCCATGATGGCTGCGGTGCGGCCGGCCCACGTGGCGATCGCGCCGGATGTCTGCACCTGCGAGTCGAGCACCGGCGGCGCCTGGTCGATGAGGGCGGCAAGCGGGTCGACGGTCCGGCCGCCGGCGACGGCCAGCGCGGTCGACCCGTCGACGATGCGGGACAGTTCCGGCCCGAGGCCGCCGACCGCCCGGTTTGTCTCGTCGATCACGGTGCGCAGGTTGTCCCGTGGAATCGCTTGCAGCGCACGGTTGGTCATGTCGAGCAGGTGCCCAATGTCGACGGGAACGTCGACATGTCCGGCGGTGATGACGTCGCCGTCGCGCAGCGTCCGGGAATGTTGGCCGTCCTGCTTGCCGGGCTGGGGTGTCAGTTCGATGTACTGCTCGCCGATCGCCGAGCGGCTGTGCACCGACGCCTGCACGTCGGAGGGCACCTTGACGCCCGATCTCATGGCCAGCACCGCGCGCACCCCGGTGGCGGTGACGCCGACCGACTTGACCTGGCCCACATCGGTCCCGCGGTAGGTGACCACCGAGGTCTCGTAGAGCCCACCCGATTGCGGCAGGTCGACCGTGACCTTGTACTCCCCGATCCCGAACAGCGTGGCGGGCAGCTTGATAAAGTTGAATGCCATTGCGCCACAAGAAACGACGGTCACCAGCGTCAGGATTGACAGCTGGATCCACGTCCGGCGATTCAACCGAAGCACTCAGTACCCCCCGAAGTGGTACGGATAGGTCAGCGGGTTGCCCCCGGTGACCGGGCTCGGCTGCATGCCGATGGTGCGGCCCCACTGCAGTTCGAGTTGGGTGAGGTTGCCTTCCCATCGGGAGCCGGTGAACAGGCCCTGGTCGATGCGGCTCAACGTCAGATCGACGACCAGGGTGAGGTTGGCGTAATCGCCGCGGAACCAGTTCCGCACGGTGGATGCGGGCCATGGGTAGGTCGCCAGGCCGTCGAGTCCCTTGGTGAGCGAGGGTCCCGCGTCGGCGAGCGACCGCAGCACCGGTGCGATGTTGCGCAGGTTGTTCACCAGTGATTCCCGGCTCTGGTGGATGGTATCGGCGGCGATCGCGCTGAATTTGCCCACCTGATCGATCGTGTCGGCGATGTTCGCGCGCTCCTTGGCCAGGACGTCCAGCGCCTTGGGTACGGACGTCAGCGCCTTGTCGACGACGGGGTCGTTGGCGGCAAACTGCCCGGCCAACGCGTTGAGATTCTCGGCGGCGGTGATGATGTCGTCGGTCTGGTCGTTGGTTTTGGCGATGAACTCGTCGATCTGGGTCAACAGGCTGCGCATGTCGTTCTCGCGGCCGGCGAATGCCTTGGCGACGGCCTGGGTGATCTCCTGCAGCTGCCCGATTCCGCCGCCGTTGAGCAGGATCGACACCGAGGCCAGCGTCTGCTCGGTGGTGGGATACAGGCTGGCGCGCGACAACGGGATGACCGACCCCGCCTTGAGTTGGCCGACCGGCCGCTCGTCTTTCGGCGGCGCGAGTTCGATGTGCATCGAGCCGAGCAGGCTCGTCTGTCCGAGCTTGGCGGTCGAATTGGCCGGCAGGTGCACATCGCCGTTGATCCGCATGGTGACCAGCGCGTGCCAGTCCTGCAGCTCGATCTTGGTGACGTTGCCGACGTTCACGTCGTCCACCCGCACGCGGGTGTTCTCCTGGATGGTGACCACGTCGGGCATCTGCGCCTGGATCGTGTACGAGCCCGGTCCCCCGCCCGCGGTGCCGGGCAGGCTGAGCGAATTCAGGCCGCGCCAGCCGCAGCCCGACAACGACGCGGCGCACACCAGGCCGAGGACAACGGCGACCGCGCGCCTCATGACGGCCCCGTCGGAAGCATCAGGTTCTGCAGCACCTCGATCGAGTTGGACGTCGTGTTCGCCGGCGGCGCCGGCGGTTCGGCGGGCGGCGGCTGGTCGGCGAGCGCCGGCTGCTCGGGTGGGGGCGCCGGGGCGGCATCCGGCGCCCCCACCCTGTCTCTTATATAAAAC
>NZ_MBEI01000037.1 GCF_001953985.1 Mycobacterium colombiense
TATCGCGCCGCGGCCGGCCCGGTCGAGGAGATCCTGGCGGGAATGTTCGCCGAGGTACTGGGGCTCGAGCGGGTCGGTGTCGACGAGTCCTTCTTCGATCTGGGTGGGGACTCGCTGTTGGCGATGCGCCTGGTCGCCGCGATCGAAATGGGGTTGGATGCCGACCTTTCCGTGCGTACGGTGTTCGAGGCGCCCACGGTTACCCAGTTGGCGCTCCGGGTAAATGGAGATGGCGGTCGGCGCGAGCCGTTGGTGGCCACCGAGCGGCCGGCGGTGGTGCCGTTGTCGTTTGCCCAGCAGCGGTTGTGGTTTATCGACCAGTTGCTCGGGCCTTCACCGATTTACAACATGGCGGCGGCGTTGCGGCTCAGCGGACGGCTGGATGCCGAGGCGTTGGGGGCGGCGCTGGCCGATGTGGTGGCCCGCCAAGAAAGCCTGCGCACACTGTTCCCGGCGGTCGAGGGGATACCCCAGCAGCAGGTGATCCCGGCCGAGCGGGCCGACTTCGGTTGGCAGGTCGTCGATGCCACCGACTGGTCGCCGGCCCGGCTGCAGGAGACCGTCGATCCCATAGTGCGTCAGCCGTTTGATTTAGCCACCGAGATCCCGTTGCGGGCAAGGCTTTTCCGTGTTGGCGCGGACGAGCATGTGCTGGTGGCCGTGATGCACCATAT
>NZ_MBEI01000038.1 GCF_001953985.1 Mycobacterium colombiense
CAAAAAGGCGCCCGCCCAGCAGTATAATAAGCCGGCGGATAACGGCGCCCCGCCCGCGAACCCGGCCCCGGAGGCGCCGCCGCCCGCCGAGCCCCCGCCGGGAGGCTAGACGGGTGTCCGTGCGGATGGATCCGCAGCGCTTCGACGAACTGGTCTCCGACGCCCTCGACCTGATCCCGCCCGAGCTGGCGGCCGCCATGGACAACGTCGTCGTGCTGGTCGAAAGCCGCCATCCCGAGGACACCGAACTGCTCGGGCTGTACGAGGGGGTGGCGCTGACCGAACGCGACTCCGACTACTTCGGCTCGTTGCCTGATGCCATCACCATCTACCGCGAGGCGCTGCTGGACGTGTGCGAATCCGAGGACGAGGTCGTCGAGGAGGTGGCCATCACGGTGATCCACGAAATCGCTCACCACTTCGGCATCGACGACGACCGGCTGCACGAGCTGGGCTGGGCCTGAGGACCTCGGACGTCGGCCGGATTTCCGGGCGCGGCATCCCGGATTTGTCCGCGCCGGGTGCTATGAACTCACCTATGAGCATTGACTGCCGCGACTGCCGGGCAGGCTTAGATCACTGTCACGGCACCATCATTCGCCACGCACTGCACCGCTCGGAATGCACGGAGCCGGACTGCTTCACTCCTGAGTTGTTGCCGCACGCCTTCGTCATCGACTGCGACGCCGTCGGTTGCACATGCACCGCGGTGATCGCGCTGGCCGTCTGACCGAGAGGTCAGCCCATCGGGTCGGTGCTTGACCGCACCGCGTCGGCGACCGGGGTCGCCTCTTCCTCCGGGTAGAACGGCGGCGTCAAGGTTCCCCAGCGCACGCAGCTCCACCGCCCGTCGGTGATCGGCGTCAAAGCGACCGATTCGGTGTTGTTCAGGTGGTTGTCCAGCGCGAAGTCGGCTTCCACGCCGGCCAGCACGGCGGCGGCCAGCCGGATCGCCGCGCCGTGGCTGACGAGAACGATGTCGCCGTGGAAGTCGTGGTCGTCGAGATAGCGCAGGCGCAGGTCGGTGAGCACCGGGAGGTACCGGTCCAGCACGTCGTTGCCGGTTTCGCCACCGGGGAGCGCGACGTCGAGTTCGCCGCGGTGCCAACGCTCGTAAATCGCATTGAACTCGGCGACCGCGTCGTCGTCGTTGCGGTTTTCCAGCCGTCCGACCTGGACCTCGTGGACGCCCGGCACCTCGATGGGCGGCACCTCGACCTGGCCCCCGATCACGGCGGCGGTCTGCAAGGCCCGGGTGGCCACCGAGTGCGCGAGCATCGCCGGCCGTCCCGACCCGCGGGCGAACGCGCGGGCCTGGTCACGGCCCAACGGGGTCAGCTCCGCCCCGGGCGGGCGCGTGTCGAGCCGGCGTTCGACATTTCCGAATGACTGGCCGTGTCGCACCAGGATCAACCGACCGCTCACCCGTGCGACCCCCGCTCGTCGGGGTTTCCGTCCCGCAGCTGCGCCAGCCAGCGCGCGTCGTCGTCGGCCGACGGCGGCAACGCGCCGGCGGGTGAGCCGGTGGGCCAGGATCCCAGGTATCGCACATCAGCACAACGACGGTGCAGCGCTTTGAGTGCCTCGGCGACGGCATCGTCGTCGATGTGGCCGACGCAGTCGGCGAAAAACCGGTAGGTGCCGAGTCCTGTTCGGGTCGGCCGGGATTCGATCCGCGTCAGGTCGATGCCACGGACGCCGAATTCGGCGAGCGCGGCCAGCAGCGCGCCGGGCTCGTTGTCGATGCGCAGCACCACCGAGGTGCGGTCGGCCCCGGTGCGGGCCGGCGGTGGCCCCGGCCGGCCGACCAGAAGGAAGCGGGTGCGGGCATTGGATTCGTCGACGACACCCTCGGCCAGGGTGTCCAGCCCCCAGCGGGTGGCGGCCAGCGGCGACGTCACCGCGGCGTCGGCGTGCCCCTCGGCCACCTGTTGGGCGGCGTCGGCGTTGGAGTACGCGGGCCGCAGCTTGGCGTTGGGCAGATTGGCGGCCACCCACTGTCGCACTTGGGCCGCCGCCACGCCGAAGGCCGCCAGCGTCCGCACGTCCGCCGCGCTGCGGCCCGGTTTGACGACGATGCTGAACGCGACGTCCAGCGTGGTTTCGGCAAACACCTGCAGGGGTGATCCGATGGCCAGGCTGTCCAGGGTCGGCGTCACCGAACCGTCGATCGAATTCTCGATCGGGACGCAGGCGTAGTCGGCGCCGCCATCGCGCACGGCGTCCAGGGCCGCGGAGGTGCTTTCGACGGGCGAGGGTTCGACTCCTCCGCCTTGCCCGGGTACCAGGCCGGCGGCGGTGATCTGCCGCAGCGCCGCCTCGGTGAACGTCCCCTCCGGACCGAGGTAAGCGATGCGGGCCACGTCCCAACCCTAGCGGCGTGCAGGCCAGAAAACCCCTTGCGACGCCTCCGTGGGTGAGTTAACTTAGGCTTACCTAATCGAAGGATGAGCATGGTGTTACCGCTGAGCTGCCCCGCCCCGACCACCGCCGAACGGATTCGCAGCACCTGTGTCCGCGCCAGTGGCGCGCTGCTGGCCATCGAGCATGACGACCCCGTCGCCACCCCGGTGCATCACCTGATGGACGACGGATCCGTCGCGCTGGCGGTCCCCGTCGAAAGGGCAGGCGAGCCCGAGCGCCCCATCTCGGGGGCCCCGGCGCTGCTGGAGCTGACCGACTACGCGCCACTTCCGCTGCGCGAACCGGTCCGTTCGCTGGTCTGGGTCCGCGGGCACCTCCAGGAGGTGCACCCGAGCGAGATCCTCGACACCCTCGATCTGATCGCCGCCGAGTGCCCGAATCCGGCGCTGCTGGGCGTCGACACCCCGCGGAGTGCGCCCCCCGACGGCGAAGAACCGCGCTACACGCTGCTGCGGCTCGAGATCGCCTCGGTGGTCGTCACCGACGCCACCGGCGCGGAGCCGGTCAGCGTGGGCGATCTGCTGGACGCCCGGCCCGACCCGTTCTGCGCGCTCGAGTCGAGCCTGCTCTGGCACCTGGACACCGCCCACAGCGATGTCCTGGCGCGACTGGTGTCCAGGCTTCCGGCTCCCCTGCGGCGCGGCCACGTCCGACCGCTGGGCCTGGACCGCTACGGCGTCCGGTTCCGCGTCGAGGGCGACGACCGTGATCACGACGTCCGGCTGCCCTTCCACAAACCGGTCGACGACATGACCGGCCTGAGCCAGGCCATCCGGGTGCTGATGGGCTGCCCGTTCATCAACGGGCTTCGCGCGCGGGGCTAGCCCTACGACGCGCCGCAGCGGCGCGGCGGGGGCCCGGGCACGTACGTTAACCGGGTGAACGGCGACCGCTCACCGCAACGCCGGCGGCCTCCCGGTGGGAGCCCGCCCGCCCAGCCGCGTCCCGAGCCGCCGCAGGTGATCCGCCGCCCGGCCGGCCCGCCCGTGTCGCCGACCGCGCAGACCCAGCCGCTGCACCAACCGCCGCCACGACCCGCCGCCACTGCGCCGGCGTCGCGAGTTCCACCGCCCCGGCCGCAGGCGCCGCGCGCGCCCCGGAGGCGACGGGGGGTCCGCTGGGTCCGCACGGTGGTGTCGGTCCTGCTGGTTGTCCTCCTGCTGACCGGCGCGGGCGTCATCGCGGGGGCGGCCTGGTTCGACAACAAATTGCAGCGCGAGCCGGTGCTCGCCGACTACGCCGACCGCCCCGCGGCCGGCCGGGGCACCAACTGGCTGATCGTCGGGTCGGACAGCCGCCAGGGCCTCAGCGCCGAGCAGCAGCAGGATCTGGCCACCGGCGGCGACATCGGTAACGGACGTACCGACACGATCCTGCTGGTTCACGTGCCGGGGGTCGGCGCCGGAGTGCCGACGACCATGGTGTCGATACCGCGCGACTCCTACGTGCCGATCCCGGGTCACGGCAAGGACAAAATCAACTCCGCGTTCGCGATGGGCGGCGCGCAATTGCTGGCCCGGACGATGGAGCAGGCCACCGGGCTGCGCCTCGACCATTACGCCGAGATCGGGTTCGGCGGGTTCGCCGCGCTGGTCGACGCGCTCGGCGGGGTGACCGTGTGCCCCAAGACGGCGTTCAGCGATCCGTTGGCCGGCATCGACCTTCCGGCGGGCTGCCAGACCCTCACCGGCCGCAACGCGCTCGGCTACGTCCGGTCGCGCGACACCCCGCGGGCGGATCTGGACCGGATGGTCAATCAACGGCAGTTCGTGGCGGCGTTGCTGCATCGGGCCGCCAGTCCCGCGGTGTGGCTCAATCCGTGGCGCTGGTTTTCGGTGCCGCGCGCGGCGGCCGACGCCCTGACCGTCGACCGGGGTGACCGCGTCTGGGATCTGGCCCGGCTCGGCTGGGCACTACACGGGTCGACCAGCACCATGACCGTCCCGATCGGCCAGTTCAGCAGCGGTGACGCCGGGTCGGTGGTGGTGTGGAATCACGACGAGGCCGCGCGGTTGTTCGAGTCGTTGGCGTCCGACGGGCCGTCACCCCCGTCCACATCGGACGAACAGCAATAGCGGTCGGGCTAACCGCTGCCCTCGCCGGCGCGGTTGCCCTGCAGCCACGCCTTGGTGCGGCCCGGATGGTGCGTGGCGAGCCAGGCCACCCCGACGTCGCGGCAGAAATCGATGTCTTCGTAGTCGTCGACGTTCCAGCAGTAGACCGCCCTGCCCTGGGCGATGGCGCGGTCGGCCAGTTGAGGACATTCCTTCAGCGTGGTGAGCGAGGGCCCGACGGCCGTGGCGCCAATGGCGGTGGGCGCGCCGCTGGTCAGATAGCGCGCGGTCTTGCCGAGCAGCACCGTCGGCAGCAGCGGCGCGGCTCGCCGGATCCGCCAGACCGCGGACGCCGAGAACGACATCACCACCGCGCGGGACCGGTCCGCCGAGGCGGGTGCGGCGATGCCGAACCGATGCAGCGATGCGAGCAGCTTGGTTTCCACCAGCGAGCCGTACCGGACGGGGTGCTTGGTTTCGATGAACAGCTTCACCGGCCGATGCCAATCCAGCACCAGCGACACCAGCGCGTCCAGCGTCAGCAAACTGGTGTCGCCGTGCGCGCCGTCTTCTCGCCAGCTGTCGTGCCATGCCCCGAACTCGAGCTCGCGCAGTTCGGCGAGCGTCATCGTGCTGACCAAGCCGGCGCCGGTCGAGGTCCGGTCGAGCCGGCGGTCGTGCACGCACACCAGATGCCCGTCGCGGGTCAAGCGCACATCGCATTCCACACCGTCGGCGCCTTCTCTCAGCGCAAGGTCGTAGGCGGCAAGCGTGTGCTCAGGCCGCGCGGCCGACGCGCCGCGATGGGCGACGACATAGGGATGCCCGGCGAGCACCTCGTCGGCCCACGTCATACCCCTATGCTGCCGGGTCCTGCCCCTTCAACTCAACTGGGGCGGCCGACGCCGGGACGGCGGGCCCGTCGTCGGGAACCGCGACCCAGCGATGCGCGGGCCGGGCGACGGGTTTGCGCTGGAATCCCTCGAAGACTCGGGTGGCGGCGGCCAGCGTGGCGGCCGCGAACAGATACGCGACGACCATCAGGACGGTGTTGTTGGCGATGCCCTGGGCGTCGGTGGCGAAGCTGGTCGCGATGGCCGCGATGGACACGGCGTAGCTGCACACCCACGCGCCCCACCACTGAAGGATGCTGCCCCGCTGCCGGGCATAGTGCTCTTCGAGCAGCGCCAGCTCGATCACGTACACCGGGGCCCACAGCAGGTTGGCCAGCGGCACCACGCAGCCGGCGCACAGCGCCCGCGTGGAGCGCTGCTCGGGCAGGCCATGATGGGCGAACACGGCGGCGCGGCGGGCGATCATCCAGCGGATCAGCATGACGCCGGAAGCGATCACCGCGGCGCCCGCGCCCACGCTGGCGAGGACGCCGAGCCAGTCGGCTCCGAGGGCCACCCACGTGTTCAGCAAGCTGTTCCGGTTGACCACCAGCAGCAGGTACCGCACCACGTACACCAGGGCGGCGATGCTGAGCACCAGCACGCTGACGAAGGACGTGGTGCGAACGAGCTGCGCCGGCGGTCCCGGATGTGCGGGTGCTTCCGCCGCGGCGCGCGCCCGCTCGACGCGGTCGGCCAAACCCCACCGCGGTATGACGGCGTAGCGCGGCGTCGGCCCGAGGGGACGGCGGCCGCGTCGCGCCGGCGGCGCGGCGCCGGGCCGCACCGCTATCCAGCGGTAGCCGGGCGGCAGTCGCGGCGGGGTGCGCTGCCACCCCGTCGTCGCCGAGCGGGGAACCTGCGTCGGGGCACCGGGCGCACCCCATCGCGGGGCGTCCGGCGCGGGCGCCATCAGGGCCCCGCGGCATCGGGGACACCATTCTCGTTGTCGGTCACGCACGTTCCAGCGCGTGCCGCACTGGGAGCACACCTGGATCACGGGACCAGACTAACGCCGTCCTGACGCGGGTCGAGGGACACCGCACGGGGGCCTCGATCGGCGACCGTTCGAGCCGGCTCGGCAACCGACGGAGGCGGCAAAGACTATCCACAGTTTCCACAGGTTTATCCACATACACCCAGCGGGTATAGAACGCATCACTACAGCCTCTGGCGGCTGACCGTGGTGTAACTGTGGATAACACCCCGGAATTGCACGCATGCCATCGACAGCCCCAAACCGGTCGTTGAGCGAAATGGACTGCCTCACCAAACCCCCTCAACGGGCCGACGATCCATGCCCCGCCGGCATCGGCCGTCCAAGCCCTGCCGTGTCGCCGACTCCCAGTTCAGCGCCTTATTTCTCAAGCTCGCCACAAAGCGTTATGATCGCGTTCGCGAAAAGTGTTTGTGACTCACCTCACTAACGCGAGGTGACCGGGGGGTGAAAGGCGATTGATGGCCACGCAGTCGTTCGGTCCGGGTTCACCGGGCCCGTCGAAGTCGTATTGCGGCTCGCCGGCGTGGAATCACAGCTACAGCATCGCCGCGCTGCGCGCCGGGTTGATCGCCCTGGCGTTGCTCGCGGTGCTCGCGGTCATCGTCTTGTCTTGAAACGCCGCTGAGCGGGTATTCGCGTTCCGGCTCACACGGGTCGTTCTTGCGGAGCGCGCGGTCATGGAGCAGGGTTGATAACGGCTGGCCGCCGTGAGGCGACCCGGCGCGACTGAGCGTCAAGACGATAATCGAAGAAAGGAATGCCGTGGCTGAATACACCCTGCCCGACTTGGACTGGGACTATGCAGCGTTGGAACCGCACATCTCGGGGCAGATCAACGAGATCCACCACAGTAAGCACCACGCCACGTACGTCAAAGGCGTGAACGACGCTCTGTCCAAGCTCGAAGAGGCCCGCGCCAACGAGGACCACGCTGCGATCTTCCTCAACGAAAAGAACCTCGCCTTCCACCTGGGCGGCCACGTCAACCACTCGATCTGGTGGAAGAACCTGTCGCCGGACGGCGGCGACAAACCGACCGGCGAATTGGCCGCGGCGATCGATGACGCATTCGGATCCTTCGACCGATTCCGCGCGCAATTCAGCGCGGCCGCCAACGGGCTGCAGGGCTCGGGCTGGGCGGTCCTGGGCTACGACACCCTCGGCAGCCGACTGCTGACCTTCCAGCTCTACGACCAGCAGGCCAACGTTCCACTCGGCATCATCCCCTTGCTGCAGGTCGACATGTGGGAGCACGCCTTCTACCTGCAGTACAAGAACGTCAAGGCGGATTACGTCAAGGCGTTCTGGAACGTCGTCAACTGGGCGGACGTGCAGAAGCGGTACGCGGCAGCGACCTCGAAAACCCAGGGCCTGATTTTCGGCTGACTTTCATTTCGATCGGCAGGGGCGTCGCGCGGTTGCGCGGCGCCCCCGTCGTTTGTCCGACCCTTCATCGACGCGTGGCACCGATTGCGCCACCGACCGTGTCGATGTTGCACGGCGCCTAAACCGCGCGCATGCTTAGTTATTCGGACTTACCAGTGTGGTTATTCCAACCGGAGGCGTCGCGCGGAGGTCGAAATGGAAACAGGGTCGGATCGGCCTATCGGGGTTTCCCCGTTCCATTCTCGCGGTGCCTTGAAAGGATTCGTGATCTCCGGGCGCTGGCCCGATTCGACCAAAGAATGGGCCCAGCTGCTCATGGTCGCGGTCAGGGTCGCATCCTTGCCCGGATTGCTCTCCACCACAACGGTCTTCGGAGCCCGCGAGGAATTGCCGGACGAGCCCGAGCCGGGCACGGTGGGACTGGTGCTGGCCGAGGGCACGGTTTTCGGTGAATCGGCCATTCAGCCGGGCTATTTCGCAGAGCATCAGCCGCCGGCATTACTCATGTTGCACCCTCCCTCGGAAACCACCCCGTCACTGCCGGAATGCAACGGGGCGGCATCGGGCTGCGTATTGCTGCCCGGATTGCCCTATCTCGGACTCGAGCACCGGGCGGCGTGGGTGGAAGCGGAAGCCGACGGCACCATTACCTCGATGGTGAGCCGAGTCGGTGTCGACCCGATCAGCCACCCCGATACGGCAATACTGGCAATGCTGCTCGCCGCATAAACGAAATGCCCGAACGCAGTTCGGGTCTCGAATCCCAGAAGTACGGCTGGCCGAACTCCGTTGCCGCGCTGGCGGACACCGAACGGGCCCATTAATCTGGGACCCGTTAGCGAAGGGGAGTAGCCCCCAATCGTCGGGTCGACATACTGGCGCCCAGCCCGGCCGACGAACCGGTTCATCCCGGTGGGCGAGACCTTCGACCGGAGTTCGACGACTTCCGCGGTCGTCGACGACGCGTCGAAAGGTCACCCGGCATGCTCGCCGCCACCCTATTGACTCTGGGAGTGGTGTTCGTCGCCGAACTCGGCGACCGATCCCAGCTGATCACCATGACCTACGCCCTGCGCTACCGGTGGTGGGTGGTGCTGAGCGGGGTGGCGCTCGCCGCGTTCACGGTCCACGGGGTTTCGGTGACAATCGGTCACTTCCTGGGCGCCGCCCTGCCGGCCCGGCCGCTGGCCTTTGCATCGGCCCTCGCCTTCCTCGCGTTCGCGGTGTGGGCCTGGCGGGAGGGCGCAACCACCGACGAGGCGGTGTCGCAGCTGCGCGAACCGCGATTCGCCTTTCTGACGGTGGTGTCGTCGTTCGCGCTCGCCGAGATGAGCGACAAGACCGCCCTGGCGACGGTGACGTTGGCCAGCCACCACGACTGGGTCGGGGTGTGGATCGGCTCGACGCTGGGCATGGTGCTGGCCGACGGTTTGGCGATCGCCGCGGGACGGCTTCTGCATCGGCGCCTTCCGGAGAAACTGCTGCACGTCGCGGCCAGCCTGCTGTTCGGAACGTTTGGGCTGTGGATGCTGTTCGACAGCGCCTTGGGCTGGCGTTGGGTGGCCGTCGCCGCGACCGTCGCCGTGGCGATGACCGTTGCCGCAATCGCGGTCGCGCAGACGCGGCGGCGCCGCAGGACCGTCACGGCAAATCGGCGCCGGACCACCGCAAACCGGCTAAGTTAACGACGCCTCGACCGCCGGTGTCCGGGACCCGTCTGCCGGCCAGCGCGGCAGGCCACGGGGCGGCTTTCGCGCTCGGCAGCAAAGGGTGCGCTAAATCGCCCGGGCTCCCCGGCCCGTTGCGGTGCGATTTCCCAGCGCAGCCCGGCATATTATCGCGCCCGTCAGCAGGGCATCCGCCCGCCACTTCGGAACGGACGTCCAATTCTGCGGATAACCTGTGAGTTTCATTGATTTAGTGGACACCCCAGCGAATCAGTTAGACGCTCGTCGAGTGGGGAGGTGGCAGGCGTCAGCTATGCCGGTCGGGAATCCCCTGGGGTTTGCACCTGGTTACGGTCATCAAGCCTCGCTACCATGATCAGCAAATACACCTAGGTAATAGTTCACTTCTACAGCCAAGTGGAGGTCATAACAAATGAGCACGACGTTCGCTGCTCGCCTGAACCGCCTGTTCGACACGGTGTATCCCCCCGGACGCGGGCCGCACACCTCCGCGGAAGTGATCGCGGCGCTCAAGGCGGAGGGCATAACGATGTCGGCTCCCTACCTCTCCCAGCTGCGTTCCGGCAATCGCACCAACCCGTCGACGGCGACCATGGCCGCTCTGGCCAACTTCTTCCGGATCAAGTCGGCCTACTTCACCGACGACGAGTACTACGAGAAGCTCGACAAGGAATTGTCGTGGCTGGCCACGACGCGCGACGACAATGTGCGCCGTATCGCGGTGCGCACGGCCGAGCTGTCCCCCGAGGCGCAGCGTGAGGTCATGGAGCGGGTCAACGAGTTGCGTCGGGCCGAGCACCTAGACGCCTGACGTCGGCGCCGACACCGGCCGCCCGGCCTGCCCTGGAGGGCTGCCGCCCGCCCATCCCGATTAGGGTTGGCTCAGCGGATCGCGCAACCGCGAGAGCGATAGTCCACGAGATGACCGGGAGGCGGCCGGCAATGGGCCTGTTTCGCAAGCGAAAGAGCCGCGCGACGCGTCGCGCCGAAGCCTCGGCGATCAAGGCCCGCGCGAAGCTCGAAGCCAAGCTGGCCGCGAAAAACGAGGTTCGCCGCGCCAAATCCGCACAGCGGGCGGAGAACAAGGCGCTGCGCGCGCAGATCAAGGCCCAGCGCGACAGCGACCGCAACGCACTGAAAGTCGCCGAGGCCGAACTCAAAGCCGCGCGGGAGGGCAAGATCTTCTCACCGACACGAATCCGGCGGGTACTGACCGTGTCTCGGCTGCTCGCGCCGATCCTCACCCCGCTCATCTACCGGGCGGCCGTCGCGGCCCGCGCGCTGATCGACCAGCGTCGCGCCGATCAGCTCGGCATTCCGCTGGCCCAGATCGGCCAGTTCTCCGGTCATGGGGCCCAGCTGTCGGCCCGCATCGCCGGGGCGGAGAAGTCGCTGCGGATGGTGCAGGACAAGAAGCCCAAGGACGCCGAGACCAAGCAGTTCGTGTCCGCCATCGCCGAACGGCTCACCGATCTGTCGGCGGCCATCACCGCCGCGGAGAACATGCCGGCCGCGCGGCGCCGCGCCGCCCACGCCGCGATCTCGTCGCAGCTCGACGGGATCGAGGCGGACCTGATGGCCCGCCTCGGCCTGAGCTGATCACCCGCACGGAAGGCAACGCCCCCGCATGGCAATCCCCAGCAGGTGGATCTCGCGCACCCTGATCGCACTCGCCGCGACCGTCGCCCTCTATCTCGGATCGGCGGCCCAGCCCCCCGCCGCCTGGGCGCACGTGCACGCCAGCAGCGACAACGCGGTGCGCGGGGCCATGGCGATCGTCACGTTCCAGGTGCCCAACGAATCGAACACCGGGGCGCTCACCACCGCGCTGACCGTCACGCTTCCCAACGTCGCATCGGCGCGCACCGAAAGCCAGCCCGGCTGGACGGCCAAGCTCGACCGGGACGCCGCGTCGGGCACCGTGCGGTCGGTGACGTGGACGGCCAACCTCACCGGCGGGATCGGGCCAGATCAATTCGGGCTGTTCCGGCTGTCGGTGAAGCTGCCCGACACCGATACCGTCAGCTTTCCCGCGACGCAGACCTACGCCGACGGAACCGTCGTGAAGTGGGACCAGCCACCGCTGCCCGACGGGGGCGAGCCGGAGCACCCGGTGCCCACGCTCACCCTCGCCACCGGCCCCTCGGGCCCGCACCAACACCACGGGTCGCCCGGGTCCCCGCCCGCCGCCGCGCGGTCGAACGCGGCCGACAACGCCGCCCGGCTGCTGGGCGGCGCGGCCCTGGTGGTCGCCGCCGCCGGCGTCGCGATTGCACTGATCCGCCGACGGACATGAGGCGCCTGGCGATCGGCGCCTGCGTGGGCCTCATGTTCGCGATCGCCACGCTGACCGCGCCGGCAGCGGCCGCGCACGCCACCCGTGTTTCCACCGATCCCGCGGCCGATGCGGTACTGGCGGCCGGCCCACAGCGGGTGAGCGCCACCTTCAACGAGCAGTTGCAAACCACGTTCGCGGCCATGACGGTGGTCGGGCCCGACGGCAACGTGTGGTCCACCGGACAGCCCACGGTGCAGGGCGCGGTGGTCGGCATCACCCTGCGTGCGCTCGGGCCCGCCGGGACGTACACGGTGAACTACCGGGTGACATCGGCCGACGGCCACGTGGTGTCCGGATCCTGGTCATTTCGGCTCACGGTGCCCGGCACCGGCACGCCTGGTCCGCCCGCGGCCCGCCCGGACGGCGGCGGCGCGCTCCCGGTCTGGCCATTCGTGGCGGTCGCGGTGGCCCTCGTGATCGGCGGCGCGTGGTGGGCGGCGCGGCGCAGGCGGTGAGGCCGGGGGCCGGCGACCGGTGCCGGAGGCGCCGCAACGCGTCCTGGCATGATGGGACCTTGAACCCACTGAGCTAGGGGAAAGACGACAGGGAAGCTCAAGGAGCGGCCGCATGGCAGACCCGCAGGACCCAACGAACAGCGCACCCGACGGCGCCGGCAAACCGCCGGAGAAGAAGCCGCCGGCGAAGGCGGCGAAAAAGACCGCAAAAGCGCCGGCCAAAAAGGCACCTGCGAAAAAGGCGCCCGCCAAAAAGGCGCCGGCCAAGAAGGCACCCGCCAAGAAGATGCCGGCAAAGAACGCCGAACCCGCGCCCCCGAAACCACCCGAGCAGCCGGCCGCGCAACCGCTCGACGTGCAGCAGCGGGCCGAAAGTAACGGCGACCTGACCGCAGCCGCCAAAGATGCTGCCGCACAGGCGAAGTCCACCGTGGAGGCCGCCAACAACCCGGTCGCTCCCGCGGTCCCGGGTGCGGCGGTGGGCCAATCTCCGGTGCCGCTGATCGTTGCCTTGGCCGTCAGCCTGCTGGCGATCCTGCTCATCCGCCAGCTGCGTCGCCGCTGAGCGGCCAGCGTCTAACGTGTCAGAAGTGACGGTGTCTTTCCGGCCGACGGCCGACCTCGTAGACAGCATCGGTCCCGACGTACGCAGCTGCGACGTGCAATTCCGCCAGTTGGGCGGGAGGGCCGAGTTTGCCGGCCCGATCAGCACCGTGCGGTGTTTTCAGGACAACGCGCTGCTGAAATCGGTGCTCTCGGAACCGGGCGGCGGCGGGGTCCTGGTCATCGACGGCGACGGCTCTCTGCACACCGCGCTGGTCGGCGACGTCATCGCCGAGCTGGCCCGGTCCAACGGCTGGGCGGGGCTCATCGTCAACGGCGCGGTGCGCGACTCGGCCACGTTGCGCGGCATGGACATCGGGGTCAAGGCGTTGGGCACCAATCCCCGCAAGAGCACCAAGACCGGTGAGGGCGAGCGTGACGTCGAGGTCACCCTGGGCGGGGTGACGTTCGTGCCGGGTGAGATCGCCTACAGCGACGACGACGGGATCGTCGTCGTCGCCACGACCTGGTGATCCGCTAAACCGCTACCGGGGCAGGCTTTTTCGCGAACTTCAAGCCTTCGTCGTCGACCTTGCCGCGCCGGATCGTGCGCATGTCAACGAAGTAGTTCTGCTTGAGCCGCCACGGCGCACGCGAGCCCGACTTGGGTAGCAGGTGCATCGAGCGCCGGAAGTAACCGGGGGTGAAGTCCATGAAGGGCAGCTCGTCGACGTCGTTGCCGGGGTGTTGCGGCTCGACAAAGTCAAACCCGTTGGCGTCCATGTAGTTCAGCAACCGGCACACGAACTCCGAGACCAGGTCGGCCTTCAGCGTCCAGGATGCGTTGGTGTAGCCGAAGGTGATGGCGAAGTTCGGCACGTCGGAGAACATCAAGCCCTTGTAGGTCATCAGCGAGGTCAGGTCGATGTCCTCACCGTTGCGGGTCGGCTTCACGCCGCCCAGCAGCTGCATGTTCAAACCCGTTGCGGTGATGATGATGTCGGCGGCCAGTTCCTCACCCGAGGAGAGCTTGATGCCGGTCTTGGTGAACCGGTCGATGGTGTCGGTGACGACGTCGGCCTTGCCGTGCCGGATGGTCCGGAAGAAGTCGCCGTCGGGGGCCAGGCACAACCGCTCGTCCCAGACGTTGTAGCGCGGGCCGAAGTGCTTTTCGACGTCGTAGCCCTCGGGCAGGCGCCGCTGCGCCATCGTCATCAACGTCTTGCGCATGTAGCCCGGGGCCTTGCGGGACAGCTGGTACTGGAAGGTGCTGAACGCGATCGCTTTCCAGCGGTTGGCCATGTGCGCCAGGCGCTCGGGCAGCAGTCGGTTGGCCTTCTCGGCGAAGGGATCGACACCCGGCAGCGAGCCGATGTAGGTCGGCGAACGCTGCAGCATCGTCACGTGGCCCGCGCCCGAGTTCACCAGCGCTGGGATCAGGGTGATCGCGGTGGCACCGGACCCGATGACGACGATCCGCTTGCCCGCGTAGTCGAGGTCCTCGGGCCAGTGCTGCGGATGGACGATCGTTCCGCCGAAGTCGTCGGAGCCCGGGAAGGTCGGCGAGAACCCCTCGTCGTAGTTGTAGTAGCCGGTGCAGGCGAACAGGAACGAACACGTGATCTCGCTCTGCTGCCCGTTGCTCTCGACCGTCACGGTCCAGCGGTTGTCGGCGTCCGACCAGTCGGCGGCCACCACCCGGTGCCGGTAGCGGATCTTCGGCTCGATCTTGTTCTCGACCGCCGTCTCTTTGATGTAGGCCTTGATCGAGGCCCCGTCGGCGATCGACTTCGCCGAACGCCAGGGCTTGAACCGGAAGCCCAGGGTGAACATGTCCGAGTCCGACCGGATGCCCGGGTACTTGAACAGGTCCCAGGTCCCGCCCAGGTCGGCGCGGCGTTCGAGGATGGCGTAGCTCTTTGTCGGGCAGCGTTCCTGCAGGTGCCAGGCCGCGCTCACGCCGGAGATACCGGCGCCCACGATGAGGACGTCAAGGTGCTCAGTCATGAAGGCAACGCTATCAACAGCCTGTTGAAGCAGTCAACACCGTGTCGAAACTTTCGACAGCGTGTAAAGTAGCGGCCGTGACTACCGTCGGCTCCGCCCGCACCCACCGGGGCAGGCGTTCGGCGCGCCCGTCCGGCGACGACCGCGAACTGGCCATTTTGTCCACCGCCGAGCAGCTGCTGCGGGAACGCCCGCTCGCCGACATCTCCGTTGACGACCTGGCCAAGGGCGCCGGCCTGTCCCGGCCGACGTTCTACTTCTATTTCCCGTCCAAGGACGCGGTGCTGCTCACCCTCTTCGAACGCGTGATCATGGAGGCCGACTCCGCGCTGGAGACCATGGTCGCCAACCCACCCGCCGACCTGAAAGCGTTGTGGCGCATCGGAATCAACGTGTTCGTCGAGACCTTCGGGGCGCATCGCGCGGTGTCACTGGCCGCCGACGCCGCGCGCAGCAACAAGGATGTCGACGACCTGTGGTCGCGCTTCATGCAGAAATGGGTCGACCACATCACCACCGTGATCGAAGCCGAGCGCGCCCGGGGCGCCGCGCCGGTGACGCTGCCGGCCCACAACCTGTCCGCGGCGCTGAACCTGCTCAACGAAAAGGTCATGCTCAGCGCGTTCGCCGAGGGGCGACCGTCGGTGCCCAGCGAGCAGCTGCTCGACACGTTGGTGCACATCTGGGTCAGCAGCGTTTACGGCGACGCCTGCTGACAGCCGCTTGTCGGCGTTCTATGCGAACATATGTTCGTGCGGTGCGATGCGTCCATCCTGCACGCGGACCTCGACTCCTTCTACGCGTCCGTCGAACAGCGCGACGACCCGACCTTGCGTGGCCGTCCGGTGATCGTGGGCGGCGGTGTGGTGCTGGCCGCCAGCTACGAGGCCAAGGCCTTCGGCGTGCGCACCGCCATGGGCGGGTCCCAAGCCCGGCGGCTGTGCCCGCAGGCCGTCGTGGTGCCCCCGCGGATGAGCGCCTACTCGCGCGCCAGTGACGCCGTCTTCGAGGTGTTCCGGGATTGCTCCCCGATTGTTGAGGCGCTGTCGGTGGATGAGGCCTTCCTCGATGTCGGCGGGCTGCGCCGGGTCAGCGGCACGCCGGTCGCGATCGCCGAGCGGCTGCGGACGGACGTGCGCGACCACGTCGGGCTTCCGATCACCGTCGGGGTCGCCCGCACGAAGTTCCTCGCCAAGGTCGCCAGCCAGGAGGCCAAGCCGGACGGGCTGCTGCTGGTGCCGCCCGATCAGGAGCTGACCTTCCTGCGGCCGCTGCCGGTGCGCCGGCTCTGGGGTGTGGGCGCGGTGACCGCCGAGAAGCTGCGCGCGCACGGCATCGTGACCGTCGCCGACGTCGCCGAGCTCAGCGAATCCGCGCTGGGCTCCATGGTGGGCGGTGCGATGGGCCGCCAGCTGTACGCGTTGTCGCGCAATATCGACCGCCGACGGGTGACCACCGGCGTGCGCCGCCGGTCCGTCGGCGCGCAGCGGGCGCTGGGCCGCGCCGGAAACACCATGTCGCCCGACGAGGTCGACGCCGTGGTGGTCAACCTGATCGACCGCATCACCGGTCGCATGCGCGCCGCCAAGCGCACCGGTCGCACGGTGGTGCTGCGGCTGCGCTTCGCCGACTTCACCCGCGCGACCCGGTCGCACACGTTGCCGTGGGCCACGTCATCCACCGCACCCCTGCTGGCCGCCGCGCGCCGGCTGGTCGCGGACGCGGCGCCGCTCATCGCGCAGCGTGGCCTGACGTTGGTCGGATTCGCGGTGTCGGGCATCGACCGCAGTGGCTCCCAGCAGCTGGCGCTGCCCTTCGATGACGACAACAACCGGCTCGCCATCGACGCGGCGATCGACCGCGTGCGGGATCGGTACGGCAAGTCCGCCCTGACGCCCGCGGTTTTGATCGGCCGCGATCCGGGTATAGAGACCCCGCACCTTCCCGACTGACATGTCGTCGGTGGATTCGCTAATTACTCTCTGCTACAAGCCTTTTCGCTTGTTTTGAGATTGATTTGAATCGGCCTCGCGACGCCGCTTGCGCTACGGCCCGATTGTTAGGCTGGCGAAAACCCGACCTCGAAAGTGAGCAACTGAATCCGATGCCGCCGCACCAATCCCGCGACACCGGCCTGCCCCACGAGGGTCTCCTCCTCGGTTACAGCGCGTTACTCGCCTTGTCCGCGGGCTTCGTCAACGCCGTGGCGCTGCTGATTTTGGCGGTGCCCGTCGGCAATCTGACCGCGATCACCACCCAGCTGGGCATGAACACGGCCAACCCGTGGCTGTACGAAGGCCATGTGCTCGGCGCAATCTTTCTGGGCTTCCTGATGGGAGCGACCGTCGCCGGGGCGATCCTGGCGCCCACCGATGCCCTTGCGGGCCCACGCCACGCCGCGGTGCTCTTCCTCGAGGCAGGCTTGCTCGTGCTTGCCGCAGCCGGGGGTGCGGCGACCGTCGTCAGGGCACAGATCGACGCCCTGGGCATCGAGCAGACCGCGGTGCAGGCGCTGTTCGCCGCCGCGGCGCTCGGCCTGCAAAACGGGATGACATCGAGCTTCCGCGGAATGGCGATCCGCACCACGCACTTCACCGGAACCGTCACCGACCTCGGGCTGATCCTCGGTCGCAGCCGGCTACACGGAATCAAGAACTGGAAAACGGCGATACTGGCGACGACGCTCGTGTTATTCCTCGGCGGCGGCGTGGCCGGGATCGTGTTCGGGGCTCAGTTGGGCGGTTACGCGTTGCTCATCCCGGCCGCGACCTGCGCGACCGTCGGCGCCGCCAACCTGCTGCAGGGCGCCGGCCGCAGCGCCGCACCCGTACCCGAGCCCGCCGAACCGGCGCAGGTCTGAGCGGCCCGTCTCAATTGGCGCCGGTCCACTCCAGCAGCCGCTCGGCGGGCCAGGTGTTCACGATCCGGTCGACGGGGACACCCGCGTCCAGCGCGCGCTGCGCGCCATAACCGAGGAAGTCCAGCTGGCCTGGCGCGTGGGCGTCGGTGTCGATGGTGAACACGCACCCGATCTCGAGCGCCAGGTTCAGCAGCCGGGTCGGCGGATCGCGGCGCTCGGGCCGGGAGTTGATCTCCACCGCGGTGCCGTGGTCGCGGCACGCGGTGAACACCGCTTCGGCGTCGAACTTGGATTCCGGCCGGATGCCGCGATTGCCCGACACCAGCCGGCCGGTGCAGTGACCCAGCACATCGGTGTGCGGATTCGCCACCGCGCGCAGCATGCGCCGCGTCATCGACGGGGCGTCCATCGACAGCTTGGAATGCACGCTGGCCACCACCACGTCGAGGCGCTCCAGCAACTCGGGTTCCTGATCAAGGCTGCCGTCGTCGAGGATGTCGACCTCGATCCCGGTCAGGATGCGCATCGGCGCGAACTTCTCCCGCAGGCCGTCAATCACGTCGAGCTGTTTGCGCAACCGCTCCGGCGAGAGGCCGTTGGCGATGGTCAGCCGCGGCGAGTGGTCGGTCAGCGCGCAGTACTCGTGCCCCAACGCCGCCGCGGACGCCATCATCTCCTCGATCGGCGCCGAGCCATCGGACCAATTCGAGTGCAGATGCAGGTCGCCGCGCAGCGCGGAACGGATATCGCCGCCACCGAGATCCTCGGCGGCGGAGCGGAGTTCGACCAGCAGGTCGGGCTCGCGGCCGGACCACGCCTGGTCGATGACCTTGGCCGTCTTGGGACCGATCCCCGGCAGCGACTGCCAACTGTTGGCCTGGCCGTGACGCTCCTTGGTCGCCTCGTCGAGGCCCTCGATGATGTCGGCCGCGTTGCGATAGGCCATCACACGCCTGGGGTCGTGGCGGCTGCGGTCCTTGAAGTAGGCGATCTGCCGTAACGCCGCTACCGGATCCATGACTCCAGTGTGCCCGCCCCGCTCACAAGAGTTGGCCGGCGACGAACCCGGCCAGCAGCACGCTGAACCCGCCAATCTCGCCGGCGATCAGCGCCGCCATCGCCAACGCGAGGCGCCCGTCGGCGTTTTCGAACTGGTTGACGGTGTCGCGTCGCGCCCCGTGGCTGATGTAGGCCAGGATGGCCGCCACGAAAAAGAAGACGACCACGCCCGCGGCCGTCAGGTTCACCCACACCGGCCAGGCGCTCAGTTGCACGAAGACCGCGAGCAGCAGCGTCGCGAATGAATACAGCAGCGCCGCCCGGTGGGCGATGTCGACGTAGGGATGCGCGAGGTGGTTCTCGGACGTCATCATCTCGCGGTACTTCCACACGCCCAGGATCAGCGCGAGCAGGAAGATCAGGCCCGCCGCCAGCAGGGTGATCTTGGTGTCTATTCCGAGGGAGCCACAAGTCATCGCGGCTTGAGTTTAGTTGCCCTTCATAAACACCGGCTAACGTCGGTGGCATGCGATTCGCGTTCAAGACTTCTCCGCAGAACACCACCTGGGCCCAGATGCTGGCTGTCTGGCAAGCGGCCGATGACATCGAGGTCTACGAGTCCGGGTGGACCTTCGACCATTTCTATCCGATCTTCTCCGACAGCAGCGGGCCCTGCCTGGAGGGCTGGACGACGCTGACCGCGCTCGCGCAGGCCACCAAACGGCTGCGGGTGGGCACCCTGGTGACCGGGATCCACTACCGCCATCCCGCGGTGCTGGCCAACATGGCGGCAGCGCTCGACATCATTTCGAACGGGCGGCTCGAACTGGGGATCGGCGCCGGCTGGAACGAGGAGGAGTCCGGCGCCTACGGCATCGAGCTGGGCAGCATCAAGGAACGCTTCGACCGCTTCGAGGAGGCGTGCGAGGTGCTGACCAGCCTGCTCAGCCAGGAGACCACCGACTTCGACGGCAAGTTCTACCAGCTCAAGGGCGCCCGCAACGAGCCCAAAGGTCCGCAGCGGCCGCACCCGCCGATCTGCATCGGCGGCAGCGGGGAGAAGCGCACCCTGCGGATCACCGCCCGCTACGCGCAGCACTGGAATTTCGTGGGCGGTCCGCCCGACGTGTTCGCCCACAAGCGCGACGTGCTGGCCTCGCACTGCGCGGACATCGGCCGCGACCCCAAGGAGATCACGCTCTCGGCCCACCTGCGGCTGGAGCCGGATCTCGATTACGGGAAGGTCATCGCGGACGCCGCCGGGCTGGCCGCCGAAGGCTTGGATCTGGGCATCGTCTACCTGCCGCCGCCGCACGACCCTGCCGTGCTGGAGCCGCTCGCCGAGGCGATCCGCGACTCGGGTCTATGGGAGCGGTGAGGCCGCTTTCGGGGCGCATGCGCGTTGCCCAGGCGAAAATCCCGCCGCGCGCACTCTGAGCAAACCCGCCGCACGCCGGCAATGGCGTCGGCAGGGCGATCACGCACCGAAGAGCAGCAAGTCCTGGGCGGTTACCAGACGCTCGTGCTTGGCGGGAAACTCACGGCTTTTCACCGGGTGACGCAACCATGACCAGGCGATTCGCCCCATCCGTGTTCGAGGTAATGGGTGAATATGCACAAGAATCTCTCCTGCGATCGGTCGTTCAACCGGGATACCGGTGTGACCCCCATGTGAGCGGGCTCACAACGGGTTATTAGACACCAACCGTCTGGCAAACAGTGGGAGACTCGCCGAGCGAAGCCGGGCGTGTTTCAGGTGTGACTGGTGTTACTACTGAAGCGGTACCGCGGTGGGCTTGACCGGCGCCGGCAGCGCGGTCGACCCCATCAGGAATCGGTCCGCCGCGGCCGCGGCGGCCCTGCCCTCAGCTATCGCCCAGACGATCAGCGACTGGCCGCGCCCCATGTCACCGGCGACGAAGACGCCCGGCACCGACGTGTCGAAATCGGCGCCGCGCGCGACGTTGCCGCGCTCGCTGAGCTTCACCTCGAGGTCGGTGAGCAGGCCCTCCTTCTCGGGGCCGACGAAGCCCATCGCCAGCAACACCAGGTCGACCTCGAGTTCGAACTCGGATCCCTCCACCTTGACGAACTTGCCGTCCTGCATGGTCACCTCGTGCGCCTTGAGCGCCGTCACGCGACCGTCTTCGCCGACGAATTCCTCGGTGTTGACCGAGAACACCCGCTCGCCGCCCTCTTCGTGCGCCGAGGACACCCGGTACATCAGCGGGTAGGTCGGCCACGGGGTGGACGGGGCGCGCGTCTCCGGCGGGCGCGGCATGATCTCGAACTGGTGGATGATCGTCGCGCCCTGGCGGTGCGCGGTACCCAGGCAGTCGGCCCCGGTGTCGCCGCCACCGATGATGACGACCTTCTTGTCCTTGGCGGTGATCGGCGGCTCCCCGTCGGGCCCCAGCACGTCGTCACCCTCCTGCACGCGGTTACCCCACGGCAGGTACTCCATCGCCTGGTGAATCCCGTCCAGTTCCCGGCCGGGGATCGGCAGATCACGCGCGGCGGTGGCACCGCCGGCCAGCACCACGGCGTCGAAGTCGGCGCGCAGTTGCTCGGCGGTGATGTCGACTCCGACGTTGACCCCGGTCCGGAATTCCGTTCCCTCGGCCCGCATCTGGTCAAGCCGGCGGTCGAGGACGCGCTTTTCCATCTTGAATTCCGGGATGCCGTAGCGCAGCAGTCCACCGATGCGGTCGGCCCGCTCGAACACGGTGACGGTGTGGCCGGCGCGAGTCAGCTGCTGGGCGGCGGCCAGGCCCGCCGGCCCGGAACCGACCACGGCGACCTTTTTCCCGGTCGTCGTGTCCGGCGGCAACGGCCGGACCCAGCCCTCGTCGAAGGCCTTGTCGATGATCTCCAGCTCGATCTGCTTGATCGTCACCGGATCCTGGTTGATGCCGAGCACACAGGCCGGCTCGCAGGGAGCGGGACACAGGCGACCGGTGAAGTCCGGGAAGTTGTTGGTGGCGTGCAGCCGTTCGATGGCGTCGCGCCACCGGTCCCTGCGCACCAGGTCGTTCCACTCCGGAATCAGGTTGCCCAGCGGGCAACCGTTGTGGCAGAAGGGAATACCGCAGTCCATGCAGCGGGTCGCCTGCTCGCGCAAGGTCTCGTTGTCGAATTCTTCGTAGACCTCACGCCAGTCGCGCAACCGGATCGGGACAGGCCGGCGCTTCGGCAGTTCCCGATGCGTGTATTTCAGGAAGCCGCTCGGATCAGCCATGCGCGGCCGCCATGATCGCCTTGTCGACCTCCACGCCGTCGCGTTCCGCTTCGGCGATGGCCTGCAACACCCGCTTGTAGTCCCGCGGCATCACCTTGGCGAAGTGCCGCTGGTGTTGCGGCCAGTCACCCAGAATCCGCTGGCCGATAGCGGAATCGGTGGCATCAACGTGTGCCTGAATCATGCCGTGCAACCACTCGTAGTCATCTTCATCCAAGCTCTCGAGCTCGACCATCTCCGCGTTGAGATTGCCTGGGAATTCGCCCTGCGGATCGTAAATGTAGGCCACGCCGCCGGACATGCCCGCCGCGAAATTACGGCCGGTGCGACCGAGGACGACAACCTTGCCGCCGGTCATGTACTCGCAACCGTGGTCGCCGACGCCCTCGACGACGGCGTGCGCCCCGGAGTTACGGACCGCGAACCGCTCGCCGACGACGCCGCGCAGGTACGCCTCGCCGCTGGTCGCGCCGAACAGGATCACGTTGCCGCCGATGATGTTGTCCTCGGCGACGTAGTCCTGGGGCGCGTCGTCCGACGGCCGAACCACGATCCGCCCGCCCGACAGGCCCTTACCGACGTAGTCGTTGGCGTCGCCGTAGACGCGCAGCGTGATGCCCCGCGGCACGAACGCGCCGAAGCTGTTACCCGCCGACCCGTCAAAGGTGATGTCGATGGTGCCGTCCGGCAGCCCTTGTCCGCCATAGGCTTTGGTGACCTCGTGGCCGAGCATGGTGCCCACCGTGCGGTTGACGTTGCTGATGGTCGTGGAGAACCGCACCGGCGTTCCGGAGTCCAGCGCCTCGCGGCTCATCACGATCAATTGCTGGTCCAGCGCCTTGTCCAGGCCGTGGTCCTGGCGCGAGCTGCAGTACAGGTCCTGATTCATGAACGCGGATTCGGGCTCGTGCAGAACCGGGGCCAGATCCAGCCGGTGCGCCTTCCAGTGGGCCCGCGCCAGCGTCATGTCCAACGACTTCACCTGGCCGACGGCCTCGTTGATCGTGCGGAATCCCAACTGCGCCATGTATTCGCGGACCTCTTCGGCAATGAACATGAAGAAGTTCTCGACGAACTCGGGCTTGCCGGTGAAGCGTTCGCGCAGCACCGGGTTCTGGGTGGCCACCCCGACGGGGCAGGTGTCCAGGTGGCAGACCCGCATCATGATGCAGCCGGAGACCACCAGCGGCGCGGTGGCGAAGCCGAATTCCTCGGCGCCCAGCAGCGCCGCGATCATCACGTCGCGCCCCGTCTTGAGCTGACCGTCGACCTGGACCACGATTCGGTCGCGTAATCCGTTCAGCAGCAACGTCTGCTGCGTCTCGGCCAGCCCCAGCTCCCACGGAGCCCCGGCGTGCTTCATCGAAGTCAGCGGCGTCGCACCGGTGCCGCCGTCGTGCCCGGAGATCAGCACCACGTCGGCGTGGGCCTTGGATACCCCCGCGGCCACCGTGCCGACGCCGTTCTCGGAGACCAGCTTCACGTGCACCCGTGCGGCCGGGTTGGCGTTCTTCAGGTCGTGGATCAGCTGCGCTAGATCCTCGATGGAGTAGATGTCGTGGTGCGGCGGCGGCGAGATCAGGCCGACGCCCGGGGTGGAGTGGCGAACCTCGGCGACCCACGGGTACACCTTATGCCCCGGGAGCTGGCCGCCCTCACCGGGTTTCGCGCCTTGGGCCATCTTGATCTGGATGTCGGTGCAGTTCGTCAGGTAGTGCGATGTGACGCCGAACCGCCCGGAGGCGACCTGCTTGATCGCGCTGCGCCGCCAGTCGCCGTTGGGATCGCGGTCGAACCGCTTGACGTCTTCGCCGCCCTCACCACAGTTGGACCGGCCACCCAGCCGGTTCATCGCGATGGCCAGCGTTTCGTGCGCCTCGGCGGAGATCGAGCCGTAGCTCATCGCGCCGGTCGAGAAGCGCTTGACGATCTCGCTGGCGGGCTCGACTTCCTCCAGGGGTATCGGGGGGTTGATCCCGGCCCGGAACTTGAGCAACCCACGCAGGGACGCCATCCGCTCGCTCTGGTCGTCGACCAGGCGGGTGTAGTCCTTGAACACCTTGTACTGGCCGGTGCGAGTGGCGTGCTGCAGCTTGAAGACGGTCTCGGGGTTGAACAGGTGGTACTCGCCCTCGCGGCGCCACTGGTATTCCCCGCCGACCTCGAGCTCGCGGTGGGCCCGCTCGTCCGGCCGATCCAGGTAGGCCAGCGCGTGCCGCGCGGCGACGTCGGCGGCGATGTCGTCCAGGGTGATGCCGCCGATGGGACAGCTCAGGCCGGTGAAGTACTCGCTGAGCACGTCCTCGGAAATGCCGACCGCCTGGAACAACTGGGCGCCGGTGTAGGACGCCACCGTCGAAATGCCCATCTTGGACATGACTTTCAGCACGCCCTTGCCGGCGGCCTTGATGTAGTTGCTCAGCGCCGTCTTGCGGTCAATGCCTTCGATGACGCCACGATCGAGCATGTCCTCGATGGACTCGAACGCCATGTACGGGTTGATCGCCGCCGCACCGAAGCCGACCAGCGCGGCCATGTGGTGCACCTCGCGGGCGTCACCGGTTTCCACCACCAGCCCGACGTGGGTCCGGGTCCGGTCGCGCACCAGGTGGTGGTGCACCCCCGCCACCGCGAGCAACGACGGGATGGGCGCCATCTTCTCGTCGGATTCGCGGTCGGACAGGATGATCACGCGCGCGCCGTCGGCGACCACCGCCGACGCCTGCGCGCGCACCTCCTCGAGCGCGGCGGCCAGTCCGGCGCCGCCCTCGGCGACCGGGTACAGGCAGCGAATCACCTTGGAACGCATGCCATGCGGGCGACCGTTGACCTCGTCCTCCGGGTCGAGGTTGATCAGCTTCGCCAGCTCCCGGTTACGCAGTATCGGCTGCGACAGCGAGATCTGGTGACACGAGCGCTCGGTCGGCGTGAGCAGGTCACGCTCGCCGCCGGTGGTGCCCTGCAGACTGGTCACCACCTCCTCGCGGATGGCGTCCAGCGGCGGGTTGGTCACCTGCGCGAAGAGCTGCTGGAAGTAGTCGTAGAGCATCCGGGGCCGCTGAGAGAGCACCGCGACCGGGGTGTCGGTGCCCATCGACCCGATCGGCTCGGCGCCGCTGCGCACCATCGGCGCCACCAAGAGGTTGAGTTCCTCGTAGGTGTAGCCGAATATCTGCTGGCGCTTGACCAGTCGGTCGTGGGGCATCCGCTTGTAGTTGCCCTGCGGCAGGTCGTCGAGCGGCACCAGGTTCCTGTCCAGCCACTCCTGGTAGGGGTGCTCGGCGGCCAGCTCCGCCTTGATCTCCTCGTCGGAGACGATGCGGCCCTGCGCGGTGTCCACCAGGAACATGCGGCCGGGCTGCAACCGCATCCGGCGGACCACCTTGGCCGGGTCCAGGTCCAGCACACCGGCCTCGGACGCCATGACCACCAGGCCGTCTTCGGTGACCCAGATTCGCGAGGGGCGCAAGCCGTTACGGTCGAGCACCGCGCCGATGATGGTTCCGTCGGAGAACGTGATCGACGCGGGACCGTCCCACGGCTCCATCAGTGAGGCGTGGTACTGGTAGAACGCCCGGCGCGCGGGGTCCATCGACTCGTTGCGTTCCCAGGCCTCGGGGATCATCATCAACACCGCGTGGGCCAGGCTGCGCCCGCCCAGGTGGAGCAGTTCGAG
Source organism: Mycobacterium colombiense (assembly GCF_001953985.1). Lineage (GTDB taxonomy): Bacteria > Actinomycetota > Actinomycetes > Mycobacteriales > Mycobacteriaceae > Mycobacterium > Mycobacterium colombiense_B. Next base: position 25,562 of record NZ_MBEI01000038.1, read on the forward strand.
CGCCTCATCGAAGCGGGCGGTGTCGGATGCCCCCGGCGTACAGATCGGGAACAACTTCTCGACGTCGGCTTCCGCGCCGAAAACGTCGGTCTTCATCAGCGCCTCGCGGGCCCGCATCCAGTTCTCATTGCCGGTGACGGTGTTGATCTCACCGTTGTGTGCGACGCGGCGGAACGGATGCGCCAGCGGCCACGAGGGGAAGGTGTTCGTAGAGAACCGCGAGTGCACGATGCCCAGCGCGCTGGTCAACCGATCGTCTTGCAGGTCAAGGTAAAACGCCTTGAGCTGAGGCGTGGTCAGCATGCCCTTGTAGACGAACGTCCGACCGGAAAGGCTGGGGAAATAGACGGTTTCGCGGCCGGGACCGTCCTGGCCCGGGCCCTTGGTACCCAGTTCGTGCTCGGCGCGCTTACGCACCACGTAGGCGCGGCGCTCCAGCGTCATACCGGATGCGCCCGCCATGAACACCTGGCGGAAGGTGGGCATCGCGTCGCGGGACAACGCGCCCAGCGACGAGTCGTCGATGGGCACGTTGCGCCAGCCCAGCACCGTCAAGCCCTCGGCTTCGGCGATCTTCTCCACCGCGGCACACGCCGTCGCCGCGTCCTTGGACGACTGCGGCAGGAAGGCGATGCCGGTGGCGTAGCTGCCCTCCGGGGGCAGCTCGAAGTCCACTACCTCGCGCAGGAAAGCATCCGGGACCTGAAGCATGATGCCGGCGCCGTCGCCACTGCGCGGCTCGGCGCCCTGGGCACCCCGGTGTTCGAGGTTCAGCAGCGCAGTGATTGCCTTGTCCACAATGTCGCGGCTACGACGGCCGTGCATATCGACGACCATGGCAACCCCGCACGCGTCGTGCTCGAACGCGGGGTTGTATAACCCGACGCGCTTGGGCGTCATATGCACCTGACCCTTCACCTGAACGTTCTGCGCGGCCGTTCGCACCGGCCCCATCGAGGTCGCACCCGGAGGTTGCGGGCTAGAACCCCGTCGGTCTTGTCTCGATGGGCTGTGCCCCAGGCGGAGATGATCCTGTTCGGGATGTCCGTGCAGCTCTGAACGGTGGCCTGGAACCGGTCTCGACAAGTCGTAAAACGATATGACAATACCCGCCTGACATGCCAACTTCGCCAAGTCTAACCGCCAGTTGGCACCGCCGGAAATTTCGCTGCTGCCTTTGACCCTCCATTCTGCCAGCCCCTTGCCCGGGGCCACGAATTCTTTCCATAGCTGCGCGTATTCCAGGGATTCCCGTTTCCGCGCAACCCCATGCAAAGAGTTTGCTGACGTGCGCTCCAAGTGGGTTGCCGATGGTGCTGGGCGCGGGCATGGGCGTGCTCAGCGCCCAGCCAAGGGGCATCGCCGCTGCGCAGAGCCGCGCGCTTGTGAGTTTGCAGGTTCGCGCGCGGGGTGCGGCGAGAGATACTGGACGGGAATTGGTCACACCCGGCGTCGCAGGTTGGACCGTGGCGCTTATCACGTAATACGTTCGTCGCGGCCGGCCCATCGGCGCGACAAACTACCGTCCGGCACGCGAGGAGCCCATGAACGAGCGCGACGAATTCCTGCGGGACCGTCTGCAGCCCGGGCGCCCCAGCACCCCGGCGCCGCGCCCGCACGGCCCCGCCCCGCAACCGCCC
>NZ_MBEI01000039.1 GCF_001953985.1 Mycobacterium colombiense
GGCTCGCGGTGATACCGGATCCCGGCACCGATCCGGTGGAGGTGGCCGCCGTGCTCGTCGACGGCATGGACCTGGTGGTCCTGGGGCTGGGTGGGCGCGGCGTGCCGCCCACCGGGGCGCGGGCGGTGGTGGCCCGCGCCCGGAACAAGGGCTGCACCCTGCTGGTCACCGGTGGCGATTGGCTGGGCGCGCCGACGCGCCTTGCCGCCCGGGTCTGTGGCTATGACATCACCGCGGACAGCCGCCCCGGATTCGGCCGGATCGGCGGGGTGCGGCTACAGGTCAGCGGGACGTGCGCGGGACGACGGGTGATGACCCCGGCGCGAGCCGGGTAAATATCGTGGCTGGTCTTTCTGGCCCTTCCGGCTCAAGGGTTTTGGCGATCTGGTGCATGGATTGGCCCGCGGTCGCGGCGGCGACGGCCGCGGGCCTGTCCGCGACGGCCCCGATCGCGGTCACGCTGGCCAACCGGGTGATCGCCTGCTCGTCGGCCGCCCGGGCGGCGGGTGTGCGGCGGGGGCTGCGACGCCGGGAGGCGGCGGCCCGGTGCCCGCAACTGCACGTCACCGCCGCCGACGCGGACCGCGACGCCCGCTTCTTCGAGGCGGTGATCGCGGCGGTGGACGACCTGGTGCCCCGCGCCGAGGTGCTGCGGCCCGGCCTTTTGGTGCTGCCGGTGCGCGGGGCGGCCCGGTATTTCGGGTCCGAGGCCACCGCCGCCGAACGGCTGATCGATGCGGTGGCCGCGGCCGGTGCCGAGTGTCAGGCCGGGGTCGCCGACCAGCTGTCCACCGCGGTCTTCGCGGCGCGGGCGGGCCGGGTCGTCGAGCCGGGGGGTGACGCGAAGTTTTTGTCGGTGCTGTCCATCCGGCAACTTGCCACCGAGCCGAGCCTGTCCAGTGCCGGTCGCGAAGAGCTGACGGACCTGTTGTGGCGGATGGGGATTCGCACCATCGGGCAGTTCGCCGCGCTGTCGCGCGGCGACGTGGCTTCCCGGCTCGGCGCCGACGGGGTGACCGCGCACCGGTTGGCCCGCGGCGAACCCGAGCGGCCGCCGTCCGGCCGGGAGCCGCCGGCCGAACTCGAGGCCGTGCTGGACTGCGATCCGCCGATCGACCGGGTCGATGCCGCGGCGTTCGCCGGGCGCTCACTGGCCGGCAGGCTGCATCAGACGCTGATGGCCGCCGGCGTGGGATGCACCCGGCTGGCCATCCACGCCGTCACCGCCAACGGCGAAGAACTGCACCGAGTGTGGCGGTGCGCCGAGCCGTTGACCGAGGACGCCACCGCCGACCGGGTGCGCTGGCAGCTGGACGGATGGCTGAGCAGTCGCACCGCACACAATCCCCGTCCCACGGCCGCCGTGACGCTGTTGCGGCTGGGCGCGGTGGAGGTGGTGTCCGCCGAGGCGCTGCAGTTGCCGCTCTGGGGCGGCCTGGGCGAGGAGGACAGGCTGCGGGCCCGCCGGGCGCTGGTGCGGGTGCAGGGTCTGCTCGGCCCGGAGGCGGTGCGCGTGCCGGTGCTGTCCGGCGGGCGCGGCCCGGCCGAGCGCATCACGCTGATCCCGCTCGGCGACGAGCCGGTACCGCGGGCCGATCCCGATCCGCCGTGGCCCGGCCGGCTGCCCGAGCCGTCACCGGCGGTGCTGCTGGACGATCCGGTGGAACTGCTTGACGCCCAAGGAAACCCGATACGAGTGACCATCCGGGGGCTGTTCTCCGCCGACCCCGCGCGCATGGTCGCCCACGGCCGCGACGAGCGGCTGTGCTGGTGGTCCGGGCCCTGGCCGGTCGACGAGCGATGGTGGGATCCCGAATTGAGTAAGGGCCGCACCGCCCGCGCCCAGGTGTTGCTGGAGAGCGAGCGTGCGCTGCTGCTGTGCTATCGCCAGCGACGCTGGTATGTGGAGGGGAGTTACGAATGACCCTGCGGTACAGCGTATTCGACGCGCCGCAACGCATCGGGCGTCAGGTCTTTGAGCGAGGGATATCCGTCGACGGCCATGATCAGGTCCGCTTCGGCCAGCAGCGAGCGCAGCACGTGCATGATGCCGTCCACGCCACCGACGGCCAGCCCGTAGGCGTAGGGGCGGCCGATCCCCACGGCGGTCGCGCCCAGCGCCAGCGCCTTGATGATGTCGGCGCCGCTGCGCACTCCCGAGTCGAACAGCACCGGCATCCCGCCGGCGGCCTCGACCACCGCGGGCAGGCAGTCCAGGCAGGGCAGCCCGCCATTGGCTTGCCTTCCGCCATGGTTGGAGCAATAAATGCCGTCCACGCCAATGTCTTTGGCGCGGCGAACGTCGTCGGGATGGCAGATGCCCTTGACCATCAGCGGCAGGCTGGTCTCGGACCGCAGCCATTCCAGGTCCGACCACCGGAACGGCCCGCCGAAGATCGGCAGCTTGCGCACCGCCGCCTCGGTGGCGTCTTCGCCCCGGCTCAGGTTGGCGCGAAAAACCGGATCGCTGGTGTAGTTGGCCAGGCAGCCACTGGGCACCTGCGGATAGTTCCCGCCCTTCAGGTCGCGCGGGCGCCAGCCGGTGACCCACGTGTCGAGGGTGACGGCGATGCCCTTGAAGCCGGCCGCCTCGGCGCGGTGCACCAGACTGGCGGCCATCTTGCGGTTCGGCGGCGTGTACAGCTGGAAGAACGCCGGGGTATCGCCGAGTTCGGCGGCGAGGTCTTCCATCGGGTCCGACGACAGCGTCCCGACGAAAAACGGCACACCCGTGCGGACCGAGGCCCGCGCGCACAGCATGTCCCCGTGGCCGTCCGGGTCGCACACCCCGATGACGCCGATGGGCGCCATGAAGATCGGGGATCCGAATCTGATGCCGAACAACTCGACCGACATGTCCCGCTGCTCGGGCGCGATCCCCATCCGCGGGTACAACCCCCAGCGCTTGAACGCCTCGCAATTGGCGCGCTGGGTATGTTCGTCACCGGCGCCGCCGGCCACGTATCCCAGCACCTTCGGCGTCATCGCCGCCGACGCCTTCTTCTCCAGCTCCTCGAACCTGATCGGGTACTGCGGTTGATTGCCGTGCAGCGACTGTTCGTACAGCTCGTTTTGATAGTCGGCGAAAGCCATAGTCGCTGACTTCCCCGTGCTCGGATCACCAAACGAGCGCTGGGGATCCGGACCCGCGGTCGGCCGCCGTCAGTAGCGCCCGAAGGCGATGGCCACGTTGTGTCCGCCGAAGCCGAACGAGTTGTTGATCGCGTACTCGTAGTTGCCCGGTCGCGGCTTGCCGGCCACGACGTCGAGGTCGATTTCGGGGTCGAGGTTTTCCAGGTTGAGCGTGGGCGGGATCACCTGGTCGCGCAGGGCGAGCACGGTCAAGACGGATTCCACGGCGCCGACGGCACCCACCGAGTGGCCGAGGGCGGCCTTGGGGGCATAGACCGCCGGTTTGTTGCTGCCCAGCGCGTTGTTGATGGCCTTGCCCTCGGCGAGATCGCCATCCACGGTCCCAGTCGCGTGGGCATTCACGTGGCCGATATCGCCCGGTGTCAGCCCGGCGAGCTGAATCGCGCGCGACATCGCGCGCGCGGCCTGCTCGCCGCTAGGGTCCGGAGCCATCATCTCGTAGCCGTCGGAGGTGATGCCGGCACCCATGATGCGGGCCAAGATGTTGGCGCCGCGGGCCTTTGCGTGTTCCTCGGTCTCGATGACCATCAGTGCGCCCGCCTCGCCGAACACCAAGCCGGTGCGGTCACGGTCGAACGGGCGGCAGGCGCCGGCCGGGTCGTCGTTCTTGGCCGACAGCAGGGTGCCCATCTGGGCGAACGCCGCGATCGGCACCGCCTCGATCTTGGCCTCGACGCCACCACAGATGGCAATGTCGGCCTCGCCGAGCACGATGCTGCGCCAGGCCTGCGCGATGCCCTCTGAGCCTGACGCGCACGCTGACCCCAGGGTGATCGCACCGGCCTTGGCGTGCCGCTCCAGCGCCACCGTCGCGGCCGCGCCGTTGGGCATGAACCTCTGGATCCCGAGCGGGTAGACGGCCTTCAGGCCACGAGCGCGCATGTCGTCATAGCTGAAGACCAACTCTTCCGACGGACCCAAACCGGTGCCGATGGACACCAACAAGCGGTTGCAGTCGACCTCGGGAGCACCGATGTTCTCCCAGACCCGCCGGCCCAGGACGATGGACATCCGCGCCAGGTGAGCGGTCCGGCGCAGCTCGATACGGGTCAACTGGCTGTCGAATTCCTCCAGTAGATGCCCGCCGATACGGACCGGTAGGTCGAACTCCTCGACGAACGGATCCTCTAGCCTGCGGATACCACTCTGGCTGTCCAGCAACAGCTTCCAGGTAGCCTCGGCATCAGTCGCCAGCGCGGTCGTCATCGCAACGCCAGTGACGACCACATTCGGCAGTGTTTTACCGGTAACCAGCTCCGCCATGATTCGCGAAACCTTTCCCCTGTCAGAGCCCCTTATCGCCTGACGCCACGGGCGTCACTCATCTACCAAATCATCAACTTAGCGTTCCTGCCGGAAACGCCGCTACGGATTTTCGACTTTTCGTTTGATGGCTGATTTTTCGCTGTCAGGGATTTTTCCGAAGTCGCTCCGCCTGGGCCATCAGCCGGCCTCCGCCGGGCAGGGCCCCCACCACGGTGCGGGCCAGCCGGTCGCGGCCGCGGGCGTCACCGGTCCTGGCCTCGCCCTTGCGCAGGTGGCGCCAGCCCAACGCGGCCCACGACGCCGCGACGACGGCGTCGGTCACCCCGCCGCGAGCGCGGCGCCGGTCGACCACGGCCAGGCCGAGCGCGGTCGCCGAGTGCACAGTGTCGACCCAAACCCCCGCCGCGAGCACCTCCGGGCCGGGATTGACCCCCGAAACCAGCGCCTGGGTCAGGTGGCGTGCGCCCAGGATCCGGGTGACGACGAGCGCCTTGCGGTCGACCTGCACCCCGTGGATGTGGTCGAGCACCTCGTTGGGGGCGGCCAGCAACACCACGCCCCACCCCGCCCGGATCAGCTCGATCGCGCGAATCTTCATCCGTCACCCCCTATTTGACGGGCAAAAGGCCCCACCCGTTCGATGAAACGATCGAAGAATGCCGCCGCATCGACGTCAATCCCGATGAGCGCGTTGGGTTCTCGGCGGTCCGACCAGTCGGTCACCGTCATGGCGCGGGTCAGGGTTCCGGTCAGCTCGATGTCCACCGTCGCCGGACGCGTCGTGACCAGCCCGGGATCCAGCGCGACGGCGGCGGCCAAGGGGTCGTGCAGATGTGCCTGATACCCGTGGCCGAGTTCGTGATAGGCCTCCAGGTAGAACCGCATCGCGTCCTCGATCACCCGAATCAGCGGGTTGGACGCCGTCGACCGGGTTCCGGCGGCGTCGTGTTCGCTCAGCCGCGTCGTCGTCGACTCCGCGGCCGCCGCCAGCCGCGCCAGATGATCGGGGGTCATCGCCACCTTGCGGGTCAGGTCCAGGCCGCACAGAATCGGGAGACGCTGTCGCCCAACGTTTTCCGGGCACCACGCCGCCAGCACCTCGGCCGCCGCCTCGGGGTCCACGCTGATGTTCCACTCTGCCACCGCGGTGGTGTTGCCCCGGTGGTCGTAGGACCCGCCCATGATCACCAGCCGTTTCAGCAGCGCCGGCAGTTCGGGCTCGGCGCGCAGCGCCAGCGCCAGGTTGGTCAGCGGGCCGGTCGCCACGCCGATCAGCTCACCGGGGCAGGCGCGCGCCGCGCGCACCCAGGCGTCGGCCGAGTCGTAGTCGGTGAGCCGGTGGGAGCCCGGCGGCAGGTCGGCGTAGCCCAATCCCCTGGGGCCGTGAACTTTTGACGGCAGCCGCATCGGTCCGGTCAGGGTCTCCCCGGAGCCCTTGGAGACCGGTACGCCGGTGCGCTCGCACAGCGCCAGCAGGCCCAGATTGTTTTCGCAAACCTGGTCCACCCCAACGTTTCCCCCGGTCGAGGCGATGCCGATCACTTCGGCGTCCGGGCTGGCGAACAGGTACATCAGCGCCAGCGCATCATCCACGCCGGTATCGACGTCGACGAAGACGGGGGATTTCATCGATTCCAACATACTCAATTCGGCGACTAGGCTGGCACGATGCCAACCACGTCGGATCCCCCCGAGGGGACTGATTTAACGCCGCGCTTCGACGATGTGCAGGCCCACTACGACTTGTCGGACGAGTTCTTCCGGCTATTTCTCGACCCGACCCAGACCTACAGCTGCGCCTACTTCGAGCGCGAGGATATGACGCTGGAAGAGGCGCAGATCGCCAAGATCGACCTCGCGCTCGGCAAACTCGGGCTGCAGCCCGGCATGACGTTGCTCGACGTCGGCTGCGGCTGGGGCGCCACCATGATGCGCGCCCAGGAAAAGTACGACGTCAACGTCGTCGGCCTCACCCTGAGCCGCAACCAGGCCGAGCACGTCGAGCAGCTGATCGCCCAGTCCGGGAGCGCTCGCTCGGCCCGGGTCCTGCTGGAGGGCTGGGAGAAGTTCGACGAGCCGGTCGACCGGATCGTCAGCATCGGCGCCTTCGAGCACTTCGGGCACGAGCGCTACGACGCGTTCTTCACCCTGGCGCACGACCTGCTGCCCGCCGACGGCGTGATGCTGCTGCACACGATCACCGGGCTGCATCCCAACGAGATGGCCGAGCAAGGCATGCCGATCTCGTTCACGTTCGCCCGGTTCATCAAATTCATTGTCACCGAGATCTTTCCGGGTGGGCGGCTGCCGTCGATACCGATGGTGCAGGAGCGCGCCACCGCGAACGGTTTCACGGTCACCCGGGTGCAGTCGCTGCAGCCGCACTACGCGAAGACCCTCGACATCTGGGCCGCCGCGTTAAAGGCCCACAAGGACGAGGCCATCGCGTTGCAGTCCGAGGAAGTCTACGAGCGGTACATGAAATACCTGACCGGTTGCGCCGACGCATTCCGGGTCGGATACATCGACGTCAACCAGTTCACGCTGCAGAAGTGACTACCAGTGCACGCCGGGCACCAGGCGGACCAGCCGCTTGACCGGACGGGGTGTCCGGATGCCCCGGGTGACGGCGCGCACCGGCCGGCTGGGCTTGCGGCGGGCGGTCCGCGGGGCCGAAGCGGGTTCGGCCGTCTGCCCGCGCGCCGCGGCCGAATCGGGATAGCCGAGGTACAGCTGGTGTAGCACGCGCCGCGACGTCCGCGGGGCGAAGTAATTGCCCGCCTCGGCGAGCGTGCCCAGCGGGGTGTCGATGCGGGCCGGCTTTTCCACCAGCCCGCGCACCACCATCGCCGCCGCGCGCTCGGGGCTGATCGCCGGCACCGGGTTGAGCCGGTGCGACGGCACGATCATGGGGGTGCGCACCAGCGGCATGTGGATATTGGTGAAGGTGATGTGGTCGGACAGCACCTCCGAACCCACCACGTCGGAGAACGCGTCCAGCGCGGCCTTGCTCGGCAGGTAGGAGCTGTACTTGGGATTGCGTGCCTGCACGCCGGCGCTCGACACGTTGACGATGTGACCGAACCGGCGCTCGCGCCAGTGCGGTAGCAGCGCCAGCACCATCCGCACCGCGCCGAAGTAGTTGACCGCCATCACCCGTTCGTAATCGTGCAGCCGGTCGGTGGAGTTGACCACCGAGCGCCGGATCGACCGGCCGGCGTTGTTCACCAGGTAGTCGACGTGGTCGAAGCGGCCCAAAATGTCCTTGACCGTGTGTTCCACCGATGCGGAATCGGTGACATCACAGGTAAAGGCATGGGCGACACCACCATTGGCGCGGATCTCATCGATCAGCGCATCGAGCGCCTCGCCGTTGCGGGCCAGCGCGAACACGGTGGCGCCCCGCTCGGCGATCGCGATGGCCGCGGCCCGGCCGATGCCGCTGGACGCGCCCGTGATGATGACGTGGCGGCCCCGCAACGGTCCCTGCGGATTGTCGCGGCGCGCGCGATCCGGATCGAGGTGTTCCGCCCAGTACCGCCACAGCTTGGGCGCGTAATCGGCGAAGTCCGGAACGCTGATCCCGGTGCCCTGCAAGGCATTTCGGGTCTTGTCGCTGACAAAGGTGGGCGCCAGGTCGACGACGTCGAGCACCTCGGCGGGGATGCCTAGCTGGGTGGCCGCCATGTTGCGCACCACCCTGGCGCGCCCGCGCACTTTGAGCACCGGGGCGGCCATCGAGCGCGGCAGCGACCCGCGCAGCGGCGGCAGCCCGGCCGCCTTGGCCACGCCGCGGTAGATGCCGCGCAGACCGATGGTCTTCTCCGCGGTCAGGTGGAACGTCTGCCCGTCGCGGCCGTCGGCGTGCATCAGCGCGACCAGGGCGTCCACCACGTAGTCGACCGGGACGATGTTGGTGCGGCCGGTGTCGGGCAGCAGCATCGGCGTCAGCGACGGCAGCACCGCCAGCTTGGCCAGCACGCCGAAGAAGTAATACGGCCCGTCCACCTTGTCCATCTCGCCGGTGCGTGAATCGCCCACCACCACCGCCGGGCGGTAGATGCGATGCCGCAGCCCGGGTGCCGAGCGCACCAGCAGCTCGGCCTCGAACTTGGTCTGGTGATAGGGCGTCGGCAGCTGCTGGCCGACGTCGAAATCGTCCTCGGTGTATTCGCCGGCGAAATCACCGGCGACGGCGATCGACGAAACGTGGTGCAACGTCGCGTCCAGTCGCTGCGCCAGCCCGATCACCGCGCGGGTGCCCTCGACGTTGCTGGCCCGCTGCTCGGGCTCGCCGGCGGTGATGTCGTAGACCGCCGCGCAGTGCACCACGTGATCGATCTCGCCCAGCTCGGCGAGGACCTCGTCGCCCAGCTCCAGCTCCGGCAGCGCGCCGACCAGCGGTTTCACCCGGTCACCCCAGTCTTTGGCGAGCCGCTCGAAGCGACCCAGCGACTGCCGTCGCACCAGCACCCACACCCGCGCGTCGGGGCGGGATTCCACAAGACGAGACACGACACGGCGACCAATAAACCCGGTACCGCCGGTAACGACATACCGCATGAAGACATGGTGGCGGTGGCAGCCGCGCACGTCAACTGCCGATCTTCAGGGAGGGCTAGTTGCGGAAGTCGCGGATCCCGTCCCAGTCGACCAGCGTCCAGCCGGTCAGCGGGTTACCGGTGATCACCACGCGGCCCGTGTTGGGAATCGGGTGGCTGTCCATCAGGCTGTCCTTGGCGTTCTGCGCGTTCAACAGCGTCCACACCATGATCGAGTTGCGGTGCGAGAACACCACCGGGTTGCGGTGCCCGCTGTTGTAGATCTTGTTGACGGCCGCGGTGAACTGGTCGTTGAACTCCTTGCCGCTGACCGAGCCCGGGATGCTGTCGGCCACGTCGCCGTTGAGCCAGTTCGCCGGCGCCAGCATGTAGGTCGACTTCGCCATCGACTCGGGTTTGCCATTGAACCAGCCGGCGCTGATCTCCTGGATGCCGGGCAGGACCTGGACCTGCTTGCCGAGTTCGGCGGCCAGCGGGGCGGCGGTTTGCTGGGTCCGGGTCATGGTGGAGGCGTAGACGCTGTCGTAGTCCTTGCGGCCGAGTTGGTGCGCGAGCTGCTCGGCCTGCCCCTTGCCCTCCGGCGTCAGGCCCGGGCCCGGCACGTCGGTGTCGATGGTGCCGCTGGCGTTGGCCTCGGACTGGGCGTGGCGGATGAACGTCACCGTGATGGACCGCGCCTGCGGTGAGCCGCCGCCGCAGCCGGCAACGATCATCGTTGCGGTGAGCGCGGCGAGCGCCATCGTGACCTTCCGGATCATGCTGCGCTTGGGCATGTCGATTAGCCTGCCCTGCCGACGGCTCCGGTGGGAAGGGTTTGCGACGGTTTGTTACCGCGCGGCCTCGGGAGAGGGCCTTGGTCACGCCGCCGTTTCGCCGGATGCCAGAGTGGACCGAGGATCACTACTCAACGATCGGGAGACTTCCATGGCGATTGATCCGAGTGCCGTCGGCGCGGTGACCGAACCCATGCAGTTCGAATGGACCGACCGGGACACGCTGCTCTACGCGCTCGGGGTCGGCGCCGGGATCGACGACCTGCCGTTCACCACCGAGAACAGCCACGACATCGACCAGCAGGTGCTGCCGACGTACGCGGTGATCTGCTGCCCGGCCTTCGGCGCGGCCGGCCTGGTCGGAAAGTTCAACTGGGCCATGCTGTTACACGGATCGCAGAGCATCCGGCTGCACGCACCGCTGCCGCCCGCGGGCAAGCTGTCGGTGGTGTCCGAGGTCGCCGACATCCAGGACAAGGGTGAGGGCAAGAACGCGATCCTGGTATTGCGCGGCCGGGGCACCGAGCCGGACTCCGGGCAGCTGATCGCCGAGACGCTCACCACCCTGGTCATCCGTGGCGAGGGCGGCTTCGGGGGCATGCCGGGCCAGCGGCCCGTCGCGCCGGAATTCCCGGACCGCGAGCCCGACGCCCGCATCCCGCTGCCCACCCGCGAGGACCAGGCGCTGATCTACCGGCTCTCCGGCGACCGCAACCCGCTGCACAGCGACCCGTGGTTCGCCCGGGAGCTGGCCGGCTTCCCCAAGCCGATCCTGCACGGGCTGTGCACCTACGGGGTGTCTGGTCGCGCGCTGGTGTCCGAGCTAGGCCAGGGCGTCGCGGCCAACATCACCTCGATCGCCTCGCGGTTCACCTCGCCGGTGTTCCCCGGCGAGACGCTGACCACGCTGATCTGGCGCACCGGCCCGGGCAAGGCGGTGTTCCGCACCGAGGCGTCAGGTCCCGACGGGGCCGACACCCGGGTGGTGCTCGACGACGGCGCGGTGGAGTACGCCTAGCTGATGGCGGCGGCCCGCTGCGCCCGGCTTGGCCGCGCTTGCGACCGCCGCTAGCCCGCTGCCAGCTGATCCGCCAGCCGGCCGGTGAATTCCCCGGCCCGCGCCGGACTGTCCAGCGCGAACAGCGCGGCGGTGGCGCGGTCGCCGTCGTCGCCGTGCCGCACCAGAATCGGCACGCCGTCGGCCCGCACCGCGTCGAACGCGTCCTCGTCGGTGATGTCGTCGCCGAGGTAGACCGGCGTCAGCGGACCCGACCCGGCGTCGTGGAGGTGATCGATCACCCAGCGCAGCGTTTTCCCCTTGTCCCAGTCCAGGTCCGGGCGCAGCTCGATGACCTCGCGGCCGGTGGTGACCCGAAGCTCGTCGCGGCGTCCCGCGGCGCGCACCGCCGCCAGCACCTCGCCGACGCGGTCGCGTTCGGCGTTGCGGTAGTGCACGGCCACCCCGAACCGCTTGTGCTCCACCACAACACCGGGAATCGCGCCGAACCGGTCGCGCAGCTGGCCGGCCGCCTGCTCGAGCACCGGGATGGCGGCGGCCGCCTCGTCGTTCTGGTGATGGGTGCCGTCGGGCGCGGTCAGCTCGAAACCGTGGCTGCCCGCATACCAGATACCTTGCACTCCAACACGTTTCGTCACGTCGGCGAGATCGCGGCCGGACAGCACCGCGACCGGGCACCGCGCGGCCAGCCTGTCCAGCGCCTCGGTGGCGCCGGCGACGGGCCGCGCCGAGTCCGGGTCGTCGACGATGTCCGAGAGGGTGCCGTCGAAGTCGAAGAACACGGCCGGTCGCCGGTCGGCGAGCCCATCGGCCAACGCCTGCAACGCATCGGGCAGCTGCGACATCCGGCGGTCGCCGGTCCGCACGGTGACGTCGCGCAGGTCGGCGACCACCGCGTCGGCCCCGGCCTCGCACGCCGTGTCGTCATGCCCGGCCGGGTCGACAGCGATCACCAGCGCGAACCCGGCGGCGCGTGCGGCCTCGATGCCCGCGGCGTCCCCGGCGACCACGACGCAGCGGCCCGGGCGTACCCCCAGCCGGTTGGCCGCCTCCACCGGGCCGTCCGCCGAGACGGCGGCGGTGCCCACCCCGGTCTCCCGAAGTCGGTCGGCCAGCGTGGAGCCCAGCGCGCCGTTGTCGTCGAACAGCACCGCGTCATGGCGGCGCGGATCGATGATGACCGGCCCCAACTTGCCCATGACCAACCTTCTCACGGTGGTCGGCCGCGGGCGGAACGGGTCAGCGGCGCGCGTGCCCCGGCGCCGACGGATGCGTCGGCGGGACGGGGCGCACCACCGGGCGCGCGGGACGCCTGCGGTTGAACAGCAGCACGGAATCGTCGCCGAGGGCCACCAGTCGCGCCATGCCCAGCTCGATGCCGGCGGCCAGCTGCTTGACGTCGAACGCGTCGCCGTGTTCGGCGGTGATGCCGAAGACCAGTTCATCGCCGTAGCTCAGCACCGCGACGCCGGTGTGCAGCGCCGCGGCCGTCGGGGGGATCGGCAGCAGCCGTTCCAGGGTCTGGCCCATCACCCGCAGCCGCCGGCGCGGCCCGGGCACGTTGGTGGCCAGGGTGACGATGGCGCGCTGCGGAAGGCGGGATAGTAGCTGTAAGACGTTGCTGCGCAACACCGTCGGCAGGAAGCCGATCGCCGACTCCACGATGCCGGGCGGCTGGGCGGTCAGCTTGGCCTTCCACCTGGTGTGCACCGTCTGCAACCGCCGCACCGGGTCGTCGTGTTCGACAGGCAGGTGCGAGAGCATCGCCGAGCGGACCGGCATCGGCACCAGGGTGCGCAGCGAGTCCGCCCGCGGTTCCTCGCCGCGGCCGAGCAGCGCCGTGCGGAATCCCTCGGTGATGGCGGCGAGCGCGACGTCGTTGGCGCTGACACCGAACTTGCGGCAGACGCTGTCGACGTCGGCGATCGGGACGCGCACCGTGCTGTAGCGCCGCGAGGCGGTGACCGCGTCGGTGCACACGGTCGGCCACATCGCGCCGACCAGGGCGCCGGCGGCCGACGAAGCCCGCCACAGCGCGTCGACCCAGCCCGGCTTGCCCGCGGCCGGAGGCGAAACCGGTTTGGCCACCGCGCAGTTGGCGAAGGTGTCCGCGTCGGCGTCGTCGCAGAGCCTGCTGATCAGGCGCGCGGCCGAGTTGCCGTCGAGCAGGCCGTGGTGGGTCTTCATCAGGATCGCCCACCGGTTGCCCTTCAGGCCCTCGATGACCCAGCACTCCCACGGGGGGCGGTCCAGGTCGAGGGGCCGTTCCAGGGCGTAGGCGATGGCCCGGGACAGCTCGGCCTCGTCGCCGGGGCGGGGGATGGCCACTCGGCGCACGTGCTGGGCCAGGTCGAAGTCCGGGCAGTCGATCCACTCCTGGTTCAGCGGATGCGCCCGCAGCAGCTGCCTGCATCGCGTGATCGGCTGGATGCGTTCGGCCAGAAGGCTTTTGAGCCGTTCATAGTCGGGTATGGTGCCGTCGACGATGGCGACCGCGCCGATCGCCAGGCTCGCGTGCTGATCCGGATCGTGGGCTTGAAGGAATGCCGTGTCCAGTGTCTGTGCCATCCGGCCCCCGCTGTAGTCCGCTTTTTTGAACTTGTACCAGTATCTGTGGAGCGCGCGATCCGCGGTAGTGCCGCAGCGTTAAGACCTTGTTTAAGAGTTGAAGATCGGTTTAACAACGGTTGTACTGAGCCACGGTTTAATCGAACATCAGTTCGATATACTCGGATCCGTGGGCTGGTTCAACGGGCCGCCGAGCTGGGCGGAAATGGAGCGGGTGCTCGACAGCAAGCCGCGCCATGCCGGGGGGTCGGCGGGCCCGGAGCAGGAGGGCCCCCTGTCGCGCAGGCGCGCGACGTACCAGCCGCCGGATGACGGCCGGGCACCCCGCTCGTCCGTCGCTTATGCCGAGCTGCATGCGCATTCGGCGTTCAGCTTCCTGGACGGGGCGAGCACGCCCGAGGAGCTGGTCGAGGAGGCGGCCCGGCTGGACCTGCGCGCCCTGGCGCTCACCGACCACGACGGCCTGTACGGGGCGGTGCGGTTCGCCGAGGCGGCGGCCGAACTCGACATCCGCACCGTGTTCGGCGCCGAGCTGTCGCTGGGTGGCGAGCCTCGCACCGAGCGGCCGGATCCGCCCGGCCCGCACCTGCTGGTGCTGGCCCGCGGCGCGGAGGGGTACCGGCGGTTGTCGCGGCAACTGGCCGCGGCGCATCTGGCCGGCGGCGAGAAGGGCAAACCCCGCTACGACGTCGACGCGCTGACCGAGGCCGCCGGCGGGCACTGGCACATCCTGACGGGCTGTCGCAAAGGGCATGTCCGCCAAGCGCTTTCCGACGGCGGTCCAGCGGCCGCGGAGCGGGCGCTGGCCGATCTGGTGGACCGGTTCGGAGCGCAGCGGGTCAGCATCGAGCTGACCCATCACGGTCAGCCGCTCGACGACGAACGCAACGCGGCGCTGGCCGCGCTGGCCCCCCGCTTCGGCGTCGGCGTGGTCGCCACCACCGGCGCGCATTTCGCGGGGCCGTCGCGGCGCCGGCTGGCCATGGCGATGGGTGCCATCCGGGCGCGGCAGTCGCTGGATTCGGCCGCCGGGTGGCTGGCCCCGCTGGGGGGTTCGCACCTGCGCTCGGGTGAGGAGATGGCCCGGCTGTTCGGGCAGCGGCCCGACGTGGTGACCGCGGCCGCCGAGCTGGGCGAGCAGTGCGCGTTCGGTCTGGCGCTCATCGCGCCGCAGCTGCCGCCGTTCGACGTGCCCCCCGGGCACACCGAGGACAGCTGGCTGCGCCAGTTGACCATGGCCGGGGCGCGCGACCGCTACGGGTCGGCCGAGCACGCGCCGCGCGCGTATGCCCAGATCGAGCACGAGCTGAAAGTCATTGCGCAGCTAACATTTCCGGGCTACTTCCTGGTGGTACACGACATCGCCCGGTTCTGCCGGGAGAACAACATCCTGTGCCAGGGCCGGGGATCGGCCGCCAACTCCGCGGTCTGTTATGCCCTGGGCGTCACCGCCGTCGACCCGGTGGCCAACGAGCTGCTGTTCGAGCGGTTTCTGTCGCCGGCCCGCGACGGGCCGCCCGACATCGACATGGACATCGAGTCCGATCAGCGGGAAAAGGTCATCCAGTACGTCTACGACAAATACGGCCGCGACTACGCCGCCCAGGTCGCCAACGTCATCACCTACCGGGGAAAGATCGCGGTGCGCGACATGGCCCGCGCCCTGGGCTTCTCGCAGGGCCAGCAGGACGCGTGGAGCAAGCAGATCAGCCACTGGAACGGGCTGGCCGACTCGCCCGATGTCGAGGGCATCCCCGAACCGGTGGTCGATCTGGCGAACCAGATCCGGAACCTGCCGCGGCACATGGGCATTCATTCCGGCGGCATGGTGATCTGCGACCGCCCGATCGCCGACGTGTGCCCGGTGGAGTGGGCGCGCATGGAGAACCGCAGCGTCCTGCAGTGGGACAAAGACGACTGCGCGGCAATCGGATTGGTGAAGTTCGACCTGCTTGGGCTGGGGATGCTCTCGGCGCTGCACTACGCCATCGACCTGGTGGCCGAGCACAAGGGGATCGACGTGGACCTGGCTCGCCTCGACCTCTCCGAGCCCGCGGTGTACGAGATGCTGGCCCGTGCCGATTCGGTCGGCGTGTTCCAGGTTGAGTCGCGCGCGCAGATGGCCACCCTGCCGCGGCTGAAGCCGCGGGTGTTCTACGACCTGGTGGTTGAGGTCGCGCTGATTCGTCCCGGCCCCATCCAGGGCGGGTCGGTGCATCCTTATATCCGGCGGCGCAACGGGCTGGACCCGGTGGTCTACGACCACCCGTCGATGGAGCCGGCGCTGCGAAAGACGTTGGGAGTGCCGCTCTTTCAGGAGCAGTTGATGCAGCTCGCGGTCGACTGCGCCGGATTCTCGGCCGCCGAGGCCGATCAGCTGCGCCGCGCCATGGGGTCCAAGCGCTCGACCGAACGCATGCAACGGCTGCGCGGCCGGTTCTACGAGGGCATGCGAACGCTGCACGGCGCCGGGGACGAGGTGATCGACCGCACCTACGAAAAGCTGGAAGCGTTCGCCAATTTCGGCTTCCCGGAAAGCCATGCGCTGAGCTTCGCGTCGCTGGTGTTCTACTCGTCGTGGTTCAAGCTGCACCACCCGGCGGCGTTCTGCGCGGCGCTGCTGCGCGCCCAGCCGATGGGGTTCTACTCGCCGCAGTCGCTGGTGGCCGATGCGCGCCGGCACGGCGTGACGGTGCACGGCCCGAACGTCAACGCCAGCCTGGCGCACGCCACGCTCGAGAACGCCGGCACCGAGGTCCGCCTCGGCCTCGGTGCGGTCCGCCACATCGGCGACGACCTGGCCGAACAACTCGTCGACGAGCGAAAAGCCAACGGCCCGTTCGCTTCTCTGCTGGACCTGACGACCCGGCTGCAGCTCTCGGTGCCGCAGACCGAGGCGCTGGCGACGGCCGGGGCGCTGGGCTGCTTCGACATGTCCCGGCGCGAGGCGTTGTGGGCGGCCGGGGCCGCGGCCACCCAGCGGCCGGACCGGCTGCCCGGGGTGGGGTCGTCGTCGCACGTCCCGGCGCTGCCCGGGATGAGCGGGCGCGGGCTGGCCGCCGCCGACGTGTGGGCCACCGGCGTCTCCCCGGACAGTTACCCGACGCAGTTCCTGCGGGCCGACCTGGACGCGATGGGGGTGGTGCCCGCCGCGAAGCTGGGTTCGGTGCCCGACGGCGACCGCGTGCTGATCGCGGGTGCGGTGACCCATCGGCAGCGGCCCGGCA
The DNA here is from genome assembly GCF_001953985.1 of Mycobacterium colombiense. GTDB lineage: Bacteria > Actinomycetota > Actinomycetes > Mycobacteriales > Mycobacteriaceae > Mycobacterium > Mycobacterium colombiense_B. The sequence goes on from NZ_MBEI01000039.1 coordinate 16,568, forward strand.
CGGCGCAGGGGGTCACGTTCATCAACCTCGAGGACGAAACCGGGATGGTCAACGTGCTGTGCGTGCCGGGGGTGTGGGCGCGGCATCGCAAGCTGGCGAACTCGGCCCCGGCGCTGCTGGTGCGCGGGCAGGTGCAAAACGCCAGCGGCGCGATCACCGTCGTCGCCGAGCGACTGGGCCGCATCACCCTGGCGGTCGGCTCGAAGTCCCGCGACTTCCGCTGACCGGCCGCGCCGAACGTGCAGTCAGGGCGAAAAATCCGCCGAATCGTCGCCGTGAGTGCACGTTCGGCGCGAACAGATAGTCTCCACACATGACCCTCAACTTGTCCGTCGACGAAGTGCTCACCACCACCCGCTCGGTCCGCAAGCGCCTCGACTTCGACAAGCCGGTGGGCCGCGACGTGCTGATGGAATGCCTCGAACTGGCGCTGCAGGCGCCCACCGGCTCGAATGCGCAGGGCTGGCAATGGATTTTCGTCGAGGACGCCGAGAAGAAGAAGGCGATCGCCGACATCTACCTGGCCAACGCCCGCGGATATCTGAGCCTGCCGTCGGCCGAGTACCCCGAGGGCGACACCCGCGGCGAGCGGATGCCCAAGGTCAAGGACTCCGCGACATACCTCGCCGAGCACATGCACGAGGCGCCGGTGCTGATGATTCCCTGCCTGGAGGGGCGGGTGGAGAAGGCGCCGCTTGGGCTCAGCGCGTCGTTCTGGGCGTCGCTGTTCCCGGCGGCGTGGAGTTTCTGCCTGGCGCTGCGCTCGCGCGGGCTGGGCACCTGCTGGACCACGCTGCACCTGCTCAACGACGGCGACAAGCAGGCCGCCGAGGTGCTCGGCATCCCGCATGACCGGTACAGCCAGGGCGGGCTGTTCCCGATCGCCTACACCAAGGGCACCGACTTCCGCCCGGCCAAGCGGCTGCCCGCCGACCGGGTGACGCACTGGGACACCTGGTGAGTCATACCTTTAGGGGCCACACCTCGACCACTCCGTGCGCCACTGCGCACGGCGTTTGACTTACCCGCTCGATCGCGGCGTCTAGATCGTCGGCCTCGAACACCGCGAACCCGGCGATCGGCAGCTCTGAACTCATAAACGACCCGGCCTCGATCCGCAGGCCCGCGCCGTCCGGATTGCGCACAGCAACGGGTTCTCCGGCGATCCCGATAAGTGCGCCGGCCGCACGCAATTCGTCGTCGCGCGCGTGCGCGGCCCGCTTGCAGTCGTCGCTCGCCCGGCTGTACCCGGCTTCGTCTCCGTAACCGATTGTGATGAAGGTAGCCATATCAATGCTGACTCGCGTGCGGCCCAGTACTCATCGGGCCCCGGCGTAGCCGTGCTGGCGCCAGGCTTCGTAGACGGCGATCGCCGCGGCATTGGACAGGTTCAGCGAGCGCCGGCCCGCCAGCATCGGGATGCGCACCTGCGCGGTGATGTGCGGGTCGGCCAACGTCGCGGCGTCGAGCCCGGTGGGTTCGGGGCCGAACATCAGCACGTCGCCGGCCCGGTAGTCCACGTCGGCGAACGAGGTGGGCGCGTGCGAGGTGAACGCGAACACCCGCTGCGGTGACAGCGCCGCCCAGGCGGCCGTCAGCGAGGCATGCACGGTGACCGACGCGAGGTCGTGGTAGTCCAGCCCGGCCCGGCGCAGTTTGGGTTCGGACAGGTCGAACCCCATCGGCTCGACCAGATGCAATTCGCAGCCCGTCGCCGCCACCGTCCGGATGGCGTTGCCGGTGTTGGGCGGGATCCGAGGGGACACGAACATCAGCTTGAACACAACGCCGATAATGGTCGCATGGTCGAGCAGAGCTACTGGATGCAGAAGGTCGCTGCCGATCCGGGGCATTCACAGTGGTACATCGAGCGTTTCCGCGCCATGGCCCGCGCCGGCGACGACCTGGCCGGAGAGGCCCGGTTCGTGGACGCGATGGCGCCGCGCGGGGCGCGGATTCTCGACGCCGGTTGCGGGCCAGGGCGGCTGGGCGGATACCTGGCCACGGTGGGCCACCGGGTGGTCGGCGTGGACGTCGACCCGGCGCTGATCGAAGCGGCCGAGCAGGACTACCCCGGCCCGCGCTGGCTGGTCGGCGACCTGGCCGAGCTGGACCTGCCGGCGCGCGGCATCACCGAACCGTTCGACGTCATCGTGTCCGCCGGCAACGTCATGGCGTTTCTGGCCCCGAGCACCCGGATCCAGGTGCTGAGCCGGCTGCGGGCCCACGTCGCCGACGACGGGCGGGCGGCGATCGGCTTCGGCGCCGGCCGCGATTATGAGTTCGACGAGTTTCTCAACGACGCGGTCGACGCGGGCTTCGCACCCGATCTGCTGCTGTCCACCTGGGACATGCGCCCGTTCAGCGACGATTCCGATTTCCTCGTCGCGCTCCTTCGGCCCGCCTAGGTTTTTGGCGCTCGGTGGTGTTTGCCAGGGGTGACCGCGCCGGGGTGGCGCCACCTTGGAGGGACCTGTCTGCTCAGTGACGATTCTGGTGGCATGCGCCGCGGGCTGTCATACTCGTCGGATTGCCACACCCACACGCACACGCCTGTCTGGCGCGGGGCGGGCGAAATAAAGCAGGAAGTTTCATGAGCCACTCGTTTAATTCAGCGCTCAGGGTCAGCGCCGCGGCCGGGCGTCCGGCCGCGATGACGTGACCATGTTCACCCGCCCGACCAACCCGGCCGAGGCGGATCTCGTAGAGCCAGCACCGAAGCCCGGCGCCGATGCCGCGCCGGCCAAACGCCCGCCGACCTGGTCGCTGAGCAACTGGCCGGTGCGCTGGAAGGTACTGGCGATCGTGCTGGTCCCGCTGATTTTGGCGACGGTTTTCGGGGTGCTGCGCATCCACGGCGCCATGGCCAACTCGGCCAACCTGCGGCTGGCCGCCACCCGCGCCGACGTGGTGCCGGTGATCACCAAGTACATGTCGGCGCTGGACGTCGCGCTGCTGGCCAGTTCCACCGGACACGACGTCGAGGGGGCCAAGAAGAACTACGAGGCGCGCAGGGGCGAACTGCAGACCAGGCTGGACGACACCGACGTCAGCGCCGACGTGCGCTCCGGCGTGAACAACCTGCTCGACGGCGGCCAGATGCTGGTGAACAAGGCGGCCGACCCCGCCCTCGGTTTGCGGGAGCGGGTGACGCTCTACGCGCCGATCCTGCTGACGGCCGAGGACGTGATCAACGCCTCGGTGCGCGTCGACGACGAGAAGATCCGCGCGCAGGCGCAGGGCCTGAGCCGGGCGGTCGGCGCCCGCGGGCAGATGACGATGCAGAAGATCCTGGTCACCCGGGGGGCCGACCTGCCCGAGCCGCAGCTGCGCACCTCCATGGCCACCCTGGCGGGCACCGAACCGTCGACGCTGTTCGGCATGAGCGAGGTGCTGGGCGCCGGATCGCCGGAGGCCAAGACGCTGCAGCAGCAGATGGTGAGGCGGATGGCGATCATGTCCGACCCGGCCAGCGTGCTGGTCGACAACGCCGACCTGCTGCGCTCGATCCAGACCACCGACGACATCGCCGACCAGCTGATCAAGAACGTCACGGCGTCGGTGACCAAGTCGGTGCACGCCCAGGCCGCCGAGCGGCGCTCGGCCGCGATCCTGGACACCGTCCTGGTGCTGGCCGCGATCGTCATTGCGTTGGGCATCGTGCTGCTGGTGGCGCGCGCCCTGGTGCGGCCATTGCGCATCCTGCGCGACGGCGCGCTCAAGGTCGCCCACACCGATCTCGTAGAGGAGATCGCCTCGGTGAAATCCGGTGGGGGCGAACCGATTCCGAGTCCGCTGCCGGTGTACACCAGCGAGGAGATCGGCCAGGTCGCCCACGCGGTGGACGAGTTGCACACGCAGGCGCTGCTGCTGGCCGGCGACGAGGCGCGGTTGCGGCTGCTGGTCAACGACATGTTCGAGACCATGTCGCGGCGCAGCCGCTCGCTGGTGGACCAGCAGCTGGCGCTCATCGACCGGCTGGAGCGCAACGAGGAGGACCCCGAACGCCTGGACAGCCTGTTCCGGCTCGACCACCTGGCGGCGCGGCTGCGCCGCAACAGCGCGAACCTGCTGGTGCTGGCCGGCTCACAGCTCGCGCGCGACCAGCGCGACCCGGTGCCGCTGGAAACGGTGATCAATGCCGCCGTGTCCGAGGTTGAGGACTACCGCCGTGTCGAGGTCGCCGGGATGCCGGAGTGCGAGCTGATCGGCTCGGCCGCGGGCGGCGCCATCCATCTGTTCGCCGAGCTGGTCGACAACGCCCTGCGCTACTCGCCGCCGACGACGTCCGCCCGGATCTCCGCATCGCGCGGCGGCGACGGGGGAGTGGTGGTGCGGATCGCCGACTCCGGTCTGGGTATGAACGACACCGACCGGCGGATGGCCAACATGAGGCTGCAGGCCGGGGGTGACGTCACCCCCGACAACGCCCGCCACATGGGACTTTTCGTGGTCGGCCGGATCGCGTCCCGGCACGGCATCCGGGTGGGGCTGCGCGGCCCCGCGGCCAACGAATCGGGCTCGGGTACCACCGCCGAGATCTACCTGCCGCCGACGGTGCTGGCCGGCCGGGCCGTCGCCGAGTCGGCGGCGCCCCGCCACATCCGCGTCGTCTCCTCGCCGAGCGCCAAGCTCGCCAGCGCGAACGCCGAGGAGGCCCGGCAGGGCGACGGCACGCTCGAGCCGGCGGCGCGTACCGGCCGGGACGCGACCGGTCCGTCGGTCACGTTGCTGCCCCGCCGCAACCCGGGTTCCAGCGGCATCACCGAAGTCCCCGCGGTCCCCGCGCCGGCCGCCGAACAACAGCCCCGCCGCCAGCGCCGCGAGCTGGCGACGCCCTGGTGGGAGAACACCCCCAAGCCGGCTCCGGCCCCCGAGCCCGCGCCCGAACCGGAGCCCACGCCCGCCCAGCCGGCCCGGGCGGCGTCGGACACGTCGGCCTTCTTCTCCGCCCGCTCCAGGGAGGCCGACGGCCGCACGCAGACCCGGCAAGACCAGCCGGCCCCGGTGGCGTCCATCCCGAAGGCCCCGCCGGGTCCGGCCGACGACGACGTCATCTACCGGCGGATGCTGTCGGAGATGCTCGGCGACCCGCACGACCTGGTCAACAGCCCCGACCTGGACTGGCAGTCGGTCTGGGACCGCGGCTGGACGCTGGCGGCCGCGGCCGATGAAAAGCCCGTCGAGGCCCAGACCACCGACCACGGCCTGCCGGTGCGCACCCCGGGTGCGCGGCTGGTACCCGGCGGCGCCAACGGCGGCGAACGGGACGCGCCGGAGCCGGACCAGGGGCGCAGCGGCCGATCCCCGTCGCATCGGGAGCCGCAGCACGCGGCCACCGGCCCCTTAGCCCGGGACCCCGAGGCGGTCCGCGCCTCGTTCAGTAGCCATTTCGGTGGCGTGCGCACCGGACGCTCGCACGCCCGTGAAACCGACCAAGGATCCGACGAATAATGACCTCCCCCGACAACTCCCTGGACTGGCTTGTGACCAGGTTCGCCCGCGAAGTCCCCGGCGTCGCGCACGCGCTGCTGGTGTCCGTCGACGGCCTGCCCATCGCCGCCAGCGAGCATCTCCCGCGCGAGCGCGCCGACCAGCTGGCCGCCGTGGCCTCCGGACTGGCCAGCCTGGCCACCGGCGCCGCGCAACTGTTCGAGGGCGGCCAGGTGCTGCAGTCGGTGGTCGAGATGCAGAACGGCTATCTGTTGTTGATGCGGGTCGGGGACGGCTCGCACCTGGCGACGCTGGCCGCGGCGTCGTGCGACATCGGTCAGATCGGCTACGAGATGGCCGTCCTCGTCGAACGGGTGGGCGGCGTGGTGCAGTCGACCCGCCGGTCGGCCGTGCAGCAGCACTCGTGAGCCGCGATGGACACCTCCCAGAACTGGCCGGCGCACCGTAAGGGGAACCTGGTCCGTCCGTACACCCTGACGTCCGGGCGCACCGACACCAACGTCGACCTTCCCCTCGAGGCGCCGATTCAGACGCTGCAGGCCGGCCTGACGCACCGGTGGCCGCCCAACGACGCGCGAGGCAGAATCATCCAACTGTGCGTCGACAGCCCCTCGGTCGCCGAAATCTCGGCCCGGCTGGACCTTCCGCTCGGCGTCGCGCGCGTCCTGGTCGGGGATCTGGTGTTGTCCGGCTACCTTCGAGTGCATAAGACGTTGTCCGAGCGTTCCACCAGAGACGAGCGCCACGACCTCATAGGAAGGACACTGCGTGGCTTACGCGCACTCTGACGTGCAGGCCGATTCCGGCACCCACGCGTCGACGAAGATCGTGATCGCCGGCGGATTCGGGGCCGGCAAGACCACCTTCGTGGGGGCGGTGTCGGAGATCATGCCGCTGCGCACCGAGGCGATGCTCACCGACGCCTCGACCGGCGTCGACGCGCTCGAGGCCACCCCGGACAAGCGGACGACCACCGTCGCCATGGATTTCGGCCGGATCACCCTGGCCGAGGACCTGGTGCTCTACCTGTTCGGCACGCCGGGGCAGCGCCGCTTCTGGTTCATGTGGGACGACCTGGTGCGCGGCGCGATCGGCGCGGTCGTGCTGGTCGATTGCCGGCGCCTGCAAGACAGCTTCGCCGCGGTCGACTTCTTCGAGCACCGCAACCTGCCGTTTCTCGTCGCGGTCAACGAGTTCGACGGCGCGCCCCGCTACCCGGTCGCCGAGGTGCGCGAGGCGCTGACCCTGCCGCCGCACATCCCGGTGATCAGCATCGACGCCAGGGATCGCCGGTCGGCGACCGACGCCCTGATCGCGGTCAGCGAATACGCCCTGGCCAGCCTGTCGGCCAATTGACGACGCGGTGGGTCGACCAGGAATTCGAGGGCCACGACTTCACTGACGACGACCTCAGCCGGCTGCAGACCGAGCGGGTCGTGTTCACCGAATGCAACTTCGGCGGCGCCAACCTCGCCGAGTCGCAGCACCGCGGTTCGGCCTTCCGCAACTGCACGTTCCGGCGGACGTCGTTGTGGCACAGCACCTTTTCCCAGTGCAGCATGCTCGGCTCGGTGTTCGTGCAGTGCCGGCTGCGGCCGATCACCTTCGACGAGGTCGACTTCACGCTCGCCGTGCTCGGCGGCATCGACCTGCGCGGCGTCGACCTGAGCGGCTGCCGGCTGCGGGAAACCAGCCTGGTGGAGGCCGATCTGCGCAAGGCCGTGCTGCGCGGCGCGGACCTGCGCGGCGCGCGGACTGCCGGCACCCGGCTGGATGAGGCGGACCTGCGCGGCAGCACCGTGGATCCGGCGCTGTGGACGACGGCCTCGCTGGCCGGCGCCCGCGTCGACGTCGACCAGGCCGTCGCCTTCGCGCTCGCCCACGGGCTGCGGCTCGACTCGGGCCCGGACGGCCAACCCACCAGCGGCTGATCGCTCAGCGGGTGAGCCGGATGCGCCACCGCACCAGCGCCGCGTAGGCGACCGTCAGCACCGCGAGCATGCCCATGTCGAACAGCCAGGCCACCGGCGTGTGCTCGAAGTGGCTGTCCCGCGGGCTCTGCGGGCCGGGCGACACCGCCCACAGGTCGACCGTCGAGCCCTGCGCCGCGTACCCCCACCGCGAGGGAACCAGCCAGGACAGCTGGTCGAGGAAGATCCGGTTGGTGACCGGCACCATGCCGCCGGAGAGCACCATCTGCATCATCAGCGACACCACCAGCAGCGGCATGATCTGCTCGTTGGAGCGCGCCAGCGCCGAGAGCAACAGGCCCAGCATCGCCGCCGCCACACACGTCGCGGCGACCCCGGCGAACAGCTCGAGAGTGGCGTTGCCTAGCAGCACCGCCGGCCGCGTCGGCGGCCCCTTGCCCACCACCACGATGGCCGTGGCGATGGCCGCCTGGATGACGGCGAACGTGCAGAACACCGCCACCTTGGCCAGCAGGTAGGCCGTGCTCGACAGGCCGACGGCCTGTTCTCGCCGGAAGATCGGTCGCTCGCCGATCAGGTCGCGGATGGTCAGCGCGGTACCCATGAAAGCGGCCGCCATGGTGAGCAGGGTCAGGATCATCCCGGCCTCGCCCGCCGACTCGCTCACCGGATCGGCGTAGCCGAAACCGACGTTGCCGGGCACGGTCAGCGACAGCGCGCCCATCACGAACGGCAGCACCGCCAGGAACAGGAAGTAGGCCCGGTCGGAGACCACCAGCCGGACCTGGCGGCGGGCGATCGTGGAGAACTGGCGGCGCTTGCTGGTGCGCGCCGGGACGCCCAGCTCGGCCGGCGCCTCGGTCAGCGCGGGCGGCGGCGGTCTGTTCTGGGCGAGGAAGCGGCGATTGGCCTCCTCCGGATTGGCGCCCACCTTGGCGAAGATGTGCGCCCAGTTGGTGGTGCCCATCGCCGCGCCGATCTCGGCGGGCGGGCCGAGGTACGCCGTCTTGCCGCCCGGCGCCATCAGCAGCACCTGGTCGCAGACGTCGAGGTAGGTCAGCGAGTGCGTGACCACCAGCACGACGCGGCCGGCGTCGGCGAGCTGCCGCAGCATGGTCATGACCTGCAGGTCCAGCGCCGGGTCCAGGCCGGACGTCGGCTCGTCGAGGATCAGCAGCGACGGCCCGGTCAGCAGCTCCAGGGCCACCGACGCGCGCTTGCGCTGGCCCCCGGACAGGTTGTCGACCCGGGTGTTCGCGTGCTCGGTCAGGCCCAGCTCGTCCAGGACCTGGGCGACCACCTGCTCGCGGTCGGGCTTGCTGGTGTCGGGCGGCAGGCGCAACTCGGCGGCGTAGCCGAGCGCTTGGCTGACCGTCAGTTGCCGGTGCACGACGTCGTCTTGCGGGACCATCCCGATCCTGGTGCGCAGCGAGGCGTACTCGGTGTGGATGTTGTGGCCCTCGAAGGTGACCGACCCCGACGACGGGGTGGCGTACCCCGCGATCAGCCGCGACAGCGTGGTCTTGCCCGCGCCCGACCCGCCGATCAGCGCGGTCAGCGTGCCGGGCCGGGCGACGAACGAGATCCGCTCCAGGAGGTTCTTGCCGTCGACGCCGAAGTTGACCTCGCGCACCTCCAGGCCGCCGGTCCGTGTCGCCGCCTCTTGGCGGCGAACCAGCATGCCGTTGTGGAACACCAGGTCGACGTTGCCGATTGTCACCACGTCGCCGTCGGACAGCACGGCGGACCCGACCCGGACACCGTTGACGAAGGTGCCGTTGCTGCTGTTCGCGTCGCGGATCTCGGCGCCGGTCGGCGTCGGGTTCAGGAAGGCGTGATGGCGTGAGGCCAGCACGTCGGGCACGACGATGTCGTTGTTGAGCGCGCGCCCGATCCAGGCGGCGCGGCCGGCCTGCGGCCGGAGCTCCGAGTCGGATCCGGGGACGCCGACCCACGTGGTCGGAAACTCCCCGGCGTCACCGGCGCGGCCGGCCTGGGCGGGCGGGTTCGGCGCGGCCGGGTACGGCCCGGACTGCGGTACGGCCCGGGTCGCGCCGTCCGGCGCGACGATCGGAGCGCCGGACCTGCGCTGGGCGTCGCGCCAGGGGAAGGGGCGCGACGGCGGCGGCGCGGGCGGCCGGGGCGGAGGCGCTACCGGCCGGGACGGGGCCGTCGCCGGGCGCGGGCCGGTGGCCGGCGCCGGCGCGGCGGGCCGCGCGGTGATGATGGGGATCGACTTGGTGGTCGGCGGAAGCAGGCCGACGTTGCCCGTGTGCTGACCCACTTCGAACGTGATCCGCGGGCCGTCGGGCTTGCCGATGTTGATCGTCTGGCCGTCGTGGATGTCGACGACCGGCACCCGCTGGCCGTCCAAATAGACCCCGTTGAGCGAGTTGTTGTCGACGGCCAGCCACCGCCCCTGATCGAAGCGCAGCAGCACGTGCGCGCGGGCGATCAGCGGGTGCGCCACGCGCAGGTCGGCGCGCAGGTCGCTGCCCACGACCACGTCGCGGCCGGCGGCGAAACTACCTTCGGAGCGGTCAGATCGAGCCGTCAGCACGGGCTGCTCAGGTCGAGTCATCGCATCCAGATTGGGGGTCGAGGTTGGGGCGCCGGCCTAGCGTTTCAGCCGGATGTGCCAGCGGACGAAGCCGGTGTAGCCGATCGACAGCGCGGCGAGCATGAACATGTCGAACACGAAAATGTGCTTCGAGTGCTGCCAGATCGGGTCGTTGGTCGGGATCTGCTTGACCTTCACCAGCGACGGGAAGTCGATCGAGGACGCCCCCGCGGCGTAGCCCCACCGGGCGGGCGTCAGCCACGCCATCTGCTCGAGGCCGACGCGCTGATACACCGGGATCATGCCGCTGGAGAACACCAGCTGGGACATGATCGACACCACCAGCAGCGGCATGATCTGCTCGTTCGACTGCGCCAGGGCCGACAGCAGCAGGCCGAGCATGGCCGACGCTATACAGGTGCCCGCCACCGTGACGAACAGCGAGAAGGTGGAGTTGCCGAAGAACTGGGGGTGTGCCGTCGGGGCGCCCTTACCCAGCCGCACGATGATGGTCGCGATCGCCGCCTGGGCGGTCGCGAAGACGCAGAACACCGCGATCTTGGCCAGCAGATAGGCGGTGGTGGACAGGCCGACGGCCTGCTCCCGCCGGAAGATGGCGCGCTCGCCGATCAGGTCGCGGATGGTCAGCGCGGTGCCCATGAAGACCGCACCGATGTTCAGCAGCACCATGATGTACTGCGGCTGCGTTGGCGCGGGACCCATCGGGTCGGCCGGGCCGAGACCCGGGTGCGGGCCCTTCACCGTCAGCGACAACGCGCCGATGAGGAACGGCAGGATCGCCAGGAAGATCGTGTAACCGCGGTCGGATACGACGAGGCGAACCTGGCGGCGGGCGATCGTGGACAACTGCCGGAACAGGTTCGTCTGGGGTGGTTCGCCCAGATCCGCCGGACTCTCCGGGGACGGTGGCTGCGCCGCCCGCTGGTTGCGTTCCTTGAAGCGGCGGTTGGCCTCGTCCGGGTCGGCGCCCACCTTGGCGAAGATGTCGGCCCAGTTGCGCGTCCCCATGGCGGACTCGACCTGGTCGGGCGGCCCGCAGAAAGCGGTCTTACCGCCGGGCGCGACCAGCAGGATCTGGTCGCATACGTCCAGGTACGACACCGAGTGGGTCACCACCAAGACCGTGCGGCCCGCATCGGCCAGCTGGCGCAGCATCAGCATCACCTGACGGTCCAGCGCCGGGTCCAGACCCGACGTCGGCTCGTCCAGCAGCAGCAGCGACGGCTGGGTGAGCAGCTCGAGGGCGACCGAGGCGCGCTTGCGCTGACCGCCGGAGAGCTTGTCGACCCGGGTGTCGGCGTGCTGGGTCATGTCGAGTTCCTCGAGCACCTGCGCGACGACGCGGGCCCGTTCCTCTTTGCTGGTGTCCGGCGGCAGGCGCAGCTCGGCGGCGTAGTTCAGGGCCTGGTTGACGGTCAGCTGACGGTGCACGACGTCGTCCTGCGGGACCATCCCAATCCTGCTGCGCATGGACGCGTACTCGGTGTGGATGTTGTGGCCCTCGAAGGTCACATTGCCCGAGGTCGGGCTGGTGTAGCCGACGATCAGCCGGGACAGGGTGGTCTTGCCGGCGCCCGACCCACCGATGATGGCGGTCAGGGTCCCGGGCCGGGCGGTCAGCGAGATGTGGTCGAGCAGCTGCTTGCCGTGGTCGACGGTGTAGCAGACGGAATTGACCTCCAGGCCGCCGCTGCGCGTCGCCGCCTCGGTGCGCCGGACCAGGCTGTCGCCGGTGAACACCAGGTCGACGTTGCCGATGGTGACCACGTCGCCCTCGGTCAGCACCGCCGAGCCGACCCGGACACCGTTGACGAACGTCCCGTTCACGCTGTGCGCGTCGCGGATCTCGGTGCCCAGCGGCGTCTGGATCAAGAAGGCGTGGTGGCGCGAGGCCAGGACGTCCTGGATGACTATGTCGTTGTCGGTGGCCCGGCCGATGGTCTGCGACCCGGCCGGCTTCTGGATCGCGCCGGATCGCGACGGCAGCAGCGCCTGGAACATCTTCGTCGCCAGGTTTGCCACCTCGGGCGGTTTGGCGGAGGCCGGCGGGGCCATCTGGGTGTGCGGGCTGGCCGAGACCGCCGGCATCTGCGCCAGAGGTGGGGCGTTGGGTGGCGGGGGTGGCGCGGCGG
>NZ_MBEI01000040.1 GCF_001953985.1 Mycobacterium colombiense
GCCCGCGCCGATCCCACCCGCCGCGCCCGCGACGCTCTCGGCGCCGGCACGGGCCTGGTCGGCCACCGGGCACAACTCGCGGGTGGCCGGCGGCGGGTACTCCGGGCCGGACCCCGACGCGGCGACCGGTGCGGCCGCGGCGGCGCCTGGGTCGGCCGCGGCCGCGCCTGAAACCGTCAAGCGCGAGCGGCTGGTGTCTCGCTGGCATCTGCTGCCGGCGGCGGCAATCATCATCACCGTCGCGGCCGTGCTGCTGGTGGGAACCGCCGTGGCGATCGGGCTGACCGCGCAGAACAAGTCGGCGACCACGCCGACGTTGAGTACCACACCTGCGGTCCCACCAGTGGCGCCCAACAGCGCGACGGCCGAACCCGCCCCGCCGCCGCCGGACGTTCCGGTGCCGTCAACCTCCGACACCACTCCGCCGGCCGAGACCGAGACGCCGATGACCACCACGCCCCGGGCGACTCCTCAGGCGGCTCCACCACCCGCGCCCGCCAGTCCGGCGGCTCCGCGCAAAGTGGCGGCCCCGCCGATCCCACCCGTTCCGGGCGTCAATGAACCCATTCCCGGGCTCGACCGCGTCAACCAGATCATTCAGGAGATCGAGGGCAACCTGGGCATCAGCGCCCTGGGGCCGATACCCGCTCACTGAGTCCGACGTTCTCAATTCCGGTTCGGCTCAACCTTTTCCGCCCTTTTTACTCTTTTCGCCTTTGTTCTCTTCCTTGGCGGCCTCTCTGAGGACCTCGTTGAGGGCCTTGTCCTTTTCGATCTGATCCTTCAAGGCCTGCTCGTGACGCTCGTCGTCATCGGCCTTCGACTCGTCATCGGACTTCGACTCGGCATCGGACTTCGACTCGGCATCGGACTTCGACTCGGCATCGGACTTCGACTCAGCGTCGGACTTCGACTGGGCATCGGCTCCCTCGGGCTCTTCGTGCTTGGGATTGCCCTCATCGTCCAGCCACTCGTTGACCGCGGTGCCGGACACGCTGCCGCCGGTGCCGGGCAACACGATCGTCGGCTTGTCCTTGTAGGCCTCCATCATCTTGGCGGCCTCTTTTTTGTCGTCCTCGTCGGGCTCTGGCTTCTCGGTCAGCGGTTGCTCATCATCCCGACCACCGGTTTGATCAGCCTGTTGGGCTCGATCACTCGCCCGATCGTCCTTGGTCTCGTCCTTGGGCGCCTTATCGTCCTCGGCAGTCCTCTTGTCGTCCTCAGTCCCTTTATCGTCCTGCACGCTCATGCGTCTACCCCCTTGCGGTCGCAGGTTGACGGTTGCTAGGGGTTACCCGCTGCGCCGATGTGCCAAAACTCTCATCAGCGCAGTGCGTCGCGCTTGACCAGCACGACCACGGCCTGCGGGATCCGCATCGGCTCGGGAGCGCTGGACAGGCGTTCGGCGAGCCCGCCCTCCAATCGCTCAACGAAGTTAGCCGCGCGCTCGTCGTGGATTCCACCGTCGAGCGCGGCCACCAGGGAGGGGAACAGCGCGAAACGAGCGAAGGCCGCCCACTGCGCGCCGAAAGCCTCTGCGTCGTGGTCTAACTGGTAGCGAGCCCAGAACCGGTCCTCGGCGTTGAACATCTCGAGGTGCTCGATCATCAGGCCTTCGAACCGCCCCTTCGGCGCGAACGGGGCGCGAAAGTCCTTCTCGGCACGGGCGAAGGTGGGGATCGTCATGCGCCGCAACTCATCTGGGTGCAGCAGGCCGTCGCGCCCCTGATCGTCCAGGGCCTCGACGATTGCGTCGAGCAGCGGGGCGAAGCCGGCCGAGTCATCCTCGTCGGCGGCCAGTGTCAACACCACCAGCCGGCCCTCGGGGGCCAACTCGCGGCCGCGGAAGGCGACGAAGTTGTGCCAGTCCAGGGCCGCCTGGTCGGCATAGGCCGAGTGCACGGCATCGTCCTTGCTGCGCGAGACGTGCACGTGATCGTGCACCTCGCAGGGAGTTCGGCTCAGCCACTGCGTCGCCCACGACGTCCAGCCCAGGTTGACCGTCTTGGACGGCACGATCTGGTCGTAAAACGAACGGCCGACCGCCGAGGTGAACGTCGCCGTGTCGGAGTGCAGGTAGCTCTCCGGGTCGTCGTGCACCGTCTCGAACAGCGCAGCGAAGTCGTTGCCCGGTACATCGGTGTGCGCCACCAGGATTGCGTGATCGTGCCGGGTGCGGCGACGCAGCACTGCGATGGCCGCCGACAGCGGCTTCAGTGAATTGTGGCCGTTGGCCGCGCCGTAGTCGGCGATGACGATCGGCTGCGGAGCCCTGGGCAGCGTCACCTGTTCGGCGGCCCGCTCGAACGCCGCCGTCGCCTGCGCCAACCCGGCGGCGCGCAGACGCGACGCCTCGGTGTAGGTAGGCTCGGGCCGCACCACAATGCTCGATTCGGGCATTTGGGGTTCAGGCCGCATCAGTTCGCCGTTGGAAAGCCCACGCCGGTGAGCTGCGCGGAGAGCTCCCACAGTCGCCGGCAGTCGTCCTCGTTGCGCGCGCGTTGGGGCACCTTCGCCAAAGCCACCCCGCCGCCGGCGGCCTCGAAGGGTCCGCGGGGTCCATAGAACGCGCCACCTTCGGCCTGCGGCGCGGCGGCCGCGTACAGCGCCGGCAGAATCCCCTCGTCGATCTCCTGCCACAGGAACGGCGTGAAACGCCAGGATGCCTTGTACAACCGCTCCATCAGCGCGGGCTTCTCGCGGCCGTGCGAAGGTCCGGCGATCTGCAGGTTGGTCTTGGTCAAGCCGGGGTGTGCGGCATTGGACACGATGCCCCAGCCGGCCGCGCGGCTGCGCCGGTCCAACTCGAGGGCGAACATCAACACCGCCAGCTTTGATTGGCCGTAGGCCGACATCGCGCTGTAGGACTTTTCGAATTGCGGGTCTTCGAAGTGGATCTTGCCGCTTTGACGCGCCGCCAGGCTGCTCAGCGAAACCACCCGCGCACCCTTGGCGGCCCGCAGCAGCGGCAGCAGGCGGGCGGTGAGCGCGAAGTGTCCGAGATGATTACTGCCGAACTGCAATTCAAATCCGTCGGCGGTGCTGGCGCGTTCCGGCGGCGTCATGACGCCGGCGTTATTGATCAGGATGTCGAGCGGGCGGCCCTCGGTGTTGAGTTCCTCACCCAGCGCGGCGACGGATTCGAGCGACGACAGGTCGAGGGATTTGATGGTCAGCTTGGCCCCGGGAACCGTGGAGCGGATTTCGTCGATCGCCGCCTCACCCTTGGCGCGGTTGCGGATGGCCATGACGACATCGGCGCCCGCGGCCGAAAGTCGCCGAGTCAGCCCGAACCCCAGACCGCTGTTCGCGCCGGTGACGACCGCCCGTTTTCCAGACAGATCGGGCACGGTGGCCACCAGGTTGCTAGCCATGCGTATCACTCCTTACCGCCGGTACAGTCCGGGTCCCAGTGTGCGCTTTTGGTCGCGGTCAGTGAACCCGGGCGGCAGTCTTCGCTGGCATCGTCCGCCTTGGGGCACCCGAGTTCCTCGACGGCGCTGCGGGATTCCGGCTACCTAGCGTCCGCGGGCCACCCACTCCTCGTAGTGCACGATCTCGTCGCCGATCGTGGTGCTGTCGCCGTGTCCGGTGTGCACGACGGTGTCGCCGGGCAACGTGCCGAGCCGACCGGAAATCGACTGCAGGATGGTGGGGAAGTCCGAATACGAGCGCCCGGTCGCGCCCGGGCCGCCGGAGAACAGGGTGTCCCCGCTAAACACCACGCCTAGCTCCGGGGCGTACCAGCACACCGATCCGGGGGAGTGGCCCGGCGTGTGCAGCGCCAGCAGCTCGGTGCCGGCGACGTCGAGCGTGTCACCGTCGGCGATCGTGCGGAAGTCCTTGTCCGGGTGAGTCATTCGCCACAGCACGTCATCGCCGGGATGCAGCAGCACCGGGGCGTCCAGCGCCGCGCCCAGTTCGGGTGCGACGGTGACGTGGTCGTTGTGGCCGTGGGTGCACACCACCGCGACCACATTGCGCTTACCCACCGCCTGCAGGATCGGCTCGGCGGAATGCGCGGCGTCGAACACCACCACGTCGGAATCGTCGCCGACGATCCAGATGTTGTTGTCGACTTCCCAACTGCCACCGTCGAGTTCGAAGGTGCCGTGGGTGACGATTTTGTCGATGGTGGCCATTACAGGATCACCACCGAGCGCAGCACCTCGCCGCCGTGCATCCGGTGGAACGCCTCTTCCACGTCGCCGAGCGCGATGCGCTCGGAGACGAACTGCTCGAGCGGCAGCCGGCCCTGCAGATACAGGTCGATCAAGGTGGGGAAGTCGCGTTCGGGCAGGCAGTCGCCGTACCACGACGACTTCAACGAACCGCCGTGGCTGAAGAAGTCCACCAGCGGCATGTCCAGTCGCATGTCGGGGGTCGGAACACCAACCAGCACAACGGTTCCGGCGAGGTCACGGGCGTAGAAGGCCTGCTTCCAGGTTTCCGGCCGGCCCACCGCGTCGATCACCACGTTGGCGCCGAACCCGTCGGTGAGGTCGGCAATGGTCTTGACCACGTCGAGTTCGCGGGCGTTGACGGTGTGTGTGGCGCCGAACTTGCGGGCCCAGTCCAGCTTGGTGTTGTCGGTGTCGACGGCGATGATCCGACGCGCGCCCACCAGCGCCGCGCCGGCGATCGCGGCGTCGCCCACGCCGCCGCAACCGATGACCGCGACGGTGTCGTCGCGGGTGACCGCGCCGGTGTTGATCGCCGCGCCCAGCCCGGCCATCACCCCGCAGCCCAGCAGGCCCGCGACCGCGGGGTCGGCATCGGGATTGACCTTGGTGCACTGGCCGGCGGCCACCAGCGTCTTGTCGGCGAACGCGCCGATGCCCAGCGCGGGCGTGAGTTCGGTGCCGTCGGTCAGCGTCATCTTCTGTGTGGCATTGAAGGTGTCGAAGCACAGGTGCGGCCTGCCGCGCTTGCAGGCCCGGCACTGCCCGCACACCGCACGCCAGTTCAGGATGACGAAGTCGCCCGGAGCGACGGCGGTCACGTCCGGGCCGACGGCCTCGACCCGCCCGGCGGCCTCGTGGCCGAGCAGGAAGGGATACTCGTCGTTGATGCCGCCTTCGCGGTAGGTCAGGTCGGTGTGGCACACCCCGCAGGCGATGACGTCGACCAGAGCCTCCCCGGGCCCGGGATCCGGGACGACGATGTCCACCAGTTCAACGGGTTCGCCCTTCTTGCGTGAAATCACGCCGCGCACTGTCTGACTCATGGGCTCCAACCTACTGACCGCCGCCATACATCTCGCGGCGGGTTGTCCACCCATCCGCGCTGGGCAACCATCCGGTCATCAACCGGGTGTAGCGTCCCTGGGCGTGACGGCTTTGGAGACCACCGAAGAGTTCACCGAACGAATCACCGCGGCCATCGACGGCGCCAGCCTGACGCTGTTGCTCAGCATCGGGCATCAGACCGGGCTGCTGGACACGATGGCCGGACAGGCACCGGCCACCAGCCAGCAGATCGCCGAGGCGGCCGGGCTCAACGAACGCTACGTCCGGGAGTGGCTGGCCGGCATGACCACCGGACGCGTCGTCGACTACGACCCCGGCACCGGGACCTACTCGTTGCCCGCGCAGCGCGCCAAGGTGCTGACGCGTGAGGCCGGGCCGGACAACTTGGCCCTGGTGACCCTGCTCGTTCCGGTGCTCGCCGAGGTCGAACAGAAGATCATCGGGTGCTTCCGCGCCGGGGGCGGGCTGCCGTACAGCGAGTTTCCCCGCTTCCACGCGTTGATGGCCGAGCAGAGCGGCGTCGTGTACGACACCGCGTTGGTCGACGTGGTGTTGCCGTTAGTGGACGGCCTCGTGGAGCGGCTGCGGTCCGGAGCCGACGTGGCGGATTTCGGCTGCGGCAGCGGACACGCCATCAACGTGATGGCACAAGCGTTTCCGGCCAGCCGCTTCACCGGCATCGACTTTTCCGAGCAGGCCATCGCCACCGGAATCGCGGAAGCCGCCGAGCGGGGCCTGTCCAATGCCGCCTTCGAAAGCCACAATCTCGCTGATTTGGACAAGGCAGACGCCTACGACGTCATCACCGTCTTCGACGCCATCCACGATCAAGCGCAGCCGGCGCGAGTCCTGGAGAACATCTATCGCGCGCTGCGCCCCGGCGGTGTGCTGCTGATGGCCGACATCAAGGCGTCGAGCCGGCTCGAGGAGAACGTCGGCGTCCCGATGAGCACCTACCTCTACACGACGTCGCTGATGCACTGCATGACGGTGTCGCTGGCGCTGGACGGCGCCGGGCTGGGCACCGCCTGGGGGACGCAACTGGCGGTCTCGATGCTGGGCGATGCCGGGTTCGGCGACGTGAGCGTGGCCGAGATCGAGTCGGACCCGATCAACAACTACTACATCGCCCGGAAGTGATGGCGGCCCTCGACGCCCTGAACGACTGGCCGGTCGGGGCCGCCGCCGCAGCGGTCGTTGGTCCGGGAGGCGTGCTCGCCAGCCACGGCGACACCGAGCGGGTGTTCGAGTTGGCATCGGTGACCAAGCCGCTGGCGGCCCGGGCCGTGCAGGTCGCCATCGAGGAAGGCGCGGTCGAGCTGGACGCGCCAGCCGGCCCGCCCGGCGCCACCGTCCGCCACCTGCTGGCCCACACCTCGGGTCTGTCGATGCACAACGACCAGGTGCTGGCCGCGCCCGGCGCCCGGCGGATCTACTCGAACCAGGGCTTCACCGTGCTGGGCCAGACCGTGGAGCAAGAGACCGGCATCGAGTTTGCGCGCTACCTGACCGAGGCGGTGTGCGAGCCGCTGGGCATGGCGGCGACCCAGCTGCACGGCGGCGCGGTGGCCGCCGGCTTCGGGGCCAGGTCGACGGTGGCCGACCTGGCGGCGTTCGCCGGGGACCTGCTGCGCCCGGCCACGGTCTCGCAGGGCCTGCACGCCGAGGCGACGACGGTGCAGTTTCCCGGTCTGGACGGCGTTCTGCCCGGTTACGGGGTGCAGCGGCCCAACGATTGGGGGCTCGGTTTCGAGCTCCGGGACACCAAATCGCCGCACTGGACGGGCGCGCAGAATTCCGCGCGGACGTTCGGCCATTTCGGCCAAGCAGGCGGTTTCATCTGGGCAGATCCCGAAAACGACCTGGCGCTGGTGGTCCTCACGGACCGGGATTTCGGGGAGTGGGCGCTGCGGCCGTGGCCGGCGATTTCGGACGCCGTGATAGCCGATTACAGCTAGTGGGAAATGCACACTAGCGCAACAGGGGTATCACAAGGCACAATAGACACGCACGACACACAAAAAATCGAAGATTTCAAGCAAGCTGCCCTGTTTGTCGGGTCCGCAGGTCGTTGGGGAAGACGTCCCTCGTGGAACCGAAGGAGCAGGAAATGCGAGCGTCGAATCAATTCGCCGACGTGACGACCGGCGTGGTGTACGTGCACGCGTCGCCCGCGGCGGTTTGCCCGCATGTCGAGTGGGCGTTGTCGTCGTCCCTGGGTGCCAAGGCGAATCTGAACTGGACGCCCCAGCCGGCGATGCCCGGACAGCTGCGCGCGGTCACCAATTGGGTCGGACCGGTGGGCACCGGCGCCAAACTGGCCAACGCGCTGCGGTCCTGGTCCGTGCTGCGGTTCGAGGTCACCGAGGACCCCAGCCCCGGCGTCGACGGCCACCGGTTCAGCCACACCCCGCAGCTCGGCTTGTGGAGCGGGGCGATGAGCGCCAACGGCGACATCATGGTCGGGGAGATGCGGCTGCGGGCGATGATGGCCCAGGGCGCCGACACCCTGGCCGCGGAGTTGGACTCGGTGCTCGGCACCGCCTGGGACGAGGCGCTCGAGGCCTACCGCGACGGCGGCGACGTCGGCGAGGTGACCTGGCTCAGCCGGGGCGTCGGTTAGTCGATCGGCTTGCGGCGGGTTCCCGCCGCGTCTCTGGAGGCAATGAGCGACTCTCAAACGCGCTAGCGGATCCGCTAGCGCGTTCGAGCACGCGGTAATGGTCCCTGGAGACCAGGGACCTATCGGTTGGCCGGGCGCAGAATCTGCAGAGCGCCCGGAACCGCCGAGATTTCGGCCGGCAGCGCGCAGGCGAAGTCGCCGTCGGCGTAGACGTTGATGCCGGGGCATTCGACGTGGATGGATTTGGCCCGCGCGGTGGTCACCGCGTCGAGGTCGACGTGGGTGCCTTTCATCAGGGTGGGGAAGAAGCGGACCAGCTTGGTGCGCGATGCCTCGTGCACCATGGTGATGTCGAGCAGACCGTCGGCGTGGTCGGCGCCGGGGCAGATCTGCAGCCCGCCGCCGTAGCTGCGGGTGTTGCCGAAGGCGGCGAGCGTGATATCCGCGTCGAGCTCTTTGGTGCCGTCGAGCACCAGGCGAAAGGGCAAGAGCCGCAGCTGTGACAGCTCGGCGAGCATCGCCACGTAATAGCGCAGCCGGCCGTGCGGCCAGCTCATCCGGTTGGCGCGATCGGTGACCAGCGAATCGAAGCCGGCGGCCGCCACGGTGCCGAACCATTTCTCGGCCCCGCCGCTGTCCCGAATCAGGCCCAGGTCAATGCATTCCGTGCAGCCGTCGGCGACGATGTCCGCGGCGGCCTCGGCGTCCTTGGTGGGGATCCCGAATTCGCGGGCGTGGTCGTTGCCGGTGCCGGCCGGAATCACGCCCAGCGGAATGTCGGTGCCCGCCAACACCTGCAGGGCGTTGGAGACGACGCCGTCGCCGCCGGTCACCATGACCGCGTCGGTGCCCTTCTCCAGGGCCGCGCCAACCAGGTGACGGGCGTCTTGCGCGTCGTCGCCGATGATTTCGACGACCTCCACGCCGCGGCGGTGCAGCCGGGCGATCGCCAGCTGCGCGGCTTGGATCGCGGCGCCGTGGCCCGACACCGGATTGGTCAGCGCGATCACCTTGCCGATCTCTCGACGGCGCAGCTCGGCCGTCACGGAATCAGCTTGCCGGGATTGAGAATTCCGGCCGGATCCAGTGTCGCCTTGACCGCGCGTAACACCTGCACTCCCAGCTCGCCTATCTCCTCGCGCATCCACGGCCGGTGGTCGGCACCGACCGCATGGTGGTGGGTGATGGTCCCGCCGGAGGCCATGATGGCATCCGACGCGGCCTTTTTGGCGGCTTTCCACTGCTCGATCGGGTTGCCCCGCTGCCCGGCGACGACGGTGAAGTACAACGATGCACCGGTGGGGTAGACGTGGGAGATGTGACACATCACCAGGGAGGGCGTTCCGGTCGCGGCGAGCGCCTCGGTAAGTGCTTGGGTGACAGCGGCTTTCAGTGCCCGGACGTTGGACCAGTCGGTCGCGGTCTCCAGCGTTTCGCACAGCGCGCCCGCCGCGAGCAGCGAATCACGCAGATACGGAGCGCCGAATCGGCCGCGCTCCCAGGCCTGCGCCGGACCGTCGCCCAGCGAGGTTCCGCCCTGGGCCGCCAGCAGCGCGCTGGTTTCGGCGTGCCGGCTGTCGACGTGTTCCCCGGTGCCCTCGAACATGGTGATGGCCAGGCATCCGCCGGTGATCTGAGATTCGCCGATCGCCTCGGTGGTGGCCAGGTTGACGCCGGTCTCAGCCTCGTCGGAGAGCCGAATGACGGTGGGGCCGGTGGCATTTTGGGTGACGGCGCGCAGGGCCGCGGCCCCGGTCGCGAAGTCGGGGAACGACCACGCCTCGTAACGGACGGCTTCCGGCGCGCGGTGCACGCGCAACCGCACCTGAGTGATGACGCCCAGGGTGCCCTCCGAGCCGATCAACAGCTGGCGCAGGTCGGGGCCCGCGGCGGATTCCGGTGCGCGGCCCAGATCCAGGGTGCCCACCGGAGTGACCACGCGCAGGCCGCGCACCATGTCGTTGAACCGGCCGTAGCCCGCCGAGTCCTGACCGGACGAGCGGGTCGCGGCGAAGCCGCCGATGGTGGCGTACTCAAAGCTCTGCGGGAAGTGGCCGAGCGAAAAGCCTTGTGCGCCAAGGAGGCGTTCGGCCTCCGGTCCGGTGACCCCGGCCCCGAAGACGGCCTGTCCGGACACGTCGTCCAGCGAGATCAGTTGGTCGAAGCGGCGCAGATCCAGCGAGACGACGGCGGCGAACTCCCCGCGGTCGGGGTCGAGTCCACCGACCACGCTGGTGCCCCCGCCGAAGGGTACGACGGCGATGCGATGCTGCGAGCAGTAGCGCAGGATCGCGGCAACGGCGTCGTCATCGCCGGGCAGCAACACGGCGTCGGGAGCATCCTGGACCCCTTGGTCGTTGCGACGCAGCAGGTCGATGGTGGATTTGCCGCCCGCGTGCAGCAACCGATCGGAGTCCGTCGTGCGGCAGTAGTCGGCGCCGACGATGGCGGCCAGCGCGTCCCGATCGGACTGCGACAACGCCGAGGGGCGCAATTGAACCTGGTCGGGTCGCAGGTCGGCCGTGCGGGACCCCTCGACCCCCACGGCCTGCTGCAGCAACGACCGGATCCCGTCCGAGAGCGGCTTGGCCGCGGCGGGGTCTCCCCACGCGTTCCATTTCATCGGCGGCAGCAGCCCCTGGGGATCGGTCATGCGTTACAGTATTACATATGTTGTCAATCCGTAACGAAAAGTTGGACACCGGCGAGCGCATCCTCGCGGCGGCCGCCAGCTGCGTGGTGGATTACGGCGTCGACCGGGTGACCCTCGCCGAGATAGCCCGGCGCGCGGGCGTCAGCAGGCCGACGGTGTACCGGCGATGGCCGGACACGCCGTCGATCGTGGCGGCGCTGCTGACCCAGCACATCACCGAGGTGATGCGCGACGCCCCGTTGCTCGGGAACGATCGGGAATCGCTTGTGCGACAAATAGTTACGGCGACCGACCGGTTGCGGGCGGACCGATTGGTGATGTCGGTGCTGCACTCGGATCTCGCGTCGACCTACATCACCGAACGCCTGGGGACCAGCCAGCGCATGTTGATCGACGCCCTCGCCGCCCGGCTGCGAGTGGCCCAGCGGCACGGCAGCGTGCGCCTCGGCGATCCCGTCCAGATGGCGACCATGGTGCTGCTGATCGCCCAGTCGACCATCCAGTCGGCGCGGATCGTCGAACCGATGCTCGACGCCGACGCGCTGGCCACCGAGCTGGCCTACTCGCTGAACGGATACCTGTCGTGATACCCGATCCGACCGCCCTGAACGCCGCCCGCCGCGCCGGCGACCTGACCGCGCTCGCCGGCGGCGAGGCGCTGGACCTCGTCGTGATCGGCGGCGGTATCACCGGCGCCGGCATCGCGCTGGACGCCGCGGCGCGCGGCCTGCGGGTGGCGCTGGTGGAAAAACACGATCTGGCATTCGGCACCAGCCGCTGGAGCTCCAAACTCGTGCACGGCGGGCTGCGCTACCTCGCGACCGGCAACGTGGGCATCGCCCGGCGCAGCGCCATCGAGCGCGGAATCCTGATGACGCGCAACGCCCCCCACCTGGTTCATGCGATGCCCCAGCTGGTTCCGCTGCTGCCGTCGATGAGCCCGGGCAAGCGGGCGCTGGTGCGCGGCGGGTTCCTGGCCGGTGACGCGCTGCGGTTCCTCGCCGGGACCCCGGCGTCGACCCTGCCCCGCTCGCGCCGGGTTTCGGCCCAGCGCGTCGTGGAGATGGCACCGACCGTACAGCGCGACGGCCTGGATGGCGGCTTCCTGGCCTACGACGGTCAGTTGATCGACGACGCCCGACTGGTCACCGCGGTCGCGCGCACCGCGGCGCAGCACGGCGCGCGGATCCTGACCCGGGTGTCGGCATCGCGGGCCACCGCCACCGCGGTGCGGCTGACCGACCTGCGCGCGGGGGAATCGTTCGACGTGTCGGCGGGCGCGGTCATCAACGCGGCCGGGGTGTGGGCGGGCGAGATCGACGGTGCGTTGCGGTTGCGGCCCAGTCGCGGCACGCATCTGGTCTTCGATGCCCAGGTCTTCGGCAATCCGACTGCGGCGCTGACCATTCCGATTCCCGGCGAGCTCAACCGCTTCGTGTTCGCCATGCCCGAACAACTGGGCCGGGTTTATCTGGGGCTGACCGACGAAGCGGCTCCCGGTCCCATCCCGGATGTGCCCGAGCCGTCGGTCGAAGAGATCACCTTCCTGTTGGACACGGTGAACACCGCATTGGGCACCGGGCTGTCCGCCACCGACGTGATCGGCGCCTACGCCGGGCTGCGGCCGCTGATCGACACCGGCGAAGGCCGCACCGCCGACGTCTCCCGCGAGCATGCCGTGGTGGAATCGGCGTCCGGGGTGATCAGCGTGATCGGCGGCAAGCTGACCGAATACCGTTACATGGCGCAGGATGTGCTGGATCGCGCGATTCGGGTGCGGCGCCTGCGCGCGGGAAAATGCCAGACCCGCAACCTGCCGCTGATCGGGGCGCCGGCCAATCCCGGTGTTGTCGCGGCGTCGGATACCGAACTGCCGACGTCGCTGGTGCAGCGCTACGGCGCCGAGGCCCCCAAGGTTGTCGCCGTCGCGGCCTGCGACCGGCCGACCGAGCCGGTCGTGGAAGGCATCGACGTCAGCAGAGCGGAATTCGCCTACGCGATAACCCATGAGGGCGCGCTGGATGCCTCCGACATCCTGGACCGGCGGACCCGGATCGGATTGGTCGCGCGCGATCGGGAGCGGACTGTCGCCGTCGCCGAGGAGTTCCTGGCGCGCTTCGGCTAGCCGAACCTAGTCCGATGACTTATCGGAGGCCTCGTCGTCTTTGGAGTCCTCGTCTTTGGAGTCCTTATCGTCCTCGGAGTCTTCGTCGTCGCTGGAGTCCTCATCGTCCTTGGACTCCTTGTCGTCCTCAGAGTCTTCGTCGTCCCTGGATTTCTTGGATTCCTTGGACTCCTCGGACTCCTCGCTGGTGTCGGAATCCGCGGACTCCTCGAGCTTGGTCGCGAACTTGGTCAGTAGGCCAGCAAGATCACGGGCCTCTTCCGGTGATATCGAATCGTCGAATATCCGTTTGTCGCTCTCCGATATGCGTGCGACGTAAACCGCGTTGTTCTGGATGCCGACGTCCCACCGGCCCCCTTCTTCACGAACCATTCGATGCCGCCTTCTGATTAGGAGCTGATTCCACTGACGCCCGCTGGTGCGTTGTTTACCCACTCCAGCCGAAGCGGCAACGAGCCCTTAGCCGGAATTTCTGGATGCCCTCAACTAGTTTATGGCAGTCAATGTATAATGACAGTTACTATCACTTTGGCTCTGGCTTCGGAGGTGTGCGGTGGCTCCACGTGTTCCGGTACTGATCGTCGGAGCCGGTGTCGGCGGGCTGGCCACGTCGGCGCTGCTGGCCCAGCACGGGGTCCGCTCGCTGCTGGTCGAGAAGCGACGGGAACTCTTCCTCTATCCGAAGGCCCGCAATCTGAGTTTCCGCAGCTCGGAAGTGCTGCGCGGCCTCGGGCTTCGCGACGAGGTGCGCGCGGTCGCCGAGCACGTCTCGGCGATGGTGGTCAGGCCTACGCTGAATAGCGCCGTGGAAGAACCGGCGCTCGACGTCGAGGCGATCTTCGCCGGCCTGGACAAGCTGAGCCCTGAGCCGGCGGCACAGTATTGCCCGCAGAGCCGGCTCGAGCCGATCCTGCGCGATGCGGCGCGGCGAGGCGGCAGCGACGTGCGCTACGGCACGGAGCTGTCCTCGATCGAGATGGACGAGGCCGGTGTCACCGCGGTGCTGCGCGACGCGGAGTCGGGGAAGTCGGAGACCGTCCGCGCCGGCTATCTCGTCGGAGCCGACGGCGTGCACAGCCCGATCCGTGATTGGCTGGGCATCACCACGTCCGGCTATGGCGCGCTGCCGATCTATGTCGTCTTCGTCTACTTCCGGGCGCCATGGCGACGGTTCATCGCGGAGTTGCACGACGGTGACGGCGTGCAGGTAAAGAACGACGACGTGGACGGCATCTTCCTGGTCGTGAAGGACGATTTCGGCATGTTCATCACCACCTACTTTCCCGGCGCGGGCGAGACGGCCGAGCAGTTCACCCCGCAGCGCTGCCGCGACGTGCTGACCAAAGCCTTCGGCGAGCCGATGGACATCGAGATCATCGAGGTGGCGGCGTGGCAACCGTACGAGCGGGTGGCCGACCAATTCGATTGCGGGCGAGCATTTCTCGTCGGAGATTCGGCACACACCATGCCGCCGTTCAAGGCCGGGGGAGCCAACACCGCCATTCAAAGCGCACACAACCTGGCATGGAAACTCGCAGCGGTACTGCACGGGACGGCCGCGCCCGAACTGTTGGCGACCTACCACGCCGAGCGCCATCCGGTGGGCCGATTCGCCGCGCGCCAGTCGCTCACCGGGCCGTCGGTGGCGTTGCTGCGGGCGGGTGGCGAGGTGCCGCAGTTGCCGGCCGACGAGGAGTGCTCGATGTTCGCCGTGCTCATCGGATACCGATACCGCTCGGCCGCGGTCGTGACACGCGATGCGGACGGCGACGGCCTGGTGGAGGAGTTGCGCGCCCAACCCGGCACCCGGGTGCCGCACGTCTGGGTGCGCGAGGGCGTCTCGACGCTCGACCTGCTGGGGCCCCGCTTCACCGTGCTGTCCGGAGACGAACGATGGTGTGCGGCGGCGGCTTCGGCGTCGCTGGCCGCGCATCGCTTCTACAGTGACGAGTGGGCAACGGTCACCGGACTGCCGCCGGACGGGGCGCTGCTGATCCGCCCGGACGATTTCGTCGGGTGGCGCGCCGACGAACTTCCCGGTGACCCCGAAGGGGCGCTGCGGCAAGCGCTTTCGGCGATCCTGGGCCCGCTGCCTCCGCGGGCGTAGGCGGACTTACAGCGGGATGTTCTTGTGGCGGCCGCGGCGCGCGGGCGCCTGGGCCAGCGCCTCGGTGAGCTTGCTGCGGGTGTGCGACGGGTCGATCTTCTCGTCGACCACGCCGATCTCGATGGCGCTGTCCACGCCGCCCGCGATCCGCTCGTGCTCAGCGGCCAGCTGGTCGTGCAGCGCTTCGCGCTCGTGATCCGCCGCGGCGGCCAGCTTCTTCTTGTGCAGAATGCCGACGGCGGCCTTGGCGCCCATCACCGCAACCTCGGCGTCCGGCCAGGCGTACACCTTCGTCGCGTTCAGCGACCGCGAGTTCATCGCAATGTAGGCCCCGCCGTACGTCTTTCGGGTGACCAGCGTGACGCGTGGAACCGTGCACTCGCCGAACGCGTGCAACAGCTTGGCGCCGCGGCGCACCACGCCGCCCCACTCCTGGTCGACACCGGGCAGATAGCCGGGCACGTCGACGACCACCACCAGCGGAATGCCGAACGCGTCACACAGCCGCACGAAACGCGCTGCCTTCTCGGCGCTTTCGGAGTTCAGGCAACCGCCCAGACGCAGCGGGTTGTTGGCCAGCACGCCGACCGTGCGGCCGGACAGCCGACCCAGACCGATCACCATTGACGGCGCCCAGTTGGCCTGGAACTCGTCGAACGGCGTCTCGTCGTCGAGGATTGCGGTCACGATCGGGCGCACGTCGTAGGCCCGTCGCGCCGACTCCGGCAGCAGCGCGTGGATGTCGGTGTCACCGGCCTCGGCCTTGTTGCGGTCGAAATGCCCCTGCTGGCAGAACAATCCGACCAACCGGCGACCACGCTCGTACGCGTCGAGCTCGTCGTCGGCCACGATGTGGCACACCCCGGACTTTTTGTGGTGGGTTTCCGGGCCACCGAGCGAGCACATGTCCACGTCCTCGCCGGTGACGCTGCGCACCACGTCGGGCCCGGTGACGAACACCCGGCTCTCCGGCGCCATCACGATTACGTCGGTGAGGGCCGGCCCGTAGGCGGCGCCGCCGGCCGCGAAGCCGACGACCACCGAGATCTGCGGGATGTAGCCGGACGCCCGGATCATCGCCTCGAAGACCAAGCCCACCGCGTGGAGCGCCTTCACGCCCTCGGCCAGTCGCGCACCGCCGGAGTGCCAGATGCCCACGATCGGGCTCTGCTCCTCGATCGCGGTGTCGTAGGCGTTGACGATGTGCGTGCAGCCCTCGATGCCCATCGCGCCGCCCATGACGGTGCCGTCGGTGCAGAACGCGATGGTGCGCACACCGTTCACGGTCCCTGCGGCGGCAAGGACGCCGGAACGATCGCGCTCGTGCAGCAGCTCGACGGTGTCGTCGTCGAAGAAAGTGCTCAAGCGCAACAGCGGGTCGCGAGGGTCGAGCGACTCGCCAACCGTCTCGGGGGCCGTGATAGTCATCGCAGGTCTCCTGATGTTCGGTGTTGCTCGGTTCAGTACCGCCCGAAGGCGATGGCCACGTTGTGTCCGCCGAAGCCGAACGAGTTGTTGATCGCGTACTCGTAGTTGCCGGGACGCGGCTTGCCGGCCACGACGTCCAGGTCGATTTCGGGGTCGAGGTTTTCCAGGTTGAGCGTGGGCGGGACCACCTGGTCGCGCAGAGCGAGCACGGTCAGGATGGATTCCACCGCGCCGACCGCACCCACCGAGTGGCCGAGGGCGGACTTGGGCGCGTACACCGCGGGCTTGTGGCCACCCAGGGCGTTGTTGATCGCCTTTCCCTCGGCGAGGTCACCCACCGAGGTGCCGGTGGCGTGGGCGTTGACGTGGTCGATGTCGCTGGGGCTGAGGCCCGCGAGCTGAATCGCCCGGCTCATCGCGTGCCCGGCGCGTTCGCCGTTGGGGTCCGGCGCCACCATGTGGAACCCATCCGAGGTGATGCTGGCTCCCATGATCCGGGCCAGGATGTTGGCACCACGCGCCTTGGCGTGCTCCTCGGTCTCGATCACCATCAAAGCAGCGCCCTCGCCGAACACGAAGCCGTCGCGGTCCCTGTCGAAGGGCCGACACGCGCCGGCGGGGTTGTCATTGTTAGTGGACAACACGATGCGCATGTTGGCGAACCCGGCGATCGGCACCGCCTCGATCTTCGTTTCCACGCCGCCGCAGATCGCCACGTCGGCCTCGCCGAGCACGATCTGTTGCCACGCCCGGGCGATGCCCTCTGAACCGGACGCGCACGCCGATATCGGCGTCATCACCCCGGCCTTGGCGTGCCGTTCCAGCCCGACCGCCGCGGCGGCACCGTTGGGCATGTACTTCTGCACGGTTAGCGGAGACACTGCCCTGAACCCGCGAGTGCGCATTTCGTCATAGCTGAAGACCAGTTCTTCGGCCGAGCCCAGGCCGGTGCCGATGGATACCATCAATCGGCGCGTGTCGACCTCCGGCGAGCCCGCGTTCTCCCATACCCGCCGGCCCAGAACGGTGGACATCCGCTGCAGGTATCCCGACCGGCGCAGCTCGATGCGAGTCAGCTGGCTGTCGAAGTCCTCCAACAGATGGCCGCCGATGCGGACCGGCAGGTCGTATTCCTCGACGAACGGATCGTCGAGGGTGCGGATGCCGCTTTGACCGTCTTGCAACAACTTCCAGGTGTTCTCGGCATCGGTTGCCAGGGCGGTCGTCATGGCGATGCCAGTGACGACCACGTTCGGGAGCGCTTTCCCGGTAACCAGCTCTGTCATGGGTCTTGCGAATGTTCCTTCCGTGCTTGGCAGCGCTCAGTAACGCCCGAAGGCGAGTGCCACGTTGTGGCCGCCGAACCCGAACGAGTTATTGATCGCATAACGGAAGTCGCCGTAGCGGGGTTCGCCCGCGACAACGTCCAAATCGATCTCGGGATCGGGGGTTTCGTAGTTGAGTGTTGGCGGTATCACGCCGTCCCGAAGGCTCAATACCGTAAGAACAGATTCCAGAGCCCCGACGGCACCGATGGAGTGCCCCAGAGCAGACTTCGGTGCGTACACGGCCGCCTCCTGGCAACCCGCGACGCGAATGGCGTTGGCCTCGGCCGTATCACCGATCGGAGTTGCCGTCCCGTGGGCGTTGACGTGGTCGACGTCCTTGGGGGACAACCCCGCCAGCTCCAGCGACCGGGTCATGGCGCGACCCGCCCGCACGCCGTCCGCCGCCGGTGCCACCATGTGGAACGCGTCCGACGTGATGCCGGCACCCATCAACCGGGCCAGCGGCTTGGCGCCACGAGCCTTGGCGTGCTCTTCGGTCTCGATGATCATCATCGCCCCGGCTTCACCGAACACGAAGCCGTCGCGGTCCTTATCGAACGGCCGCGATGCGCGCTCGGGCTCATCGTTGCGCGTCGACATCGCCCGCATCATCGAGAACGCCGCGATGGGCAGCGCTTCGATGGGGCCCTCGACCCCACCGCAGACGGCGAAGTCCGCGTCACCCATGACGATCTGACGCCACGCGTGGGCGATGGCCTCCGAACCCGACGAGCAGGCCGAGACCGGCGTGATGACCCCGGCGCGGGCACCGAGCTGCAGGCCGACCACCGCCGCGGCGCCGTTGGGCATGATCATCTGAACGGCGAGCGGCGACACCTTGCGGGGGCCACCCTCGTTCATCAGGTCGTAGGTCTCCACGATCCGCTCGGCGCCGCCGAGCCCGGTGCCGACCACGACCGAGAACCGGTCGGGGTCGACCTCGGGGCTACCGGCGGTCTCCCACAGCTGACCGCTGAGCACCTTGGCCAACCGCTGGACGTACGACATGCGCCGCATGTCCAGCCTGCTCATCTGCTCGTCGATGGGCTCCTTGAGGTGACCGCCGATCTTGACGGGCAGGTCCCACTTCGTGACGAACTCGTCTTCGAGGACGTGGATGCCGCTTTCGCCGGCCAGCAATCCCTTCCACGTGCTCTCGATGTCCGGCGCGATCGAAGTCGTTGCCGCGACAGCGGTTACCACAACGTTGGGGTAACCGCCGTTAGCAGTGGAAGGCTTGCTCACTTGGTGTCCGCTTCCAGCCTCGCCTTGACGTTGGCCACGGCCTCGGGGTTCTCCGACTCGAGCTTCGCCCGCAGTGCTGCGGCGGCCTCGGGGTCTTCTTCCTCGAGCTTCTGGATGTAGGCGACGACGTCACCGACGGTACGCAGACCGGCGAGGTCCTCGTCCGGGATCTTGACGCCGTACTTGTCTTCGGTCTGAACGGCGATCTCGACCATCGACAGCGAGTCGATGTCCAGGTCGTCGACGAACGACTTCTCCGGGGTGACCTCGGAGGGCTCGATACCGGTGACCTCTTCGATGATCTCGGCGATACCGGCGATGATTTCTTCCTGGCTGACAGCCACAGCGTTTCCCTTCGTGATGTGTTGCGTGTTAGTCGAATTGACTTGATATGCGGTTGTACTGGTTGTGCAACTGGTCGAGCTGGCTTTAGAGCTCGGCCAAAGCGTCCAGGTCTGCGGGCGACTTGACGGCACGAGCCGTCACCCCCCGAAGTTCTCGTTTGGCGATGCCGGTGAGAGTGCCCGCGGGCGGGAACTCCACGGCCGCAGTGACTTCCAGGTCACGCAGCGTCGCGGTGCACAGGTCCCAGCGGACCGGCTGGGTCAGCTGGGCGACCAGCGCCTCCATCGCCGCGGCCGCCGAGGCGACCGGCTTGCCGTCGCGGTTCGACAGCAGCTTGGCGGTGGGCTCGGACGTCTGAACGGCGGCCGCCGCGGCGGCGTAGCCGTCGAGCGCCGACGCCATGTACCTGGTGTGGAACGCTCCGGCCACACCGAGGGCACGCACCCGGGCCTTCTCCGGCGGGTCTTCGGCCAGCTTCTCCAGCGCGGTCAACGCGCCGGCCGCGACGATCTGCCCGGCCGCGTTGCGGTTGGCCGGGAACAGGTCGAGCTGCTCGAGGCGGGCGAGGACCTCGCCCTCGTCGCCGCCGAGCACCGCGGACATGCCGGTCGGCTCGATGGCGCAGGCCTTGGCCATCTCGGCGCCGCGGGTGGCGGCCAGCGCGACGGCGTCGTCGGCGGCGATCACGCCGGCGATCGCGTAGGCGGCGATCTCTCCGACGGAGTGGCCGGCGACGACCAGGTCGGCGTCCGACAGCAGGCCGCGCTTGGTCAGCTCCTGGTGGGCCAACAGCGTGGCGGCCACCACCAGCGGCTGGGTGACCGCGGTGTCGGTGATTTCTTCGGTCGATGCGGTGGTGCCCAGGCGCACGAGATCGAGGCCACTGGCCTTGGACCACAGCGCCAACTGGTCAGCGGCGCCGGCGAGCTCCAGCCATGGCGAGAGCATCCCCTCGGTCTGCGAACCCTGTCCGGGCGCAAGCAATGCAATCACGTGTTTAAGAGAACACTGTGGAAACGGTTTTGGCGGGTGTAACAGATTATGAACCTCGTCTTAGCTTTTTGTGCACACCCTACAAAACGGCTCCTTAAGCTACTGGTTTGATATCGTGCCGCGATCTGTTGCCTGGGTCACTATCATCAGGATTGCCCCGCGACAGCCCCTTTGACCGGCAGCGGAACCGCCGGCATGGCACTGATGGATGGGCTGGATGGAGCGGTCGGGTAGTTGAGCTGGCCGACCGTCGCCGCCACTCGCAGCACATATGCGTCACGAGGCTGCATGGGATCCCGGCCGGTGAAGTCGGTGATCCGCTTGAGTCGGTAGCGCACGGTGTTTGGATGAACGAACAACTTTCTGGCACAAGCCTCAATGGCGCCGCCACAATCTAAGTAAGCATCAAGAGTCTCGATCAGCGTAGGACCCGCGTCGGCCAGCGGGCCCATCACGTCGGTGTGCAGCGCCACGATCGCCGACGCATCACCCATCAGGGCCCGTTCGGGCAGCAGTTCGCGGGCCGGAACCGGACGTGGCGCTCCACGCCAACCACCGACGGCGTTCATGCCGGATATCGCCTCGCTGGCGCTGTGATAGGCCGCCGTCAGCATGGGCGCGGTGGGTCCGACGACCACGGGGCCGTCGGCGAACGCGACCAGCAGATCGCCCAGGAATTTGTCGGTTGGCGACAGTTGGCCGGACACGATCGCGACCAGCCAGGTGCCGTGCACGTCGGTGAGGGCCGCGCGCCCGTGCTGTGCGGCGATATCGCGGACGTGCTGGCTCGCGCGCTCGCTGTCGTCGGGACCGGTCGACCCGTCGCGCCCGGGGGCCGGGGTGCCGACCACCACCGTCGCCGGGGCGGTGGTGTCCCAGTTCAGCGCCGCTGCGCGCGACAGCAGCTCGGGGCCTGTGTCGCCGCGGACCACCGCGTCGACGACGCTGGCCTCCATCCGGCTGTCCCAGGTTCCGCGGGCCTCGGCCGCGTTCGCGTAGGCGGTCGCGGCGGTGAACGCCAGGTCGCGGCTGTACTTGAGGATGCCCACCGTCAGCGCGGTCAGCTGGTCCTCGGAGCGGGCCAGCAGCGGGACGACCTCTTCGAAGAAGTCCATGGTCACGCGCGCCATGTCGACGCTGTGGCGCAGCGCGATGCGGCGGGCGAGGTCCTGGGGCACCAGTTCAAATGCCTGCGCGGTGTGGCTGACGTTGCTGTGCGGGTCCTGCATCCACTCGGCGAAGTTATTGATGGCCGTCTGCACCACCAACGCCATGCTGGCCCGCTGCGACGCTTCCAGGTCGGCGAAGAACGGCAACCGATCGCCCATCACCGAGACCGCCTCGGTGGCCAGCCGGCCGGAGTACTGCTTCAGCCGCCGCAGGACCGAATCCGGCACCGTGTCCAGCAGTTCGAGCGGGGATCTGGGCTGCTTGGCGAACGGACCGGCGAAGGGGTTGTCATTCACCCCTAAAACCTACGCGCCTTTTCTAGAAGTTTCCGCCAAAGGCGGCGCGTGGCGTCCTTAAGAATGCCTCAACATAGCGCGCCGGGAGTGGTCGAGTGTGCGGCCAGCCGCACGCTCGGCGACCACTGTGCGGCTGGGCGCACACTCGTCAGGGCTGCCTTCGGGGTCAGGCCACGCCGGGGTCGGACGTCTGCTCCGGGGCGGCCAGCACGTCGTCGATCTTGTACTGGCGGGCGGCCGCGACCGGCACCGACGGGTCGATCTCGCCGTCGCGGGCCAGCGCCTCCAGCACCGCCACCACCTGCGACTCGGCGTCGGTGTTGAAGTACCGGCGCGCCGCGGGCCGGGTGTCGGAGAAGCCGAACCCGTCGGTGCCCAGGGTGACGTAGGTGCCCGGCACCCAGGGCCGGATCTGCTCGGGCACGGCACGCATCCAGTCGGACACGGCGACGACGGGCCCGGTGGCGTTCGACAGGGCCTGGGTGACGTACGGGACGCCGGCCGGCCGGTCCGGATGGCGCAGCCGCGCCCGGTCGGCGGCCACGCCGTCGCGGTTCAGCTCGCCCCAGCTGGTCACCGACCACACGTCGGCGGCGACGTCCCACTCCGCGGCCAGCATCTGCGCGGCGTTGAGTGCCGATGGCATCGCCACCCCCGACGCCAGGATCTGCGCCTTGTTGGCCCGCTGATCGGTGGCGGCGTGGTAGCGGTACAGGCCGCGCAGCACGCCCTCGGGATCGAAGTTCTCCGGCTCGGGCGGCTGCACGTACGGCTCGTTGTAGATGGTGATGTAGAAGTAGACGTCCTCGGGGTTCTCCCCGAACATCCGCGCCAGCCCGCTCTCCACGATGTAGGCGATCTCGTAGGCGAAAGCCGGATCGTACGCGACCACCGCCGGGTTGGTGCTGGCCAGCAGCAGCGAGTGACCGTCGGCGTGCTGCAGGCCCTCGCCGGTCAGCGTGGTGCGCCCGGCGGTGGCTCCGAGTAAGAAGCCGCGAGCCATCTGATCGGCGGCGGCCCATAGTCCGTCACCGGTGCGCTGGAAGCCGAACATCGAATAGAAGATGTAGATCGGGATCATCGGCTCGTTGTGCGTCGCATAGGACGTGCCCGCCGCGATGAACGAACCGACCGATCCGGCCTCGTTGATGCCCTCGTGCAGGATGTGGCCGGCTTCGCTTTCCTTGTAGGCGAGCATCAACTCGGCGTCCACGGCGGTGTACAGCTGACCGTTGCGGTTGTAGATCTTCAGCGACGGGAACCACGAGTCCATGCCGAAGGTGCGCGCCTCGTCGGGAATGATCGGCACGATGCGGGGGCCAACTTCCTTGTCCCGCAACACTTCCTTGAAGGTCCGCACCGTCGCCATGGTGGTGGCGACCTCCTGGGTTCCCGACCCCTTCTTCAACGCGGCGTAGATGTCGCGACCGGGCAGCCGCAGCGCCTTCGTCTTGGTCCGCCGCTCGGGCAGGAAGCCGCCGAGGGTGCGCCGGCGGTCAACCATGTAGCGGATCTCCTCGGCGTCGGAGCCGGGGTGGTAGTAGGGCGGCAGGTAGGGATCCTCTTCCAGCTGGGCATCGCTGATCGGAATCCGGATCGCGTCGCGGAAGTCTTTAAGGTCTTGCAGCGCAAGCTTTTTCATCTGATGGGTGGCGTTGCGGCCCTGGAAGTGCGCACCCAGCGAGTAGCCCTTGATGGTCTTGGCCAGGATCACCGTGGGCTGACCCTTGTGGTCGACGGCGGCCCGGTAGGCGGCGTAGACCTTGCGATAGTCGTGGCCGCCGCGCTTGAGGTTCCAGATCTCGGAATCGCTCATGTTCTCCACGAGCGCCTTGGTGCGCGGATCGCGGCCGAAGAAGTGGTCGCGCACGTACGCACCGTCGTTGGCCTTGTACGTCTGGTAGTCGCCGTCCGGGGTGGTGTTCATCAGGTTCACCAGCGCGCCGTCGCGGTCGGCGTGCAGCAGGGCGTCCCATTCGCGTCCCCAGACGACCTTGATGACGTTCCAGCCGGCGCCACGGAAGTACGACTCGAGCTCCTGGATGATCTTGCCGTTGCCGCGCACCGGGCCGTCCAGGCGTTGGAGGTTGCAGTTGACGACGAAGGTCAGGTTGTCCAGACCCTCCAGCGCGGCGACGTGTGCCAGGCCGCGACTCTCCGGCTCGTCCATCTCGCCGTCGCCCAGGAAGCACCACACGTGCTGGTCGGAAGTGTCCTTGATGCCCCGGTCGTGCAGGTAGTGGTTGAACCGCGCCTGGTAGATCGCGTTGAGCGGGCCCAGGCCCATCGAGACGGTGGGGAACTCCCAGAACTCGGGCATCAGCCGCGGGTGCGGGTAGGAGGGCAGCCCGCCGGCGGCGTGGCTGTGCTCCTGCCGGAAGCCGTCCATCCGGTCGGCGGTCAGGCGGCCTTCCAGGAAGGCGCGCGCATAGATGCCGGGCGACGCGTGGCCCTGGATGAACACCTGGTCCCCGCCGCCGGGGTGGGACTTGCCGCGGAAGAAGTGGTTGAAGCCGACCTCGTAGAGTGCCGCGGACGACGCGTAAGTCGAAATGTGGCCGCCCACACCGACTCCCGGACGCTGGGCGCGGTGCACCATGATCGCGGCGTTCCACCGGATCCATGCCCGGTAGCGCCGTTCGACGTCCTCGTCGCCGGGGAACCACGGCTCGAGTTCGGTCGGAATGGTGTTGACGTAGTCGGTTGACGTCAGCGACGGGAGGGCGACTCGCTGCTCGCCGGCCCGTTCCAGCAATCGCAGCATCAGATAGCGCGCCCGCGACGGGCCGGAGCGCTCCAGCAATTCGTCGAAGGACTCCAGCCACTCCGACGTCTCTTCCGGATCGATGTCGGGTAGGTAGGAGGCCACCCCCTCGCGGATCACCCGAACGCGGTCGGGTTCGGTTG
The DNA here is from genome assembly GCF_001953985.1 of Mycobacterium colombiense. GTDB lineage: Bacteria > Actinomycetota > Actinomycetes > Mycobacteriales > Mycobacteriaceae > Mycobacterium > Mycobacterium colombiense_B. The sequence continues at coordinate 24,470 of NZ_MBEI01000040.1, forward strand.
CGCCGGTGGGGTTTGTGGCCAGATCGTGGCGCACGAACTCAGTTGTCAACGCACTACTCCTGTTGTGTGGCGGAATGTGTGCCGTAACGGGTGGGTCGCACCCTGCCACCATCGTGCCGCACCGGTGTTTCGCGCGGATAGCCGACGTCGGGTAGGCGAGGGGGCTTTACCTGGCGAACCACAATTCGGCGGGTCTGGGGCAAGTACGGGGGCCACCCGGTAACGTCGGGCGTGTGCTCATCGGGTGGGGTGCCGTCGCTCAGACGCAGGTGAAGGCTGTGCCCCGGCGAGGGGCGTTGGCCCTCGGGTGTGTCGCCGTGACGTTGATGGGCATCGTCGGGTGCACCTCGGTCACCAACGGCACGGCAACGCCGGACACCAAAGTGGCGCCGGCCTACCGGCAGTCGGTGTCGGCCTCGGTGTCCGCGTCGTCGGTGACTTCGAGCGTCCGGGAGTCTCAGCGGCAACAGTCGCTGACCACCAAGGCGGTGCGCACCGCCTGCGCCACGCTGATCACCACCAGCAAGAACGCGATCGACAAGACCAACGAATTCGTCAAGGCGTTCAACGCCGGTAGCGGCACCGGCCCGACCGAGGGCCCGGCCATCGACGCCCTCAACGACAGCGCCACGACGGTGGGCAACAGCTTCAGCGATGCGATGTCGCAGCAGATCAAGGACGCCTTCAACGCCTACATCGACGCCGCCCGCGCGGTGGCCAACGCCATCGGCACCCACGCGGGGACCGGGGAATTCAACAAGCGGGTCGATCAACTCAACGACACGAAAAAGAACGCGGTGAAACTGTGCCTGGCAACGTGATGATGCGGAAGTATGGACCAGGTTCTGGCTGTGCGACGATAATCCCCAATCGCATAGCGCGCGGACGTTAAGGAGGCTCCACGGTGGTCGCGGCGGATCACGCCCCGAGCTACGCCCGCAAATTGGGCATCCAACGGGACCAAGTTGTCCAGGAGTGGGGCTGGGACGAAGACACCGATGACGAGATCCGCGCCGCGGTCGAGGAAGCCTGCGGCAGTGACTTGCTCGACGAGGACACCGACGAGGTGGTCGACGTCGTGCTGCTGTGGTGGCGAGACGGTGACGGCGATCTGGTGGACACCCTGATGGACGCGATCGGCCCGCTGGCCGAAGACGGCGTGATCTGGGTGCTGACGCCCAAGACCGGCAAGCCGGGTCACGTACTGCCGGCCGAGATCGCCGAGGCCGCCCCCACCGCCGGTCTGATGCCGACCTCGTCGGTCAACCTGGGTGACTGGAGCGCCAGCCGGTTGGTGCAGCCCAAATCCCGTGCCGGGAAGCGTTGATGCTGCCCGTCGGCACAACCGCCCCGGATTTCACTTTGCGCGACCAGAACCAACAACGCGTCACGTTGAGTTCCTATCGGGACGCCAAGAACGTTCTGCTGGTGTTCTTCCCGCTGGCCTTCACCGGGATCTGCCAGGGCGAGCTGGACCTGTTGCGTGACCACCTGCCCGAGTTCGAAAACGACGAGAGCGCGGCGCTGGCCATCTCGGTGGGCCCGCCGCCCACGCACCGGGTCTGGTCGCTGGACAGCGGCTTCACCTTTCCGGTGCTGTCGGACTTCTGGCCGCACGGCGCGGTCAGCCAGAGCTACGGCGTGTTCAACGAGGACGCCGGCTACTCCAACCGTGGGACGTTCGTCGTCGATCGGTCCGGGATCATCCGCTTCGCCGAGATGAAGCAGCCCGGCGAGTCCCGCGACCAGCGGCTCTGGACGGACGCCCTGGCGGCCTTGCGGGCCTGAGGGGGCTGAGAATTTTGGGAAGTTGGCCTTCGGGCAGGTAGCCTGCCCGGGCACGGGCGCGTAGCTCAGTGGTAGAGCTCTGGTTTTACACACCAGCGGTCGGCGGTTCGATACCGTCCGCGCCCACCAACGTTGTTGCAGTTCAGCGTCGCAAGACGAGTCGGCCGGGTTTGGCGGGCAAACCCTGTGAACTGTTCGGCCTTGACTGAATTCTTCGAATGTGGTGGCGCCGAGCTTCCCAGAGTTACTCTTTGCCCATGATCGCGGGCGAGAAGGCGCCTGACTTCACTCTTTACGATCACACCGGTCGGCCCCAGGCGCTGTCGGCGCTCCTGGCCGACGGGCCGGTTGTCCTATTCTTCTTCCCACTGGCCTCCTCACCGATCTGTACGGCCCAGGCCTGTCATTTTCGGGACCTGAGCAACGAATTCGTCACCGTGGGCGCCCAGCGGGTGGGCATCAGCACCGACACCGTCGACAGGCAGGCCCACTTCGCCCAACAGCGCTCGTTCGACTATCCACTGCTCTCCGACGCGGACGGCGTGGTGTCCGAGCTGTTCGGGGTGCGCCGGGGCAGGCTCGCCAAGCTGAGTAGATCCGTCGTGGCGCGTGAGGCGGCCCGGCGAGGCCGGCACACTCGGCGCCGCGGCCTGCTGGCCCGGCTGCTGCCGGTCAGACGGACCACGTTCGTCATCGACACCGATCGCACCGTACTCAAGGTGGTTTCCAACGAGCTTCGAGCATCCGTGCACGCCGACCAGACCTTGTGGTTCCTGCAGCACCGCAAGGGACTGCATAGTTCGCCGCACGCCGGCGGAAAGGATTCCGACGCACACCAGCGGCCGGGGGACGAGGGCAGCGAGCGGGAAGCCGCGGGCGAGGCGAGCCTGGTGCGGCCATACACGCTGACGGGAGGCCACACCGACTCTGGTGTCGAACTGCCACTCGAAGCTCCGGTCGAAGCGCTCAACACCACATCGAAGCCGCCGCGCTGGCCGAGAAACGATGTGCGGGGCCAGATCCTGGCGTTTTGCGTGCAGAGCCCTTCGGTCGCAGAGATCGCCGCTCGGCTCTCCTTGCCGCTCGGTGCGACGCGGTTCCTGGTCGGCGAACTGGTGTCACAAGGTTATTTGCGGGTGCACGCCCCCCTCGGTGACTCGATGACGATCGACCAACGGCGTGAACTGATAGGCAGGACCCTAGGTGGCCTGCGAGCGCTCTGAGGGGTCGGGGACCTGCCTCGGCGAAACTTGTTGTACACGTGTTTCGTAATCTGGACAGGCGTTCGCTAGTCGGATAACAGCTAACCCGCAGTACACACCCAGGTAATGCGTATGTCGCCTGACAGCGTGCTGAAAGTACGATTTTTTCATGCCGTTGGCTAACGGCAACCTGTTTGCTGGATATGTCATCCTGCGGTTGTTGGGATGTGTCGGGAAGGGCGAGGTCTACTTCACCCGGCGTCCCCGTTTGGCCTGCGGTGAAGCGCTCAAAATATTGAGCGCCGGCGTCTGCGCGGACGACCCCTACCCTCTGGCGACCCAGACGGATCCGGCGACCGCGCATGGGCGTCTCACGTGGTGCGCGTCAACGACCGTGCGCTCCACTTCCACCGGCGATATCCCCATCGCGAACTTGCGTTGGGGACGCGCTGGCGCGCAGGCGATTACGCCTGCGGCATAAGTGATTATCCAAAGTCCGCGCGGGGACGGGCTCTCGCAGAACGGAAATCCTGTCATGTTCACCACCACCAGGTGCACCGGCGTCACCAGCCATGCCGGCGTTCTGGTTGCCACCCTTGTTTTGCTGAGCGGCGCCGCAATTCTGCGCGGCGGCGCGGCAACGGCTGACTCGAACGAAGACGACCAATTCCTGGCGCTGCTCGCTCAAGAAGGCATCCCCGCCCTCGAAGGCGTGCCGAGCCTCGTCGACGTCGCTCATAAAGTGTGTCGCGCACTGGATGCCGGCATTCCGGCGGACCGCGTACTGGACGCGATGGTCGAGTATGCGGGAAGCAACGATCCACCCGAGCGCTTCTACGCCCCGGGCCGTCTCGCGCGTACCGAAGCGCGGTTCATCACCGCGTCGGTGGGTGCCTACTGTCCATACGACCGCAGCAAAATCACCTTCCTGGTCACCGATGCCGCATCGCGACAGAACGATCCGACGCGCCCGACGGCGGACAACATCCGCAACGCGGTCAACTCACGCTCCGCCGGCGAGCGGCTGGACTTCGATGTGCATCGCGCGGTGCTCGCCTCGTCGACCGGAGCGGTTCCCGCCGGAGAGGTAACCCAGCCGAACCCGCCGCAGCTTCCGGCGCCACCACCGCCATTGGCGCACCAGGCGCCGCCCCAGCCGATCGCGGCACCGCCTCGGCCGCAACGGGTGCCGCCGCCACCACAACAGTCGCCGCCTCCTCCCAGGGTTGCCCCGCAGCCGGGGGCCGCACCAGGTAATGACGGCGGTGGAGGCACGGGTGGTGATCTGCCAGCGGCGCCGCCGCCGGCACCACCGGTTGCGCCGCCGCCGGCACCATCCGAGGCGCCACCGCCACCAGCGCCGCCCGCGCCACCCATGGCACCGGGATTTGTCAGGCTCGCACCCTGAGAGAGTGACGACGCTCGACGCCCCGCGGGACCATTCGTGCGCACGCATGCGACAGCGGGGGGCGTGCGCGGTGCCGATTGCGCTCGGGAGCACTATGAACGCGTGAAACCGTTCCGCATCGACGTTCCCGACGACGTTCTCGACGATCTGCGATCGCGGCTGGCCCGCACGCGTTGGCCCGAGGCCGAATGCGTGGACGACTGGAGCCAGGGCGTGCCGCTGGCCTACACCCGCGAACTGGCCGACTACTGGGCCAGCGGCTACGACTGGCGTTCGCGGGAGGCCGCGCTCAACCGCTTCGATCAGTTCACCACCGAAATCGACGGGCTGGACATCCATTTCATCCATCAGCGGTCCCCGCACGCCGACGCCTTCCCGCTGGTGATCACGCACGGCTGGCCGGGCTCAATCGTGGAGTTCCACAAGGTGATTGAGCCGTTGACCAACCCCGCCTCGGGCCGCGCCGAGGACGCCTTCCACGTCGTGTGCCCGTCGCTGCCGGGCTACGGCTTCTCGGGCAAGCCCAGCCACACCGGCTGGGGCGTGGAAAAGATCGCCGACGCGTGGGAAACGCTCATGCTGCGCCTGGGCTACGACCGCTACGGCGCCCAGGGCGGCGACTGGGGTGCCGCGGTCACAACACAGATCGGCCGCAATGTCGGCCACTGCGTAGGCATCCACCTGAACATGCCGGTCGGCCGGCCCACCAAGGACTCGCTGACCAACCCGACCGAGGAGGAGCAACGAGCGCTGGCCGGGTTGGCCAACCACCGCAAGTGGGGCACCGGCTATTCCAAGCAACAGTCCACCCGACCCCAAACACTGGGCTACGGCCTGGCCGATTCTCCCGTCGGACAGCTGGCCTGGATCGTCGAAAAGTTCTGGGATTGGGCCGATTGCGACGGGCACCCCGAGAACGCGGTGAGCCGCGACGAGCTGCTCGACAACGTGATGGTCTACTGGGTCACCAACACCGCCGCGTCCTCGGCCCGCCTGTACTGGGAGAGCTTTGCGGTGTGGGGCGGCGGGGACCGCGTCGAATTGCCCACGGGCGTAGCGGCTTTCCCCGGGGAACTGCTCAAGGCGCCGCGCAGCTGGTGCGAGCCGGTCTACAACATCACCCACTGGACGGACATGCCGCGGGGCGGACATTTCGCGGCGTTCGAACAACCGGAGCTGTTCGTCGAGGACCTGCGCGTGTTCTTCGCGACCCTGCGCTGAGCGATCAGCCGGGCGGGGCGAAGAACTCCAGCGCGATGCCGTCGGGGTCGCGGAAACTCAGCCCCGAGCCGTACGGCGCATCCACGATGCCGCCGTGCTCGATGCCCAGTTCGCCCAGCCGGGTGACCCACTTCTCCAGCTCGGCGCGGCTCGCGCAGCCGAAGCCGACGTGGTCGAGGCCAACGCGGTGTTCGCTGAACTGTTCCTCGGGCGCCGCTCGGTCGTGCTGATGAATGCCGAATACGGTGCCGCCGTCGAGCATCCACACCTGGTGGTGGAAGCCGGCATCGGTGTGCTCATCGAGGATCGGGTCGGCGCCGAGCAGGTTGCGATACCACGGGCCGCTGACTTCGAGGTCGCGCACCGTGACCGCGACGTGGTTGAGCGCTGGAAAGGTCATGCCTTGCCACGCTAGTCCGCTTTGCGCGGTTTGCCGACCATCGGGCCGCTGGCCGAGTACCCACCGTCCACGGCCAGCGCGGCGCCGGTGACGAAGGATGCCTCGTCGCTGGCGAGAAACAATGCGGCGGCGGCCAATTCGGCGGGTTCGCCCCACCGGGCCATCGGCGTCGGCAGGTAACCACCGGGCGGCACGTCGTCGTCGGGTTTGGCCCCGGCCAGGCCGGTGTAGGTCATGCCGGGGCAAATCGCGTTGATGCGCACGTTCGTCTTGGCGTAATCCAGCGCGGCGGATTTCGTCATCTGCACCACCGCCGCCTTGGCTGCGGCATAGCAGGACAAGCCTTTCCAGCCGACCAGCCCGGACGCCGACGCGGTGTTGACGATGGCGCCGCCGCCCGCCTCGAGCATCGCGGGGATCGCGTATTTCATGCCGAGGAACACGCCTTTGAGATTGATGGCCAGGATCTTGTCGAACATTTCTTCGTCGGTATCGGCCAGGGCCGCGTGCGGCCCACCGAATCCCGCATTGTTCAGCAGCACATCCACCCGGCCGAAGCGGTCCACGGCGGTGGCGACCATGCGCTCGACATCGGCGGCGTCGGTGACGTCGACGTGCACCGGCAGCGCGACATCGCCGAGCCGGGCGGCGATCTCGCGCTCCTGCCCGCTGACGTCGGCGCAGACGACGCGCGCACCCTCGTCGGCGAACCGGCGGGCCGCGGCCCACCCGATACCGGATCCCGCGCCGGTGATGATGGCGACCTTTCCCGCGAGACGATCCTGCGCCATCTAGACGATCCGCCGGCCCTGGCGCGCGCGGGATCGCATGTCCCACAGGTAGAGCCGGTATCCGAAGATCCAGGCCCGGTGCGGGATCAGGCGGTCGGCCAGCCGCAGTGCCGTCAGCAGCCAGTCGAAGCGGCGCTGTTGGCCCGGCGACCAGTCCAGCCGCATCAACTCCCGGAACTCGGGAGGCAGGAATCCCGTCGTCGCGAACAGGTTGAACGGTCCCGCCAGCACCCGCAACGGCCACGGCAGAAACGCCAACGACGCCACGCCGTGCAGGTGCTCGCGCACCGGAGGATCGATGCGCAGCTCGTCCAGCGTGCGTTTCCAGTACTCGTCGAACGCGGCCCGATCCGGCGGCCACATCGGCTCGGGCACTTGCAGTGTCGTGCCCAGCTTGCCGGCGTCTCGGTAGACCGCATCGGCCGTCGCTTCATCCAGCGGGCCGTGCAGGAACTCGTGCTGATCGACGAAGTACCGATACAGGCACGCCGCCACCCACAGCTGCAACTTGGGGTCAAAAGCGTTGTAGGACACCGGGCTCGACGACGTCGACCGGACCTGCCGGTGGGCGACGTCGACGGCCGCGCAGATCAACGCCCGGTCGTACTCGGTCCCGATGGTCGCGGCCGCCAGATAGGTGCCGGTGGTGCGGGCGCGCTTGAACGGATGCTTGTAGACATTGCCGCTGTCCACCGGGCTCTCCAGCACGCCATAGCCCACGCCGGGCAACGACAACTGCATGATGACGTTCGCGGCGGGAATCAACGCCGCCGCCGGGTTCAGCAGGTCGGCGACCCGGGTCGCGGGCCGCTTCACCGCGGACCTTGCCTGCTGGGCCTCATGCCTTCGAGTAGACCATCGCCGGATCGGCACGATCAATGATCTCCGCGTTATATCCGCCCGAGAATGGGCACGCCTGGCCGGATGAGCGCCTAGTCGGCCGGGGCGCAAGCGTGTGAGACGCTGCCGAGGTGGTTGCGAGGCGAACCCGGATCGCGGGCGTGGCGATCGGTTATCTGGCCGACCGCGCGCTGGGCGACCCGCGCCGCGGCCATCCGGTCGCGCTGTTCGGCGGGGCCGCGGCGGCGCTGGAGAACGCGACGTACCGCGACAGCCGAGTCGCCGGGGCTTTCCACGTCGGCGCGCTGATCGGGGCGCTGGGCCTGCTGGGCCTGGCGGTGCAACGGGCCGCGGCGCGGGGCGGCCGGGCGTGGTCGATCGCCGCGACCGCCGTGGCCACCTGGGTCGCGCTGGGCGGAACCTCGCTGGCGCGCACCGGCCTGCACATGTCGGAGCTGTTGGAACGCGGCGACGTCGACGCCGCGCGCGGGCTGCTGCCGTCGCTGTGCGGGCGCGACCCGGCGTCGCTGGACGAAGCCGGCCTGGCCCGCGCGGCACTGGAATCGATCGCGGAGAACACCTCCGACGCCCAGGTGGCGCCGCTACTGTGTGCGGCGGCCGGCGGCGTGCCCGCGGTGCTGGTGTATCGCGGCGTCAACACCCTGGACTCGATGGTGGGTTACCGCTCGCCGCGCTACCTCCGATTCGGTTGGGCCGCAGCGAAATTGGATGACGTCGCCAACTATGTCGCCGCGCGGGTGACCGCGTCGCTGGCGGTGCTGCTGGCGCCGCTGGTCGGCGGATCACCGTCGGGCGCGGCGCGGGCCTGGCGCCGCGATGCGGCCCGCCATCCCAGCCCCAACGCCGGCGTCGTCGAGGCGGCCTTCGCCGGGGCGCTGGGCGTGCGCCTGGGCGGCCCCACGCAGTATCGCCACGAGCTGCAGATCCGGCCCACCCTCGGCGACGGCCGGGTCCCGGCGGTGACCGACCTGCGGCGCGCGGTGGCCCTGTCGTCGCTGGTGCAAGCGGGCACCGCAGTGTCGGTGGGGCTGGTGGTGTACCTGTCGGATTACCGCCGCCGGCCGTAGCGGTCGGCGAGTTTGGCCTCCACGGACTGCGGGATTTCGGGCGCTTCGGGAGTGGGCGGCGCCTCGGGCGACGGCCGGTGTTGCTTCTCCTGGCGGCGGGCGCGGATCTCCGAGTAGGCGAAGTAGCCCAACCCGATGGGGGCGAGGATGCCGAACGCGATCCACTGGATGCCGTAGGACAGGAACGGACCGGCGTCCAGCTGCGGCACGCCGACCACGCCGAGCCCGCCGGGCTGACCGTCGATCAGTTGCAGGTACGACCCGGCCAGCGGGACCTTTGTCAACACCGCCACCTGTTCGGTGTCGATCGAATACACCTGCTGCACACCGTCTCCCACGAACGGATCCTTGTTCACGGCGGCGGCCTCGGAGTTGCGCAGCCGCGCCGTGATGGTCACCGTCTGCGTCGGGGGGCGGGGGATGGGCGGGACATGGGACCCCTCCAGGGGCCGCACGTAGCCGCGGTCGACCAGTACGGTCGGTCCGTCATCGACGACGAACGGCGCCAGCACCTCGAACGCCGGCTTCGAATTGATCACCCGCAACCGGGCCAGCACCTGCACTCCGGGCAGGTAGTGTCCGGTGGCGGTGACCTGGCGCCACTGCGCGTCGGGAGCTGCCGAATTCTGCTGCGGCAGCAGCGTTTTCAGCGGGACGGGCGCGGTGTTCAGCGAGGATTCGATCTGGTGGTTCTCCTGCGAGGTCCTGCTGTGCTTGCCGAGCTGCCAGGGCGCGAGCACCGTGAAGCACAGGTAGGCGAAGGCGGCGACCACCAGGGCCAGCACGATCCAGCCCGGGCGCAGCGGAAAGGGCAGGCGGCGCATCACGTGGATCCGTTCTGGGCGAGCCGCTCGTCGACCCAGTCGTGCAGGCCCGGCAGCGCGGCCTCGATGACCGTGTACACGCGCTCGAAGTCTCCGGTGTCGCCGTAGTACGGGTCGTCGACGTCGGGGGTGTGGGCGCCGGTGCGCGGATCGAAGGACCGCAGCATCCGGACGCGGTCTTCGTCGGCGCCCAGGTGCCGCAGCATGCGGGCGTGGTTGCGGTCCAGGGCCACCACCAGGTCGGCGCCCAGGTGCTCGGCGTCGACCTGGGTGGCGCGGTGCTCGCATGAGTAGCCGTGGGCGCGCAGCACGCCGGCGGCGCGCTCGTCGGCACACTCACCGACATGCCAATTGCCGGTGCCGGCGCTGCTCACCCGCACCGCGTCGGCCAGGCCGCGCCGGCGCAGCTGGTCGGCGAACATCTTCTCGGCCATCACCGAACGGCAGATGTTGCCGGTGCAGACGAACGTGACGTGCAGCGGATCAGACACCGAGCGCCCTCCGTAATTCGTCGATGGTCGCAGCGTGCGTCACGCCGGACGCGGCGGCGCGGTCGGGAAAGTCGGCCTTGCCGTAGCCCCAGCCGACCACCACGGTGTCGATGCCGTGGGCGGCCGCGCCGTGCACGTCGTGGCTGCGGTCACCGACCATCAGCACCCGGTCGGGCAGCGGTTCCAGCTGCGACAGGGCGTGCGCCAGCACCTCGACCTTGGTCTTGCGCGAACCGTCGGGGCTCGCGCCGGCGATGACCTCGAAGTGCTGGTCGAGCCCGAAGTGGGCGAGGATGCGCCGCGCCGTCGGCTCCAGCTTGGAGGTGGCCACCGCCAGCCGGATACCGGCGGCGCGCAGATCGACCAGCAGCGCCTCGATCCCGTCGAAGAGCGCGTTCATCGCCCAGCCCCGGGCGCCGTACTCGGCGCGAAAGGCCGCGATCGCCTCCTCGGCGTCGTCGCCGAGCTCCATGGCGCGGAAGGTGTCGTCCATCGGCGGGCCCACGATCTGCGCGACGAGGTCGCCGGGCGGCACCGGGGCGCCGATGTGCTCGAGCGCGTGCAGGAAGCTGGCGACGATGCCCTCCGCGGAGTCGGTCAGCGTGCCGTCGAGATCGAAGATCACCAGCTGCGCCCCACCCGGGGCGGTGGCGTCGCCGCGGGCCTGGCGATCGGCTGACGTTGTGCCTGTCACCTCACCATTGTCCTCGATGGGTGCGGCCGGGTGTGACGGTGTTGCTCCGCCCGGCCCGCACGGCGCACTAGTGTTTCACGGATGGCGAGTCTGAACCTGAGCCCGCCAGCGGCGCGCTACCACGGTGATCAGGCCGTCGCGCCCGGGATGCTGGATTTCGCCGTCAACGTCCGGCACGGCCAACCGCCGGAGTGGCTGCTGCGACGGCTGGCCGAGCGGCTGCCCGACCTGGCGCGCTACCCGAGTCTGGACGACGTCCACCGGGCGCAGGACGCGGCCGCCGAGCGGCACGGCCGGGCCCGCGACGAGGTGCTGCCGCTGGCCGGGGTGGCCGAGGCGTTCGCCCTGCTGGGCAACCTGCGTCCGCGGCGGGCGGCGATCATCGCGCCGGCGTTCACCGAGCCGGCCGTCGCGCTGACCGCGGCCGGGGTGCCGGTGCACCACGTCGTGCTGGAGCCGCCGTTCGGCCTGGCGGGTGCGGCCGTCCCCGATGACGCCGACCTTGTCGTGGTGGGTAACCCGACCAACCCCACCTCGGTACTGCACACCCGCGAACAACTGCTGGCGTTGCGACGGCCCGGACGGATCCTGGTTGTCGACGAGGCGTTCGCCGACTCGATCCCGGGTGAGCCTCAATCGCTGGCCGGTGACGCGGCGCCCGACGTGCTGGTGCTGCGCAGCCTGACCAAGACGTGGGCGCTGGCCGGGTTGCGGGTGGGCTACGCGCTGGGTTCCCCGGAGGTGCTGGCGCGGCTGACCGCGCAGCGGGCGCACTGGCCGGTGGGGACGCTGCAACTGACGGCCATCGCGGATTGCTGCGGGCGCCAAGCCGTCGCCGAGGCGGCGGCCGGGGCGGCGGGACTGGCCAGGCTGCGCGCCGAGATGGTGACCGGCCTGGCATCGGTGGGCGCCGAGGTGGTCGACGGCCGGGCTCCGTTCGTGCTGTTCCGCACGCCTGACGCGGTGCACATACGAAAGACTCTGCATGACAGGGGAATTGCCATTCGCCGCTGTGATACGTTCGTCGGCTTGGACGAGCGGTATCTGCGGGCCGCGGTGCGCCGCGAGTGGCCGCAGCTGGTGCAGGCGATTTCGGAGGCGGTCACGCCGGAGAGCATCGGGGGGCAGCGGTGAGCGTGCAGCTGGCTGACGTCATCGCGGCGCTCGACGAGGCCTACCCGCCCCGGCTCGCCGAATCCTGGGATTCGGTGGGCCTGGTGTGCGGTGACCCCGATGACAAGCTCGAGTCGGTGACCGTCGCCGTCGATGCGACGCCGGCGGTCGTCGACGAGGTTCCCCAAGCGGGTCTGCTGTTGGCCCATCATCCGCTGCTGTTGCGCGGGGTGGACACCGTGGCGGCCAGCACCCCCAAGGGGGCGCTGGTGCACCGGTTGATCCAGAGCGGGCGCTCGCTGTTCACCGCGCACACCAATGCCGATTCGGCCCGCCCGGGTGTGTCCGATGCGCTGGCCGAGGCGCTGGGCCTCACCGTCGAGGGCGTGCTCGAACCGGCGTCGGACGTACAAGATATCGATAAGTGGGTTGTCTACGTGCCCGCCGAGAACGCCGAAGCGGTGCAGGCGGCGGTGTTTGCGGCCGGGGCCGGCCACATCGGGGACTATTCGCACTGCAGCTGGACCGTCAGCGGCATCGGGCAGTTCCTGCCGCACGACGGCGCCACGCCCGCCGTGGGTAGCGTCGGGAATGTCGAGCGGGTGGCCGAAGACCGGTTCGAGGTCGTCGCGCCCGCGCGTTCCCGGGCCGCGGTGCTGGCGGCGATGCGCGCCGCCCACCCCTACGAGGAGCCCGCGTTCGACATCTTCGCGATGGTGCCCCCGCCCGGCGACGCCGGATTGGGCCGCGTCGCGACACTGGAACGCCCGGAACCGTTGCGCGACTTCGTCTCCCGCGTCAACGCGGCGTTGCCGCGCACGTCCTGGGGAGTGCGGGCCGCGGGCGACCCGGACATGCCGGTGTCAAGGGTCGCCGTGTGCGGCGGCGCCGGGGATTCGCTGCTGGCCGCCGCGTCCGGTGCCGGCGTGCAGGCCTACGTCACGGCCGACCTGCGCCACCACCCGGCCGACGAACACCGCCGCGCCTCCGATGTGGCTTTGATCGATGTGGCACATTGGGCAAGTGAATTCCCTTGGTGTGGACAGGCGGCCGGCGTGCTGCGGTCGCGTTTCGGTGCGGAGCTCCCGGTGCGGGTGAGCTCGATACGCACCGACCCTTGGAATGTCGAGTGGGTTGGCAACGAGTCCGGGGGTGACGGGTCATGAAAGCCGAAGTGGCACAGCAGCGTTCGCTGCTCGAATTGTCGAAGTTGGATGCCGAGCTGTCCCGCATCACGCACCGGGCCACGCATTTGCCCGAGCAAGAGGCCTGCGAGCGGCTGCAGGTGGAATTCGAGGCCGCCGGCGACCGGCTGGCCACGCTGCGCATCGCGCTGGAGGACATCGACGCCCAGGTGGCGCGGCTGGAGGCGGAGATCGACGCGGTGCGCCAGCGCGAGGACCGCGACCGCTCGCTGCTGCAGTCGGGGGCGACCGATGCCAAGCAACTGTCGGATCTCCAGCACGAGCTGGAGACCCTGCAGCGCCGTCAGACCAGCCTGGAGGACTCCCTGCTCGAGGTGATGGAGCGTCGCGAGGAGCTGCAATCCCAGCTGGACGGCGAGCAGCAGACACTCACATCGCTGGAGGCCGAGATGGCCGCCGCGCGTGAGGCGCTCGACGCCGCGGTCGCCGAGATCAGCGAGGCCCGCGAGCAACAGTCCTCGCGGCGTGCGTCGCTGAGCGCCGCCCTGGACCCGGCGCTCGCCGCCCTCTACGAACGCCAGCGCGCCGGGGGAGGCGCGGGGGCCGGGCAGCTGCTGGGACGCCGATGCGGGGCCTGCCGACTCGAGATCGACCGCGGCGAGCTGTCCCGAATCTCGGCGGCCGCCGAAGACGATGTGGTGCGCTGCCCGGAATGCGGCGCGATTCTGTTGCGGGTCAAGGGGTTCGATCAGTGAAGGTCGTCATCGAGGCCGACGGCGGATCGCGCGGCAACCCCGGTCCGGCCGGATACGGCGCGGTGGTGTGGACCGAGGACCGCGCGACCGTGCTGGCGGAGGCCAAGCAGGCCATCGGCCGGGCAACCAACAACGTTGCCGAATACCGGGGCCTGATAGCCGGTTTGGACGACGCCCTGAACCTGGGAGCCACCGAGGCGGCGGTGTACCTGGATTCCAAGCTGCTGGTGGAGCAGATGTCCGGGCGGTGGAAGGTCAAGCACCCCGACCTGATCGAACTGCACGCCGAAGCCCGAAACCGGGCGCGACGCTTCGAGCGGATCAGCTACTCGTGGATTCCGCGGGAGCGCAACACCCACGCCGATCGGCTGGCCAACGAGGCGATGGACGCCGCCGCCGAGGCCAGCGGGGTGACCGAAAAGCCCGAGCCGGCACAACAATCCGCCCCGGTGGAGAAGCCCACGCCGTCCCCGGCCCCGTCGGCGCCCGGCTGGACCGGCGCGCGCGGCACCCCGACCCGGCTGCTGTTGCTGCGCCACGGCCAGACCGAGCTGTCGGTGCACCGCCGCTATTCGGGCCGCGGCAACCCGGCGCTCACCGAGGTGGGGCGGCGGCAGGGCGACGCGGCGGCGCGCTATCTGGCGCAGCGCGGCGGCATTTCGGCGGTGTTCGCCTCCCCGCTGCAACGGGCTTACGACACCGCGGCGGCCGCCGCCAAGGCGCTGGGGCTGGACGTCTCCGTCGACGACGACCTGATCGAGACCGACTTCGGGGCATGGGAGGGGCTGACGTTCGCCGAGGCCGCCGAGCGCGATCCCGAACTGCACGGCCGCTGGCTGCGCGACACCAGCACCGCCCCGCCGGGCGGGGAGAGCTTCGACGCGGTGGCCGAGCGGGTGTCGAGGGTTCGCGACCGGATCGTCGCCGCACACCAGGGCACCACGGTGCTGTTGGTATCGCACGTGACACCCATCAAGATGCTGCTGCGCGAGGCGCTGGACGCCGGGCCCGGCATCCTGTACCGCCTGCACCTCGACCTGGCGTCGCTGAGCATCGCCGAGTTCTATTCCGACGGAGCGTCTTCCGTGCGCTTGGTCAACCAGACGGCGTATCTGTAAACGTCATTCCTGCTCTTGGTTGAGTCGGGGAATCAGCCCGCCGGCCAACACATCCTTGACTTGTCGTGGCGAGAGTCGATGCCGCACCGCGAATGACGATTCCTTGCCGACATTGTCGACCTGCAGGACATCCTCTTTGTCGAGCGCCTGCAGATTCTGGATGCGGAGGATGTCGTCCTGGTCGACCGAGTCATAGTCGTCGGGATTTTCGAATTCCAGCGCCAGGATTCCGTAGTTGGCCAGGTTTTGCCAGTGGATGCGAGCGAAGGACTTGGCGATGACGACACGCAAACCGAGGTAGCGCGGTGCGATCGCGGCGTGCTCACGCGAGGAGCCCTGGCCATAGTTGTCCCCGGCGACAATGATGTGCCCGCCGTCGCCGGCCTCTTGAGCCCGCTCAGGGTAGGAGTCATCGACCCGGGTGAAGCTGAACATCGCGAGCTTCGGGATGTTGGACCGAAGCGGAAGGGCCTGCACGCCGGCCGGTGAGATTTCGTCGGTGGAGATGTTGTCGCCGACTTTGAGCAGCACCGGCGCCTCGATTTCGTCTGGGAGCGGCGACAACTCGGGCAGGCTGGAGATGTTGGGCCCCTTCACGGGTTCGACGCGTTGTGCCTCCTCGGCGTCGAGCGGGGGCACCAGCATTGCGGTGTTGACGGAATTGCGCTCGGGCAGACTGAGTTTCGGATACTCCATCCCCTCCTGCTTGGCCCAGTCGCGCGGATCGGTGATCACTCCCGTCAGCGCCGACGCCGCGGCGGTCTCGGGCGAGCACAGCCACACCGCATCCTCCTTGGTGCCGGACCGGCCGGGAAAGTTGCGCGGCATCGTGCGCAGCGAGTTGCGACCGACCGCGGGCGCCTGGCCCATGCCGATGCACCCCATGCAGCCCGCCTGGTGGATGCGCGCGCCGGCCACCACCAGGTCCAGGGTCGCGCCCATCTTGGTCAGGTCGGCCAGGATTTCGCGCGACGTCGGGTTGATGTCGAAGCTGACCTGGGGGGCCGTCTGGCGCCCCGCCACCATCGCGGCCGCGATCGCGAAATCGCGCAGCCCGGGGTTGGCGCTCGAACCGATCACCGCCTGGGCGATCTCCTCGCCGGTCACCTCGCGAACCGGTACCACGTTGCCCGGCGACGACGGTTTGGCGATCAGCGGCTCGATCTGCGACAGGTCAATGGTGTCCTCGACGTCGTAGGTCGCGTCGTCGTCGGCCAGCAACTCCGTCCAGTCGTCCTCGCGCTCTTCGGCGCGCAGAAATTCGCGCACGGCCTCGTCGCTGGGAAACACCGTCGTCGTGGCGCCGAGTTCGGCGCCCATGTTGGCGATCACGTGGCGGTCCATCGCCGTCAGCGTCGCCACGCCGGGGCCGTGATACTCGATGATCCGGTTCACCCCGCCCTTGACGTCGTGGCGGCGCAACATCTCCAGGATCACGTCTTTGGCCGAACACCACTGGGGCAGCTCACCCTCGAGCCGCACCCCCCATACCTCGGGCATGCGGATGTGCAGTGGCCGCCCGGTTATCGCCAGCGCCACCTCGAGGCCGCCGACACCGATCGCGAGCATGCCCAGCGATCCGGCTGCCGGAGTGTGGGAGTCGGAGCCCACCATCGTCTTGCCGGGGATGCCGAAGCGCTGCATGTGGGTTGGGTGCGAGACTCCGTTGCCCGGTTTGGAGAACCACAATCCGAAGCGTTGCGCCGCGGTGCGCAGGTACTCGTGATCCTCGGCGTTCTTCTCGTCGCCCTGCAGCAGGTTGTGGTCGACGTACTGCACGCTGACCTCGGTGCGGGCGTGATCGAGCCCGAGCGCCTCGAGTTCCTGCATCACCAGCGTGCCGGTCGCATCCTGGGTCAGCGTCTGATCGATGCGGAGCGCGATCTCTTCTCCCGGGGACATCTCCCCGGACTCCAGATGCGAGCTGATCAGCTTGTGAGCGACATTCATGGCCATACCCGGGGTTACCCCGCGACGGCGTGTTCTAGCGCGATTCGATGGCCGACGTATGTCGCCGGCGGTCAGCGCGACAGCGTGATGGCGCTCTCCGGGCAGTTCTGTTCGGCGGTCACGGCCTGCGCTTCCAGCTCGCCGGACACCTCGTCGACGAGCACCAGGCAGTGTCCGACCTCGTCTGCGTCGAAGACGTCGGGGGCCAGGGTGTAGCAGCGCCCGTGCCCGGCGCACCGGTCGGGGTCGACACCGACGCGGCTCATGACACCGGAAAGACCAGCGGCAGCGACTCCACCGAACGCAGCGCGGCGGTGTAGGTCAGCTCGGTGCCGGGCTTGATCTGGTAATCGGGTATGCGACGGTGGAATTCGCGCAACGCCACCCGCAACTCCATGCGGGCCAGGTGCGAGCCGAGGCAACGGTGCGGTCCGCCGCCGAACGCCCGGTGCCGGTTGGGGTTGCGGGTGAAGTCCACCAGCTCCGGGTCGGGGAACTCGGCGGGGTCGGTGTTGGCCGCGCCCAGTAACGGGCTGACCCGCTCGCCCTTGCTGATCGGGCACCCGCCCACCTCGACGTCCTGGATGGCGACCCGGGCGACGCCTGGCACCGGTGTCTCCCAACGCAACAACTCCTCGACCGCGCTGGGCAGGACGTCGGGCTGCTCGACGAGTTGATGACGGTGATCGGGGTGACGCGCCAGGTACACGAAGAAGCAGTCGAGCGAGTCGGTGACCGTGTCCAGTCCGGCAATCAGGAACAGGAAGCAGATGTCGAGCAGCTCCTCGCGCGACAGTGGTTGGCCGGCACCGTCTTTGAAGTTCGCCGCAATCATCGCCGACAGCACGTCGTCGCGCGGGCTGGCGATGTGGTCGTCGATCGCGCGGTCGAAGTATGCGTAGATCTGCTGGGCCACGCCGGCGGAGCTCTCGTGGCGGCGGTCGTAGCCCGAGTCGCCCTCGGGGCGGATGACGCCGTCTTTCCACACCAGGAATTGGTCGAGGTCGCCCAGCGGCAGGCCGAGCAGCTGCAGAAAGACGGTGCAGGGCAGCGGCACCGCGAACTCGGTGTGGAAGTCGCATTCGCCCCGGCCGGCGAATCGGTCGATCATCTCGTTGACCAGCTCGGTGACCCGGGGTTCGCGCCGGGCCATCTCCCGCGGCGTGAACAGCGGATCGAGGATCCGCCGATACTTCGCGTGCTCGGGCGGGTCGATCTGCAGCGGGATCAGCGGCCGCACGTTACCCAGGTCGACCGCATCCATGTTCGACGAGAACAGCTCGGTGTGTTTCAGCGCCATTTCGATGTCTGCCAGGCGGCTGAGAACGACCGCCTGCGGCGACCGGAACACGGGGGTGGTTTCGCGCAGCGCCTTGTACATCGGTTGCGGCTCCGCGAGCCCCGTGACCGTTTGGTCGACGAAACTTTCGGCTTCTGTCATGCGGTCAGCCTGGCACCGGCGTGCCTGTTGGGCAATGGGCTGACGCGGATCAACTATGCAGGTGGAGCCGTTCGCCGTGCGCTCCGAAGATCACGATGGCCTCCACCGGCCCGTCCACCACCCCGAACCAGTGCGGCGTCCAGGTCGAGAACTCGACGGCTTGGCCAGGGTCGATGGTGAAGTCGCGCTCGCCCAGGATGAGCCGCATCCGGCCGGAAAGCACATACATCCAGTCCTGGCCCTCGTGCACCGGCAGCTCGGCCGGCGGGGTGCGGCGACGCGCGCTGACCCGGACCTTGAACGCGTGCAGGCCACCGGCGGGGCGCTGGCGG
The DNA here is from genome assembly GCF_001953985.1 of Mycobacterium colombiense. Lineage (GTDB taxonomy): Bacteria > Actinomycetota > Actinomycetes > Mycobacteriales > Mycobacteriaceae > Mycobacterium > Mycobacterium colombiense_B. Next base: position 43,071 of record NZ_MBEI01000040.1, read on the forward strand.
GTCAGCGGCCAATAGGTGACGCCGTGGTGGGTGTGCGCGGCGCCGCGCACCCGCGGGTCGGGAGTGGGCGGCGTCTGCAGCAGCTCGTCGGTGCTGACCGACAGGGCCCGGGCCAGCCGGGGCAGGTGATCCAGGGCCAGCCGGCGTTTTCCGGACTCGAGGCGGCTGAGCGTCGAGACGTCGATGCCGGCGCGCTCGCCGACCTCCTGCAGCGTCAAGCCTCGCTGCACCCGCAGTTCGCGCAGCCGCCGGCGCACCAGGAGGTCGATGTCGGGGGTGGTGGTTTTTGCCTGCATGGCAATTCAGCTTGGCAAAATCGTATCCGGTAGGCAAGCTCGCGGTGTGGACAATTCGTGCAAACCTGATGACGCCCAGCGATTCTGGGAGGAGCGCTACCGCTCGGTGGAGCGAGCGTGGAGCGGACGGGTCAATCCCCGCCTGGCCGAGGTGGCCGCCGGCCTGCCGGCGGGCCGGGCGCTGGACCTGGGCTGCGGTGAGGGGGCCGACGCGCTGTGGCTGGCCGAGCGCGGCTGGCAGGTGGTGGCCGTCGATATCTCGGCCACCGCGTTACAGCGCGCCACCGAGGCCGCGTCGGCGCGGAACTTGCTCGCACACATTGACTTTCAGCGGCACGACCTCAACGAGAGCTTTCCCGAAGGGGCCTTCGACCTGGTATCCGCGCAGTATCTGCACTCCCCGGCGCGACTGGAACGCGACGGGGTGCTACAGCGGGCGGCCGAGCGAGTGGATCGTGGTGGGGTGCTGTTGATCGTCGACCACGGGGCGCCACCGCCGTGGGCGGAGCATCACGATCACCACTTCGCCGGCATCGAGGAGGTCCTCGGGTCCCTGGACCTCAACCCGCCGCGGTGGACCCGGCTGCGGACCGAGGCCGTCGACCGCGAAATGGTCGGCCCGAACGGGGAAGTCGGAACGATGGCCGACAACATCATGGTGTTGCGGAAAACGGGATAGTCCCGCCTATGCCGCGTCGTGAAAGATCAGCCCCATCGCGTAGCGCTCGCCGGAGCGAACGACCGAGACGCCGTGGCGCACCGGAGCCGCGGACCAGCCCCGGGCCGAGGGCACCGGTCGCTCCCGGGTGGTGAAGACATACCCGTGTCCCTGCGGCAGTTGCGTTGCCATGCCGCGGGATTGGGCCCGCAGCCGTTGTTCGACGAGCAGGAATTCGCCGCCGGTGTAGTCGGTCTCGGGGTTGCTCAGGTTGATGACGACCTGGAGCGGGAAAACCAAGTCGCCGTAGAGATCCCGGTGCAACGCATTCCAGTCGCCCGCACCGTATTTCAGCATCAGGGCGGTCGACCTGTTCTGACCGGCGGCGTGACAGGCGGCCAGCCAATCGTCGAGGCGGTCCGGCCAGGGTGCGTCCCGGCCAAGCTTGCCCCACCAGTCGCGCGCTATCGGCAGCAGCCGGGGATACAGGGCCTGTTTGAGCTCTTCGATCGGTGCGGGGTAGGGCGCGTCAAAGTAGCGGTATTGCCCGGCGCCATAGCGTTTGGGCGCCATGTCGATGGTCGACCGAAACAGGTCGTCGTCGGCGTAGAGCTTGCGCAGCCGGGCGGCTTCACCCGACGTGACCAGCCGCGGCAGCAGCGCGCCGCCGTACTCGTCGACCTCGGCGGCGATGGCGTCCCAATCGCCGGTGTCGACACGCTTTGCCCATCGGTCCATCAGGTCCACGATAGAGCCGCGCGAGCCATAGTTGCTGGCAACAGCATGCCGCAGGTAGTACCGTGGATCGTCGCGGACGAGTTGGCCGGGCGGCCGCGGACCGTCCCAAGCGGTTCGAGGAAAGTCCGGACTTCACAGAGCAGGGTGATTGCTAACGGCAATCCGAGGTGACTCGCGGGAAAGTGCCACAGAAAACAGACCGCCATCCTCGCGGTGGTAAGGGTGAAACGGTGCGGTAAGAGCGCACCAGCATCCCGGGTGACCGGGGTGGCTAGGCAAACCCCACCCGAAGCAAGGCCAAGAAGGCCGCACCTAAGGTGTGGCCGCGCAGGCGCTCGAGGGCTGCTCGCCCGAGCCTGCGGGTAGGCCGCTCGAGGCACCCGGTGACGGTGTGTCCAGATGGATGGTCGCCGCCGCGCCGCCGTTGCTTACGCGCGGCGGCGGGGAACAGAATCCGGCTTACAGGCCAACTCGCCCGCCTTCTAATGCCCCGCCTTGCGGACCGCCTTGGCGAGTTCGCGCAGGGTGTCGTCGAGTTCGTCGCGGCAGCGGTCGGCCAGGTCGGCCTCGCGCTGATACAACAGCCCGTAGGTGAAGGTGTCCTCGCCGGCGGCGTGCGCGATCTCGGCCTCCTGACGCAGATGCTCGCGGCTGACGACGCTGTCTTGATGGTCACCGAGCAACGACTGGACCGCCTTGGCCTGTTCGGACACCTTCGCGGCGCCGGTGGCGGAGGCGGTGTAGCGAAGTCGCTTGGCGCGCTTGCGGATCCGGTGGATCGCCTCGTCGCGTTGATGTTGGTCGTCGGGGTGCTCGCGGTCGACCTGGGCGGCGGCCTTCTGGGCCTTGCGGACCTTCTTGTAGGCGGCCTCGATGGTCACCGGCGGCTGTTCCTCGGCCGTGGCGGCGCCCGGGGTTTCGGCCGCTATCAGGTCGAGGGAGTCCAGCAGGCGGAAGTACCGCTGCGAGCGCATGGCGATCAATGACCGGCGCAGCCCGGTCTGGTAGCGCCGCTGGGCGCCCCCGACCAGACGCTCGCGCACCGGCCCGCGCACCAATTCCGGTGCGAGCCCGTCCAATTCGCGCTCGTATCGCTCGGCGAGCACCTCGGCGTCGCGCGCCACGCCCAGAATTGCGGCCAGCTCACGCAACTCGTCCAGGACCCACCCGTCCTCGGGCAGCCCGAAGGACTCCTGGTAGTCGCGCAGCAGGCTGCGCAGCTTGCGGGTGGTCACCCGCATCTGGTGGATGGAGTCGTAGGCGTCGGCGCGTACCGCGCGATCCCACACCACCAGCTCGCGGACCTGCTCGGCGATCGCGCGCTGCAGCGGATCCCCGGGCGGCGTGGCGCCGTTGGGCGGCGTGCCGAGCACCCGCGCCAGCTTTGAGCCGTGACCCGCCGGCGCGGCCCCGGCGTCCAGCAGCCGGTTGCTCAACCGGTTCAGCAGCTCGACACCGGCCGTCCCGTTGGAGAGCCCGCTCGCTTCGAGGAGCTCCAATTCCCACTCGCGCCACTCCTGTTCGGTCGGCGAGTCGGTGTCCTCGGATCCCCGCGTCGACCACGCGGTGACATGGTCGTTGCTGAACTCGGCCAGCGCGGTGCCCGCGGCGTCGTAGAGCACCTGGCTTTCGCGCCGGGTGGTGATGCGCGCGACGGGCTGCAGCGGGCGGTCGCGCACGATCGCCAGCACCACGTCCGTCAACTCATCGGGCACCGAGTCGTTTGCCTCCGATGCGTCCAGCGGTAGGCGGACCTCGGTGCGGGCGTCGGGACCGGACGGCAGCTTCAGGTGCCATCCCGCGTCCGAGCCACCGGTGCGGCGGCGCAGGGTGACCTTGTTGCGCGCCAAATCGTGTATGGGCGTATCGAAGTACGTCGCATCCAGGGTTTGCATTGGTGACTTCTCGACGTGGGCGACCGCGGCGATCCCCTCGAACGAGGGGGACACGGTGGACTCGACTACGTCGAACTTGCGCTCGACCTCGAGATGACGCGAGGGTTGCGGCGCTTTTGCAGGCATCTTCGGCTCCATTGAGGGCGCGTTGGGCGCGTCGCCGCGGCCGTGAACGGATCGGATGGGAAATGAGCACCCATAGCCTGCCATACCGAAGCGACGAGGCCGTCGCGGATCGGCGGGTGCGTGGAGCGCCCGGCGCGGCCGCCGTTACGGCGGCGGGGGCGGAGGAGGCGCGTCGTCCTCGGGCAGCGGCGCATATGCGGCGGGCGGCGGGACATAGCGTTCGATGTTGTCGGCGATGTTGGTGCACCCGCTGACCGAGATGCGCCGGCCCGCGTTCACACACACGGTTGCCTCGGCCCGATCGGCGGAATGCGCGGCAACGACAATTGCGGGAGTTACGGCCAAGCCGGAGAACACCAGCACTGCGGCAAACCAGCGGCGCCGAATCATCTGCGGTCTCCTTCCTGCCACCCGTACAGCATTCTGCCGTCGCGGCGCGACCGGCGGGCCGAGATCGAAGAATGGCTCCATATTCCTTTGCCGGTGATTAGCCCATGCGCGGCGAGAAAACCACTTATGGTTTGCGGTACCGATAACGGCCGCGGTTGCGGATGCGGAGATGAAGGAGCGTTTCCATGGTGTCTTTTGTTCGCCCGGCGGCCCGAATTGTTGCCGGCGCAATGGCGGCCGGCGCGGTCAGTGTGGCAATGCTTTTCGGGACGGCGGGTTCGGCCGCCGCGGACTGGCCGATGGACGACCCGGAACCGGCGCCTTCGTCGCAACCGAATTGCACGGCGGCCGATCTTGCCCAGGTCTCGTCGGGCGTTGCCGCGGCGACGTCGGCGTATTTGTTCACCCACCCCGACGTCAACGCGTACTTCACCAGCTTGAAGGGTCAGCCGCGCGACGACATGCGTGCGCAGTTGAAGCAGTACATGGACGCCAACCCGCAGACCCACACCGACCTCGAGGGCATTCGCCAGCCGTTGACCGACTTCCAGAATCGGTGCCGCTGACCGATCGCCCTCAGCCGGCCGGTGGTGGCGGCCGCTGTTGCATGTGCATCGCCAGGTCGCTCAGCTCCAGAATCGTCTGGATCTCGGTGTCGCGGAATGGCCGTCCGTCGGGGCCCAGCAGGTCGTGAAACCACTCCCGCGGCATCGCGGGGTCCGGGTTCGGGTGGTCCCAGGAATCCCACGGGAAGAAGGTCTGCGTCTTCCCGGTGACCAGTCCCCAGTTGAACGCGCCGACGTTGGCCCGCTTCGCGATCGGCAGGATGGACTGCACCGTGCTGCCCAGCGGCCGGGCCATGTACTCGGTGCACAGGATCGGGCGGCCCAGCGGGACGAGCTCGGCGATGCGTCTCTCGAACTCCTCCGGGCCGGCGTAGGAGTGGAACGTGATGACGTCGGAGTTGTCGAGCTGGATGCCGCTGATGACGCTGCGGCGTCCCGGGTCGGCCCACTCGCCGTGCCAGACGCCGCTGGTCAACGGCTGGCAGGGATCGACCCGCCGCGCCCACTCGAACACCTGGGGCAGCAGCTGGGCGACCAGGTCCACCTTGTCTTTGCGCTCGACCGAGGCGTAGGCGTTGGCCGGGTTGTCCGGCTCGTTCCACAGATCCCAGCCCAGGATGCGGTCGTCACTGCGGAACTGCGTCAGCACCCCGGTGACATAGCCGCGCATGGTGTGCAGGTAGCCGTGATCGTCGAGGCGCGCCGCCCCCGGACTCTGCACCCAGCCGGAGTTGTGGATGCCCGGGCGCGGTGCCCGCTGCGGGCCGGCCTTGGGGAAGGGGTCCCAGCACGAATCGAACAGGACGAACAGCGGTTTGATGCCGTGGCGGGCGGCGATGTCGACGAACTGGGCGAGCCGGCCCTGAAACCCGCGGTAGTCCTGCGCCCAGAGCTGGTCGTGCAGGAAGACCCGTATCGCGTTGAACCCGTTGGTCCGCGCCCAGCCCAGCTCGGTATCGATGCGCCGTGGGTCGAAGGTTTCGCGCTGGAACATCTCCAGCTGATTGATGGCGTTGGAGGTGATGTAGTTCGCGCCGACCGGCCAGCCCTGCGCCTGATACCAGCGGTTGGCCCGCTCGGGCGACCACCGGCTTGCCTGCGGCGAGGTGTTGGGCGGTCGCGCCGACGCGCGTGGTGTCTGGGCCAAAGCCATGCCTCCCGCTACTAGCAGCGGCAGCGCCAGCACGGTTCGACGGTGCACGAAGTCACCGCGATTCCCCCGGTCGATGTGGTCCACCCCTGCTCGTCAGAGTTCAGATCTTCTCCGCGAGGCTATCGTACATCCCTGTACCGCAACGCTTTTCAGCGGTTTCATGGTGACAGGGATAACGCGTCGACCAGGCATGTACCTCAGACCCGCGGCGTGACCGCGCAAAACACCGCGCGGCTCCCCCAGCGGGCGGATCAGAAGCAGTGCTCGTCGGCGGGAAAGACCCCGCCGGCCACCTCTTGCGCATATTGCGTTGCGGCCCGGCGCAATTCCCCGCCGATGTCCGCGAACCGCTTGACGAAGCGGGCGGCTTTGCCACTGCTCATACCGGCCATGTCCTGCCAAACCAGGACCTGGCCGTCGCAGTTGGGTCCGGCGCCGATGCCGACGGTCGGGATGGTCAGCTTGCCGGTGATCTGGGTGGCCAGTTCGGCCGGCACCATCTCCATGACGACGGAGAACGCGCCGGCCTCGGCGACCGCGATCGCGTCGTGCACGGTCTGCTCGGCGGCGTCGCCGCGGCCCTGCACCCGGAAGCCGCCCAGGCCGTTGACGCTCTGCGGGGTGAAGCCGATGTGCGCCATCACCGGAATGCCGGCGGCGGTCAGGCAGGCGATCTGCTCCGCCACCCGCTCACCGCCCTCGAGCTTGACCGCGTGCGCGCCGCCCTCCTTCATGAACCGGGTGGCGGCGGCCAGCGCGGCGGCCGGCCCGGACTCGTAGCTGCCGAACGGCAGGTCGGCGACGACCAGCGCGTGCGGGGCACCCCGCACCACGCCGCGCACCAATGGAATCAACTCGTCGATCGAGACGGGCACGGTGGTGTCGTAGCCGTACACCACGTTGGCCGCCGAGTCGCCGACCAGCAGCACCGGGATGCCGGCCTCGTCGAAGATGCGGGCCGTCGAGTAGTCGTAGGCCGTGAGCATGGCCCACTTGTGGCCTTCGGCCTTCATCTTCTGCAGGTGGTGGGTGCGAATCTTGGTCCGCGGCCTTTCGGGCTGCGCAGGCGAGTTGGCACCGTAAACGTTGTGCTCAGACATCATTGTCCCTAAAGGTGGTCGGTTCGATCCTCGTGGCCGTTGCAGGTCCCCGGGTTCGTTGGACTACTCGATTCTGCCATTTCTTTTGCGCAGTTGCATCGCCGTGACGGTGTGAGACATACCATGCGCGCATGCAGCGGCTGAGTGGACTGGACGCCAGCTTCCTGTACCTGGAGAGCTCGGCACAGCCCATGCATGTGTGTTCGATCATCGAGCTGGACACGTCCACGGCGCCGGGCGGCTACAGCTTCGACCGGCTGCGTGACGCCCTTGCACTACGCATCAAGGCGATCCCGGCGTTCCGCGAAAAACTTGCGAACAGTCCGCTGAATCTCGACCACCCGGTCTGGGTGGACGACGAGAAGTTCAACATCGATCGGCACCTGCACCGCATCGCGGTGGCCCCCCCCCGGGGGGCGGGCGCGCGGTGGGAGAGAAGGGGCCCCAAACCCCACCCGCCGCCGGGCCCCCCCCCCGCCCCCCGGGGGGGGTTGGGGGGGGCCCGGGGAGGGCGGGCCGAGCGCCCCCGCC
>NZ_MBEI01000041.1 GCF_001953985.1 Mycobacterium colombiense
GAAGAGACCCTGGCCGGCATCTACGCCCAAATACTCGGCCTCGAGCGAGTCGGAGTCGACGACTCCTTCTTCGACCTGGGCGGAGACTCACTATCCGCAATGCGGGTGATCGCCGCGATCAACAGCACCCTGAACGCTCACCTTGCGGTGCGCACCTTATTCGATGCGCCCACGGTGGCCAGGCTGGCACCGCGTATCGGAGAAGACGGGGCTGGGCTGGAGCCGTTGGTGGCCGTGGAGCGGCCGGCGGTGGTGCCGTTGTCGTTCGCCCAGCAGCGGTTGTGGTTCCTGGACCAGTTGCAGGGGCCCTCGCCGATCTACAACATCCCGGCGGCGCTGCGGCTGAGCGGGCGCCTCGATGCCGAGGCGTTGGGGGCGGCGCTGGCCGATGTGGTGGCCCGCCAGGAGAGCCTGCGGACCCTGTTCGCGGCGCCTGACGGCATACCCCAGCAGATCGTTATGCCTGTCGAGGGTGTCGAACTCGGTTGGCAGGTTGTGGATGCCACCGGCTGGCCGGAAAGCCGGCTGGCCGAGGCCATCGGTGCGGTGGTGCATCACTCGTTTGATTTGGCGACCGAGATCCCGTTGCGGGCAACACTTTTCCGCGTCGGCGAGGACGAGCATGTGCTGGTGGCCGCCGTGCACCACATCGCCGCCGACGGCTGGTCGATCACCCGCCTGGTGGCTGATCTGGGGGTGGCCTATGCCAGCCGGTGTGCGGGGCAGGCCCCGGGTTGGGCGCCATTGGCGGTGCAGTACGTGGATTACACGCTGTGGCAGCGCGCGCACCTGGGCGATCTGGCCGATGCCGACAGCCGCATCGCCGCGCAGCTCGCCTACTGGGAGCAGGAGCTGGCCGGGCTGCCCGAGCGGCTGGCGCTGCCCACCGACCGGCCGTACCCGCCGGTGGCCGATTACCGCGGCGCCAGTGTGGCCGTGGAGTGGCCGGCCGAGCTGCAGCAGCGGGTCGCGCGGGTGGCTCGCGAGCACAACGCGACCAGCTTCATGGTGATCCAGGCCGCGCTGGCGGTATTGCTGGCCAAGCTCAGCGCCAGCAGCGATGTGGCGGTGGGGTTCCCGATCGCCGGGCGCCGTGACCCCGTGCTGGATGAGGTGGTGGGGGTTTTCATCAACACCCTGGTATTGCGGGTGGAGCTGGCCGACGATCCCACGGTCGCTGAGCTGCTGGCTCAGGTGCGAGCGCGCAGTCTGGCCGCCTTCGAGCACCAGGATGTGCCTTTCGAGGTGCTGGTGGAGCGGCTGAACCCGACCCGATCGTTGGCCCATCACCCGCTGGTACAGGTGTCGGTGGCCTGGCAGAACTTCTTCCGGGCGGAGAACGACGCCGCCGGGTCGGCCTTAGGTGATCTGCAGGTCACGCCGCTGCCGGCGGACACCCACACCGCCCGCATGGACCTGACATTCACCTTGGGCGAACGCTGGAACCAGGGCGGCGAGCCCGCCGGGATCGGCGGGGCCGTGGAGTTTCGCACCGATGTGTTCGACGCGGCCAGCATCGAGGCACTGATCGCGCGGTTGCAGCGGCTGCTGATGGCGGTCACCGCCGATCCCACCCAGCGACTGTCGTCGGTGGATCTGCTGGATGCGGCTGAGCATGCCCGGCTGGATGAGGTCGGCAACCGGGCGGTGTTGGCAGCGCCGGCCAGCGCGCCGGTGTCGATCCCAGCGCTGTTCGCCGAGCAGGTGGCCCGGACACCGGATGCGGTGGCGGTGACCTTCGAAGCCCGCTCGATGACCTACCGCGAGCTCGATGAGGCGTCGAACCGGTTGGGGCATCTGCTGGCCGGCCAGGGAGCCGGCCCGGGACAGTATGTGGCGCTGCTGTTTTCGCGGTCCGCCGAGGCGATCGTGGCGATGTTGGCGGTGCTCAAGACCGGGGCGGCGTATGTGCCGATCGACCCCGCGCTCCCAGCGGCCCGGATCGGGTTCATGGTTGCCGATTCCGCGCCGATCGCCGCGCTCACCACTTCCGCGTTGGCCAGGCGGCTGGACCGGCACGAGGTGCTGGTCATCGACGTCGACGACCCGCGCATCCACACGCATCCGTGCACGGCATTGCCGGCACCGGTGCCGGATCCCGACGATATCGCCTACCTGATCTACACCTCGGGCACCACCGGTGTGCCCAAGGGGGTGGCAGTCGCCCACCGCAACATCAGCCAGCTGGTGGTGACCCTGCACGCAGACCTTCCGCCGGGACCGGGGCAGGTGTGGTCGCAGTGGCACTCCCATAGCTTCGATGTCTCGGTGTGGGAGATCTTCGGCGCGCTGTTGCACGGCGGCCGGCTGGTGGTGGTGCCCGAGTCGGTGGCGCGCTCGCCGGAAGACTTCCACGCTTTGCTGGTTGCCGAAGAAGTCAGTGTGTTGAGTCAGACCCCGTCCGCGGCAGGGATGTTGTCGCCGGAGGGTTTGGAGTCGGTCGCCTTGGTGGTGGCCGGCGAGGCCTGCCCGCCCCAGCTGGTGGATCGCTGGGCGCCGGGCCGAGTGATGCTCAATGCCTACGGCCCGACCGAGGCCACCGTGTATGCGGCGATCAGTGCGCCGCTGGCGGCCGAGCCGGGTGTGGTGCCGATCGGGTCGCCGGTACCGGGAGCGGCGTTGTTTGTGCTGGATAGCTGGTTACGACCAGTGCCCGCCGGTGTGGTCGGTGAGTTGTATGTAGCCGGGGCCGGTGTGGCAGGCGGGTACTGGCGGCGGGCGGGTTTGACCGCGTCGCGGTTTGTGGCCTGCCCGTTCGGGGAGACCGGACAACGCATGTATCGCACGGGGGATCTGGTGTTTTGGGGTGCCGATGGGCAGCTGCGGTATCTCGGGCGCGCCGACGAGCAGGTCAAGGTCCGCGGGTATCGCATCGAACTCGGTGAGATCCGCGCGGCGCTGGCCGCCCTCGACGGGGTGGACCAGGCGGTAGTGATCGCTCGCGAGGACCGCCCCGGCGACAAACGCCTGATCGGCTATGTCACCGGCACCGCCGATCCGGCCGAGGTCCGCTCCGCACTCGCCGACCGGCTACCGGCGTACATGGTGCCGGCGGCAGTCGTGGCGCTAGACACGTTGCCGTTGACCCCCAACGGCAAACTCGATGCCCGCGCCCTGCCGGCACCCGGATACGCCAAGGCCGATGGCTACCGCGCCCCGGCCACCCTCACCGAGGAGATCCTGGCCGGCATCTACGCCCAGGTGCTCGGGCTCGAGCGGGTCGGAGTCGACGACTCCTTCTTCGACTTGGGTGGGGATTCCCTGTTGGCGATGCGCCTGATCGCCGCGATCAACAGCAGCCTCGACACAAACCTTGCGGTGCGCACGTTATTCCAGGCGCCGTCTGTGAGGAGCTTGAGTCAGCAGCTGGGCCAGGACGGCAGCGACGTGGAAGTGGTCCCTGTTGAGTTCCTCAAGCAGGGCACCGGTATTCCGCTGTTCTGCATCCATCCCGCGGGTGGGGTGAGTTGGCCCTATCAGGCTCTGGGTAATTACCTGGACTGCCCGATCATTGGAATTCAACAAACCCCGCAGAATGGCGAGGCCGAACCCCCGTCAATTCGCGATATGGCGAAGAACTATGCCGACAGGATTCAACGGATTTGTCCCACCGGGCCCTATAGCCTTCTCGGTTGGTCGTTCGGAGGTGCCGTGGCCCATGAAATCGCCATCGAGCTTCAGCGACGCGGATACGCAATCGCGCGCCTTGTCCTTCTCGATGCTCAACCCAGTATCGACGGCAGCGGCACGCCGACGAACGTAGGCGAGGAGGACGTGCTAGAAGACGTCTTGCGGTTATGCCGTATCGATGTTCCGGAACAGGATGAGCCGCTTACCTGTCAGCGGGTAGAAGAACTACTCCGCGAACGCGGAATTGCCGAATTCCCCCGGTACAAGCAGCTTCTGGACTTGGGTGTTCAAAACATCAACAGGAACGGAGAGTTGTATCGAGCACACGAACCCGGTGTCTTCGATGGCGATATAGACATATTCAACGCTGTGCGGGATGAGAACAGTTCGCCTCTACTGCAACGTTGGCGACCTTATGTCACTGGCGACATCAACAGCTACCCGATCGACTGTGTGCATGAAGAAATGATGAGCAGCGAATCGCTCAACCTCTATGGCCGACAACTCAAAGCCCTTTTGGAACCTGAATGCGCGCAACGGACACGCTAGTTAGTCGTTGCTCCGAGGAGGCGAAGTGACCACAGACCAGATCGACGACGTCATGCAGCGCCCGCCTTCGACCGATCCTCGGCTCCCGATCGGTACCACACCTGTCACTCCTGTTGCCGTGATCGGGATGGCCTGCCGGCTACCCGGAGGCATCGACTCCCCGGAGCAGTTGTGGGAGGCGTTATTGCGCGGCGACGACCTGGTCACCGAAATTCCGCCCGACCGCTGGGACGCCGACGAATACTACGACCCCGAGCCCGGTGTGCCGGGTCGATCGGTATCCCGATGGGGCGCCTTCATCGACGACGTCGCCGGCTTCGATCCAGAGTTCTTCGGAATCAACGAGCGGGAAGCGACCGCGATGGATCCGCAACACCGGTTGCTTTTGGAGACCTCATGGGAGGCCATGGAACACGCCGGTCTCACGCGGGAACGAATCGCCGACTCGCTGACCGGTGTGTTCATGGGATTGACGCATGGCGACTACCAACTGCTGGCCGCCGATGCGCACTCCGTGGAGGGCGCGTACGGATTTTCCGGCAGCAACTTCAGCCTGGCGTCCGGACGCATCGCCTATGCCCTGGGGATCCACGGTCCCGCATTGACCGTGGACACCGCATGCTCTTCCGGTCTGACCGCGATACACCTGGCCTGCCGCAGCCTGCACGAGGGCGAGAGCGACCTTGCCCTGGCCGGCGGCGTCACGCTGGCGTTGGACCCGCGGAAATTCTCCGCGGGGTCCGCCGAGGGCATGCTGTCGCCGACCGGACGCTGCCACGCCTTCGACGTCGCGGCCGACGGTTTCGTGGGCGGCGAGGGCAGCGTCATGCTGCTACTCAAGCGGCTGTCCGACGCGCTACGAGATGGTGATCGGATTCTGGCTGTGGTGCGCGGGACGGCGGCCAACCAGGACGGCCATACCGTCAACATCGCGACACCGTCGAAGACCGCGCAGACCGCGGTGTATCAGGCGGCGTTGGCCGCCGCACATGTGGACGCCCGCACGGTCGGCATGGTCGAGGCCCACGGGCCCGGCACCCCGGTGGGTGACCCGATCGAATACGCCAGCCTGGCCAACGTCTACGGCATCGACGGCCCGTGCGCGCTGGCATCGGTGAAGACCAACTTCGGCCATGCGCAGGCGGCCTCCGGCGCGCTGGGGATGATGAAGGCGATCCTCGCGCTGCAGCACGGCGTGGTTCCCCGGAATCTGCATTTTACCCGGCTACCCGATGACCTTGCCAAGATCGATACGAAACTCTTTGTGCCGCAAGAGACTACACCGTGGGTCACCAACGGGCACCACCCCCGGCGGGCGGCGGTCTCGTCGTACGGGCTGTCGGGAACCAACGTGCACGCCATCGTGGAACAAGCACCCGAACAAACTTCTGAAACCGTTGTGCCCGAACATATCTCAGCCGAATCGTCGACGACGGCGCCACTGTTGTTCCCGCTGTCGTCCACCTCGGCCGACGAACTGCGCCGCACCGCCGGCCGGCTGGCCGACTGGGTGCGAGCACATGACGATCTGGCGCTGCCTGATCTGGCCTATACCCTGGCGCGGCGGCGCGCGCACCGCCCGGTACGCACCGCCGTCATCGCCGGCGACCGGCCCGAGCTCGCAGAGGCTTTACGCGAGGTTGCCGACGGCGACACCCCGTATCCGGCCGCGGTCGGACAGGACGACCGTGGACCGGTGTGGGTGTTCTCCGGGCAGGGTTCGCAATGGGCTGCGATGGGCGCAGACCTGTTGGCGACCGAACCGGTGTTTGCCGCCACCGTCGCGCAGGCCGAGCCGGTGATCGCCCACGAGTCCGGATTTTCAGTGACCGAGGCGATATCGGCGCCGCGGATCGTGACCGGTCAAGACCGGATCCAGCCGACACTGTTCACCATGCAGGTCGCGCTGGCGGCCACCATGAGATCCCACGGCGTCCGCCCTGGCGCGGTCATCGGGCACTCCCTCGGCGAGGCCGCCGCAGCTGTCGTCGCGGGCGCACTGTCGCTGGAAGACGGGCTGCGTGTTATCTGCCGCCGCTCGCGGCTGATGTTCCGCGTCGCCGGTACCGGTGCCACGGCATCGGTGGAATTGCCTGCGCAGCAAGTGCTTTCGGAGTTGACGGCGCGCGGCATCAACGACGTCGTGGTGGCGGTGGTGGCCTCGCCGCAGTCCACCGTGATTGCCGGCGCCGCGCAAACGGTTCGCGACCTGGTCGCGGCCTGGGAGCAGCGTGATGTGATGGCCCGCGAGGTCCCCACCGATGTCGCCTTCCATTCGCCTCAAGTCGATCCGATCATGGACGAGCTGACCGAGGCACTCGCAGAGATCAGCCCGATGACACCGGAAGTCCCCTTCTACTCGGCGACCCTGTTCGACCCGCGCGAGCAGCCAGTGTGCGACGCCCGCTACTGGGCGAACAACATGCGCCGCATGGTGCGGTTCGCCACGGCCGTGCAGGCCGCCTTGGAGGACGGCTACCGGGTCTTTGCCGAGCTGGCGCCACACCCGCTACTCATCCGCGCTCTCGAGCAGACCGCCCGCAGCCGCGAGATGCCGATGGCCGCGCTGGCCGGTATGCGCCGTGAACAAGCGCTTCCCCACGGGTTGCGTGGGTTTGTGGCGGACCTACACAGTGCGGGCGCCTCGGTCGATTTCTCCATGCTCTACCCGAGTGGACGCCTGGTGGACGCGCCGTTGCCGACCTGGACGCACCGTCGGCTGTGGTTGAGCGGCGACGGTCAGGAATCCCCAACACATGGCGGTTGCACCGTTTCGGTGCATCCGCTGCTGGGCTCGCACGTGCACTTGCAGGAGGAACCCGAGCGCCACTTGTGGCAGGCGGACGTCGGCACCGCCGCCCAGCCCTGGCTCGCCGACCACCAGATCCGCAATGTGGTTGTGCTTCCCGGAGCCGCTTACTGCGAGATGGCGTTAGCAGCCGCGCGTACTGTGCTCGGCGAGACGGCTGAGGTTCGCGACATCCGCTTCGAACAGGCGCTCCTGCTGGATGAGCAGACCACGATCGGCGCCTCGGCGTCGTTGTCATCGCCGGGCGTCGTCGACTTCGCCGTGGAGTCGAATCAGGGCGGCGAACAGACGCGGCATGCTGCCGCGGTCCTGCGTGCCGCAGAGGATGAGCCGCCACCCGCGTACGACGTGTCCGCGCTACTCGCCGCGCATGCGAGTTGCGATGACGGCGACGAGGTGCGCAAGCGCATGGACCAACGTGGCGTTCAGTATGGTCCCGCGTTCGCCGGTCTGGGCGATGTCCACACCGGTGAGGCGACCGGCGCCGTCCTGGCCGAGGTGGCGCTACCGCGCCAAATCCGCTCGCAACAAGCCGCTTACGGTGTGCACCCCGCACTGCTGGACGCCTGCTTCCAGTCCGTTGAAGCTCATCCGGACGTCCAGGCCCTGGGCGAGGGTGCGCTGGGGCTGGTGCTGGGCATCCGCCGACTCCGCTCCTACAGCGCTGCCCGCAACGCCCACTACTGCTACACGCGGGTGATCAAAGCCGACACCTCCGGGGTCGAGGCCGACCTCGACGTGCTCGACGAGCACGGGGCAGTCCTGCTGACCGTGCAGGGGCTGCGAGTCGGCACCAGCGCATCCCAGAGCGGCAATAAAGATCGTGTGATGGCCGAGCGGCTGCTGACGATCGAATGGCGGCAACGAGAATTGCCTGAGCCGGACCACACCGACGCCGGAAGCTGGCTGCTGATCGGCACTACCACGACCGCGGATGTGATGGCCAGCACCTTGGTCGACGCCCTGAAAAACCTTGGGGTGCACTGCACCACGATGTCCTGGCCGCGGCAGGCCGACCACGTCTCCAACGTGGAACAGCTTCGAAATCATTTGCGCGGCGGTGGATTCACCGGGGTGGTGATCCTCACCGGACCGAAAAACGGTGACGCCGACGAGCACTGTGCGCTTCTGGGCCGGGACTATGTGCAACTTCTGGTGCGCATTGCCCGCGAGTTGCCGGACCTTCCCGGCGAATCGCCGCGCTTGTATGTCGTGACCCGCAACGCCCAAAGCGTGGTGTCCAACGACGTGCCCAACCTCGAGCAGGCCGGGCTGCGGGGCCTGGTCCGGGTAATCGGCATGGAACACCCGCATCTGGGCGCCAGCCAGATCGATGTGGACGATTCCATCGACGCCGAACAGCTGGCACACCAACTGCTCGCCGGGTCGGAGGAGGACGAGACCGCCTGGCGAAATGGCGCGTGGTACAACGCGCGGTTATGCCCTGCTCCACTGCTCCCCGAGGAGCGGCAAACGGCAGTCGCCGACCACGAATGCGACGGAATGCGTCTGCAGATCCGTACGCCCGGTGATCTGGAATCCCTCGAACTCGTTGCCTGCGACCGCGTTCCACCGGGTCCGGGAGAGATCGAGGTCGCGGTCAGCGCGTCCAGCATCAACTTCGCGGACGTGCTCGTCGCGTTCGGCCGTTACCCCGCTTTCGAGGGGCGGCTGCCGCAGCTGGGCACCGACTTCGCCGGCGTGGTGACCGCAGTCGGGCCAGACGTGACCGACCACAAGGTGGGTGACCATGTCGGGGGGCTGAGCGCCAACGGTTGTTGGGGTACCTTCCTCACCTGCGACGCGCGCCTGGCTGTCACGCTGCCGGCCGGCCTGGCCGTCGACCAGGCGGCGGCGGTGACGACCGCGCACGCCACCGCCTATTACGGCCTGCATGAGCTGGCCCGCATCGGGGCCGGTGACCGGGTGCTGATCCACTCCGCGACCGGTGGGGTCGGACAGGCGGCAATCGCGATCGCCCGGGCCGCGGGAGCCGAGATCTTCGCCACCGCCGGCAGCGAGCAGCGTCGACAATTGCTGCGCGACATGGGTATCGAGCACGTTTACGACTCGCGAAGCGTGGAGTTCGCCGACCTGATACGCCGGGACACCGACGGCTATGGCGTGGACATCGTGCTCAACTCGGTCATCGGCGCCGCCCAGCGCGCGGGGGTCGAATTGCTGGCGTTCGGTGGACGATTCGTCGAGATCGGCAAACGCGACATCTACGGCGACACCCGATTAGGGCTCTTCCCGTTCCGGCGCAACCTGACGTTCTACGCCCTCGACCTGGCGTTGATGTCATTCAGCCACCCGGACAGGCTGCGAGACGTGCTGAACACGGTCTACCGGCTCACCGCGGACGGCTCGTTGCCGATGCCGGAAAGCACGCACTACCCGCTTGCCGACGCCGCCACCGCGATTCGGGTGATGAGCGGCGCCCAGCACACCGGCAAGCTCGTGCTCGATGTCCCGCACGCGGGCCGCAGTCGCGTGATGGTGCCGCCGGCGCAGGTCGGGGTCTTCCGCGGCGACGGCGCTTACATCATCACCGGCGGGCTGGGAGGCCTGGGGCTGTTCTTGGCCGAGAAGATGGCTTCTCCTGGTTCGGGGGCCGGCTGCGGGCGCATCGTGTTGTCCTCGCGCTCGCAACCAACTCCCCAGGCGCTGGAGATGATCGAGCGCATCCGCGAGATCGGTGCCGACGTCGTGGTGGAGTGCGGCAACATAGCCGAGCCCGGTACGGCTCAGCGGTTGGTGGCCACAGCGACCGCCACCGGGCTTCCGGTGCGCGGTGTGCTGCATCTGGCGGCGGTGATCGAGGATGCCACACTGACCAATATCACCGACGAGCTCATCGAGCATGACTGGGCGCCAAAGGTTTACGGTGCATGGAATCTGCACGAGGCCCTTCAAGAAGCCGCCGCCGAGCAGCCGTTGGACTGGTTCTGCTCGTTCTCCTCGGCCGCCGCGCTGGTGGGGTCGCCCGGGCAGGGTGCCTACGCAGCGGCCAACAGCTGGCTGGACGCCTTCACCCGCTGGCGCCGGGCTCGGGGTCTGTCGGCCACCGCGATCGCATGGGGTGCCTGGGCGCAGATAGGACGCGGCACCGCCCTGGCCGAAGGCGCCGACGTTGCCATAGCTCCCGACGAAGCCGCGTATGCGTTCGAAGAGCTGCTGCGCCACGACCGCGCCTGCACCGGGTATGCGCCAATAACGGGCGCACCGTGGTTGACCGCTTTCGCCCAGCGCAGTCCCTTCGCCGAAGCGTTCCGCTCCAATGGGCAAAGCTCAACGGGCACAAGCAAACTACGTGCCGAGCTCGATGAGATGGCGCTGGAGGAGTGGCCTACCCGGCTGCGGCGCCTGATCTCCGACCAGGTCAGCCTGATCCTGCGTCGCAACATCGATCCCGATCGTCCGCTCTCCGAGTACGGCCTCGACTCGCTGGGTGGCCTCGAACTACTCACTCGCATCCAGACCGAAACGGGCATCCGCGTGACGCCCGCCGACATCGCCACCATTGGCACCATTCGTGGTTTGGCGGAACTGCTGTTCGGAAAGCTGGCTCCCGCCGACGCCGCTTGAGGCTGAAAGGGTTTCAATCATGACATCTGACTACATGACGACGGGAAAGTCCGCTTCCGGACGGAGCAGCGGCGCCGCGCCGGGCGAGGTGAGTGGACCCGAGAACCGCGACTTCTTCACAGAGAAGTCGCTCGTCGATGACCCCTACGACTACTACGACGCGATCCGGCGTTGCCCGGTATGGCGCGAGCCGGCGCACGGCGTGGTGATGGTGTCGGGGTACGACGAGGCCCTCGCGGTACAACGCGACACCGACCAGGCCTTGTCGGTATGCAATATAGTCAGCGGACCATGGTCGGGGATTCCGACCAAAACCGGCAGCGATGACATCTCGGATGTGATTGAGCGGTACCGCAAGAAGGTTACGTTCGGCGACTACTTCATCACGTTCGATCCTCCGATGCACACCGCCCACCGCTCGCTGTTGAGCCGGTTGTTCACGCCGAAGCAGCTCAAGAACAACGAGGACTTCCTGTGGCGCCTTGCCGACGAGCAGATCAACCGCTTCATCGCGAATGGCAAGTGCGAGATCGTCGTCGACTACAATTTCCCGTTCACGCTCGACGCGATCACCGACCTGCTCGACGTACCCGAGGCCGATCGTGAGCGGTTTCGCCGCGCTGCGATAGCTAGCAGGCTCGAAGGCGACCGCAGTGGTTTCGTTGGCGTGAAAGAGGAGTGGTTCGTCGAGTACGTCGAGGAACGGCGGCGCAATCCGCGCGACGACGTCCTCACCGAGCTTGCGCTGGCAAAGTTTCCCGACGGCACGACGCCCGAGGCGATTGACGTTGCCCGCGTTGCCACGTTCATGTTCGCCGCCGGTCACGGCACGACGATCGACCTGCTGAGTCTTTCGATGCTGACGCTGGCGGAGCGACCGGACTTGCAAGAGCAGCTGCGCGAGGACAATTCAAAGATCCCGGCCTTCATCGAGGAGATGCTGCGCATCGAAAGCCCGATCAAGTCGAATTTCCGCATGGCGCGTCGCAACACCAAGATCGGCGACCTCGATGTGCAAGCGGGCACGAGCATACTGGTGATGAACGGTGCGGCAAACCGCGATCCACGACGGTTCGACGAGCCCAACGAATTCCGCCTCGGCCGCCCAAACATATTGCATCACATGGCATTCGGCCGCGGTATTCACACTTGTCCGGGCGCCCCGATCGCACGCGCCGAAGTGCGGGTGAGCTTGGAACGAATCCTCAACCGGATGGCCAACATTCGGCTTTCCGACGCCAAGCACGGCCCGGCGGGCGCTCGTCGGCTCAAATGGGACAGCACCCTGCTGTTCAGGCGCCTCAAGGAATTACACCTCGAGTTCACACCCATCCAGGAGGAATCAAAAAATGACCAAACTATCGCTGACTAAAATTGCTGCCGGGGCCTGCGGCCTGGCTTTGGCTTTGACCGCCGGGTCGTTGACCGCCGGTGCCGGGCTCGCGTCCGCCGATCGGGATCTGAGCCCGTTCGTCAATACAACCTGCAACTTCGACCAGGTGGAATCGGCGCTGAACGCGGCAGATCCCCAAGCCGCCGCAACATTCAACTCTTCGCCTGAGAGCGTGTCCTTCTTGCGTCAGTTCCTCGCGTCGCCGCCCGGACAACGCCAGCGGATGGCCCAGATGTTGGCGAGCCAGCCAGGGAATGAACAGCAGTTCGGACTTGTCTTGCGGGTCTTCAACACCTGCAACAACTACTGAGCAGACCAGCACCCAGCTTCGACCACCGCTAAACCTCCGGAGTTCTTCGTGGCCACACTCACCGGTGCTTTACCGCTCCTCAGCACGCTGCGGGACGCGGTGTTTCTCTCGGCAACTGTCAGCGAGATCGAAAGGCTGACACCAAGAATGCGCCGCATCCGGTTCAGTGGCCCGCGACTGCAGGGGCTGGCCTGGACGCCAGGCCAGCAGGTGCGACTCAAGGTCGAGAGTCTGCGTGAATCCTGGTCGAGGCTGCACTCATACCCCGTGCTGCGGACGTATTCCATCTACGACGCCGATCCCGACCTCGGCACACTCGACATCGTGATGTTCGCCCACGACGGTGACCCGAAGGGCGCGACATCCGCCGGGCGCTGGGTGACGGCCGCCTCCATCGGAGATCACGTCCACATCACCCGGCCACAAGGCAATCTCGTCATCCGTCACGACGCGCCCTACCACGTGTTCGCCGGCGAAGAAACCGCGTCGGTCGCGTTCGCCGCGATGCTTCGATCCGTGCCCTCAACCGCCGAGGTCTACGGAGTGATCGAGGCCGCGACCGACGCCGACCACCTTCGGCTGGCCCGACCCTTGACCCGGGTCGAGCGCGGTGATGCCTCAGCCGCGAACTCTGCCGTCCTCGCCGACGCCCTGCGCGGCCTCCCACTGCCCGACCATCCCGGCATCGCCTACCTCGCCGGCGAGGCCCGCACCATACAAACCTTGCGCAAAATATTGATCACCGAACGTGGCTGGGACCGACGCCAGGTACGCACCAAACCCTTTTGGACCCCCGGCCGAACCGGAATGGAGTGATGATGGTTGAGACGTCCATTTCGGATCTGCTATGTGAACGCGCCAGCTTGCAGCCCAACGACACGGCGTTCACCTTTATTGATTACGAGCAGGATTGGGACGGGGTTGCCGAAAGCTTGACATGGTCGCAGCTGTATCGGCGAACAGTGAACGTCGCACGGGAACTCCAGCATTGCGGGTCCACGGGTGACCGCGCCGTCATAATGGCCCCGCAAGGGCTTGATTACATCGTGGCGTTTCTCGGCGCATTGCAGGCGGGACAGATCGCGGTTCCGCTTTCGGTTCCGCTAGGTGGCGTCAGCGACGAGCGCGTCAGTTCGGTGCTGCGCGACTCGTCGCCGACTGTCGTTCTCACCACGTCCCCCGCCGCGGGAACCGTTGCCGGGTACGTCGAGTCGGAATCTGGCGCACCCGTTGCATCGGTCGTGGAAGTTGACCTGCTGGACCTGGATGCCCGGACAGGATCCGGCGCCGGGAACGAGAATCACCCAGAACTGGCGTATTTGCAGTACACGTCCGGGTCGACCCGCCAGCCGGCCGGGGTCATGATCTCGCACCGAAACCTGCTGACCAATTTCCGGCAGGTCATGTCCGACTTTTGTGTGGAGTACGGAGGCGTCGCTCCACCAGACACAACCCTCGTGTCGTGGCTGCCGTTCTACCACGATATGGGCTTGGTACTGGGAGTGTGCGCACCGATTCTGGCCGGAATCCGCGCCGTGCTGACGAGCCCGGTGTCGTTCCTGCAGCGACCGGCCCGATGGATGCAATTGCTGGCCAAGGAAACTCACCCACTGTCGGCGGCGCCGAACTTCGCCTTCGAATTGGCGGCACGCAAGACATCAGACGAGGACATGGCCGGACTGGATCTGGGGGACGTGCTGGTCATCCTCAGCGGTAGCGAACGGGTGCATCCCGCGACGATGCGGCGCTTCACCGACCGGTTCGCACGCTTCAATTTGCCCGACAACGCGATACGGCCAGGCTATGGCCTCGCAGAGGCAACGGTGTACGCGTTGACCCGCACACCGGCGCAGCCGCCCAAAATCGTCCACTTCGAATCCGAGAAGCTGACCACCGGCACCGCGGAGCAATGCGAAAGCCCAATCGGCACACCGCTGGTCAGCTACGGGGCACCGCGGTCACCGATGATTCGTGTCGTCGACCCCGACACCAGGATCGAGTGCCCGCAGGGAAGCGTCGGTGAGATCTGGGTGCACGGTGACAACGTCGCCATGGGCTACTGGCAAAAGCCCCAAGAGACCGAACGCACGTTCGGCGATCGGCTTGTCGCTCCGTCGGCCGGCACACCCGAAGCGCCGTGGCTGCGAACCGGCGATTCGGGATTCTTCTTCGAAGGCGAGCTGTTCATCATCGGCCGCATCAAGGATCTGTTGATCGTCTACGGGCGTAACCACTCACCCGACGACATCGAAGCGACGGTCCAGGAGATCACTCGGGGTAGGTGCGCAGCGATAGCGGTTCCGCATGGGGGCACCGAAAAGCTTGTCGTGATCGTCGAAGTCAAGAACAAAGGAGCGTCCCACGAAGACGGGGCGGACAAGCTCGCCGTCGTTGAGCGCGAAGTCACCTCGGCTGTCTCCAACTCGCACGGCGTCGGCGTCGCGGATCTGGTTGTGGTGACGCCCGGTTCGATACCGATCACCACAAGTGGCAAGGTTCGGCGGGCTACGTGCGTGGAGCAGTACCGGCAAGGTCAGTTCGCCCGTTTGAACGCTTAGGCGTTGTGATCGTGTCGTCGCCGTCCGCGAGCTCTCGTCGACGAATTCGAGTGCGGCGCACAATAGCCCTGTGCCTCAACGACGTCCGGGTTGATGCCCATCGGTTCTCCAGCTCACCTTATCGAGGCGAGCAGAAGTTCCTACCGTGGTTTATCTGGGCTGCTGAAACGGATCCGATTCCGCTGTGTCATTGATCTTTTGACGGGCGGATTCGATCAGGTCCGTCAATCGGCGTCGTCCTTCTTTTTCGTTGCGCCCCAAGACTTTCCGACTGGACGCCAGCAGAACAGGTTGCTGCCCTGGCGGTGCCAGAGATAGGTGTCAAGATCACCCAAGCTGGCATGCGACACAAACTTCCACATTGGCAAATCTGGTGGATTCGATTTTCGGTGCATTATCCCTCCCTTTTAAAAAGTGCAATTGACTAGACCGAAGCCGGTTGATCCTGGTCGCGCCCCCGTGGCTCGCGACGGCTTCGGTGCACGCAATGACGCGTGTTTTTGTGTCCGGCTCGTAATGGCTGAATTGGCTATCTCGCTGCGCGCCGGTGCGTTAGTCCACATGATCGAATTGGACTTTGTTTTGGTAACTAACGGTCTCGCGTCGCAAACGTCTACCAACGTCGCTGACGGTGGGACCGATCCGCCGACCGCCATCTGGGGTCGCCGCGTGACATGCGCGATTACGTGTCATGTCCGGAGCTTATGATCGCGTTTACTGCTTCCGGGGACGGCGCGAGCAAAATAGAGTAGCCCGAGTGCCAAGTTAGGGTAGTGGTATCGAATAACTTCACTCGGTGCCATTCAAACCGGCACGTCACTCCAACCCGCGAGTCAGACGAGAAACCGCCGACCTACTTGACCACCGCGCGGAATTGAGCGAAGAGCGCGGCGAATGCTGGTGTTTTCGGAACTGTTAATTTCGCGTTACACCGCCGGCGTCCAGGGACAATCCGTCCGCCTGCCGATTCAACCGGCGAAGAGTGGCACGACCCGGCGCTCAGATGCCCGCAAGGTACGTTGGCGATCATGACATCGCTGCAGGACCAAGTCGTTTTCATCACCGGCGGTGCCCGGGGGATCGGGGCCGAGACCGCTCGCCGGCTGAGCACCCGGGGCGCCAAGCTCGTGCTGACCGATCTCAACGAGGCGGACCTCAAGGCGCTCGCCGCCGAGCTCGGCGAGGAAAGGGTGCTGACGGCCGTCGCCGATGTGCGCGACCTGTCGGCGATGGAGGCCGCCGCCGCAAGCGCCGTCGAGCGCTTCGGCGGCATCGACGTGGTGGTGGCCAACGCCGGCATCGCCAGTTACGGCTCGGTGCTGCAAGTGGATCCCGACGCCTTCAAACGGGTGCTCGACATCAACGTGCTCGGCGTCTTCCACACCGTGCGCGCCACGCTGCCCGCGCTGATCGAGCGCCGGGGCTACGCGCTCATCGTCTCGTCGTTGGCCGCCTACACCGCCTGCCCCGGCCTGGCGCCCTACAACGCCTCCAAGGCCGGCGTCGAGCTGCTGGCCAACGCGCTGCGACTAGAGGTGGCCCACCTGGGCGTCACCGTCGGCTCGGCGCACATGTCGTGGATCAACACGGCGCTGGTCCGCGACACGCAGAACGACCTGCCGGCGTTCGACCAGTTGCTGGCCAGCTTCCCGTGGCCGCTGAACAAGACGACCACTGTCGACAAGTGCGCGGCCGCTTTCGTCAAGGGCATCGCGCGCCGGCGCACCCGCGTCTACTGCCCGCGTTGGGTGGCGCTGTTCGGTTGGGTTAAGCCGGTGCTGTCCAGCCCGGTCGGCGAGATGCCGCTGCACAAATCCACGGCCGAGCTGCTGCCCCAGCTGGACGCCCAGGTCGCCGCGCTGGGCCGCTCCACCAGCGCCTACAACCGGGACCTCGGGACGTCCTAGCCGGTCTTGGCCTCGTGCTGCGACGCGACGGCAGCCACCCGATTACGCACCAGGAACCATCCCGCGCTCAGCGCCGGGACGACGAACACCACCGTCGCGATGGTCCAGGTGCCGGTCTCTTTGTCGAACGCCATCATGACCAGGACGCCGGCCAGGAACGCCAGGGTGAGGTACCCCGAATACGGCGCCCACGGCATCCGGAACCGCGGCCGTTCGATCAGCCCGGCCTTGGCCAGCCGGTAGAAGCGCAGCTGGCACAGCACGATGGTCGCCCAGCACGCGATGATGCCCGGCGCAACGATGTTGAGCACGATCTCGAAGGCTTCGCCCGGGTTGACGACATTCAGGGCGATGCCGAGCAGGCAGATGGCGGCCGCCATCGCGATGCCGACGAAGGGCACCCCGTTCTTGGACATCCGGGTCGCGAACCGGGGTCCGCTGCCGCTGGACGCCATCGAGTGCATGATCCGGCCGGTGGAATACAGCCCCGCATTCAGGCTCGACAGTGCTGCGGTGAGCACCACGATGTTCATCAGGTCCCCGGCACCGTGGAAGCCGATCTTGGAAAAGAAAGTGACGAAAGGACTTTCAGTGGCCTTGTAGGACGTGTAGGGCAGCAGCAACGCCAGCAGCGCGACCGACCCGACGTAAAAGATCGCGATGCGCGCGATCACCGAATTGATCGCGCGGGGCATCACCTTCTCCGGCTCGGCGGTCTCGCCGGCGGCAGTGCCCACCAATTCGATTGCGGCATAGGCGAATACCACTCCTGAGGTGGTCAACAGGACCGGCAGAACGCCGGAGGGAAACAGTCCGCCGTGGTCGGTCCACAGACTCAGCCCGGTGCTGTGACCGTCGATGCGATACCGCCCCGCCAGGAAGACGATCCCGGCCACCAGGAATGCGACCAGCGCCAGAACCTTTACCAGCGCCGCCCAGAATTCCAGCTCACCGAACCACTCCACCGAGATCAGGTTCATCGACAGCACGACGATGAGCGCAAGCAATGCCAACACCCACTGGGGAATCGATTCGAAGGCCGTCCACCGTCGCAGGTAGGTGGCGATCGCGGTGGTGTCGACGATGGCCGTCATCGACCAGCCCAGGAAGTACATCCAGCCGATCGCGTAGGCGGCCTTCTCGCCGAAGAACTCCCGCGAGTACGACACGAACGAGCCCGACGACGGGCGATGCAAGACCAACTCGCCCAGCGCTCGCAGAATCAGAAACACGAACACGCCGCACACGGCGTAGACCAGAAACATCCCGGGTCCCGCCTTGGCCAGCCGGCCCCCCGCGCCCAGAAAGAGCCCGGAGCCGATCGCGCCGCCGATGCCGATCATCTGTATCTGCCGGGGCTTGAGCCCCTTGCGATAGCCGGCGTCTTCGCCAGCTAGAGGATCTGAGCCGGCTATGTCAGTTGGGTTGCCATCACCAGGCAACGCGGCCATGAAACGTCCAATCGGTAGGTCGCGAAGCGATGCTTCCGTACTTGGTCGGCCGACGGCAAATTCGTCGACGCCTGTCACCGGCCCGCTTCAGCCGGTAGCGCCTAACGCCCGAAGCCGGGGCGACGGCGGCGCAGATAGCGCTCGAACTCGGCGGCCAGCGCGTCGCCGTCGATCTTGCCCAGGGCGTCGTTCATGTCGACCTCGGCGTCGCCGCGTTGCTCGAGCGACAGCACGTACTCGGCGAGGTCCTCGTCCTCGGCGGTCATCTCGGTGACCGCTTGCTCCCAGTCCTCGGCGTCCGTCGGCAGGTCGGCCAGCGGCACCTCGATGTCGAGGACGTCCTCGACGCGGCGCAGCAGGGCCACCGTCGCCTTCGGGTTCGGCGGCTGCGAGACGTAGTGCGGCACCGCCGCCCAGAACGTCACCGCCGGGATCCCGGCGGCCACGCAGGAGTCCTGAAACACCCCGGCGATGCCGGTCGGGCCCTCGTAGCGGCTTTCCTCGAGACCGAAGCGTTTCGCCGACTCGGGGGAGTAGGCCGCGCCCGACACCGGGACCGGCCGGGTGTGTGGGGTGTCGGCCAGCAGCGCGCCCAGGATCACCACGGTGTCCACGTTGAGCTTGTCGGCGATGGCCACCAGCTCGGCGCAGAAGGTGCGCCAGCGCATGTTGGGTTCCACCCCGTGCATCAGCACGACATCGCGGTCGCTGCCCGGGGGCCGGCAGTGCGAGATTCGCATCGCCGGCCACACCAGTTCCCGCGTCACCCCGTCTACCTGCCGGATTACCGGGCGATTCACCTGGTAGTCGTAGTACGCCTCGTCGTCGATCTCCAAGATCGGGTCGGCTTCCCAGATGGCCTCGAGGTGTTCGAGCGCGTCGCTGGCGGCGTCGCCGGCGTCGTTCCAGCCCTCGAACGCAGCCACGACGACGGTGTGGTGCAGTTCGGGCAATGCGGCTTTGCCAAAGGGGGGGCCGTCGGGCGGGGTCACAGAATTAGCGTACGGCCTCGCGGCCCGATGTTCGGGGCGCAGTGGGCAAGGATTGTCGGCCGATTGACGCTCAACCGGGGGCTTTGCATAGAACGACTATTCTTATGGCGTGACTGTCGCTAACGAACACCGCTGCGACACCGGCATCGACGAAATAGGTTCGGCTGCGATTTCGTTAACCTTGGTAACTATTACGTCGCCGGCAGGCTGCACGAGCTGTCGATAGCGGCGATGAGTTGGGCGTCCAGACGTCGATCGGGTGACGACGTAGACTTTTCTGGTCGAGAGGCGTTGCAACGGATACGGGTCTTTACCGGTATCCGCCACGCTCGGCAGAGTCAAGGACGCCTTCCGCTACGGAAGGGATTCATGTGACCGCCTCTGAGTCGAACTCCTCTGCGCCGAACACCTTCGCGCCGAACATCCGCCCCGACTGCACCGACGAACTGACGGCGGCTCTGCGCCAGCGGATCATGGTGATCGACGGCGCGATGGGCACGGCGATCCAGCGGGACCGGCCGGACGAGGCGGGCTACCGCGGCGACCGATTCACGGAGTGGCCGACCGCTCTGCAGGGCAACAACGACCTGCTCACCCTGACGCAACCGCAGATCATCGAGGGTATCCACCGCGAGTACCTCGAGGCGGGCGCCGACATCGTTGAGACCAACACGTTCAACGCGAACGCGATCTCGCTCTCCGATTACGACATGGCGGACCTGAGCTACGAACTGAACTACGCCGGCGCCGCGTTGGCCCGCAAGGCGGCCGACGAGTTCAGCACCCCGGATAAGCCCCGCTACGTCGCCGGCGCCATCGGGCCGACGACGCGGACCGCGTCGATCTCGCCCGACGTCAACGACCCCGGCGCCCGCAACGTCTCCTACGACCAGCTGGTCGCCGCCTACCTGGAAGCCGCCAACGGCCTGGTCGACGGTGGCGTCGACCTCCTCATCATCGAGACGATCTTCGACTCGCTGAACGCCAAGGCGGCGGTGTTCGCCGTCGAGACGCTATTCGAGGACCGCGGACGCCGCTGGCCGTTGATCATCTCGGGCACCATCACCGATGCCTCCGGACGAACGTTGTCCGGTCAGGTCACTGAGGCGTTCTGGAACGCGATCAGGCACGCGAAGCCGATCGCGGTGGGCCTCAACTGCGCCCTGGGCGCCCCGGAGATGAGGCCCTACATCGCCGAGATGTCGCGGATCGCGGACACCTTCGTGTCTTGCTACCCGAACGCCGGCCTGCCCAACGCCTTTGGCGAGTACGACGAAACCCCGGAGCGTCAGGCCGGCTACATCGCCGACTTCGCCGAGGCCGGCCTGGTCAACCTCGTCGGTGGTTGCTGTGGAACCGCGCCGCCGCACATCGCCGAGATCGCCAAGGTCGTCGACGGCAAGGCGCCGCGCGAGCTGCCGGAGATCGAGGTGGCCACCCGGCTCTCCGGCCTGGAGCCGCTCAACATCAACGACGAGTCCCTGTTCGTGAACATCGGTGAGCGCACCAACATCACCGGCTCCGCCAGGTTCCGCAACCTGATCAAGGCCGAGGACTACGACACCGCGCTGTCGGTCGCCCTGCAGCAGGTCGAGGTCGGTGCGCAGGTCATCGACATCAACATGGACGAAGGCATGATCGACGGCGTCGCCGCGATGGACCGGTTCACCAAGCTCATCGCGGCCGAGCCGGACATCAGCCGCGTCCCGGTGATGATCGACTCCTCCAAGTGGGAGGTCATCGAGGCGGGCCTGAAGAACGTGCAGGGCAAGCCGATCGTCAACTCAATCTCCATGAAGGAGGGCGAGGAGAAGTTCGTCCGCGAGGCTCGGCTGTGCCGCAAGTACGGCGCCGCCGTCGTCGTGATGGCATTCGACGAGCAGGGCCAGGCCGACAACCTGGAGCGCCGCAAACAGATCTGCGGACGCGCCTACCGGATCCTGACCGAAGAGGTCGGCTTCCCGCCCGAAGACATCATCTTCGACCCGAACTGCTTCGCGCTGGCGACCGGCATCGAGGAACACGCGACCTACGGGATCGACTTTATCGAGGCCTGCGCCTGGATCAAGGAAAGCCTTCCGGGAGTGCACATCTCGGGCGGTATCTCCAACGTGTCGTTCTCGTTCCGGGGCAATAACCCCGTCCGCGAGGCGATCCACGCGGTGTTCCTGTACCACGCCATCAAGGCCGGCCTCGACATGGGCATCGTCAACGCCGGTGCGCTGGTGCCCTACGACTCGATCGACCCCGAGTTGCGGGACCGGATCGAGGACGTCGTCCTGAACCGTCGCGAGGATGCGGCCGAACGGCTCCTGGAGATCGCGGAGCGGTTCAACAAGTCGGAGACGACCGACGAGAAAGCGGCGGCCGAGTGGCGCGGGCTCCCGGTCCGCGAGCGGATCACCCATGCTCTGGTGAAGGGCATCGACGCCCACGTCGACGAGGACACCGAGGAACTGCGGGCGGAGATCGACGCCGCGGGTGGACGCCCGATCGAGGTGATCGAGGGTCCGCTGATGGACGGCATGAATGTCGTCGGCGACCTCTTCGGCTCGGGCAAGATGTTCCTGCCGCAGGTCGTGAAGTCGGCCCGGGTGATGAAGAAGGCCGTCGCGTACCTGCTGCCGTTCATCGAGGCGGAGAAGGAACAGTCCGGCGCCGCTGCCGGTAAGGACACCAACGGCACGATCGTGATGGCGACCGTGAAGGGTGACGTCCACGACATCGGCAAGAACATCGTCGGGGTCGTCCTGCAGTGCAACAACTTTGAGGTGATCGACCTCGGCGTGATGGTGCCCGCCCAGAAGATCCTGGACGCGGCGAAGGAGCACGACGCCGACATCATCGGGCTGTCCGGCCTGATCACGCCGTCCCTGGACGAGATGGCCAACTTCGCCGTCGAGATGGAGCGCGAGGGCCTGGAGATCCCGCTGCTGATCGGTGGTGCGACCACCTCGCGCGCCCACACGGCCGTGAAGATATCGCCGCGGCGCAGCGGACCGGTGGTCTGGGTCAAGGACGCCTCCCGCTCGGTGCCGGTCGCCGCCGCACTGCTCGACGACAAGCAGCGGCCGGCGCTGCTGGAGGCCACCGAGAAGGACTACGCATCCCTGCGCGAACGGCACGCCCAGAAGAACGAGCGGCCGACGGTGACGCTGGAGAAGGCCCGCGCCAACCGGACTCCGATCGAGTGGGACGGCTACACGCCGCCGGTGCCCGCTATTGGTGTGGGAGTACGGGATTTTCAGGACTACGACCTCGCCGAGTTGCGCGAGTTCATCGACTGGCAGCCGTTCTTCAACGCCTGGGAGATGAAGGGCCGCTTCCCCGACATCCTCAACAACCCGGCCTCGGGCGAGGCCGCCCGCAAGCTGTACGACGACGCCCAGGAGATGCTCGACACCCTGATCAAGGAGAAGTGGCTGACCGCCAACGGGGTGATCGGATTCTTCCCGGCGAACGCCGTCGGCGACGACATCGAGGTGTACACCGACGACACCCGCAGCGAGGTGCTGACCACGTTGCACAACCTGCGCCAGCAGGGCGAGC
This sequence comes from Mycobacterium colombiense, assembly GCF_001953985.1. Classification (GTDB taxonomy): domain Bacteria; phylum Actinomycetota; class Actinomycetes; order Mycobacteriales; family Mycobacteriaceae; genus Mycobacterium; species Mycobacterium colombiense_B. The sequence goes on from NZ_MBEI01000041.1 coordinate 22,737, forward strand.
ACCGGGACGGCATCCCAAACCGGTCGCTGGGCGACTACATCGCACCTAAGGACACCGGTCTGGCCGACTATGTCGGCGCCTTCGCCGTCACCGCGGGGCTCGGCAGCGGTGAGAAGATCGCGGAGTTCAAGGCGGCCCTCGACGACTACAGCGCAATCCTGCTGGAGTCGATCGCCGACCGCCTGGCCGAGGCTTTCGCCGAACGGATGCACCAACGGGTCCGCAAGGAGTTCTGGGGATTCCAGCCGGACGAGCAGCTCGACAACGAGGCGCTCATCGATGAGAAGTACCAGGGGATCCGCCCTGCCCCCGGCTACCCGGCCTGCCCGGAGCACACCGAAAAGGCGACGCTCTGGAAGCTGATGGACGTCCAGAAGCGGACCGGCATCGAGTTGACCGAGTCGATGGCGATGTGGCCCGGTGCCGCCGTCAGCGGCTGGTATTTCTCCCACCCGCAGTCGCAGTACTTCGTGGTCGGCCGGATGGCTCAGGACCAGGTCGCCGACTACGCGAAGCGCAAGGGCTGGACGCTGCAGGAAGCGGAGCGCTGGCTCGCCCCCAACCTCGGCTACAACCCGGAGGACTGAGCCTGGGGGGTCTGAGCCCGGTGTCTGAGTCCCAGCCGGACCGGGACTGCTGTGACTCGTGTGAGCCGGGCACCTCTTAAACGCGCAGCACCGAACCCAGCGCCGACAGCGGGATGTGCGCCTGCACGGTGCCGCCGTCCATGAACCACTGCGGCAGGCCCGTGGAGAAGTTGATCGGCTCGTCGTGGCCCACCGGATAGTCGGGCATGTAGATGATCAACTCGTCGGGCGTCAGCGCCCAGGCCTTGTATGCGCCCGAGTAGACCTTGTCCGGAGTCCACCGGTCGACGATGAACGGATAGGTTCCCGGGTCGTGCGGTGGCGGCGCCTGGTTGAGCGCGGTTTCGATAAACGGTTGGGCCAGTGGGGGGATGGCGGTCAGCGGATTCGACGTCGTCAGGTCCGCAAGCTGCACCCGCCTGCCGGCCGCCATGTCGAAGGTGAACGTCCGGTAGGCGTTGTTGGGTTTGGGCCCGTCGGCGTGATAGTCCTCGTGGAACACCGCGCTGAGGAGATTGCCGTGCCGGAATACCTCGAAGTTCTCCTCGCCATAGCTGTCGGCGGCCATGCTGCCGTTGGCGTTTCGCCAATTGTTGACCAGCGTGTGCAGATAGTCCCGGATCACCGGGCCGGTGGTCGGATTGTCGACGAGATCGTCGGGCACGGCGACCTTGATGTCGCGAACGGCGTTGCGTTCCGACGTCACCGAGGTGTGGCAGTACTGGCCGTCCCAGTCGCCGCCGAGCTCGCCGCAGAATGACGGCGCCGACGCGTGCGTGGTGGCGGTGCCGGGAATCGTTGCGGCCGCGGCCAATACGAGCGCCGCCGACAGTCTCTTGAGCATGAAGGGCTCCGCTCGGCTCAGAGGAGTTGGACTTTGCTCGCCCGCCAGTGACCGTCGACCTTCTCCATGGTCATCTTGATCCTGCTGCGGTCGACGCGCGGGTCGGGTGCGGCCGTATTGGTGACGGTCTGGTCGATGAAGAGCAGCACGACGACCCTGTCGGTGGATTCGGACTGAATGGCCGAGTCGACCACCACGCCGTGCGCGGTCGCCTTGTTGTCGATCAGCAGCTGCCGGAGCTTGACGCTGGACTGGGTGTACATGTCCTTGAATTCGCCGGTCGCGCCGTCGAGCACCTGCTTGAAGTTCTCGTCGACCTTGTTCGAGTCAATGCTCGTGAGCACCTGCGCGTAGGCGATGGCCGCCTGTTGGGCCTGTTCACCCGCCACCTTCAACTGATGGTCCTGCCACTGTCGCCACCCGAGGAACCCTGAAACGGCAAGTGCCGCAACGAGTAACGCCGGCAGGACGCTGCGGCGCAGATACCGGCGCCAGGGCCGCTTGGCGTGCGCGGTCTCCGGGCGCTTGCGTTTGAGCAGCTCTCCGCCGTCCTCGTCTCCGTCGTCGCCCAGCTCGTCACCCTCGCCGGCGCGCTCCTCCTCAGCGTCTTCGGCTGCGACGTCCGGTGTTTCGGCACCCGGTTCGGTGTCGGCGTCGGTCTCCGCGACGGCTTTCGGGTTCTTCTTGGTAGTCACGACCACGATCATCTCCTAAAGGTCGATGGTTTCAACGCTCAGTGCGGCGGTTCGATCGGCAGCTGCGGACCGCCGTACGGGGTGGGAATGGTGTAGCGGCCCCGTGGGGTCGGATCGGTTCGCTGGCCCAGGTTCGCGCCCGGCGGCGGGCCGGCGGTGTCGTCGCCGCCCGGCCGTGGCGCGTTCTTGGCACCGCGGATCGAGACCGCCGGGTCGTCGTCGCGACAGTAGGTGTACATGAACGGCTCGTAGTAGTCGGCGGCGGACGGCGCGTGCGACGGTGTCCCGTAGTCGCACACGTAGCGAGGGTAGAGATCGGCCGTCGCCCAGACTCCGCCGTCGTGGAATGCGCTCGTCACCGCGTCCAGCACCGACCCCCGGTAGTCGGGGAACAGCGCGTTCAGCGCCGGGACGCGCAGATAGAACAGCTGCGACATGGTGGCCATGCTGCCCAGCAACTGCACCATGGTGTCGGTGTTGTCCGCGAACAGATTGTCGACGGCCGAAAGGGTGCGCGGCGTCTGCTGAGTCAACCGGCGGTAGCCGGCCTGCATTCGGGCGACGCCGGTCAGCGTCTGGTTGAGTTCGGTTGCGGTGGCGCCTAATCCGGTGTTCTTGTCGCTGGCCAGGGTCAGCACGACGCGGCTGGTCTTGATGATGCTGGTGGTCTGGGGCAGCACCGAGTCGAGCGTCGAAAGCAGGAAGGTGCCGCCGTCGACGATGGCGGTCAGCTTCGCCGGCCCCTCCTTGCTCAGGCTCAATTCCTTCTTGATCAACTCGATCTTGTGCGGGTCCACCTGGGCCAGCAGCCCGTCGGCGTCGCCGAGCAACTGCGCCAAGCTGACCGGCACGGTGGTGTGGTCGAGGGCGATCAGGCTGCCGTCATGCAGATACGGTCCTGCGTCGGACGCGGCTTCGAAGTTGATGTACTGCTCACCGGCCGGCGAGAGCGCCGACACATGCACGACGCTATTCGCCGGGATCCGCACCTTCGATGTGATGCTGGCGACGGCGTTCACCCCATTGTCGGTGATCTGCAGTGACTCGACCCGGCCGATGCGCACTCCGCGCAGCGCGACGTCCTGATTGGGCAGCAGGCCACCGGATTCTGTCAACTGCACGGTGACCCGGTAGGACGAGGCGAAGGGCTTCACCCGCAACGCGCCGATGAGCAGGTAGGCGGTCGCCACCACCAGGATGAGCACCAGACCGGCCACCGACAGCCAGACCTGTTGCCGGTGGCCCGTGCGCACCGCGCGGACAACGACATTGGCCGAGTTGGCGAGGGCGCGCATCATGGTTGCGATCCCGGCGGTGGTGGCGCCCCGGGTGCCGGCGGGGCCGGTCCCGGCGGGGGCGCGGGGGCGACGTCGATCTGGCCCGGGATATTCGGGTCCGGGATGACCGGAACCTGTGGCGAGTTCGGCCCCCGGCCGACGATGCGTTCCTGCAGCCGCCACAGCGTGTACTTCAGGGTGCCGACGAGTAGGTTCACGTTGTAGTGGTGCGGTCCGTGCAGGCCGATGTCACCGGGGAACCCGATGTCGGGGAGCGAGCCCAGCATGATTTTGTCCACGCCCACGTTCACCGAAATCGAGTTCCCAGCAGTCGATTTGACCAGCGCGGGGATCAGCCGGTTGATGGACTGCCAGCTGGTATCGGGGCTCATGGCAACGTCGTTGGCGGCGCCGGCGATGGTGTTCAGGTCGCGGACCATGCTGCGGCCGCTGCTGTCGGTTCCGCCGATCGACGGGAACCTGGCGAGCAACCGGGAGGTTTCACCCACCTGCACGGCCAGGTTGGACAGCTGACTGGTGTTGTCGGCCAGGGCCGAAGTGGCGGGGCTGGCGGCCGTCATCAGGTCGCCGATGGTTTGGTTCTTGGCGTCGAGTTGGTCGGCCAGGCGCGACAATTGGGTCAACGCGCGCGAGATCTGATCGGAGCGGGCATCGAGCGTCCCGAGTAGCTCGTTGGACTTGCGGATCATGTCTCCGAACGCCTGGCCCTGGTCGCCGGTCGCCTTACCGAAACCGTTGATGATGTTGGTGAAATTGCGAACCGCCCCACCGTTCACCAGAATCGCCGCCGAGCTCAGCACCGACTCGACGGTCGCGGCGGCCGCGGTCGAATCCAGGCCGATGGTATCGCCGTTGCGAAGCAGCGGCGTGTCCGCGGGATCGTCAGCCGGTGGCTTCAGCGCGACGAACACGTCGCCCAACGGTGTCGCGGTACGCAATTCGGCGGTGCTGCCCCGCGGCAGTTGCACGCCGTCCTGGATGCGCAGCCGGGTGACCGCGGTGTAATTGCGCGCGACCATCGATTCGAGCTGGCCGACGTCGGCCCCGGCGAGCTTGACCTTGGCGTTCATCGGCAGGTTGAGCGCGTTCGAGAACACCGCGTTGAGCGAATACCCGCCCGAGCCCAGCCCCGGAGCCGGAAGGGGCAGGCTGGCAAGGCCGTTCGTGGCGCATCCCGCGGTGACCATCGCCGCGGCCACCGCCGTCAGCATGCCCCGCGCGCCCTTGGTCATTATTTCTGCCCCATGGCGGCCATGCCGTCGAGCACATACGTCAAACCGAAGTCGGGACCGAAGTCCTGGATGGTCCCAGTGCTGCAGCCCAATTGCCGAAGGCCCATCAGGTTGCAGATCTCTTTGGTGTACTGGCTGTCGAAGAGCAGCCGATCCGTGAGGAAGCGGGCCCGCACGCTGCCGTTCGCCCGGTCGATCATGTTGTAGGCGTTGTCGGCGACCAGGGGAGCCAGGTCCAGCAGCTCGGCCAGGTCGCGCCGCTGGTCGGTCACCGTCTTCAGCGTGTCATTGCCGTGCAGGACGGCCTGTTTGACGTTGTCCCGATTCTCGTCGAGCAGGTCGCCGGCCCGCTGGATCAGCTGGTCGAGTTTGTGTCCGGTACTGCCGCTGCCGAGGTCCTCGTCGGCCATGATCTGGCTGACTTGGTGGATGGTCGAGGCGAATTCACGCAGCTTCGTGTCATTGGCGGCCACCGCGTCGAACAGCGTGCTGATGTTTTTGACGATCGTGGTGATCTGTTCGCGGGTGGCCGCGCCGCCGTCGCTGGACAGCCGCAGCGCCTTGGACAGCTCGCCGAGGGCCACCTTGATCTTTTCGCCGTTCCCCTTGACCACCTCGGTGCCGCCGTTGAGCACGTCGGCGATCGGTCCGCCGCCGTGGCTGTCACCCTCCAGCGACTTGGTCACCTTATCCAAAACGTTGAGGACGCTGCTGAATTCGACGGGCGTCTTGGTCCGGGGCAAGCCGATGGTGTCGTGGTTCTCCAGGGTCGGTCCGCCGTGATACGGCGGCGTGAGCTCGATCTGCCGGTCGGTGAGGATAGAGGTCGACACCGTGACGGCCTGCGCGGTCGCGGGCACTTTGACGTGACGGTCGATGGTGAACTCGACCTCGACGTAGCCGCCCTTGGCGCTGATCTTGGTGATCTTGCCCACCGGCATGCCCAGCACCGCCACCTCGTTGCCCTCGTAGAGGCCCGAGGCGCTGTCGAATTGGGCGGTGACCGTGATCGTGTCCTCGTCGGAACTCAGGGACCACCAACCGATTCCGATCGCCGCGGCGATGACTGCGACCGCGGCGACGATGGCCAGCGTCCTGGCGCCGAGCCCCCTCACTTGCAGTCCTTGAAGTACTGGATCATGCCGAACTGCTTGGCGCGGCCGCTGATTGCACACATCCACGAGTCGATCAGCGGGACATTGGGGGCGTTGAAGTTGATCGCGTTGCCGTCACCGGTGAGGTTGGCGGCCTCGCGGAAGAAGATCGGGCTGGTCTGCAACATGCTGTGCAGCAGGTCGTCGTGTTGGGACATCAGGCTGGTGAAGTCGCGCATGTCTTTGATCAGCGCGTCCAGACCCGAGCGGTCGGTGACCACCACCTGACTCATGGTGTCGACGAGGCTGGACAGGGACTGCATCATCGCGTGGAAAACGGCGCGCCGCGCGACGAATTGGCCCAGCAGGTCTTGCCCCTGGTCGACCAGGGCGCCGATGCCGGCCTGCTGGCGCCGCAGCGTGTTTGTCACCTGCTCGGTGCTGCGCAGCAGCTGCCCCAGCTGGTCGCGCCGTACCGCGATGATCGACGACAGCGTGTTGATGTTCGTGATCGCCTGCGGCACAACGGCGGGCAGGCCCTCGAGCTGCTTGCCCAGCACCGCCAGCGACTGCGCGAACCTGTCGGAGTCGACCTGCTCGAAGGTGGTGGTGGCATCCTGCAGCGCGGCCTGCAGGTCGTAGGGCACCTCGGTGTGCGCCAGGTCAAAGGTGTTGTTGGGCAGACGAGCCGGCCCGTTGGGTTCCAGCGCGAGGTAGCGCGAACCCAGGATGGTGGTGACCCTGATCTGCGCCCGGGAGTCCTTGCCCAGTTTGATGTCGTCGCGGACCTTCAGGCCCGCCTCGACATGGTCGCCGACGAGTTTCATGCTGGTCACGTTGCCCACCGGGATGCCCGCGACCACGATCGGGTTGCCGGCCCGCAGCGAGGCCGCCTGCAAAAACTCCGCGGTGTAGTGCCGATAGCCGGCGCCGATCGCGTGCACCAGCAGCATGACGCCGATCACCACCGCCACCACCGCGACCGCGATGAAGCCGAGCCAGGTCTTGTTGTAGCTTTCCAGCGGACGCTTCGTCATTCGCGAAAGCCGCTGCCGTAGCGACGCGTCACCCATCGACAGTGCTCCTGCAGCGCGGGGTGTGCCACGCCCGGTTGCCCGGCGTGGCGGCGTTGATGATGATCGGCACCACATCGTTGAGCCCGGGGAAGAACCCCATGAAGTTCACGTCGCACACGTAGGCGTTGCCGTAGGCACCCTGATTGCCCACCCGGGTAAGGCCTTTCAGCAGCAGCGGGATGTTGTCGCCGAAGAATGCCACCTGCGGCTCGACGTCCATGATGTGCTTGGTGACGCCGGGCTGACGATCGATGAATTCGCGCAAGGCCGGGTACACGTCGGTCGCCGAGGCCGACAGCCGGTTGGTCACCCGGGCCAGCGAACCGACCGAGGCGACCAGGTCCGGGCGGCGCCGGTCGAGCTCACCGACGACGCTGCGGGCCTGCGTGATGACCCCGTCGAGATTGTCGTTCTGCTGGGCGAGGTTGCCGACCACCTTGTTGAGATTGGTGATCACGCTGCCCAGGGCCTGATCGCGGCCGGCGAATGTCTGTGTGAGCGTGGAGGTTTGGCCGACGAGCGTGGTGAGCGACGACGTGTCGCCCTGCAGCGACTGGATGATGCCCTTGGTGAGGTTGTCGGCGTCATGCGGGTTCAGCAGGCTGAACAGCGGTTCGTAGCCGTTGAGCAGCGTGGTCACGTCGAACGAGGGCTCGGTGCGTTCCAGCGGGATGGTGCTGCCCGGGGGGAGTAGCTGCGGACTGCCTTCCTTGCCGAGGGACAGCCCGAGGTAACGCTGCCCGACGATGTTCTGGTAGGTCACCGACGCGAGGGTGTTTCCGAACAGCCGCTGTTCGGATTGCACCACGAACGAGACCTTCGCCAGTTTCCCGTCGAGTTCCACCTTTTCGACCCGGCCCACCCGCACCCCGGCCATGCGGACGTCGTCGCCCTCGCGAAGCCCGTACACATCGGTGAACACCGCCGAATACCTGGCGGTGTCACCGGCCACGTCCCGCCGCAGACTCACATACACCAGCCAGGTCAGCGTCAACGAGACGATCATGAACAGGGTCAGCGCGATGAGCGGGCCGCGAAATTTCATTTGGCCTCCCCGGGTGGATGAGCCAGTGACACCGTGGTGCCGCGGGCCACCGGCCCCAGCAGCAGATCGGTGGCGTCGGTGGCGGGCGCGCCGGTGATCACGCCCAGCATGTTTCGTTCATACTGGCTCCCAACGGGTCCCACGCTGCCCCCGAATGCGGCCTGCGGAATCCACGGCGCCTTGGGTGCCACCGGCGCAACCCACGGTTCGTGCTCTTGCGGCGTCGCAGGCGCCCCGGGCGCGGGGTTGTCGGGATTCGCGCTGCCGGGCACCGGCGGCGACGGCGTAATTCCCGGGGCCAGCGGGGGATTGGGATCGGTCAGGTTGGGAGCGGGGTTGATCAGCGGCGGGCCCACCGCGACGAGGTTTCCGTCCGGGCCGATCACCGTGCCGGGCGGCGGCGCCAGATCCTTGGGCGGGTGATAGTTCTGCGGCAGCAGCACCTCGGGTAGATCGGGGCGCACCGGAATCAGCGGCGCGGTAAAGCAACTGGGCCCTTTGAGCTCGCCGTAATGCGGACAGTCGGCGCGTGTGTAGGTGGAACTGGGCGTAAAGGTGAGCATCGCGCGCATGTTGCCCAGGTTGGTCCGGGGGTTCCACACCTGCTCCATGAACTGGTTGGCCAGGTTGTCCAGCTTGGCGACCGCGGGCACGAAGTTGTTCGACTTCTGCGCCAGGACGCCGAGCACCGGCGTGAAATCGGTGGTGATCCTGATCAGTTGGTCGATGTGGTTGTCGAAGGATTGGCGCGTCGTGCCGACGGTGTAGTCGGCGCCCGAGAGCAGCGAGGCCAACTGCCCGCGGGTCTCGGCGAAGGTCCGCATCGGCTCCACGGCCTGATGCAAGGCATCGAGAAGGTCGGGCGCCGTCTCGGCGAGCCCCGTCGTCGCGTCCAGCAGTGCCGACACCGTCGAGGGGCCGGCATCGGTGCCGACGATCGAATTGAGTTGATCGAGAAGTCGATTCAGCTGGGCACCGGCGTTCAACAGGCTGACGCGGCGGTGGTCGGTGGCCGCACCCAGCGCGGCCAGGATCCCCACCGACCTGTCGTCGCGGCCACGCCCTGCCGCGGCGAGCAGGTCACGCAGCTTGCTGACGGTCGTCTGGAACAGGACGGTCGGCAGTCGCTTGTCCTCCAGGATGTGGGCACCGTTGCGGATCTTCACACCGGGGCCGTTGCCCACCAGTTGGACCGACGAGACGGCGAAGACGTTACTGGGCACCACGCGTGCGGTGACATTGGCCGGAATCGACTTGGCGTAGTCCTCTTTGAGGTCGATGTGGACATAGTTGGGATTACCGTGGGCCGCGGGCACGACGCCGTTGACCATGCCGACGAGCACACCGTGATATTTGACGTCGGACTTCTGCGGAAGGCCATCGCCCACGTTGACCAGGTCGGCCACCACCCGTACGTAATCGTTCAGTCTCCCAGTGGATTTGACCAGCATCGCGGTGGTGACCAGAGCGCTGACCACGACGACCGCAATGCCGATGCCGAACAGCTGCCGGTCCGACGGGCCGCGGCCGTCCAGCTCAAAGGAATTGGGCATGTGCTACCGACCTACCCGCCGAACCTTGCGCCGGAGTCGACGCCCCAGAGCGCCATGGTGAGCAGCATGTTCACGATGATCACGACGGTGATGCTCGCCCGCATGCCGTGCCCCGCGGCGACGCCGACGCCCTCGGGACCGCCGCTGGCGTAATACCCGTAGTAGCACTGGATCGTGGACGCGATCCACACGAAGATGACGGCCTTGATCAACGAATAGACGATGTCCTGGCCGGCCAGCATCAGCGTGAAGTAGTGCAGATAGGAACCGGTCGAGCCGCCGCTGCCGACGCCGACCACGACCTGCGTGCTCAGGTATCCGATCGCCAGGCACGCGGCATACAGCGGGACGATCGCCACCACCGACGCGATCAACCGGGTGGTCACCAGGTACGGGATCGGGCGGATGGCAATCGATTCCATGGCGTCGATCTCCTCGGCGATGCGCATGGATCCCAGCTGGGCGGTGAAGCGACAGCCGCCCTGCATGGCGAACGCAAGCGACGCCATCAGGGGAGCCAACTCGCGGGTATTGACCAACGACGACACGAACCCGGTGGCCGGCCCCAAGCCGAGCAGGTCCAGGAAGTTGTAGCCCTCGATGCCCACGAGGGCGCCGACGGTCATGCCGAGCACGACGGCCACACCGGCGGTGCCCCCACCCACCACGATCGAGCCGTTGCCCCAGGTGATGTTCGACAGCAGCCGCAGGAACTCGGCGCTGTACTGGCGCAAGGCGAGTGGCACCGCGACCAGCGCCCGGACGAAGAAGACGAGCAGGTGGCCGAGCCGGACGATCGGCGCTCTGCCCCGGCGGTAGAGCCGGACGAGCGGTACCGAAATCGGTGCGAAAGGCTGATAAGCCGAGGCGGTCACGTCAGAGCCCCGTCCTGGGCGACAACATGATGTAGAGCTGGCTGATGGCGACGTTGACGATCATCAACAGCAGGATCGCTTCCACCACAGCGGCATTCACCGAGTTCGCGACGCCGGTCGGTCCGCCCTTGGTGGACAAGCCTTTCTGGCTCGACACAATGGCCACGATGGCGCCGAACACGATCGCCTTGATCAGCGCCAAGATCATGTCGCCGGTGGTGGCGAACGACGCGAACGTCGACACGAAGCTGCCCGGCGCCCCGTTCTGGAAGTACACGTTGAACATGTAGCTCGCGAAGAATCCGGCGAAGCACACGACGCCGGTGAGGGCCACGCCGATCATCACCGCGGCGGCGAAGCGGGGGACGACCAGGCGCCGGATCACCGAGACGCCCATCACCTCCATCGCGTCGGTCTCTTCGCGCATCGTCCGCGAACCCAGGTCGGCGGTGATGGCCGATCCGACCGCCGATGCCATCAGCACCGCGGCCACCAGCGACGCCCCCTGGCGGATGACCGCGAGCCCGCTGGCCGCCCCGGCCAGCGACGTGGCGCCGACCTGGCCGGCCAGCAACGCGAACTGGATGGACAGGGTGACGCTGATCGGCAGCGACACCAGGATCGTCGGCAGCACGGCGGTGCCGGCCATGAACGCGCCCTGCCGGACGAACTCCTGCCACTGGAATCGGCCCGTCATCAGGTCGTAGAAGAAATATTGAGCGGTTCGCACCCCCAGCACGAACTGCTCACCTACCGTCGTCAGCGAGGCGACCGGGTGACGTTTGACGTATCCCACGGACCAGTTTCGGATGGCGGTGATGCCGTCAAGCTCTGTCGTCGTCATAGCGGCGTGACCTGCGGTCCGTCTGGCAAACCCATGGCACAGGTCATCGCGTACCAGCTACCGCTTTCATCGGCCCTCTTCCCACCCCTGAATCCTGAGTGCCGAGCGGAGGACATGGGCGGCAGCGTGACGCTATTCTTATTAAAATAGTGTCAACAAGCACCAGAACTCCGCAGCTCATCGGTGTGTGCGGCATCACACTAGCCTAATTGATAGCGACTTTCAATAGTGTAGAGTCACTCATCTCAGTTCGTCGCTGCGCGGCACCGTGGGGTTTCAATGTCGGATTGACGAAGGTGATGGCATGCCCTCAGCAAACATATCGTTGCGGGACCGACGCCGTGCCGAGCTGCTTTCCCAGATCCAGCGGACCGCACACCGGCTGTTCGCCGAACGCGGCTTCGAGGCGGTGACCACCGAGGACATCGCCGCGGCCGCCGGCGTCTCCATCAGCACCTATTTCCGGTACGCACCCACCAAGGAGGGGTTACTGGTCGATCCCGTCCGGGAGGCGGCCACCGAGATCGTCGCTGCCTACAGCGCCAGGCCGTCACACGAGTCGCCGGTCGAGGCGCTGATTCAGCTCTTTGTCACGCACGCGACGGATGTCAGCGCGATCGACAACCTCGATATGTGGCGTGATGCCGTAGCGACCGCGCCCCAGTTATTGACCAAATCCATGCTGGTCAGCGAAACCGACCACGGCAGGCTGATCGATCAGGTCGCCCATCGGATGAATGTCGATGCGGCGGTTGACATTCGGCCCGCCTTATTGGTCCACACGAGTTTCGCCACGGTGCAATTCGTCCTCGATGGATGGCTGACCTCGGACATCGCCGACGGCCCGCCTTTTCACGTGCTGTTGGAAGAAGCGCTGCGCATCACACTCGCCGGATTCGAGGGACGAAGCGGCGCACGACCCGGCCGGGGGTAAACCGCCGTGACTTTGCTCGCCGGCGCGTGAAACAATCGCTGGCCGTGAAGACCTTCGAGGATCTGTTCGCCGAACTGGGCGAGCGTGCCCGTACCCGGCCCGCCGGCAGCGCGACGGTCGCCGCGCTGGACGGCGGCGTCCACGGGCTGGGCAAGAAGATCCTCGAGGAAGCCGGCGAAGTGTGGCTGGCCGCCGAACACGAATCCGACGACGCGCTGGCCGGGGAGATCAGCCAGTTGCTCTACTGGACGCAGGTGTTGATGGTGGCGCGCGGGCTGACCCTCGACGACGTGTATCGGAAGCTATGACCATGCTGCGGGTTGCGGTTCCCAACAAGGGCACGCTGAGCGAGCCGGCCAGCGAGATCCTCGCCGAGGCGGGCTACCGGCGCCGCACCGATTCCAAAGACCTGACCGTCATCGACCCCGTCAACCAGGTCGAGTTCTTCTTCTTGCGGCCCAAAGACATTGCCATCTATGTGGGTTCGGGAGAACTGGACTTCGGCATCACCGGCCGGGATCTGGTGGGCGATTCCGACGCACCGGTGCGCGAACGGCTGGCGCTGGGATTCGGCTCGTCGAGCTTTCGCTACGCCGGACCGGCCGGGCGCGACTGGAAGATCGCCGACCTGGCCGGCAAACGGATCGCCACCGCCTACCCCAATCTGGTCCGAAAAGACTTGTCGGGGCGCGGTATTGAGGCCACGGTCATCAGGCTCGACGGTGCGGTGGAGATCTCGATCCAGCTCGGCGTCGCCGACGCCATCGCCGACGTGGTGGGCTCCGGGCGCACCCTGAGCCTGCACAACCTGGTGGCCTTCGGTGAACCGCTATGCGATTCGGAAGCGGTGCTGATCGAGAGCGACCACAGCAGCAAGTCCGGGACGCAGGCGGCGCGCGATCAACTGGTGGCGCGGATCCAGGGCGTGGTGTTCGGTCAGCAATATCTGATGCTCGACTACGACTGCCCCCGCTCGGTGCAGGACAAGGCCACGGCGATCACGCCGGGTCTGGAGTCGCCCACCATCGCGCCCCTGGCCGACCCGGAGTGGGTGGCCATCCGCGCGCTGGTGCCGCGTCGTGGCGTCAACGAGATCATGGACGAGTTGGCCACGATCGGTGCCAAGGCGATCCTGGCGTCCGACATCAGGTTTTGCCGGTTCTGATTGCGCACGCGGTGCAAAACCCGCGGCTGTGTTAGCGTCCGCCTCGGGGGACAGCCCGGGTTGGCGTGTGGGCCGTCCTCGCATCGACCGCCGGCGTTCGTCTCCCAGGAGGGTCTTTCGTGACACACGCACTTCTTGTCTTGCTGGCTTTACTGATTGGTGTCGTGGCCGGGCTGCGCTCGCTGACCGCGCCCGCCGTCGTCGCCTGGGCCGCCTTCATCGGCTGGGTCGATCTGCACGGCACGTGGGCGGGCTGGATGGCCAGCATCATCACGGTGATCATCTTCACCGTTCTCGCCGTGGGCGAACTGATCAACGACAAGCTGCCCAAGACGCCGGCCCGCACCGCGCCGCCGATCTTCGCGGCCCGGATCGTCACGGGCGGGCTCGCGGGCGCGGCCCTTGGCGCGTGGCCGCACTGGACGTTCACCGCGCTGGGCGCCGGTGTCATCGGTGCGGTGCTGGGCACCCTCGGCGGCTACCACGCGCGCAGACGGCTGGTCGCCGCGACGGGCGGCAAGGACCTGCCGATCGCCTTGCTCGAGGACGCCGTCGCGATCGTGGGCGGGTTCGCCATCCTTGCGGCCACGGGTCACGTGCTGACCGAGTACCTGCTGACGGCGGTTAAGTGACAGAGCATTTCGATGCGATCATCGTCGGGGCCGGGCAGGCCGGCCCGCCGCTGGCAGGCCGGCTGACCGCAGCCGGGCAGCGCGTTGCGGTGGTGGAACGCAAGCTGATCGGCGGCACCTGCGTCAACAACGGATGCATCCCGACCAAGACGTTGGTCGCCTCCGCGCACGCCGCGCATCTGGCGCGCCGCGGCGCGGACTTCGGCGTCGGGACCGGACCGGTCACCGTCGACATGGCGAAGGTCAAGGCCCGCAAGGACGAGATCATGCTGGGCGACCGTAAGGGCGTCGAGGATTGGCTCGAGGGCATGGACGGTTGCACCGTGTTTCGCGGTCACGCGGTCTTTCAGGATTCGCACACGCTGCGCGTCGGCGACGATGTGCTGCACGCCGACCGTATTTTCCTCAACGTCGGTGGGCGTGCGGTGGTGCCCGACATCCCGGGCCTGTCCGACGTCGACTTCCTCACCAACGTGTCGATTCTTGAACTCGACACGGTGCCAACGCATCTCGTCATCGTCGGGGGCGGCTACATCGCGCTGGAGTTCGCGCAGATGTACCGGCGGTTCGGGTCCCGGGTGACCGTCGTCGAACGGGGACCGCGGCTGGCGTCGCGCGAAGACGAGGACGTCTCGGCCACCATCGAAGAAATCCTGCGAGCCGAAGACATCGACGTCATCGTCGGTGCCGACGATGTGCGAATAGCCAAGACCGGCAAGGGGTTCGAGCTGACCCCTCATGCGGGCGCCGGCCCCATCGACGGGAGTCACCTGCTGCTGGCGGTGGGGCGACGACCCAACACCGACGACCTCGGCCTGGAAGCGGCCGGGGTGCAGACCGACGCACGCGGCTACATCGTGGTCGACGACCAGCTCAAGACGAGCGTCGATCACATCTGGGCGATGGGTGACTGCAACGGCAAGGGCGCGTTCACCCACACCTCCTACAACGACTTCGAGATCGTCGCCGCCAATCTGCTGGACGACGACCCGCGCCGGGTGAGCGACCGGATCACCACCTACGCGCTCTACATCGATCCGCCGCTCGGGCGTGCCGGCATGACTGTCGATCAGGTCCGCGCGTCGGGCCGCAAGGCGCTGGTTGGCAAGCGGCCCATGACCAGAGTCGGCCGGGCGGTGGAAAAGGCTGAGACGCAAGGCTTCATGAAGGTCGTGGTGGATGCCGAAACCCAGGAGATCCTGGGGGCCGCCGTCTTCGGGGTCGGCGGCGACGAGGCCATCCACGGCATTCTGGACGTCATGTCGGCCAAGGCGCCCTACACCACGCTGTCGCGGACCATGCACATCCATCCCACGGTCAGCGAGCTGATTCCCACCGTGCTGCAGGAACTCTCGCCGCTCGCCTAGTGCGCCGTCGATCGGCGCCTAGGCCGCCGGTTCGGTTGGATGCGAATCAGCCTGCGCACCAAGGGATTCCGGCCAACCTGGATAGGGTGGCGGGGTTCCCCCGAACAGCGGGCAGTGCTGCTGGTGGGGGCACCAATCGCACAGCCGAGACTGGGTCGGACGGAAATCGCCCGTCTGCCCGGCGGATTGAATGGCCCGCCAGATCGCCATCAGCGTCTTCTCGAACCGCAGCAGCTCGTCGCGATCGGGCGTGTAGTCCAGCAGCTGCCCATCGGCAAGATAGATGAGCCGCAGGCGGGTGGGCTGCACACCGCGCGAGCGCAACAGTGCCACCGCGTAGAACTTCATCTGGAACATGGCCTTGAACTCGGCCAGGGCCCGCGCGGCCGGCGGGGCCTTGCCGGTCTTGTAGTCGACCACCCGAAGCTCGCCGGTGGCCGCGACGTCGATGCGGTCGATGAAGCCACGTAGCAGGGTGCCGTCGGCGAGCTCGACCTCCACCCGCTGCTCGCAACATTCCGGGTTGAACCGAGTGGGGTCCTCGAGCCGGTAATACCCGGCGAGCAACGCCTTCGCCTCGGCCAGCAGCTGCATGCGCTGCGCCGGATCCATGTCGGCGGTGATCTCGGGCGTCGCGGAGATGATCTGGTCCCACGCGGGCTCCACCAGCGACATGGCGGTGTCGGGGCCGCGCCGGTCGGCGGGCAGGCCGTAAAGCTGTTGCAGGGCGGCATGGACCAGCGATCCGCGCATCTGCGCCGGCGACGGCGCCTCGGGCAACCGGTCGATGGCGCGGAACCTGTACAGCAGCGGGCATTGCTTGAAGTCGGCGGCACGCGACGGCGACAGGGCCGGGCGGTACACCTGCTCCGCCGGGCGTTGCGCCGCCTGGGGCGCCTCCGGCTGGACGGTCATGTCGGCAGCCTAGGACTGGGCGCCGACAACCCCCAAACACCTGCGGCGGCGAGTCGGCTGGCACGCTAGACCGCGTGTCCGTATCCGGCCCGTTCACCGAGGGCGAGCGCGTCCAGCTCACCGATGCCAAGGGTCGGCATTACACGGTCGTGCTCACCGCGGGCGCCGAGTTTCACACGCATCGCGGAGCGATTCCACACGACGCGCTGATCGGGCTCGAGCAGGGCAGCGTGATCAAGTCCAGCAACAACGCCGTGTATCTGGTGATGCGACCCCTGCTGATCGACTACGTCATGTCGATGCCGCGCGGGCCCCAGGTGATCTACCCGAAGGACGCCGCCCAGATCGTGCACGAGGGCGACATGTTCCCGGGCGCGCGAGTGCTGGAGGCCGGCGCGGGCTCCGGCGCGCTGACCTGTTCGCTGCTGCGCGCGGTCGGGCCCGGAGGCCGGGTGACCTCCTATGAACTGCGCGCCGACCACGCCGAGCACGCCGAACGCAACGTGTCGGTGTTTCACGGCGGCCAGGCACCCGACAACTGGCAACTGATCATCGGCGACGTCGCCGACTCGGAGTTGCCCGACGGATCCTTCGACCGCGCGGTGCTCGACATGCTCGCGCCGTGGGAGGTGTTGGAGTCCGTCGCGCGACTGCTGATCCCCGGCGGCGTGCTGATCATCTACGTGGCCACCGTCACCCAGCTGTCGCGCGCGGTCGAGGCCCTACGGGCGCAGCAGTGCTGGACCGCGCCGCGGTCCTGGGAGACATTGCAGCGCGGCTGGAACGTCGTCGGTCTCGCGGTCCGGCCCCAGCATTCGATGCGCGGGCACACCGCCTTCCTGATCTTCACGCGACGGCTCGCGCCCGGCGTCGTCGCGCCCGTGCCGTTGGGCCGCAAGCGGGAAGGCCGCGACGGCTAGCGGCGATCGCAAGCGCGGCGTAGCCGGGCGCAGCGGGTCGTCGCCATCGGGGCTAGCGGCGATCGCGAGCGCGGCGTAGCCGGGCGCAGCGGGTCGTCGCCATCGGCTACGCGAGGTCCTCGCTGCGCACCAGGGAGCGCCGCACCGACAGCAGCTCGAACTCGGGATGCGCGGCCACCAGCCGCTCGGCCGCGTCCAGGATGTCGACGGCGTGACCGCGGTCGCCGGACACCGTGGCGACGCCGATGCCGGCCCGCCGATACAGCTCATGCGAACCCGTCTCGGCCGCCGACACGCTGAACTTGCGCTGCAACTCGGCGACGACGGGACGAATGACCGACCGCTTCTGTTTGAGTGACCGGACGTCGCCGAGCAACACGTCGAACTCGAGCCAGCCGATCCACATGCCGCGGGTCAACCCGGCGGGTTTTGCTGCTCGGGGGCGGGCTCCGGAGCGGGGGCAGGAGCAGGTTCCGGGGCCGGCGCGGGTGCGGGCGGCGGAGCCGCGGGTGGCGGTGGCTGTCACGGTGGCGCCGGGGGCGGCGCTGGTGCCGGGCTGGGTTC
>NZ_MBEI01000042.1 GCF_001953985.1 Mycobacterium colombiense
GCGCCCGGTCATCAACGCCACCGGGGTGGTGGTGCACACCAATCTGGGCCGCGCCCCGCTGTCGCGGGCCGCGCTGGACGCGGTGGTCGCCGCCGGCGGGGCCCCCGACGTCGAGTTCGACCTGGCGACGGGCCGGCGCGCGCGCCGCGGCCGGGGTGCGCTGGCCGCGCTGGCGGGTGCGGTCCCGACCGCCGGCGGCGTGCACGTCGTCAACAACAACGCGGCCGCGCTGCTGTTGACCGCCATGACCCTGGCCCCCGGCAAGGAGATCGTGCTCAGCCGCGGCGAACTCGTCGAGATCGGCGACGGGTTCCGCATCCCGGAGCTGCTGGAATCCACCGGATCGCGGCTGCGCGAAGTCGGCACCACCAACCGCACCGGCCTGCGCGATTACACCGAGGCGCTCGGGCCGCAGACCGGTTTCGTGCTGAAGGTGCATCCGTCCAACTTTCACGTCAGCGGCTTCACCTCGGCCGTCGACGTCGCAGCGCTGGCGCCGGAACTGCGCAGGCTCGGCCTACCGCTGGTGGTCGACATCGGCTCCGGCCTGCTGTCGCCGCATCCGGTGCTGCCCGACGAGCCCGACGCGACGTCGATGCTGGCCGACGGCGCGGACCTGGTCACCGCGAGCGGCGACAAGCTGCTGGGCGGGCCGCAGGCCGGGTTGCTCTTCGGCCGCGCCGAGCTGATCGAGCGGATCCGCCGCCATCCCGCGGCTCGCGCACTGCGGGTCGACAAGCTGACGCTGGCCGCGCTGGAGGCGACCCTGCTGGGTCCGCCCCCGCCGGTGGCGCAGGCGCTGGCCGCCGACGTCGGGCGGCTGCGCGCCAGGGCCGAGTCGCTGGCCGCCGGGCTGCCCGGCGCCGTGGCGGTGGACTGCGTCGCGGCCGTCGGCGGCGGCGGGGCGCCCGGCGTCGAATTGCCCAGCGCCGCGCTGAGCCTGCCCGAGTCCTACGCCGCCGCGCTGCGCCTCGGCAGGCCGCCCGTCGTGGGCCGCCTGGAGGGCGGCCGGTGCCTGCTCGACCTGTGCACGGTGTCGCCCGAGGACGACGAGCTGCTCGCCGCGGCGGTACGGGCGTGTTCGTCCTAGCCACCGCCGGCCACGTCGATCACGGCAAATCGACTCTGCTGCAACGGATTACCGGCATGTGGCCGGATCGGCTGGCCGAGGAGCGGCGCCGCGGCCTGACCATCGATCTGGGCTTCGCGTGGACCGAGCTCGGCGGCCGCCAGCTCGCGTTCGTCGACGTGCCCGGCCACGAACGGTTCGTGGCCAACATGCTGGCCGGCGTCGGCGCGGTCCCCGCGGTGGTGTTCGTCGTCGCCGCCACCGAGGGCTGGATGCCGCAGTCGGAGGAACACCTGGCCGCCCTGGACGCGCTCGGTGTCCGCCACGGGCTGTTGGTGATCAGCAAGGCCGACCTCGCCGATCCGGGCCCGGCCGTCGCGCAGGCGTCCGAAAGGCTTGCCGCCACATCACTTGCCGGCATCCCCGTGGCTGTTTCCACCGACCTCGACCGGGTGCGCGCCGAACTGGTGGCGCTCACCGACCGGCTGCCCGCGCCGGAGGCCGGCGCCGACGTGCGGCTGTGGGTGGACCGCAGCTTCACCGTGCGCGGTGCCGGCACGGTGGTCACCGGCACGCTGGCCGCCGGCACGGTCCGGGTGGGCGACGAGCTCGAGCACGCCGGGCGGCGCGTCACCGTCCGCGGACTGCAATCGTTGGGCCGCAACCATTCCGAGGTCACCGCGGTGGCCCGCGTCGCGCTGAATCTGCGGGGTGTTGACCGGCACGACATCGGCCGCGGGGACACCGTGCGCACGCCGGGAGCCTGGCTGGACACCGCGGAGATCGACGTCGCCCTGCGGTCGGCGGACACGCCGCACCGCCAGCTCGTGCTGCACATCGGGTCGGCGGCGGTGCCGGTGCAGGTGCGCCGGCTGGGGCCCGCCGCGGCGCGGCTGCGGCTGGCCAGGTCCCTGCCGCTGCGCGTGGGGGACATCGGGTTGCTCCGCGACCCCGGACAGCACCGGATCGCGGCGGGAGTCGAGGTGCTCGACGTCCGTCCGCCCGGGCTGCGGCGCCGCGGCGCGGCGCGGGCGCGCGCCGACGAACTGGCCACCGGCGAGGCCGCCGCGCCCGAGTTCGCGCGCGCCGCGGACCTGCGCGCCATGGGTCTGCCGCCGCGCGGGCAGCGGGTGGGCGACTGGGTGGTCGATCCGCGGTGGTGGGCGGCGCGGCGCGAGGACGCCGCCGCGGCGGTGCGGCGCTGGGCGGGCGATCACGACGTCGCGGCGGGCATGCCGCTGGAGACGTTGCGGCAACGGGTCGGGCTGCCCGCCGCCGACCTCGTGCCCAAGCTGCTGGAGGGCACGGGTCTGGAGGTGACCGACGGGTTGGTCCGCCCGCCCGGGGCGGGCCTGCCGGCCCGGGTGGACAAGGCCGTATCCGCGGTCGAGGAGTGGCTGGCCGCCGAGCCGTTCCGGGCGCCCGAGGCCGATGAGCTGGCCGAGCTGAAGCTGGGCCCACGCGAGCTGGCCGCGGCGGTGCGCGCCGGGCGGCTGACGCGGATCGCCGACGGGGTCGTGCTGGGGCCCGACGCCCTGGACCGCGCCGCCGGCGTGCTGGCGGCGCTGCCGCAACCGTTCACCGTGAGCGAGGCGCGTCGCGCGTTGGGCACCACCCGGCGGGTGGCGGTGCCGCTGCTGGAACAGCTCGATGCCCGGCGCGTGACGCGCCGTGGCGACGACGGAACGCGGGTGGTTACAGCCGCTCTTTGACGGCGGCCGAGAGGCGGGCGCCGTCGGCCTTGCCTGCGGCGATCGCGGTGGCGGCCTTCATCACCATGCCCATCTGTTTCATCCCCGGGCGCTCGCCGATTTGCTCGGCGACCTGTGCGATCGCGGTGTCGGCGACGTCGGCCACCTCGGCCTCGGTGAGCGGGGTGGGCAGGTACTCGTCGATGATCCGCCCCTCGGCGTGCTCGTTGGCGGCGAGCTCTCCGCGCCCGTTCTGGGTGTAGATCTCCGCGGATTCGCTCCGCTTGCGGGATTCTTTGGCCAACACCTTGAGGACTTCCTCGTCGGTGAGCTCCTTGGCCTCCTTACCGGAAACCTCCTCGGTCTGGATCGCGGCTAACAGCATGCGCAGCGTGGCCGTTCGCAACTTGTCCTGGGCCTTCATCGCCGCGGTCAGGTCGGTCCGGATCCGGGATTTGAGTTCTGCCATGTCTGAGACGCTACGCGCCGGGCGGGGCGCCAACGTTGTGAAATGCCCCGGCCGCCGACAGGATGGAGCCCATGACGATCGACGCGCCCGGCTGCAAAGGCCGCGGGGTTCGGTGAGCGCGCCGCCGCCTGGTTATCCGGCTGGTCCGCCCCCGGCATCCGGCCCACAACCCGAATACGGTCCGCCGCCGCGCTACGGCCCGCCGCCGGCGTACGGCCCGCCGCCGGGATACCAACCCCCACCCGGCTACGGACCCCCGCCGGGCTACGGGCCACCACCCGGCTATGGGCCGCCACCCGGATACGGTCCCGCGCCGGGCTACGGATCGCCACCACCCTTCGGCACACCGCCGGGCTACGGTGCCGTCAAACCCGGGATCATCCCGCTGCGGCCGCTGACCCTCGGCGACGTCTTCAACGGCGCGGTCGGCTACGTCCGGGCCAACCCGAAAGCGACGTTGGGCCTGACCGCCATCGTCGTGGTGATCATGCAGATCCTCACCAAGGTCGCCTTCTTCGGGCCGCTCGCCGCGGCCGACAGGCTGGCCAGCGATCAGCCCGGCGAACTGAGCTCGGGGGTCCTCGGGGCCTGGTCCGTGTCGGTGGGCGGCGGCATTCTGGTCGGCTGGCTCGGCGGCATGATGCTGTCCGGGATGCTCACCGTCATCGTCGGGCGGGCGGTGTTCGGGTCACCCATCACCATCGGCGAAACCTGGGCCAAGATCCGCGGGCGGCTGCTGGCCCTGCTCGGCCTGGCACTGCTGGAAGCCGTCGTGGTCGCGGCCCTTGCCGGGCTGGTCGCGGTGATCATCGGCGTACTGGCGGCGATCGGTAGCGCCGCGGCGGCCGTGGTGCTGGGCATTCCGCTGGTGCTGGTCGTCGTCGCGCTGCTGGTGTTCCTCTACACCGTGGTGTTGTTCGCCCCGGTGCTGATCGTGCTGGAGCGGCTGCCGGTCATGGATGCCATCGCCCGGTCGTTCAAGCTGGTGCGCAACGGCTTCTGGCGGGTGCTGGGTATCCGGGTGCTCGCGTTCCTGGTGACGTCCGTCGTCGCCAACGCCGTCGCGGTGCCGTTCAGCATCGTCGGCCAGTTTTTCCAGATCACCTCGTCCGGCACGGCGTTCCTGGTCAGCACGGCGGTCCTCTCGGTCGGGGCGGCCATCGGCGAGATCATCACCGCACCGTTCAACGCGGGGGTCATCGTGCTGCTGTACACCGACCGCCGGATGCGCGCCGAGGCCTTCGACCTGGTGCTGCAGAGCGGAGCCGCCCAGGGACCGTATGCGGCCGCGTCCACCGACAACCTCTGGCTGACGCGGCCCCTGTAGGGCCGAGCGAGGACTAGCTCAAGGATGCCTTCCATCGACATCGACCGCGATGCCGCACATCGCGCCGCGCAGGACGAGCTCAACAAACCGATCTATTCCAAGGGCTCCGCGCGCGAACACTTCGTCGACTGGGTCAACGACCTGATCTACCGGTTGCTGCAGAAGACTTCCTCGGTGCCGGGCGGATGGCTCACCGCCACGGTGCTTTTCATCCTGCTGGCCATCGCGGTGATCGTCGGCATCTACATCCTGCGGCGCACCATGCGCACCCGCCGCGGCGGCGACTACTCATTGTTCGAAGCCGCCCAACTGACGGCCGCCCAGCATCGCGCGACCGCGGAAAGCTATGCGGCCGAGGGTGATTGGGCCGCCGCGATTCGTCACCGGCTGCGCGCCGTCGCCCGCCAGCTCGAAGAGACCGGGGTGCTGACACCGGCCCCCGGCCGCACGGCCAACGAACTCGCCCGCGACGCGGGTGCCGCGTTGCCCCACCTGGCCGACGAATTGACGCAAGCGGCAACGGCTTTCAACGACGTCACGTACGGCGAACAACCCGGGACCCAGGACGCCTACCAGATGATCACCGCCCTGGACGACCATCTGCGGTCCCGCTGGCAGGGCGGTCCTCTCGAGCCCGGCCGGCCCGCCGCCCACGAGTCATGGGCGCAGGTGCGGTGATGGCGACGATCCCCGATGCCCGCCCCGAAGCCACGCCGCGCCGCCGGCGCACCTGGCGCTGGGTGCTCGTCACGCTGCTGGTGCTCGCCGTCATCGCCGGCGTCGACGCGTACCTGAGCGCGCCGCGGCCCGGGGCCCGCATGGACCCGGCGTCGACCGGCCCCGACGGTGCCCACGCGCTGGTGGAGTTGCTGCGCGGCGCCGGAGTCGACGTCGTCGTGGCCAACAACATCGCCGACGTCGAACACGCGGCGCGTCCGGACGCGCTGATCCTGGTCGCCCAGAGCCAATACCTCACCGACACGCTGCTCGACCGGCTGGACAACGTGCATTCGGACCTGCTGCTGGTGGAACCGACCACCCGGACGCGCGAGGCGCTGCTGCCGGGCGTGCGGGTCTCCGGCGCCAACGGCTTTGACCTCGACCCGAATTGCACTCTGCGCGAGGCCGTTCGCGCCGGGCCGGTCCGGTTCGGGGCCAGCACCACCTACGAATCCAAAGCCGGCCGCACGATGTCGCGCTGCTACGACGGCGCGCTGATCCGCTTCCGCAGCGACGGACGCACCATCACCGCCGTCGGCAGCACCGACTTCATGACCAATGGCAGCCTGCTGCAGGCGGGCAACGCCGCGCTCGCGATGAACCTCGCTGGCGACCGGCCCCGGCTCATCTGGTACGCGCCCCATCACATCGAAGGTGAATCCTCGTCCAACGCAACGCTTTTCCAGCTGATCCCGCCCAACGTGATCTGGATCGTCGGGCAACTGGCGCTGGTGGTGCTGCTCGTCGCGATGTGGAAGGGCCGTCGGCCCGGACCGCTGGTGGCCGAGGTGTTGCCGGTGGTGGTGCGCGCGTCGGAGACCGTCGAGGGTCGCGGCCGGCTGTACCGGTCCCGACGGGCGCGCGATCGCGCGGCCGCGGCTTTGCGCGCCGCCACGGTGGCGCGGCTGCTGCCGCGCCTCGGCCTGGGTGCGGGCGCGTCGCCGGCGGCGGTGGTGACCACCGCGGCCCAGCGCACCGGATCGGATCCGGCGTTCGTCTCCTACCATCTGTTCGGTCCGCCCCCGACGACCGACAACGACCTGTTACAACTTGCCCGTGCGCTCGACGAAATCGAAAGGCAGGTCGCACACCCGTGACACAACCCACTACCGCTCAGTCCCCCACCGCTGAATCGGCGCGCGAGGCGCTGCTGGCGTTGCGCGGCGAGCTCGCCAAGGCCGTCGTCGGACAGGAGGGCGTGGTCAGCGGCCTGGTGATCGCGCTGCTGTGCCGCGGCCACGTGCTGCTGGAAGGTGTTCCGGGAGTGGCGAAGACGCTGCTGGTCCGGGCGCTGTCCGCGGCGCTGCAGCTGGAATTCAAGCGGGTGCAGTTCACCCCCGACCTGATGCCCGGCGACGTGACGGGTTCCCTGGTGTACGACGCGCGCACCGCAGCGTTCGTGTTCCGGCCCGGGCCGGTTTTCACCAACCTGCTGCTGGCGGACGAGATCAACCGGACCCCACCCAAGACCCAGGCCGCGCTGCTCGAGGCGATGGAAGAGCGTCAGGTCAGCGTCGACGGCGAACCGCGGCCGCTGCCCGACCCGTTCATCGTGGCCGCCACCCAGAATCCCGTCGAGTACGAGGGCACCTACCAGCTGCCCGAGGCCCAGCTGGACCGCTTCTTGCTCAAACTGAATGTGACGCTGCCGCCGCGCGACGCCGAGATCGCCATCCTGCACCGGCACGCGCACGGCTTCGACCCGCGCAATCTGTCGGCGATCAAGCCGGTGGCCGGGCCCACCGACCTGGCGGCCGGCCGCGACGCGGTGCAGAACGTGCGGGTTGCCGACGAGGTGCTGGGCTACATCGTGGACATCGTCGGGGCCACCCGTTCCTCCCCCGCGCTGCAACTGGGCGTGTCGCCCCGCGGGGCGACCGCCCTGCTGGCCACAGCGCGCTCCTGGTCGTGGCTGTCCGGGCGCAACTACGTCACGCCCGACGACGTGAAAGCCATGGCCCGCTCGACGCTGCGGCACCGGGTGATGCTGCGGCCCGAGGCCGAACTCGAAGGCGCCACGCCCGACGGTGTGCTCGACGGGATCCTGGCGTCGGTTCCGGTGCCCCGCTAGTGGTCCTGACCGGACGCACCGGGCTGGTCGCACTGATCTGCGTCCTGCCTATTGCGCTGTCTCCTTGGCCGGCAACCACTTTCGCGGCCCTGCTGATAGCGCTGGCGATCGCGGTGGTGCTCGACATCGTCCTGGCGGCCGGCACGACCAAACTGCGCTACGTGCGTTCCCCGGACCGCTCGGCGCGGCTCGGGCAGCAGGTGGAGTGCGGGCTGTCGATCCACAACGACGGCGCGCGCCGGTTCCGCGGACAGATCCGCGACGCCTGGCCGCCCAGCTCCCAGGCGCGGCCGCGCATCCATCCCATCGACATCCCCGCCGGGCAGGACCAGCAGGTGCAAACACAGCTCCAGCCCGTTCGCCGCGGCGACCAGCGAGCGACGGTGGTCACCGCCCGATCGATCGGCCCGCTCGGGCTGGCGGGCCGGCAGGGTTCGCGACCGGTGCCCGGGCAGCTGCGGGTGCTGCCCCCATTCCTCGCCCGCAAGCACCTGCCGTCGCGGCTCGCCAAGCTCCGCGAGATCGACGGCCTGCTGCCCACGCTGGTACGCGGGCAGGGCACCGAATTCGACTCGCTGCGAGAGTATGTCGTCGGCGACGACGTGCGCTCGATCGACTGGCGCGCCACCGCGCGTCGCGCCGACGTGGTGGTGCGCACCTGGCGGCCCGAACGCGACCGGCGGGTGGTGATCGTGCTCGACACGGGCCGCACGGCGGCGGGCCGCGTCGGTGTCGATCCGACCGCGTCTGATCCGGCGGGCTGGCCGCGGCTGGATTGGTCGATGGACGCCGCGCTGCTGCTGGCCGCATTGGCGTCGAGGGCCGGCGACCATGTCGACTTCCTGGCCCACGACCGGGTGAGCCGGGCCGGCGTGTTCGGCGCCTCGCGCACCGAACTGCTTGCCCAGCTGGTCGACGCGATGGCGCCCCTGCAACCTACCCTTGTCGAATCGGATTGGCGGGCAATGGCTTCCGCCATCGCGCTGCGCGCCCGCCGGCGGTCCCTGGTGGTGCTGCTGACCGACCTGAACGCGGCCGCGCACGACGAGGGCCTGCTGCCCGTGCTACCGCAGCTGTCGGCCAAGCATCACCTGCTGGTGGCCGCGGTCTCCGATCCGCGCGTCGACCAAATGGCCGCCGGGCGTTCGGATGCCGCTGCGGTGTATGACGCGGCGGCCGCCGAGCGATCCCGCAATGACCGCGGCGTGATCGCCACCCGTCTGCGCCGCGGCGGGGTGGAAGTCGTCGACGCCCCGCCCACCGAACTCGCACCCGCCCTTGCCGATCACTACCTGGCGATGAAGGCGACCGGGCGTCTGTAGCCCGCAGCTCAGCGAGTCGGAACGAAGTCCGGCGCCTCCGCCATGTCGCCGCTTTCCCCGGCCTTCACCCCGCGGCGGCCGAAGTAGACGATGTAGGACAAGAACGCCACCTCGGCGATGACGCCGATGCCGACCCGCACGACCGTCGGCAACGGCGACGGGGTCACCAGTGCTTCGATCAAACCCGAGACCAGCAGCACCGCAACCAGACCCACGGCGACCGAGACGACGGCCCGGCCCTGTTCGGCGAGCACTTGGCCCCGGGGCCGGTCTCCGGGCGAGATCACCGACCAGCCCAGCCGCATTCCCGTTGCGCCCGAGAGGAATACCGCCGTGAGCTCCAGCAGCCCGTGCGGGACAAGCAAACCCAGCAGCAGGGCGCCCTTGCCGGCCGGGAACATCAGCCCGGCGATGACACCCAAATTGGCGGCATTCTGAAACAGCACAAAGGGAATCGGCACGCCCAACACCACGGACAGGGCGATGCATTGCGCGGAAACCCAGGAGTTGTTCACCCAAATCTGCAGCGCGAACGCCGCGGCGGGATGTTCGCTGTAGTACGACTCCACGTCGTGGTTGACCAATTGCTGGATGTCGCTGGGTGTTCCGAGCGAGGACTGCACATCCGGGCTGCCGGCGACCCAGAGCGCGACGACCACGACCACGGCGAAGAACGCCGCCGCGGTGGCCAGCCACCACCGCCAGGTGCGGTAGGCCACAACCGGGAACGAGACCGTCCAGAACCGGGTGAACGCACTGCTCAGTGGCGCGTGGGCACCGGTCACCGCCGACCGGGCCCGCGCGACCAGGCTCGAGAGCCGGCCGATCAGCACGGAATCCGACGACGCCGAGCGCAGCATCGACAGGTGGGTGGAGACCCGCTGGTAGAGCTCGACGAGTTCGTCGATCTCCGCGCCGGACAGCGACCGGCGCCGCCCGACCAATCGGTCGAGGCGGTCCCAGGTCGGGCGATGGGCCAGCACGAACGCATCGACATCCACCCTCGGCAGCCTAATCGCACCACCGGCATGACAGAGTGCGGCCGGCGACACGCACCAGCCTGTACCGTTCGAAGTTATGTCGGAGGTGGTGACCGGGGACGCCGTGGTGCTCGATGTGCAGATCGCACAGCTGCCGGTGCGGACGCTGAGCGCGCTGATCGATATTGCGGTCATGGTCATCGGCTACCTGCTCGGCCTGATGTTGTGGGCAGCCACCCTGACTCAATTCGATACCGCACTGACCAACGCGATCCTGCTGATATTTACGGTGCTGGTACTTATCGGCTATCCCTTGGTCCTCGAAACGGCTACGCGGGGACGCTCGGTCGGCAAGATCGCGATGGGCCTGCGCGTGGTGTCCGACGATGGCGGCCCAGAACGCTTCCGCCAGGCGTTGTTTCGGGCCCTGGCGGCGCTGGTGGAGATCTGGATGCTGTTCGGGAGCCCGGCCGTCATCTGCAGCATCCTGTCCCCGAAGGCCAAACGGATCGGCGACATCTTCGCAGGCACGGTGGTGGTCAACGAACGCGGACCCCGGCTCGGGCCCCCGCCCATGATGCCGCCCTCCTTGGCATGGTGGGCGTCCTCCTTGCAGCTGTCCGGCCTGTCGGCCGGTCAGGCCGAGGTGGCACGCCAATTCCTTTCCAGGGCAACGCAGCTCGACCGTCAGCTGCGCCTGCAGATGGGATACCGGATCGCCGGTGACGTGGTGGCGCGCAAGGCGCCGCCGCCACCGCCCGGCGCCCCGCCGGAACTCGTGCTGGCCGCCGTCCTCGCGGAGCGGCACCGCCGCGAATTGGCCCGGCTGCGCCCGGTCATGCCTGCGCCAGGCCCGACGGGACCCACGCCGTGGCCACCGCTCGGCGGCGCATACCAGGGCCCCCCGGGCTGGCCCAGCCCGCCGCCCGGTGCGGTGCCGCCACCGCCGCAACAATCCGTTGGATGGCCCGATCCACGATCGGGTGGTCCCGGCCCGGGAGACCCCGGTACGCCGGACGGTTTCTCACTGCCGCACTAGCCGGCCACACTCGCCGCCATGAGGGCGACGTCGATGATCAGCAGTGCCCATCCGCATAGCGGAACCGCGATGCCGCCGCGTCGTTTGGCGGTGAAAAACGAGATGATGATGACGACCACGGCGACCGCGGGCGCACCGTAGAACGCGACGCCGAAGTTGATCCCGCCGTGGCCCAGGTTGGGACAGCTGCGGTCGCTGCAGCCGGCGGTGCTCATCACGGCACCGAGCGCGAAGAGCATCACGAGCGCGGCGGCGGGCACCGTCGCCAGCGCCAGCCCCCAGTTGATCCACGTCCAGCTGGTACGCCGCCGGGCACCGTCGGGTCGCCCGAATGCGGCCGCGCCGACGCCACCGCTATCGACCTTCAGGTTGTTGTCAGCGTTCATCCCACTAGTTCCTACCCGTCGTTTGGTGCATGCAAACCGCACAGCGGCGGGCGGACTCCGCCCGATTTCCGCAGCTCATCGACGATTCAGCGAAATTCTGCAACATATCCCGTTGCATCGCGTTAGTTTCCGATATATCGTGATGTTTCGAAGCGCACGATCGGTGCGCGACCCACAAACGTAAGGACAGAAAAATGAGCAACCCATTCACTCCCCCCGAAGGACCATTCGCCAGCCGGCCCGGTCTCGGATTCGGCTTCGGCCCCGGCCCGGTTGACCGGCGCGCCCTGCACGAGGCACGGCGCCAGGCCCGACGGGACTTCCGCGAGCATCTGCGCGATCACGCCGGTGGCCACGACGGCCCGTTCGGCTTCGGCCCCGGTTTCGGCCCGGGCTTCGGTCCCGGCTTCGGCCCCGGTTTCGGCTTCGGCCCCGGTGGCCGACGCGGCGGATGGCGCCGTGGCGGCCCGGGTCGCGGCAAGCGCGGCGACGTGCGAGCGGCCATCCTGACGCTGCTGGCCGAACAGCCGATGCACGGCTACGAAATGATTCACCAGATCGCCGAGCGCAGCAATGGACTGTGGAAGCCGAGCCCCGGTTCGGTGTACCCGACACTGCAACTGCTCGACGACGAAGGCCTGATCACCGCGAGCGAAACCGACGGCAGCAAGAAGCGTTTCGAGCTGACCGAACAGGGCCGCGCGGCGGCCGACAAGATCGAAACCCCGCCGTGGGACGAGATCACCGAAGGCGCCGACCCGGGTCACATGAATCTGCGGGCGGCCGTCGGCCAATTGTTCGGCGCGGTCGGGCAGTCCGCCCACACCGCTTCGGCCGAGCAGCAGCAGCGCATCGTCGACATCCTCAACAATGCGCGGCGTGAGATCTACGGCATTCTCGGCGAAGACTGAGTGCATCCGGCGGGCCCTGGATCGGGCGGCGTCACGTGACGTCGACCCAATCCAGGGTCCGCTGCACGGCTTTGCGCCAGCCCGCGTAACCCGCGGCGCGCTGCTCGTCGTTCCAAGCCGGAGCCCAGCGCCTGCCCTCTTGCCAATTGGCACGCAGGTCGGCCGGATCGGCCCAGAACCCCACCGCCAGACCGGCCGCGTAGGCGGCGCCCAGCGCGGTCGTCTCGGCGACCACCGGGCGCACCACGTCCACACCCAGCACGTCCGCCTGGATTTGCATGCACAGGTCGTTACCGGTGATACCGCCGTCGACCTTCAAGACCTCAAGGCGCACACCGGAATCCGCCGCCATGGCGTCCACCACGTCGCGACTCTGATAGCAGATCGCCTCCAGCGTTGCGCGCGCCAGATGCGCGTTGGTGTTGAACCGGGACAGGCCTACGATCGCGCCGCGCGCATCGGATCGCCAATAGGGCGCGAACAATCCGGAAAACGCGGGAACGAAATAGACTCCACCGTTGTCGTCGACCTGGCGTGCCAGCGATTCGCTTTGCGCGGCGCCGCTGATGATGCCCAGCTGATCGCGCAACCACTGCACGGCCGCGCCGGTCACCGCGATCGAACCCTCGAGCGCATACACGGGTTTGGCGTCCCCGAATTGATAGCAGACGGTGGTCAGCAGCCCGTTGTCTGACCGCACGATGGTCTCACCGGTGTTGAGCAGCAAGAAGTTTCCGGTGCCGTAGGTGTTCTTGGCTTCCCCCTCGGACAGACACACCTGACCCACCATCGCCGCGTGCTGGTCGCCGAGCATCCCGGTGATCGGTACCTCGCCGCCGGCCGGCCCGGTCTCCGACGTCACGCCGTAGGGCTGCGGCGACGACGAGGGCCCGATCCTGGGCAACATCGCCCGGGGGATCGAGAAGATCGACAACAGCTCGTCGTCCCAGTCGAGGGTCTCCAGGTTCATCAACATGGTCCGGCTGGCATTGGTCACGTCGGTGGCGTGTACGCCGCCGCGCGGCCCCCCGGTCAGATTCCACAACACCCAGGTGTCGGTAGTGCCGAACAGCGCGTCACCGCTCTCGGCGGCCGCGCGCAGCCCGTCGACGTTCTCCAGGATCCACTGCAGCTTGGCGCCGGAGAAGTAGGTGGCCGGGGGCAGGCCGGCCTTGCGGCGGATCACTTCGCCGCGACCGTCGCGTTCCAGCGCCGACGCGATCCGGTCGGTGCGGGTGTCCTGCCAGACGATCGCGTTGTAATAGGGCCGCCCGGTCTTGCGGTTCCACACCAGAGTGGTCTCGCGCTGATTCGTGATACCCAGCGCGGCAATATTTTTCGTACTCAGGTCGGCCCGGTTCAACACCGACGTCAGCACCGAGGAGGTGCGCTCCCAGATCTCGACCGGGTCGTGCTCCACCCAGCCGGCCCGGGGCAGGATCTGCTCGTGCTCGAGTTGATGGCGTGCCACTTCGGCACCCTCGTGATCGAAGATCATGCAGCGAGTGCTGGTTGTCCCCTGGTCGATGGCGGCGACGAATTCGGCGAACTCGGCCAACTGCTCTCCTCCACCCGTGAGCTCGGACACGTTTGCGGCAAAAGTCCATCATGGTCTACCCGCCAAACGGACGAGGCGGGAACCGCGACTCGTGGGAGCTTGCGTTACGGGCGGTAACCCTGTTGCATCTGCGGTGTGGGCGAAGAGGTCAAGCGCACCACGTACGACAGCGCACACCGGCGGGAATACCGGCGCAAGGTACAGCTGTGCCTGGACGCCTTCGAGACGATGCTCGCCCAGTCGAGCTTCGATTCCGCGCAGCCGCTCACCGGCATGGAGATCGAGTGCAACCTCGTCGACGCCGACTACCAGCCGGCCATGTCCAATCGCCACGTGCTGGACGCCATCGGCGATCCGGCGTACCAGGTCGAATTGGGTGCCTACAACATCGAATTCAACGTTCCGCCGCACGCGCTGCCCGGGCACACCACCCTGGACCTCGAGGCCGAGGTGCGGGCCAGCCTGAACGACGCCGAGAACAAGGCCGGCGCCGCGGGCGGTGCCCATATCGTCATGATCGGCATCCTGCCCACGCTGATGGCCCAACACCTCGACCACGGCTGGATGAGCGAATCGAAGCGATACGCCGCCCTCAACGAGTCGATCTTCACCGCCCGCGGCGAAGACATCCACATCAACATTTCCGGACCCGAGGCGCTGAGCTGGCACACCGCGACGATCGCACCCGAATCCGCTTGCACCAGCATGCAATTGCATCTGCAGGTGGATCCGGAGACGTTCGCCGCCAACTGGAATGCTGCTCAGATCGTGGCCGGCCCGCAGTTGGCGCTGGGCGCCAACTCGCCGTTCTTCTTCGGGCACCGACTGTGGGCCGAAACACGCATCGAGCTGTTCGGGCAGTCCACCGACACCAGGTCCGACGAGCAGAAATCCCAAGGCGTGCGGCCGCGGGTGTGGTTCGGCGAGCAGTGGATCGACTCGGTCCTCGACCTGTATCGGGAGAACATCCGCTACTTCGAATTCCTGCTGCCCGAGGTGTCCGACGAAGACCCGGTCGCCGAGCTGGCCGCCGGGCGGATCCCGCAGCTGTCCGAACTTCGGCTGCACAACGGGACCGTCTACCGGTGGAACCGCCCGGTGTACGACGTGGTCGACGGTCGCCCCCACCTGCGGCTGGAGAACCGCGTGCTGCCGGCCGGGCCGACCGTTGTCGACATGCTGGCGAATTCAGCCTTCTTCTACGGCATGCTGCGCAGCCTGTCCGAAGCGGACAACCCGCTGTGGACCGCCATGGATTTCGGTGTGGCGGAAGCCAATTTCCTCGCGGCCGCGCTGGACGGCATAGACGCCGGGCTGCACTGGCCCGGCCTGGGCGACGTGACCGCGCGCGAATTGGTGCTCGACACCCTGCTGCCGATCGCCGACGAGGGGTTGCAGCGCTGGGGCGTCGACGCCGAGGTCCGCGACCGGTTCCTCGGGGTCATCGAGGGCAGGGCCCGGACGGGACGCAACGGTGCCACCTGGCAGGTGTCCACCGTGCGGGCACTGCAGGACGGTGGCATGAGCAGGCCCGCGGCGCTGGCCGAGATGCTGCGCCGGTACTGCGATCACATGCACGCCAACGAACCGGTGCACACCTGGGAGTCCTGACCGCGGGTACCTCGCTGCAGGCAGGCTCGCTCAGTGGGCGCAGGCTCGCCAGGTGTCGCGTGGCTTCCTAAAGTCGAAAGTACTGTTGAAGCAGTTGGCGACTCAACGTGTCCAGCCGACAGCGCAGCAGCCCCAGCTGCCGATGCATGGCTGCACTGCTTACCCGTGTTCGCGCCCGTGGCGCGAAACAGCAACCAGGAGGTTGAAAACCGTGCCTGATCAAGTCATGGACTGGGACAGCGCTTATCGCGAGCAGGGTGGGTTCGAGGGCCCGCCGCCGTGGAACATCGGTGAGCCGCAGCCCGAACTGGCCGCCCTGATCGCGGCCGGCAAGTTCCGCAGCGACGTGCTGGACGCCGGCTGCGGGGTCGCCGAGCTGTCGTTGACCCTGGCCGCCCAGGGCTACACCGTGGTCGGCATCGACCTCATCCCCACCGCCGTCGCGGCGGCCACCAAGGCCGCGGCCGACCGCGGCCTGACCACGGCCACCTTCGTGCAGGCCGACATCACGTCGTTCACCGGCTACGACGGACGGTTCTCCACCGTGGCCGACAGCACGCTGTTCCACTCGTTGCCGATCGAGGGCCGCGACGGCTACCTCAGCTCGGTACACCGCGCGGCGGCGCCGGGGGCCGGCTACTTCGTGCTGGTCTTCGCCAAGGGTGCTTTTCCCGACGAATGGGAAAACAAGCCCAACGAGGTCGACGAGGACGAGCTGCGCGACGCGGTGAGCAAGTACTGGGAGATCGACGAGATCCGGCCGGCCTTCATCCACGCCAACATTCCGCCGGCTCCCGACGGCCCGCAGCACGACCGCGACGAGAAGGGCCGGATGAAGCTGCCGGCCTACCTGCTGTCCGCGCACAAAGCCGCTTAGCCGGTCGCGGTCGCCGCGGTGGCGGCGATGAGGGCCTCGGCGAACGTCTCCAGGTCGTCGGCCGTGGTATCCACGTGCGGCGAGATCCGCAGCACGGGTTCCGTCAGCTCCAGCGGCGCCCGCTGCACGCCGGCGAACGTGGTCAGGATCCGCCGCTCGGCGAGCAGCCAGTCGCGCACCGCCTGCGCGTCGGCGCCGTGGTTCGGCGCCAAAGTGGTGATCGCACTGGACTCTTCGACCTCTTCGACCACAGTCCAGCCGGCCACATCGGCCAGCACAGTGCGGCTCAGGCTGCCCACCTCGGCCAGCCGCGCGCACACTGCCTGCGGCCCGTAGGCCAGATGCTCGCCCAACGCCAGCGAAAACCCCACGCGCGCAGCGACATTGGCCTCGCCGAACTCCAGCTGCTCGGCGACCGTCGGCGAGCCGTCTTTGCGGGCCCAGTCCGGCGCGGCCAGGCGTGGGCGCAGGCTTTCCATCAGCTCGCGGCGTACCCCGAGCATCCCGACACCGCGCGGCCCGGCGATCCACTTGCGCGACGAGGAATAGGTCACGTCTGCGCCCACCGCGCAGTCCACCTGGCCCAGCGCCTGGGCCGCGTCGACGACGAGCGGCAGCCCCAACTCGCGGCAGAGTTGGGCGACCATCGAAACCGGTTGCACCACACCGCAATGGCTGGCCACCGCGGTCAGATGCACCAGGTCCGGCGGATCGGTCTGCAGGGACAGCGCCGCATCGTCCAGCGCGAGCCGGCCGTCTTCCAGGGTCGGCAGCAGCTGCCGGTCGAATCCGTGCGCGGCGAACAGGGCCAGGTTGGGCCCGTATTCGCCGGGCAGGCAAGCTAGCCGTTTTCGGTCCGCCGCTCCCGCCGGCCAGCCGCCCAGCAGCAGATCAAGGGCGTTCAGCGAGCCGGTGGTGAAAACCACCTCGGCGTCGGCCATTCCGGTCAACGCGGCGAACGCGACGCGTCCGGCGTCGAGCACCGGTGCGGCCGCCTCCGCCGCGACATAGCCGCCGAGCTCGGACTCGTTGCGGGCGTGCTGCGCACCGGCCTCGATCACCGCCAGGCTCTGCCGCGAACAGGCCGCGTTGTCCAGGTGCAGACCGGCCATCGGCGGGCGGGCTGACCGCCATTGACCGGCCAGCGCGTTGGCGCCGGTCACTTCACGGCCAACGACAACCCGAAGTCGCCCGCTTCGTCCGTCCACCACCGGGTGCGGCGCAACCCCGCGGTGGCCAATTCGCCAGTCACCTTGTCGGGGCGGAACTTACACGACACCTCGGTGAGCATTTCCTCGCCGGCCTCGAAGTCCACGGCCAGCTCGAGCGCTCCGACCCGCACCCGCTGGCGCCGGTCGGACCGCAGCCACATCTCGATGCGTTCTTCCGCCGCGTTCCACCGGGCCACATGCCGGTAGGCGTCGACGTCGAAGTCGGCGTCGAGCTCCCGGTTGACCACCGCGAGAACATTGCGGTTGAAGGCCGCCGTCACCCCGGCGGCGTCGTCATAGGCGCGCACCAGCCGCTCGGTGTCCTTGACCAGGTCCGTGCCCAGCAGCAGGCTGTCGCCGGGCCGCATCTGCGCGGACAGTGCGGCAAGGAATTCCGCGCGCGGGCCGGGTGTGAGGTTGCCGATCGTCGACCCGAGGAACACGAACAGCCGCCGCCCGCCGTCGGGGATCTCGGTCAGGTGCTCTTCGAAATCGCCGCAGACGGCCTTGATTTCCACGCCCTCGTACTCCTGCTGGATGGCCGCGGCCGCGGTCGACAGGATGCTTGCGTCGACGTCGAACGGGACGAACCTGCGCAGCGAACCCCGTACCCGTAGCGCGTCGAGCAACACCCGCGTCTTCTCCGATGTCCCGCTGCCCAGTTCCACCAGGGTATCGGCCTCGCTCGCCGACGCGACTTCGGCCGCCCGCGCTCGCAAGATCTCGGCCTCGGCGCGCGTCGGGTAGTACTCGGGCAGCCGGGTGATCTGGTCGAACAGATCACTGCCGACGGAGTCGTAGAACCATTTGGGCGGCAATGTCTTTGGCGTCTTCTGCAGGCCGTCCAGGACGTCGCGGCGCAACGCGTGGTACGCCGAGTCGGCGGCCAGGTGGTTCGACAGCGACAGCGTCATCAAGATCCTCTCGACTGATCCAGCGGCGTCATCGTGACACCGTTCGCGGTGACTTCGACAAGGTGACGGTCCGGCACGTCCTCCCAGTCGGAGTCGTTGTCGTAGGGTTCGCTGGCCAGGACCACTCCGTCCGGGCGCCGCAGGATGGACAGCGTGTCGCCCCACGCCGTCGCCAGCATGCGAGAACCGTTGGCGGCCAATATGTTCAGCCGCGCGTTTGGATCGGCCGCGGCGACCTCTTCGATCGTCTCCCCCAGCGCGTCGAGCCCACGTTCGAAGATCGTAGCCGCCAGTATCGCGCTGTCACAGGCCGATTCGGCGCGCGCCGTCGTCGGCAACACGGCCCGGTCGACGATTCCGTTGTGCGACAACAACCACTGCCCGTCGGTGAACGGCGCGCACGCGCTGGCCTCGATCGGCATGCCGACGGTGGCCGAGCGTACCGCGGCCACCACGCAGTGGCTGCGCAGCGCGGGCGCGATCGAATCGAACGACACGTCGCCCCACAGCGGCGCCTGGCTGCGCCAGCGGCGGGGCAGCCCGTCCTGCGGTGGTCCTGTCGAGGTGTCGAAAAACCCGACGCCCCAACCGTCGGCGTTGAGCAGGCAATGCTTTTGCCGGCGCGGCGCATAGGACTGCACCCGCAGCCCGAACGGCGGATCGAGCACCAGCGAGGAAACCGTGACGTCAGTCCCCAGCCAGCCCAGGTGCCGGCACATCAGGCGCGATCCCCGCCGTCGGGGACGTCCCACGCCAGCCGGACGCCGGAGAAGATCTGGCGCCGGTAGGGGTGATCCCAGTTGCGGAAGCTCGGGCGCATGATGCCCGGCTCCACGGCCCACGAGCCGCCGCGCAGCACCCGGTAATCGCCGTCGAAGAAGGGCTGCGAATACCGCTCGTAGAGCATCGGGACGAACCCGGGCCAGGGCCGCAGCGGGGAGGTGGTCCACTCCCAGACCTCGCCAAGCATCTGCTCGGCGCCGTACGCCGAGGCGCCCGCCGGGTAGGCGCCGACGGGCGCCGGCCGCAACGCCGTGCCGCCGAGGTTGGCCAGCGCCTCGTCCGGTTTGCGCTCGCCCCAGGGATACCGGCGCCGGGTGTTGGTGGACGGATCCCAGGTGCAGGCCTTCTCCCATTCCATCTCGGTGGGTAGCCGGGCGCCGGCCCAGGCCGCGTACGCCTCGGCCTCGAAAAAGCTGACGTGCTGGACGGGTTCGTCGGCCGGGATGTCCTCGACGTGGCCGAACCGGGTGCGGGTCGCGCCGTCGGGGCTCCAGAACTGCGGCGCGGTCAGGCCCGCGGCCTGGCGGTGCTGCCAGCCGCGCTCCGACCACCAGCGCGGCTGGTCGTAGCCTCCGTCGTCGACGAACCTGCGCCATTCGCCGTTGGTGACCGGGACCCGTCCGATCCGGAAGGCGGGCAGGTCGACGACGTGGGCCGGGCGCTCGTTGTCCAACGAATACGGTTCACGGGCGGCGTCCACGCCGAGCACGAATTCGCCGCCGGGCACCAGCACCGACGTGCCGGCCAGCCCCGCTCGACCGGCCGGCAGCACGGAGGCGTCCAGCAAAAGCGGTGCGCCGCTGCGCAAATTCAGCGCCTGCAGCATGGTTTCGTCGTGCTGGTTTTCGTGGCTGACCACCATCGCGTACACGAACGCCGCCTCCTCGCCGGCGGGATCGTCGGGCAGCGCGTCGAGCGCGTCGAGCACGGCCGAGCGCACGGTCCGGCAGTAGGCCCGCGCCTTGTCCGGCGACAGCAGCGGCAGGTCCACCCGGCTGGCGCGGGAATGCACGAAGGCGTCGTAGAGCCCCTCGACCGCCGGCGGCAGCATCCCGGGGCGCGCCGGGTCACCCCCGCGCAACAGCCACAGCTCCTCCTGCTGACCGATGTGCGCCAGGTCCCATACCAGCGGGCTCATCAGCGGGTCGTACTGCCGGCAGAGTTCGGCGTCGTCGAACTCGACCAGACGCAACGTCCGCGTCCGCGTCCGCGCCAGGTCGTCGGCGATGCCCTCCCGCGACGTCACGACTCCCCTTGCGCCAGTCGCGCCACCGCCGCCGCGGGGCCGTGCTCGACCACCTGGTCGGAGAAGTCGTCGCCGGGGCAGCGGCCCTGGTCGACCAGGCGGACCAGCCGCCGCATCGAATCGCCGAGCTCGGCGGGCGCCTTCGCGGCGGCGATGGCCATGCACGCGTTGGCCGCCGCGTACAGCCGCCGGTCGCGCAGCCCAACCCTGGCCGCGGTGTCCCAGGCGGTGGCCACCGGTTCGACGGCCTCGGCCGCGATGTCGGCGGCGGCCGGGTCGTCGAGCAGGACCGCCAGGGTGAACGCGACGGCGGGCCACAACGCGTCGGGCACGCTGTCCAGATAACGGATCTCCAGCCACTGCCTGGGCCGCACCGGCGGGAACAGCGTGGTCAGGTGGTATTCCAGATCGGCGACGCTGGGGCGACGATCCCCGAGCAACACGCGGCCGTCGACCCAGTCGGCAAAGGGCACCCAATGCGTGACGGCCTCGGCGTCGGGGTTGTGCACCAGCATCACCGGGGCCTTGAGCGCATACCGCGCCCAGTCGGTGCCCGGGTCGTCGCCGCTGGCGCCAAGGATGGGTCCGCAGCGCGCCGAGTCCATCCGGCCCCACACCCGCTGCCGGCTCGACACCCAGCCGGTGAAGTCACCGTCCAGCATCGGCGAGTTGGCGGTGATCGCGATCATGGTGGGCCCCAACGCGTGTGCGAGGCGCACCCGCGCCGCCCAGCCGTCGCGCGGACCGGCGTCCAGGTTGACCTGAATCGACGCGGTCGACGTCATCATCGCCGCGCCGGCCTCCCCGGAGTGGCTGGTCGCGAAGAACTGTTCCATGGCGCGGTACCGGGCGCCGGGGTTGATGCGCTTTGGCGGGCGCAGCGGGTCGGCGCCGAGGAATACCAGGCCCAGCCCGGCGGCGGCGAACGCCGGCTGGAGCACGGCCTGATCGCGGCGCATGGCCTCGATGGCCGGCACCACGCCGTCGGCCGGCGGCCCGGACAGCTCGACGGCGCCGCCCGGTTCCACGGTGATCCTGCTGCCGCCCGGCAGCGCGGGCAGCGCGTCGAGCACGTCGGCGATCTCGCTCCAGCTCGGTCTGCGGTGCGGGTCGGCCGGGTCGTGGCAATGGGCCTCCAACTCCAGCCCGACACGGCCCAGCGGGGCGTCCACCAGACATCCCTCGGCGATGTACTGCGCGACGGCCGCGGAATCGGCCAGCTCGGCGATGTTGAGCTCGGGGGTGGGGTCGGCACCGGCCACGCGCGACTCCGACTGCGAAGCCGCGGCGGTGATCGGCGCGAACGTCATATCACGATCCCTTCGGGCCCGGGCATGCCTGGACATGCACCTGCGGACCGCTTCCCTGCGCAGCTAATCGAACGTTAAGCGGCACCATTTCGTCTAGTGCTTCATCTATCAGATGCCCCCGACATATTCCCTTCTCCGCACGGTGAGGTGCTCGGGACAGACGGTTACCCAATCGCTCGATTATTGACCCAGCGCGTTCTGCATCGCCCCAGCCAGCACGTTCACCGCAGGTCCGGCGTTGCCGGATTGGCACACTTTCGCCTGCAGCAACACGTTTTCGCGCAGCCTGGTTTGATTGAAGCACCGGCGATCGGTGCCCGCCTCCTGCTTCGTCCAGTTCTCGTCGGCCGGGCCGGCCGGCCCGCCATCGAACGACCACACCTGCGTGCTGCCGTTGTCCAAGTGGAGCGCGGTCGTCTGTCCCGAACAACCCACCGTTCGATCCACCACCCGATGAAACGCCCGGCCCGCGGCCTCATTGGTGGCGAACACCCCGACGGCCTGTTTGACCAGATGGGTCTGGTCGGTGGCCGACGTCTGGGTGAGGGCTCCGTTGAACGACGCCAGGTCGGGATCGTTGTACACCTCGGGCAAACCGATGTCGGCCCAGTTGTTGCAGTCCGGTAGGTCCACCCAGTCGCCTTGCCCGGGCTGGGTGAACACCGACTCCCAGCCCATGGGCCCGCCGACGATGTTGCCGACCGATCCCCTGCCCAGGACGGCGTAGTTCACCACCCCTGGCTCCGACGGGTGCGCGGCCGCGACCGGCATTGCGGCCGTGCCCGCCAGAACCAAGCCGATGGCCATCGCGGCCCCGTGCAGCTGGGCAACCTGCGTAACCCGCATGGTCATGCAGCGATCATGCCAGGCGCACCGACGCGCGGTCAGCCCCCGTTGCCCCGGACGCCCTCCTCGACCTTTTTGCCGAGGTCGGGATCGACGTTGCGCCAGTACTCGAACACCCGCGACAGCACCGGCTCCTTAACACCCTGGGAGACGTGGCCAATGATGTTGTGCGCCAAGCGTTCCCTGGCCGCATCGTCGAGCACCTCGCGCACCATGGTGCCGGCCTGCCCCCAGTCGTCATCCTCGGCGTGCAGCGTGTACGCCGAGCGGACCATGTCCCCGTCGGCGTGCCAGCGGATCTCGGCGGCGCGCGCCGGGTCGGCGTGCGGCCCACCGTAGGAATTGGGCGCATAGACGGGGTCGGAGACGTTATTCATCCGCATGGCGCCATCTTTGGAGTAGCTGTTGACCTCGACTTTGGGCGTGTTGACCGGGATCTGGCGGTAGTTGGTCCCCAGCCGGGCGCGATGGGCGTCGGAGTACGAGAAGCCGCGCGCCTGCAGCATTTTGTCCGGACTCAGGCCGGTGCCGGGCACGGTGTTGTTCGGCTCGAAGGCCGCCTGCTCAATCTCGGCGTGGTAGTCCGTGACGTTGCGGTTCAGCGTCATCCTGCCGACGTCGATCAGCGGGTAATCGCCGTGCGGCCATACCTTGGTCAGGTCGAACGGGTTGAACCGGTAGTCCTTGGCTTCCTCGTACGGCATGATCTGCATCTTCAGCGTCCAGCTAGGGTGATCCCCGCGTTCGATCGACTCGAACAGGTCGCGCTGGTGGTAGTCGCCGTCCTCGCCGGCCAACCGGTCGGCGTCCTCCTGGGTCAGGAACTCGATGCCCTGGTCGGTGATGAAGTGGTACTTCACCCAGAAGATCTCGCCGGCCGCATTGATCCAGCTGTAGGTGTGGCTGCTGTAGCCGTTCATGTTCCGCCAGGTCTTGGGGATGCCGCGGTCTCCCATCAGCCACGTCACCTGGTGCGCCGATTCCGGGGACAGGCTCCAGAAGTCCCACTGCATGTTGTG
This sequence comes from Mycobacterium colombiense, assembly GCF_001953985.1. Classification (GTDB taxonomy): domain Bacteria; phylum Actinomycetota; class Actinomycetes; order Mycobacteriales; family Mycobacteriaceae; genus Mycobacterium; species Mycobacterium colombiense_B. The sequence continues at coordinate 23,361 of NZ_MBEI01000042.1, forward strand.
GTCACGCACATTGCTTGCCTGCAAGCGCTTCTGGGACCGGATGAAGTGCTGGAACTTCAGCGGGTCACGCATGAAGAAGACCGGGGTGTTGTTGCCGACCAGGTCGAAATTGCCTTCGCTCGTATAGAACTTCAGCGCGAAGCCACGCGGGTCGCGCCAGGTGTCTGGGCTGCCCCGCTCGCCGGCGACGGTGGAAAACCGTGCCAGCATGTCGGTTTTGGTGCCGGGCTGGAACACCGCGGCCCTGGTGTACTGGCTGACGTCATTGGTCACTTCGAAATGACCATATGCGCCACCACCTTTGGCGTGCGGCTGGCGCTCCGGGATGCGCTCCCGATTGAACATCGCCATCTGCTCGATCAGGTAGTGGTCCTGCAACAGAATCGGGCCGTCTGGGCCGATCGTCAGCGACTGGTCGTCGCTCGGCGCAGCGATGCCGGCGTCATTGGTCGTGAACCGGTCCGTCATTTAGCTCTCTCCTCGTCACCGGGTTGCAGGCCGCGGTGCCCGAGGAAGCACACCGCGGTACCGAATCGCTTGAGCATCAAGCATTTTCAGTACTGCAGTGAGCGCTTCGGGTCTTCCGGCCTGCAATCGAGTATTCCCCTCATCTTGACCTGGTCAAGAAGATGCGGGCGACTTCCGATCGGCCGCCCACTACGGGCGAATACCCGTTTCGGGCACGATTTAAGGCGTGACGTAAGCGCGCGCTGTCAGGGGCGCGGCGCGGGCGCGCCGGGGGACGGGGTGGCAGGCGGCTGCCCGGGGCCGCTGACACCCGGGCCGGCGTGCGGTCCGCCGGGACCGCCCGGACCGCTCGGGGGCATCGGAACGATCAAGCCAGGACCGCCGGGACCAGGTGGTCCCCACGGCCCGTTGTCAGGTCCGCCCGGGCCGCCGTACCACGGCCCGTAGCCGCCGGGGGCGCCGTACTGCCCGGGTCCGTTACCCGGCCCGGGGCCTCCCCACGGTCCATTGCCGGGCCCGGGGCTGGCGGGGTGGAACATGCCGTGGTGATGGTGGCAGTGGTGCTGATGCATCCAGATGGAGGCGCCGACGAAGAACACCGACGAGAGGATGAAGACGATGCCCGCGACGATCACCACCCAGGCGGCCGCCGTGTAGAGCCGGGGCGGCCTCACCCGGTCCGGGGCTGCCGGCGGTGGCGCGGTGACGGGTGCGGCTGGGGTCGACTCGGTGCGTGGTTCGGGTGTGTCGGGTGTCTCGCTCATGCCTTGCCATATTGCCCCGCGCTTCCTGGTCCTAACAGGTCTGCGCGACAAAATTGTTGTGAATCGAGATGGGGCGGTTAGGCGTCGGTGACCGCAAAAGACAGGTGGCCCCGGGCGCCCGGGGGGCGCCCGGGCCCACTGGTTGACGGGGGTTTTTCAGTTGTGAAAAACACCCAGGGGGGGGCCCAAACCCGGGGGGGCCCGGGGGGGGCCCCCGGCCGGGGCGGGGCCCCGGGCCAA
>NZ_MBEI01000043.1 GCF_001953985.1 Mycobacterium colombiense
GCCGCCCACGTCGGCGGCCGCGGCGCGGGCGGCCACCTCGTCCTCGGTCAGCGGGCCCAGCAGCCGCAGCAGGTCCGCGACGCCCTCGGCGTCGCGGGCGGCCCGGTCGGGCGCGAGGTGTTGAAGCTGGCGGCCGGTGGCGGCGATGATCTCGGGATCGAGCAGGTCGCGCAGCTCCACCCGGCCGAGCAGCTCGGCCAGCAGCGTGCTGTCCAGCGACAGCGCGGCGGCCCGGCGCTCGGCCAGCGGGCTGTCGCCTTCGTACATGAACGCGCCGACGTAGCCGAACAGCAGCGACGCCGCGAACGGCGACGGCCGCTGCGTCTCGACCTCGAGCACCCGCACCCGCCGCTGCGCGATGCCGGTCATCAGCAGGGTCAGGGCAGGGACGTCGTAGACGTCCTGCAGGCACTCGCGGATGGTCTCCAGCACCACCGGGAAGTCGGGGTATTTGCGGGCCACCTCCAGCAGCTGGGCGGCGCGCTGGCGCTGCTGCCACAGCGGCGAGCGGCGGCCGGGGTGCCGGCGCGGCAGCAGCAGGGCGCGGGCCGCGCACTCGCGGAACCGCGACGCGAACAGCGCCGAGCCGCCGACCTCGGCGGTGACGATCGGGTCGATCTCCTCGGCATCGAAGACGAAAAGGTCGGCGCCCGGCGGGGCGTCGGTTCCCGTGTCGGACGCGAAATCGGAAATGGTGTCCGGCAGTCGCACCACGACCCCGTCGTCGGAGGCGGTGGGCTTCTCGTCGATGCCGTAGCGCTCGCGCAGCCGGCGGGCCACCGCCAGCGCGAGCGGTCCGTTGACCGCAAGCCCGTACGGCGAGTGCAGGATCACCCGCCAGTCGCCCAGTTCGTCGCGGAACCGCTCGACCAGCAGGGTGGTGTCGGTGGGCACCACCCCGGCGGCGCTGCGCTGCTCGTCGAGCAGACCCCACAGGTTATCGGTGGCGTACGCGTCGAAACCCAGTGCGGCGCAGCGGGTGTCGAAGGCCTCGCGCTGCAGCCCGGCCAGTTCGCCGGTGAACGCGCCGAGCGCAGCGCCCAGCTCGGCCGGGCGGCCCAGGCCGTCGCCGCGCCAGAACGGCAACCGGGCCGGCTGGCCGGGCGCGGGGATGACGAGTACCCGGTCGTGGGTGATCTCGGTGATCCGCCAGCTGGTGGCGCCCAGCGAGATGACGTCGCCGGGGCGCGACTCGTAGACCATTTCCTCTTCGAGTTCGCCTACCCGCGAAGGCTTTTCGGCTTCGGAAGCAAGGTATACGGTGAACAGCCCCCGGTCGGGGATGGCGCCGCCGGACGTCACGGCCAGCCGCTGCGCGCCGGGGCGGGCGGTCAGGGTGCCGGTGTCGCGGTCGTACACCAACCGCGGTCGCAGCTCGGCGAATTCGGTGGACGGGTACTTGCCGCTCAACAGGTCCAGGGTGGCCTCGTACACGCTGCGCGGCAGTGTCGCGAACGGCGCGGCCCGCCGGACCGTGTCGAACCACCGGTCGGCGTCCAACGGTTCCAGCGCCGCGGCCGCCACGGTCTGCTGCGCCAGGATGTCGAGCGGATTGGCGGGCACCCGCATGGTTTCGATCTGGCCGGTGAGCATGCGCTGCACGCTGACCGCGCAGCCGATCAGGTCGGTGCGGTGCTTGGGGAACAGCACCCCCTGCGAGACCTCGCCCACCTGGTGGCCGGCCCGGCCGATGCGCTGCAGGCCGCTGGCCACCGACGGCGGCGCCTCCACCTGGATCACCAGATCGACGGCGCCCATGTCGATACCCAGCTCCAGGCTCGAGGTGGCGACCACCGCCTTGAGCAGCCCACGCTTGAGGTCCTCTTCGACCAGGGCGCGCTGCTCCTTGCTGACCGAACCGTGGTGGGCGCGGGCCAGTATCGGGTCGGCGCCGTAGGTTTGCCCGCTGGCCATGATGTGCGCCGGAGCGCCGCCGGCCACCTTCGGATTGGCGTCGGTGGTTAGCTCCACACCGCTGCGTTCCGCGTGAATCTCGTTGAGGCGGGCGGTAAGCCGCTCGGCGAGGCGCCGTGAATTGGCGAAGACGATGGTGGAGTTGTGCGATTCGATCAGGTCGACCAGGCGGTTCTCGACGTCCGGCCAGATGGTGTTGTTCGCCAGGTTGGCCATGTCGGGCACCGGCACCTGCACGGTGAGCTCCACCGTCTTCGCCGACGGCGGGGCCACGATGGTCGTCGGCCCCTGCCCGGACAGGAACCGGGCGAGTTCCTCGGGCGGGCGCACCGTGGCCGACAACCCGATGCGCTGGGCGGGCTTGTCCTCCCGCAGCGCGTCGAGGCGCTCCAGCGACACGGCCAGGTGCGCGCCGCGCTTGCCCGCGGCGATGGCGTGGATCTCGTCGACGATCACCGTCTGCACGCCGGCCAAGGTCTCGCGCGCGGCCGAGGTGAGCATAAGAAACAGCGACTCGGGTGTGGTGATCAGCACGTCGGGCGGGCGGTTGATCAGCTGGCGACGGGTGGCGGGCGGGGTGTCGCCGGAGCGGACCCCGACGCTGATGTCCGGGCCTGGCACGCCCTGGCGCTCGGCGATGCGGGTGAGGCCGGCCAGCGGAGTGCGCAGGTTGCGTTCGACGTCGACGGCCAGCGCCTTGAGCGGGGAGACATAGAGCACGCGGGTGCCGGGCGGGCGCTCCGTCGACCCGGCCAGGCTGTCCAGCGCCCACAGGAACGCCGCCAGCGTCTTACCCGAGCCGGTCGGCGCGATCACCAGGGTGTTGTGGCCGTCGGCGATCGCGTTCCAGGCCTCGGCCTGGGCGGTGGTGGGGGCGTCGAACGTGCTGGTGAACCACTCGCGGGTGATCGCGCTGAACCGGCCCAACGGGTCGGAACGGCCGGGCTGCCCGGCATCGGCGCGACTGCTCACCTATCCATGGTGCCAACGGGCACCGACAAGTCGTCGGCTAGCGCGGCTCGATACGAGCGGTCGACATCGCGTGGGACAGTTCCTCGGGGATCTCGGGGACCCGTGCGATGGCGTCGAACAGGGAGTGCGCGCACGCGTCGGCGAGGCGATCGGCATTGGTGGTGGGGTCGATGATGCGCTGCCGGCACAGCTCGAAGGTGAAGGCCAGCCAGCCGTGGCAGATCACCCGGAGGTCCCGCTCGACGTCGGGTTCCAGCTTCCTCGCGGGCGTCTTGGCCACGAGGTCGGTGATCCGGCTCATGATGTGCTCGAGCTGCCGGTTCTTGGCTTCGTCATCGACGCCCAGCAGGACCGGGTCGGAACGGCCCAGGCCGACGTAGGCGGCCCACGCGGCCTCGGGGTTCTGCTCGTGGTAGGCCATGTAGGCCATCACACCGGTCCGGACCTCTTCGTACATGGTCAGGCCGGTGGCGTCGTCCATGTTGGTGTTCTCGTACAAGCGGTCGGCCTCGTCCTTGACCACCGCCGCGAAGAATGCCCGTTTGTCGGGGAAGTAGTGGTACATCAGGGCCCGCGACACCCCGGCGCGTTCCGCGATCTCATCGATGCGGACCTCGTCGTAGGGTCGCTTCCCAAAGACCTCTGCCCCTAAAGCGAGCAGCTCAGCGCGTCGATCCTCGGGGGACAAGCGCCTGCGGGCTGTCGGCATGTGTCAGATAGTACTCATACGACATGAGACGCCGGCCACATTGGATTCATCCAAACTTCACGCCCTGGGCCAGCGGCAACTCGCCGGAATAATTGACGGTATTGGTACTTTGGCGCATGTAGGCCTTCCAGGAGTCGGTGCCGGATTCGCGTCCGCCGCCGGTTTCCTTCTCACCGCCGAACGCACCGCCGATCTCCGCGCCGGACGTGCCGATGTTGACATTGGCGATTCCGCAGTCGGATTCGGCCAGGAACCGCTCGGCCTCCCTCAGGTCGGTGGTGAAGATCGCTGACGAAAGACCTTGCGGCACAGCATTGTTGAGTGCAATCGCATCATCCAGCTCGTCGTAGGTCAGCACGTAGAGGATGGGCGCGAACGTCTCGGCCGCCACGATGGCGGTCTGCGCGGGCATCCGCACCAGGGCCGGCGCGACGTAGTAGGAACTCGGGTGTTCGGCAACACCGGGGTGGGTTCGCCCGCCGCCGATGACCTCACCGCCGTCGGCGCGCGCCTGCTCCAGCGCGCCCACCATGTCGCGGTAGGCGGTCTCGTGGATCAGCGGTCCGACCAGGGTGCCCGGTGCGGACGGGTCGCCGATCCGGAGCTCCCCGAAGGCGGACGCGACGCGCGCGACTACCTCGTCGGCGACCGAGCGGTGCACGATCAGCCGGCGCAGGCTGGTGCAGCGTTGACCGGCGGTGCCGGCCGCGGCGAACACCACCGCCCGCACCGCGAGGTCCAGGTCGGCCGACGGCGTCACGATGGCGGCGTTGTTGCCGCCCAGTTCCAGCAGCACCCGGCCGAAACGGGCGGCGACGCGGGGACCGACGGCCCGGCCCATCCTTACCGAACCGGTCGCCGACACCAGGGCGATGCGGGGGTCGTCCACCAGGAGCTCGCCGAGGTCGCGGTCGCCCAGCAGCAGAGAGCTCACCGCGGGCGGGGCGCCGACGCCGGCGGCGGCCCGGGCGATCAACGACTGGGTGGCCAGCGCCGTCAACGGGGTCAGCTCCGAGGGCTTCCACACCACCGGATCCCCGCACACCAGGGCCAGCGCGGCGTTCCAGGCCCAGACCGCGACCGGGAAGTTGAACGCGGTGATCACCCCGACGACACCGAGCGGGTGCCAGGTTTCCAGCAGTCGATGGCCGGGGCGCTCCGAGGCGATGGTGCGACCGTAGAGCTGACGCGACAGGCCGACGGCGAACTGGCAGATGTCGATCATCTCCTGCACCTCGCCGGCCGCCTCGGAGGTGATCTTGCCGACCTCGATTGTCACCAGGGTGGCCAGCTCGTCCTTGTGCTCGGTCAGCAGCTCGCCGAGCCGCGCCACCAGCGCGCCGCGAGCCGGGCCCGGGGTGGCGCGCCACACCGAAAACGCTTGCGCGGCTTTGGATATCACATGGTCGGTCTGATCGGGCGTGGTGGGGGCGACGGTGAACAGCACCTCGCCGGTGATCGGTGTGCTGGCCGGCATCCCGTGGGCGTCCGGTTCACCGAGTGCGATGTCGGCCCCCATCGCCCGCAGGGCGTCCCGCGCCCGCGCGCGTAAGTCGTCGGCTGTCGGCATGCGCCGTTCCTCCTCATCGCTTCGCTCTGCATCGTCATCGGCGGCGGGCATAGTCATCGCGGTGCCTCCTGGGAGAGCGCTTCGTAAAGCGGGTAGGGGTCGTAGATCTCGCGGCCGATGGACTCGGCCAGCCACTGGGCGTCGTAGCCGGAATCGTCGACGGTGCAATGGCTTTCGATGCAGGCGGGCGAGTCCAGGTTCGACCGGAAAATGCCCGCCGCCGACGCGGGAAGGAAGTCCTCGTAGACGATCGGCGCCGACGGGTCACCGCCGCGGTAGTAGGCCAGTCCCGCGTCGGCCATCTCCGCGTCGGTGCGCGGGAAGTGGTCCGCCCACACCGCGGCCGGGTCGGCGGCGGCCATCGCGGCGTCGTAGCGTTCCCGGCCCTTGGGGGTCAGCGCGACGCCGCGCGCCTCCACCTCGCCGAAGCGCACCCGCAGCGTTGCCTCGGTGATGCGGCCGTCGTCGCATATGAAGCGGCGCGGTTCGGCCAGGGCACGAAAAGAGGTCTGGCGCAACAGGACCGCCGGCCCGTCCGTGCGGGGCGGCCCCTGGATGGCGTCGATCATGGTGATGCTGCGCCGGGTCATCCGCCGGTACAGGTCGTCGATGTCGAGCACCCGGGGCGTTAGGTGGTTGATGTGTGTGGAGCCGACGCCCGCGATGTCGGCGGCTACCGCGGAGACGCGCGCCAATTCGTCGTACCAGGATCGCTCGATCGGCTCGCCGGACAACGCGAAGGCCGCCACCGCCGCCGCGACGAACGGCCGCGCCTCGTCGGCATCGCAGCCACCCTCGGCGGCGATCACTCGCGCCCGGGCCGTCATCGCGGGGTCGAACAGCCGGCGCCTCGCCAGGAAGGTATCGACGCGCCGGCGCAGGTCGCGGTCGAAGTAGCGCGGGTCGCGGGTGGCCAGCATCGAGGTGAACACCCGGAACGGGTTGCGCGACAACTCGGTTGCGTCGATGGGCCGGAAGGCGGTCGACACCACCGGGACGGGTGACGCCGCGCGACGCAGGTCGTAGTAGCCCACCGGCAGCATGCCGAAGGCGGCGAAAAGGTCGGCGACGGCCGCCAATTCGGCCGGGCTGCCCACCCGGATGGCGCCGTGCCGCTCGGCGGTGACCCGCCGCAGCGAGCCGAACCGTTCGGGATCGGCATGACGCGCCGCGTAATCGGCGTTGACCCGCTCGCTGACCTCGACCAGGGTGCCGTAGGCGGGGACCTCGGCCGCGTACATCGCCGACAGGCCCGCGGCGAACTGCGCCCGAAGCTGCCAGGTTTCCAGCCATTTCGTGCGGGTCACGACGGGCCGTTCCTGCGATAGTCTCCGGCCATGAGTGAGACGCTCGACGAGGTCGACCGGATTCTGGTGCGCGAGCTGGTCGCCGACGGCCGCGCGACGCTGGCGGAGCTGGCCGCCAGCGCCCGGCTGTCGGTCTCGGCGGTGCAGTCCCGGGTGCGCAGGCTCGAGGCGCGCGGCGTCATCTCGGGATACGCGGCGCGCGTCGACCCGGAGGCGGTCGGACACCTGCTGTCGGCGTTCGTGGCCATCACTCCCTTGGATCCCTCTCAACCCGATGATGCGCCCGCCCGCCTCGAGCACATCGAGGAGATCGAATCGTGTCACTCGGTGGCCGGCGAGGAAAGCTACATCCTGCTGGTGCGCGTTCCGTCCGCCCGGGCGCTGGAGGACCTGCTGCAGCGGATCCGGACGACGGCGAACGTCAGGACGCGAAGCACCATCATATTGAATACTTTTTACGCTGATAGGCAACGAATACCATAAAATATACGGTGAAGTCCTTATGATTCCGTAAAAATCGGCTACCATAGGGCCGTGACCGCCACCCTGGAACGCCTCACCCGCACCGAGCCCGACCGGGTCCACGAGGTGCTGGCGCGCAGCATGCTGGTCGACGGTTTCGACTTCGTGCTCGATCTGGCCCGCTCTACCGGCTCCTACCTGTACGACGCCCGCGACGGCCGGCGCTACCTGGACATGTTCACGTTCTTCGCGTCGTCGGCACTGGGCATGAACCACCCCGCGCTGGCCGATGACCAGGAGTTTCGCGCCGAGCTGGCGCAGGCCGCCCTGAACAAGCCCAGCAACTCCGACGTCTACTCGGTGGCGATGGCCCGCTTCGTGCAGACCTTCGCCCGGGTGCTGGGCGACCCGGTCCTGCCGCACCTGTTCTTCGTCGACGGCGGCGCCCTCGCGGTGGAGAACGCGCTGAAGGTGGCGTTCGACTGGAAGAGCCGGTTCAACGAAGCGCGCGGCATCGATCCCGCGCTGGGCACCCGGGTGCTGCACCTGCACGGCGCATTCCACGGCCGCAGCGGATACACGCTGTCGCTGACCAACACCAAGCCGGTCACCGTCGCCCGTTTCCCCAAGTTCGACTGGCCCCGCATCGACGCGCCGTTCCTCCGGCCCGGGCTGGACGGCGCCGCCATGGCGGCGCTGGAGGCCGAGTCGCTGCGCCAGGCCCGTGCGGCGTTCGAGGCCCACCCGCACGACATCGCCTGCTTCGTGGCCGAGCCCATCCAGGGCGAGGGCGGCGACCGTCACTTCCGGCCGGAGTTCTTCGCGGCCATGCGTGAGTTGTGCGACGAGTACGACGCCCTATTGATCTTCGACGAGGTGCAGACCGGCTGCGGCTTGACCGGAACGCCTTGGGCCTACCAGCAATTGGGCGTGCAACCCGACGTGGTGGCGTTCGGCAAGAAGACCCAGGTGTGCGGCATCATGGCCGGCCGCCGGGTCGACGAGGTCAGCGACAACGTGTTCGCGGTGTCCTCCCGGGTGAACTCGACGTGGGGCGGCAACCTGGTCGACATGGTGCGCGCCCGCCGCATCATGGAGGTGATCGAGGCCGACGGACTGTTCGACCGGGCCGCCGAACAAGGCGCCTACCTGCGTGCGCGCCTCGACGAGCTCGCCGGCGAATTTCCCGGCCTGGTGCTCGACCCCCGCGGCCGCGGCCTGATGTGTGCGTTCAGCGTGCCGACCACCGCCGACCGCGACGAGCTGATCAGCCTGCTGTGGCGCTACTCGGTGATCGTGCTGCCCTCCGGGCACGACGGCGTCCGGTTCCGTCCGGCGCTGACCGTCTCGCGCGCGGAGATCGACGCCACCCTGTGCGCCGTCCGCGCCGCTCTGCGGGCACTACGCTAGGCCTTCGACCTCACATCGATCCCGTTTACCGCGGTTTGCCGCGGGGTATTTGATCCCGTGCGCCTTCCGCTGCTACCAGCGCGGTGATGCTGCCCGGTAACTAATGCGACGTAGCGAGCGATGAACTAAGCGCGGACCCTTGAGGGAGGTGACCAACGATGCAGAAAGCGGACGCTCGATCCGGCGGTGACCGCTTGGGTCAGGAGGACGGCGAGGTGCATGCCGCCATCCGGTTTGCCGTGCTGTCCACGCTGGCCGCCGTCGGCTTCGTCTTGATCGCCGCGGTGTGGGTGAGCACCTGCCCGGGAGTCAGCGTGGACACGGTCGCGTGTGGCGCGCCGCAGCGCACCCTGCTGGCATTCGGGGGCCCGCTGATCGCGCTCGCCTCCGGGATCTGGGCCTTCGTGCGCACCTATCTGGTGTGGAAGGCCCGGGGCACGTGGTGGGGATGGCACGGCGCGGGCTGGTTCCTGCTGACCGCGATGGCGCTGATGGTCGCCATGGGTGTTGCTCCGATCGCCGGTCCGGTACTGGCTCTTTAGGTTTGTCCTGCCGCGATCTAACGTTGATGGTGCGGTGAGGAGCAGCTATGGGAGACACCTACCACGACCCTGTCGATCATCTGAGGACCACGCGGCCGCTCGCCGGCGAGTCGCTGATCGACGTCCTGCACTGGCCCGGGTATCTCTTAGTCGTCGCGGGCGTGATCGGGGCCTGCGGCAGCCTTGCGGCCTTCGGCAGCGGACATCACCACGAGGGCATGACGGCGGGGATCGTCGCGATCATCGCCACGGTGCTCGGGCTGGCCTGGCTCGCGGTGGAGCACCGCAGGATTCGCCGGATCGCCGATCGCTGGTACGCCGAACATCCGGAGGTGCACCGGCAGTGGCCGGCCAGCTGACGCGCGCCGACGACTAAACTTTTCCACCGGTGACCTGCCCGGACGCGGGTGGTGTGAAAATTCGCTCGAAAGCCGATTCGGAGGTTACGGGCGCTGACTTCTGGGTATCAGGTTGGCACCATGATGAGTGCCGGAACGGTTGCGTTAGCGTGGTCACCCCATCGTGGGGAGCAGGATCACCAACGCACCGACATATATGCCTACTGCAACGACTCTGGATATGACCAGCGTGACCCCGGCGATCACCGCGACGCACCGTTATCGGCGCGCCGCGGCTGTGTCGGTCGTGTCAGGCCCACCCATGGTGGGCCGAATACCCGGCGGCGATCATGACTAACCGGCTCGAACGCGAGGTCCACGGCGGACTGCGGAGCAGTAGTAGTGTCAGTCAAACATTGCCGGGAGACCATATGAAGGATGCTGGATTGCACGCTAACGAGCGTCCGCGCGGACATCGCGCCGTTGAGCTTCACGTTGCTGCGCGACTGGAGAACCTCGCGATGCTGCGCACCCTGGTCGGTGCCATCGGCACCTTCGAAGACCTGGATTTCGACGCGGTGGCGGACCTGCGGCTCGCGGTCGACGAAGTGTGCACCCGGTTGATTCGTTCGGCGACTCCCGACGCGACCCTGATCGTCGTGGTCGATCCGCAGGATGACCAATTGGTGGTCGAAGCATCCGCGGCGTGCGACACCCACGATGTGGTGGCGCCCGGAAGCTTCAGTTGGCACGTGCTGACGTCGCTCGCCGACGACGTCCAGACTTTCCATGACGGTCGCGAACCCAATGAAACCGGCAGTGTCTTCGGCATCACACTGACGGCGCGACGGGCGGCCTCCAGCAGGTGACAGCGCGAGCTGCCGGCGGTTCGGTATCGCGTCCGAACGAATACGCCGATGTTCCGGACATGTTCCGTGAGTTGGCGACTGCCACGCCGGACTCGATGGAATTTCAACGTCAACGGGACAAGATCGTCGAGCGGTGCCTGCCGCTCGCCGACCACATCGCGCGCCGCTTCGAGGGGCGCGGCGAACCACGCGACGACCTGGTTCAGGTGGCCCGCGTCGGGCTGGTCAACGCGGTGGTCCGCTTCGACGTCGACGCCGGCTCGGACTTCGTCTCCTTCGCGGTGCCCACGATCATGGGCGAGGTCCGCCGCCACTTCCGCGACAACAGCTGGTCGGTCAAGGTCCCGCGGCGGCTGAAGGAACTGCACCTGCGGCTGGGCACCGCCACCGCCGACCTGTCGCAGCGGCTGGGCCGGGCGCCCACCGCGACCGAACTCGCCGCGGAACTCGACATGGACCGCGAAGAGGTGGTCGAGGGCCTGGTCGCCGGCAGCTCGTACAACACCCTGTCCATCGACAGCGGTGGTGGCGGCGAGGAAGAAGAAGCCCGCGCGATCGCCGACACCCTCGGCGACGTCGACACCGGCCTGGACCGGATCGAGGATCAGGAAGCGCTGCGTCCGCTGCTCGAGGCGCTGCCCGAGCGCGAGCGAACGGTGTTGGTGCTGCGATTCTTCGAGTCGATGACGCAGACCCAGATCGCCGAGCGGGTCGGCATCTCCCAGATGCACGTATCGCGGTTGCTGGCGAAGTCGCTAACGCGGCTCCGTGACCAGCTGCAGTAGCGGCCCGGCCTCGTCCTCAACCCACAGCGGTTCCAGCAGCGGCTCGGCCTGCTGCGTCGTCACCGGCAGGGTGCCGTCCGGATCGCAGACCCGCAGCAACCTGGCCACCGCCGGGCTCGGCGCCATGGCCCAGGACACCTGGGCGGCAGAGCATTTCACATTGATCCGGTGCAGCGCCGAAAAGCCCGCGGTACCAATGAATTTCAGGCCGCGGAGGTCAAGGACCATCCGCCGGGAGCGGCTGGTGCTCTGCTGCACGTACGCGACGAGCTGATCGGTGTTGGCCGCGTCGAGCTCGCCGTCCACCGTGATCAGGGTGCCCGTCGGGCCCCAGCGGGCGGTGAATTGTGCTGTGCGGCTTTGCTGCCACGATTGCGCCACAGACATCGCTGACTCCATCCGTTGAGGAGGATTCCTCCTGTGGATACGTCAGCCACATGCAAACAGTTCGGAGAAGGAGGGAATTCCGCCCACCCTCACGTCACTGACGTACCCCGGGCGGCTGTGAACTCAACCTTGACCGAAACCCTACTCGCGATGGCCAGGGCCGACAACGTTGTCTGAAAAACTCTCGCCGCAGCGCTACTTGATCTCGGCGAGCACCGTGCCCTGAGTGATGGCGGCGCCGGGCTCGACCGCGAGTCCGGTGATGACACCGTCCTTGTGCGCGGTGACCGGGTTCTCCATCTTCATCGCCTCGAGCACCACCACCAGGTCACCCGCGGCAACCTCCTGGCCTTCCTCGACCGCGACCTTGACGACAGTGCCCTGCATGGGGGCGGTCACCGCGTCGCCCGACGCGGCGGCACCCGCGTGCGCCCCGCGCTTGCGCGCCTTCGGCTTCTTGCGGATGACACCGGCCGGGTCGGCCGCGCCGCCGCTGGACAGCGCCAGGTCGCCGGGCAGCGACACCTCGAGCCGGCGGCCGCCGACCTCCACGACCACCTTCTGGCGCGGCCGGGCGTCCTCGTCGTCCAGCGGCTCGCCGCCGGTGAACGGTTCGATGGTGTTGTCCCACTCGGTCTCGATCCACCGGGTGTGCACCGAGAAGCCGTCGCCGTCGCCGATGAACGCCGGGTCGGACACCACGGCGCGGTGGAACGGGATGACTGTGGCCAGGCCTTCGACGTGGAACTCGTCCAGGGCCCGGCGGGAGCGGGCGAGTGCCTCCTCGCGGGTGGCGCCGTACACGATCAGCTTGGACAGCATCGAGTCGAACTGGCCGCCGATGACCGAACCGGCCTCGACGCCCGAGTCCAGCCGGACACCCGGACCGGTCGGGATGTCGTAGCGGGTGACCGGGCCGGGCGCGGGCAGGAAGCCGCGTCCGGCGTCCTCGCCGTTGATCCGGAACTCGATGGCGTGCCCGCGAGGCGTGGGGTCCTCGGTGAGGTCCAGCTTCTCGCCGTTGGCGATCTTGAACTGCTGCAGCACCAGGTCGATGCCGGCGGTCTCCTCGGTGACCGGGTGCTCGACCTGCAGACGGGTGTTGACCTCCAGGAAGGAGATCAGGCCGTCCTGGCCGACCAGGTACTCGACGGTCCCGGCGCCGTAGTAGTGCGCCTCCTTGCAGATCCGCTTGGCCGACTCGTGGATCTCCTTGCGCTGCGCGTCGGTCAGGAACGGCGCGGGAGCCTCTTCCACCAGCTTCTGGAACCGGCGCTGCAGCGAGCAGTCGCGGGTGCCGGCGACGATGACGTTGCCGTGCTGGTCGGCGATCACCTGCGCCTCGACGTGGCGCGGCTTGTCCAGGTAGCGCTCGACGAAGCACTCGCCGCGGCCGAATGCCGCGACGGCCTCACGGGTGGCCGACTCGAACAGCTCGGGGATCTCTTCGATGGTGCGGGCCACCTTCATGCCGCGGCCGCCGCCGCCGAACGCCGCCTTGATGGCGATCGGCACGCCGTACTCCTCGGCGAAGGCCACCACCTCGTCGGCGTCCTTCACCGGGTCGGGGGTGCCGGGCACCAGCGGGGCCTGCGCGCGGGCGGCGATGTGGCGGGCGGTGACCTTGTCACCGAGGTCGCGGATGGACTGCGGGCTGGGCCCGATCCAGATCAGGTTCGCGTCCAGGACCGCCTGCGCGAAATCGGCGTTCTCGGACAGGAAGCCGTAGCCGGGGTGGATGGCGTTGGCGCCCGACTTGGCCGCCGCGTCAAGGATTTTGCCGAAGTCCAGGTACGACTCCGCCGACGTCTGACCGCCCAGAGCGAACGCCTCGTCGGCCAGACGCACGTGCGGCGCGTCGGCGTCGGGCTCGGCGTACACCGCCACGCTGGACAGGCCCGCATCGCGGGCCGCGCGGATCACCCGGACGGCGATTTCGCCGCGGTTGGCGACGAGCACCTTGGAGATCCTCGAGCTGGCGTGACTAGCCACTGCGCCTCCTGTTTGGCATAACCGCAGACGTATTTCTGCGGGCTTCTCTAAGAGAATTTCTTACAACGAGTTCTCGGGAAGTCTAAGCGCCGCGCCGTTCGGCCCGACGAGGCGGTCCACCTTTTTCAGGACGCCTCGCGCAGCCTGCGCTTGATGCGGGCGAGCATCGCAGACAGGCCGCGCAGCCGCAGCGGGCTGATCAGAGCGGCCAGCCCGAGGTCGGCGTAGAAATCCTCGGGCACCGCGAGAATCTCGGCGGCCGGCTGTTCGTCGAGACCGGCGGCCAGGATCGAGGCGAACCCCCGCGTGGTGGGCGATTCGGCGGGCGCGCTGAAGTGCAGCCGCACCCGCTCGAGGTCGCTGGCGTCGACATGCAAAAACAGCGGGGTCTGGCACTCGGGCACCGGCTCCATCGCCGCCTGTTCCAGGTCGGGCGGCAGCGCCGGGAGTTCGTTGGCGAACTCCAGCAGCAGCGCCAGCTTGTCCTGGCCCTCGACCTCGGCGAAGTCGGAGACCACCTCGGCCAGCGGCGCGGGCATGCTCATCGCGGCTCCATCACACCGGGACGGAGCCGGGCTCTTCACCCGCCACGATCGGCGTGCGCACGGTGTTGCCCCATTCGGTCCACGAGCCGTCGTAGTTGCGCACCCCGGGCTTGCCCAGCAGATGCGTCAGCACGAACCAGGTGTGGCTGGACCGCTCGCCGATGCGGCAGTACACGACGGTCTTGTCGTCCGGTTGCAGGAAGCCGTACAGCTCCTCGAGCTCCTCGCGGCTGCGGAACCGGCCGTTCTCGTCGGCGGCCTTGGCCCACGGAATCGAGCGGGCGGTGGGGATGTGTCCGCCGCGCAGCACGCCTTCCTCGGGGTATTCGGGCATGTGGGTGCGCTTGCCGGTGTACTCGTCCGGCGAGCGCACGTCGATCAGCGGCTGGCTGCCGAGAATGCCCAGCACGTCGTCCTTGAAGGCGCGGATCGGCGCGTCGTTGCGGGTGACGACGGGGTAGCCGCTGGACGTCTTGGTGGGCACGTCCAGCGTGGTCTCCCGGCGTTCGGCCAGCCACAGGTCGCGACCGCCGTTGAGCAGCCGCACGTCGGGGTGTCCGAACAGCGTGAACACCCACAGCGCGTAGGCCGCCCACCAGTTGCTCTTGTCGCCGTAGATCACCACGGTGTCGTCGCGGGCGATGCCCTTGCGGTCCATCAGCTCCGCGAACTGTTCGCCGTTGATGTAATCGCGGACCCGGGGATCGTTGAGGTCGGTGTGCCAGTCGACCTTCACCGCGCCGGGGATGTGACCGACGTCGTAGAGCAGGACGTCCTCGTCGGATTCGACGATCGCCAGGCCGGGGGTGCCTTGATTGGCGGACAGCCAGTCGGCGGTGACCAGTCGCTCGGGGTGGGCGTAGGCCGACAATGTCGGGCTTGGATCGGGGGGTAATGCCACACTGTCGAGCCTACCGCCAGCTCCGAAACGGCCAGCAGGTCAGTGCTTGCGGACCACCCGCTCGGGCACGCCGGGATTCCAGATGGTGACATCCAGGTGGCCGTCGCGGACCTCGACCGCCGATGCGCCGGTGACATCGGCGCCGAGCAGGTCGAATCGCTGGTCGCGCAGGTCCAATCCGGTATCGGAGAACAGCGCCTCGGCGAAGCGCCGGTGCACCGCGCCGTAGGGAACGACGCGGGCCAGCCCCCACAACTTTGCGTCCCCGTCGGTCACCTCGGTGTCGACCGTCGCGGTGTGCAGACAAAACCTCGGGTCGCGCGCCAGATCGAGGAACTTGGTGGTGGCCGGCATCCCCGGCAGCCATAACTCGTCCTCGAAGATCCGCGGCTCCATCGGGCTGATCCGGGGGAAGCCGTCGGAGCGCAGGGTGGCCAGCATGCACAGGTTGCCGCTGGCTCGATGGCGACGGGTGAAGATGCCGGCGATGCGCGGCGCTTGGGCGGTGAACTCGGTCCAGGTGGTCATGGCTTGACCCTAGGGTTCGGCACCGACTTGTATTTTTGCGGCGAAAGCGCGAGCGGCCCCGCGGATTTAGCGGCTCGGCGGTGCCGTCCACAGCGCGGACACCGACAGCCCGACCCGGCCCAGCAGCGACCGCAGCAGCGGCAGGCTGACGCCGATCACGTTCGACGGGTCGCCGTCGATGCCGTCGACGAACCAGCCGCCCAGGCCGTCCAGGGTGAAGCCGCCGGCCACGTGCCACGGCTCCCCGTGATCGACATACGCCCGCAGGTCCGCCTCCGACGGTGTGGCGAAATGCACTGTGGTGCTTAGTGATTCGACTTCACGATGGGTGATGTCACCGGCGGTGAGCCGAAGCAGGCAGTGTCCGGTGTGCAGCTCGCCGGAGCGGCCGCCCATCAGGCGCCACTGGCTGGCGGCGGCATCGGCCGACCCGGGCTTCCCGCACAGCCGGCCGTCGATGGAGAGCATCGAATCACAGCCGATGACAACGCAATCGGACGCGATGTCGCCGTCGAGCCCGCCCGCCACCTGGTCGGCCTTGGCGCGGGCCAGGGCGCAGACAACGTCACCCGGCGCCGCGTCCGGGCCCAGCGCGGCGACGACGGCGTCCTCGTCGACACCGGAGACCACGACCAGCGGATCGACGCCGGCCTGGCGCAGCACCTTGAGCCGGCCGGTGGAGGCCGACGCCAGCACCAGGCGGGTCAATGCCTCATGTGGGTCATTTGCTGGAACGTGAGCCGCTGATAGTTCGTCATCGCGAAACGCAGCCGGTCGACCGGCAGGCCCCAGCGGGTCCGCTCGGGCTGTTCGGGCTCCGGCGCACCGCCGGCGCTGCCCAGCACCGCGACCAGCGCGGCCACCTCCTCGACGGTGGGCTCACCCTTGAGGATCTGGATGTGCGGCTCGTGCGCCTGCGGCTGCGCGGTCTCGTCGGCCACAGCGTCGTCGGTCTGCGCCTCGGTCGTCTCACTCATAGCGGAATGTTCCCGTGCTTCTTGGGGGGCAGGTGGGAGATCTTGCGTTCCAGCAGCCGCAGCGCCGTGCCGATGTAGCCGCGGGTGTGCGACGGCGGGATGACCGCGTCGACGTAGCCGCGCTCGGCGGCGACGTACGGGTTGACCAGCGTGTCCTCGTACTCCTGCTGCAGCTGCAGGCGCAGCGCGTCGACGTCCTTGCCCTCCTTGGCGGCCTCGCTCAGCTGCTTGCGGTAGACGAACCCTACGGCACCCGAGGCGCCCATCACCGCGATCTGCGCCGACGGCCAGGCCAGGTTCACGTCGCAGCCCATGTCCTTGGACCCCATGACGCAGTAGGCGCCGCCGTAGGCCTTGCGGGTGATGACGGTGATCTTCGGCACCGTCGCCTCGCCGTAGGCGAACAGCAGCTTGGCGCCGCGGCGGATGATGCCGTTGTACTCCTGGCCGGTGCCCGGCAGGAAGCCCGGGACGTCCACCAGCATGATGATCGGGATGTTGAAGCAGTCGCAGGTCCGGACGAACCGCGCCGCCTTCTCCGAGGCGTTGATGTCCAGGCAACCGGCGAACTGGGTCGGCTGGTTGGCGACGATCCCCACCGGCCGGCCCTCGACGCGGCCGAACCCGACGACGATGTTCTGCGCGTAACCGCCCTGAACCTCCAGGAACTCGTCGTCATCGAGGATGCGGGTGATCACCTCGTGCATGTCGTACGGCTGGTTGGGCGAGTCCGGGATCAGCGTGTCCAGCTCGAGGTCCTCCTCGGTGAGGTTGTCCTCGATGGCGCCCGGGGGATGCGGCTCGGCGTAGCGCGGCGCGTCGGTCGCGTTGTTGGGCGGCAGGTAGCTGAGCAGGTCGCGAACCCAGTCGAAGGCGTCCTGCTCGCCGGAGGCGACGTAGTGCAGGGTGCCCGACTTGGCCATGTGAGTGTGGGCGCCGCCCAGCTCCTCCATGGTGACGTCCTCACCGGTGACGGTCTTGATGACGTCGGGCCCGGTGATGAACATCTGGCTGGTCTGGTCGACCATGACCACGAAGTCGGTCAGGGCGGGGGAGTAGACGTGCCCACCGGCGGCGGCGCCCATGATCAGCGAGATCTGCGGGATGACGCCCGACGCCAGGATGTTGTTGCGGAAGATCTTGCTGTACAGGCCCAGCGAGACGACGCCCTCCTGGATCCGCGCGCCGGCGCCGTCGTTGATGCCGATCAGGGGGCGGCCGGTCTTGATCGCCAGCTCCTGGATCTTGACGATCTTCTCGCCGTACACCTCGCCGAGGCTGCCGCCGAACACCGTGGCGTCCTGGCTGAAGATGCACACGTCGCGGCCGTCGATGGTGCCGTAGCCGGTGATCACGCCGTCGCCCAGCGGTCGGTTGTTCTCCAGGCCGAAGTTCTTGCTGCGGTGCCGGGCCAGCGCGTCGAGCTCCACGAACGAGTCCTCGTCGAGCAGGGCCAGGATGCGCTCACGGGCGGTCAGCTTGCCCTTGGCGTGCACCTTCTCGACGGCCTCTTCGCCCACCGGGTGCAGCGACTCTTCGCGGCGCTTGTGCAGCTCGGCCAGCTTGCCGGCCGTGGTGTGGATGTCGATGGAGTGCTCGGCGGCCGGTTCCGCGGTGTGGTCGGTAACGCTCGTCATGGGTGTCGAGCTTAGCGGCGCAGATAGGCTGCGCTGACTATGGGCACGGTGGAGTGGAGCCAAGAGTGCGACGTGCTGGTGGCGGGGTCCGGCGGCGGCGGCGTGACCGGCGCGTACACCGCGGCGCGCGAGGGGCTCGACGTCGTGCTGGTCGAGGCGACGTCGAAATTCGGTGGCACCACGGCGTACTCCGGCGGGGGCGGCGTCTGGTTCCCGTGCAACCCCGTCCTGCTCCGCGCCGGCATGGACGACGACACCATCGAGGACGCGCTCACCTACTACCGCGCCGTGGTCGGCGACCGCACCCCGCGCGAGCTGCAGGAAACCTACGTCCGCGGCGGCGCGCCGCTGATCGAGTACCTGGAGGCCGACCCGAACCTGAAGTTCGTGCCGTTGCCCTGGCCCGACTACTACGGCGCGGCGCCCAAGGCGCGCCTGGACGGTCAGCGCCACATCGCGGCCAAGCCGCTGCAGGTGGCCGCCGCCCCCGAATTCCGCGAGGCGATCCGCGGGCCCTTGGACACCGACCGGCTCGGCGCCGAACCGCCGTCCGACTACTACCTCGGGGGTCGCGCACTGATCGCGCGATTCCTCAAGGCCATCGGGCAGTACCCGACGGCGTCGCTGCGGCTCGACACCGCGCTGGTCGAGCTGGTGGTGTCGGACGGGCGGGTAAGGGGAGCGATCGTCGAGACCGCCGGCGAGCGCCGCGCGATCCGCGCCCGCCGGGGCGTGCTGCTGGCCGCCGGGGGCTTCGAGGCCAACGAGGAGCTGCGCCGGCGCTACGGCGTGCCGGGAACGTCGCGAGACACCATGGGCGGCCCGGGAAGTCGTGGCCTGGCGCTGCAGGCCGGCATCGCCGCGGGCGCCGACACCGACCTGTTGGACCAGGCCTGGTGGTCGCCGGGCATGACCCATCCCGACGGCCGGTCCGCGTTCGCGCTGTGGTTCACCGGCGGCATCTTCGTCAACCAGTCGGGCAACCGGTTCGTCAACGAGTCCCGCGCCTACGACCGGGCCGGCCGCGAGATCATCGCGCAGCTGCAGGACGGGTCGATGACGTTGCCGTACTGGATGATCTACGACGACAAGGAGGGCGAGATCCCTCCGGTGAAGGCGGCCAACGTCTCCATCGTGGAGACCGAGAAGTACGTCGCGGCCGGCCTGTGGCACACCGCGGACACCCTCGAGGAACTCGCCGCCAAGATCGGCGTGCCGGCAGAGCGGTTGGTGGCGACCGTCGCGCGGTTCAACGGCTTCGCCGCCACCGGCGTCGACGAGGACTTCGGCCGCGGTGACGAGGCCTTCGACCGCGCCTTCTCGGCGGGCGCGTCGCCGCTGGTGCCCATCGACTCGCCGCCGTATCACGCCGCCGCGTTCGGCATCTCCGATCTGGGCACCAAGGGCGGGCTGCGCACCGACGCCGCGGCACGGGTGCTCGACGCGGCCGGCAACCCCATCGACGGTCTGTACGCGGCGGGCAACACGATGGCCGCGCCCAGCGGCACCGCCTATCCCGGCGGCGGCAACCCGATCGGAACCAGCATGCTGTTCAGCCATTTGGCCGTGCTGGACATGCGCGACCGCCGGCCCTGAGTTCTAGGCTGGGTCCGGTGACAGAACGAGATCGGCTTCGAGCACCGTTGGACGAGAGCGCATTGCGCGCCGAGTTGATCGGCACCGGGCTGGGCTGGCGCAAGCTCGACGTAGTCGAGCAGACCGGTTCCACCAACGCCGACCTGTTGGCGCGCGCGGCGTCGGGCGACGACGTCGCCGGTGCCGTGTTGATCGCCGAGCACCAGACCGCCGGGCGGGGCCGGCACGGCCGCGGCTGGTCGGCCACGCCGCGGGCCCAGATCACCATGTCCGTCGGGGTGAGCGTCGTCGACGTCCCCACCACCGGATGGGGCTGGCTGCCGCTGGCCACCGGCGTGGCGGTGGTCGACGTCGTGACGCCGCTGCTGGCGGGGACCGGGGCGCAGGCGGGACTCAAGTGGCCCAACGACGTGCTGGCCGGCCCGCCGGATTCGCCGGGCAAGCTGGCCGGCATCCTCGCCGAGGTGGCCAAGCCCGTCGTGGTTATCGGCTTGGGGCTCAACGTGACTCAGTCCGCCGACGAGATCGACGGCCCCGGCGCGACGTCGCTGCTCGACCTCGGTGTGGCCGCGCCCGACCGCACCCAACTGGTGTCTGCGCTGCTGCGGGAGCTGGGCCGGCGGATCGTGGCCTGGCGCGCCGCGCGCGGGGCCGACTGGGCGCTGGCCGCCGACTACCGGGCGCGCAGCCTGACCATCGGCAACGGGGTGCGCGCGCACCTGCCCGGCGGCAAGCAGGTCGACGGGACCGCCAGCGCCATCGACGATCAGGGCCGGCTCTGCCTGGAGAGTGGTGGGCAGACCGTCGTCGTCGCGGCGGGCGACGTGGTGCATTTGCGCTAGTTAGGCGCGGAATGTCGCGTTGCACAGCTAATGTCGGCGGGCATGGGCTACCCGGATAACGTTCTGGCCGCCGGCGAACACGTGATCGTGCACCGCCATCCGCATTGGAAGCGATTGATCTGGCCGGTGCTGGTCCTCATCCTGGTGACCGGGCTGGCGGCGTTCGGCTCCGGATACCTCAACTCGACGCACTGGGACCAGCTCGCCAAGAACATCATCTACGGCGTCATTTGGGGGATCTGGCTGGTGATCGTGGGGTGGCTGACGCTGTGGCCGTTCTTGAGCTGGCTGACCACCCACTTCGTCGTCACCAACCGGCGGGTGATGTTCCGGCACGGGGTGCTGACCCGCACCGGCATCGACATCCCGCTGGCCCGGATCAACAGCGTGGAATTCCGTGACCGCATCACCGAGCGCATGTTCCGCACCGGGACGCTGATCATCGAGTCGGCGTCACAAGATCCGTTGGAGTTCTACGACATTCCGCGGCTGCGCGAGGTGCACGCGCTGCTGTATCACGAAGTCTTCGACACCCTGGGTTCCGAGGAATCGCCCAGCTGAGTCAGCCGGCTGGCCCGGTTGCGCCAAGCGCGCAGCAGCGTGACGTTGCCGCCCTCGATCTCGTCCTCGAAGATTTCGGCGATGCCGCCGGCGGTAAGCGCGGATTCCAGCGCCTTCTCGGGGTCGCGCGCGAACTGATCGGGGAACACCCAGCGCCGAAACGCCCAGAACCGGAACGCCATCTGCAGCAGATTGCCGATGATGTAGGCCGAGATGAAGTCGGCGACGTTCTCCACCGCCAGCGACACCGTCGGCTCGCGCAGCTGCAGCACGTAGCTGGAGAACCACAGCGGCGCCATGGAGAGCAGCACCCCCACGCCACTGAACGCGAAGAACAGCAGCGCCTCGTGGTGGCGCTCGCGCCCGCCGCGATTGCGGAAGCTCCATTCCCGGTTCAGCACGTAGGACGCGATGACCGCGACAATGCCCGCAATGACCTTTGCGGTCACCGGTTTCGGTTCGAGAATTGTCAGCTTCAGCGTGTAGAAAATCGCCGAGTCGATGACGAATGTGGTTCCGCCGACGATGGCGAATTTGATCAGTTCGTGGTGGCGTAGCAAATAGGGCTGCATAACCCTAGGTAGACGCGCGATCGTGGCTTCGGCGAAGGACACAACACGTCAGTCTACGGATGGACACAAATTCGACGCAAAATCGTACATAACAATTCGGTGTCGGCCCCGGTCAACACGCCTTTAGCGCCGGTTGCTTTAGCCGTGACACCATGATGGCCGTGCCGAGTACACGCCCGCCGGGCGCAGCCCCCGTCGCAGCACCCCGAGCCGCCCCCCGCGTCGTCCCCGTCGTCGCAATGGTCGGTGGCGGTCAGCTCGCCCGGATGACCCACCAGGCGGCGATCGCGCTGGGGCAGTCGCTGCGGGTGCTGGCCACCGCCGCCGACGAGCCGGCCGCGCTGGTCGCGCCCGACGTCGTCATCGGGTCGCACACCGATCTCGATGCCCTGCGCCGGGTGGCCGCGGGCGCCGACGTGCTGACCTTCGACCACGAACACGTGCCGAACGAACTGCTGGAGAAGCTGGTCGCCGAGGGCGTCAACGTGGCGCCGCCGCCGCAGGCCCTGGTGCACGCGCAGGACAAGCTCGTCATGCGCCGCCGGCTCGAGGCCCTCGGCGTCCCCGTGCCCCGCTACGCCGAGATCCGCAGCGTCGACGAGCTCGACGCCTTCGCGTGGCGCATCGCCGGGCCCGTGGTGGTCAAGGCGGTCCGCGGCGGTTACGACGGGCGCGGGGTGCGGATGGCGCGCGACCCGTTGCACGCCCGCGAGATTGCGACCGACTTCCTGGCCTCTCGCGTGCCGGTGATGGCCGAGGAGCAGGTGAACCTGCGCCGCGAACTGTCGGCCCTGGTGGCGCGGTCGCCGTTCGGTCAGGGCGCGGCGTGGCCGGTGGTCGAGACCGTGCAACGAGACGGGATCTGCGTGCAGGTGATCGCGCCCGCGCCCGAGCTGTCCGGCGAACGGGCCGCCGCCGCGCAGCAGTTGGCGTTGCGGCTGGCCGCCGATCTCGGCGTGGTCGGGGTGCTGGCGGTCGAGCTCTTCGAGACGGTCGACGGCGAGCTGCTGGTCAACGAGCTGGCGATGCGGCCACACAACTCGGGGCACTGGACCATGGACGGGTCGCGCACCAGCCAGTTCGAGCAGCATGTGCGCGCGGTGCTGGACTACCCGCTCGGCGACACCGACGCCATCGCGCCGGTGACCGTGATGGCCAACGTGCTGGGCGCCGCCGAGGTCCCGGAGATGAGCGTCGATGAGCGACTGCACCACCTGTTCGCCCGGATGCCCGACGCCCGCGTCCACCTCTACGGCAAGGAAGAACGTCCCGGCCGCAAGGTCGGGCACATCAACTTCGCCGGGTCCGGCCCGGCGGATCGGGAAAGCGTGGCGACGCTGCGGGAACGCGCCGAGCTGGCGGCACACTGGTTGTCACACGGGCAGTGGACGGACGGATGGGATCCACATGGCGCCGGCGACGATAAACAGGGCAGTGCGATCGGAAAAGACGAGGAGAAGCGGCGGAAATGACCGAGCAAGCGCCTCGCGTCGGGGTGATCATGGGCAGCGACAGCGACTGGTCGGTGATGCAGGACGCCGCCGCGGCGCTGGCCGAGTTCGACGTGCCGGCCGAGGTCCGGGTCGTCTCCGCGCACCGCACCCCCCAGGTGATGTTCGACTACGCGCGCGACGCGGCCGGGCGCGGCATCGAGGTGATCATCGCCGGCGCCGGGGGAGCCGCGCACCTGCCCGGGATGGTCGCGTCCGCCACGCCGCTGCCGGTGATCGGTGTGCCGGTGCCGCTGGCGCGCCTGGACGGTCTGGACTCGTTGCTGTCGATCGTGCAGATGCCCGCCGGCGTCCCGGTGGCCACGGTGTCCATCGGGGGAGCCCGCAACGCCGGGCTGCTCGCGGTGCGCATCCTCGGGTCGTCGGACCCGGCGTTGCGTGCGCGAATCGTCGAGTTCCAGGAGCAGCTGGCGCGCAGCGTGCGGGCCAAGGATGAGGCGCTGCAGCAGCGTCAGGGTAAAGTTACCGGCGAGTAGTAAGAGGAGGCCGAGATGGCTGGATGGGCCGGAAACCCCGACTTCGATCTGTTCCAACTGCCCGAAGAGCACCAGGAGTTGCGCGCCGCGATCCGTGCGCTGGCGGAGAAGGAGATCGCCCCGCACGCCGCTGACGTGGACGAGAACTCCCGCTTCCCCGAGGAGGCGCTGGAGGCGCTGAACACCTCCGGGTTCAACGCCGTGCACGTGCCCGAGGAGTACGGCGGGCAGGGCGCGGACTCGGTGGCGGCATGCATCGTGATCGAGGAGGTCGCCCGCGTCGACACCTCGGCGTCGCTCATTCCCGCCGTGAACAAGCTGGGCACGATGGGGCTGATCCTGCGCGGCTCCGACGAGCTGAAGAAGCAGGTGCTGCCCTCGATCGCGGACGGCACGGCGATGGCGTCCTACGCGCTGAGCGAGCGCGAGGCCGGCAGCGACGCGGCGTCCATGCGGACACGGGCGACGGCCGACGGGGACGACTGGATCCTCAACGGCGCCAAGTGCTGGATCACCAACGGCGGCAAGTCGAGCTGGTACACGGTGATGGCCGTGACCGACCCGGACAAGGGCGCCAACGGCATCTCGGCGTTCATGGTGCACAAGGACGACGAGGGCTTCACGGTCGGGCCCAAGGAGAAGAAGCTCGGCATCAAGGGTTCGCCCACCACCGAGCTGTACTTCGAGAACTGTCGCATCCCCGGCGACCGGATCATCGGTGACCCCGGCACCGGCTTCAAGACCGCGCTGGCGACGCTGGATCACACCCGGCCCACCATCGGCGCCCAGGCGGTCGGCATCGCCCAGGGCGCCCTGGACGCCGCCATCGCATACACCAAGGATCGCAAGCAGTTCGCGCAATCGATCAGCAGCTTCCAGGCCGTGCAGTTCATGCTCGCCGACATGGCCATGAAGGTCGAGTCCGCCAGGCTGATGGTGTACCACGCCGCCGCCCGCGCCGAGCGCGGCGAATCCCACCTGGGCTTCATCTCCGCGGCGTCCAAGTGCCTGGCCTCCGACGTCGCGATGGAAGTCACCACCGACGCGGTGCAGCTGTTCGGCGGCGCCGGCTACACCATCGACTTCCCGGTCGAGCGGATGATGCGCGACGCCAAGATCACTCAGATCTACGAGGGCACCAATCAGATTCAGCGCGTGGTGATGTCGCGGGCGCTGCTGCGCTGATCGCTTTCCGGCGGTGCTGTTGCGAAAGGCCGCGGCGGACCGCCTAGGATCTGCACTCGGTGAGTGAAGTCCACACCGACGGTCGGTAAACAGGCACCGACCCACGTCCGACCACCGTCACAGAGCAAAGGGCTTTTCGCGGCAAGGGGGTCTGCGGTGCAGAGCGTGATTTCTCCTGCGCGGCGCCCGGCGACCGGGATTTGATGCCCGTGCAAACTCCGGTCACCCCGACGGCGAGTTGGCAGTCATTGTCGTTGCTGTTGGTCGAGGACGACCGCGCCGACGCGGTGCTGGTGGAAGACCTGATCACCGACGCGGTCACCGACATCCGGGTGGTGTGGGCGAAGTCGATGGCGCACGCCGAACGCGAGCTGGAGTCCGCCCGGCCCGACTGCGTGCTGCTGGACCTGCACCTGCCCGACGCCAGTGGGATCGATGCGCTGAACCGCATCGCCAACCTCGACGCCACGGTGCCGATCGTGGTGCTGACCGGACTGAACGACGAGTACTTCGGGGCGTCGGCGGTGGCCGCCGGTGCCCAGGACTATCTGGTCAAGGGCCGGGTCGAGCCGGAAATGCTGCGCCGCGCACTGCTGTACGCGATCGAGCGCAAGCGCGCCGAGCTCATCGCCGCCGACCTGCACGCCACGCAGCTGCGGGCCCGGGAGAACGCGCTGCTGGAACGCGGCCTGCTGCCCTCGCCGCTGCTGCTGGACAACCCGGGCGTCGACATCGTCGCCCGGTACCGGCCGAGCCGCGAAGACGCGCTGCTGTGCGGTGACTTCTACGACGTCGTCCAGACGCCCGACCGGGTCGTGCATGTGCTGATCGGCGACGTCGCCGGGCACGGCCCGCACGAGGCCGCGCTGGGCGCGGCGTTGCGGATCGCGTTCCGCGCGTTGACCTTTGCCGGTGTGCACGGCGTCGAACTGATGCGGCAGCTCGAGCGGGTCCTGTATTCGGAGCGTACCGGCACCGGAATCTTCGCGACCGTGCTCAGCCTGGAGATCTCGCCCGACAGCCCGCGCGTCGGCGTCATCCGGGCGGGGCACCCCGGGATGTTGGTGCAGGCCGGCGGAACCGTGGAGTGGCTGGAGCCGGCGGGCGGCCCGGCGCTGGGTCTGCACGCCGGCGACTGGCCATCCGAAGAGCTCGAGCTGCACGCGGGTGATGGCCTGCTTTTGCTGACCGATGGACTCTACGAGGGATATTCGGGCGAGGGTACGCAGCGGCTCGGCGAGGACGGCTTGCTCGCCCTGGCTCGCTCGCACGCCAGTAAGCCCGGCCCCGCGTTCGTCGACGCGCTCATATACGGCGCCCAGGAGCTCGCCCAGCCCCGCGGCGGTTTGACCGATGACATCGCCGTCCTGCGCGTCGAGAGGACTACCAAGTGATGCCATCGCGTCCGCTTCGGCTCACGGACCTCACCGTGCGGGGATGGCTGGCGTTGGTGCTGTGGATCATGGGCGCGACCGTGCTGGTCGGGGCGGTGGTCGGTGCCGTGTTGCTGCATCGCACCGACGAGGTGTCGCGCCAGGTGGCCCAGAACATCCAGCCGGCGCGCGTCGCCGCGGCACGCCTGCAGTCGGCGTTGCGCGATCAGGAGACCGGCATGCGCGGCTACCTGATCTCCGCCGACCGGCAGTTCCTCGCGCCGTATTACGACGGGCAGCGCACCGAACAGGCTGCGGCCGACGAGATCCGGCGTCTGGTGGGCGGGCGCATGGAACTGATGGCCGATCTGGATGCGGTGGAAGCCGCCGCCGCGGACTGGCGGACGAACTATGCCGAGCCCCTGATTTCCAACGTGGCCCCCAAGACGCCGAGGTACATCAGCCCCCACACGGCCGACACGGGCAAAAACAAATTCGACCATCTCCGTGAGCTTTTCGATACGCAGAACACCCACCTGGCGGTGGCCTCGGCGGCGGCCATCGACGAGCTCAACGAGATCAACGGCTGGCGCGACTGGGTGCTGGGCGCCACGGTGTTCATCGTGATCGGAGCCGCCCTGGTGCTGGGGCTGCTCAGCCGCGCCGCGATCACCCGGCCGATCGCGGCACTGGCCGCGGCCTGCCGGCGCATCACCCAGGGCAACTTCGAGGAGACGATCTCGCCTCCGCGCCGGCCCAGGGACATTCGGAAAATGGCCATCGACGTGGAGGACATGCGCAAGCGCATCGTCGAGGAGCTCGAGGTGTCGCGGTCGGCGCAGGCGCAATTGGATGAACAGGCCGCCGAATTACGGCGATCGAACACCGAACTCGAGCAGTTCGCCTACGTCGCATCGCACGATCTGCAGGAACCGCTGCGCAAGGTCGCGTCCTTCTGCCAGCTGCTGGAGAAGCGCTACGGCGACCAGCTCGACGAGCGCGGCATCGAATACATCGGATTCGCGGTCGACGGCGCCAAGCGCATGCAGGCGCTGATCAACGACTTGCTCACCTTCTCGCGGGTCGGCCGGCTGGGCACTACGGAAACCGAGGTGCTGCTCGACGCGACGCTCGACGCCGGCCTGGCGAATCTGGCCACCGCGATCGAGGAGACCGAGGCGCAGATCGTGCGCCCGGAGCAGCCGTTGCCGCAGATCGTCGGGGATCCGATGCTGCTCACGATGCTGTGGCAGAACCTGATCGGCAACGCGATCAAGTTCCGGCACAAGGATCGCCGGCCCCGCGTCGTCATCGACTGCGCGCCCGGCACCGGCCCCCATGACGGCGAATGGCTGCTGAGCGTGGCCGACAACGGCATCGGCATCCCGGAGGAATTCTCCGACAAGGTCTTCGTGATCTTCCAGCGGCTGCACGGCCGCGACGTGTACGCCGGAACCGGAGTCGGGCTGGCACTGGTCAAGAAGATCATCGAGCACCATGGCGGCACCGTCCGGATCGACACGTCCTACACCGATGGGACCCGATTCGAATTCACCCTGCCCGGTCCCAGACCCGTCGACGAAGCAGACCCGGTCGCTTTGGAAGGAGCGCATCAATGACGACAACAGAAGGCAGAGCGATCGACATCCTGCTCGTCGAGGACGACCCGGGCGACGAGCTCATCACCCGAGAAGCATTCGAGCACAACAAGCTCAAGAACAGGCTCCACGTCGCGCACGACGGAGAGGAAGGCCTCGACTACCTGTACCGGCGCGGTGAGTATGCCGACGCGCCGCGGCCCGACCTCATCCTGCTCGACCTGAACCTGCCCAAATACGACGGCCGCCAGCTGCTGGAGAAGATCAAGTCCGACCCCGACCTGGCGCGCATCCCGGTCGTGGTGCTCACCACCTCCTCGGCGGAGGAAGACATCCTCAAGAGCTACAAGCTGCACGCCAATGCCTACGTCACCAAACCCGTCGACTTGGACCAGTTCATGAAGGCCGTCCGGCAGATCGACGAGTTCTTCGTTCAGGTGGTGCGGCTGCCGGGCAACGGGGCCTGACTGCGCGACTTGCGCCTCGATAGCCGGGTGACCAGCAACCCGAGCATGATCAGCAGCAAAAACACGGTCTACTAGACGGCCGTGTCATGCCGGGGAGTGTTGCCGGCGACTCATTTCGCATCGCTCACCGATGCTACGTGTCGGTGCTCGGCGAACAGCTTCCGCACAGTTACCTCTTATTTAATGTCAAGGCTTTGTATATTCACGATTGGTTAACTTTTGTTGTCCCCTGGGTAGCAGCCGGCGGTGAGCCTGCGGACTCGCCGCCGCGACGTGGCGAAGGAGTTTCGTGAGGTTCGCTCGATATGGCGCGGCGCTGGGCCTGGTGGCCGTCACCGCCCTGGCGCTGACGGGGTGCGGCAACTCGAGCTCGTCTGGCTCCGGCGCCAAGTCGGCGCCGGTGGACTGCGGCGGCAAGAAGGTGCTGAAAGACAGCGGCTCGACCGCGCAGCAGAACGCGATCGAGCAGTTCGTCTACGCCTACATTCGCGCCTGCCCGGGTTACACGCTGGATTACAACGCCAACGGGTCCGGTGCCGGCCTGACCCAATTCCTCAACAATCAAACCGACCTCGCCGGTTCCGACATCCCCCTTGACCCCTCCACCGGTCAGTACGACCGGGCGGCACAGCGATGCGGTTCGCCGGCCTGGGATCTGCCCACCGTGTTCGGGCCGATCGCGGTCACCTACCACCTCACCGGGGTGAGCGGGCTGAAACTGGACGGTCCCACCGTCGCGAAGATCTTCAACGGCAACATCACCAAGTGGGACGACCCGGCGCTGAAGGCCATCAACTCGGGCCTCAACCTGCCGTCGACACCCATCGCGGTCATCTTCCGCAGTGATAAATCCGGTACCACGGCGAACTTTCAGAAGTATCTGGACGGCGCGTCCAACGGCGCGTGGGGCAAGGGTGCCAACGAGACGTTCAACGGCGGCGTCGGGCAGGGCGCCAGCGGGAACAACGGCACGTCCGCTCTGCTGCAGAACACCGAGGGGTCGATCACCTACAACGAGTGGTCCTTCGCGGTGGGCAAGCAACTGACCATGGCGTCGATCATCACGTCGGCGGGGCCGGACGCGGTGCCGATCACCAAGGATTCCGTCGAGAAGACGATCGGCGGCGCGACCTTCAGCGGGCAGGGCAACGACCTGGTGCTGGACACCTCGTCGTTCTACCGGCCGACGCAGTCCGGGGCGTACCCGATCGTGCTCGCGACATATGAAATCGTCTGCTCGAAGTACCCGGACGCGGCCACGGGAGCGGCGGTCAAGGCGTTCATGCAGGCGGCGATCGGTCCGGGCCAGGACGGCCTGGACCAGTACGGTTCCATCCCGCTGCCCAGCTCGTTCACGGCGAAGCTGTCGAGCGCGGTCAATGCGATTTCCTGACGATGCGAAGGAGGCTCGAGGGTGAGCGATAGCGCGCCGGCCTCGCGGGTCGGGTCCTGGTTTGGCCCCTACCGGCTGGTGCGACTGCTGCGCCAGGGCGGCATGGGTGAGGTTTACGAGGCCGAGGACACCCGCAAGGGCCGCATGGTGGCCCTGAAACTGATCTCGCAGCAGTTCTCCGGCAACTTGGAGTTCCGTGCGCGCTTGCAGCGCGAGGCCGATATCGCCGGACGGCTGACCGAACCGCACGTGGTGCCGATCCACGATTACGGTGAGTTCGACGGGCGCTTTTACGTGGACATGCGCCTCGTCGACGGCGTCAATCTGGCGACGCTGTTGCATCGGGACGGGGCGTTGGCCCCACCGCGGGCGATCGCCATCATCAGCCAGGTCGCCGCCGCGTTGGACGCGGCGCACGCCGCCGGTGTGACGCACCGCGACGTCACACCGGGGAACATTCTGGTCACCCCCAATGACTTCGCCTACCTGGCGGATTTCGGCATCGCGCGGGGCGCGAGCGATCCGGGGCTGACCCAGGTGGGGACCGCGATCGGTACGTACTACTACATGGCCCCGGAACGATTCACCGATGATGAGGTCACCCACAGCGTCGACATCTATTCGCTCGCATGTGTTTTGACCGAGTGCCTGACCGGTTCGCCGCCCTACCGGGCGGATACCGTCGAGCGGCTGGTCGCCGCGCATCTGACGAAGACGGCCGCGCCGCCCAGCCAATTACGCCCCGGCGCGTTTCCTCCCGCCCTGGACCAGGTGATCGCCAAGGGCATGGCCAAGAATCCCGCAGAGCGCTATCGCACCGCAGGCGAATTCGCCGCCGCCGCCCACCAGGCGCTGAACACATCCGAGCAGCGGAAGGCCACCACGATTCTGCGCGAGGGAGAGAGCGCGGTGATGGCCGCCGGCCCGGGCGATCCACGCCTGACGCATGAACCGGATTCGTTCGCCTCGGCACCGAGCGCCGACACTGTGGCGGGTCCGTGGCCCGCCGGGGGCAGCGGAAGCAACAGGAGCGTCCGGTCCGGCCCTGGGCCGTCGCTGATCCGTGCCGCCCCAACGACTTCCGGCCGCGTCTATCGACCCGGCCCGGACTTCAGGCATCCCACCGTGCCGAGCGACAACAAACGTAAACAGTGGATCATCGTCGGCGCCGTCGCTCTGGTCGCGCTGGTCGCCTTCGTCGTGGCGGTCGTCGGCTACCTGTCCACCGAATCGTCGGGACCGTCGAAGCAGGCAAGCGGTCAAAGTGTGTTGCCGTTCAACGGCATTGACTTTCGTTTGTCTCCCGGTGGGGTGACGCTGGACAGCGCCGGCAACGTCTACGTCACTAGCGAGGGCATGTACGGACGAGTGGTGAAGCTGACGACCGGTTCGGACGCCACAACGGTGCTCCCGTTCAATGGGCTCTATCAGCCGCAGGGCTTGGCGGTCGACGGTGCGGGCACCGTGTACGTCGCCGATTTCAACAACCGGGTGATCAGCATGGCCGCGGGATCCAACAGTCAGAAGGAACTGCCGTTCACCGGCCTGAGCTACCCGGAGGGCGTCGCGGTCGACAGCCAGGGCGCCGTGTATGTCGCCGACCGCGGCAACAGCAGGGTGCTCAAGCTGGCGGCGGGATCCAACACCCAGACCGTGCTGCCCTTCAACGGGCTCCACAACCCGGACGGGGTGGCCGTCGATCCCGCGGGCAGCGTCTACGTCGCAGACACCGACAACAACAGGGTGGTGAAGCTCGATGCGGCGTCGAATACCCAGTCGGAGTTGCCATTTCATGACCTGTCGGTGCCGTGGGGTATCGCCGTGGACAACAGCGGCACCGTCTACGTCACCGAGCACGACAAGAGTGACGTGGTGAAGTATCCGCAGGGCGCGACCACGGGGACCGTCCTGCCGTTCAACGGGCTCAACACTCCCTTGGCGGTGACGGTCGACAAGGACCAGAACGTCTACGTCGCCGACCGCGGCAACAACCGGGTGGTCAAGCTGACGCCGTGAGGCCTACGGCGCGGGTTGCGGTGCGCCCAGGTACTCCTCGGTGTGCTGGCCGAGGGCGGGCGGGGGTTCGGCGGCCGCGGCGTCGAAGCTGGAATAGCGTGCCGGAGTGCGGATTACCGTGACCGCGTCCGCGCCCTCGCCGACCGGCAGGGCGAGCTCGTTCTCGGCGAACAGCGCGGTGCCGACCACCTGCTTCCAGGTGTAGGCGTGGCACGCCATCAGGCCGCCCTCCTGGAGCAGCTGGACCCATTCGTCCGCCGTCTTGGCGGCCAGGGCCTTCTCGAGTTCCTCGGTCAGTTCGGGATAGTTGAGCGCCCGCGCGCGCTGGTCGACGAATCGCTCGTCGTCGCGCATGTCGGGCCGGCCGATGATCTCGCACAGTTTGTCCCAGTGCTTGGGCACGTACGCGCTGATCACCAGGTAGCCGTCGGCGGCCTTGAAGGCGTCCGACGGTTGGGTGGCGAAGCCAACACCCTTGCGCTTCTTGGGCTTTGGCGCCGCGTCCGGCTTCGGGGCCTCGCTCGGCTTGTTGAGGTGGATGGTCAGCTGGCTGGCCTGCAGGCTGACGGCGACGTCATACATGGCGACCCGCACGACGTCGGCCACCCCGTGGCGTTCCCGGTTGAGCAGCGCGGCCAGCACCGCCTGGGCCAGCACGTGACCGCTGGCGGCGTCGACGAGCTGGAACGGGATGATCTGGGGTTTGCCGGTGGGCGTGGGCATTCCGGTCGTCATGCCCGATTCGGCGGCCACCATCAGGTCGACCCCCGGGCGGCTGCCCTCGGGGCCGTTGCCGCCGTAGGCGGACAGGCGCGCGTAGATCAGTCTGGGGTTGCGGGACTGCAGCTCCTCGGGGCCCAGGCCCATGCGTTCCATCACCCCGGGCCGAAACCCTTCCAGCACAACGTCGGCCGTATCGACCAACCGCAGGATCTGCTGCTTGGCCTCGTCGCTGCGCAGGTCGGCCATCACCGACTTCTTGCCCCGGTTGTGGGGGAGGAACAGGGTGGCCAGCGGCGGGCGCCCGGGCAGGACCGCGGTGATGTGCCGGGCCGCCTCGCCGACGGGCGCCTCGACCTTGATCACCTCGGCGCCCAGGTCGGCCAGCACCTGCCCGGCCATCGGCCCGGCGATGTTCTGGGTGAAGTCGAGCACCCGGAATCCGTCAAGTGGCTTGGCGGGCTTGCTGTTTGGCATCGTGTTCGCCTTCCTAAGAACCTGACCGGTGCAGCACCGCGGTGCAGTAGTAGTTCTGCGCGAAGGGTGCATCGGGTTCGGTCGACTGCAGCGGCAGGCCGTTGTTGGCCAGCATCTGGTTCAGGGGGGTGCGGACCGGCTGCCAGCCCCGCTGCTGCAGGTAGGTCGCCACGTCGTTGCGCTCGCCGGGGAAGCCAAGCTCGCCCAGGGCGATGTCGAGGCCGTTGCGCCGCCACTTCTCGCTCGCGGCGTTCAGCGCGTCCCCACTGACCCCCGTGTTCGCGAACACCTCGACCACCAGCTGACTGCCGTCGGCGGACAGGGCGGTGACGTTGTCCAGCAACCGATCCTGGGCCTCGGGCGGCAGGAAGCCGACCAGGCCCGCGGCCGCCCAGGCGGCGGGGCGCCCGGTGTCGAAGCCGGCCTGCCGCAGCGCCGACGGCCAGTCGTGGCGCAGGTCGATCGGAACGTCGCGCACCGCGGCGGTGGGCGCGGCGCCGGGCTCGGCGATGGTGGCCGCCTTGAACTCCAACACCTGCGGCTGGTCGATCTCGAACACGGTGGTGCCCGGCGCCCACGGCAGCCGGTAGGCGCGCGCGTCCAGGCCGGAGGCCAGGATGACCACCTGGTCGATGCCCGCGGCGCCCGCCTCGGCGAAGAACGCGTCGATATACCGGGTACGCGCGGCCATCATGTCGGTCATGCGTTGCATGCCCCACGGGGCGTCCGGCTCGTCGACGTCGGCGGAGGCGAGCTCGCCGGCGGCCCACCGGGTCATGAAGTCGACGCCGACCGCGCGCACCAGCGGCTCGGCAAACCGATCGTCGATCAGCCCGTCCAGGGTGGCCCGGGCTCGCCCGGCGGCCACCATGGTGGCGGTCGCTCCCACGCTGGTCGCCAGGTCCCAGGTGTCGTCGTCGGTGCGCGCCATGGAGGAAATCCCTTCCGATCTACTGGTTAGCCACCATAACGACCAGCGCCGGGCGCCCCGGCGCGAGGTGCGACACAGATCGATCACGGCCGGGCGTTGCGGCGGCGGGCCCCGCCGCGGCGCCGCTAGCCTCGCGCCATGACCACTTCGGTTGCCA
This sequence comes from Mycobacterium colombiense, assembly GCF_001953985.1. Classification (GTDB taxonomy): domain Bacteria; phylum Actinomycetota; class Actinomycetes; order Mycobacteriales; family Mycobacteriaceae; genus Mycobacterium; species Mycobacterium colombiense_B. The sequence continues at coordinate 33,721 of NZ_MBEI01000043.1, forward strand.
TCACGCAAGAGTGCCGGGGCATCGCGGCGCACGACGCCGACTGGCGGCGCGGCGCCGAATGGGCGCGGCGGCTGGCGTGGGTCAGCCTGGCCGTCGTGCTCGTCGAGGGCGTCGTCGGGCTGTGGCAGGGGTTCGCGGTCGCCTCAGTCGCCCTGACCGGGTGGGCCCTGGGCGGCGCATCGGAGGCGCTGGCCAGCGCCATGGTGGTGTGGCGGTTCAGCGGGGTGCGCACCCTTTCCGCAAGCGCCGAGCGGCGCGCGCAGCGCGGCGTCGCCATATCGTTCTGGCTGACGGCCCCGTACATCGCCGCCGAATCCGTGCACGGCCTGACGGGTGGACACCACGCCGAGACGTCGGTCATCGGCATCGGGCTGACCGCCCTCGCGCTGGTGCTCATGCCCGTGCTGGGCCGGGCCAACCACCGGTTGGGCACGCGGTTGGGGTCGGGTGCCACCGAGGCCGAGGGGATCCAGAACTATCTGTGCGCCGCCCAGGCCGCCGGGGTGCTGCTCGGCCTCGCGGCGACGGCGCTGTGGTCCGGCGCGTGGTGGGTCGATCCGGCCGTGGGGCTGGCCATCGCCGGCGTCGCGGTCTGGCAGGGTGTGCGGGCCTGGCGCGGCGAGGATTGCGGCTGCTGAGTTTTCAGCCGGCGCGCTCGCCGTTCGCCGCGCCGCGCGGTGAGTCCAGCCGGTAGCGGATCAGCCGCGAGCTGTTGGCCACCACCGCCACCGACGACGCGTTGTGCAGGATCGCGGCCAGCACGGGGGACAGCGCCCCGCCCGCGCCGATGATCAGCCCGGCGGCGTTGACGGCTATCGACATGCCGTAGTTCTCCCTGATGACGTCGACCGCGCGGGCACCCAGGTCGCCGACGTCGAGCAGGCGGTTCAGGTTGTCGTTGGCCAGCGCCACGTCGGCGGTCTCCACGGCGACGTCGGTTCCGGCCAGCCCCATCGCGATGCCGATGTCGGCGGCGGCCAGCGCGGGCGCGTCGTTGATGCCGTCACCGACCATGCCGACGGTGTAGCCCTCGTCCTGCAGGTCGCGCACCGCCGCGAGCTTGTCCTCCGGCATCACCTCGGCGCGCCATTCGTCGATACCGAGCTCGCCGGCCACCACCTCGGCGATGTCCGGATGATCGCCGGTGAGCATGACGATGCGGCGAATGCCGTTGGCGCGCAGCTTGTTCAGCACGTCCGCCGCCTCGGGGCGCACCTCGTCGCGCAGGCTGATCAATCCGACCAGCTTGCCGTCGACGGCCAGCAGCAGCGGCGTCTCGGCCTGCCGGCGCAGCCGGTCCACCCACTCCGACGCCTTCTTGGACACCCGCACGTTTTCGGCGCGCAGCAGCCCGGGGCTGCCCAGCAGCAGGGTCCGGCCGTCGGCCCAGGTCCGCATGCCCAGGCCCACCAGGACCTCGCACTCCTCGTGCGGCGGGATGGTGATGTGGCGTTCCTCGGTGGACCGGATCACCGCCTCGGCGAGCGGGTGCCGGGAGTGGATCTCCGAGCTGGCCGCATACGCCAGCACCTGCTCGGGCTGCCAATCCTTGTGCAGTGCAATGATATTGGTGACCACCGGGCGGCCGACGGTCAGCGTGCCGGTCTTGTCGAACACGATCGCGTCCACCCGGCCCGCCTGCTCGAGGTGCGAGCCACCCTTGATCAGGATGCCGCGGCGAGCGCCGTTGCCGATCGCCGCGCTGATCGCGGTCGGGGTGGCCAGGCCCACCGCGCACGGGCAGGCGATCAGCAGCATGGTCATCGCCCGGCGTACGTCACCGGTGACCGCCAGCGTGATGGCCGAGACGATGAACGAAGTGGGAACGAAACGGCGGGAGAAGTTTTCGCCGACGGTCTGGATCGGCGCCCTGTCGTGCTGGGCCTCCTCGACCCGGGTGATGATGCGGCCGATGGTGGTCTGGTTGCCGACGGCCCGGGCGCGCACCACCAGGCGTCCGCGGACCACCACCGAACCGGCGTGTACGTGCGCGCCGACCACCACGCTGACCGGCAGGTTCTCGCCGGTGATCGCGGACTGGTTGACGATCGCCTCCCCGTCGACCACCTCGCCGTCCACCGGGATGGCGACGTGGTCGTGAACCACCACCTCGTCGCCGATCTGCACGGTGTCGATCGGCACCTGGACCTCGGTTCCGGCCTCGGGGCCGTCGGTGAGCCGGATCCAGGCCGTGTCCTGGCTGCCGCGCAGCAGCTCGGAGATGGCGCGGCGGGTCCGGCGCAACGTCAGATCCTGAAGGTACTCACCGATATTGAGCAACCACAGCACGGTGAGCGCGACGACGTTCTCGCGCAGCACCAGGCTCGCCACCGTCGCCGCCGAGACCAGCGCGTCGGTGCCGGCCTTGCCGGAACGCAACGAGCGCAGCGCGCCGCGCAGGAACGGATAGCCGGTGAACACGGTGACGCCGGTGGCGAACACCCGGCCGCCGGGACCCAGCAGCGGCGGCCGCGCGAAGACGTAGCGGCGCACCCCGAGCAGGGCCAGCGCGGCACCGCCGATGACCATACGCAGCACGTCGGCGTTGCGGATCTCCGAGGAATGCGGCGCGCGGGCCGGGATCAGTTCGGCGGCAACGTGCAACGCCTCGCCGATGGCGGCCAGCACCGCGGAGCGGTCGCAGCGTCGCGGCGAATACCAGACCACGACCGATCCGGTGCGCGGGTACGCGTGCACCACGCGCACGCCCTCGCACTTGGCGACCGCCTCCTCGACCGCGACGGCGCGCCGGGAGTCGGCACGCACCCAGTCGACGGCGACCCGCATGCGTCCGGCCGCATCCGAAATAACTTGCAGCGCAGGGTCTTCGGTTAGCGCCTCGTCTGCGATGTCGGGGACTAGGGCGAGGTCCATATCGCTTCGATCAGTGCTCGTGGTCGTGGGTGTCGGCGATCGAGGGGGTGGGCGCCTCCTCGCCGATGCGTTCGCGGGCCTCGGCCATGACGTCGGCCAGCTTGAGGCGCGCCGACTCGGCGGCCTCCTCGGCCTTGCGGGTGCCGCGCAGTCCGAGCTCGGCGCCCTTGACCGCGGTCTCGTGCAGCGGCGCCTTGGCCACGGCCTTGCGCACCACCTCGTAGGCGGTCACGCCGACCAACCCCGTGACCACCGTGCCTGCCGCCTTCGCCAGGAGCCCGTACACCGCCATTGCCGCAACCTTCCTATCGCCTCAGCGTTAAGCCCATGCTTGCACGACGTTAACATCGAAATATAGCGATATCAATATGAATTGCTGGCCTTATCGCCGGAAGTCGGCGGGCGCGCCGGCAATCAACCGTCCGGGATCAGCGGGAGTCTGTCACCCCGGCTGGCCATGCCCTGGACGGCTGTCTGACTGCGCTAGCAGGCAATATATGCGTGAGCAATGACTTGATTGCGTTGGCGGACACGAGGTGTGCGGGCAATGTAGCGTGGGCCTGCCGGTGATTCCTTCGTCGCGTCGCCGCACCATGTGCGGTGCGATGAGTTCACCCGACCACGGTGTCTCGAGGAGCCACGAGCCATGGATTTCGGCAGCTATCCGCCGGAGGTCAACTCGGCCCGTATGTTTGCTGGTGCTGGGTCAGGACCGTTGTTGGCCGCGGCCGAGGCGTGGGCTGCGCTCGCCGCCGGACTGGATTCGGCGGCGGATTCGTACCAAGCCGTGGTATCGGCGTTGACCGCTGGACCCTGGTTGGGGCCGTCGTCGGCGTCGATGAGCGCTGCGGCCGCGTTGTATGCGCTGTGGTTGCGAGTCACCGCCGCACAGGCCGAAGAAACCTCCGCTCAGGCCAAGACCGCGGCGGCTGCCTACCAAACCGCGTTTTCGGCGACGGTTCCGCCGTCGATTTTGGCGGCCAACCGCAGCCAGCTGATAACCCTGGTCGCGACCAATGTGTTCGGAATAAACACCCAGGCGATCGCGGCCACCGAAGCACAGTACGCGGAGATGTGGGCCCAGGACGCGGCCGCGATGTACGTCTATGCAGCCTCGTCAGCCTCGGCGACCGCATTGACGCCGTTCAATCCACCCCCGCAGACCACTGAGCCGGGTGGCTTAGCAGAACAAGAAGCCGCCGCCGGTGAAGCCGGCATCGCCGGCGTCGCGCAAAGCACGGTCCAGCAGGCGTTCTCCGCCGTGCCCAGCGCGCTGCAGGGCGCGGCCGCGACGCTTCCGATGGACGAATTGGAGTTGTTGAGCCTGCTGGCCGATCTGGCCACCCTGTTCTTCGGCGTGCCAGCGGGCATCGCCACCTTTGGTGTCGGCATACCTGCCAACGTGATAGGGGTGACCGCCTTTCCGGTGGCCGTCTACGGCACCCTGGTGGGACTTCACACCGACGAGATCCTCAGCGGCTGGGAGGGCGTGGAGCCCTTTCCGGGCACCGAGCGGGCGCCGCTGAAGCCGTTCCCGGCGCCGCTGCTCAACTTGCCGGCGGGCGCGCTGCCGCCGCCGAGGGTGTCCGTCGGTCTGGGTGAGGCGAACACCGTCGGGGCGTTATCCGTGCCACCGGCGTGGACCGCAGCCACCCCGGCGGTGCGCCCCGTCGCGTACACGCTGCCGGCGCTGAGTGAAACCGCTGTCCCCGCGGCGGGAGCCGGCTTGGGCAGCACGCTCAGCCAGACGGCACTGGCGGGCATGGCCGGACAAGCCATCGCCGGAACCGTCGGCCCCGGCCGGCGGGGCGGCAAGGCGGTGAACGAGGCACTTGGGCCGGCTCGCGCCCGAGCTGCGGCGACCGCCGGTGACAATGCGGCAGCCGGCGAAACCGGCGAGGCACCAACCGACAAGCCGCGGGCCGTGGTCACCGGAGTCGCGGCCGAGCTGCGTGAATTCACCAAGCTCCGTGACGAGGGGATTTTGACCGACGAGGAATACACCGAGCAGAAGAACCGCCTGCTGGGTCGCTGAACCGCCCGTCGGGCGAATGCATCGGTCATCGAGAAGAGGTATGCGCAGCAGTGGATTTCGGACTCTATCCGCCGGAGATCAACTCCGGCCGGATGTATGCCGGTCCGGGCCCGGGGCCGATGCTGGCCGCTGCGCAGGCCTGGGAGAGCCTGGCCGACGAGCTGTCCACAGCGATCTCCGGATATCAGTCGGTGGTGTCGGAACTTACCGAAGGGGCTTGGTCGGGTCCGTCGTCCGCGGCGATGAGCGCAGCGGCCGGGTCGTATGTCGAATGGCTGAGCGCCACCGCCGCGCAAGCCGAGGAGACCGCCGCCCACGCATGGGTGGCGGCCGCCGCGTACGAGGCGGCGTTCGCATCGACGGTGCCGCCACCGGAGATCGCCGCCAACCGCGCCCTGCTGGCGGTGCTGGTGGCGACGAACTTTTTGGGACAGAACACGCCGGCGATCGCGGCCACCGAGGCGCTCTACGCCGAGATGTGGGCGCAGGACGCCCTGGCGATGTACAACTATGCAGGTTCGTCAGCAGCCGCGGCCGTGCTGACCCCGTTTACCTCTCCGCACCAGAACACCGACCCGGGCGGTACGGCCAGCCAAGCCGCCGCGGTCAGCCAATTCGGCACCCTGGCAAGCAATGTGCAAGGTGCCATATCGGTTGTGCCGCAGGCGTTGTCCGCGATGGCGGTACCGGCCCAGGCCGAGTTGCTCGACCTCGAACTGCTGGCCAGTCTGGCCGCGCTCCTGTTCGTTGCGCCGAGTGACGCGGTGACTATTTTCGGGCTCCTGCCGGCAGAGGTGTTTGCCAATTTTGGGGATTTTCCTCTCGCCGCTTTTACCACTGCTTCGGGTGCCGCTGACGATCGCACTTTCAGTGCCTGGAACGGGATAGAGCCCTGGCCGGGTACCGAACCGGCACCCGTGGAGCCGTTTGTGGCGCCCCTTGCGAACCTGCCCCCTGGCGGTCTTCCCACGCCGACGATGTCAGCGGCCTTCGGCACGGCGAAAACGGTCGGGGCGTTGAGGGTGCCGCCAAACTGGACCCAAATCGCCACCGCCGCAACCGAAGTACGCCCGGCCGCACTGACCACACCGCTGCCGAGCGCGAACGCGGCAACGGCGCCGGCCGCAGAATTCGACGCGGCAAACACGTGGAACCAGGTGGGAATCGCCGCAATGGCCGGACAGGCGATGGCCGGCCCGCCGGCCGGCGCGGACGTGCAGAAGACTGGCGGGGCGGCGCGGCTCACCGGCCGCACCGAGGATGCACCGGCCGAGGACGTCGAGGTATTGCCCGCGCCGCGGACCGTCATGACCGGCGTCGCCGCCGCGATCCGGCACATCGCTTTACAGCGGGCCGCTGGACGGCTGAGCGAGCAGGAATACACCGAGCAGAAGAAGAGCTTGCTCGAAATCTCGTTCGGCCAGTAGGTCAGTCGACGATCGATAGCGCGCGAGCCCCACCGACCCCGACGAACCACCGCCGTTCTACAGCACCCTGGTGACTTTCTCGGTCTCGATCCGGCGCTCTTGCCCGGCGGGGTCGGCGTTGGCCACCTGCACCAGCGAGCCGCCGACCGCCATGATCGCCAGCAGGCCGTCCACCAGCTCGGCGGGTTCCGACCACGACGCGCCGGACAGCACCCGGTCGCCCGACGTCAAACCCCTTGCGGCCGCGGAGCTTTGACAGTCGGCCAGCACCTCGTCGACCGATCGACCGCCCAGCGCCGGTCCCGGGCTCGGTTCGGGCACGATCTGATCGCCGTGCACCCGCACCGCGGTGGCGTAGTCCGTCACGCCGATGGGCAGGTCGGGTGCCGGGCGGCCGAACGGATCCAGCGACAACACCGCCACCTCACCCCCCGATACGGCGTCGTCCGCCTCGTCCAGTCGCTGCGCCGTGCACAGCGCGAGGTCGGCCGGGCCCGCCAGTACCGCCTCCGCGCCGATCCACCACACCCCGAACAACACCGCCGCCGTCTGCCAGTGCGCGGGCAACAGGATCGCCACCCGGCTGCCCGGCCCGGCGCCCAGCTCGTCGCGCAGCAGGTTGCCCGTCTTGGCGGCCCAGTTGGCCAGCGTCACACCGGACAGTTCGATGCGCTCGCCGGTGGCGTCGTCGTAGTAGGTGATGCGCGGGCCCACCGGATCGGCCCGCAGCATCGGATCGAGGATGGCCCCGCTCAGCGTGCTCAGTTGATGCACTCCGGCTTGTCGGAGCCGGCGGTCAGGATCGGTGAGGGCGCGGGGACCTTGGGGTCGGCCGCCACCGCGCCGGCGGTGGACACCTTGGCGGGCATGATCGTCGCGTCTCCGGACAGGCCCGAGCCGGGACCGCTGTAGTCGTTAGCCAGCACCACCCGCACCGCACCCGGGGCCAGCGAGGTGTCGGCGACCACCGGCAGTCCACCCAATTCCTTGGAGACCTCCTTCGCCCCCAGGTCGTCACTCTTGGCGGCGCGCACCTGGCTGGCCTTGACGTGCCCGCTCTCGTTGTTGCCCACCGTACCGGTGGCAAACCCCTTGGAGCTCAACACGTCTGACACGGCCGAGGCCAGGCCGTTGATGTCGGTGTCGTTGAGCACGCTGGCGGTGGTCTTGGCCGGGGTGTAGGCGATCTCCTCGGTCTTGCCCTGCTCCTGGTCGTGCAGTAGGCCGCCCACCCAGTCGGCGACCTGATGCGGGTCCAGTCGCACCACGCTCTGCATGCCGTCGTCGCTCCACCCGGCACCGTCGAGCACCGGGATGGTGGCGAAGGCGACGTTGCCGCCGGCCAGCTTCTGCATCTGCTGCACGAAGTCCATCACGTCCCAGCCCGCGGAGATCACCACCGAGCGCTGGACTGCGGCCTCCAGCCGCTTGACCGTGGTGGGGCTGGACAGCGTCTTGCCCGAGATGACGCGGTGGGCCAGCGAGGCCATCACCACCTGCTGGCGCACCACCCGGTCCAGGTCGCCGCGCGGCAACTCGTGGCGCTGGCGCACGAAGCTGAGCGCCTCGGGGCCGCTGAGTCGTTGTGGGCCGGCCGGGAAGTCGGCGCCCGACAGCGGTTCGAACACCGGTTCCTTGAGGCAGACGTCGACGCCGCCGAGGGCGTCGGTGATCAAAGAGAATCCGAGCAGGCCGATCTCGGCGTAATGGTCGACGGTGACGCCGGTGAGGTCGGCGACGGTCTTGATCAGGGCCTCGCGACCCGCCTCGGTGCCCTGGGCCGCCGCCTCGGTGGCGGAGGCACCGGCCTTGACCAGGGCGGTGCGCTTGGCCTCCCGGGTCTGGCCGTAGACGCCGTTGATCTTGGTCTTGCCCAAACCCGGGGCGGCGACGTAGGAGTCGCGCGGGATCGAGATCGCGGTCGCCGACTTCCCGTTGTTCGGGATGCGGATCAGGATGATCGTGTCGGTGTTGGTGGCCTCCTCGTCGCCGGCCTTCAGCGTGTCCAGTTCCTCCTGCGACAACGGGTTGCCGTGCGCATCGGTGCGGCTGTCCATCCCGACCAGCAGGATGTCGATCGCGCCGTCGTCGCCGCCCTTGCCCAGCGAGGGCGCGGACATGTGAAAGATGCCGTCTTCGAAAGATCGGACATTGCTCCACGCGATACCGGTGCCGACGACGACCGCGAGCGTCAGCGCGGTGGCAATCACACGAACCACACGTTGCACAGGCATCCCACTACATTACTTGCGACACAGGAGCTTCACGGGTAGCGAAGCCCCGCGTGCCCCGGGCTTGGCCCCTGGATTTCGGGCCATGCCAAACTCGAACCATGTCAGGCAGGATCGTGATCGCCGGCGCCGGCGGGCAGCTGGGCGGCTATTTGACCTCGCTAACAGCCAGTCAGGGCCGCGACGCCGTGGCGTTCACGTCGTCGCAGTGGGACATCACCGACCCCGCGGCCGCCGAGCGGATCGTGCGGCCCGGCGACGTGGTGATCAACTGCGCGGCCTACACCAACGTCGACGGCGCCGAGAGCGACGAGGCCGGCGCGTTCGCGGTCAACGAAACCGGGCCCGGGCACATCGCCCGCGCCTGCGCGCAGGCCGGCGCCCAGCTGGTGCACGTCTCCACCGACTACGTGTTCAACGGGGACTTCGGCGGCGCGGCGCCCCGGCCGTATGAGCCCACCGACCAAACCGCGCCGCAGAGTGTGTACGCCCGCAGCAAGGTCGCGGGGGAGCGGGCCGTGCTCGCGGCGCTGCCGGAGGCGGTCGTGGTTCGCACCGCCTGGGTCTACACCGGCGGCACCGGCAAGGACTTCGTCGCCGTCATGCGCCGCCTGGCCGCCGGGGACGGACCGGTGGACGTGGTCGAGGATCAGACCGGTTCCCCGACCTACGTCGGCGACCTGGCCGCCGCGCTGATGCAGATCGTCGACGACGGTGTGCCCGGGCCGATCCTGCACGCCGCCAACGAGGGCGCCTGCTCGCGATTCGAACAGGCCCGCGCCGTCTTCGAGGAGTGCGGCGCCGACCCGGAGCGGGTGCGACCGGTCACCACCGACCACTTCCCCCGCCCCGCGCCCCGGCCGGCCTACTCCGCGCTGTCCAGCGGCCAGTCCGTGGCGGCGGGGATGCGGCCGCTGAGGCCCTGGCGCCCCGCGCTTGCCGCGGCGCTGGCCGCCGCCGATGGCGCTGTAACGGCCGATCGACCGTTACCCTCTACGCGTGACTGACGTCCTGCCGGTCGTGACGGTGACCTACTCACCGGGCCCGCACCTGGAGCGCTTCCTGGCCTCGCTGTCGCTGGCCACCGAGCGAGAGGTGTGCGTGCTGCTGGCCGACAACGGCTCCACCGACGGCACCCCCGAGGCCGCCGTCGAGCGCTATCCCAACGTGCGGTTGTTCCACACCGGAGCCAACCTCGGCTACGGGACCGCGGTGAATCGCGCCGTCGCCCAGCTGGACCGCGACGACGACTGGGTCATCGTCGCCAACCCGGACGTGCAGTGGGGCCCGGGCAGCATCGACGAACTGCTGGACGCCGCGTCGCGTTGGCCGCGCGCCGGCGCGCTGGGCCCGCTGGTCCGCGATCCCGACGGATCGGTGTACCCGTCGGCGCGGCACCTGCCCAGCCTCATCCGCGGCGGCATGCACGCGGTCGTCGGACCGTTCTGGAAGCGCAACCCGTGGTCGGCCGCGTACCGCCAGGAGCGGCTGGAGCCCAGCGAGCGGCCGGTGGGCTGGCTGTCGGGGTCGTGCCTGCTGGTGCGCCGCTCGGCGTTCGGCCAGATCGGCGGGTTCGACGAGCGCTACTTCATGTACATGGAAGACGTCGACCTCGGCGACCGGCTCGGCAAGGCCGGCTGGCTGTCCGTCTACGTGCCGTCGGCGGAGGTGCTGCATCACAAGGGCCACTCCACCGGCGGGGATCCGGCCAACCATCTGGCCGCCCACCACAAGAGCACGTATATGTTCCTGGCCGACCGGCATTCCGGTTGGTTGCGCGCTCCGCTGCGCTGGATCCTGCGCGCCTCGCTGGCGGTGCGGTCGCGCCTGATGGTGCGCAGCGCGCTGCGCGCCTCCGGACGGCGGAAACTGGTAGAAGGGCGACACTGAGGTGGCAGATCTCTCGCGGGGTCCAGAAGTCGATGTGGTGATCCTGGTCGGCGGCAAGGGCACCCGGCTGCGTCCGCTCACCCTGTCGGCGCCCAAGCCCATGCTGCCCACCGCGGGGCTGCCATTCCTCACGCATCTGCTGTCGCGGGTCGCCGCGGCCGGCATCGAGCACGTCATCCTCAGCACGTCGTATCGCGCCGCGGTGTTCGAGGCGGAGTTCGGCGATGGCTCCAAGCTGGGCCTGCAGATCGACTACGTCACCGAGGAGCACCCGCTGGGCACCGGCGGCGGCATCGCCAACGTCGCCGGGCACCTGCGGCACGACACCGTGATGGTGTTCAACGGCGACGTGCTCTCCGGCGCCGATCTGGGCCAGATGCTCGACTTCCACTCCGCCCAGCAATCCGACGTCACCCTGCACCTGGTGCGGGTGGGCGACCCGCGGGCGTTCGGCTGCGTGACCACCGACGACGACGGCCGGGTCACCGCCTTTGTGGAGAAGACGCAGGACCCGCCGACCGACCAGATCAACGCCGGCACCTACGTCTTCTCCCGCCAGGTGATCGACCGGATCCCGCGTGGCCGGGAGGTCTCGGTGGAACGCGAGGTGTTCCCCGCGCTGCTGTCCGATCCAGGCGTCAAGGTGTGCGGCTACGTCGACGCCAGCTACTGGCGCGACATGGGCACGCCCGAGGACTTCGTCCGCGGCTCGGCGGATCTGGTGCGCGGCATCGCCCCGTCGCCGGCGCTGCACGGCCACCGCGGCGAGCAGTTGGTGCACGACGGTGCCGCGGTGTCGCCGGGCGCGGTGCTGATCGGCGGCACGGTCGTCGGGCGGGGCGCGGAGATCGGCCCCGGCGTCCGGCTGGACGGCGCGGTGATCTTCGACGGTGTCAAGGTCGAGGCCGGCAGCGTGATCGAGCGCTCGATCATCGGCTTCGGCGCGCGCATCGGTCCGCGGGCGCTGATCCGCGACGGCGTGATCGGCGACGGCGCCGACATCGGGGCGCGCTGCGAGTTGTTGCGCGGCGCCCGGGTGTGGCCCGGCGTGTCGATTCCCGACGGCGGCATCCGGTACTCGTCCGACGTCTAGGCGCGCGCTTTCGCCGAGTGTGAAGCTAGCCGCACACTCGGCGTCGAATGTGAAGCTAGCCGCACACTCGGCGGGTGATCAAGAACGCGTGGCCTGGGCGACCAGATAGGCCAGCGCGTGATCCGTCCCGTCCGGCAGGGCGTCGGCGGGCCACCATCGCAGGTCCTCCGACTCGTCGCTGATCGCGATCTGCGCGCCGGCCGGCGCGTGCGCGACGAACTGCAGATCGAGGTGGCGAGTCGGCACTCCCAGCGAACAGGTCACCGGATGCACGTGCACCGCGGCCAGCCGGGGCTCGATGCGTAGCCCGTCGATCCCGGACTCCTCGGTGGCCTCGCGCAGCGCCGCCGCGAGGACGTCGGCGTCGTCATCGTCGCAATGGCCGCCCAGCTGTACCCACCGGCCCAGGCGGCGATGCAGCGTCAGCAGAACCTGTTTGCCGGTGTGGTCGAGCACCAGCGCCGACGCGGTGACGTGGCCGGGCACGCACTCGCGCAGGCACGCGTCGGCGCGGGCGTGCACGAAGGCAAGCACGGCGTGCCGCAACGAATCCTGGGCCGGGTCGGAGGGCTCCCAGTCCGACAGCACGGCGATCGCCGATTCCCGAACGCTCATCGTGACCTCCGCCGTTTCCGCCGATCCCGCAGCGACACCCACGCCGCTCGGCAGTCCGCCACCCCGTCGGCGGGCAAGCCCAGGCCGTCGATCAGCACGCGGCGGTCGACGACGTCGAGCGCCTTCTCGATCTCGTTGGCCTTCAGCAGCAGGTCCACATCGCAGGCGAGTTCGGCATCGGCGTGCGCCGGCGCGGGGATGGGCAGCTGCTCGGCCTCGCGGGGCTCGAGCTCCAGCACGCCGCCACCGTAGCTGCGGCCCATGATCTCGGCGAAGGCGAACGTCACGCTGTTGTGGAACGCGGCGGCCAGCGCGGCCGGTTCGACCCGGGCGGTCAGGCGCACCCGGTGCACGGTGTCGGTGCTCGTGGCCGCCGCGGCGTTGGCGGTCAGCCGCGGCGCCCGGTGGATCTGGCGCAGCAGGAACAGGTCGGGCACCCACAGCGACGGCGTGACCCACCACGGCTTGCGGATCGAGCACTTGTAGCCGCGGTGCACCCCGGCCGCCTCGCCGGCGCGGATGTGGGCTCTTAACGCTGGATCGGCCGGTTGGGGCGGCGCGTTGAGCAGCCAGCTGCGCTGCCCGGCGGCGAGATCGGTTGCGCGGCAATCGGTGTCGTAGACGAGCCCGGACAGCTGGGCGCTGCGCGAGACCAGCGGGACGCAGTGCGGCCGCAACCCCAGCTCGCCGGCCTGGGCGTCGGTGAAGGTGAAGAAGGCGTTGCGTCCGGTCACGATGCCGACGTCGACCTCGGCGACCGATCCGAGCCGGGTCAGGCTGCCCGAGCTTCTGAGCCCCCGCAGCAGCCGGATCGCGGCGGGGTCCAGAAAGTACTTGGTCCACTTCTCGTCCTCGTGTAAGAGCGCCGGCGCCGATGCGACGTCCAGGTCGGCCTCAGCCAGGGCGTCGGCGTCCCCGAGGTGGACGGTGCGGATGCGCGCGGGGCCGGTGCCGACGACACCGCAGAACAACACGACCTCCTGCAGGATGCCGTCGAACACCAGGCGCTCGAAGGTCAGCAGGGTGATCTCGCGGAACCGGCTCAGCAGGAAGTCGCGCAGCTGCGCGGCGTAGGTGACCTGCAGCAGCTCGGCCGGCAGCACCAGGCCTACCCGTCCGCCGTCGCGCGCCAGCACGGTGCTCGCCACCACGAACGGGACCCAGGCGTTGGTCAGCCGGGTGGGCCGCAGACCCTCGCGCCGCATCAGGTCCAGCGCCGGGTCGCGCTGCCGCGACGACCAGTTGCCGAACCGGATGTAGGGCGGGTTGCCGGCGACCCCGTCCCAGCCGCCGGCCTCGGCGGTGGCGAGCCAGGCGAACAGGCTCTCGGCGTCGACGGGAGCGAACCGGCGGGACTTGGCCGCCTCGTCGGCGATCAGCTCGACGCCGCGGACCTGGTCGCTGAGCCGGGCCAGCTCGCGCAGGATGGCGCCGTCGCCGCAGGAGGGTTCGACGATCTTGGGCCCCGCCGCGCGGACCCAGGCGGCCAGGAAGCGGGCCACCGGCGCCGGGGTGTAATAGCCGCCGCGGACCTTGTCGGCCGAGGCCGTCGCCTTGCCCGCGAACTTCATGGGCTCAGTATTACTTGCGGATCAGCAGATCACCGGGGTCTGCCGGATCGCGCGGCCCGGCCGGGTCGGCGGCATAGCCGATGGCGATGGCGCCCAACGGCTCCCAGTCGGCGGGCAGTTCGAGCTCGGCGCGCACCAGGTCGGCGGCGAAGATCGTCGAGCCGATCCAGCAGCTGCCCAGCCCGCGCACCGCCAGCGCGACCAGCAGAGCCTGCACGGCCGCGCCGACCGCGACGGTGAACATGGTGTGCTCGGCCTCGGTGCGGGCGGCGTCGGGATAGGCGTGGGCGCCGTCGGGCACCAGGATCGGGATGACGACTTCGGGCGCGTCGTAGAGGATCTGGCCGCGCGCGACCCGGCGGTCGATGGAGTCGGCGGGCCGGCCGTCACCGGCGAGGTCGGCGCGCCACTTGTCCTTCATGCGGTCCAGCAGCCGGGTCCGGGTGGCCGGGGTGCGCAGCCAGACGAACCGCACCGGGCGGGTGTGGTGCGGCGCCGGTGCGGTCAGCGCCTCGGCGACGGCGGCCTCCAGCAGATCGGCCGGCACCGGCTCGGCGCTGAACCGGCGCACCGATCGGCGCAGCAGCTGCGCCTCGCGCCGGCCCATCTCCACGGCCTCGGCGGTGCCAAGCCAGAACAGGTCTTCGGTGCCCGGCCGCAGCAACTGCCGCGCCGTGGAGCCGTCGTCGGTCACGGACAGGCCGCGCACCACCGCCACCGGCATCGCGGTCAGTTTGCCCTTGACCAGATCGGCGGCCGCGGCGATCTCGTCGGCGATCGCGACCTCGGTGACCAGCAGCTCGTTGCCGTGCTGATCGACGGCCCCCGAATAGCCGTGCAGCACAGCCAGACCCGCCGCGCCCACGGCCGCGTCGGTCTGGCCGTTGCGCCACGCGCGGCCCATCGTGTCGGTGATGACCACGGCGACCTCGACGCCGAGCCGCTCGCGCAGCCCGGCGCGCAGCGCCGCGGCGCTGCCGTCCGGGTCGACCGGCAGCAGCGCCAGCTCGTCGCGGCCGACGTTGGATCCGTCCACGCCGGCGGCGGCCTGCACCAGGCCGATCCGGTTCTCGGTGATCAGGGTTCGGCCCTTGCGGGCGAGCACCCGGACGGCTTCGTCGTCGACCAGCTTGCGCCTCAGCTCGTCGCGCTCCTCGGGATCCCGCGGCGCCGGCACCAGCCGGCCCTCGCACTTGGACACCGCCTTGCTGGTGACCACGACGACGTCGCCGTCGCGCAGCCACGGCGCGGCCGCGGCGACGGCGGCGCCCAGATCGTCGCCCGGCCGGAACTCGGGCAGCCCGGCGACGGGCAGGATTTCGATGGCGGCGGCGCTGCCGTGCTCGCCCGGCGGAGAGGTCACGGACCCACCCCCGCGAGGTCCAGCCCGGCCCGGACCATCTCGGCCGTCGCCGCCGGGTCGGTCATCACCAGGGGCACCGAGCGCACCTTGACGCCGTCGATGTCGGCATGGTCGTCCTCGCTCACCAGCCAGCCGTCCAGGATGCCGGTGTCGCGGCGCGCGCCGTAGTGGCGGCCGACCGCCTCCGCGGTCGATTCCACCCCGATCACGGACAGGCAGGCATCGGCCATGCCGCGCAATGGCTTTCCACCGATGATCGGCGAGTACCCGACGATCGGTGCGCGCGCCGCGCGCAACGCTCCGCGAATGCCGGGGACGGCCAGGATGGCGCCGACGCTCACCACCGGGTTCGACGGCGCCAGCAGGATCACGTCGGCGTCCGCGATGGCCGCCGTGGCATCAGTTGTGGCGGCCGCCTTTTCGGCGCCGACGAAGGCGAAGCTGTGCGTGGGCACCTGGGCCCGGTAGCGGACCCACCACTCCTGGAAGTGGATGGCCCGCCGGCTGCCGTCGTCGGGATCGGTTATCACCACGTGGGTCTCGCACCGATCGTCGCTGGCGGGCAGCAGCCGCGCGCCGGGTTGCCAACGGTCGCACAGCGCCGTGGTGATCTGCGACAGGGGGTAGCCGGCGTTGAGCATCTGGGTGCGCACCAGGTGGGTGCCCAGGTCACGGTCGCCGAGCCCGAACCAGTCCGGCTGCACGCCGTAGCGCGCCAATTCCTCTTTGGCGTGCCAAGTTTCGTTCCGGTGACCCCACCCTCGCTCCGGATCTACACCTCCACCTAAGGTGTACATGCAGGTGTCCAAATCGGGGCAGACTCGCAGTCCGTGGATCCAGGCGTCATCGCCAATGTTGACGATCGCCGTCAGCTCGTGACTGCCGGCCTCCGGGCGCCGTTGCGATTGAAACTGACCGAGCCCGAACAGCTGTTGAACCCCCAGCAGGAAGCGGGCGCCGCCAACCCCACCGACCAGAACGGTGACCTTCACATTGCACGACAGTACTGCCCGGCCGCAGTGCTGTGACGGGCCCATTGGGGGTGCCTCAAAGTTGCGGTTCCCCAGCGGTTGTGGGCAACGCGTGGGAAAGTTGAGGGCCGTGTGATCGACACGCCGAACGCCCAAAACAACAGAAACGCCGAAATTCGATCACGAGATGGTATGGAAATGCGCCGAAGTGCTTGACCCGGCAGATCAACCCGTGTCTAATCACAACAGTGTCATTTCCCGGTTGGCCGGCCGACTCCGGTGTCGCAGACCGAGATTCGATCACTTGTTCGAATTGTCTGTACATCAGAACAGTGGGAAACCAATCACACTCTCTCAATCAAGCTGAGGAGGCGGACGACCGTATGTCTTACGAAACTTTTCGAAGCGCCATGGCGAGCACGCCGCACACCGACATCGACCCGGCACTGGACCGCCCCGCTCGGCCGCATTTGACCGTGGTTCCTGATGCGCCAATCGCTTTCGAGCCCGAGCCCTTGCCGGAGCCGGCCGCCGACCAGTGGCAGGACCGCGCGCTGTGCGCCCAGACCGACCCCGAGGCCTTCTTCCCGGAAAAGGGTGGTTCCACCCGCGAGGCGAAGAAGATCTGCCTGGGTTGCGAGGTGCGTCATGAGTGCCTCGAGTACGCCCTCGAGCACGACGAGCGCTTCGGTATCTGGGGCGGTTTGTCCGAACGCGAGCGCCGCCGCCTCAAGCGCGGCATAATCTGACCCATCCTGATCGCAACGCGCGCTGAGCGTTAAGCCTCCAGCGTTCAACGCGCGACGCGCAACGGAAAAAGCTATTCGTCGTCGATCGTCGGATCGATGACCGACGGCTCAACGTCGAGATAGATGGCGACCTGGGCCACCAGGATTTCGTGCAGCAGGTCGCCGAGTTCGACGGTGTCTTTCGCCCGTCGCTCAATTGGCTTGCGGAACAACACAATTCGTGCCCGCGTGGAGTTGCCGCGGATGTCGACGCCGGCCGGGATCAACCGCGCCAGCGGGATCGGCCCATCGGCGATCACCTCGGGTGGCCACTGCACACTCTCGGGATCCTTGGCCGAGATGCGGGGAATCTCGTCGACCGCCACGTCCAGTTCGGCCAGCCGGTCCTGCCAGCTCCGCTCGATGGGCTCGTAGGCCTCCAGCACCGCCATGTCGAACCGCTCGGCGCGGCTGCGCCACCCCGGTACGGTCGGCGGCAACAGCGGGCCGCGCATATCGCGGCCCCTGCGAAAGAGTCGATGGCTAGCGGTCCGCCGCGGAGCCGAACCGTCGGAAAACCGATCTCTTCGCGGGGAGCTGCGCGAATCGCCCACGCGCCGATGGTAACGGTTGCACATCGAGGGCCCGGGAGTTGCGCGTGTCCGGCGCTTCGGCGGCGTTTGCGCACGATAGCCTTTCGAGCGTGAACGTTCCCCGTCGCTGTTGCCGGCCCGGGTGCCCGCACTACGCCGTGGCGACCCTGACGTTCGTCTATTCGGACTCGACGGCAGTCGTCGGTCCGTTGGCGACCGCGCGGGAACCGCATTCCTGGGACTTGTGCGTCAACCATGCCGGCCGGATCACCGCGCCCCGCGGGTGGGAGCTGGTGCGCCATGCCGGCCCGCTGCCCACCCATCCGGACGAGGACGACTTGGTCGCCCTGGCCGACGCGGTGCGCCGGGGCGGCGATCGCGGCGCGCCGTACGCGGCGACACCGGTAAGCGGCTTCGCCGACGCGCACATCCATCACGCCGGGTCTCAGGCCACCGCGCCCAGCAGCAGCCTGCTGGCACCGCCCGAGCATCGCTCCGGACGGCGCCGCGGACATCTGCGGGTGTTGCCCGATCCCAGTGACTAGTGCGTGGCGACCCGCGGCGCTGACCGACCGGACGCGAAATCCCCACGCACCGCGGCGGCTCCAGTTCTCCGCGGCCCGATAGGCTGACGGCCAAGAGTTCACGTCGTCAGGAGTCCCGCATGTCTCGGCCCGCCGCGACTGTCCACCGTGTCGTCAAGGCTTACGACGTGCGTGGGCTAGTCGGCGAAGAGCTCGACCAGCCGCTGGTCACCGATCTCGGCGCAGCCTTCGCCAAACTCATGCGCGGCGAGGGCGCCCGCCAGGTCGTGATCGGCCACGACATGCGCGACAGTTCACCCACGCTGGCCGCCGCGTTCGCCGCCGGCGTGACCAACCAGGGACTGGATGTGGTGCGCATCGGCCTGGCGTCCACCGATCAGCTCTACTTCGCCTCCGGGCTGCTGGACTGCCCCGGCGCCATGTTCACCGCGAGCCACAACCCGGCGGCCTACAACGGCATCAAGCTGTGCCGGGCGGGGGCCAAACCGGTCGGCGCCGAGACCGGCCTGCGCGTGGTCGCCGATGACGTGATCGCCGGCGTCGAGGGTTACGACGGGACACCGGGCAGCGTGAGCGATCGCGACGTGCTGGCCGACTACGGACAGTTCCTGCGATCGCTGGTGAACACCTCCGGGCTCCGCCCGCTGCGGGTGGCCGTGGACGCCGGCAACGGCATGGCCGGTCTGACGACGCCCGCCGTCCTCGGCCCGATCGGCTCGATCACGTTGGAGCCGTTGTACTTCGAGCTCGACGGCTCGTTTCCCAATCACGAGGCCAACCCGCTCGACCCCGCCAACCTGGTGGACCTGCAGGCCTATGTGCGTGAGACCGGCGCCGACATCGGGCTGGCCTTCGACGGCGACGCCGACCGCTGCTTTGTGGTCGACGAACGCGGCAACCCGGTGTCGCCGTCGACGGTGACCAGCCTGGTGGCCGCCCGCGAGCTGGGCCGCGAGATCGGCGCGACGATCATCCACAACGTGATCACCTCGCGCGCGGTGCCCGAACTCGTCGCCGAACGCGGCGGCACGCCGCTGCGGTCCCGGGTGGGGCACTCCTATATCAAGGCGCTGATGGCCGACACCGGCGCGATCTTCGGCGGTGAGCATTCGGCGCACTACTACTTCCGCGACTTCTGGGGCGCCGACTCCGGGATGCTGGCGGCGCTGTACGTGCTGGCCGCGCTCGGCGAGCAGGACCGCCCGCTGTCGGAGGTCACCGCGGACTACCAGCGCTACGAATCGTCCGGCGAAATCAACTTCACGGTTTCCGACGCCGGGCAGTGCACCGAGGCGGTGCTGAAGTCGTTCGGCACCCGGATTCACTCCCTCGACCACGTGGACGGGGTCACGGCCGACCTGGGCGACGGCAGCTGGTTCAACCTGCGCAGCTCCAACACCGAGCCGTTGCTGCGGCTGAACGTGGAGGCCCGCACGGCCGAGGACGTGGCCGCGGTCGTCGCCCAGATCAGTGCCGAAATCGCCACGACGACCTCGGGCGTGAAGGCCGCGACGTGAACGCCACCCGGTCGATCGATCTCGAGGACACCGAGGGCCTGCTGGCCGCCGACCGTGACGGCCTGCTGCGCGCCGTGTCCTCGGCCGGTGCCCAGGTGCGTGCGGTGGCCGCGGCGGTCGACGAGGGTGCGCTGGACCCGCTGCGCGCCGACGATCGTCCGCGCAGCGTCATCTGGGTGGCCGGGCGCGGTACCGCCGAGACGGCCGGGGCGATGCTGGCCGCCACGCTGGGGGGATCGGCCTCGCAGCCGTTCACGCTGACCGTTGAGGCGCCGCCATGGGTGGGCCCGCTCGACGTGCTGATCATCGCCGGCGACGATCCCGGTGATCCCGCGCTGGTCGCCGCCGCGGCGACCGGCGTGCGCCGCGGCGCCCGGGTGGTGGTGGCCGCGACGTTCGAGGGCCCGCTGCGCGATTCCACCGCGGGGCGAGTGGCGGTGCTGTCGCCCCGGCTGTCGGTGCCCGACGAATTCGGCCTGTGCCGGTATCTGGCCGCCGGGCTGGCCGTGCTGCACGCCGTCGACCCGCGCCCGAGCGTCGACCTGGCGTTGCTGGCCGACGAGCTGGACGCCGAGGCGCTGCGCAACAGCGCCGCCCGCGAGTTGTTCACCAACCCGGCCAAGACCCTGGCCGCACGGATCGGCGAGCGCCAGGTGGCGCTGGCCGGCGACAGCGCCGCCACGCTGGCGCTGGCCCGGCACGGCAGCTCGACGCTGCTGCGGATCGCGCACCAGGTCACCGCGGCCACCTGCCTGGCCGACGCCGTCGTCGCCCTGCGCTCGGGAGCGTCGGCCGGTTTCGGGGCCGGCTTCGGAGATCCGGACGCCGCCCTGTTCCACGACGAAGAGATCGATGGACCGCTGCCGCAGCGACTGCGGGTGCTGGCGCTCACGCTGGCCGCCGAGCGCACTGTGGTGGCCGCCCGGCTGGCCGGCTTGAGCGACGCCGATCTGGTTGCTGCCGAGGACGTGCCCGAGGGGCCGGATGCGGCCGGGGGTCCGATCGGGTCCGACGGTTCCCGCGGGTCGGCCGGTGCTCAGCGCCCCGAGCAGCAACTGGCAGTATTGGCCCTCCGGCTGGAAATGGCCGCGGTTTATATGCGACTGGTGCGGGGATAGATACAACAGTGGAACTGCTTCGCGGTGCCTTGAGAACGTACGCCTGGGGTTCGCGTACTGCCATCGCCGAATTCACCGAGCGTCCGGTGCCGGCGGCGCACCCCGAGGCGGAGCTCTGGTTCGGCGCGCACCCCGGCGATCCGGCCTGGCTGGAGACGGGCAACGGCGAGATCACGTTGCTCGAGGCGCTGGGCGACGACCCGGAGGGTCAGCTCGGGCCGGTGTCGCGGGCGCGCTTCGGGGACGTGCTGCCGTTCCTGGTGAAGGTGCTGGCCGCCGACGAGCCGCTGTCGCTGCAGGCCCACCCGAGCGCCGCGCAGGCGGCCGAGGGGTACATGCGCGAGGAGCGGGTCGGCATCCCGCTGAACTCGCCGGTGCGCAACTACCGCGACATGTCGCACAAGCCCGAGCTGCTGGTGGCGCTGCATCCGTTCGAGGCGCTGGCCGGATTCCGTCAGGCCGCGCGCACCGTCGAGTTGTTGCGGGCTCTGGCCGTCTCCGACCTCGACCCCTACATCGACCTGCTGAACGACCAGTCCGACGCCGACGGCCTGCGCGCGCTGTTCACCACGTGGATCACCGCCCCGCAGCCCGACATCGACGTGCTGGTGACCGCCGTGCTGGACGGGGCCATCGCGTATGTCAGTTCGGGCGCAACCGAATTCGCCGCGGAGGCCAAGACGGTGCTCGAGCTCGGCGAACGCTATCCCGGTGACGCGGGCGTGCTGGCGGCGCTGCTGCTGAACCGCGTCAGCCTGGCGCCCGGCGAGGCCATCTTCGTCTCCGCCGGCAACCTGCACACCTACCTGCGGGGCTTCGCCGTCGAGGTGATGGCCAACTCCGACAACGTGTTACGTGGCGGCCTGACCCCCAAGCACGTCGACGTGCCTGAGCTGCTGCGCGTGCTGGACTTCACGCCCACCACCGAGGAGCAACTGCGGCCGCGCATCCGCCGCGAGGGCTTCGGACTGATCTATGAGACACCGGCCGACGAGTTCGCCGTCGCGCTGCTGGAGCTCGACGACGAGTACGTCGGCCACGAGGTGGACGCGACGTGCACTCACGACGGTCCGCAGATCCTGTTGTGCAGCCAGGGTTGCACGACGGTGCACGGCAAGTCCGGCTCTCTGACGCTGAAGCGGGGGATGGCCGCCTGGGTGGCCGCCGACGACGCCCCGATCCGGCTGGTCGCGCACGAACCCACCAAGCTGTTCAGGGCGACGGTTGGGCTGTGAAGGCCCGCCGCCGTTTGGCGGCGTCGCGCCGCTCGCTCACCCATAGCCGCAGGTTGTGCGCCATCGCGCGGCCGATGATCCGCGGCGGCGGAACCATATAGAGGCTGTCGAGCAGCGAGAACCGCCGCAGGAACCATTCCGCCAGCACGGGTTCGGTCTCCGCGGCACCCAGGAATTGATCGAACAGCGCCCCCGATGGCCGCCACCACCAGGGGATCGGCCCCTTGGTGCCGGCGTGGTGGAACGTGACGTCGCCGATCGCGTTCATCATCCACACCGGGAAGGTGCTCTTGGCGGTGGCCCGGTTCAGCTCCGCGGCAACCCGATCGTCGGGGAACTGCAGCGCGCGGCGCAGGTGCCCGGCCTGCAGCGACGTCATCGTCATGCCCTGCCCGAACGTGGGGTTGAAGCTGGCCACCGCGTCGCCGAAGGCGATGATGCCGCCCGGCAGGCGCTCCAGCTTGTCGTAGCGCCGCCACTTGCTGGCCGGGAAGGCGTGAAACGCAGGGTCCCCCAGCGGCTCGGCCCGCGTCAGCGCGGCGTGGAAGTGGGCCGGCAGCAGCTGCCGGGCAAGATCCAGCATCTCCGGGAAGGTCCCCGGCGGTTTGGCGTTTGCCACGCCGAACGTGGTCAGCACCCAGGTGGCATCCTCGTAGCACAGCATGCCCAGCCCCAGCGACTGATCGTGCGAGGCGCCGGCGACCACCACCTTCTCCGCGATCAGCCCGTCGGGGATGGCGAACCGCTGGGTGGCGTAGTGGATGCCGATGTCCATCGCCTGTTCGACCGGGCGCTCGAAGCCCCAATCGGTCAGCCACACCGGCAGCCGGGTCCCACGGCCGGCCGCGTCGACGACGAGGTCCGCGGCGATGAACTCCGGGTCGTCGCCGTCGGCCCCGGCGGGATCCAGCAGCACGCCGGTCACCCGTTGCCGCGCGCGGTCGAACCGCGGCTCGGCCACCGAGCGGCGCGCCACGGTGACGTTGTCGAGGTCGCGAACCCGTTTGCGCAACTGCCATTCCAGATGCGGGCGGCTGGGCACGTAGGCGGTGAACTCGTCGCGCAGGGTCTGCCCGGTGCCCAGCACGTGGCCCGCGGCGCCCAGGTGGATGCAATCGGGCCGATTCTCGAGTTTGATCACGCCGGCGGCCACCATGTCGTCGAGCAGGCCCGGGAAAAGGTCCTCGAATTCGATGGCCCCGCGGGCCATCAGCATGTGCAGGTGGCGGTCCTGGGGCACCGTCGCCCGGTTCGCCGGTTGGGCCGGCAACTCGTCGCGCTCGTACACCGTCACCCGCGAATACGAATCCGAAAGCACCCGCGCCGCGCAAAGACCAGCGATGCTGCCCCCGATGACCACGGCGTGGTCCCTGGCCGTTGCTGCGCTATCCGGCATTCGCGGAGAGTACCCAGTACTGTGACGGACCAATGGTGCGTTGGGAAAGGGCGAATGCATGGCCAATCGATGGCGGACCAAGTCGATCGAGCAATCAATCGCCGATACCGACGAGCCGGACACCAAGCTCCGCAAGGACCTGACGTGGCGAGACCTGGTCGTGTTCGGCGTCGCGGTGGTGATCGGCGCCGGTATCTTCACGGTCACCGCATCGACGACCGGCGACATCACCGGCCCGGCGATCTGGGTGTCGTTCGTGATCGCGGCGGGCACCTGCGCGCTGGCCGCGCTGTGCTATGCCGAGTTCGCCTCGATGCTGCCGGTGGCCGGTAGCGCGTACACGTTCTCCTACGCCACCTTCGGGGAGTTCCTGGCCTGGATCATCGGCTGGAACCTGCTGCTGGAGTTGGCGATCGGCGCGGCCGTGGTGGCCAAGGGCTGGTCGAGCTACCTGGGCACGGTGTTCGGATTCGCCGGCGGCACGGTCAAATTCGGCTCGGCCCAGGTGGACTGGGGGGCGCTGGTGATCGTCGGGGGCGTGGCGACCCTGATCGCGCTGGGCACCAAGTTGTCGTCCAGGTTCTCCGCGGTGGTCACCGCGATCAAGGTGTCGGTCGTGCTCTTCGTGGTCGTGGTCGGCGTCTTCTACATCAAGCGCGCCAACTACTCGCCGTTCATCCCCAAGCCCGAAGCCGGTCGCGAGGCCAAAGGCATCGACCAGTCCGTGCTGTCGTTGCTGACCGGCGCGCAGAGCAGCCACTACGGCTGGTACGGCGTGCTGGCGGGGGCGTCCATCGTGTTCTTCGCGTTCATCGGGTTCGACATCGTCGCCACCATGGCCGAGGAGACCAAAAATCCGCAGCGCGACGTGCCGCGGGGCATCCTGGCGTCGCTGGGCATCGTCACGCTGCTCTACGTCGCGGTCGCCATCGTGCTGTCCGGGATGGTCTCCTACACCCAACTCAAGACCGTCCCGGGCCACGGGCAGGCGAACCTGGCCACCGCCTTCACCGCGAACGGTATCCACTGGGCGAGCAAGATCATCTCCATCGGCGCGCTGGCGGGACTGACCACCGTGGTGATGGTGCTGATGCTCGGCCAGTGCCGGGTCCTGTTCGCCATGGCGCGCGACGGGCTGTTGCCGCGATCGCTGGCCAAGACGGGCTCGCACGGGACCCCGGTGCGGATCACCGTGCTGGTCGCCTTGGTGGTCGCCGTGACGGCATCGGTATTCCCCATCACCAAGCTCGAGGAGATGGTGAACGTCGGAACCCTGTTCGCCTTCGTCCTGGTCTCGGCCGGCGTGATCGTCCTGCGCCGGACCCGGCCGGACCTGGAGCGGGGGTTCAAGGCGCCGTGGGTGCCGGTGCTGCCGATCGCCTCGATCGCCGCGTGCCTGTGGCTGATGCTCAACCTCACCGCGCTGACCTGGGTCCGGTTCGGGGTGTGGCTGGTGGTCGGCACGGCGATCTACGCCGGCTACGGCTACTGGCACTCGGTGCAGGGCCGGCGGGGGGAGGGGGAGACCGAGCACCGCGACGCCCTCGAGGTCGATCCGCACAGCCCGGTTCCCTAACCACTGCTTTACAAACAAGCGTCTTTTGTCTAGACAGAAGACGCAAACATAGGTATTGTCCAACCTCAACGTGGTGTGACTCACAAGGAGGTTTGGCCTATGACCACATTCGAACCGCAGCTGAGCCGGGAATCCGAGCCGCTCGCCTGGCGGGACAAGAAGCGCCGCCTATGGCTGATGGGGCTGATCGCCCCGACGGCGTTGTTCGTGATGCTGCCGCTGATGTGGGGTCTGAACCGGCTGGGCTGGCACGCCGCCGCGCAGGTGCCGCTGTGGATCGGGCCGATCCTGCTCTGGATCCTGCTGCCAATCCTCGACCTGCGTTTCGGGCCCGACGGGCAGAACCCGCCCGACGAGGTCATGGAGCGGCTGGAGAACGACAAGTACTACCGCTACTGCACCTACGTCTACATCCCGTTCCAGTACCTCAGCGTCGCCTTCGGCGCCTACCTGTTCACCGCCTCGAACCTGAGCTGGCTCGGCTTCGACGGCGGGCTCAGCTGGGCGGGCAAGCTCGGGCTGGCGCTGTCGGTCGGCGTGCTCGGCGGCGTCGGTATCAACACCGCCCACGAGATGGGCCACAAGAAGGACTCGCTGGAGCGCTGGCTGTCCAAGATCACCCTGGCGCAGACCTGCTACGGGCACTTCTACATCGAGCACAACCGCGGCCACCACGTGCGGGTCGCCACCCCCGAAGACCCCGCGTCGGCGCGCTTCGGCGAGACCTTCTGGGAGTTCTTGCCGCGCAGCGTGTTCGGCAGCCTGCGCTCGTCGCTGCGGCTGGAGGCGCAACGGATCCGCCGGCAGGGCGCCAGCCCGTGGCACCCCAAGACGTACGCTTCCAACGACGTCCTCAACGCCTGGCTGATGTCGGTGGTGCTGTGGGGCGCGCTGATCGCGATCTTCGGCCCGGCGCTGATCCCCTTCGTGATCATCCAGGCGGTGTTCGGCTTCAGCCTGCTGGAATCGGTCAACTACCTGGAGCACTACGGCCTGCTGCGGCAGAAGAATTCGAGTGGCCGCTACGAGCGCTGCACCCCGGTGCACAGCTGGAACTCCGACCACGTGGTGACCAACCTGTTCCTCTACCACCTGCAGCGGCACAGCGACCACCACGCCAACCCGACCCGGCGCTACCAGACGCTGCGCAGCATGGAGGGCGCGCCCAACCTGCCGAGCGGCTACGCGTCGATGATCTCGCTCACCTACTTCCCGCCGCTGTGGCGCAAGGTGATGGATCACCGGGTGCTGGCGCACTACGACGGCGACATCACCCGGGTCAATGTGCAACCCAGGCTGCGCGAGAAGCTGCTGGCGCGCTACGGGGCCCCGCAGGCGGGTGCGGCATGAGCGCGTATCGCTGCCCCGGCTGCGACTACACCTACGACGAAGCGAAAGGCGCACCGCGGGAAGGGTTTCCCGCGGGCACGCCCTTCGCCGACATCCCCGAGGACTGGTGCTGCCCCGATTGCGCGGTGCTCGAGAAGGCCGATTTCGAAACCATAGGAGTGAACCGATGAGCGTCGACTACAAGCTCTTCATCTGCGTGCAGTGCGGATTCGAGTACGACGAGGCCAAGGGCTGGCCGGAAGACGGCATCGCCCCCGGCACCCGGTGGGACGACATCCCCGAGGACTGGAGCTGCCCGGATTGCGGTGCGGCCAAGACCGATTTCGAGATGGTGGAGATCGCCCGTTCGTGACCGCCTGCGACGCCGCGGAAGAGGCCGACGTGCGGCAAGAAACCGATTCCGGGGCCCGAGCCGCTATTGTCGCGCCTGTGAAGCGGATGCCCTACGCCGAGGCGTCGCGTGCCCTGCTGCGCGACTCGGTGCTGGACGCGATGCGTGATCTGCTGCTGACCCGGGACTGGTCGGCCATCACCCTGTCCGACGTCGCCCGCGCCGCGGGCATCAGCCGGCAGACGATCTACAACGAGTTCGGTTCCCGGCAGGGCCTGGCGCAGGGGTACGGCCTGCGCCTGGCCGACCGGCTGGTCGACGCCGTCAACGCCGCGCTGGAAGCCAACGTCGGCAACATCTTTGAGGCGTTCCTGCAGGGCTTCCGCGACCTGTTCACCGAGTTATCGGCGGACCCGCTGGTGATCTCGCTACTCACGGGCGTGGCCAAGCCGGACCTGCTGCAGATCATCACCACCGACAGTGCCCCCATCATCAACCGCGCCTCGGAACGGCTGACGGCGGCGCTGACCCACAGCTGGGTGGCCACCAGCGACGAGGACGCCGGGGTGCTGGCGCGGGCCATCGTGCGGCTGGCGCTGAGCTATGTCTCGATGCCGCCGGAGGCGGACCACGACGTGGCGGCCGATCTGGCCCGGTTGATGACGCCGTTCGCGGAGCGTCACGGCGTCATCAACGTTCCCTGACCCGCGAGGCGCGGCCACCCGCGACTACAGTGGCGCAAGAACATACCTAAGCTAATTACCGCTTGGATCCGAGCGAGCCGAAGAAGGAAGAACACGTTATGACGACGACCGAAAACGCACTGACCCCCGACGTTCGAAACGGCATCGATTTCAAGGTCGCCGATCTGTCGTTGGCGGATTACGGTCGCCGGGACATCGAGCTATCGGAGCAGGAGATGCCGGGTCTGATGTCGCTGCGTCGCGAGTACCACGACGTGCAGCCGCTCAAGGGCGCGCGCATCTCGGGTTCGCTGCACATGACCGTGCAGACCGCGGTGCTGATCGAGACTCTCGTCGCGCTGGGCGCCGAGGTCCGCTGGGCGTCCTGCAACATCTTCTCCACCCAGGACCACGCCGCCGCCGCCGTGGTCGTCGGCCCGCACGGCACCCCGGAGGAGCCCAAGGGCGTTCCGGTCTACGCGTGGAAGGGTGAGACGCTCGAGGAGTACTGGTGGGCGGCCGAGCAGGTGCTGACCTGGCCCGACGAGCCGGCCAACATGATCCTGGACGACGGCGGCGACGCCACCATGCTGGTGCTGCGCGGCGCGCAGTACGAGAAGGCCGGCGTGGTGCCGCCGGACGAAGAAGACGACTCGACCGAACACCGGGTGTTCCTGAACCTGCTGCGCAAGCGGTTCGAGACCGACAAGGACAAGTGGACCAAGATCGCCGCGTCGATCAAGGGCGTCTCCGAGGAGACCACCACCGGTGTGTTGCGGCTCTACCAGTTCGCCGCCGCCGGCGACCTGGCGTTCCCGGCGATCAACGTCAACGACTCGGTCACCAAGAGCAAGTTCGACAACAAGTACGGCTGCCGGCACTCGCTGATCGACGGCATCAACCGCGGCACCGACGTGCTGATCGGCGGCAAGAAGGTGCTGATCTGCGGCTACGGCGACGTCGGTAAGGGTTCCGCCGAGTCGGTGGCCGGCCAGGGCGCACGCGTGACCGTCACCGAGATCGACCCGATCAACGCCCTGCAGGCGCTGATGGAGGGCTTCGACGTCAAGCGGGTGGAGGACGTGATCAGCGAGGCCGACATCATCATCACCACGACGGGCAACAAGGACATCATCACCCTCGAGCACATGAAGGCGATGAAGGACAAGGCGATCCTGGGCAACATCGGCCACTTCGACAACGAGATCCAGGTGGCCCGGCTGGAGAAGTCCGGTGCCACCAAGACCAACATCCGCCCACAGGTCGACCTGTGGACGTTCCCGGACACCGGCAAGTCGATCATCCTGCTGTCCGAGGGCCGGCTGCTGAACCTGGGCAACGCCACGGGCCACCCGTCGTTCGTGATGAGCAACAGCTTCTCCAACCAGGTCATCGCGCAGATCGAGCTGTGGACCAAGAACGACGAGTACGACAACGAGGTCTACCGGCTGCCCAAGCACCTGGACGAGAAGGTGGCCCGCATCCACGTGGAGGCGCTCGGCGGCGAGCTGACCAAGCTCACCAAGGAGCAGGCCGAGTACATCGGCGTCGACGTCGACGGCCCCTACAAGGCCGACCACTACCGCTACTGAGCCGCCCGACCGCCGAGTGTCGCGCCAGCGTGGCACTCGGCGGCGATAGGCTCGCGCCGTGCTGATCGCGATCGAAGGCATTGACGGCGCCGGCAAGCGGACGCTGACGGACAAGCTTCGCAACCTTTTTCAGGCGGACGGCAAGTCGGTGGCCATGCTGGCCTTCCCGCGGTATGGGCGATCGGTGACGGCCGACCTCGCGGCCGAGGCGCTGCACGGCGAGCACGGCGACCTGGCGTCGTCGGTCTACGCGATGGCGACGCTCTTCGCGCTGGACCGTGCCGGGGCGATCGGCGAAATCGATGCGCTGCGCCGCGAGCACGACGTGGTGATCATGGATCGCTACGTCGCCTCCAACGCGGCCTACACCGCCGCACGTCTGCACGAGGACGCGGCCGGGCCGGCCGTGGAGTGGATACACGCGCTGGAGTACGGGCGGCTCGGGCTGCCCGCGCCCGACTGGCAGGTGCTGCTCGCGGTGACGGCCGAGCTGGCCGGGCAGCGCGCCCGCAGCCGGGCCGAGGCCGATCCGGGCCGCGCCCGCGACAGCTACGAACGCGACGACGGGCTGCAGCAACGCACCGCCGCGGTCTACGCCGGACTGGCCGCCGCGGGCTGGGGTGGTCCGTGGCTGAGCGTCGACGCGGACGTCGATCCGGGGCGGCTGGCCGCCATGTTGACCGGCGCCGAGGGCGCCGCGACGGCGCGGGACTGATGCGCCGGGGTGGAGAAATAAGCGAAATTAACGGAATTTGCATCCAAAATTGGCCATCGGGCCAAGAAACGCCCGTGTGGCGCCCCAATTTTGTCCCGATCTGGTGACACCATGGACCCCATGAGGCAAAGGATTCTCGTCGTCGATGACGACGCTTCGCTCGCCGAGATGTTGACCATCGTGTTGCGGGGTGAGGGTTTCGACACCGCGGTCATCGGTGACGGCACCCAGGCCCTGACTGCGGTGCGCGAGCTGCGCCCCGATCTGGTGCTGTTGGACCTGATGCTGCCCGGCATGAACGGCATCGACGTGTGCCGGGTGTTGCGCGCCGACTCCGGCGTGCCGATCGTGATGCTGACCGCCAAGACCGACACCGTCGACGTGGTCTTGGGCCTCGAGTCGGGTGCCGACGACTACATCATGAAGCCGTTCAAGCCGAAGGAACTGGTGGCCCGGGTGCGGGCGCGGCTGCGGCGCAACGACGACGAGCCCGCCGAGATGCTGTCCATCGCCGACGTCGAGATCGACGTGCCGGCGCACAAGGTCACGCGCAACGGCGAGCAGATCTCCCTGACGCCGCTGGAATTCGACCTGCTGGTGGCGTTGGCGCGCAAACCGCGGCAGGTGTTTACTCGTGATGTGCTGCTCGAACAGGTGTGGGGCTATCGTCACCCGGCGGATACCCGCCTGGTGAACGTGCACGTCCAGCGTCTGCGCGCCAAGGTTGAGAAAGACCCTGAAAACCCGACCGTAGTGTTGACCGTTCGAGGAGTGGGTTACAAGGCCGGACCTCCGTGACCGGCGGCGACGTTGTAAAGCGTCGCGTTAGGGAGGAGCACCTGCAGTGATCTGGGGCTCCCGGCGACGCACTCGAAGCCGCTGGGGACGCTCCGGCCCCATGACTCGTGGCATGGGCGCGGTGAGCCGCGCCGTGGCCATTGCCTGGCGGCGCTCGCTGCAGCTGCGGGTGGTGGCGCTGACCCTGGGGCTGTCCCTGGCGGTCATCTTGGCGCTCGGCTTCGTATTGACCAGTCAGGTCACCAATCGCGTGCTCGACGTCAAGGTCAAGGCCGCCATCGAGCAGATCGAGCGGGCGCGCACCACCGTGGGCGGGATCGTCAACGGGGAAGAGGCGCGCTCGTTGGACAGCAGCCTGCAGCTGGCGCGCAACACGCTGACCTCCAAGACGGACCCGGCCTCGGGTGCGGGGATGGCCGGCGCCTTCGACGCGGTGCTGATGGTGCCGGGCGACGGCCCGCGCGCCGCGACCACCGCGGGGCCCGTCGACCAGGTGCCCAGTTCCCTGCGCGGCTTCGTCAAGGCGGGGCAGGCGGCCTACCAATACGCCGCGGTGCACACCGACGGGTTCTCCGGGCCGGCGCTGATCGTCGGCACGCCGGCGTCGTCTCAGGTGGCCAACCTGGAGCTGTACCTGATCTTCCCGCTGAAGAACGAGCAGGCCACCATCCAGCTGGTGCGCGGCACCATGATCACCGGCGGCGCGGTGTTGCTGGTGCTGCTGGCCGGGATCGCGCTGCTGGTGTCGCGGCAGGTGGTGGTGCCGGTGCGATCGGCGTCGCGCATCGCCGAGCGGTTCGCCGAAGGGCATCTGTCCGAACGCATGCCGGTGCGTGGCGAGGACGACATGGCGCGGCTGGCCATGTCGTTCAACGACATGGCCGAGAGCCTGTCGCGCCAGATCACCCAGCTGGAGGAGTTCGGTAATCTGCAGCGCCGCTTCACTTCTGACGTGAGCCACGAACTGCGCACCCCGCTGACCACGGTGCGAATGGCCGCCGACCTGATCTATGACCACAGCGCGGATCTGGACCCGACGCTGGCACGCTCCACCGAGCTGATGGTCAACGAGCTCGACCGGTTCGAGTCGCTGCTCAACGACCTGCTCGAAATCTCCCGGCACGACGCCGGTGTCGCCGAGCTTTCCGTCGAGGCGGTCGACCTGCGCACCACCGTGCAGAGCGCGCTGGGCAACGTGGGACACCTGGCCGAAGACGCCCGGATCAAACTGCTGGTGGACCTGCCGGCCGAAGAGGTGATCGCCGAGGTCGACACCCGTCGGGTGGAGCGGATCCTGCGCAACCTGATCGCCAACGCGATCGACCACGCCGAACGCAAACCGGTCCAGATCCGGATGGGCGCCGACGAGGACACGGTCGCCGTCACGGTCCGCGACTACGGCGTCGGGCTGCGCCCGGGGGAGGAGAAGCTGGTGTTCAGCCGGTTCTGGCGGGCCGACCCCTCGCGGGTGCGCCGCTCCGGCGGCACGGGCCTGGGCCTGGCCATCAGCATCGAGGACGCGCGACTGCACCAGGGCCGGCTGGAGGCGTGGGGCGAACCGGGTCAGGGCTCGTGCTTCAGGCTGACACTGCCGCTGGTGCGCGGTCACAAGGTCACCACCAGCCCGCTGCCCATGAAGCCTATTCCGCCGACCGCCGCGACCGGCCCGCAGCACGCGAAAGACCGTCCGCGCCAACACGAACACGCCGAAAGAAGCCTGTGATGCGGCGGTTGTTGGGCCTGCTGATGCTGGTCATGCTGCTCGCGGGCTGCGCGGGGGTGCCCAGCTCGTCGGCGCCACAGGCCATCGGCACCGTCGAGCGGCCGGCGCCGTCGAACCTACCCAAGCCCACCCCGGGCATGGACCCCGACGTGCTGCTGCGCGAATTCCTCAAGGCCACAGCCGATCCCGCGAACCGGCACCTGGCCGCCCGCCAGTTCCTCACCCAGTCGGCCTCCAATGCCTGGGACGACGCCGGTAGCGCGCTGCTGATCGACCACGTGGTATTCGTCGAAACCCGTGCGGCCGAACGAGTTTCGGCGACCATGCGGGCCGACATGCTGGGCTCGCTGTCCGACATGGGTGTGTTCGAGACCGCCGAGGGTGTGCTGCCCGACCCCGGGCCGATCGAATTGGTCAAGACCCCCGGCGGCTGGCGCATCGACCGGCTGCCCAACGGCGTCTTCCTGGACTGGCAGCAGTTCCAGTCCACCTACAAACGCAACACGCTCTACTTCGCCGACCCGACCGGCAAGACGGTGGTTCCCGATCCGCGTTACGTCGCGGTGCCCGACCACGACCAGTTGGCCACCGAGCTGATCTCCAAGTTGATCGGCGGCCCGCGCCCCGAGATGGCGCACACGGTCCGCAATCTGCTCGCCCCGCCGCTGCGGCTGCGCGGGCCGGTGACCCGGGCCGACGGCGGCAAGAGCGGCATCGGGCGCGGATACGGCGGGGCGCGCGTCGACCTGGAGAAGCTGTCCACCACCGATCCGCACAGCCGGCAATTGCTTGCGGCACAGATCATTTGGACCTTGGCCAGGGCCGACATCCGCGGCCCGTACGTGATCAGCGCCGACGGCGCGCCGCTGGACGACCGGTTCCGCGACGGGTGGACCACCTCCGACGTCGCGGCCACCGATCCGGGCGCGGCCGACGGCGCGGGCGCGGGGCTGCACGCCCTGGTGAACGGCTCGCTGGTGTCGCTGGACGGCCAGCACGCCGTGACGGTGCCCGGCGCGTTCGGGCGCGTGGGCGATCAGACCGGGGCCGCGCTGTCGCGGACCGGTCGGCAGGTGGCGTCGGTGGTGACGCTGCACCGCGGCGCCCCGGACATGGCGGCGTCCCTATGGATCGGTGACCTCGGCCAGGAAGCCGTGCAGGCCGCGGACGGGCACAGCCTGTCGCGGCCCACCTGGTCGGTGGACGACGTGGTCTGGGTGGTGGTCGACGGCAACAACGTGCTGCGGGCGATCCAGGAGCCGGCCTCCGGACAACCCGCGCGCCTTCCGGTGGATTCCGTGGCGGTCGCGACCCGGTTCCCCGGGCCGATCACCGACCTGCAGCTGTCCCGCGACAGCACCCGCGCCGCGATGGTGATCGGGGGCCAGGTGATTCTCGCCAGCGTCGAGCAGACCCAGGCCGGGCAGTACGCCCTGACCTTCCCGCGCCGGCTCGGTTTCGGGTTGGGCAATTCGGTGGTGTCGCTGTCGTGGCGCACCGGTGACGACCTCGTGGTGACCCGCACCGACGCCAGCCACCCGGTGTCCTACGTGAACATCGACGGGGTGAACTCCGACGCGCCGCCGCACGGTTTGCAGATGCCGGTGACGACGGTGGTCGCCAACCCGTCGACGGCCTACGTCGCGGGTCCCCAAGGGGTGCTGCAGTATTCGCCGTCGGCCGACGGTCAGCAGGGCTGGTCGGAGGTGCCGGGCCTGACGGTGCCCGGGGCGGCCCCGGTGCTGCCGGGCTGACACATCGGCAGTATGTAAGCGAACGATCACCGCGGGGTGCTGATCGACCAGGTAGTTCCAAATTCGGCGCGCGCCATCGTAATCCGCATGGCCCGGGTGCACAGCGTCGCCAGCCGGGCGCGCGCTCAGTGTAGCGACCTGCCGATCCGAAAAGCGCTGAATCGGACCAGCTTCGGCGCTAGCTATAAGACCTCCAAGTCAAGGCGTGGACATCACGGTACGAGCGCGGTTGCTGGGCGCCTAGCCGGATTGTGCGTCGCATTGGACGGAGTGCGCATACTTCCCGTCGCGGCACGGCGCAGCGGTGACAATGGGATTTAACGTGGTTGATGCGCAGGCGGGAGGAGGTGACCAGGTGTTTGATGACGACACCCGAGCCAAAATCATTGCTAATAAGAACAATTGGGATGCCCGCGCGCCCATCCATGTGGCCAGCGAGTTCTATGGGGTTGGCGATCGAGATCCGATGAGCTGGTTCGCTCCGTTCGAATGGCGCGATCTCGGCCGGCTCGCCGGTCGCGAAGTCCTGCACTTGCAATGTCACTTGGGCGTGGAGACTATGGCGTTCGCGATCAAAGGCGCGCGCACCACCGGACTGGATTTCTCGAATGTCTCACTGCAGGCAGCGCGGCGGATCGCTCGCGACGCGGACCTGACAATCGATTACGTGCACGCTGATGTCTACGACGCTGTAAAAGCGCTGGGGGCGGAACGCTTTGACATCGTCTACACGGGCAAGGGTGCGCTGTGCTACCTGCCCGACCTGGACGCGTGGGCGCGAACCGTTGCGAGGCTGCTCAAGCGCGGCGGCTTCCTTTACCTCGTGGAATTCCATCCGCTGCTCAACGCGCTCGGCCCCACCCAAAATACAAGCCCGGCTCCAGATTTGGTGATCCGCCACGATTATCTTGGCGGTCGTGGATCCGTCGAACGCGACAGCAGCCATAGTTACACGGACGGCCCGGGCCTGGCCGGCGACACCGTGCACTACGAGTGGCCACACGGCTTAGGTGAAGTCATCACCGCCATAGCGCAAAGCGGGTTCACCATCGAAAGCCTCACCGAGACATGCCTTCTTCCCTGGCAGCGCTGGCCGCAGATGGTTCGAGCCGGCAACGGCTGGTGGGCGATGCCGGAAAGCGAGCCGCGATTCCCGGTTGTCTACGGGCTCAAGGCAATCAAACGCCAGCGTGGATGCCGGCCGGTCCGAGACTAGGGTATCGCGTCCACCTCGGGCAGGCTCTGGCCAGTTCGCGCACGCCTCTGGACAGATCACGCAGACTTCCTCCGACCGCGTAGCGCAGCAAAGTTGGCGCCACTAGCGTCGCGTCCGCAGGTGTCGAGAAGGGACCCGCGAACGATGGAAAAGGACAAACCGGGGACGGACGGACCGACGGCGGAGGCGTCGAAGGCGCACCTCTGGACACCGGCAAAGGAGTTCGAGGACTTTGCCCGGGTCTGCTGCGGCCGGCCACACCTGAATCTGCTGGCCGATCCCGATTCGTTTTCGGTGACCCAACGGGTGGGCCGGATGGGTCCGGTCACTTTGTCCGAGATAGCCGTCGGATCCGACCTGCCCATGGATGGCGGCCAGGTATGCGGCAGCTATCGCGTGATCGTGGTGCAGGCGGGCCACACGGAGGTTGAACACAGCGGCCGGACCGTCATCGGCGGTCCGGGCAGTGCGGCCGTGTTCGCGCCGGAGGGTCTCGGCAAAGGGCAATGGGACGCCGGAAGCAGAATAATCTGCTTGAAGATCGACCGTTTCGCGGTCGATGATGCCCTCAGCGATGCACTGGGTCGGCAGGTGACGTCTCAGGTCGACTTCACGCCGCTCATGCCGACCGATGCGGCGCCGACTCAGAGTTGGATCAACATGCTGGTGTCGTTCAAGGAGCAGTTCTTCCGGCCCCACAGCGTGCTGAACCAACCGCTGGCCGGACTGCCATTCGTCGACGGCCTGGTGCGCGGGTTCTTGCTCGCCGCCGAGCATCCCCACCTCGACGCCCTGACCGGAGGCGACCGACTGGCGGCACCGCGCGCGATACGTAACGCGATCGAGATGATCGAAGAGGAAGCACACTTGCCATTGACGCTGTCCTCGATCGCCACCCGAAGCCACATAAGTGTCCGCACGTTGCAGCTGGGTTTCCAGCGCCATTTGGGCACATCGCCGATGGCATATCTGCGTGAGGTTCGGCTGCGCCGGGCGCACGAAACCTTGCTGAGGTCCGACCCATCGATGGATACCGTGGCTTCGGTCGCTTACCGCTGGGGCTTCAGCAACCTCGGTAGGTTCGCCGCAGCGCACGCGGCTCGCTATCGTGAGACTCCTACCGAGACGTTGCGCCGCAGAGTGGTCCAGCGCAGCGCACCGGATCTTGTGATCCGCACCAGGACCGCATAGCCGTGCCGAAGGAGAGGTCCGCCATGGGGGACCGGATGGCAGATGCCGCGGTGACAGTAGACGAAAACGCGTGGGTTTCGGTGGGGTCGGTGGATGACTTTGCCGAGCTGCGGAAAAGCCAGATGGAGTCGTCGGCCCACTGGTGGCCCGAGATCGGGCCACTTGGCGGCACGAACTCTTTTGCGTTCACACACCGTATGCGCCGGTTCGGTCCGATCACCGTCCTGGACGTGGACTTTCACGACAGCGTATGGGTAAATGGCGGTGAGCTGCGTCCTCATTATCACGTCACTCTGCCGGTCGTCTCGCCCCCGGCCATGGACGCTAATCTCCGCATCGCCGCGGAGCCTGGCTCAGTCGCGGTTTATCGACCCGAGGGCAACGCCGGCGTGGACGGTTACGTCGGCCGTCTATTGGCGGTGATGATCGACCGTCACGCCGTCGAAGACGCCTTGGCGGATGCGGTCGGGCGTCCGGTAACTTCCCAGATTGACTTCGAGCCCATCATGCAAACCACCACTCAAGCCGTCCGCAGCTGGATTGCCATGGTGTCGGTATTCACCGAGCAGCTGTTTCGGCCTCGCAGTGTCCTGCACGAGCCGATGGTCGGGATGCCCTTCGTCGATAGCGTGGTCCGCGGTCTCTTGCTGGCCACGGACCACGCAAACCGCACAACCTTGGCGGGCGAGGCGCCCGAACCTCCGCCGCGCGCCATCGGCGCGGCAATCGAGGTCATCGAGGCCGAACCGGATCGGCCGTGGACGGTCTCGACGTTGGCCTCGCGCAGCTGTGTCAGCGTCCGTTCGCTACAGCAAGGCTTCCAGCGCCACCTGGGCACCACCCCGATGGCATACCTTCGCGAGGTCCGGCTGCGCCGGGCTCACCAGGCCCTGCTCGAGTCGGACCCATCGACCGCTACCGTGGCCTCGGTTGCTTACCGCTGGGGCTTCAGCAACCTCGGCAGGTTCGCTGCCGCACACACCGCTCGCTACCGCGAGCCACCGGTGGAGACGTTGCGCCGCAGTGCTTAGTTGACAAGCCGACCTCACACGTAGCGATTGATATCCCTCAACTGCGCCACGACGGACGCCGAGGCGATCGGTTTTCCGTGCTGGTCGGCCAGGTCCGCCCCGACCACCGCCGCGGTACTTGTCAGCGTCAGCACCCGGGCGGTGGCGACAAACAAGCTTCCCGTCCCCGCCCGCAAATAGTTCACCGTCATCGTCAGCGTCGGCAACCCGTGGCCCGTCATCAGGGTGCCACAGTGGGTCGCAGCTTGATCTAGCATCTCCGCGATGGATCCACCGCTGAGGCTATCGAACGACGTGAAGCGGTCAGGTCCGGGGCGATACGAGACGTTCAAGCACTTGTCTTGGCGTGACCCTGTTTCAAATCGGGCGTTCAGCGCCGAAAGCTGGGGCGGCAGTGAGTTATTCATCGCAACGATCCACTCTGGCTCGGAAAGCGCTGCTCCGGATTCGCCGAACAGTCGTCGATAGCTATCCCGACTCGACGTGAGGCTATTTTGCATCGACGGTCCGCTTCTGATCATCCGTTTCGCGAATATGGTTGTGCTCTAGGCACGGCGGCGGCTCATGACCCGATTGAGCTGGAACCCACCCCAGCTTTGGTCCGAGTTGCTCGGCCATGTCGGTGATGATTTGCACCTGATCGTCTTCGTCAAAGCCGTGCGGTAAAGCGAAGGCCACCTCGTCGACGCGCTGAAATCCACGGTGGGCGTGCAGCGCTTCGGCGAGTTCCGCGGATGTGCCGACGTAGTCGGGCGACACGATCATGCCACGCGGACCTTGAGGTTGCACGGTGCGGTCGATGCGGCTTCGGGCGTAGGCCCGGTACCGATCTACCTGTCTGGCCGACGCGGAGTCGGTCGGGATAACCACCAATGCCTGTGCCACACGGGCGGTTTCGGGACTGGGATGGTGTGCGCGGAATGCGTCGATGTGCGTTGCCTGGATCGTGGCGAAGTCACGCGATTGGGTGCCTTCGCTGCTGACCAGATTGGCGGTGAGATAGTTGAGGCCGTTAAGCCCGGCCCACACCGCGGACTGCATCCCGCCGCCGTACCAGACGCGGCCGGCCAGCCCGGGGGAATGGGGCTGGACTCGGCGGAAGAAATCGTCGTGGCCCAAGGTCCCCTCGAAATCGCTGACTGGTTCACCGCGCAGGCACGCCAGCAATCGTGCTACCCGCCCCTTGGAGAAGTCCTCCACCTCGTGGGTCTCGGGATACAGCGCGGCTTTGAAGTGTTCGTAGAGGAGTGGCGTGCCGACCGAGACGCCCGGATTGAGTCGTCCACCGGACAGGACGTCGACGGTTGCCAGATCTTCGGCCAGCCGCAGTGGGTTCTCGAGGCCCAGCGGGATTACCGCGGTACCCAACTCGATTCGGCGGGTGCGCTGGCTGGCGGCGGCCAGCAGTGCCACCGGCGACGAGATGCCGGGTTGTAGATGCCGTTGTCGTACCCAAACACTGTCGAAGCCCAGGACCTCGGCGCGCTCGATCATCCGCAGTGTCTCCTCGTGGCCGGATCCCGGATCGGCGGGGTCGAATCGGCCGATGGTGAGGAAACCCATTCTGCGCAAGGCCATCCCGCGCTCAGGCATGCCTTCGAAGGTATTGTGTCGGCTGCATCCCGACTAGCCGAAAGACGCAGTGGTACGGCCAGATTGCGCCTAGCGCGGATATGTTCTGCGGTGCAGGGTCGCCGAGGGCGTCTCACCGTACCGGTTTGCATGCGCGGTAGCGAACCGGCCGAGATTGGTGAAGCCCCAGCGGTAAGCAACGGAGGACACCGTGACCTCCGTTGGGTCGGCCTCCTGCAGCGTCTGATGTGCGCGACGCAGTCGGACTTCGCGCAGATATGCCATCGGCGACATGCCCAGATAGCTGCGGAAGCCTTCTTGGAGGGAACGGACACTGACGTGGCTACGCGCCGCAAGCGAGGAGACGGTCGTCGGCAGGTGGGCCTCACCTTCGATGATGTCGATCGCCACGCGGATAGTGCGAGGAGGAGCATGCCAGACCCCGGTTGCGACGGCTTCGCGGTGCGGGTGATCGATGGCCAGTAAGAATCCGCGCACGAGGCTGTCGACATATGGACCCGCGACCAATGGTTGATGAATGAGGCTGTCGGGCCGGGAGAACTGCTCCGCGAACAGCATCAGCATGTTGACCCAGCTCCGTGTCGGCGCGGCATCGATCGGCGTGATGGGTGCGAAGTCCACTTGCGACTTCAAGGATCGACCGAGTGCATCACCGAGAGCGTCGTCGACAGCGCCACGGTCGATCCTCACGCCCAACATCCTGCTGTCCGCCACCCAACGCGCTGCACCGTAACCCTCCGGCTGGTACACGGCAACGGTGCCGGCACCGGTGCACAGCGAAAGCCCGCTGTGAATGGATTTGAGGCGGCCCGACTGCACCACATTGATGCGATATCCGCTGCAGTGCTCGCCGGAATCCATGAATACGTCTGAGCCGGTGATGAATTCGCTGAAGGCGATCGGTCCCATCCGGCCCGTCCGCTGGGTGAGCGAAAAAGTGTCTAAGTTACCCTGCAGCTTGAGGTGGGGTTCTTGGCAGCACAGAACGGCGAAGTCGTCGAGCGAATTCGTCGTCGTCCATCCATCGGTGTCCGAAACCCCAGCTGTCCGCGGGTCGATCACTCGGTCAGCCTTTCCACCTTCTGCGGCACCATCGCGTCGGCGAGCCACCGTCGATGCCAGTGTCGAGGGTACGCCGCAGCGACACAAGCCGGAATCCGGTAGCCCGCGCTATCCGGCCAGAGCGTTGCGTGCCGTGGCTAGGCGGCACTGGATGGGCTCATTAGCGTTTCCCTTGCTTACCCGATTGAGCGAGGTTGGAGTCATGAGCATTGATCAAACGTTGTCGGATGACAACACATATGTGCTCGGTCATGTCGACGCCGAGATCCAGCGCTTGTTGTTGCAGGGTCGTCTGCACAACGACTTCACCGAGCACGTACTGCGTCTGGCCGGTCTGCGGCCCGGAATGCGGGTGCTGGATGTGGGCTGTGGCCCGGGTGATGTGTCGATCATCGCCGCGCGGCTGGTGG
This sequence comes from Mycobacterium colombiense, assembly GCF_001953985.1. Classification (GTDB taxonomy): domain Bacteria; phylum Actinomycetota; class Actinomycetes; order Mycobacteriales; family Mycobacteriaceae; genus Mycobacterium; species Mycobacterium colombiense_B. The sequence continues at coordinate 73,948 of NZ_MBEI01000043.1, forward strand.
GGCCCGACGGCGCGGTACTGGGCGTGGATGCGGCTGCCGACGTCATCGAGCTCGCGCGCACGCGTGCCAAAGACCACGGGCTTGAAACCGTGAGCTTCGAGGCAACTGCGATCGATGACATTTCCTTAACCGAGCCCGTCGATGCAGTGGTCGGGCGGTTGATCCTCATGCACCTGCCCGATCCCGTCGCAGCGCTGCGCCGCCTCGCTTCCATGGTGCGTCCCGGTGGCCTCGTCGCATTTTGTGAATCCGACGTCAACGGCGCATACAACGTCGGCGGCCTACCCCTGTTTGCAGCGATGAAAGCGACTGTGGCCGAGGCCTTTAAGGCCGCGGGCCTTGATCCGTGCTTCGGGGCGAAACTACCGACGCTGTTCCGGCGCGCCGGTCTGCGTGCACCGCGGCTGGCGCTCGGCGCACCGCTGGGCGGGGCCGACGACACCGACATCGCGACTTATGTGGCGGAGACTTGGCGCTCGATTTTTCCTTTGGCTGAGCGGCTCGGTTTGGTTCCGGCCGAGCTGGCCGATCTCGACACGGTAAGGCATCGCTTGCAAGGCGAAATCGCCGCCGCACAGGCCGTGGCGGTAATGCCTCCGCTGATTTGCGCCTGGACCGAGATATAGCCCCCTGCATGTGCTCTGGATGACGAAAGTGGCTGCATCGCTGGGAACGCGACCCGCCGCCTTTCTGCGGGCGCTCGGGCTCCGGGAACGCTGCTTGTACCGCTACTCCGTGCGCAATCCGCTACTGTTCGTCCTGGCCGCCGAATTCGACGCGGCCCTCGACGCCCATCTGATCGGCGATGCGCTTTACGCCGTGCAGTGCCGGCATCCATTGCTATCAGCACACGTCGAAGACGACCCCGACGCGGGGTTGGGGTTCTACCGCGCCGACGCCGTGGCATCGATAGGCCTGACGTTCCTGCGCGACGCCGAGCAAGATTGGCAAGCTATCGCCGCCCAGGAACTCACGCGGCCCTTCGATCCTGCCACCGCTCCACTCATGCGGGCAACGCTTGTCACTCAAGCTAATTCGTCGACTTTGCTGCTCACATTCGATCACGTGATCTCCGACGGCATTTCCTCCGTCTTGGTGCTCAACGACCTGCTTGCCGCACTCAACGGTCAACCACTGCCGCCGCTGCCACTACCGGATTCGCTGGAAGACCTGGCAACTCGTAGATTCGATCCTGTCCAGATCACCGCCATCCCAACTGATGCCGGCGATCCGCGCATGGGTGTGCCGACAACCATCCGGGCTTTTGATGCGAGTCCGCCGTACTCGCACCGGGTTGCCATGGACCACGATGCCACTGCGCGGCTCGTTGCGCGGTGCCGGGAAGAACGCACAACGGTGCATGCAGCGATCGTCGCAGCCGCCTCCCGCGTGCGCGGCGCAGTGTGTGACGAAGATTTCGTCCGCACCTACAGCCCGATAAATGCCAGGAACCTTGTCGCCCAAGGGCCCGGCTGCTGCTTATCCATCTCCTTCGCATGTACCGGGATGGCGCCGGGGGATGGCAGCGCGTTTTGGTGCCAGGCGCGCCAGACCGGTGACCTGCTGAAGGGCATGAGGTCTTCTGCCGCACTGATGCTCGGTTCGGCGGTAATCGAAGAATACTTACCGATCGACGCCGACTGCGGCGCCGCGGAACACTTTCTTCGCACCGTGTTGCCCTTTGAACTGACGATCACCAACTTGGGTGTGCAGAGCGTGCCTGCCTCTCGACCGATTCGGCCACGAGCCATCTGGGGTCCGGTCGTGCTGACACAGATCGCAGGGGAATATGTGACCGGGGTCGTCACCTACGACGGGCAGCTGAGGATGACCACTTGCACGCACACGCCCACGGCGCAGTTCCTCGAAAATGTCTGCGAGATACTCGTATACGAATCGTGATATCGACGTTGAGAGGTTCGCGTCGAGCTTGCACCGCATCGCACTGGGCCGTGCGCGGTATGGCCAACACCCTGCGTACGGCGGGTAGTCGTCCCGCCGGTGCGTACCTAGCGTTAGCGGTATGACTAACCCAGCGATCGTCATCCTTCCCCGTAGGTGAATAGCCATGGCGTTGTTGTGGTGGGACACAACCAGTCTTATCTGGCGGACCGCCGAGAACAGTTGCAGGAGAAAAGCGTTGCGAACAACGGCCTCGGCGACCGCCGGTCGGCCGACCACGCAGCACCGAGTGCAGCGGTGTGCTCCAGATAGCCAGTCACCCCGCGAAGACTCCGATAGCGGCGATGTCTTTAAGGCGCTGGTCGAGTCGGGAATCTTCAGCAGGACCAATCCCGAGGCGGTGTCCGCCTGGGCCAAGCAGCTCGCACCCGAGCAGTTCGGGCCCGGATACGTCGTGGACACTCAGCGTGGTCCCGCGCGACGCCTGTACGTGATCATTGCCGGTAAAGCCAAGGTCACATACCGGGTTCCCGACGGTAGTGAAGTCATCCTGACGATCCTGGGACGGCACGAAACATTCGGCGTAGTAGCGCTTTTCGATCCGTGCTCGCCAGAAACCAGTGTAATCACCCTCACCGATATGCTGGCGGTGCCGATTGAACGCGATCAACTGATGACGTGGATGGTTGGACATCCCGAGATCAGCGAGCAGGTTCTGCGCCTTTTCGCCCGGTGGGCAGACGCAACGACGAACTCGCTGGCCGACTTCGCATTCGCGGATACCCAGGAGCGCATCGCGAGCCGACTGCTGTCTTTACGCAAACGGTTCGGCCGGCGGGAGGGCGATGTGGTGAGAGTGGTGCATGACCTGACATTGAAGGAGTTCGCTCGTCTCGTCGGCGTTGCACCGAGGACGACCGTTGCAATTCTGCGCGACTTCGAGGAGCGCGGCTGGATCCGGTTGGAGGACAACAGCGTTGTCATTGTCGACGGGCACGCGCTCGCGTCTTTGAGACTGATCAATACCTCGGAGGCGTCTTGTGCTTGATCGATTCACCCTGACGGATCTGAGTGTTCGGATGCTGGGGGCGCCGATGGCCGGAGGCCCGTCGACGCCTGAGCTGGCGGCCGCGGTGACCAGCGCCGGCGGACTCGGCTTTCTCGCGGCTGGCATGTCGTCGGCCGGAGACTTAGCCGACGCCATCGTCGCGGCGCGCAGGCTGACACCTGGTCCACTCGGGGTGAATCTCTTCGTGCCCCAACGGCCGGCGGGCGAGCCCGAACAGATCGCCGCGTTCGCCGCGGCGTTGGCTGAGGAGGCCGAATGCTACGGCATAGCTCTCGGTGAGCCATGTGGTGGCGACAACGAGTGGACCGCGAAACTCGAGGTGGTGTGCGACCTGCGGCCGGAGGTGGTGTCGTTCACGTTCGGCTCACCGAGCAAAGACGAGTGCCGGCGTCTCAAGGGTGTCGGGATCTTGAACCTCGCGACAATCACCACGATCCGCGAAGCGATGATTGCGCTGAGCGCCGGCGTGGATGCGTTGGTGGCCCAAGGTCCCGGTGCGGGCGGGCATCGCGCGACATTCGACGCGCTTGCCTCACCGCCCGGGCATCCGCTGGAGGATCTGGTCACCGCCCTGGTGAACTGTTTCGACTGTCCCGTCGTCGCGGCCGGGGGACTGGGAACATCTCGTGATGTCAGCCGGCTGCGCGCTGCCGGTGCCGCGGCGGTGCAACTAGGCACGGCGTTCTTGCTCGCCGACGAGGCCGGAACCAATCCGGTGCACAGGGCGGCATTGCGCGATCCGCGGTTCATCGAAACGGTGGTGACGCGCGTGTTCACCGGGCGGTACGCCCGCGCATTGCGTAACCGATTCATCGAAAAGCACGATGGCGAGGCGGTATTCGGCTTTCCCGACGTAGCGATGATGACCGCACCGATCCAGGCTGCCGCAGTGAAATTGGGCGATCCGCACGGCACCGCACTGTGGGCTGGTGCCGCCTTCCGTCATACGAAGACAGGCCCGGCCGCCGACATCGTGCGCGAGCTGGCCGGCTGATTACACAGAAAGAGATACCGCAATGGAATCAGGCGACGAGAAGGTCGCGATCATCACCGGCGCATCGCGCGGGATCGGTGCGGGCTTGGTCGAGGCATACCGCAAGCACGGTTACCGCGTGATCGCCAATTCGCGCACCATCACCGACTCGCCTCACCCCGAAGTCGTCACTGTCGCAGGCGATATCGCGGATCCCAACACAGCCGAGCGCCTTGTCGCGGCGGCGGTGGTTCGGTTTGGCCGGATAGACACGCTGGTCAACAACGCCGGTGTCTTCATCTCCAAGCCCTTCACCAAGTACCACCTCGAAGACTCTGCACGGGTGACGGCGGTGAACCTACTGGGCTTTGTTCACGTCACGCAGCGCGCCATCGACGTGATGCTCGCGCAGGGCAACGGCGGTCATGTGGTCAACATCACGACCACGCTGGTGGAGCACGCTCAGGGCAAGGTGCCGTCGGCGCTGACCGCGCTCACCAAGGGCGGCCTCACCGCAGTCACGAAATCGCTCGCCATCGAATACGCCGGGCACGGCATCCGCGTCAACGCCATATCGCCCGGCGTCATCGACACACCCATGCACGCCGGCGTCGATGCGCGCGCGTCTTACGCGGGGATGCATCCCCAAAACCGGATAGGCACCGTCGCCGACATCGTGCACGGTGCGCTCTACCTCGAAACGGCGCCCTTCGTCACCGGCGAGATCCTCCACGTCGACGGCGGACAGAGCGCGGGCCATTGACCACAACCGCTCGACCCGGAGTCAGGGAGGTAACGACAGATGTTAACTGCTGCAAGCAATGACGTGGACAACGAATTGGACCGGCGGGTCCGGGCGAACCAGGAGCGCCTGGCCGCTGACTTGAAACAGGACTACGACTTCATTGTCTGTGGTGCGGGATCGTCGGGCTGCGTTGTTGCCCGCCGCCTGGCCGAGGATCCCTCAGCCAACGTCCTGTTGCTGGAGGCGGGAGGTAGCGACGACATGCCGTGTGTCACCGAATCGAAGCTGTGGCATACGAATCTGGGCAGCGCGAGGGATTGGGCCTTCCAGGCGGAACCGAACCAGCACCTCAACGGCCGGACGCTGATGCTTTCGATGGGCAAGGTCCTCGGTGGCGGTTCGAGCATCAACCTGATGGCCTGGGCCCGTGGCCACCGGGCCGATTGGGACTTCTTCGCCGCCGCGTCGGGGAACGAGGCCTGGAGTTACGTGTCGGTCCTCGACATCTACCGGCGTATCGAGGACTGGCATGGAGTCCCAGACCCCGAACACCGGGGCAGCGGTGGACCTGTTTACGTGCAAGCCAAATGCGATCCTCATCCTGTCGGCCCAATCGTGCTGCAAGCCGCCGAATGTCTGGGTATCGGCCGCTTCGACCAGGCGAACGGAAAGATGATGGAAGGCAAGGGCGGTGCGGCGATCATCGAAGTTCGAGCTCGCGGCGGCAAACGGCGTTCGGTGTTCCGTTCGTACGCATATCCATACATGGACCGGCCTAACCTGACCGTGCTGCCGAATGCTCTCGTTCGGCGCGTGCTCATCGATGGGAGTCGGGCGACCGCAGTGGAGGTCTGTTACCGCGACGAACTCCGACGATTCCGGGCTGGCGCGGAAGTCGTGCTGTCGATGGGGGCAATCCATACCCCCAAAGTCCTTATGCTTTCCGGGATCGGCGACCAGGACGTCCTGCAGCCCTTGGGAATACCCGCCAAACACCATCTGCCTGGTGTGGGTCGTAACTTCCAAGACCACCTTGGCTTCTCATGCATCTGGGAAATCCCCTCCTGCCCTCCTGCCGATCAGCCGGGTGATGCTGTGATGTTCTGGCCGAGCAGGGACGACCGAGACGAGCCCGATCTGTTCGCATGCCAGGGAGCGATGCTGCTGGCAAGCCAGGAGAATGCCGCGCGATTCGGCCTACCCGACATGGGCTGGACGATGATCGGCGCGCTGACCCATCCCAGCAGCCGCGGCAGCGTGCTGTTGACGAGCCCAGATCCCGAGCAGCCCGCCAGGGTGATCCACAACGGTCTGTCACACCCCGACGATCTGCGCCTTGCCATGAAGTGCGTCGAGGACATGCGTGCTGTCGGCAATTCCGCGCTGCTGCGGACCCGGCCATTTTTCAAGCGCGAGATCATGCCTGGCCGTTTGAAGGGTGAAGACCTTGTGGGCTACCTCCGGGATGCCGCAATTACGTACTGGCACATGGCGGGCACGGCCAAGATGGGCCACGATTCGCTCTCGGTCGTTGACGGCAGCCTGAAGGTTCACGGCGTCGAAAACCTGCGAGTCGCCGATGCCTCAATCATGCCCAGAATCACCAGCGGAAACACGATGGCGCCCTGCGTGGTCATCGGCGAGCGCGCCGGCGACGAGATCAAGTCAGAACATGGGATGTCGGGCCTCGACGTGGCCGCGCTCCGCGACGCCGAATCCGTGAGTGGCTTGGACAGGTCGTGATGCCCATGCTCGAATCACCAACGCCTTTCTGGAGCGGGTGATGCTAGCGGCGCAGACGGACACCGTTGTGGCGGAACGTTTTCTACGCGTGGTGGGAATGATTGACTCGCCGGTTTCGCCGCTGCGGCCGGCGATGATGCTGCGGCTCGCCCAAGCCGGTGGTCCGCCGTCACGGCCATCGGCGACCGCCCGTAACGCAATCTGGCCAACCGTCCGCGCGCAGCGGATAGCTGGATTGGGTTGGGCTACATAGCGTTACCAGCAATGAGCGCTAACGGGAGCGAATCCAAGTTGCAGACCCTTGACGTCGACTTGACGGACGGCCGGTTCTACTCTGGCGGCGGCGCGCGCGACGCCTATCGCTGGATGCGCGCGAACCGGCCGGTGTTTCGTGACCGAAACGGGTTGGCCGCGGCGGCGACGTATCAGGCCGTCATCGATGCAGAGCGCAACCCGCGGCTGTTCATCAACGGCGGTGGCATCAGGCCCGAGTACCCGGGCAAGCCCTACATGGTCGAAATGGACGATCCGGAACATCTGTTGCGGCGCAGGCTGGTCAGCTCTGCGTTCACCGGCACACGGATACTGCGCAAGATGTCGTCCATCGGCAGGCTGTGCGACGAGCTGATCGATACGGTGTGTGAGTCAGGGGAGTGTGACTTCGTCCGTGACATCGCGGCGCCGCTGCCGATGGCGGTGATCGGCGACATGCTTGGTGTGTTGCCCGAGGACCGCGCGATGTTGCTGAAATGGTCCGACGATGTCGTGGGTGGCCCAAGCTCGCCGGACAACGCGCCATCGGTGCAAGCGGTGATGGACGCATTCGCCGAATACACAGCGTTCACTATGGACGTGATCGCCAAACGCCGGGCGGAGCCATCGAATGACTTGTTCAGTGTCCTGGTGAACGCGGAAATCGATGGGCGCAGGTTGTCGGATGACGAAATCGTCTACGAGTCACTACTGATTCTGATCGGCGGCGACGAGACCACCCGGCATACTCTCTCGGGCGGCGTCGAACAGTTGTTAAGGGATCGCCGCCAGTGGGAAGCGCTGCGCGAAGACCCCGATCTGGTATCTCTGGCGATCGAGGAGATGCTCCGGTGGACCTCGCCGATCAAGAACATGTGCCGCACCGTCACCGACCAGATCGAGTTTCACGGCACTCACCTGCGCGCTGGCGAAAAGATCATGCTCCTATTTGAGTCGGCCAATTTCGACGAAGCAATTTTCGGTGATCCCGAGGACTTCCGCATCGGCCGCAATCCCAACAAGCACTTGGCCTTTGGCTTCGGCACACATTTCTGCCTGGGCAGCCAGCTGGCGCGACTAGAACTCTCCCTCATGCTCACGGCACTGTTGCGCAGGCTGCCTGACTTGCGCCTGGCCGGCGAGGCCGAGTTGCCTCGGCGGTCGTCAAATTTCATCAGTGGGCCCGAGGCGATGCCGGTCGTATTCACGCCATCGAAACAATCTGTACCGCAATGATTTTAGAGATCTCGATACCCAGATACGTCGTCTGGCTATCGGCTATCAGCCAGCCTCTTAGCCCGACTGAAAGGAGAATGGTGTGTGCAGCCCTGATATTCGCCAGGCGGCGCCCGAAATGATCTTGTGGATGGTCCAATCGTCGCCGGTCCCGAGTCGGGTTGAGTAGACGATGCCGACTGACGCATTCGAAATGGCTTTGGTGCACCGCGTTTTCCGGTGCGAGCTCGAAATTGCTCCAGAGCTGATCCGCAGCGTGCAGCCCGGTCAGCATGGCCGCGCGAAGCGAGCGGCTGGCCACATCCAGAACGTGCTCGCTGCGTTGCATCACCACCACATGGCCGAAGACGAGCTGCTGTGGCCAAAGCTTTCGGCACGAATACCCGTGCACGCGAGAGACATTCGGTGTATGGAGACAGAGCACGAGTTCATTGCGAAGTCAGTGATCAGCGTCAAGTTGTGCCTGGCCGAGTGGGTCAGCGCAGCTGCGTCCCCAATAGTGCATCCTGCGGCCCAGGCGCGGGCCACGGACGTGTTGCTCGCCGAGCTCAAGTCGCTCGCGGAGTTGGTCGGTGAGCACCTCAGTGCTGAAGAGGAACGGGTCGTACCACTTGTCAACGAGAACCTGTCCGATGCCGAGTGGCGTGCGGTGACGGAACGGGGCGCCTCGTTCCTGACTGGCCGCAATATGTGGTTCGGCCTCGCCTTTGTCGCCATGGCGCTGGAGACATGCACGGCTGACGAGCGGCGACGCTTCCTGGCCGGCATGCCGCCACCGCAGAGGTGGCTGGTCAGGTTGTTTGCTCGACGAGTCGCGGAGGGTTATCGCGCTCGACTTGAGCGCATGGGGGACTAGGGCCAAACGTGACGGCTGCTCCTGTCACACCCGACCGCCACACTGGCGCCATGCTGGACCTGTTCCTGCCGGCCGAATGCGGCGGCTGCGGGGCGCCGTCGACCCGTTGGTGCGACGCGTGTGCCGGCGAGCTGTCGGTGGCCGCCGATCAGCCGCATGTGGTGAACCCGCGCATCGACCCGGGAGTCCCGGTGTTCGCGCTCGGCCGGTACGCCAACGCCCGCCGGCACGCGATCCTGGCGCTCAAGGAGCAGGGCCGCGCCGACCTCGTCGACCCGCTGGCGCGTGCGCTGGCCGTCGGCGTGCACCGCCTGTTGTGGTGGGGGATCGTGCCCACCCCGTTGACGGTCGTGCCCGCGCCGACCCGGCGCTCGGCCGCGCGCCGGCGCGGCGGTGACCCCGTCGCCCGGTTGGCGCGGGCCGCGGTGGCGCGGCATCCGGACATCACCGTCGCGCCGGCCTTGCGGCTCAAGGCACTGACGCGCGACTCGGTGGGCCTGGGCACCGCCGCGCGCGAGCGCAACGTCGCCGGCCGGGTCGTGTTGCGCGGTGAGCCGCCGCGCACCGAAGTCATGGTCGTCGACGACATCGTCACCACCGGAGCGACGGCGCGCGAATCGGTGCGGATCCTGCACGCCGCCGGGGTCCGGGTCGCGGCGGTGCTGGCGATCGCCGCGGTGTGATCGCCGCCGGCTGCGCCCAATCCAAGACCGAGCCAAGAGCATGTGAAGAACTCGCAACAGCTCGACCAAATTAGTGGCATCGGCAGGCGAACACGAGCTAACGTCGAGAACAACGAAGAACGACTCATCGGTCTGACTCACTGGTCGCGAAATCTCCAGGTGAGACCCATCCGCGGGAAGGGGTGAGTAATCGACACCTTGCTCCGGCGGGCAGCCTGCGGCGGTAGCCAGTCTCGAACCGCTCCCACCTCGTCGGCGCATCAAGCAGCCAGGCACGCAGGGCGCGTGTGACGTGAAGAGAGAAACGAGTTGTCACGTATGTCAAGGCTATCCGTGGATTCCGGTCAAATTCTGGACCAACCGCCCGTCACCGACGAGCAAGCCCAACCGACAACCACCGCCGACGTTGTGTTCAAGGGCCGCAACGTAGAAATCCCCGATCATTACCGTCTGTACGTCTCGCAAAAACTCGCCCGCCTCGAGCGGTTCGATCGCTCCATTTATCTTTTCGACGTCGAGCTCAAGCACGCGCCCAACCGGCGTCAGCGCAAATCCTGTCAGCGTGTGGAGATCACCGCCCGTGGCCGCGGCCCGGTGACGCGGGCGGAAGCCTGCGCCAACAGTTTCTACGCCGCGTTCGAGTCGGCGGTCGACAAGCTGGAGAACCGGCTGCGCCGCGTCAAGGACCGCCGCAAGGTGCACTACGGGGACAAGACCCCGGTGTCACTGGCCGCCGCGACCGCGGTGCCGCCACCCGTCCCGACTGCGCCGCAGCCCCCGCCGGCCGAGCACGACGGCGGGGAGCCGGACCACGAGCCCGGACGGATCGTGCGGACCAAGGAGCACCCGGCCACGCCGATGACGGTCGACGACGCGCTCTATGAGATGGAGCTCGTCGGGCACGACTTCTTCTTGTTCCACGACAAGCACACCGAGCGGCCCTGCGTGGTCTACCGACGGCACGCCTACGACTACGGGCTGATCAGGCTCTCCTGAGGTTCGGCGGTACCCACGGGCTCGTCGCCTACCATGGGAGTCGCTTACGAGAAGACTCCTACCAACAGGGGACATAGCTGTGCTGTCGAAGTTGCTGCGCCTTGGCGAAGGTCGCATGCTCAAGCGTCTCAAGCGGGTGTCTGACTACGTCAACACCCTGTCCGACGAGATCGAGAAGCTCACCGACGCCGAGTTGCGGGCCAAAACCGACGAGTTCAAGAAGCGGCACGCCGACGGCGAAAGCCTCGACGACCTGCTGCCCGAGGCCTTCGCGGTGGCCCGGGAGGCGGCCTGGCGGGTGCTCGACCAGCGCCCGTTCGACGTGCAGCTGATGGGCGGCGCGGCGCTGCACTTCGGCAACGTCGCCGAGATGAAGACCGGTGAGGGTAAGACCCTGACCTCGGTGCTGCCGGCCTACCTCAACGGCATCGGCGGCAAGGGCGTGCACATCGTCACCGTCAACGACTACCTGGCCAAACGTGACAGCGAGTGGATGGGCCGCGTGCACCGCTTCCTCGGCCTGGACGTCGGCGTGATCCTCGCGCAGATGACGCCCGACGAGCGCCGGGTGGCCTACAACGCCGACATCACCTACGGCACCAACAACGAGTTCGGGTTCGACTACCTGCGCGACAACATGGCGCACTCGCTCGACGATCTGGTCCAGCGCGGACACAACTTCGCCATCGTCGACGAGGTCGACTCCATCCTGATCGACGAGGCCCGCACCCCGCTGATCATCTCCGGGCCCGCCGACGGCGCGTCGAACTGGTACCTCGAGTTCGCCCGGTTGGCGCCGCTGATGGAGAAGGACACCCACTACGAGGTGGACCTGCGCAAGCGCACCGTCGGCGTGCACGAGCTGGGCGTGGAGTTCGTCGAGGACCAGCTCGGCATCGACAACCTCTACGAGGCCGCCAACTCGCCGCTGGTCAGCTACCTCAACAACGCGCTGAAGGCCAAGGAGCTGTTCAACCGCGACAAGGACTACATCGTGCGCGACGGCGAGGTCCTGATCGTCGACGAGTTCACCGGCCGCGTGCTCTACGGCCGCCGCTACAACGAGGGCATGCACCAGGCCATCGAGGCCAAGGAGCACGTGGAGATCAAGGCCGAGAACCAGACCCTGGCTACCATCACGCTGCAGAACTACTTCCGGCTCTACGACAAGCTCGCCGGCATGACCGGTACCGCCCAGACCGAGGCGGCCGAGCTGCACGAGATCTACAAGCTGGGCGTGGTGCCGATCCCGACGAACAAGCCGATGATCCGCGCCGACCAGTCCGACCTGATCTACAAGACCGAGGAAGCCAAGTACATCGCCGTGGTCGACGACGTCGTCGAGCGCTACGAGAAGGGCCAGCCTGTGCTGATCGGTACCACCAGCGTCGAGCGCTCGGAGTACCTGTCGCGGCAGTTCCAGAAGCGCCGCGTGCCGCACAACGTGCTGAACGCGAAGTTCCACGAGCAGGAGGCGACCATCGTCGCCGTCGCCGGCCGTCGCGGGGGCATCACCGTGGCCACCAACATGGCCGGCCGCGGTACCGACATCGTGCTCGGCGGCAACGCCGACTTCCTCACCGACCAGCGGCTGCGTGAGCGCGGCCTCGACCCGGTCGAGACGCCCGACGAGTACGACGCGGCGTGGCACGAGGAACTGCCCAAGGTCAAGGAGGAGGTCAGCGCGGAGGCCGCCGAGGTGATCGAGGCCGGCGGGCTGTACGTGCTGGGCACCGAACGCCACGAGTCCCGGCGCATCGACAACCAGTTGCGCGGCCGCTCCGGCCGGCAGGGTGACCCGGGCGAGTCGCGCTTTTACCTGTCGCTGGGCGACGAACTCATGCGCCGGTTCAACGGTGCCGCGCTCGAGGCGATGCTCAACCGGCTGAACCTGCCCGACGACGTGCCCATCGAGGCCAAGATGGTCACCCGGGCGATCAAGAGCGCCCAGACCCAGGTGGAGCAGCAGAACTTCGAGGTCCGCAAGAACGTCCTCAAGTACGACGAGGTGATGAACCAGCAGCGCAAGGTGATCTACGCCGAGCGCCGCCGCATCCTGGAAGGCGAGAACCTCAAGGACCAGGCGCTGGACATGCTCCGCGACGTGATCACAGCGTATGTCAACGGCGCGACCGCCGAGGGCTACGCCGAGGACTGGGACCTCGAAGCCCTGTGGACGGCGCTGAAGACGCTGTACCCGGTCGGCATCGACCATGCGACGCTGACCCACCACGATGCGGACTCCGACCGCGACGACCTCACCCGTGAGGAACTGCTCGAGGAGCTGCTCAAGGACGCCGAAAATGCCTATGCCACAAGGGAAGCCGAGCTCGAGGAGATCGCCGGCGAGGGCGCGATGCGCCAGCTGGAGCGCAACGTGCTGCTCAACGTCATCGACCGCAAGTGGCGCGAGCACCTCTACGAGATGGACTACCTGAAGGAGGGCATCGGGCTGCGCGCGATGGCGCAGCGCGATCCGCTGGTGGAGTACCAGCGCGAGGGCTACGACATGTTCATGGCGATGCTCGACGGCATGAAGGAGGAGTCGGTCGGGTTCCTGTTCAATGTCACCGTCGAGGCGGTGCCCAGCCCGCAGGTCGCCCCGGTCGAAGCGCCGGAGGGGCTGGAGGAGTTCGCCACCGCCGCGGCCGGGCAGCAGGGCAGCACCGCGACGGCCGTGCGCGAAGAGGCTCCAACCCGGTTGCGCGCCAAGGGAATCGACAACGAGGCGCCGGCCATGACGTACTCCGGCCCGTCCGAGGACGGCACGGCGGCGGTGCAGCGCAACGGCGGCGACGGCAAAGCGCCGGCCGGGGTGCCCGGGGGCGCCAGCCGGCGCGAGCGGCGCGCCGCGGCGCGGCAGCAGGGCCGGGGTGCCAAGCCACCCAAGTCGGTCAAGCGGCGCTAGCGCTTCCGGCCCAGCCGCCCGCCTTCCCGCGAGCGTGAAGATATCTCCACACTCGGCGGCGAGTGTGCGTCTAACTTCACACTCGGCGACAGCAAGTCGACCCGGCAGCAACCCCCATGCCCTAGGCTTATCAGGCATCGGCTTTCGTGTGGCTATACAGACGCCGCGCCGATGACGGGCCGAGAAAGGGACGAGTTCCATGCCCTTCGACGGAGCCGTGTCGCGGACTGACGTCCTGGCAGCGCTATCTCTGGCTATCGACCTCGGGCTCGGGCAGCCGATGGATCACATGCTGCGGTCGGCGGCGATGGGCTCGAGATTGGCGACGCGGCTGGGGCTCGACGAGCGCGAGTGCGGGACCGTTTTCTACACGGCCCTGGTGATGTGGATCGGCTGTCACGCCGACTCGCATGAGTATGCGCAGTGGTTCGGCGACGACATCGCGGTGCGACATGACAGCCACTACATCGACTGGTCCGGCACGCCATACCGTCGATTTCTCATGAGCAATCTTGGCCGTGGGACGACGTTGCCGAAACGCGCCCAGTTGGCGGCCAAGGTTTTCTGGGACGCACGCGGGAATCTCGGCGCGTTGGTGCAGTCCCATTGCCTGTCGGCCGCGCTGCTCGCCGAGGAGATCGGGCTGGGCGCCGATGTGTGTAAAGCCCTGCCCTATGCGTACGAACGGTGGGACGGCAGCGGCCTTCCCGCCGGAGCCGCCGGACACCAGATACCCGTGGCGATGCGGGTGGCGCAAATCTCCGACATCGCCGACGTGCACCATCGCGCTTACGGCGCGGGCGCCGCGGTCGCGGAGATTCGCCGTCGCAGCGGCAAACAGTTCGACCCGGATATCGTCGCGGTGTTCACCGCCGCCGCCGACGACCTGCTGCGCGAGAACGAAGACGTGTGGTCGACCGCCGCCTGCCTGGCTCCAGATCCGGGCGAAGCGCTGAGCGGACCCGCGCTGGACCGGCTCCTGTGCGCGATGGGTGACTTCGCGGATCTGAAATGCCCCTTCACGCTCGGCCATTCGCGTGCCGTCGCGCAGCTGGCGGAAAGCGCCGGGCAATGCGCGGGGCTGCCGCAAGACGAGATCGATATCCTGCGTCGCGCCGGATACGTTCACGATCTCGGTCGCATCGGCGTGTCCAACCGGGTGTGGGAAAAGCCGGGCGCTTTAACCGATGTCGAGCGCGAGCGGGTGCATTTGCATCCCTATTTGACGGGCAGGATTTTGGCCCGGGTCGGTGGACTGAAGGCCGTCCGCGAGGTCGCGGTGAACCACCACGAGCGACTGGACGGCTCGGGCTACCCGAACGGCCTGCGCGGTGATGACCTGTCGGTTCGCGACCGTCTGCTCGCGGCCGCCGAAAGCTATTGCTCCTCAACGGAACCCCGACCCTATCGTGATGCCCGGGACGGGGACGCCGCGGCCAGGAAACTGCGAGACGAAGCGGTCCGTGGCCGCCTGGACGGCGACGCGGTCGAGGCCGTCCTGCAGGCCGCGGGCCACCGGCCGTCGCGCAGGGCCGCCAGGCCGGCGGGGTTGACCCGGCGCGAGGCCGAGGTGTTACTCCATGTCGCGCAGGGGCTCTCCAATAAGGAGATCGCGTCGGCGCTCTGGATCTCCGAGAAGACGGTACGTAATCACGTCGAACACATCTACGCCAAGATCGAGGTCTCGAACCGGATCGGGGCCAGCTTGTACGCGACCCGCCACGGCCTGACCGGCGGCGCAGCCAACTGAGCAAGCCCCTCCGATCTATGGGGCGAACGCCCCATGTCCCCGCCGGGAATCGAGGCGAACATTTTTGTATGACTAGCAATTCCAGTGGCCCAGCGGCCGCCCCATCGGAAGGGCAGCCGGCGCCCTCGTCGGCGCTCTGGGATCGGGTACTCACCGACGGCCACGCGCCGCTGGTCAGGGCCAGGCACGCGTTTCGCTACCTGCCGTCGGCGCCGCGATGCAAGCTGTGCAACAACCCGTTCGGCGGACCGGTCGGCCGGCTCTTCGCCGTGGCCGGCTTCCGCCGATCGCGCAAGAATCCCAACCTGTGCATGCGATGCTGCGACGCGCTGCCGCAGGGCGGAGCGGAGGTCGACATCGCGGTGCTGTTCGCCGACGTTCGCGGCTCCACCGCGCTGGGTCACCGTCGGGCCGCCGCGGACTTCGCCGCGTTGCTCAACCGGTTCTACTGCGCCGCAACGCAAACGCTGCTGCGCCATGACGCCGTGATCGACAAACTCATCGGCGACGAGGTGATGGCGTTCTTCGTCCGCGGCATCAGCGGCCCCGGGTATCGTCAACGGGCCGTCGAGGCGGGAGTCGACCTGCTCGAAGCGGTGGGGTACGGCACACCCGGTGGAGCGTGGCTGGACGTCGGCGTCGCGGTGCACGCGGGCGTCGCATACGTGGGCAACGTGGGCGGGGCCGTCGTCGATTTCACCGCCCTCGGTCGCCCGGTCAACGCCGCGGCCCGGATGCAACAACGTGCAGCCGGTGGCGAGTTGTTGATCGCCAGTGGCGTCGCCGACGAGATGACGGCGAACATGGCGCGGCGCACGCTCAGCCTGCGGGGACAAGAAGAGCCGATCAACGTTTTCGTCCACCAAGCCTGAGCCCGCGGCAAAAATTCAACCATGGTGTGCCCCTTAGGTTTACACACGCCGGAGCCCGCGATCCCGGTCAAGGATCGCGGGCTCCGGCGTGGCCGTCATCGCTTGGATGCGCCGGGCCGGGATCGCCGGTCCAGCAACCACGCGGTGGCCAGCGTGAGGACGACGGCGAACGAGACCAGCGCGAGGAGGCTTACCACGTTGCCGCCCTGAAAGGTCTGCCGGTAGGCGGACATCGCGGGCAGCGTGGTGGTGTAGCGGTCGAGTTGCAGGTCGCGGCCCAACGCGTCGAAGGCGTGGCGGTTGGACAGGACCAGGCTCATCAGGCGTCCGGGCGTGGCCATCTGGTCGACGGGCACGATGGCACCACCGAATTGAACCTGGGGGAAGCACAGCATCGGCAGGGCAAGGGCCGCCTGCGCGGCGTTGGAGACCGCGGCCGAGGCGAAAAGCCCCAGCGCCAGTGCCGAGATCGCTTCGATCACAATCGTGGCGAACAGCAAGGCGTACACGTGCCACCCGAGCGCGGGGAGCCGTCCGAGCGCGCGCAGCACCACCAGCAACACCGCGCTCACTCCGGCCAGAACCGGAAGCAGCGCCGTCACCTTCGATGCCACGTAGGCGCCCACGCTGAGACCGGCCAGGCGTTCGCGGCGGAAGACGGCCATCTCGCCGACGATCTGTAGCAGGCCGTAGGTGAGTCCGAAGAAGAAGCCGTCGAAGGCGATCCAGAACACGATCTGGGCTGGGCCGACGCCGGCGGCGTCACCCGGATCGAACGAGCCTCGCTTGAACAACGTCGCCATCATCACCGTCACGAGCACCGGCGAGCCGAGCAGGATCGCCAGGGTCAGCCGATTGCGGAAGAGAACGTCGACGTTGCGTCGGGTCAGCAGCCACCATTGCCGGACCATGCCCGTGCGGTTGGCGTCGGACGCCGTGGCCGATACAACCTTCCGAATGAAGCCGGGCCGGGCTGGCGGCTTCTCGCGGCTGTCCGCGAACCGCTCAGCCCAGATCCGCGGCGTGCGCTCTTGAGCCAGGCGCTCGTACACCTCGGTGAGGTTTTCCACGCCGAAGTAGCGCCGGGCCGCACCCGGGCTGCCGGTGAAAGCGAGGTGGCCGTCGCGGGCCAGGAAGACCACCCGGTCGCACTGCTCGATGGCGGCCGGCTCGTGGGTGGTCAGGACGACGGTGACGCCGCGTTGGCTGAGCCGGCGCAGCAGGCGCATCACCTCAGCGGCGGTCGAGGGATCGAGCCCGGACGTGGGTTCGTCGAGGAAGAAGAGGCGTGGCCGGGTCAGCAACTCCACCGCGATGCTGGCCCGCTTGCGCTGCCCGCCGGACAGCGCCCGCACCGGCACATCGGCCCGGTCGGACAGGTCGAGGCTCTGCAGGGTCTCGTCGACGATCCGCTCCGCTTCGGCCGCGGATGTGCCGGCGGGGAGCCGCAGCAGCGCCGCGTAGCGCAGGGTGCGGCGCAGGGGCATCTCGAGGTGGATGATGTCGTCCTGGGGGACGTAGCCGACCGTCGCGCCGGCGCTGGCGCGGGGGACGACGCCGTCGTGCCGAACCTCGCCCGCAGACGGCGGTTGCAATCCCGCGAGGACCTCCAGCAACGTGGTTTTGCCGGCTCCGCTACCGCCGGCGATGGCGACCAATTCGCCGGGCTCCACGGAGAGCGACATGGTCTGCAGGAGTTGCCGGCCGCTGACGCGCCGGCCCACATCGATTGCGTCGATCCGTGCGCCGTCCGGCACGTGCGCTGGGTGGGCAACGAGCAGCTCGATGGCTGGGGCGTTGCATGTCGATTCGCTCATGATTTCATCTCCGTGCTTTGTCGAAGTAGGCCTGTCACGGGCGATCATCGGTCCACCCCGGGCACCGCCACATGAGGCGTTTGCCCCAAATGATCGAATCGCCCGGTCAGCGACGCCCAGACCGCGCTCGCAGAAATTGGGGCAAATGACCTATTTGCGCGCGGCCCGATCAGGCGCACAATCAGCAAATGAAGCGTTACCTGACGGTCGGCTACGGCGCGGCCGCTTATCTGCTTTTTCTTGCCGTATTTCTGTACCTTGTCGCATTCGTGGGCAACTTCTGGGTGCCGCGAACGGTCGACCATGGGGTATCCGCGCCGATCGGCCAGGCGGTGTTGGTCAACATGCTGCTGCTCGGTCTGTTCGGCCTCCAGCACAGCGTCATGGCACGGCCGGGGTTCAAGGCGCGGTGGACGCGGGTGGTGCCGCCGCCGATAGAGCGCAGCACTTACGTGATGCTGTCCAACGCCGTGCTGGTGCTGCTCTATTGGCAATGGCGGACGATGCCGGCCGTTATCTGGGACGTGGAACTACCGGCCGGACGCCTGGTGTTGTGGACGCTGTTCGGGCTCGGTTGGGTGATCGCCTTGGCGTCGACGTTCATGATCAACCATTTCGACCTGTTCGGGCTCCGGCAGGTGTATCTGTCGTGGCGCGGAAAACCCTACACGCACATAGCTTTTCACGTTCGGTTCTTCTACCGGCTGGTGCGCCACCCGCTCATGCTCGGCTTTATCATCGCCTTCTGGGCGGCGCCCACCATGACGGCCGGACACCTGCTGTTCTCGATCGTGATGACCGGTTACATCCTGGTCGCCACCCGGATCGAGGAGCGCGACCTGGTGGCCGCGCTGGGCGATGACTATCGCAACTACCGCCGCGAGGTGCCGGCGTTGCTGCCGCTAGGACGCCGGCCGCGCGGTGGCCCCAGCCGACCGGCGGACGCCCCGGGCTGAGACTCTTTGCCTCCAGCCGCTTACGGCAGCCCCCGTCGACCTGTCAGGATTGACGGTATGGATGTCAAGGAGGTGTTGCTCCCCGGGGTCGGCCTTCGCTACGAATTCACCGATCAAAAGGGCGACCGCATCGGCATCATCGCGCGGCGCAGCGGCGATTTCGACGTCGTCGTGTACGCCCGCGAAGATCCGGACGAGGCCCGGCCGCTGCTGCACCTCAGCGACCAGGAGGCCGAGGCCGTGGCCCAGATCCTGGGGGCGCCGCGGATCGCCCAGCGATTCACCGAGCTGGCCCGCGAGATTCCCGGGCTCGAGACCGGCCAGGTGCACATCCTGGCCGGCAGCCCCTTCGTGGATCACCCGCTGGGAGACACGCGGGCGCGCACCCGCACCGGCGCGTCCATCGTGGCGATCGTGCGCAACGAGCAAGTGCTCGCCTCACCCGGACCCGCCGAGATGCTGCACGTCCAAGACGTTCTGATCGTGATCGGCACCGAAGACGGCATCGCGGGCGTCGAGAAGATCATCGACAAAGGCTGAGCCGGTGCAGATTTCGGGGACGCTGCTTTTGCAACTCGGCGCCCTCCTGGCCACTCTGGCCGTATTGGGCGCCGCCGCGAGGCGATTCGCGTTGTCGCCCATCCCCGTCTACCTGCTGGCGGGCCTGTCCCTGGGCAACGGCGGCATCCTGCCGGTGTCCACCGGTGGCCAGTTCATCACCACCAGCGCACCCATCGGCGTCGTGTTGCTGCTGCTGACCCTGGGCTGCGAGTTCTCGGTGGCCGAATTCTCCAGCAGCATGCGCCACCACCTGCCGTCGGCGGCCGTCGACATCGTCCTCAACGCCGCGCCCGGCGCGATCGCCGGCTGGCTACTGGGATTGGACGGCGTGGCCATCCTGTGCCTGGCCGGCGTCACCTACATCTCCTCCTCGGGAGTCATCGCACGGCTGCTGGAGGACCTGAAGCGACTGGGTAACCGGGAGACGCCGGCCGTGCTGTCGGTGCTGGTGCTCGAAGACTTCGCGATGGCCGCCTATCTGCCGCTCTTCGCGGTCCTGGCGTCGGGCGGCGGATGGCTGCACGCAGTCGGCGGCATGGCGGTGGCGGTGGGCGCTTTGGTGGTGGCGTTCGCCGCGTCCTACCGGTGGGGTCACCACGTGGAGCGGCTCGTGCAACACCCCGACTCCGAACAGCTGATGCTGCGGGTGCTGGGGATCACCCTGATCGTGGCGGCGATGGCCGAGTCGCTGCACGCCTCGGCCGCGGTCGGTGCGTTCCTGGTGGGGCTGACCCTGACCGGCGAGACTGCCGAGCGGGCCCGCCAGGTGCTCAGCCCGCTGCGCGACTTGTTCGCTGCCATCTTCTTCCTGGCAATCGGCTACTCGGTGGACCCGCATGAGTTGATCCCGATGATTCCGGCGGCGCTGATCCTGGCCGCGGTGACCGCGGCGACCAAGGTGGCCACCGGGATCTTCGCCGCGCGGCATGACGGGGTGGCGCGGCGCGGGCAGTTGCGCGCGGGCACCGCGCTGATCGCCCGCGGCGAGTTCTCGTTGATCATCATCGGATTGGCCGGCAAGTCGCTGCCCGCGGTCGCGGCGCTGGCGACGTCCTACGTTTTCATCATGGCGATCGCGGGGCCCATCCTCACCCGCTACACGGGCGGTCCGCGGGCGGCCGGCGCGGCGCCGGCGGCCTGACCGGGGGCCGCCGTCACCCGATGTGCAGGGCCACCACCATCCACCGGGTGCCGCCCGCGGCGCCGACCTGCTCGACGCGGCAGGCGATGGCGTGGATCCGGTTGCCGCGGCTGTAGGAACCGAAGACCTCGGCCGCCGAGTCCGGATCACGGTGACCGGCCGCCTGTAGCCGCATGCGGCGCAACACCGCGGCGCCTCGATTACGGCCCGCGGCCGAACGGCCAACTGCGGCCACCGAATCCACCAGGCTCGGCGCCAACAGCGGATTGAGCTGGGCCGCGGGCCGGCGGCGGTCGATGACCTCCAGCACCCGGCGCAGCGCGGCGTCGGCGAAGATGGCCGCCTGACGCAGCCGCGGGGACATGACCGTGCCGGGATCCGGCGCCGGCGCCCGGCTGGGCTGCCCGGTGTAGGACCGCGGCGGCGCGTGGCTGTTGCGGCGGCGCGATACGGGGCGTGGCGATTGCCGGCACTGGGCGACGGTGTGCGGTACGTCCTGCGTTGGCGGCTCGTAGTCGACGACTGGTATGACGGTGAAAGCGTCAGGTGGATTCGGAACAGGACTAGTGTTCAACGCGCACTCTCCAACTCTTCGGCCGGACCTTCGAGGCTGCTGGAGAGGGGCAGACGGTGGTTAGTCGTGGTCATCATGGCACAACTCGACCGCACGCGTACCCACGCTGACTTGTGTACGGCCACACGGTTACCGTGGGCGGGACATCGGGCCCCAATGGCCCCGGGGCCCCGAGCGTACGGGCGACGAACTGACCAGGAGGACAGCGCCGCATGGTGAGTCGCTTGTCCCCGCCGGACGCGTCGTTCTACCGCATGGAGAACACCGCCACCCCCATGTACGTCGGATCCCTGTTGATCCTGCGTCGTCCCCGAGCCGGCCTGAGCTACGAGACGCTGCTGGCCACCGTCGAGCAGCGGCTGCCGCAGATACCGCGCTACCGGCAGAAGGTGCGGGAAGTGCGGATCGGCACGGCCCGGCCGGTGTGGCTCGACGACAACGACTTCGACATCACCTATCACGTGCGGCGCTCGGCGTTGCCCTCGCCGGGCAGCGACGAGCAGCTGCACGAGCTGATCGCGCGGCTGGCCGCGCGGCCGCTGGACAAGTCCCGTCCACTCTGGGAGATGTATCTCGTCGAGGGCCTGTCCAAGAACCGGATCGCGCTCTACACCAAGTCACATCAGGCGCTGATCAACGGCATGTCGGCGCTGGAGATCAACCATGTCATCGGCGACCGGACGAAACGCCCGCCACCGTTCCCGGAGGACATCTGGATCCCGGAGCGCGACCCCGGCAACACCCGGCTGGTGTTGGGCGCGGTCAGCGAATGGGTCACCGGCCCGGGCGCCCAGCTGCAGGCCGTCGGCTCGATGGTCGGTGGCCTCTTGACCAACCACGGCGAGTGGCTCGGCGCCGGACGCCGGGCCGTCGACCTAGTGCGCACCGTGGCAAGGGGCACCGCGCCCAGCAGCCCGCTCAACGCCACCGTGTCGCGGCACCGGCGCTTCACAGTCGCGCGGGGCAGCCTCGAGGATTACCGCACCGTGCGCGCTAGGTACGACTGCGACGTCAACGACGTGGTGCTCGCGGTCATCGCCGGCGCGCTCGGTAACTGGCTGATGTCGCGAGGGGTGGCGGTCTCGCCCACCGCGACGGTGCGGGCGATGGCGCCGCTGTCGGTGTACGACGACGGCGACCTCGACACGAGCGGGCCCGGTCAGCCGATCAGCCAGGTGATGCCGTTCCTCGTCGACCTGCCGGTGGGGGAGCCCAACCCCGTGGTGCGGCTGTCGCAGATCGCGCACGCCACCGAATCGAACCCGACGGCCGCCCAGCTGGTGGACGCCAGGACCATCGTCACGCTCTCGGGTTTTGCCCCACCGACGCTGCACGCCATGGGCATCCGGGTCGCGACCAGTTTCCCGAGTTTCTCCAAGCGCACCTTCAACCTGCTGATCACCAACGCCCCCGGCGCCCAGTCGCAGATGTACATCGCCGGCACCAAATTGCTGGAGACCTACGCGGTGCCGCCGCTGCTGCACAACCAGGCGCTGGCCATCGGCGTGACGTCGTACAACGGCGAGCTGTACTACGGAATCAACGCCGACCGCGAAGCGATGAGCGATGTCGAGTTGCTGCCCGGACTGCTACACCAGGCGCTCGAAGAACTGCTGGAGGCGTCCCGGTCCTAGTCGGCGGTGAAAACGCCTGCGTGGGGCTATTATTCGTTGCTGTGAGCACCGCGAAAAGCGACGGCGCGCCGACCAAGAAGAAGTCGGCGCGGTCGGCCGTGCCCAGGATCTCCGATGAGGTCTACGAAGCCGAATTGTTCCGGCTGCAAACGGAATTGGTGAAGCTGCAGGAGTGGGTGCGGCAGTCCGGGGCGCGGCTGGTGGTGCTGTTCGAGGGCCGCGACGCCGCGGGCAAGGGCGGTGCCATCAAACGGATTACCGAGTACCTCAGCCCGCGGGTCGCCCACGTCGCCGCCCTGCCGGTGCCCTCGGATCGTGAACGCGGCCAGTGGTATTACCAGCGCTACATCGCCCACCTGCCCACCAAGGGCGAGATCGTGCTCTTCGACCGGTCCTGGTACAACCGGGCGGGCATCGAAAAGGTCATGGGATTCTGCACGCCGCACGAGTATGCGCTGTTCATGCGGCAGACGCCGATCTTCGAGCAGATGCTGATCAACGACGGGATCCTGCTGCGCAAGTACTGGTTCTCGGTCTCCGAGGCCGAACAGCTGCGCCGGTTCAAGGCGCGGCGCAACGATCCGGTCCGGCGCTGGAAGCTGTCCCCGGTGGACCTGGAATCGGTATACCGGTGGGAGGACTATTCACGGGCCAAGGACGAGATGATGGTGCACACCGACACCCCGGAAAGCCCGTGGTATGTCGTGGAATCGGATATCAAGAAGCACGCGCGACTGAACATGATGGCCCATTTGTTGTCCACCGTCCCGTACCACGATGTCGAGACGCCCAAGGTCAAGCTGCCGGCGCATCCCGTCGTCAGCGGCAACTACCAGCGCCCGCCGCGGGAGCTGTCGACGTATGTCGACGACTACGCGGCCACGCTGATCTAGCCCCATGACGGTCGTCTACATCCCCGCCACGCTGCCCATGTTGGCGCAGCTCGTCGCCGACGGTTCGTTGTGGCCGGTCAGCGGCACCGCGTTCGCACTGACGCCGAGGCTGCGCGAGGCCTACGCCGAGGGCGACGACGACGAGCTCGCCGACGTGGCGTTGCGCGAGGCGGCGCTGGCGTCGCTGCGGCTGCTGGCGGGTTCGGAAGCCGAAGGTGGCGACGAGTCGTCGGAGCCACCGCCGCCCCGCCGCGCGGTGCTGGCCGCCGAGGTGGAGGACGTCACGTACCGTCCCGACCTCGACGACGCCGTGGTCCGGCTGGCCGGGCCGGTGCCGATCGACGACGTGATCGCCGCCTACGTCGACAACGCCGGGGCCGAACCGGCGGTCGCGAGGGCCATCGAAGCGGTTGACGCCGCCGACCTGGGCGACGAGGACGCCGACCTGATCGTCGGCGATGCGCAAGACCACGATCTGGCCTGGTACGCCAACCAGGAGCTGCCGTTCCTGCTGGAGCTGATGTGACGCCGAATGTGAGGCAAACCCGGCGGCAGCGCTAGCTACGACACCGTAAGTTACGGTACCGTAGGTTTCGTGAAGCGCACAGAATCGATCACAATGTGAGGGCAAGCCAGACGCCGCATCGTGAGCAGGAGCTTTCCCTGGGCAGACGTAACCCATCGATCACGGGCAACGTCGTCGATACCACGCGACCTGTTGTCGCCGGCGCAGACCGGCACCCTGGCTGGCATGCGCTGCGCAAGCTCGCCGCGCGCATCACGACGCCGCTGTTGCCCGATGACTATCTGCACCTGGCCAACCCGCTCTGGTCGGCACGCGAACTGCGGGGCCGCATCCTGCAGGTGCGCCGCGAGACCGAAGATTCCGCGACGCTGGTCATCAAGCCGGGCTGGGGCTTCAACTTCGACTACCAGCCGGGCCAGTACATCGGCATCGGACTGCTGATGGATGGGCGCTGGCGCTGGCGGTCGTATTCGCTCACTTCGGCCCCGGCCGGCCGAGGCTCGCGCTCCGACTCAGGCTCGGCGCGCACCGTGACCATCACCGTGAAGGCGATGCCGGAGGGGTTCCTGTCGTCGCACCTGGTTGCCGGTGTCGAGCCGGGCACCATCGTCCGGCTGGCCGCGCCGCAGGGCAACTTCGTGCTGCCCGATCCGGCGCCCGCGTCGATCCTGTTCCTCACCGCCGGCTCCGGGATCACGCCGGTGATGTCGATGCTGCGAACCCTGGTGCGCCGCAACCAAATCGGCGACATCGCCCACCTGCACTCGGCACCCACCCAGTCCCACGTCATGTTTCGCGCCGAGTTGGCCGCGCTGGCCGCCGAGCACCCCGGCTATCGGATGCGGCTGCGCGAGACGCGCACCCAGGGCCGACTGGACCTTTCCGTGCTGGACCAACAGGTGCCGGACTGGCGCGAACGCCAAACCTGGGCCTGCGGTCCGGAAGGCATGCTCGCCGAGGCCGAGCGGGTATGGTCGGCCGCGGGTATCGGTGAGCGCTTGCACCTCGAGCGGTTCGCGGTGTCCAAGGCCGCACCGACCGGCGCCGGCGGCACCGTCACCTTCGCCCGAAGCGGACGCACCGTCGAGGCCGACGCGGCCACGTCGCTGATGGACGCGGGCGAGGGCGTCGGCGTGCAGATGCCCTTCGGGTGCCGGATGGGGATCTGCCAGTCGTGCGTGGTCAACCTCGTGGAGGGTCACGTGCGTGATCTGCGCACCGGCCAGGAGCATGACCCGGGGACCCGGGTGCAGACCTGTGTGTCCGCCGCTTCCGGCGATTGCATGCTCGACATTTAAAGGCTACTCATAGGTAACCTACGGCTTCGTAGGTTACGATAGCGTAGGTCTGGAACACGTTAAGGACCGAACAAACGACCGCAGGGAGATGACGACGATGGCGATCACAGACGTCGACGTATTCGCCCATCTGACGGACGCCGATATCGAAAACCTGGCCGTTGAGCTCGATGCCATCCGCCAGGACGTGGAAGACTCACGCGGCGAGCGGGACGCTCGCTACATCCGCCGCACTATCGCGGCCCAGCGCGCGCTGGAGGTGACCGGGCGGCTGCTGCTGGCCGCCAGCTCGCGCCGTTCGGCCTGGTGGGCGGGGACGGTGACGCTGGGCGTGGCCAAGATCGTCGAGAACATGGAGATCGGCCACAACGTCATGCACGGCCAGTGGGACTGGATGAACGACCCCGAAATTCACTCCTCGACGTGGGAGTGGGACATGAGCGGGTCGTCCAAGCACTGGCGCTACACCCACAACTTCGTGCACCACAAGTACACGAACATCCTCGGGATGGACGACGACGTGGGCTACGGCCTGCTGCGCGTCACCCGCGACCAGCGCTGGAAGCGCTTCAACATCTTCAACCTGGTGTACAACACCCTGCTCGCGCTGCTCTTCGAATGGGGAGTGGGCCTGCAGCATGTGGAGCTCGGCAAGATCGCCAAGCGCCGGATGGACAACGACGAAGCCCGGCAGCGGGTCGACGAGTTCTTGGCCAAGGCCGGCCGGCAGGTGCTCAAGGACTATGTCGCGTTCCCCGCGCTGACCTCGTTGTCACCCGGCGCGACCTACCGGTCGACCCTGACAGCCAACGCGACGGCCAACGTGATCCGCAACGTGTGGGCGAACGCGGTGATCTTCTGCGGCCATTTCCCTGACGGCGCAGAGAAATTCACCAAGACCGACATGATCGGCGAGACCAAGGGGCAGTGGTACCTGCGTCAGATGCTGGGCAGCGCCAACTTCGAGGCCGGCCCGGCGCTGCGCTTCATGAGCGGCAACCTGTGCCACCAGATCGAGCACCACCTTTACCCGGACCTGCCGAGCAACCGGCTGCACGAGATCTCGGTGCGGGTGCGCGAGGTGTGCGACAAGTACGACTTGCCTTACACCACAGGCTCTTTCCTGTTCCAGTACGCGAAGACCTGGCGCACGCTGGCCAAGCTGTCGCTGCCGAACAAGTACCTGCGCGACGACGCCGACAACGCGCCGGAGACCCGCAGCGAGCGGATGTTCGCCGAGCTCGAGCCCGGTTTCCTGGGCACCGATCCGGCCACCGGCCGCCGCCGCGGCCTGAAGTCCGCGATCGCCGCCGTGCGCGGCTGGCGGCGCGGGAAGCGGGCAACCGTGGCCCGCCCTGCCGGCGAAGGCCTGGCCGCCTAACCGCCCGTTGGCTTTTCGGGCCCGCCGTTATCGACGGGAATGGTCGATTTTGACACGCCTGGCTACAGCTCGCCGATGCCAAACTTATAGAAGTCCGTAGCAACAATCGGGGCGACGCCGAGTTCGCCGGCGACCGCGTCGATCGCCCGCTGCGCGAGGCGCATGTCCACCCGATAGTGCGGGGTGAAGTGCGGGCCGACGTAGCGCTCGTAGTGCCGTTTCGCCTCATCGGCGGTGAGCCGGTCGAGGAACCAGTTGATGTATTCGACGGCGCGGCCGGGTTGTTCGACGAGCAGCCGCAGCGCCCGCTGGTGGGCCCGCATCATGGCCCGCAGCGCGGGGCTGTTCGGGGGGATGTGGGCGGGGTCGACGGCGACGCCCACCGTGGGGATATGGAAGTGATCGCCGACCCAGGCCAGCAGATGAAACCCCTCTTCGGTGGCGACCTGTTCGGGGGACAGGGTGCTGCCGACATAGGCCGCATCGATCGAGCCGTCGCGCATCCGGCGCAGGTCCATCTGGTAGTCGCCGGGGTGCCGCACCACGCAGTGCAGGTCGCGGTCGGGGTCCAAGCCGTGCATACGCAGAACGATCCGGGCGAACGTGCCCGGCGGGTTGTCGGCGGCGTGCACGGCCAGGCGCCGGCCGCGCAGGTCCGCCATGGACGTCACGTCGGAGTTGCCGAGAAACCAGAACAACGGACGATCCGTATTGACGCTCAACGCTTTCCAGCCGATTCCGTCGTGCAGCCGCGACAGCAGGGCCCGGCCCAGGCCGATCACCGCGACGTGGCGCAGCCGCTGCGCGCTCCAGCCGACCCCATCTCGGATGGCGACGTGGACACCTTCGTCGCGGTAGTAGTCCTCCTGATCGGCGACATGGGCGACCAGCTCCTCGTGAATGCCCCGCCCGACGTAAGCGAGATCGATCGTCTGCACGCCGAACCCCCTTTCCCGGTCGCAGAATCCGCTGTCAGTCCATGGCGAGGCCGCCGTTGACCTCCAGGCAGTGGCCGGTGATGAAGCCGGAATCCTCGCCCGCCAGGAACGCCACCGTGTTGGCCACCTCCTCGGGGCTGACGAGCCGCCCCATGGGATTCGCCGCGCCGAGCTGCTGTATCTCCTCGGCCGTCAACAGAGCGTTCGCCGTGGGATCGGCGACGGTGGCGGGTGAGACGAGATTGGCGGTGATCTGGTGCGGAGCCAGCTCGAGTGCGACGTAGCGGACAAACTGGTCCATTGCCGCCTTGGCGGTTCCCACCGTGATCATGCCCTGCCTGGGCCGGCGCGACAATATCGTGGTGAGATAGATCAGCCGGCCATATCTTCGCGAAATCATATCGGGGACAACGGCTTTGGTCACGAGGAAGGCGGCATGCAGTTCGCGGTCCAGCTTGCCGCCGAGCTGCTCCCAGCTCAGATCGGCGAACGAGGTGACGTCGTAGGGGATGAGCGCGTTGTGCACGAGCCGTCCCTCAAACAC
>NZ_MBEI01000044.1 GCF_001953985.1 Mycobacterium colombiense
CATGTACACCGTCATCCCCGTCGAGCGGCTGCGGGCGGTGTCGCATTCGATGGTCGGCTACCTCGAATTCCCCGGGGCCGGCCACGGATATGACCTCATCGACGGCGTGCGCGCCGGCGCCGCCGCGCACGTCGCCTCGCTGTTCCTCAACCAGATCTACCGCACCAAGACACGCGTCGGGGCAAAAGAGGTTATCTGAACCGCCACCGCTGAGTATGGTCCCTCTATGGGTAAGGGGCAGCGGTGAAGAGGCTTAGCGGGTGGGACTCTGTACTGCTGTACAGCGAAGCGCCGAACGTGCACATGCACACCATCAAAGCGGCCGTCATCGAACTCGACGCCGACCGCCGATCGCTGGACGTCAACACGTTTCGCGAAGTCATCGCCGGGCGGCTGAACAAGCTCGATCCGTTCTGCTACCAGCTCGTCGAGGTGCCATTCAGCTTCCATCACCCGATGTGGCGGGAAAACTGCGAACTCGATCTCGACTATCACATCCGCCCGTGGCGGGTGTCGCCGCCGGGCGGCCGCCGCGAACTGGACGAGGCCATCGGGAAAATCGCCAGCACGCCGCTTGACCGCAGCCGCCCGCTGTGGGAGATGTACTTCGTAGATGGGTTGGCCAACAACCGGATTGCGGTCGTCGGCAAAATTCACCACGCCCTGGCCGACGGTGTCGCCTCGGCGAACCTGCTGGCGCGCGGCATGGACCTGCAGCCGGGTCCGGAGGGCAAGCCGTATATGTGCGACCCGGCTCCCACCACGCGGCAGCTGATGGCGTCGGCGTTGGCCGACCACCTGCGCCATGTCGGGAGCCTGCCGCACACCATCCGCTACACCGCCCAGGGGCTGGGCCGGGTGCGCCGCAGCGCGCGCAAATTCTCCCCGGAACTGACGCGGCCCTTCGAACCGCCGCCGACCTTCATGAACCACAAGATCACCGCGGAACGGCGATTCGCCACCGCCACGCTGGCGCTGGCCGACGTCAAGGAGACCGGCAAGCGGCTCGGGGCGACGATCAACGACATGGTGCTGGCCATGGCGTCCGGCGCGCTGCGCACCCTGCTGTTGCGGTACGACGGCAAGGCGGTGCCGCTGCTGGCGTCGGTGCCGATGAGCTTCGACTTCTCGCCCGAACGGATCTCCGGCAATCGCTTCACCGGTGTGCTGGTGGGCCTGCCGACCGATTCCGACGATCCGCTGGAGCGGGTGCGGTGCAGCCACGAGAACGCCATCGCTGCCAAGGAAAGCAACCAGCTGATGGGGCCGGAGCTGGTCAGCCGGTGGGCGGCCTACATGCCACCCGCGCCCACGCAGGCCTTCTTCCGGTGGGCGTCCGGGCGCGACGGGCATAACAAGATCCTCAACCTCAACATCTCGAATGTGCCCGGCCCCCGGGAACGCGGCCGGGTGGGCGGCGCGCTGGTCACCGAGATCTATTCGGTGGGCCCGTTGACCGCCGGCAGCGGCCTGAACATCACCGTGTGGAGTTATGTCGATCAGCTCAACATCTCGGTGCTCTCCGACGGGTCGACGCTCGAGGACCCGCACGAGGTTTCCGACGCCATGGTAGCCGACTTCATCGAAATCCGCAGGGCCGCAGGGCTTTCCGAGACGCTGACGGTCATCGAGACCGCGATGGCTCCGGCGTGATCGGCCCCGCTCGGTAACCAATCGCCTTCGGCGGTAAGCGGGATCTCGGGGGACGTTAACGCCATTTCCGCCGACGGTTACCATCGGTCCGATAGCAGCCACCCCTACCGAAGGAGCTGTGCGGCACGTGAGCACTGGGAACGACGACGCCAACGAACCCGAAGTTCTGGTCGAACAACGGGATCGAATCCTCATCATCACGATCAACCGGCCGAAGGCCAAGAACGCGGTCAACTCCGCGGTGGCCAACGGCCTGGCCGCCGCCGTTGATCGGCTCGACAACGAGACCGGCCTCTCGGTGGGCATCCTCACCGGGGCGGGCGGCTCGTTCTGCGCGGGCATGGATCTGAAGGCCTTCGCCCGCGGCGAGCTGCCCATCGTCGAGGGCCGGGGCATGGGCTTCACCGAGCGTCCGCCGGTCAAGCCGCTGATCGCCGCGGTGGAGGGCTACGCGCTGGCCGGCGGCACCGAGCTGGCGCTGGCCACTGACCTGATCGTGGCCTCGAAGGACTCGGCGTTCGGCATTCCGGAGGTCAAGCGTGGCCTGGTCGCCGGCGGCGGCGGGCTGCTGCGGCTACCGCAGCGCATCCCGTCCGCGATCGCAATGGAACTGGCGCTGACCGGTGAGAACCTGAGCGCCGAGCGGGCGCACGCGCTGGGCATGGTCAACGTGCTGGCCGACCCGGGCGGCGCTTTGGACGCCGCGATCGAGCTGGCCGAGAAGATCGCGGCGAACGGGCCGCTCGCGGTGGCCGCCACCAAGCGGATCATCGTGGAGTCCCGCGGCTGGAGCCCCGAGGAGATGTTCGCCGAGCAGAACAAGCTGCTGACTCCGGTGTTCTCGTCTAACGACGCCAAGGAAGGCGCGATCGCCTTCGCGGAGAAGCGCCCACCCAAGTGGACGGGCACCTAACCCGCGAGGTAGCGCTGCACGGTCGGCCCCAGCCAGCCGACCAGGTCCTCGACAGTGGTCGA
The DNA here is from genome assembly GCF_001953985.1 of Mycobacterium colombiense. Classification (GTDB taxonomy): domain Bacteria; phylum Actinomycetota; class Actinomycetes; order Mycobacteriales; family Mycobacteriaceae; genus Mycobacterium; species Mycobacterium colombiense_B. The sequence continues at coordinate 2,629 of NZ_MBEI01000044.1, forward strand.
CGCGAGCGGCTCGATCCTCAGCTGGTAGCGCGCGAAAGCGAGCCCGGCCAGGTGGCTGGCCACCAGCTCGACCCGTAGCTCGGCATCGGTCACCCCGAATTCCGCCGCGACCCGCTTGGCGATTGGGCCGGCGAGGCTGTCGTGCAACACCTTTCGCGCCTCGGGGTGGATCGCCGCCGAACGCCACAGCGTCAGGAACGGCTCGAAGACGGCGCCTTCCTCCCAGTGCTCGAGGAAGCGCCGCACCAGCCTTTCGCCGATCCGTTGGGTCCCCTCGTCGAGCAGCGTGGCCAGCTGGTGCAACGGGTGCTCGGGACCGGTCAGCGTGGAGGCGGTGAACAGGCCTTCCTTATTGCCGAAAAAGTAGTAGACCATCGCGACGTCCACACCGGCGTCGGCCGCGATCGCGCGGACGGTGGCCCGCTCGTATCCGTCGCGCATGAAGCGTTCGCGCGCCGCGTCGATGATGCGCTGCCTGTTCTGCTGGCCGGTGCGCCACCGGCCGGGACGACGCGGTTCCGCCATGCCCGACAGAATACTTCAACAAGCGTTGGCAAATGTTGTCATGCGGCGTAACTTTGGTTGTTGAACCGAGGTTGAAGTATCTGACGGAGGAGGTCTTCCATGGTGACGAGCACGCGACGACGCCTTTGGTGGCGACACCTGATGTCTGTCCTACTGTTCCCGGTGACGGTGACGCTCGTGGTGCCGGCCCTGATCGTCTTCCCGGCGGGCATGCGCGCGCCGCACCTGGATGCCGCGCTGACGGCCGGGCTGATCACGGTCGGCTCCTTGCTGATCGCCGCCGGCGTGGCCCTGATGATCTGGACGAACGTGCTGTTCGACCGAGTGGGCGAGGGGACGCTCGGTCTGGGCAATGTGATGGGCGAGCCGGTCCATCTGGTCGTGCGAGGCCCCTACCGGCACGTGCGGAACCCGATGATCACCGGCGTGCTGTGCATACTGCTCGGCGAGGCGGCCGTCACCGCGTCGGGCTCGCTATTGCTCTGGTTCGCAATCTTTTTCACGTTCCAGGCGATCGCCATTCGGTTCTGGGAGGAGCCCCATCTCACCGAGCGCTATGGCGGTGAATACGTCGACTATCGGGCCAACGTGCCACGCTGGATCCCGCGCATTTCGGCCTGGGATCCGCCCGCTCGTTGCTGAACCGGTGGCGGAGCGCCCAGCACTGATTGAAATTCGGGTTTCTCGTCCCAGCCCTGCCGACGAGGGCTCGAACGGCCATGTCATCAGCTCCGACGGACCCGCCGTGACCAGGGCACCTGTCGCGCGGCAAGCTCGGCATCAGGGGACAACCAGGCTCAGTTACACTGCAGACGAGATTTGTAAAGGGCCGGGAATCCAGAAAGAGCGAGGATGAGCATTTCGTTGCTGCTGGAGATGGCCGCGTCGGGCGACGCCGAGCGCACCGCGGTGGTGTCTGGAGACCTGCGGCTGACAACGCAACAGCTCAGCGATCTTGCCGACGGCGGCGCGGGCGTGATCGCCGGGTCGAACGCCAAGCACGTCGCGTACGTGGGCACCGGCGGCGCGATGCTGCCGGTGCTGATCTTCGCCGCGGCGCGCGCCGGGGTCGCCTTCACGCCGATCAATTACCGACTTTCCGCCGACGGCATCCAGGCACTGATCGAGCGGCTGCCCGAACCGCTGGTGATCGTCGACAGCCGCTACCGCGACGCGGTCGGGGACGTGTCGGACCGGGTGATGGTCTCCGACGACTTTCTGGCGGCCGCGCGCACCGCCGAGCCGGCCGCGGAATTCCCCGACCCGGACTCCGTCGCGATCGTGCTGTTCACCTCGGGCACGACCTCGCAGCCCAAGGCCGTCGAACTCTCGCACAACAACCTGACCAGTTACGTCACCGGGACCGTCGAATTCGGGGCGGCCTCCGACACCGACGCCGCCCTGATCTGCGTGCCGCCGTATCACATCGCCGGGGTCAGCGCCGCGCTGTCGAATCTGTACGCCGGCCGCAAGATGGTGTACCTGCCGAATTTCGATGCGCAGGAATGGGTTCGGCTGATCAACACCGAGAACGTCACCACCGCGACGGTGGTGCCGACCATGCTGGATCGCATCATCACCGTGCTGGAGAACGGCGGCGGGGCGGCCATCGAGCTGCCGTCGCTGCGCAACCTGGCCTACGGCGGCTCGAAGGTGGGGCTGCCGCTGGTCCGCCGCGCGCTCGAGCTGCTGCCCAACGTGGGCTTCGTCAACGCCTACGGCCTGACCGAGACCAGCTCGACGATCGCGGTGCTGACGCCCGACGACCATCGCGCGGCGCAGGCGGCGGCGACCACCGACGTCGCCCGCCGGCTGGGCTCGGTCGGCCAGGCGGTGGCGGGCATCGAGCTGCAGATCCGCGACGAGGCCGGCAACGTGCTGCCGCCGGGTGAGACCGGCGAGCTGTTCGTGCGGGGCGAGCAGGTGTCGGGCCGCTATACCGGGATCGGTTCGGTGCTCGACGAAAACGGCTGGTTCCCCACCAAGGACGTCGCCATGCTCGACGACGAGGGCTACCTGTTCATCGGCGGGCGCAGCGACGACACCATCATCCGCGGCGGCGAGAACATCGCGCCCGCCGAGCTGGAGGAGGTCCTGGTCGAGCACCCCCACGTGCGTGACGTCGCCGTGGTCGGTGTCGAGGACCCGCAGTGGGGCCAGGCGATCGTCGCGGTCGTGGTGCCGGCGGCGGGCGTGGACCCCGACCCCGAAGAATTGCGGGAATTCGTCCGCCAGAGTTTGCGCGGTTCGCGCACCCCCGACGAGGTAGTGTTTCGCGACGAGCTGCCCACCACCGCTACCGGCAAGGTCTTGCGGCGGGAGATCATCCAGACCCTCGCGGGATTGCGCGCCGCACCGGCCCAGAAGTAAGCGATCAAGGACGGAAATCAATGGTCAAGAACGGAACTCGTCTCGCCAGCCAGGTCTGTGACACGCAGGTGATCGTCGTCAGGAGTGCCGACAGCCTCGACGACCTGCGGTGTGGCGGTGCGCCGATGGTGCCGGTCGGCGGCGAGCGGTCGGGCGAACTGGACCCGGCTTTCGCCGACGGCACGGTCATGGGCAAGCGCTACGTCGACGACGCCGGTGCCGAGGTGCTGGTGACCAAGCCGGGCGCGGGCAGTCTGAGCATCGGGCAGACCGCCCTGCAGCTCAAAGAGGTCAAGCCGCTACCGGCCAGCGACTGACCGGGTCACCGCGCGGCGCCCTGCTTTCCCGGGATCTTGTTCCGGGCCACGAATTCCTTTGCCTTGATCAGGAATTCGAGCTGTTCGCCCACCTGGTGTAGCGGGCCCGCGTTGCGGGTGGAGCGGGAGAGCACGATGGCGCCCTCCAGCGCGGCGATCGACATCACGGCCAGCGAAGCGGCGTCGGCGTGGTCGAAGCCGTCGTTGACGAAAGCGCGGGTGAGCGCGGTGCACCAACGGCCCAGGATGGCGCCGGCCTCGGCGGACAGCTTCGGGCCGTCGTCGTCCGAACAGCCGATCGCCGCGGCTACGACCGGACAGCCGGCGGTGAATCCGCCGTCGGTGAGCAGCCGCTCCCAGAATCCGACGAACTCCTGCAACAACACTCGGGCGCCCCGCCCGGCGGCGTCGTCGATCATGGCGGTGATGGAGTCGCCGGAGTAGCGCAGCGCCTCGGTCAGGATCTGGTTGCGTCCGTCGGGAAAGTGGTAGTACACCGAGCCGCGTGGGGCGCCGCTGCGGGCGAGCACCGCGTCGATGGTGACGCCCGCCGCCCCGCGTTCGCGCATCACCTCGGCGGCGCTGGCCAGCATCTTGGTCCGGGTCCCCCCGCGCTTCGCCGGGGCTTGCTCCGGCGCTGGCTCACCGATGATCGGCATGTGCGTACTTCCGATGGCCGAGGTCATGCAGCGTGCGAGTGCCGTAACGCCGGCCAGTGCATATGGCGTGGGCTGAAGCGGAAGGTGCGGCGCCGCAAGTCTGGCATCTCGCGGGTGAATTGATAGCCGGCGACGTTGAGCTCGATGATCCACATGATGTTCTCCCGGCCTATGTACGGCCATTGATTATGCTATGAACCATATAAGACATCCGTAAATTAAGCAATTTCTCAGGCGGAATGTGACGTACGCCGCATAAATCGGACGCAGAGGCGGCGGCGGTCCGCACTTGCGGCCGTGAAAATAGAACGAAATTATGCTTTATTGCATAATCTCTACGACTTCGCTTCACTGGGCGGATGGTCAACAACCCCGAGCCCTCGCCGCCCGCCCTGCCGGATCTGGACACCGTGTCGCTGCAGCGCGACGGCCATGTCCTGCTCATCGGCCTGAACCGGCCCCACAAGCGCAACGCGTTCGACCGGGCGATGCTCGCCGACCTGTCCCGCGCCTACGGCGTGCTGGAGTCCGATCGCTCGGTGCGGGCCGGCGTGCTGTTCGCGCAGGGCGACCACTTCACCGCCGGTCTGGACCTCGTCGACGTCGGCCCCGGCCTCGCCGGCGGGGGGCTGTCCTTCCCGGACGACGGCAGAGATCCCTGGCGCCTCGACGGCGCCTGGACCACACCGTTGGTCGCCGTCGCGCACGGCTGGTGCATGACGCTGGGCATCGAATTGCTGCTGGCCGCCGACATCCGCATCGCCGCGACCGGTACCCGGTTCACGCAGCTGGAGGTGCAGCGCGGGATCTATCCGTTCGGTGGTGCGACGATCCGCCTGCCCAGGGCCGCCGGTTGGGGCAACGCCATGCGCTGGCTGCTCACCGGCGACGAGTTCGACGCGGCCGAAGCGCACCGCATCGGGCTGGTCCAGGAGGTGGCCGACGACGCCGCGGCGGGTCTGGCCCGGGCTCGCGACATCGCGCACACCATCGCCGATCGCGCCGCGCCGCTGGGCGTGCGGGCGACGCTGGCCTCGGCCCACCTGGCGGTCGAGCGCGGGGACGCGGCCGCCGTCGAGCGGCTGCGCCCCGCCGTCACCGAACTCTTCGCCAGCCAGGACGCCGCAGAGGGCGTGCAGTCGTTCGTCGAACGCCGGCCGGCCCGCTTTGTCGGGCGCTAGCCGGCATCTGGATCAAGCGTCGACGGTGTAGCCCATCGGCATCAGCACGCTCTTCTGCTGCGTGAAGTGCTCGACGCCCTCCGGCCCGTTCTCGCGGCCGATGCCGGAATTCTTGTAGCCGCCGAACGGGCAGCACGGGTCGAAGGCGTACCAGTTGATGGCGTAAGTGCCGGTGCGGATCTTCTCCGAGATCTCGATGCCCTTGGGGATGTCGGTGGTCCACACGCTGCCGGCCAACCCGTAGGCCGAGTCGTTGGCGATCTTGATCGCGTCCTCTTCGGTGTCGAACGGGATGATGCTCAGCACCGGCCCGAAGATCTCCTCCTGGGCGATCGTCATCTTGTTGTCGACGTCGGCGAAAACCGTGGGCTGGACGAAGAATCCGTTGTCCAGGCCCTCGGGGCGACCGCCGCCGCACACCAGTCGGGCGCCTTCCTCGATGCCCTTGGCGATGTAGCCCTCGACGCGGGCGCGCTGCTTCTCCGAGATCAGCGAGCCGATCTGGGCGGCCGGGTCCGACGGCAGTCCGACCGGCAGGGCCTGCACGAATTCGCTTACGGCGTTGACGATTTCATCGTAACGGGAGCGGGGCGCCAGGATGCGGGTCTGGCCCACGCAGGCCTGCCCGGTGTTCATGATCCCGGAGAACACCAGCATCGGGATCGCCGAGGCCAGGTCGACGTCCTCGAGGAGGATGGCCGCCGACTTACCGCCGAGCTCCAGCGTGCACGGCTTGAGCATTTCCGCGGCGCGCCGGCCGATCTCCTTGCCCACACCGGAGCTGCCGGTGAACGTGAACAGGTCGACGTCCGGGTTGGAGGTCAGCGCCTGGCCGGTCTCGATACCACCGGGCACCACCGACAGCACGCCCTCGGGCAGGCCGGCCTCGGCGAAGATGTCCGCCAAAGCGTTTGTGGTCAAGGGGGTTTCGGCGGCGGGCTTGAGCACCACGGTGCAACCGGCCAGCAGCGCCGGGCCCAGCTTGTTGACCGCCAGGAACAGCGGCACGTTCCAGGCGACGATCGCGCCCACCACACCGATCGGCTCGCGGTGCACGATGGTCTGGCCGTAGGAGCCGTTGCGGATCTCGCGCCACTTGACCTGGTCGACGGCCGGGCCGGCGAAGAAGTTCATCGCGCCCATCGAGCCCATCCAGTGCATCGTCTCGATGGTGGTCGGCGGCTGGCCGGTCTCCCCGGCGAGCAGCGCGCTCAGCAGTTCCTTGCGCTCCTCCATCAGCTTGGCCGCATTGGCGATCACGGCCGCGCGCTCCTTCGGCGGCGTCGTGGGCCAGGGGCCGTTGTCGAACGCGGTCAGCGCCGCGGCGACCGCGGCGTCGACGTCCGCTGCCGCGGCCAGCGGGGCCTTCCCGAAGTACTCGCCGGTGGCCGGACAGCGCACCTCGATCACCTCAGAGGTCGACGGCTCCGTCCACTTGCCGCCGATGAAAAGTTTGTCGTATTCGGTCTTGATGTCGCCCATGCGCGCCACCCTACCCAAGCCAGGGCAAAACGAGAACACGTTTCACTATTGGGGTTGCAGGACCAGCACCAGATTGCTCACCAGGAACTCGCGCAGCATCGGCACGCCGGTCAGCCACCACGCCCATCGCGGGTGGTAGCGGGGAAATGCGGCCACCAGCGCCCCGGTGTTCTCGGCCCAGTTCAGGCCCGCTGCCGCCGACACCTCGAACAACGACGACCCGTAGTGGTTTTTGGGCGGATGGCCGTGCTTGCGGGTGTAGCGGGGGGCGGCGGGGGCGCCGCCGAGGTAGTGGGTCAGGCCCATCTCGTGGCCGCCGAACGGCCCCAGCCAGACGGTGTAGGACAGCACGGCCAGCCCGCCCGGCTTGGTCACCCGCAGCATCTCGGCGCCGAGCTGCCAGGGTCGCGGCACGTGCTCGGCGACGTTGGACGACAGGCAGATGTCCACGGAGTCGTCGGCGAACGGCAGCGCCATTCCCGACGCGCGCACGAAGGTGCCGGCTCCGCTGGCAACGGTGGGCCCGGCGGCGTGCATCTCGCTGGGGTCGGGTTCGACCCCGACGTAGCCGACGCCGGCATCGGTGAAGGCCGCCGCGAAGTAACCCGGCCCTCCGCCGACGTCGAGAAGCGTGCGGCCGGAAAGCGGCTCGCCGTGGGCCGCCCGCCACAGGTCGCCCACCATGGCCGCGGTGTCGGCGGCCAGGGCGCCGTAGAAGCGGGCCGGATCGGACTGCTCGTAGCGAAACTGCGACAGCAGCCGCACCGAGCGGGCCAGGGTCGCCCGACGCGCGAAAACTCGCGTGGGATGCGGGGTCACGGCCACCGGCCAACCCTACGGCCGGTGGCACACATACTGTGGCGGCAAAGAGGGTACGGAAGCACAGACGACGGCTCCGACGAAGGTGGCTCAAGCAGCAGATGGATGTTCCCAATTGGGTGTGGGCCCTGACCGTCCTGGGCATCGTCGGCCTGTTGTCCTTCGATTTCTTCTTTCACGTCCGCAGGGCGCACGTCCCGACGCTGCGGGAGGCCGCGGTCTGGTCGGCCGCGTACGTCGGCGTCGCGCTGCTTTTCGGGGTGGGCCTGCTCGTGTGGGGTGGCCAAGAGCAAGGACCGGAATATTTCGCTGGATACGTCACCGAAAAGGCGTTGTCGGTCGACAACCTTTTCGTCTTCTTGATGATCATGGCGAGCTTCCGGGTTCCGCGCGAGGATCAGCAGAAGGTGCTGCTGTTCGGGATCGTTTTTTCCCTGATCGCTCGCACCGGCTTCATCTTTCTCGGTGCCGCGCTGATCAATACTTTCGCCTGGGTCTTCTACCTGTTCGGGTTGGTCCTATTGATTGCCGCCGGTAGCATCCTGCGGCCCAACGACGGCGAGGAGTCGCACAGGGCCGACAACGTCATCATCCGGATGGCGAAGAAGGTGCTGCATACCTCCGAGCACTATGACGGCGACAAGTTGTTCACGATGGTGGACGGCCGGCGCGCGATGACGCCGATGCTGTTGGTGATGGTCGCCATCGGGGGCACGGACATGTTTTTCGCGCTCGACTCGATCCCGGCGATCTTCGGCCTCACCCAGAGCGTCTACATCGTCTTCACCGCGACGGCGTTCTCGCTGCTGGGACTTCGGCAGCTTTACTTCCTCATCGAGGGCCTGCTGGACCGACTCGTCTACCTCTCGTATGGGCTCGCGGCGATCCTCGGTTTCATCGGCATCAAGCTGATCTTGCACGCCCTGCACGAGAACAACGTCCCGTTCATCAACGACGGCGAGCCGGTGACCCTGGTCGAGATCGGCACCTACCTGTCGCTGGGGGTGATCGTCGGTGTCCTGCTCGTCACCGTGGTCGCCTCGCTGCTCAGCCCCGTCGGCAAAGCCCAGACGGCGATCGCCGGCGCCCGGCGGCACGCGACGGCCTACCTCGACTCCGAATACACTCACGACCCGGCCGAGCGCGAGCGCATCTTCCGCAAGCTGCTGGACGAACGCGATCAGATACTCGCTCTCGGACCGAAGTACCGTCAGCCGGTCCGCGACGAGCCGGCCCTGATCGACCTGTTGGACCGCGCGGCGGCCAAGCATGACGAAGCCGTGGACCGCGGCGAGGCCGAGCCGTTCACCAGGTTGGGGCTGACCTCCTGACCACGGCCGCTGTGTAATGTTGCGCTGTAGTGTTCGACTCCCTGCTTGACGCGCTCGGCCACTCATGGTGGGCGTATCCGCTGATCCTGGCCTCCTGCACATTCGACGCCATCCTGCCCCTGTTGCCGAGCGAGACGGCGCTGGTCACCGGGGGCATCCTCGCGGCCAACGGCTCGATGCTGCTGGGCTGGGTGATCGTGATGGCGGCCATCGGTGCATTCCTCGGCGACAACCTCGCGTACGCGATCGGTCACTCGGCCGACGATTGGGCCCGCCGCTGGATCACGCGCGGCGAGAAGGGGAAGCGCAGCCTTGAGTGGGCGCACCGGGGATTGGACCGCCACGGTGGTCCGCTGGTGATCGTGGCGCGGTTCCTCCCCGGGGGCCGCACCGCCACCACCATCGCTTGCGGCGTGCTCGACTTTCCCTACCGGCAGTTCGTGGTGTTCGACGCGATCGGCGCCCTCGTGTGGGCGACGCTGAACACGATGATCGGCTATATCGGCGGCCACACCTTCGCCGATAACACGATCGCGGCGTTCGCGGTGTCGTTCGGGGCGGCGCTGGCGTTTGCCGGAATCATCGAATTGATTCGGTGGGTTCGCCGACGGTCCCGCCGGCAGACACAGTTGCGCCGCTAGCGGCCTCGCCACGGCGCAGTGACCGATTCCCATTAGGCTGACGACCAATGTCTTCCCTGCGTTCGGTCCTGCTGCTGTGCTGGCGCGATACCGGGCACCCGCAGGGCGGCGGCAGCGAAGCCTATTTGCAGCGCATCGGCGCGCAGCTGGCCGCATCGGGGATCGCCGTCACGCTGCGCACCGCCCGCTATCCCGGCGCGGCGCGCCGCGAGGTGGTCGACGGCGTGCGGATCACCCGGGCCGGGGACCGTTACACGGTGTACATCTTCGCGCTGCTGGCGATGGCCGCGGCCCGGCTCGGGGTCGGGCCGCTGCGAAAAGTACGGCCCGACGTCGTCATCGACACCCAAAACGGCCTGCCCTTCCTGGCCCGGTTGGTCTACGGCCGCCGGGTAGTGGTGCTGGTGCACCACTGCCACCGCGAGCAGTGGCCGGTGGCCGGGCCGGTGCTCGGGCGGCTCGGCTGGTTCGTCGAGTCGACGCTGTCGCCAAGGGCGAACCGGCACAACCAGTACGTCACGGTGTCGCTGCCGTCCGCGCGCGACCTGGTCACCCTGGGCGTCGACGGCGCACAGATCGCGGTGGTGCGCAACGGCCTCGACCAGGCGCCGGCGCAGTCGCTGACCGGCCCGCGGTCGGCCGCGCCGCGGGTGGTGGTGCTGTCGCGGCTGGTACCGCACAAGCAGATCGAGGACGCCCTGGAGGCGGTCGCGCGGCTGCTGCCGCGGACACCGGGTCTGCATCTCGACATCGTCGGCGACGGCTGGTGGCGCGAGCGCCGCGTCGAGCACGTGCAGCGGCTCGGCATCGGTTCGGCGGTGACGTTTCACGGTCACGTCGACGACGTGACCAAACACCATGTCCTGCAAGGGGCCTGGGTGCACCTGCTGCCGTCGCGCAAGGAGGGCTGGGGCCTGGCCGTCGTCGAGGCCGCCCAGCACGGGGTGCCGACCATCGGCTACCGGTCCTCGGGTGGCCTGTCGGACTCGATCGTCGACGAGGTGACGGGGATTTTGGTGGACAGCCACGCCGAGCTGGTGGATCGGCTCGAGGAACTGCTCGCCGATCCGGTGCTGCGCGAACAACTCGGCGCCAAGGCACACACCCGCAGCGGGGAATTCTCCTGGACGCAAAGCGCCGACGCGATGTGCGGCGTGCTGGAAGCGGTGCGGGCCGGCCGCACGGTCAGCGGGCTAGTGACCGGGCGGGGCTGAGCGGGCACGGCGCCGCCACGCGCCGATCGCCGCGCCGGCGCCGCCGCCGATCAGCATCGCCAGCCACGCCAGGTGCGCGACCGTCGTCGCCGTCCGCCGCCAGGCCGCCACCCCGGCGGTCTGCCCGCCGATCCGGTACAGCGCGATCTCGTGGTCCAGATAGACCGGGGCCAGCGCGCCCAGGGTGCGCGCGGCCGCCCCCATGTCGCCGGCGCTGTCGGATTCGACCACCAGCCAGCCCACCCCGGCCGCGGCCAGCGCGGACGGATCGGGCCCGGACAGCAGGAGCTGCTGCACCGCGCGGGCGTGCGCGCCCTCGCCGCCGATGGTGGTCCCCGAGATCACCAGGTCACCGGTGCTCAGCACGTCGGCGCGCACCCAGCGGGGCAGCGGGTCCAGCACCGGTGCGGGGCCCGACCAGGAGAACAGCCGCATGGTGCCGGCGGGCAACACCGCAACCGCTGCCGGCTGGGCGTTGATCGCCGCGGCGACGGCGGTCCAGCCACGCGGATAGCGCACCGGGGTCACCTTGCCGAACACGCCCCAGGCCAGGTCGGGCAGCGCCAGCAGCAGCGCCAGGCAGCAGACCAGCGCCGGGACCGCGGTCCCCGAAAGTCGCAGCGACCGGCGCAGCGTCACCGCCGCACCGGCCCCCGCCAGCGCGTAGCCCGGCATCGCCAGCGCCACCCACTTCTGCCCGTCGCGCAACACCCCGAAGCCGGGCACGGTGTCGACCACCGCGCTCAGCAGCTGCAAACCCGGGCCGGTCGCCAGCGCCGCCGGGACCAACACCGACACCGCCGCCAGCACCAGCAGCGGCACCGCCCCCGGGCGCCGGACGACCGTCGGCAGGCCCACCGCCACCACCCCGATCAGCACCACGGCCGAGCACACCGCGAAAAGCGTGGTGCGCGAACCGGGTACGGCGTCGCCGTTCCAGATTCCGCCGAGGCCGGCCAGGCTGGCCAGCGTACCCAGCCCGGGCTCGGCGCGGGGCGCGAACGCCTCGACCCCCAGCCGGTTGGCCGCCGTGTGGGCGGTCAGCGACGAACCCATCGCCGACGCCGTCAGCCACGGCAGCGCCGCCACCAGCGCGGCGCCCGACGCGGCCGCGGCGCACCACCCGCGCGCGGCGCCGGTGCCCGGCACCGCCACGCAGACCAGCGCCACCGTCGCCGCCAGCAGCAGCCCGGTCGGGGTCAGTCCGGCCAGCGCGATCCAGAAGGCCAGCCCGAAAAACGCGAACCGGCTCGCCGCCGTCGCCCGCAGCGTCAACATCGCCGCGGCCACCCAGGGCAGGCAGCCATAGCCGACCAGCAGGCTCCAATGACCCTGCAAAAGCCGTTCTGCGACATAGGGATTCCAGATCGCCATGGTCGTGGCGACGAACTCGCCGGGCGCGCCCGCGCACGGCAGCACCACGGCGACCAGCCGGGCCGCGCCCCATCCCGCCAGCCACAACCCGAGTACCAGGAGGGTCTTCACCACCACGCCGCCGTCGACCAGATTGGAGGCCAGCGCCACCGCGAAATCCTGGGGGGTGGCGCGCGGCGCCGACGTCAGCCCCAGCGCGGTGTCGGACAGGTAGGACCGCGGCGTCGACACCGCGTCACGCAACAGCAGATATCCGGGCGCCAGGAGCGGCCCGACCACCAGCAGCGCCAAGACCAGTGCGTACCCGGGTCGGGTCCAGCGCACGGTTAACGCATCCGGGCCGGGCTATTCGCGGTCGTGCTGGCCGGGCGGATGGGGTTCGGCCGGCCCCGCCTCGGTGGGCTCGTCCGGGCCGGGCTGGTCGGAGCCGGGCGGGCCGGCCTCCTCACGGGCCTCGGGACGCTGGGTGGGCAGCTTCTCGGTCTCGGCTTCGGCGCCGGGCACCGGTTCCTCGAGACCGCTGCGGCCGAAGAAGTCCTGGTCGCCCCGGTCCAGGCCGGGGTCGGTCAGCGCGCTCTCGCTGCGCAGGCTGAACGAGGCGAGCAGCCCACCACCGATCAGCGCGATCAGGCCGACCGCGGTGAACGTGATCGGCAGCACGCGCGACCACAGCGCCAGCCGGTCGCGCTCGTCGCGGGCCGCGTTGATCTGGGATTCGACGGTGTCTTCGTTCGAGGTGACCTTGTAGTCGGCCAGCGTGAGCTCCGGCTTGAGCGGGTCACGGGCGAAGTAGTGGTCGGCGTGCTCGGTCTGTTTGACGATGGTGCCCGACACCGGGTCCACCCAGAATGTGCGCTGCGCCGCGTAGTAGCGGGTCATGGTGATCTGCTCGTTCGGGTCGCCGCCCTGGATGCCCCACATCGACGCCGACGTGGTCTGCTTGGCGTCCTCGTTGCCGGCCAGCAGCGACTGGTAGGCCACCGGCGCCACCAGCTTGCCGTCGGCGTTGAAGCCGACGTTCTGGGTGAACTTGTACGTGGTGAGCCCGTTGACGTCTTCCTGGGTGTCGTAGTTGACGTCGAACGCCTTCTGCGCGATCGGATCGAAGTAGGGATAGGTCTTCTTCTCGGTGTGGAACGGGAACCGGTAGGACAGCCCGTCGTGCCGCAGCGGCATCGCGGTGGGCGGGTTCTCGTCGTTGACCGCGCGCGGCTTCTGGACCGAGCCGCCGGCGTGGGTGTCGTCGGAGACGGCGAGCGCGGTCTTGCGGTTGAGCGTGACGGTGTCCACGATCGCCAGCAGCAGCCCGCTGTCCTTCTGCTTGTCGGTGCGCCGCACCGAACTTCCGACCTGAAGCGTGACCACGTCGGCGTTGGCGGGCGACTCGACGCTGATCTGCTGCTGGGAGACCAGCGGCACGTTCTGGTTGACGACGACGTGGTCGGTCGACAACGACGCGGAGTCGAGTGCGGTCCCGGTGCCGTCACTGATCAGCGTGGCGTCGATGTCCAGGGGGACCTTGGTGATCCTGCTGGTGGTGTACGTCGTCAAAAGCAGCGCGGCGATAAGCAGGGCAGCTCCGAGTCCGATGATCCCGCATGCGGCGAACCGCAACATGACTGCTCGGTTCACGTCGCTGTGCCCTCCTCAATTCCTTGCTTCATCAGCCGCGACCCGACCCGAGCAAGCAGCCCGGGGCAAACTCGTTTGACCCTAACAGCACAAAGTAAGGCAGCGACTTACGAACCTGTCGCTCGCACGGACGGCCCACCGGGTGTGCCCGTTCGCCGGGCAGCGCAGCACAGGCAGACTGTGGTGGTGACCGATGACCAGCGGGTGGGCGGGGTCCGCAGCTTCCTGCCGGCCGTGGAAGGCATGCGTGCCTGCGCGGCCATGGGCGTGGTGGTCACGCACGTCGCGTTCCAGACCGGGCACTCCAGCGGCGCCACCGGCAGGTTGTTCGGCCGCTTCGATCTCGCCGTGGCGGTGTTCTTCGCGCTGTCGGGTTTTCTGCTGTGGCGCGGACATGCCGGGGCCGCAAGGGATCTGGGGCCCCGCCCGCGCACCGGCCACTACCTGCGGTCGCGGGTGGTCCGCATCATGCCCGCCTATGTGGTTGCCGTCGTCGTGATCCTGACCTTGTTGCCCGACGCCGACCACGCCAGCCTGACGGTGTGGCTGGCCAACCTGACGCTCACCCAGATCTACGTGCCGCTGACGTTGACCGGCGGGCTGACCCAGATGTGGAGCCTGTCCGTCGAGGTCAGCTTCTACCTGGCGCTGCCGATCCTCGCGCTGCTGGCGCGCCGCCTGCCGGTGCGGGCGCGGGTGCCCGCGATCGCGGCCCTGGGGGTTCTCAGCTGGGCGTGGGGTTGGGTGCCGCTAGGAGGTGAGTCCGGCATCAACCCGCTGAACTGGCCGCCGGCGTTCTTCTCCTGGTTCGCCGCCGGCATGCTGCTGGCGGAGTGGGTGCACAGCGGTATCGGGTTGCCGGCGCGCATCGCTCGCCGGCGATTGGTGATGGCCGCCGTCGCGGTGGTCGCCTACCTGATCGCGGCGTCGCCGCTGGCCGGTCCCGAAGGCCTGGTGCCTGGCACCCCGGCCCAGTTCGCGGTGAAGACCGCGATGGGCTCGCTGGTGGCCTTCGCGCTGGTGGCCCCGCTGGTGCTGGACCGGGTTGATACGCCGCACCGCATCTTGGGGACCACCGCGATGGTGACCCTGGGGCGCTGGTCCTACGGGCTGTTCGTGTGGCACCTGGCGGCGCTGGCCATGGTGTTCCCGGTGCTCGGCACGTTTCCATTCACCGGCCGCATGCCCACGGTGTTGGTGTTGACGTTGATCTTCGGGTTCGCGATCGCCGCGGTCAGTTACGCGCTGGTCGAGTCGCCGTGCCGAGAAGCGTTGCGGCGCTGGGAGAAACGCGAGAGACCGGGCGAAGCGGCTCAGGCCCTCGACGCCGAGGCTGACGCGATCGCGCCCTGAACCTGCCCGGACCGCCCTGAATTCCTCTCCGATGCGGTACCTAAGGTCTCGAAACCTCATTTTTGGGTAACCACGAGTGTGATAGAGCGGCGAGTCACCGGGTGCCGGCAGCGGCAAAGGCAACGAAGTCGCTTCGGTCCTGGAGAGGCGTTCAACGATGGACAACGACATGATCGCGGCACGGTCGATGGCGGACACGCCACACGAGGAGTTACGTCCTGGTGAGCGTCCGCTCTCGCCGGATGACGATCCCTTCTACCAACCGCCGCCGGGGTATGAACAGGCTGAATGTGGCACCGTGCTGCGCTCGCGCACCGTCGAGTTGGGCTTCCTGGGTGTGCTGCCGCAAAGCTTTGCGGCCACCCAGCTCCTCTACCGCAGCACGAACCTGCACGGCGACCCGGAGGTCGCCGTGACCACCGTCTTGCTGCCGGAACAGCGCGATCCGCACGCGATGTGTCCGGTGCTGTCGTATCAGTGCGCTATCGACGCGGTGGCGTCGCAATGCTTCCCGTCGTACGCGCTGCGCCGCGGCGCCGGGGCGATCGGCGCGTTCACGCAGCCGGAATTCCTGCTGATGGCGGCGGCATTGGCGGAAGGCTGGGCGGTCTCGGTACCCGACCACGAGGGCTGTCACGGCATGTGGGGTGCACCCCGCGAGCCGGGGTACCGCATTCTCGACGGTGTCCGGGCTGCCCTGAATTGCGAACGGCTGGGCTTGTCAACGTCGGCCCCGGTGGGGCTGTGGGGTTATTCGGGCGGTGGTTTCGCCTCCGCGTGGGCGGCCGAGGCGGCCGCCCGCTATGCGCCAGAACTCAACATCGTCGGCGCGGTGCTCGGCTCACCGGTCGCCGACCCGGAAAGCGTGGCGCGCCGCCTCAACGGGTCGTTTTTCGCCGGACTGGCCGCGCTGATGATCGCGGCACTGACCGAGGTGTTCCCGGAAGCACAGCGGGTCGTCATCGAGCACGCCACCGAAGAGGGCAGGGCGGTGCTGAACGAGTTGCGGAAGCTGACCACCGCGGGCGCGGTTCGGCGGCTGCGCAACGCAGACATCGGCTCCTACGTCGACATCTCCACCGACGAACTGTGGGACCTGCCGGAGGTGCGCCACATCTTCGACGAAACCAAGCTCGGCAAGACCCCACCCGCACTGCCCCTGCTGGTGATCCAGGCCGTGCACGACACAATCATCAGCATCGACGACATCGATCAGCTCGTCGCGACGTATGTCGCCGCCGGGGTGGCGGTCACCTATCACCGCGATCGATTCTGTGGTCACCTGCTGCTTCACCCGCTCTCCTCGCCGATGGCCCTGAGATGGCTACGCGACCGGTTCGCCGGACGGCCGCTCGACGAACACAAGAGCCGTACGGTGTGGCCGACCCTGTTCAACCCGTCCACCTACCTCGGCATGCTGAAGCTCGGCGCGATCACCGCCAAGGTGATCTTGGGACGGCCGGTGCGGTCCCGTCCGCTCTCCAAATCCGACGCGGCGTAGCGGTTCGCCGGGTTATCCCGCGTGCGCGGGGCCACCGATCCGCCCGCGGGTCAGCCGGCTTCCGCGGTGGCCAGGCGCTCCAGGATCTGTTCGCGGACCGCCGAGCGGCGGGCCTTGCCGGCGTCGTCGCGCAGCGGGGTGTCGACGAACTCGACGGTGTGCGGCACCTTGTACCCCGCCACATGGTCGCGCAGAAACGCTTGCACGCCAACGGAATCCAGCACCGAACCGTCGGCGGCGTGCACCAGGGCGTACGGCACCTGACCGAGATCCTCGTGGGGGACGCCGACCACCAGACAGGACAACACATCCGGATGCGCCGAGAGCGCGTTCTCGACCTCGGCGGGGTAGACGTTGCGGCCGCCGACGGTGAACATGTCGACCCGCCGGTCCGAGAGGTACAGGAACCCGTCGGCGTCGAAATAACCCAGATCGCCCAGCGAGTCCCAGCCGTCGCGGCTCTTCGCCGTGGCGCCGACGTAGCGGTAGGTGGGCGCGCTGTCCGGGCCGGGCCGCATGTAGATCTCGCCGACCACGCCGGGCGGGCAGGGGTTGCCGTCGTTGTCGAGCACCTTCATCTCTCCGACGACCACCACACCGACCGACCCGCGATGCGCCAACCACTGGTCCCCGGAGATGAACGTCAGCGCCTGTAATTCGGTGCCGCCGTAGAGCTCCCAGACTTTCTCGGCGCCCAGCAGGTCGATCCACGCCTGCTTGATGGCGGGCGGGCAGGGCGCCCCCAGATGCCAGAACCGCCGAATGGACGAGAGGTCATAGGCGCCCGGGTCGGCCTGGTAGACCGGCAGCGTCCGCTGCATGATCGTCGGCACCGTCGTCAGGAACGTCACGCGATGGTCGGCGATCAGCCGTAGGAACCGCCCGGGGTCGAACCGGCTCATCAGCACCAGGTGATGGCGCATCAGCAGCGCGATGGTCGCGGTGGTGAAGCCGGTGTTGTGCGACAGCGGCACCGGCACCAGGGTGGTGTCGCCCTCCTGGGCGCCCAGCGGATAGCCGATCGCCGACGGTATCCGGCTGTCGCCGCCGGCTTCGATCAGCTTGGGCCGGCCGGTGCTGCCGCCCGAACCCATCGCCTTCCACACCGGCGACACCGCCTCCGGCAGCGCGCCATCCGACAGCCCTGGGTCGGGCGTGAAACCCATTGGCACGCTTCGTATCTGGCGATGCTCGCGGCCGACCAGCAGGGCGGGTGGCCGCAGGTCCACCAAGCCCTGCAGCTCGGTGTCGGGCAACCGCGCGGACAACGGCTGGGGCACCGCGCCCAACTTCCAGCACGCCACCGCGGCCTGGATCCACTCGACCGAGTTGGGCAGCACCATCGTCACGTAGTCGCCGACGCCCACGCCGCGCTCGGCGTAGGCGCGGGCGAGCCGGTTCGTGGAGCGGTCGAGCTGGGCGCGGGTGAGGGTAATGCCGTCGCAGGTGACCGCCGGCTCGTCGGGGGCGAGTTCGGCCAGCGCCGAAATCTGCGTGCCGATCGGCGGGATCGGCTCACTCATACGCGCCCTGCCGCTCGAAGATGCGCCGCGGGTTGTCCACCAGCATGGTGTGCAACTGTTCGTCGGTGACGCCGCGCTCCTTGAGCGCCGGGATCACGTCGTTGTGGATGTGCAGGTAGTGCCAGTTCGGCATCACCTGCGACACCAGCTCGTCGGGCAGCGCATCGAAGTAACAGTTGGCGTCGTGCGAGAGCACCATCTTGTCGGCGTGCCCGCGCTCGCACATCTGCGCCACGGTGTTCACCCGGTCCTCGAAGGGCAGGAACGCGTCGATGCCGAAGCGGTCCATCCCGAGGTAGGAGCCCGCGGCGATGAGCTCCTCGAGGTAGCCGATGTCGGTGCTGTCGCCGGAATGCCCGATGATCACCCGGCTCAGGTCGACGCCCTCTTCCTCGAAAATCTTCTGCTGTTCGAGACCGCGCCGTAGCCCGGCGTGGGTGTGCGTGGAGATCGGCACGCCGGTGCGCTTGTGCGCCTGGGCCACCGCGCGCAGCACCCGCTCGACGCCGGGGGTGACACCGGGTGTGTCGGTGGCGCACTTGAGGATCCCGGCCTTGATGCCGGTGTCGGCGATGCCCTGCTCGATGTCGCGAACGAACATGTCGGTCATGATCTCCGGGCCGCCGAGCTCGCCGCCCGGGCCGAGGTAGTGGAAGTACATCGGCACGTCGTTGTAGGTGTAAAGCCCGGTCGCCACAACGATATTCAGCTCGGTCTCGGCCGCGACCCGGGCGATCCGCGGGATGTAGCGGCCCAGGCCGATCACGGTGAGGTCGACGATGGTGTCCACGCCGCGGGCCTTCAGTTCATTGAGCCGCTTGACGGCGTCGGCGACTCGCCGGTCTTCGTCACCCCACGCTTCGGGATAGTTCTCGGCGATCTCGGTCGTCATGATGAACACGTGCTCATGCATGAGGGTCACGCCCAGTGCGGCGGTATCGATGGACCCGCGAGCGGTATTGAGTTCTGACACGCCACTGATGCTAGGGCGACGGGCACGTGACCAACAGAGCCGTTTTGTTCCAGGTATCCCGACGGCCGCCTTATTGCAGTACCGTCACCCTCGTCTTCGTCGAGAACCCGCTGGGAGTCACGTCATGTTGCTCAATCCCAACCACCTGCAACGCCGGTACCCAGACCGCCGCTCGGGGGAGATCATGGCCGCGACGGTCGACTTCTTCGAATCTCGGGGCAAGGCCCGGCTGAAGGCCGACGACCACGAACGGGTGTGGTATTCGGAGTTTTTGGACCACATCGGCCGCGAGCGCATCTTCGCCTCGTTGCTGACCCCGAGCGCCTACGGAGCGGACGATTGCCGCTGGGACACCTACCGGATCAGTGCGTTCGCCGAGATCGTCGGCTTCTACGGGCTGAACTACTGGTATCCCTTCCAGGTCACAGCCTTGGGCCTGGGACCGATCTGGATGAGCGCCAACGAGGACGCCAAGCGCAAGGCCGCCGCGCTGCTCGAGGCCGGTGAGGTGTTCGCCTTCGGCCTGTCGGAGCAGACGCACGGCGCCGACGTCTACCAGACCGACATGATCCTGACGCCCTCGGAGGCGGGTTGGGTCGCCAACGGGGAGAAGTACTACATCGGCAACGCCAACGTGGCGCGGATGGTCTCCACCTTCGGCAAGTTCGACGGCACCGACGAGTACGTGTTCTTCGCCGCCGACTCCCAGCACGAGCGCTACGAGCTGATCAAGAACGTGGTGAACTCGCAGAACTTCGTCGCCAACTACGCGCTGCGCGACTACCCGGTGACCGAGGCCGACATCCTGCACCGCGGTCCCGAGGCCTTCCACGCCGCGCTCAACACCGTCAACGTGTGCAAGTACAACCTCGGCTGGGGCGCGGTCGGCATGTGTACCCACGCGATGTACGAGGCGGTCACCCACGCGTCCAACCGCATCCTGTACGGGACCGTCGTCACCGACTTCACCCACGTGCGGCGCCTCCTCACCGACGCCTACGCGCGGCTGGTCGCGATGCGGCTGGTCGCCACCCGGGCGTGCGACTACATGCGCAGCGCGTCGGCCGAAGACCGCCGCTACCTGCTGTACAGCCCGCTCACCAAGGCGAAGATCACCAGCGAAGGCGAACGCGTCATCACCGCGCTGTGGGACGTCATCGCCGCCAAGGGCGTGGAGAAGGACACCATCTTCGAGGCGATGACCCGCGAAATCGGCCTGCTGCCAAGGCTGGAGGGCACCGTCCACATCAACGTCGGGCTGCTCGGCAAGTTCATGCCCAACTACCTGTTCGCCCCCAACAGCGCGCTGCCGTTGATCGGCCGCCGCGACGACGCCGCCGACGACACCTTCCTGTTCACGCAGGGGCCGACCGGTGGCCTGGGCAAGGTGCGCTTCCACGACTGGCGCGCGCCGTTCGACAGCTTCGGGCACCTGCCCAACGTCGCGCTGCTGCGCTCACAGATCGACGTGCTCACCGAGATGTTGGCCAGCGCGACCCCGGATGCGGTGCAGCAGAAGGACATCGACTTCGCATTCGGGGTCGGCCAGCTGTTCGCGACGGTGCCCTACGCCCAGCTGATCCTGGAGGAGGCCGGGCTCTCGGGCGTCGATGAGGGATTGATCGACGAGATCTTCGCCGTGCTGGTCCGCGACTTCAACGCCTACGCCGTGGAGCTGTCCGACAAGCCGGCGACGACGGACGAACAGGCCCGCTTCGCGCTGCGGATGATTCGCCGCCCCGCCCACGATCCCGCGCGCTACGACCAGATCTGGAAGGACCACGTGCTGCCGCTCAGCGGGGCCTATCAGATGCGCCCCTGAGCGTAAGGCTGGCGCTGCCCACGACCGTCACCAAACGCACTTACCGAACGCCTCATGCGCGAGTTTGTTGGGCCTTCCAGCGATCGGGGTCGTCTTCGAGCGCGGCGCGATCCCAGCCGGCATTCACCGCGGCCGCCTCGTAGGTGTCTTGTAAGAACCCGAGGAGCGTCTGGTCGGGGTCGGTTGCCTGCCGCACCGCCTCGTACGGCAACAAGAATTCACCGAGATCCTTGTCGTAGCCCGCCTCCTCGGGGCTGACCGGGTGGTCGGCGAAACCGTCGGGTTCGGGATAGGCGTAGGCGTAGAAAGCGCCCTCATCACCCCCGCCGGGAAAGAATCCGCAGCTGCTCAGTTCTCGCGAGTAGCCCTCGATCATCACCCAGTCTCCGCAGTTGGGTGCGCCGCCCGGGTGGCGGGGCGCGCCGCGCCCGGAAAATCTGGTGCAGGCGAGATCCATTGCGCCCCAGAAGAAATGGACGGGACTCACCTTACCCATGAAGCGGGACCGAAACTGGCCGAGCACGCGGTTCGCCGCAAGCAGCTGGCGCCAGAACAGGTTTGCCGCATCGGGGTCGTATGACGCGTGTTCGACATCCTCGGCGAACGGCAGGGCCGGATCTACCTCGTTGGGGTGCGCTTGGATGCGGGTGGAGAAACCCAGCTCGTCGAGTGCCCCCATCGTCTGCGAGTAGAACTCGGCCACCGACTTCGGTTCCAGGCGCACACTGCGGGTCGCGCCGGTGCTGCTGCGGATCAGCAGCACGTGGTCGATGAAATCGAACTCCATATCGAAGACCGCTGTCCCGTACGGGATCGCCGACGTCGTCAAACCGCGCGGGCTCACATACGAGGTGACCTGCCACCAGTGGTTGATCAACGGCGAGTGGGCCAGCCGGACCTTGCCGACAATCTGCGCCCACATGTGCAGTGTTTGTCTCGTTGGAGCCCAGTCGTCTACCCGCAGGCTGGGCCACGCGATGCTGTCGTCGTGGTGCGTCGTCACGATCACTCCTCGGCTGGATTCGGCGTACGGCTTTCACCAGGTCACTAACTACCGATAGTGCTCGCTTGGCCAATTTCTCGCTGGTGTGGCTCGGTCCGAGGGCGGCGGCTGAACCCCTTGACTGTGATGCGTGCCACAGTAAAATGACCAGTGGTCATTCACCTGAGGAGGGGCATTGCCAACAGTCACCTGGGCGCGCGTCGATCCCGCTCGTCGCGCCGCGATCATCGAGGCCGCGGAGTCGGAGTTCGGAGCCCACGGGTTCTCCCGGGGCAGCCTGAACGTCATCGCCCGCCGCGCCGGGGTCGCCAAGGGCAGCCTCTTCCAGTATTTCGCGGACAAGCGTGACCTGTACGCGTTTATCGCCGATATCGGCAGCCAGCGGGTGCGTGCCTACATGGAGGACCGCATCCGCGAGCTGGACCCGAGCCGGCCCTTCTTCGACTTCCTCACCGACTGGCTCGACGCGTGGGTGGCCTACTTCGCCGACCATCCGCACGAACGCGCGCTGCACGCCGCGGCGACCCTGGAAGTCGACACCGAGGCCCGCGTCAGCGTGCAGCACGTCATCCACCGTCACTACCTGGAAGTGATGCGCCCGCTCGTGCGCGACGCGCACGTCCGCGGCGACCTGCGCGCGGATTCCGATACCGACGCGCTGTTGTCGTTGCTGCTGTTGATCTTTCCGCACCTGGCGCTGGCGCCCTACATGCGCGGCCTCGATCCGATTCTGGGGCTCGACGAGCCCACCCCGGAACAGCCGGCGCTGGCAGTGCGCAGGCTCGTGGCGGTGCTCGCCGCCGCATTCGCGGCTGCGCCGGAAACCCCGCCAATCGGCGCAGCCCCCAAACGATCTGAGGAGGTCACATGAATCGCACCCAAATCCACTCCATGGTCCAGGGTGGTCTCAATTGGGATAGCTTGCCGCTCAAGCTGTTTGCGGGCGGCAACGCGAAGTTCTGGAATCCGGCCGACATCGACTTCTCCCGCGATCGTGAGGACTGGGAACGGCTCACCGACGACGAACGCAGCTACGCGACCCGGCTGTGCGCCGAGTTCATCGCCGGCGAGGAGTCGGTGACCCAGGACATCCAGCCGTTCATGGCCGCGATGCGGGCCGAAGGCCGGCTCGGCGACGAAATGTATCTGACGCAGTTCGCCTTCGAGGAGGCCAAGCACGTCCAGGTGTTCCGCATGTGGCTCGACGCCGTCGGCATCACCGAGGACCTGCACAACTTCCTCGACGACGTCCCGACCTACCGCACGATCTTCTACGAGGAGCTGCCGGACTGCCTGCACGCGCTGACGGTCGATCCGTCGCCGGCCGCGCAGGTGCGGGCGTCGGTGACCTACAACCACATGGTTGAGGGCATGCTGGCGCTGACCGGTTACTTCGGCTGGCACAAGATCTGCGTGGAGCGCGGCATCCTGCCCGGCATGCAGGAGCTGGTGCGGCGCATCGGCGACGACGAGCGACGGCACATGGCGTGGGGCACCTTCACCTGCCGGCGCCACGTGGCCGCCGACGACGCCAACTGGGGCGTCTTCGAAACGCGGATGAACGAACTGATGCCGCTCGGCCTGCGCCTGATCGAGGAAGGCTTCGCCCTCTACGACCCGATGCCGTTCGGCCTGTCGGTGGACGAGTTCATGCAGTACGCCTCCGACAAGGGGATGCGGCGCTTCGGCACCATCTCCAGTGCCCGAGGGCGACCGCTCAGCGAGATCGATCTCGACTACACGCCGGTGCAGCTCGAGGACACCTTCGCCGAGGAGGACGAGAAGCTGCTGGCCGGGGCCTCGGCCTGACGGCGCCTCGGCCTGACGGCGGCGGCCCGCTGCGCCCGGCTGCGCCGCGCTTGCGACCGCCGCCCGACCTTGCGGGCGATCACTCGACCTTGTTGTCGCCGGCCGACGAGCCGCTCTCGGTTTCCCCGACCCACACGGTTTTGGCGTTGACGAAGGCGCGGATGCCCAGGCCCGCCAGCTCGCGTCCGTAGCCGGAGCGCTTGACGCCGCCGAACCCCAGTTCGGGGTAGGACACCGTCATCCCGTTGATGAAGACCTGGCCGGCCTCGATGTCGTCGATGAAGCGCTGCTGCTCGGCCTCGTCGTTGGTCCAGGCGTTGGATCCAAGGCCGAACGTGGTGGCGTTGGCGATCTCGATGGCCTCGTCGATGTCGGCCGCCCGGTACATCGACGCGACCGGACCGAACACCTCCTCGGTGTACAGGGCCATGTCCTTGGTGATGTCGGTGACCACCGTCGGCGGGTAGAACCAGCCCGGCCCGTCGATGGGCTTGCCGCCGAGCCGGATCTTGGCGCCCGCCGCGGCGGCGTCGTCGACCTGCTTGGCGATCTCGTCGCGGCCCGACTCGGTGGCCAGCGGGCCCACGTCGGTGTTCGGGTCGGTCGGGTCGCCGACGGTCAGCGCCTGCATCCGCTCGGTGAACTTCTCGACGAACGCGTCGTAGATGTCGGTGTGGACGATGAACCGCTTTGCGGCGATGCAGGACTGGCCGTTGTTCTGGGTCCGGGCGGTGACCGCGGTCTTGGCGGCCTCGTCCAGGTTCGCCGAGGGCATCACGATGAACGGGTCGCTGCCGCCGAGCTCGAGCACGGTCGGCTTGATCTCGTCGCCTGCGATGGCCGCCACCGACTGGCCGGCCGGTTCGCTGCCGGTCAGGGTGGCCGCCGCCACCCGGGGGTCGCGCAGGATGCGCTCGACCGCGCTGGACGAGACGAGCAGCGTCTGGAAACAGCCGTCGGGGAAGCCGCCGCGCTTGATCACGTCGGCGAGGTAGAGCGCGCTCTGCGGGACGTTCGACGCGTGCTTGAGGATCCCGACGTTGCCGGCCATCAGCGCCGGTGCGGCGAACCGCACGGCCTGCCATAGCGGGAAGTTCCACGGCATCACGGCCAGCACGACGCCCAGCGGTTGATAGCGGGTGTAGGCCCTCTTCGCGCCGACCGCCTCGGCGTCAGCCGGCTCGTCGGCCAGCAGGTGCTCGGCGTTTTCGGCGTAGTAACGAAAACCCTTGGCGCACTTGAGCGCTTCCGCCTTGGCCGACTTCAGCGTCTTGCCCATCTCCAGCGTCATCATGGCGGCGACGTCGTCGGCCTCCGCCTCCAGCAGGTCGGCGGTCGCGTTTGCCCACTGGGCGCGCTGGGCAAACGTGGTGTTGTGGCGGTAATCGAGGAAGCGTTCGTAAGCGCGGGCAATCGCGGCGTCGACTTCCTGGTCGGTGGCCGGGGTGAAGGTCTTCACTGTCTCGCCGGTAGCCGGGTTAATGGTGGCGATGGGCACGTCGGCCCTCCTTCATCGGGTTCGTGTTGCTTAGCGGCTGAAAAGTCCAACACCTAGCCTGCCACTATCGTTCCCCTAAGGGAGGTGTCGGATGACCAAAGCTGCTGAGCTGATCGTCAAGTGCCTGGAAAATGAGGGTGTTTCCGTCGTGTTCGGGGTGCCCGGCGAGGAGAACATCCGGTTGGTACAGGCGCTGGCGTCCTCGTCCATCCGCTACGTGCTGACCCGGCACGAGCAGGCCGCCTCGTTCATGGCCGAGATGTACGGGAGGGTCACCGGGCGGGCCGCGGTGGTATCGGCCACGCTAGGGCCCGGCGCGATCAACATGCAGCTCGGTACGGCCGACGCCACCACCAACAGCACCCCGCTGGTCGCCATCTCCGCGCAGGTGGGTCACGACCGGGAGTTCAAGGAGTCACACCAGTACGTCGACCTGGTGTCGATGTTCGCCCCCATCACCCGCTGGGCGGCGGGCATCCCGACCGCGCGCGCGATCCCCGAGATGGTCCGCAAGGCGTTCAAGCTCGCCGAGTCCGAGCGCCCGGCCGCGGTCTACCTGGCGGTGCCCGAGCACATCGACGCCGACGAGACCGACTACGACCTGGGACCGTTGCCGCGCAACGTCGTCCGCCCCGATGCCCCGGCTCCCCGCCAGGTGGCGCGCGCCGTCGACGTCCTGCGCAACGCCAAGCGCCCGGTACTGCTGGCCGGGCACGGCGCCGCCCGCGCCGACGCCACCAAGGCCCTGGTGCGCTTCTCCGAAGAGTTCGGCATCCAGGTGGCCAACACCTTCCACGGCAAGGGCGTCATGCCGGATGACCACCCCAACAGCATCGGCACGCTGGGCTTCATGCGGCACGACTACGTCAACTTCGGGTTCGACAACGCCGACGCCGTCATCGCCGTCGGCTACGAGTTGCAGGAATTCGACCCGGTGCGGATCAACCCGCAGGCCGACAAGAAGATCATCCACATCCACCGGTTCCCGGCCGAGGTCGACGCGCACTACTCGGTGGACGTCGGGATCATTGGCGACATCAGCGATTCGCTGAACGCCCTGACCGACGCGCTGTCCGGTCACACCTTCGCGCACGCCGCCGAGGTGCCCGGCTCGGGCCTGTTGGCCGAGGAATTCGCACGGGGTCAACAGGATTCGCGCTACCCGCTGGCGCCGGCGCGGGTGGTCGCCGACACCCGCGCGGCCCTGGGCCGCAGTGACATCGTCCTGGTCGACACGGGCGCCACCAAGATGTGGATGGCCCGGCTCTACCCGACCTACGAGCGGAACACCTGCCTGATCTCAAACGGGTTGTCCACCATGAGCTTTGCCCTGCCTGGCGCGCTGGGCGTCAAGCTGGCGCAGCCGGATTGCAAGGTGCTGGCCGTCGTCGGCGACGGCGCGTTCCTGATGAACTCGCAGGAGATCGAGACCGCCGTGCGCGAGCGCATCCCGTTGGTGGTGCTGATCTGGGAGGACAACGGTTACGGCCTCATCGAATGGAAGATGGACCTCGAGTTGGGGGCGCACTACTACGTGAAGTTCAACAACCCCGACGTGGTCAAGTACGCGGAAAGCTTCGGCGCCAAGGGATATCGGATCAACAGCGCCGAGGAACTGCTGCCGACGCTGCGGACCGCGCTCGACGACGACGGCGTCTCGCTGATCAGTTGCCCGGTCGACTACTCCGAAAATCTGCGGTTGACCGACCGCCTCGGCGAGCTGGACGAAACGCTGTAACGGCCCGGCTCACCGCGGCCCCACAGTGGTAGAGACCTGCGACCGGGTGTCGTGCCGGTGAGCGAATGAGGGCGCCACAGTGCGGTATTCGTCGAGGTTGTGCTCGGGACGGCGGGACGGGTGATGATGGATAGATGGCGGAGCGTGATCGCGACGAATCGGGTCGGCCGCGAAATGCCCGGCCGCGCGACGCTCTGGGCCGACCACTTCCGCCCGGCAGCGCGGGCGTGCCACGCGTTCCGGATGACCTGGTGCTGGAACCGGCCGAAACCCTCGCGTATGCCCAGGATCTGCTGAATCGAGGTCTCGCATTCAACGCTCATGAGGTTTTGGAGTCCGCGTGGAAGAACGGTCCAGCCAACGAGCAGGCGCTGTGGCAAGGCCTGACGCAGCTCGCGGTGGGGATCACCCACATCCAGCGGGACAACCCCAAGGGCGCAACCACGTTGCTTCGCCGCGCCTCCGACCATCTTGCCCGCGCGGACTTACCCGCGCCGCACGGTGTCGACGTCGCCGGGTTGGTGGAGTACGTCAACTCGCTGATCGACGATCTTGCCGCCGGCGTTCATGTCACCGCGTCGCGGCTACTGCCCCGTCTCGTGGTCTGACGTGTCCTTGCCGGCGTCGGTCGCTCATGGTGGTGTCGTGCTCGTTCTAGTCGATCTTCTCCAAGGCGTCGCCTTTGTGCATCGCGATGTGGTCGGTTTTGTCGCTTCTGATCTCGTATTGCGGGTCGTCCTTGGTGCAATGCCGTTTGTGGCCCTTGTACTCGGTGTCGCGGGTGTGCTTTTTCACGATGGCGCCGCTGACCTGGCCGGCTTCTGAGTTCCATCTGACGT
This sequence comes from Mycobacterium colombiense, assembly GCF_001953985.1. Taxonomy (GTDB): domain Bacteria; phylum Actinomycetota; class Actinomycetes; order Mycobacteriales; family Mycobacteriaceae; genus Mycobacterium; species Mycobacterium colombiense_B. The sequence goes on from NZ_MBEI01000044.1 coordinate 30,233, forward strand.
GATCTCCGACCTTGAATTGCTTCGTCACTGTGCGTCTCCTTCGCATCCTGCTTGGTGTGACCGACCATGGCTGCCTCTCCGCGGCCATCAGGACGGGTACCCGGTCGCGGCCGGCGACATGATCGAATGGCACATGCTGTTCCGTCAGCTGGAGTACTTCGTCGCGCTCGCTCAGGAGCGCCACTTCGCGCGCGCCGCGAGCGCCTGTTACGTGTCGCAGCCCGCGCTGTCGGAAGCCATCCGAAAGCTCGAATCCGAACTCAACGTCCCGCTGGTGCGGCGCGGCCAGAAGTTCGAGGGTCTCACCCCCGAGGGCGAGCGGCTGGTGCCGTGGGCGCGGCGCATACTGGCCGACCGCGACGCCCTCAAACAGGAGGTCACCGCGCTGCGCGCCGGCCTGACCGGCGAATTGCGGCTCGGCGTGGTGCCGGCCGCCTCGACCACCGTTGCGCTGCTTACGGATCCGTTCTGCGCGGCACATCCGTTGGTCCGTGTCCAGCTCGAGGTCAACCTGCGCTCGGCCGGGATCGTGGAGCGGGTCCGCAAGTTCGAATTGGACGCGGGCATCCTGTATCCGGACCAACAGGACACGGCCGATCTCCTGGTCACCCCGCTGTATCACGAGCAACCGGTGCTCATCGCCGCCGCCGAACTGCTTGGCGCCGAGGCGAAAACCATGGCGTGGTCGGACACCGTGCAGTTGCCGCTGTGCCTGCTGACGCAGGGCATGCGGGGCCGCCGGCTCATCGATGACGCGTTGGCCACCCACGGCCTGCAGGTCACCCCGCAGCTGGAAACCGATTCCGTGGCCGCGCTGTTCGCGCACGTTCGCGCCGGCCGGTGGGCGAGCATCGTGCCGCAACCGTGGATCCACACCCTGGGCGTGCCGGCCGGGGTGAGCGTGCTGCGGCTGCGGCGCCCGTCGGTCACCGCATTGATAGCGCTGGTGACCAACCGGGCGGAGCCGGGTTCGTTGCTGGCGCGCGCGCTGCGCCGGACCGCGCGCGAGGCCCGCATCGGCGCGACGCTCGGCGAGCTGTCCTAGCCGCGCTGATCGGCGTTGCCTATCGGCCGGTCGGAATCCTGTCTTGGACACCGCGGCGGGCGCGCTCCGAGACTGGGCGTGATCGCCGGTTTAAGGAGAATCCGATGGCCAAGTGTGTGATGGTGCTCTATCCCGACCCTGTCGACGGGTACCCGCCGAGCTACGCACGCGACAGCATCCCGACCATCCAGGGATACCCCGACGGCAGCACCGTGCCGACTCCGTCGAAGATCGACGTCACCCCGGGCGAGCTGCTCGGCTGTGTCTCGGGTGCCCTGGGGCTGCGCCGGTTCTTCGAAGACGCCGGCCACGAATTGGTGGTGACGTCGGACAAGGACGGCCCCGACTCGGAATTCGAGCGCGAGCTGGCCGACGCGGAAATCATGATCTCCCAGCCGTTTTGGCCGGCCTATCTGACCGCGGAACGCATCGCCCGAGCGCCCAGGCTCAAGCTGGCCCTGACCGCCGGCATCGGCTCGGACCACGTCGATCTGGACGCCGCCCAGGAGCGCGGGATCACCGTGGCCGAGGTGACGTACAGCAACAGCATCAGCGTCGCCGAGCACACGGTGATGCAGATCCTGGCGCTGGTACGCAATTTCGTGCCGTCACACCGGTGGGCGGCCGAAGGCGGCTGGAACATCGCCGATTGCGCCGAACGCGCCTACGACCTGGAGGGCATGGACGTCGGGTTGATCGCGGCCGGCCGGATCGGGCGTGCCGTGCTGCGCCGGCTGGCGCCGTTCGACGTCAACCTGCACTACACCGACACCCGCCGGCTGGCACCCGAAGCCGAGAAACAACTCAACGTCACGTTTCACCAAACGGTCGAGTCGCTCGTACAAGCGGTCGACGTGGTGTCCATCCACTCGCCGCTTTACGACGACACCCGCCGGATGTTCAACGAGCGGCTGATCGCGACCATGCGCCGGGGCTCCTACATCGTCAACACGGCGCGCGCCGAGGAGACCCTCCCGGAGGCCATCGCTGCGGCGCTGAGGTCCGGTCAGCTCGCGGGCTACGCCGGAGACGTGTGGTATCCGCAGCCGCCGCCGCCCGACCATCCGTGGCGGACGATGCCGAATAACGCCATGACGCCGCATGTTTCGGGCACCACACTGTCCGCGCAGGCGCGTTACGCGGCCGGCACCCGCGAAATTTTGGAGAGCTGGTTCGCCGGCAAGCCCATCCGCCCCGAGTACCTGATCGTCGAGGGCGGCAAGCTCGCGGGCACCGGGGCGCTGTCCTACCAGTAGCCCGCTGCCCAACACTCAGTTGGCGCTGGTCGCCTTGGACAGGGCTATCGGTGGCACGTACCCGCCGATCAATGCGCGATGCCACCACGCCCGATCGTGGCGCAGCTCGGCCAGCGTGGTGAAGCGGTACTGGTAGAGCTGTGCCCGCACATACCGGGGCGGCGAATCGGGAAACGGGTTGTGGCGCAACAACCGCAGGGTCGCTCGATCGTTTTCCAGCAGCCGCTGCAAGAACGGTCTCAGCCACGGCTGCGCGTACCCCGGCGAGATCGCGGCGAACCACATCAGCCAGTCCAGGCGCAGATGATAGGGCGCCCACTGTCGCGGCAGCCGACGCGGCGTCCCCGGCTTGCCCTTGAATTCGTATTCCTTCCACACGGTTTGGGATGTGATGAGGGACTCGTCGGTGCCTTCGATCACCACCTCCCGCCGGATCCGCCCGATGCTGCCGAACGCGCCATAGGTGTTCACCAAATGAAATGAGTTGAACGACATGTTCATTCGCTGCCGGGAAGACAACATGTTCGCCAGTGGCCAGTAGCTCATGAACAGCACGGCGGCCGTGACGGCGGCCACCAGCCCGACGAACCACAGCGGTGTCGCCGCCAGGCCCGCATGCGCCGGGACGAGCGCTTTGGGCAGAAGCAGCGCGATCGACGCGTCGTCGATGGCGCTGAACGCCAACACGATCGTCACCCAATTGAGCCACGCGAAATTGCCCGAGGCGACCAGCCACAACTGGGTGATCACGATGATCGCGGCGGCCACACTCGCCACCGGCTGCGGCGCGAACAATCCGAACGGCACGACCAGCTGCGCGAAATGGTTGCCCGCCACCTCAATCCGGTGCAGGGGTTTGGGCAGGTGGTGGAAGAACCAGCTCAACGGCCCCGGCATCGGTTGCGTCTCATGGTGGTAGTACAAACACGTCAGGTCGCGCCAGCACGGGTCGCCGCGCATCTTGATCAGTCCCGCACCGAACTCGACCCGGAACAACAGCAGGCGAACCATCCAGAGCGTCAGCACCGGCGGTGCCACGTCGTGATTGCCCAGGAAGATCATCAAGAATCCGGTCTCGAGCAGCAGCGACTCCCAGCCGAACGAGTACCAGGTCTGCCCGACGTTGACGATCGACAGGTAGAGCACCCACAGCACCAGCCACATCGCCATCGCGGCCCACAACGGCACCGCGTCGGCGGCCCCGGCGACGATCGCCACCGACAGCGCCGCACCGAACCAGGCGACGGCCGCAAACAGCCGATCCGAATAACGCAGGTGAAACAGGCTCGGCGTGCGCCAAAAGGATTGCCTCGCCAAGAACTGCGGGATGGGCAGGATGCCGCGCTCGCCGATGAGCGCCCGGAACTGGACCGCGGCGGCAACGAAGCCGAGCAGGTAAATCGCCGCGGCGCCGCGCTCGAGCACCAGTCTGCCCACCCAATATTCGGGTGCGGAAAACCAGTCCATGGCGCTAACTCCTCGGTTGGTGAACGGTTACGCCAACCCGCATATCCAGTCAATCAGCCGGTAAACGGGTAGCCAATAGCCCGGCCAACTATTCGTCGCGCGGCCCCTGGGCGCGTTCGGGGAGCGCAACCACCGAAGCGGTAAGCACCGCAAGCGAAATCAGCGCCAGCAGCTGGACACCGGCGGAGTGGCCGGCGTAGCCGTCGGCCGACCGCCAGGGCTGCCGTGACAGCACCGCGCCGGCCAGGATCAGGCCGCCGGCGCTGCCCAGCACGCTGAGGCGTTCCCAGCGCTCTCGGCGCAGCGCATACCGCAGACCCAGCGCGGCCCCCATCACCGCGACACCGCCCAGGCCGGCGATCACCCCCGCGGCGAGCAGCGCCGGGACGGCCGCCCATGGGCCGGGTCGCCATGGCCGCGCGGGCGCGTCGTCGTCCTTTCGTCGGGTGCGCCACAGCGCGAGCATCGCCAGCAGCGGTAACAGCGCCAGGCCCCCCGCCAGGCCGGCGCGGTAGAGCGAGTTGGAGGCGAACGTCAGCGTGATGGTGCCGGGGTCGCCCGCGGGCACCAGCCAGCCCTGCTGCCACCCGTTGACCGCGATCGGCGTCAAGCGGGCGCCGGTGCTGGTGCGCGCCACCCAGCCCGGGTTGATGCTTTCCGGGATGACCAGCACCCGTGACGTCGACGAGGCGGGCGCCTGCACCTCGCGGCGATCCGGGCCCCAGGCCCGCCAGGACGAAACACGCAGCGGCCGCGCGACTTCGGTGGCAGCCGGGGCGCTTAGTTCGGCTCCGTCCACGACGAATTGGGCGCCGGGGCTGATCAGCAGCTCCTGTTGGCCGGCGGGCAGCGCGATCGGCTCGCGTTCGCAGGGCACCGCGGCGACGGGCGCGTCATCCAGGATCGCCCCCACGGTGGTGTGGATCGCGGTGTGCACGAACCGGCCCGCGACCGCGACGACGGGTCCGCGGTCGCAGCCGACGCTGATCTCCCGAGCGCGGTTGCGGGCCGCGTCGGCGGGCGCGATCGGGTTGCCGTCGGCGCCCAGCGCCGCGACCTCGGCGAGCCCTGGCGGTTTGAGCTGGTCGAAACCCAACGCGTTGCGGTCGATGATGTCCTGCCAATTGAGCAGGCTGATGGTCACGGTGTCGGTCACCCGGGGTTTCAGCGGCACCGTCTGCACGCCGTCGGGTTTCAGCGCGGCGGCCTGCGGGCCATCGCCCAGGTTGACGGCCACCATCGTCGGGTGCGCGGGCAACGTCGACCGGCTCGGAGCCAGCCGCACCCCGGAGACCTCGGTGGGGCGGGGCAGCGTGAGCGTCAGGGTCGGCGGGGTCTTGTGCTGCACCACCCGCTGCGGCGCTGTCCACGCGGTGGCCGGGTCGCCGTCGGCGGCCGCGTACGCCGAGCCCAACACGTCGACGGTGTCCGAATCACCATGGGCGACGGTGATATTCGGCTCGGCGATCAGGTCAGCCAGCTTGGGCCCCTGGCGCGGGCGCACCCACACCGTCGGGGTCACCGAGATCGGCGCCGGCACGGTCAGCGTCCGGCTGAAATTGACCGGTTCCTCCGGGGCCAGGGCCATCGACGGCGCGCAGCGCACACCGTCGGGCGCCGCGGCGCAACCCGGCCTGCCCAGCAGCTCCGATCCCAGGTCCCACCCCGCGACCGGCGAGCCCGGCGGTGGCCCGGGCACACGCACGGTGTGCCGCAGGTCGACCTGGTGCGCGAATCCAGAGGCGTCGTACTGGGTGATCGACAGGTCGGTGATGCCGAACTGCACGCCGGCGGATCCGTCGTCGGTGCCCGCGGCGGTGATCCGCACCCATGGGGTCTCGCCGTAGGGCAGCGCCGCGGCAAGCGGCTTGCCCGGCTGGTCGAAACGCAAAGTGGTGCTGCCCGTGGCGGTTTCGATCAGGATGCGGCGCACCTGGGCGCCGACGGCGGTGGCGCTGGGCGTCAACGTGATCGCCGCGTTGGTCACCGGATGGTCGAAATCGATCCGCATCCACTGACCGACGGCGGCCTGCAGCGAGTTGGACACCCAGGCGGTCGCGGAGTCGCCGTCGATCGCCGCGGCCGGCGAGGTCGCCGGTGCCACGTCGGGCATCGCGGTGGAATCCGACGATGAGCTCGATACCGTGATCCGGCCGCCGGTCCAGGCGCCGGTCACCGGGTCGGCGCCGGGGACGGGGTAGTCGGGCACCCGGTTGTAGGTGTGCCGCGCGTCGCCGGGGGCCCGGATCGCCGACGAATGTTGGTCCACCCGGCCGTAATCCGTCTCTCGGGCCACCGGGGTGTCGGTGATGGTCACCCCGGCGTCCATCGGTAGCCCGGCGCCGCGCGCGTCGGCGCTCAGCAGCGCCGGGCCCAGCGGCGGCTGGCCCAGCAGCCGTCGCCGCTCGTCAAGGCGCAGCAGCGCCTCGGGGCCGCCGTCGAGCCGGGCCAGCCGGCCGGTGTCGACGAAATACGGTGTGGCGGGGTCACTGTCGTCGCCGACGCGGTAAATCTCGACCGCCGGATATCGCGGTCGCAGTCCGCTGTCCGCGACGAAACCCGCGAGCGTGCCGGGACCCACCGGCGCGCCGAACTGTGCGACCTTGCGCAGTCCGGGTGACCCGTCGACGGCGCGGTGGACCAGGATCGGGCGCGCCGATCGCGACGTGTCGGGGTCGAGGTCGTTGCGTAGCGCCACATAGGAAATACCTTGGCGGGCAAGGGTATCTGCCAAGCCCGCCGAGGGGCGGCCTGCGGCGAACAAGCGCTGCACCGAATCGAGCGCCCGGATGGTCTGCGGCGGGGTCAGCGGGATGGAATCGCGCACCCCCCATGGGCTGGCGCCCAGCACCTGCAGCGGCTCGTCGTGGCTGGTGCCCCACACCTGGGTGGCGAACGGCGCCCCCGGGACCACGAGCACCCGCCCGGCGGTCGGTGTCCCGGTGTTGTGCTCGGTGAGCCAGTCGGCGGCCTCGTGCCAGTACTGCGGGATCGCGGTGAAGGTTCCCGGTGGCGCCAGCCGACCGGTCCACGCCAGTGACGTGCTGACCATCAGCGCCGTCACGACCACGATCGCGGTGGCGAGCCGTTTGTCACGCTCGGGGTGCGCAAAGGCGCGCAGCCACACCAACGTGGGTGCGCTGCCCGGCAGCGGTATCCGGCCCAGGAGGTGCGCGAGGCCCAGCACCACCGGGACCCTGATCACCGATCCCAGCTTGTGCACGTTGCGCAGCGGGGCGCCGCCGGCGTCCAGGAAGGCCTGCACCGCGTGCGCCACCGGCGACCCCAGCCCGCCGCTGTATCCGGCGGCCATCAGCACCACCCCAACCAACAGCATCGTCACCAGCCGCCCGCGCGCGGGCATGGCCCGGCCGGCCAGGCCCGCGAGCCCGGCCGCCGCGACCAGGCAGGTACCGAGCACCGCCGCCGACCCGGTCACCAGCGGAGCGCCCGCGGTGGCGGTCGGCGCCACGTATGGGGTCCAGCTGTCGGTGCCACGCAGCATCTCGACCAGTGACGACCATTGCGTCGTCACGCCCGACGATTCGATGAAGTCCAGGAACGGAGGGCTGATGGCGCGCAGCATCACCAGCGCCACCACCCACCACAGCGTGGCCAGCACCAGGGCCACCAGCCACCACCCCGTGTAGCGCCACCACAACCGGTTCGGCCGGTGGCACGCCCACCAGATCACCGCCGGCAGGCAGCCGGCCGCGGTCGCGATGGCGTTCACGGCGCCCATCAACGCGATGGCCAGTCCCGCCTGCCCGGCCAGCGCTCGCACGGATCGGCCGCCGGCGGCTCGCAGGGCGAGGATCGTGGGCAGTAACACCCAGGGCGCCAACATCATTGGCAATGTTTCCGACGAGATCGAGCCGAGCGTGGTCAGCACTCGCGGTGACAGCGCGAACGCGGCCGCGGCGATTACCCGCGACGCCGGGCTGCCGATCCGCAACGCCTCGGCGACCCGCAACAGCCCCCAGAAGCCGACGGCGAGCAGCAGCGCCCACCACAGCCGCTGGGTGATCCAGCCGGGGACGCCCAGCGCGTGGCCGACGAGAAAGAAGGTGCCGTGCGGAAACAGGTATCCGTACGCCTGGTTCTGCGCCTGACCGAACGGCAGCTCGCTGTTCCACAGATTGGTCGCCCGGGCCAGAAAGCGCAGCGGGTTCGCGGTCAGGTCAAGCTTGGTGTCTGGGGAGATCCGTCCGGGGGATTGGGCGAACGCCAGGGCCAGCGCGATCGCACCGACCAACCAGAGCCACCGGCGCGACACCGGCCCAGCCGTCGAGCATGGGACCGGCGCTCCGGTCCCTGTCCGCGACTGGCTAGCTACGGTTGCCGTACTCGACCCGGTTGAGCACTGACGACTGCGGATCGCCCCCGGGGAGTGGCGGCTTCGTGTCTTGCTGGACCATCAGCGTGATCCCGAAGATCGCGGCCGCGCCGAGCAACAGGCCAACCACAACGCTCGCTGCGGCGGGCGCAACGATCCGGTTCATCGAAGGCTCCTGGGTGTCGGCTTGCGGTCGTGACTTTCGACCTACGCCAACCTAGCAGAAGGGCACCCGGCCAACGGGAACGCTCGTCACCAGTGCAGACAGTGCCCGTGAAAACAGCGGTCGCCGTATTCCACCTGATAGGGACCGGCCGGAAGCGCAGGGCGCTGCACGCTCGGCACCTGCACCAGGCTGTGGTCGGCCACGGCGAGCGTGATCCCGACGGTCGTCGCCACCCCGACGGACAACCCCACCGCGATGCTGACCGCGGCGGCCAACGAGAAACCGTTAATCGCTGGCTCCTCCCTGCCAGTCAATGGGCGCCCCGACAAGCCCCAGCCCCCTGATCTGCAACGTACCGTTGATGCCCCCTGGAGCCGGGCACGAAACGCCCGCCGTGAAAGCATGGCCCGATGGCATTTTCGCGCACCTTGGCCGTGCTTGCAGCCGCGTCGGCGCTGGTGGCCGGTTGCGGCCACCACACCGCCCACCCACCCGGCACGTCGACGAAGACGTCGAGCAAGCCGGTGGCCGCTCCGGCGCCGCCGGTGTGTGCCGACCCGTCGGCGGTTCCGGCGACGTTGGGCCTCCGCGACAAGCTCGCGCAACTGCTGATGGTGGGCGTGAAGAACGCCGACGACGCCCGGGCCGTCGTCAACGGCTACCACGTGGGCGGCATCTTCATCGGCAGCTGGACGGACCTGTCGATCTTCAAAGGGCCGCTGACCGACATCGCGGCCAAGGCGGGCCCGCTGCCGCTGGCGGTCAGCGTCGACGAAGAGGGCGGTCGCGTCTCGCGGCTGAAGTCGCTGATCGGGACCTCGCCGTCGCCCCGCGAGCTGGCGCAGACGCAAACCGCCCAGCAGGTCCATGACCTGGCCGCCGACCGCGGCAAGAAGATGCGCGACCTGGGCATCACGGTCGACTTCGCGCCCGTCGTCGACGTCAGCGACGAGCCCGACGACGCCGTGATCGGCAACCGTTCGTTCAGCGCGGATCCGGCCAAGGTCACCGACTACGCCGGTGCCTATGCGCAGGGGCTGCGCGACGCCGGGCTGCTGCCGGTACTCAAGCACTTCCCCGGCCACGGGCACGGCTCGGGCGATTCGCACACCGGGGGAGTCGTCACGCCGCCGCTGGACGATCTGCAGAACAACGATCTGGTGCCCTACCGGACGCTGGTGACCACGCCGCCGGTCGGGGTCATGGTGGGCCATCTGCAGGTTCCCGGTCTCACCGGCGACGCGCCGGCCAGCCTGAGCCCCGAGGCGGTGCAGCTGCTGCGCAACGGGGTCGGCTACAAGGGCCCGCCGTTCACCGGGCCGGTGTTCAGCGACGACCTGTCCAGCATGGCCGCCATCTCCGACCGCTACGGGGTGTCGGAGGCTGTGCTGCGCAGCCTGCGCGCCGGCGTCGACGTCGCACTGTGGGTCACCACCGACGAGGTGCCGGCGGTTTTGGACCGGTTGCAACAGGCGGTGGCGTCGGGCGACCTGCCGGCCAAGCAGGTCGACGATTCGCTGGTGCGGGTGGCGACGATGAAGGGCCCCAGCCCCAGCTGCGGCCACTAGTGGGTGTGCGGCGGGACCGCATTGCTTACTCTTGAGTCAGATAGACGGCTGGAGAGGCAAGCGATGGCGGGTGGTACCAAGCGGTTGCCGCGTGCCGTTCGCGAGCAGCAGATGCTCGACGCCGCCGTCCAGATGTTCTCCGTCAACGGCTACCACGAGACCTCGATGGACGCCATCGCCGCCGAGGCGCAGATCTCCAAGCCGATGCTGTACCTGTACTACGGCTCCAAGGAGGACCTGTTCGGCGCCTGCCTGAACCGCGAGATGGGCCGGTTCATCGACGTGGTGCGGGCCGACATGGATTTCCAGCAGAGCCCCAATGACATGCTGCGCAACACCATTGCGTCGTTCATGCGCTACATCGACGCCAACCGGGCGTCCTGGATCGTGATGTACACCCAGGCCACCAGCTCGCAGGCGTTCGCCCACATGGTCCGCGAGGGACGCGAGCAGATCATCGACCTGGTGGCCGGGCTGATGCGGGCGGGTAGCCGCAACCCGCGCTCCGAGCGCGAGCACGAGATGATGGCCGTGGCCCTGGTGGGCGCCGGCGAGGCGGTCGCCAACCGGCTCAGCACCGGTGACGTCGACGTCGACGAGGCGGCCCAGCTGATGATCGACCTGTTCTGGTACGGCCTCAAGGGCTCACCCGCCGAGCGGGAGGCGGCCGCGGCCCACCCCGACGCGGGCGGCTCGGACGCCGCCGCCGACTAGGCCTACATTCGTTCAGGTGGCCCGCATGAGCGTCCCCCGCTCGGACCGCGGCAACCTCGACTTCTTTTGCGCGGTAATCCTCGTCGGGTTGCTCGCCGGAGTTGCCGGATTGGCGACGACGTTCGTGCTGCGCGCCGTACAGCACGCCACCTACAACTACAGCTTCGGCGCGCTGTTGGCCGGGGTGGCCGCCAGCAGCCCGATCCGCCGCGTCGTCGGCCCGATGATCGGCGCCGCCCTGGCCGGCCTGGGCTGGTGGCTGCTGCGGCGCCGGGCCGAGGTGCCTCCGCTGGCGCAGACCATCGCCGCCCGCGAACCCGTGCCGAGGCTGTCCTGGAGCATCGACGCCCTGCTGCAGGTGCTGCTCGTCGGATCGGGCGCGTCGCTGGGGCGGGAAGGGGCCCCACGCCAATTCGCCGCGGCGCTAAGCGATTTGGGCACCGGATGGCTCAAGCGGCTCGCACCGCGCGACCGCGAGGTCCTGCTGGCGTGCGCCGCGGGCGCCGGCCTGGGCGCGGTGTATGCCGTCCCGCTGGCCGGCGCGCTGTTCTCGATCCGGATCCTGCTCACCACCTGGCACCCGCGAGCGGTGGGCGCGGCGTTTCTGTCCTCCGGCCTCGCGGTCGCCGTCGGTTCGGCCATCACCCGCGATCAGCCCAATCTGCATTGGCCGATCGAGGAGTCGACGTATCTGCTGACCGCGCACGGATTGTTGCTGGCGCCGGTGGCTCTCGCGGTGGGACTGGCCTTCAACCGGTTGATGGCCGTGGCACGCCCGGCCCGCCAGATGCGGACTCCGTTGCTGATCCCCGCGCTCGCCGGGGCCGGCCTGGTGATGGGGATCTGTTCGCATTGGTGGCCCGAGCTGCCCGGCAACGGCCGCAGCATCCTCACGGTCAGCCTGGCCAGCGGCATGACCCTGCTGTCGGCGCTGGCGATCCTGGCGCTGAAACCCCTACTGACCGCACTGTTTCTGCGGGCCGGCGGGGCAGGCGGGTTGCTCACGCCCTCGCTGGCCACCGGCGCTGCCGCCGGGGCGGCGCTGATCTTGACGATCAACTGGGCGACCGGCACCCACCTGCACGTGCCGGCGGTGTCGCTGGCCGGCGCGGCCGGCGTGCTCGCGGTGACGCAGGGCTCACCGATCTGGGCGGCGATCTTCGTCTGGGAACTCGCCCGGCCGCCGCTGTGGCTGTTCCTGCTATTCCTGCTGACCGCGACCAGCGCCCACGGTCTGAAACTGCTTGCCACGGGCCGCAGTTCGACGCACGCGGGCTAGTGGCGTCGGCGCTAAAGCGCCCGGACCGTGCCGGTCAGGTGGGGGTAGCCCTTGGCGATGTTGCGCAGCGAAATGTCCCAGCCGCCGTCGTGCTCGTCGATGTAGAGTCCCGTCGTCGCGGGCAGCACCACCGGCTTGCCGAACCGCACCGAGTACCGGGCCGCATCGGGAATCTGCGCCTCGACGTTGGCCAACACGGCTGCCGCAGTAAACATTCCGTGCGCGATCACCGTCGGGAACCCGAACAGCTTGGCCGCGACCGAGTTGGTGTGGATCGGGTTGTGATCGCCCCCGACGTCGGCATAGCGCCGGATCAGCCCCGGGCTGATCCGCAACACGGTGGACGGCGGCGGCAGCTTGGGCTGCTTCTGCGGGGGCGGCTTGGGTTCGTCGGACAGGCTGGTCCGCTGCTGGTGCAGGAAGGTCGTCACCTGGTGCCAGGCGGTGTCGTTGCCGACGCTGACGTCGGTCACCAGATCGACCAGCAAGCCCTTGCGGTGCTCGCGCAGGTTCTCGGCGTGCACGCGCACGCCGACGGTGTCGGTGACCGCGATCGGGCGGTACTGCGTGATGTGGTTCTCGGTGTGCACCGATCCCATTGCGGCGAAAGGGAAGTCGAACCCGGTCACCAGGGACATCATCGCCGGAAAGGTCAACGCGAACGGGTAGGTCAGCGGCACGTGATTGCCGTAGCGCAGACCGGTGACCCCCGCGTACTCGGCCACGTTCGCGCGGTCGATCGGCAGCTCCTCGATGGTCACCGTGCGGGTGGGCAGCTCGCTGCTGCGCGACACCACGGGCAGGGCCCCGGCGGCGGCGCGCAGCATGTTCTTCAGGCCGCTTGGCTGATTCATGACGTTCTCCTATGCGCCCAGCATGGCCTGGCCGCAAACGCGAATGACGTTGCCCGTCACCGCATTCGAAGCCGGGCTGGCGAAGTAGGCGATGGTTTCCGCGACGTCCACCGGCTGCCCGCCCTGCAGCAGCGAGTTCATCCGGCGTCCGACCTCGCGGGTGGCCAGCGGGATGGCGGCCGTCATCTGGGTTTCGATGAATCCCGGCGCGACGGCGTTGATGGTGATGCCCTTGCCGTAGAGCTCCGGGGCCAGCGACTGGGTGAGGCCGATCATTCCGGCCTTCGTCGTCGCGTAGTTGGTCTGGCCGCGGTTGCCGGCGATGCCGGCCATCGACGACAGGCCGATCACCCGGCCGCCCTCGCCGAGCGTGCCGTTGGACACCAGCCCTTCGGTAAGACGCAGCGGGGCAAGCAGATTGACGGCCAGGACGGCGTCCCAGCGGGCATCGTCCATGTTGGCCAACAGCTTGTCGCGGGTGATGCCGGCGTTGTTGACCAGCACGTCGGCGCGGCCGCCGTGGTGCTCGCGCAGGTGCTCGGTGATCTTGTCGACGGCGTCGGGCGCGGTGACGTCGAGCCACAGCGCGGTGCCGCCGACCCGGCTGGCCGTCTCGGCCAGCGTCTCGGCGGCCGATTCCACGTCGATCGCGACCGGGCGCTCGCCGTCGCGGGCGAACACCTCGGCGATCGTCGCACCGATTCCGCGGGCCGCCCCCGTGACGATGGCGACCTTGCCGTCCAGCGGGCGCTCCCAGTCGGCCGGGGGCGTGGAGTCCGCGTCCCCGACGTAGAAGACCTGGCCGTCGACGTAGGCGGACTTGGCCGACAAGATGAACCGCATCGTCGATTCCAGGCCCGTCGCGGCGGGTTTGGCGTCCGGCGACAGATAGACCAGGGCCACCGTGGAGCCGTTGCGCAGCTCCTTGCCCAGCGAGCGGGTGAAGCCCTCGAGCGCGCGCTGCGCGATCCGCTCGTGCGGGCTGGCGGCGGCGTCGGGCGTGGTGCCGACCACGGCCACGCGCGCGCAATGGCCCAGATTGCGCAGCAGGGGAGTGAAGAACTCGTACAGCCCCTTGAGCCCCTCGGGCGTGGTGATGCCGGTGGCATCGAACACCAGGCCGCCGAACTTGTCGGCCCATCGACCGCCCAGGTTGTTGCCCACCAAGTCGTAGTCGGCGTCCAGCGCCGCGCGCAGAGGCTCGACGACCCTGCCCTCCCCGCCGATCAGCAGCGCCCCGGCCAGCGGCGGTTCACCGGCCCGGTAGCGGCGCAGCGTCTCGGGTTGGGGAACGCCGAGCTGCTTGGCGAGAAACGATCCAGGACCGGAATTGACGATCTGAGAGAACAGATCGGACGAAGCTTTGGGAGCCACTGGAGCTACCTTCCATGTTCTTGCGAAGTTGGGGTATGCCTACAGCACAACCGTATCGAGGACGAACTTACTGCAGAGTAAGAACAGTGAGTAGTATGGCCCCAGACGGGCGATTCCCAAACCGATAGACCGCAGAAACACGGAGAAGAACAGTGGCCCCTGCAAGCTCTGAGGCAAGCAAACAGCGCAGTTCCGAGCGGCGGCGCGTGGCCGTCCTGGGCGGCAACCGCATCCCGTTCGCCCGGTCGGACGGGGCCTACGCGGAGGCGTCCAACCAGGACATGTTCACCGCCGCCCTGGGCGGTCTGGTGGATCGTTTCGGGCTGGCCGGCGAACGGCTGGGCGTGGTGGTCGGCGGCGCCGTGCTCAAGCACAGCCGGGACTTCAACCTGACGCGCGAATGCGTGCTCGGTTCGCAGCTGTCCTCCCACACGCCGGCGTTCGACCTGCAGCAGGCCTGCGGGACCGGGCTGCAGGCGGCCGTCGCCGCCGCCGAGGGCATCGCGGCCGGACGCTACGAGGTGGCCGCCGCCGGCGGGGTGGACACCACCTCCGACGCCCCGATCGGTCTGGGCGACAACCTGCGCCGCACGCTGCTCAAGCTGCGCCGGGCCAAGTCCAACGTGCAGCGGCTGAAGCTGGTCGGCACGCTGCCCGCCACCCTGGGCGTCGAGATCCCGGTCAACAGCGAACCCCGCACCGGGCTGTCGATGGGGGAGCATCAGGCGCTGACCGCCAAGAAGATGGGCATTGCCCGGGTGGCCCAGGACGAGCTGGCCGCGGCCAGCCACCGCAACATGGCCGCCGCCTACGACCGCGGCTTCTTCGACGACCTGGTCACGCCGTTCTTGGGGCTGTACCGCGACGACAACCTGCGCGCGGACTCGTCCGCGGAGAAGCTGGCCAAACTGCGTCCGGTGTTCGGCGTGAAGGCCGGCGACGCGACGATGACCGCCGGCAACTCCACTCCGCTGACCGACGGCGCGTCGGTGGCGCTGCTGGCCACCGACGAGTGGGCGGCCGCTCATTCGTTGACGCCGCTGGCCTACCTGGTCGATTCGGAGACCGCGGCGGTCGACTACGTCAACGGGCGCGACGGCCTGCTGATGGCCCCGACCTACGCGGTGCCGCGGCTGCTCGCCCGCAACGGCCTGAGCCTGCAGGACTTCGACTTCTACGAGATCCACGAGGCCTTCGCGTCGGTGGTGCTGTGCCACCTGCAGGCGTGGGAGTCCGAGGAGTACTGCAAGGAGCGGCTCGGCCTGGACGCCGCGCTGGGCGCGATCGACCGCTCCAAGCTCAACGTCAACGGGTCCTCGCTGGCCGCCGGGCACCCGTTCGCGGCCACCGGCGGGCGGATCCTGGCCCAGGCGGCCAAGCAGCTCGCCCAGCGCAAGGCCGAGCAGAAGGGCGGCGGCACCGTGCGTGCCCTGGTCTCGATCTGCGCGGCCGGCGGCCAGGGCGTCGCCGCGATCCTGGAAGCCTGACCGGTCGGGCGCACGTCGCCCCTGGTGGCTCGGCATTAGTCATGAGTTGAGTCACATCTGGTTAGTCGGATGGGGGTGCGGGTATCCGACCCACCGGATGGCCCCGTGTTGTGGTCTGACCCCCCGACCCCGACGGCAATACGGGGCATCCCCCGAATGCGAGCGTTGGTCCGTTTCGACGGGTCGGCGTACGAAAAGGGCCGCCGCTGGAGTGAGGGGATCCAGCGGCGGCCTTTTTGGTGTCGGCCAGCGTTTTCTGCGGTCTGGCTAAGCGACAAATCCCCCGCTTCGACGCGCGAAGCGGGGGATTTGCGCGTGTCGTTTCGAGTTGGCCTAGAAGGCGGCCTCGTCGAGCTCCATGATGTCGTTGTCCAGCGTGTCGATGACCTCACGAGTGCTGGTCAGCAGCGGCAGGAAGTTCTTCGCGAAGAACGATGCCACCGCGACCTTGCCCTCGTAGAAGGACCGCTCCTCGCCGCTGGCGCCGGCGTCGAGCGCCGCCACGGCGACCGCCGCCTGACGCTGCAACAGCCAGCCGATGACCAGGTCACCGACGCTCATCAGGAAGCGCACCGAACCCAGACCCACCTTGTACAGGCTGGTCACGTCCTCCTGCGCCGCCATCAGGTAGCCGGTCAGGGTCGCCGCCATCGCCTGGACGTCGGTAAGTGCCTTGGACAGCAGCTCCCGCTCGGTCTTCAGGCGGCCGTTGCCGGACTCGCTGTCGACGAATTGCTGGATCTGCTCGGACACGTGGGCCAGCGCCACACCCTTGTCGCGGACGATCTTGCGGAAGAAGAAGTCCTGCGCCTGGATGGCGGTGGTGCCCTCGTAAAGCGAGTCGATCTTGGCGTCGCGGATGTACTGCTCGATCGGGTAGTCCTGCAGGAAGCCGGACCCACCGAAGGTCTGCAGGCTCTCGGTGAGCTTGGCGTACGCCTGCTCCGAGCCCACACCCTTGACGACCGGCAGCATCAGGTCGTTGACCTTGACCGCCAACTCGGCGTCCACACCGTGCAGGGCCTCGGCGACGGCCGAGTCCTGGTAGGTCGCCGTGAACAGGTACAGCGCGCGCAGACCCTCGGCGTAGGCCTTCTGGGTCATCAGCGACCGGCGCACGTCGGGGTGGTGCGTGATGGTCACCCGCGGTGCGGTCTTGTCGGTCATCTGGGTCATGTCCGCGCCCTGCACGCGAGACTTCGCGTACTCCAGCGCGTTCAGGTAACCCGTCGACAGGGTCGCGATGGCCTTGGTGCCGACCATCATGCGGGCCTGCTCGATGACCTCGAACATCTGCGCGATGCCGTTGTGCACCTCGCCGACCAGCCAGCCCTTGGCGGGGACGTCGTGCTGGCCGAAGCTCAGCTCGCACGTCGCCGACACCTTCAGGCCCATCTTGTGCTCGACGTTGGTGACGTAGACGCCGTTGCGCTCGCCCAGCTCACCGGTCTCGAAGTCGAACAGGAACTTGGGTACGAAGAACAGCGACAGGCCCTTGGTGCCCGGTCCGGCACCCTCGGGGCGCGCCAGCACCAGGTGGAAGATGTTCTCGAACAGGTCGCCGGAGTCGGCGGAGGTGATGAACCGCTTCACACCGTCGATGTGCCAGGAACCGTCCTCCTGCTGGACTGCCTTGGTCCGCCCGGCGCCCACGTCGGAGCCGGCGTCCGGCTCGGTGAGCACCATGGTCGAACCCCAGCCGCGCTCGGCGGCCAGCTCGGCCCACTTCTTCTGCTCTTCGGTGCCGAGGTGGTGAAGGATCTGGGCGAAGCCCGCCCCTCCGGCGTACATCCACACGGCCGGGTTGGCACCCAGAAGATGCTCGTGCAGGGCCCACAGCAGCGCCTTGGGCGCGGGCACTCCGCCCAGAGCCTCGTCAAGACCGACCTTGTCCCAACCCGCCTCGATGACGGAGTGGACGGACTTCTTGAAAGACTCGGGCAGCGTCACCGAGTGCGTCTTCGGGTCGAAGACGGGCGGATTGCGGTCCCCCTCGACGAACGACTCCGCGACCGGCCCTTCGGCCAGCCGGCTGATCTCGTTCAGCATTTCTTGGGCTGTGTCGGCGTCCAGGTCGGCGTAATCGCCCTGGCCCAGCGCCTTGTCAACGCCCAGAACCTCGAACAGATTGAATACCTGGTCGCGGACGTTGCTCTTGTAGTGGCTCACTACGGTCCTCCTCGTTGAGAATGCCACTTGTGGTTGAGTACTAGGTCTAAGTTACCCACCAGTAACAAGACCCAAAATATCGCTCGCGTCAGCGGGATGCAAGTCAATGTGACCTAGATTTCATTGCCTAATTAACCAACCGGTTGGGAAGCTGCTGGTCATGCCGTTGAAATTCGATCTACCTGCGGCGATGATCCACACATGACCGATGTGCGTGGCGTCACTGCGCTACCCGTGGTGGACCTGCGGGCCGAGCCCGGCCGCCTGCGCGACGGTTTGCGCGAGGCCGGCCACGAGGTCGGCTTCTTCTATCTGACTGGGCACGGGGTGCCGCCGGACCTGGTGAGGCGGGTCCTGGACGCGGCGCGCCGGCTCTTCGCGCTGCCGCAACCCGACAAGGACGCCGTCGCGATGGTGCGCAGCCCCCACTTCCGGGGTTACACCCGGCTCGGCGGCGAGCTGACCCGCGGGGAAGTGGATTGGCGCGAGCAGATCGACGTCGGGCCGCAGCGCCCGCCGATCGGTGGGCTGGACAAGTCCGACTATCGGTGGCTGCAGGGTCCCAATCAGTGGCCGGCCGCGCTGCCCGACCTGCCCGGGATCGTCGAGGAGTGGGACGCCGCGCTGTCCGCGGTGGCCCGCGCCCTGCTGCGGCACTGGGCGGCCGCGCTGGGCAGCCCGTCCGACGTGTTCGACGCGGCCTTCGCCGAGGCGCCGGCCACGCTGATCAAGATCATCCGCTACCCGGGCAGTGCGGCCAGCGCGCAGGGCGTGGGCGCGCACCGCGACTCCGGGGTGCTGACGCTGTTGCTGGCCGAGCCGGGCAGCACGGGCCTGCAGGTGCGGGCGGCCGCAAACTCCGATGACGGCTGGATCGACGTCCCGCCGCGCGAGGGGGCGTTCATCGTCAACATCGGTGAACTGCTGGAGGTGGCCACCCGCGGGTACCTGCGCGCCACCGAGCACCGGGTCAACCTGGCGGGGCCCGCGGGCGAGCGCATCTCGGTGCCGTTTTTCTTCAACCCGCGCCTGGACGCGCGGATCCCGGTGCTGTCGCTGCCCGACGACCTCGAGGCACACGCGCAGCGCGTGGATGATCCCTCGGATCCGATCTTCGCGGTCTACGGTCGCAACGCCTGGAAGAGCAGGCTGCGGGCCCATCCGGATGTGGCCGCGGCGCACGGGTATTCGGCAGAACGCTTAGAAAACGGATAAGGGTGGCCGTGCCGGGGTGACCGGCGCCGGGTAGGGTCGTTTCCGATAAATCCCGTCTCCGGCTCTAGGGGCGAATAAGTCCGGTGAACTCGAATAACAAGCTGACAGCGTCGTCACTTCGTGAGGCCTTCGGTCATTTCCCGTCCGGAGTGGTGGCGATCGCCGCCGAGGTGAACGGAACCCGGGAAGGCCTGGCGGCCAGTACCTTTGTCCCCGTCTCGCTGGACCCGCCGCTGGTGTCGTTCTGC
The DNA here is from genome assembly GCF_001953985.1 of Mycobacterium colombiense. Taxonomy (GTDB): domain Bacteria; phylum Actinomycetota; class Actinomycetes; order Mycobacteriales; family Mycobacteriaceae; genus Mycobacterium; species Mycobacterium colombiense_B. The sequence continues at coordinate 49,411 of NZ_MBEI01000044.1, forward strand.
GTGCAGAACACCTCGACGACGTGGCCCAAGCTCAAGGACCTGCCGATGCTGGGCATCAGCGTGCTCGGCGAGGAACATGACGAAGCCGCGCGCACGCTGGCCGCCAAGACCGGCGACAGGTTCGCGGGGTTGGAGACGGTTTCCCGCTCCACGGGTGCGGTGTTCATCAAGGGCACCGGCCTCTGGCTGGAGAGCGCGATTGAGCAGCTCATCCCGGCCGGCGATCACACCATCGTGGTACTGCGAGTCAGCGAGGTCACGGTGGACGCCGACGTGGCGCCCATCGTGTTCCATCGGAGCGTTTTTCGCCGGCTCGGCGCGTAATCCGCCTCGCCGGGGGTTGACCGGCTAGGGGCGGTGGCTCAGCTCTTCCCGAAAGCCCTGGATGCGGCTCTCGAGTTCGGCGGCATCGCTGTACCGGCCTTCCTTTTGCGCGAGCTGGGCGCGCACCGACAACTGCCGAATCGCGGTGCGAATGTTGTTGATGCTGGCGGTTTCTCGCATGGGTTCCATGAACTGCCTTTCCGGTCGTGGCTAGCTGACCGCACGGGGCGGCCCGACAGGATGCAGTTTGGTTACCCGGGTCCCGCGACGGCCTAACGTGCCATGGCGGGATCGGCCCGGATTACCGCGGCGTGCAGCTCAGCGACGGAACAGCTTGTTGCCGAGCCACACCACCGGGTCGTACTTGCGGTCGGCGACCCGCTCTTTCATCGGGATCAGCGCGTTGTCGGTGATCTTGATGTTCTCCGGGCAGACCTCGGTGCAGCACTTGGTGATGTTGCAGTAGCCCAGGCCGTGCTCGTCCTGAGCATCGTTGCGCCGGTCGCGGGTGTCCAGCGGGTGCATCTCCAGCTCGGCGATCCGCATTAGGAAGCGGGGGCCGGCGAACGCCTTCTTGTTCTCCTCGTGGTCGCGGACCACGTGGCACACGTTCTGGCACAGGAAGCACTCGATGCACTTGCGGAACTCCTGGGAACGCTGCACGTCCTCCTGCGCCATCCGGTACTCGCCGGGCTGCAGGTCCTTGGGCGGCGCGAAAGACGGGATTTCGCGGGCCTTTTCGTAGTTGAACGAGACGTCGGTGACCAGGTCACGGATCACCGGGAACGTTCGCAGCGGAGTGACGGTGACGACCTCGTCCTCGGCGAAGGTGGACATCCGGGTCATGCAGAGCAGGCGCGGCTTGCCGTTGATCTCCGCCGAGCAGGAGCCACACTTGCCCGCCTTACAGTTCCACCGGACCGCCAGGTCGGGCGTCTGGGTCTGCTGCAGGCGATGGATGATGTCGAGGACGACCTCGCCCTCGTTGACCTCGACCGTGAAGTCCTGCAGACCGCCGTTGGCGTCGTCGCCGCGCCACACCCGCATCGTCGCGTTGTAGGTCATTTGCCACTCCGTCCTGGGTGCCCGGCGAGTTCTTCGTCGGTGTAGTACTTCTCCAGCTCACCGATTTCAAACAGTTCCAGCAGATCGGGCCGCATCGGCGTCTGATCCTTTTTCGTGACGGTGATGTCGGGAATCACCTCGTCGCTGCCGCCGGCCGCCTCGCAGACCAGCAGCACCTTGCGCCACGACGAGTCCATCGCCGGGTGGTCGTCGCGGGTGTGTCCGCCGCGGCTCTCGGTGCGCTGCAGCGCGGCCTTGGCGACGCACTCGCTGACCAGCAGCATGTTGCGCAGGTCGATGGCCAGGTTCCAGCCCGGGTTGTACCGGCGCTGGCCCTCGACGTGGAGGTTCTTGAACCGCCCGCGCAGCTTGTCGAGCCGCGCCAGAGCCTCCGCGATTTCGTCGGCGTTGCGGATGATGCCGACCAGGTCGTTCATCGACTGCTGCAGTTCCAGCTGCAGGGTGTACGGGTTCTCCGGTGTGCCAGTGGTCGGTGCCTCGAAGGGGGACAGCGCCCGCTTCGCCGCCGCGTCGACGGCGCCTTCGGCGATCGTCGGACGGCTGCTCAGGGCCCGCACGTAGTCGGCCGCGCCCAGCCCGGCGCGGCGGCCGAACACCAGCAGGTCGGACAGCGAGTTGCCGCCGAGCCGGTTCGAGCCGTGCATACCGCCGGAGCATTCGCCGGCGGCGAACAGCCCGGGGACCGTGGCCGCCCCGGTGTCGGCGTCCACCTCGACGCCGCCCATCACGTAGTGGCAGGTCGGTCCGACTTCCATCGGCTCCTTGGTGATGTCGACCCCGGCCAGCTCCTTGAACTGGTGGTACATCGACGGCAGGCGGCGGTTGATCTCCGCCGGCGTCAGCCGCGACGCGATGTCCAGGAAGACGCCACCGTGTGGGCTGCCCCGGCCGGCCTTGACCTCCGAGTTGATCGCGCGCGCGACCTCGTCGCGCGGGAGCAGGTCCGGAGTGCGGCGGGCCGAGTCGTTGTCCTTGAGCCACTGGTCGGCTTCTTGCTCGGACTCGGCGTACTGCCCCTTGAACACCGACGGGATGTAGTCGAACATGAACCGCTTGTCGTCGGAGTTCTTCAGCACCCCGCCGTCACCGCGGACACCCTCGGTGACCAGGATCCCCTTCACGCTCGGCGGCCACACCATGCCCGTCGGGTGGAACTGGACGAACTCCATGTTGATCAGCGACGCGCCCGCCCGCAGGGCCAGGGCGTGGCCGTCGCCGGTGTACTCCCAGGAGTTCGAGGTGACCTTGAACGACTTGCCGATCCCGCCGGTGGCCAGCACCACGGCCGGCGCCTCGAACAAGATGAACTGTCCGCTTTCGCGGATGTAGCCGAACGCCCCGGCGATCGCGTCGCCGTCCTTGATCAGCTCGGTGATCGTGGTTTCGGCAAACACCCGGATCCGGGCCTCGTAGTCGCCGAGCTCGGCGAAATCCTCCTGCTGCAGCGAGACGATCTTCTGCTGCATGGTGCGGATCAGTTCCAGGCCGGTGCGGTCGCCGACGTGGGCCAGCCGCGGGTAGGTGTGCCCGCCGAAGTTGCGCTGGCTGATCTTGCCGTCCTTGAGGCGATCGAACAGCGCGCCATAGGTTTCCAGCTCCCAGACGCGGTCCGGTGCTTCCTTGGCGTGCAGTTCGGCCATGCGCCAGTTGTTGAGGAATTTCCCACCGCGCATCGTGTCGCCGAAGTGGGTCTTCCAGTTGTCCTTCGGGTTGGTGTTGCCCATGGACGCCGCGCAGCCACCCTCGGCCATCACCGTGTGGGCCTTGCCGAACAGCGACTTACACACCACCGCGACCCGCAGACCCCGTTCGCGCGCTTCGATAACCGCACGCAGTCCGGCGCCGCCGGCACCGATCACGACCACGTCGTACGTGTGCCGCTCGATTTCAACCATGAAACCCTCGCTAGCTAAATCTGGTTTATTTCGGAATGGCTTGTCAGCCAACGAATCTCAGGTCAGAGATGGCGCCGCTGGCCACCAGCGCGATGTAGAAGTCGGTGAGCATCAGCGTGCCCAGCGTGATCCACGCGTACTGCTTGTGCCGGGTGTTGATTTTGCTGACCTGGGTCCAGATCCAGTACCGCACAGGGTGTTTGGAGAAGTGCTTGAGGCGCCCGCCGGTGATATGCCGGCAGGAGTGGCAGGACAGCGTGTAGACCCAGAGCATGATGACGTTGACGACCATGATCACGTTGCCCAGGCCAAACCCGAACCCACCGGGTCCGCTGTCGGAGTGGAACGCCACGATCGCGTCGTAGGTGTTGATCACCGAGATGATGCCGGCGATGTAGAAGAAGTACCGGTGGGAGTTCTGAATGATCAGCGGGAGTTTGGTCTCGCCGCTGTAGTGCTCGCGGGGTTCGGCCACCGCGCAGGCGGTGGGCGACTGCCACACCGTGCGGTAATAGGCGCCGCGGTAGTAGTAACAGGTCAACCGGAACAGCAGCAGGAACGGCAGGGTCAGCGCCGCGAACGGCAGCCACCAGACGTTCGGCAGGATCTGCGGCCAGAAGTCGCTGGCGCCGCCGCAAGCGTTGCTGAGACATGGCGAGTAGAACGGCGTCAGATAGTGGTATTGCGCGACGAAGAAATCACCGCGCTGGAAAGCCCGCGCTGTCGCATAAATAATGAATGCGGCGAAGCCGAGATCGATTCGCAGCGGCGACATCCACCACCGGTCGGTGCGCAGGGTGCGTTGCTGGATACGGGCGCGCGTGGGTGAAAAGACACCGGACGCAGGACGGTTCGCCGTAGGTGCGCTCATTTAGTGTGTTCCTCTTCGAACGGGCTGTAGGTCGAAGGGTACACAGAGGAAAGCCCCCCTTTTCTGGGGGGCTTAAGTTGTTCAGGCCCTGTTGTGACCGCCGACACCCTCGTCGTCGACGTCGCGCCAGAATTCGCTGTCGTACTGGGTGTCTGGAATGACGATCTTCTCGCCGGACTGCTGCACGGTGGCGCCGGCCAGGTCCAATTCGGACACGTCGGTGTCGAGCAGGTCGACGTCGGACATGATGCGGTCGGCATCGATGACGATGCGGCGCATGGCCGGGCTGTCACCGTATCGGGCCCGCAGGGAGCTCACGCACCGCCGCAGACCGCCGATGAGGTCGTGCAGTTCGGCGAATTCGGTCGTGCCAGTCGTGCTCGTCAACGGATCTCCTCGGCAGTGTTTCGGATCACAGTACGCCCTCGATACTATCCACGGCACACGCCAGACGTCAGGCCGTTGAGACCGGATGCCGAGGGAGCAAACACGTATGACCGGACCCACCACACCTGCCGAGCGCGCCGCCACGCTGCTGGAACTGCACCGGCCGGGCAGCCCGGTCATCCTGCCGACCGTGTGGGATGCGTGGTCGGCGCGGCTGGCCACCGGCGCCGGATTCGCCGCCCTCACCGTGGGCAGCCACCCGATGGCCGAGTCGATCGGCAAACCCGACAACGAGGGCATGTCGTTCGACGATGTCCTCACCCGGGTCGCACAGATCACCGCCGCGGTCGACGTGCCGGTATCGGTGGACATCGAATCCGGCTACGGGCAGCCGGCGGGCCGGCTGATCGAGGGCCTGCTGAGCGTCGGGGCCGTCGGGCTGAACATCGAGGACACCGTGCACTCGGAGGGCAAGCGGTTGCGGTCCGCCGACGAACACGCGGAGTTGGTCGGGGCGCTGCGGTCGGCCGCCGACGAGGCCGGGGTACATGTCGTCATCAACGCCCGGACCGATCTGTTCCTGCGCCAGGACGGCGAGGCGTCCGATCGCGTCGACCGTGCGGTGGCGCGCCTGAATCAGGCGGCGGCCGCCGGCGCCGATGTGCTGTATCCGGTGGGCCGCCACGACCCCGACACGTTGCGGCGCTTGACCGCCGAGCTGGAGCTGCCCGTCAACGCCATCGCGCTGCCCGACCAGGACGACCCGTCGTCCTTCGGCCCGCTGGGCGTGGCGCGCATCAGCTTCGGGCCGTTCCTGCAGGCCGCGCTCACGGCCCGGGCCAAGGAGCTGCTGGCCCGCTGGGGCTGACGCGGCGAATCCGGCGGAGTCGTTGCGGCTCCGCCGGATTCGGCTACTTTTCTCCGAACTGGCCGGAGACTATTTGGTGATCTCGATGCGCTGCGCCTGGTTCCCGGCGTAGGCGCCGGTGACCCGCACCGTCAGCACGCCGGCGTCGTAGGTCGCCGTGATGGCGTCGCCGGTGACGTGGGCGGGCAGCTGGAACGACCGGCGGAACGATCCGTACCGGATCTCCCGCAGCGTGCGGCCTTCCTTGTCTTCCGAGCGCTGATCGCGGTGCTCGCCGTGGATGACCAAGCGCCCGCGGTCGACCTCCACGTTGACGTCCTGGTCGACGTCAACGCCCGGGAGCTCGACACGTACGATCGCGTCGTCGCCGTCCTTGACGATCTCGGCGGCGGGCTTGAATCCGCTGGTCGCCGGGGTGTTCCAGTCCACCGCTGCGGCGGGGCCGAAAAAGTCGCGCAACCACCGGTCGGTGTCCCAGGCCGGTCGCGACCACAATGCGAGGTTACTCATGGCGCTTCCCTTCTAATTCCTTGAGCTTGATTGTGAGATTCCTGTGACCGGCGCCTGTGCGGCCGGCTACTAGTACAAACATGAGTCGACCCCGCTAAAGTTCCACCTCGCCGTTCACCGGCAGCGAACGACCACTCACAGACCTTCCTGTGAGTTGTGAGATCCTCGTCATAGGACCGTCACATTGCGCGAAAAGAACGTAATTTCCGGCCGTTACTCTCAAAGCCATGTCTGCAGACGGGATTTCGCGCGCCAGCTGTGCGCCTCGTCACATCATCGTAGTCGGACATGGCATGGTGGGGCACCGGTTCGTCGAGGCGCTGCGCGCCCGTGACACCGAGGGATCGTGGCGCGTCACGGTTTTCGCCGAGGAGACCGATGCGGCCTATGACCGCGTGGGCCTGACCTCCTACACCGAAAGCTGGGATCGCAAGCTCCTGGCATTGCCCGGCAACGAATACGAGGGTGACGAGCTGGTCCGGCTGGTGCTCAACCAGCGGGTTACCGAAATAGACCGCGCCGCAAAGACGGTGGTCACCGCCGACGGCGAGCGGCACGGCTACGACACCTTGGTCCTGGCGACCGGGTCGTACGCCTTCGTGCCGCCGGTGCCGGGCCACGACCTGCCCGCGTGCCACGTGTACCGCACGCTGGACGACCTCGACGCGATCCGCGCCGACGCCCAGCGCACGGTCGAAACCTCGCACGCCACTGCGGGTGTCGTGATCGGCGGAGGCCTGCTCGGGCTCGAAGCGGCTAATGCGCTGCGCCAGTTCGGATTACAGACCCATGTCGTCGAGATGATGCCGCGGCTGATGGCCCAGCAGATCGACGAGGCCGGCGGCGGGCTGCTGGCCAGGATGGTCGGCGAGCTCGGCATCTCGGTGCACGTCGGCACGGGCACCGAATCGATCGAGGCCGTTGACCATTCGGACGGCACCACCTCGGTGCGGGTGAGCCTGACCGACGGCCAGGTCATCGACGCCGGTCTGGTGATCTTCGCGGCGGGCATCCGGCCGCGCGACGACCTGGCCACCGCCGCCGGGCTGACGCGCGCCGAGCGCGGCGGGGTGCTCACCGACGTGTCCTGCCAGACAAGCGATCCCGACATCTACGCGATCGGTGAAGTCGCCGCGATCGGCGGCCGCTGCTACGGCCTGGTGGGGCCGGGCTACACCTCGGCGGAGGTGGTGGCCGACCGACTGCTGGACGGCGTCGCGGAGTTCGGCGAGGCGGACCTGTCCACCAAGCTCAAACTGCTGGGCGTCGACGTGGCCAGCTTCGGCGACGCGATGGGGACGACCGAGAACTGCCTCGAGGTCGCCATCAACGATGCGGTCAATCGGACCTACGCCAAGCTCGTGCTCTCCGATGACGCCAAGACGCTGCTCGGCGGCGTGCTGGTCGGCGACGCCTCGTCCTACGGGGTGCTGCGGCCCATGGTCGGCAGCGAGCTGCCCGGCGACCCGCTGGCGCTGATCGCGCCGGCGCAGTCCGGCGGCGGCGCTGCGTTGGGCGTTGGGGCGCTGCCGGATTCGGCACAGATCTGCTCGTGCAACAACGTCACCAAGGGCGACCTGAAGTGTGCGATCGCCGACGGCTGCGCCGATGTCCCCGCTCTCAAGGCGTGCACCTCGGCCGGTACTTCGTGTGGGTCGTGCGTCCCGCTGCTCAAGCAGCTGCTCGAAGCCGAGGGCGTGGAACAGTCCAAGGCGCTGTGTGAGCACTTCAGCCAGTCGCGCGCGGAGCTGTTCGAGATCATCTCGGCCACCGAGATCCGGACCTTCTCGGGTCTGTTGGAGCGTTTCGGCCGCGGAAAGGGTTGCGACATCTGCAAACCCGTGGTGGCCTCCATCCTGGCTTCCACCGGGTCGGATCACATCCTGGAAGGCGAGCAGGCCTCGCTGCAGGATTCCAACGACCACTTCCTGGCCAACATCCAGAAGAACGGCAGCTACTCGGTGGTGCCGCGGGTTCCCGGCGGTGACATCAAGCCAGAGCATCTGATCCTGATCGGCCAGATCGCCCAGGACTTCGGGCTTTACACCAAGATCACCGGCGGGCAGCGGATCGACATGTTCGGCGCCCGGGTGGACCAACTGCCGGAGATCTGGCAGCGCCTGGTCGACGGCGGCATGGAATCAGGCCACGCCTACGGCAAGGCCTTGCGCACGGTGAAGAGCTGCGTGGGCACCGACTGGTGCCGGTACGGGCAGCAGGATTCGGTGCAGCTGGCCATCGATCTGGAACTGCGCTACCGCGGACTGCGGGCTCCGCACAAGATCAAGATGGGCGTCTCGGGTTGCGCCCGCGAGTGCGCCGAGGCCCGGTCCAAGGACGTCGGCGTCATCGCCACCGAAAAGGGCTGGAACCTCTACGTCGGCGGCAACGGCGGCATGACGCCCAAGCACGCGCAACTGCTGGCCAGCGATCTGGACACCCAAACGCTGGTCCGCTACGTCGACCGGTTCGTCATGTACTACATCCGGACGGCCGACCGGCTGCAACGCACGGCGCCGTGGGTCGACTCGCTCGACGGCGGGCTCGACCATGTGCGCGAGGTCGTGTGTGAGGACTCGCTCGGCCTGGCCGAGGAATTCGAGGCCGCAATGGAGCGGCATGTTCAGAACTACAAGTGCGAATGGAAGGGCGTGCTGGACGACCCGGACAAGCTGTCGCGGTTCGTGTCGTTCGTCAACGCCCCGGACGCCGTCGACTCGACGGTGGCGTTCACCGAGCATGCCGGCCGCAAAATCCCTGTGTCCATTGGCATGCCGCGGGTTCGTGCAGCGACAACTCCGGAGGAATGAGGAAGGGATCATGACACTTCTCAACGACATCCAGGTGTGGACCAGCGCGTGCGCTTACGACCACCTCATTCCGGGTCGCGGCGTCGGCGTGCTGCTGGACGACGGTTCCCAGGCGGCGTTGTTCCGGCTCGACGACGGCTCGGTATACGCGGTGGGCAACGTCGACCCGTTCTCCGGTGCCGCGGTGCTTTCCCGCGGAATCGTGGGCGACCGCGACGGCTGCGTCACGGTTCAGTCGCCCATCCTGAAGCAGGCGTTCTCGCTCGAAGACGGTTCCTGCCTGGACGATCCGGCCGTTTCGGTGCCGGTGTACCCGGTGCGGATCACGGACGACGGCTACGTTCAGGTCGCGCGCGACTACCATCCGCGGGCTGCCTGAGCCCGACCGCCCGGTTCACCGGGTGATGTCGCCGGCCAGGTAGCGCTGCATCGTCGGCCCGATCGCATCGACGAGTGCGTCCACCGACATGGAATGCAGCGGCTCGGAGCGGATGCCGTAGCGCATGATGCCCAGGCCCACCAACTGCGAGGCGCACAGCGAGGCCCGCAGGGCCACCTTGTCGGCGCCCAGTATTTTCAGCAGCGGGCCAAAGACCGGGCCGATGAACATGCCCTGCACGATTTCCGCGGTCTTCGCCATCCCCGTCGAGGCGAGGGCGCTGGCCGCGAATGGGCCGCCGCCCGCGGCGTCCCACGTCGTGATCAGCGTGCGCAAGGTCCGCCGGCCCACCTGGTTGACCCCGCCGGTGACGATCCGGTCGATGAATTCCGGTGTGCCGAAGGGCAACCGCAGCATCTTGGCGACCGGGTCGAGGATGCCGGGCGATGGCTCTTGGCGGCGGGGCATGGTGCCAGGATCACCCGTCTGCGATCAAAGATCAAGGAACGCCGGACACCGGCGCGCCTTGCCGGCAGGCGTCGTTAGGACGCGGACCGCACGCTGCGGCCGTGGGCCAGCTGGTGCGGGCTCGACCGGCGCGACGACTGCCGGGCGGTGGCGGCGACGACCGGCGGCAGGGCCCGCCGGAATCGGTTCGCGACCAGGCGTGCCAGCCCGGGATGGGTGCCCAGCGGCTCACTGACCAGGTCGGCGCCGCAGGCGTGCAGCCGTTGCTGGAACAGGCCGTCGGCCAATAGATATGAGGCGACGACGACGCGGCCGCCGGCGCGGCGCGCCCGGGCCACCGCCTCGGGCAGCTGCGGCTCGCCGGTGGCCGCGAACGCCAGGCTCACCCGCGATCCGGTCAGCGCCGACACCAGCGTCGCGGTGGTGTGCAGGTCCGTGCGCGCCTTGACGTCCGAGGTCCCCGCTGCCGCCAAGATCACCGAATCACCGGGTCGCCAACCACATTTCACCAACTGGTCGCCGACGATCCGCGCGATTTGACCGCTCGGGCCCAATGCCGGGGTGACGATGACGTTCGGGTGTCCGCTGATCTCGACGTGAGCGGGCAGATCGGCCCGGACGTGGTAACCGCGCGACAGGAACGCGGGCACCACGATGGCGGCGCGGTCGGCGGCCTTCGCGCGCACCAGGACCTCGCTGGGGGTGGGGCCCACCACGTCGACGAAGGCGACGTCCACGGTGCTGCGAACCAACGTACTCACTTGTGCCGCAAGGTCTTCGATCATCGTCACGCCACCCGGCCTGCGGGTGCCGTGCGCTACCAGGATCAGTGCCATGGGGAATCTTCCGAATGGTCGATCGCGAGCCGGTAGCCGCGCTTGACCACCGTCGCGATGATGTTCTTGTCGCCCAGCGCCGTTCGCAGCCGCAACACTGCGGTATCGACGGCGTGTGGATCATTGCTGTTGCCGGGAAGCACTCGTAACAAGTCGTTGCGCGCGACGACATCACCGGGGCGCGCGGCCAGCGCGCGCAGGGTGGCCATGCCGGATCCCGACAGCGACTTCACCGAACCGTCGACCAACACGCAGGTTCCCCGGATCTCGATGTCGTGACCGGCCGCCCGGATGGCGCACGATCGCAGCGGCGGGAGCTCCTGCGCGATGTGACGGGCCAACGCCCCCAACCGCATTCGCTCGGGTGACGACGTCGGGATCCCCGCTCGGACCAACGGTTGCGCGGTGACAGGACCGACGCACATCGCGTGCACGTCGCTGCGAAGCGCTTGTAGCAGCTGATCTTCGATGCCCAGCTCGCGGCTGCGCTCCAGCAGTGCCGCGCCGGCGGGCGCCGACGTGAAGGTCACCGCGTCGAATTGCCGCCGCGCGACCGAGGCGACGAGTTGGTCGAAGTCGCCGCCGGCCGGCGTTGGCTTCCAGCGGTACACGTGGATGGGGACCACCTCTGCGCCCGCAGCCCGCAATCCGTTGATGAACTCCGGGAACGGGTCCCACCCGTCGGCGGCGCCGTGCAACTGGACGGCGATCCGCTTACCGGCGACGTCCGATTCGAGGAGGTAGCGCAGAACTTCGCGCGACGATTCGGATTTGGGGGACCACTCCTCGTGCAGCCCGGCGGCGCGTAGCGCGCCGGTCGCCTTCGGCCCGCGGGCCACGATCCGCGACTTGGCAAGCGACGCGAGCAGTTGGGTGGCCAATCCCCAGCCGTCGGCCGCGGCAACCCAGCCGCGGAAGCCGATCCCGGTGTGCGCCACCAAGATATCCGGGGGTTGGGCGATCACCGCTTCGGTGTGGTTCTGCAATTCGTCATCTTCGGGCAGCGCGATGATGTTGATGGCCGCGGCGCTGGAAACCTCCGCGCCGTTACGGCGCAGCAACGCGCACAGCTCCTCGGCGCGGTTCGCCGACGTGACGGCGATCCGGTAGCCGGTCAGCGGCGCGGAGTCTGGCGGGGCCAGTGGCGGGGCCATATGAATTGTGTATGCCTGCGACGTTTCGGTTGCGTTACCGGTCAATTGCTGTGGCATTGCCCGTGTTGCGAGTCCGCTCACACACGCGCGACCTCGGTTTCCGGCGCCGCACCGGACACGTCCGGGGCCGACGCGGGACGGCGCACGTAGACCATCCAGGTCATGATCGCCGCCACGACGTAGGAAGCCAGAAACACCCAGTAGGCAGACGTTTCCGTGCCGGTATTCAGGTAGGACTGGCGCAGCGCCAAATTGATTCCCACGCCGCCCAACGCCCCGACGGCCGAGCAGATGCCGATCAGTGACCCCGACATCGCGCGGGCCCAATGACGGCGCTCATCCTCGCTCGTGTCCAGCGAGCGGCTGCGCGCCTCGTAGACCGAGGGGATCAGCTTGAAGACCGAGCCGTTGCCCATGCCGGATAGGACGAACAGCACCATGAAACCGGTGACGTAGCCGATCATGCTGGCGGTGTGCGTCGCGGCGTGGCGATCGTCGAGGGTGCTCACGGTGACCAGCAGCCCGGCGCCCAGGGTCATGCCGGCCAGCACGCCCAGGGTGACGCGGCTGCCGCCGAGGCGGTCCGCCAGCCGGCCGCCGTAGATGCGCGCCAGCGAGCCCAGCAAGGGACCGATGAAGGCCAGCTGCGCTGCGTGCAGCGCCGCATGCTTGGGGCTTTCCCCGCTTTCGGCAAAGTTGACCTGCATCACCTGCCCGAAGGCGAAGGAGAAGCCGATCCACGAGCCGAAGGTGGCGATGTAGAGCAGCGAGATCACATGGGTGTCGCGCTCGAACAAGATCTTGCGCATGGTGCTCAGCTGGGTGCCGTGATGGATGTTGTCCATGCACAACGCAGCCGAGATGCCCACGACGACCAGCAACACCAGGTACACCGCGCACACCCAGTACGGCGCCTCGTGCCCGGCGGTGGCCAGCACCAGTAGGCCGACCAGTTGGATCACCGCGACCCCCAGGTTGGCGACGCCGGCGTTGACGGCCAGCGCGCCGCCCTTGAGCCGCTGCGGGTAGAAGGCGTTGACGTTGGCCAGCGAGGCCGCGTAATTGCCGCCGCCCAGTCCGGTCAGGGCCGCGCATAGCACGAACGGCCACAGCGGCACTCCGGGATTGGCCAGCAACACGATCGTGCCGGCCGTCGGGATCAGCAGCACGAAGGCCGAGAACATCGTCCAGTTGCGGCCTCCGAAGGCCGCGATGCCCAGGGTGTAGGGGATCCGGGCGCACCCGCCGACCAGGGTGGCGACCGCGCCCAGCAGCAGCTTGTCGCCGGCGGAGAAGCCGTAGACGGACCCCGGCATGAACAGCGCCATGACGGGCCACAGGGTCCAGATCGAAAACGCCACGTGGTCACCGGCGATGGTGCACAGCAGGTTGCGCCGGGCGACCTTCTTGTTGCCGGCCTCCCAGGCCGCCGTGTCTTCCGGGTTCCAGTCCGCGATGCGGTGGTTGCGGCGCAGCGGTCCTGCCTTCGGCATGACGCTCATGCGCGCACACTCATCCGGGAAACCGCTTGCGTCCCAACGGCATCGCACCGGTCGACGTGCATACAGCTCCCTCTCGTCAGGCCCCACGAACCGTCGCATCCGGCCGCCGCCACGCGAGGGGTCACCGCGCTCGCCCGGTACCGGGAGAGCTGTTCGGAGGCTGGCTTCGACGCTTGGGCGCCCCGAATGAAGGGGCGTGCCCCGTCGCACGATTCGATGCTCACATTTACGACGCGAGCGGGTCAACCGGAACGGGCCGATATCGCCTGTTAGTTGTTTACCAGTTGTCTGGTAAATCCCTGAGGGGCAATCAGTTCGCGAATGTGCGGTTCATCGAGCCCGAATCAGCGCCGCCATCAAGTGATTTCACACATACCCCCATGCCCGTGTGAGCTGGAATACATTGTGAGTCCGGCGCCGACGAATCGCGATCGAATTGCGTTAGGAAAGTGGCCAACTCGCGGCCCCGGAGTGGGCGCCCACCAAAGCCCTGGGGCGGGCCCAGTGCAGCCGCACCGCCTGGCCGGGCCGCACCTGGGCGATCTTGTCGACGTCCTCGTCGACCACCACGCCGATCACCGGATAGCCACCGGTCACCGGATGGTCGGGTCCTAGGATCACCGGTAAACCGTTGGGCGGCACCTGGATTGCGCCGCGGGTGGCACCCTCGCTGGGCAGCTGCCGGTCCGGGTAGCAGTGCTGCAGGGGCCGGCCGGTCAACCGCATCCCCACCCGGTCGCTGCGATCGGACGCCATCCAATACGTGTGCACCAGGCGGTCTGGCTCGACGAACCAATCGTCACGCGGCCCGGGCACCACGAACAGCTCGACGACGCCGCCGGTGATGGCCGCCACCGGCGCCTGGTCCAGTTCGGGATAGGCGTCGGTGTGCTCGCCGATCGGGAGCCGGTCGCCGGCCTGCAGCGGCGACGGGCCGATGCCCGACATCACGTCGTAACTGCGCGAGCCCAGCACCGGTTCCACGCAGATGCCACCGCGGATCGCCAGGTAGCTGCGCAGGCCGGCGCGGGGGACGCCCAACGAGATCACCTCGCCGTCGCGCACATGATGAATGCTGTTGGTGCCGAACTTGATTCCGTTGACGGTGGGATCGGTGTCGGCGCCCGTCACCGCGATGTCGACGTCACCGCCGGACACCCGGGCCGCGAAACCGCCGAATGTCACCTCCACGGTGGCGCGGTCGTCGGGGTTGGCCACCAGTCGGTTGGCCAGCCGGTGCGCGCGCCGGTCGGCGGCTCCGGACCGGCTCACCCCCAGATGGGCCAGTCCGGGGCGGCCGAGGTCTTGGACGACGGCGAGCGGTCCGGTGCGGAGGATCTCCAGGATTGCCACGGTTGTCTCCTTAGCTGGCTATGGTGGCGACCCGCCACTGGCTAGACGGCCCGGAACTGAACCCACATGCCCTGCGTCAACAACGCGGGGTTCGGCCGCTGCAAGTCCCACAGCACCGCATCGGTGCGGCCGATGAGTTGCCAGCCACCGGGGGACTGACGCGGGTACACCGCGCTGAAGTCACCGGCGAGGCCCACGGAGCCGGCCGGCACCGAGGTCCTCGGCTCGGGGCGGCGTGGTACCCGCAGCCGCGGGTCGCCGTCGACCAGATACGCGAAACCCGGTGCGAATCCACTGAATCCGACCCGCCACAACGTGGAAGTGTGGGCGTCGATCACCGCCGCGATGGTCAGCCCGGTGTGGCCGGCGACCTCGGCCAGATCCGGACCGTCGTAGACGACGTCGATGACCACGTCGGCGTGGCGTTCCGAGGGGGTGTCGGGGGTGACGGCGACGTTCATCTTGCGCAGCCGGTGGCGGATGACGCCTTGGTGGCGCGGGCCGTCCAGCTTCACCAGCACCGTGCGGGCCGCCGGCACGACGTCGACCACGTCCGGTATCGCCGCGGCGCGCAGCGCGTCCGCCCACGCCAATACCTCAGCGGTACTTCCGCATTGCACCATCAGCGCGCGATCGCCGTAGTCCACGACGGTGTTGCCGACCAGCTCGGTCGGCAGGTTGTGGGCCAGGTCGCCGCTAAGGTCCGTCACGCTCATTACTCGACGGTAACCCCGGAATCGGGGCATGTGCGAGCGTCGTCGACGGATTTTCGAGCTCTGCCAGAGCTGCCTTAGCAAACGCTCAAACAGCCTCGGCATGCCCGCGCGGCTAGCCCAGGATCTTGGTGATCAGCGGCGGCAGTTGATCGGCGATGACGGGGTAGCTCAGCGGCGACGCGAACGCGATCGCGCCGGCCTGGTCCTTGGTGGTGAAGATGTTCCGGTTCTGCGCGGTGGTCAGCGATCCGGCCACCTCGGGGTCGGCCAGGATCGCCTTCTGGTCGTCGGGGTTCCGCGTCGTCCAGATCACCACGTCGGCGGACTCGAGCACCGATTTGATGTGATCGCGGGGGATGACGGCCCGCTGATCGGTGCCGAACGGCTTGATGGCGTCGGCGATGACCAGTCCCATCTGATTCAGGAAGTCCGTCCGCCAGCCCGCCATGGTGGCGACGACCGTGCCCTCCCACAGCGCGCCGTGCATCAGCAGCGCCTTCTTGCCGGTCCACTGCTGATTCTTTTTGCCGATGTCGGTGAACTTCTGGTCGACACCGTCGATCAGCGACTTCATCTGGTCGGCCTGGAAGACCGCCTGGCCGACGATGGTGGCCTGCTCTTTCCACGGCTCGAAGAAGGCGTCGCCGTCCGACTGCGCGACGGTGGGGGCGATCGCGGACAGTTTCTGATACGTGTCGGCGTCCAGGCCGGCGTTGACGGCCACGATCAGGTCCGGTTTGAGACCGGCGATCTGGTCTACCGGAATGCCGTTGTCGAGGTTCAACACCGTCGGCTGCGCACCGCCGAGTTTGGGTGCGGCCCAGGGCCAGACGGCGGAGGGCTGGTCACCGAACCAGTTGGTCACGGCGATCGGCACCACGCCGACCGCGAGCAGGTCGTCCTGCTCGGTGTAGCCGGCGCTGACGACGCGCTTGGGCGGTTCCTTGATGACGGTCTCACCGAACAGGTGGGTGACCGTCACCGAACCCGGGGTGGCTCCCGGCGCCGATCTGCGGGACGAGCATCCCGAGGAGAACGCGGTCGCACCGCCCATCGCGGCAACCCCGGCAGCCCCTGCGAGCTGCAAGAATCCCCGTCGATTCCATCCCTGTCGCATCGCGTGAGAGTATCGCGTTCCGCCCGCTCAGACGCATCGCCGCGCTGTTGACCCCTGTCAGCCCAGCGGCATGCCGGCGTCCATGAAGTCCAGGGCGCGAAAGATGGTGCCGGCGGTCTTCGGCGCGCTGTCGAAGGCGGCCATCATGGCACCCGTCAACGCTCCCGCGAACACCCGGACTTCGAAATCCTCAGCGGGACGGCCGATCCGGTGCGCAATCGCCTCCGCGGCCACGGTCACCGTGCGGTAGTACTCGTCGTACATCGCCGCCTTGAGCTCGGGTATCGAGAACATCAGGCGCTGCCGGGTGTTCTCGAACTCCAGCTGGTCGTCGGGCAGTTGGTCGAGGACGGCCTGATAGGCCCGGCGGAAGGCCTGCGCCGGAGACAGGTTGCGCGGCTGGGCCTTCAACGCGTCCAGGATCAGCGGGTCCAGGTCGTCGGCGAGCAGCAGCGATTCCTTGGACGGGAAATAGCGGAAGAAGGTGCTCGGCGACACGTCGGCCGCCTCGGCGATCTGTTCGACCGTGGTCGCGGCGTAGCCGTTCTCTTCGATGAGGCGAAACGCCTCGCGCCTGATCGCGCGGCGCGTCTTGATCTTTTTGCGCTCCCGTAGGCCCAGGGGAGCCTCAGTCACCTGCATGGCGCCGATTGTCGCGCATCCACCGGCCGCCGTGGGCTCGCGGCGTCGTTGCATTGCAGAGTTCTGACAAACGTGACCGGGCCGTTGCGATTTCTGCGTATTGCCCGCGTAACTGTGCACACCCAGTCCGGTAACAGTGTGTCTTTAGCGTCGAGTGGTCACTGCCCGCGCCTCATTCAACTCAGGAGTCCCACCGGATGACCACGACCATCAGCCCCGTATCGCAGCCCGCGCCACCGCGCGAGCGTCATACGGGACGGCACTGGATCGATGACTGGCGGCCCGAAGACCCCGAATTCTGGGAGACCACCGGCAAGCCCATCGCCCGCCGGAACCTGATCTTCTCGATCTTCGCCGAGCACGTCGGCTTCAGTGTGTGGATGTTGTGGAGCATCGTTGTGGTGCAGATGACGGCCGGGGCGCACGGGCACCCCTCCGCATCCGGCTGGGCGCTGACCGCCAGCCAGGCCCTGTGCCTGGTCGCCGTCCCCAGCGGCGTCGGGGCGTTCCTGAGATTGCCCTACACCTTCGCGGTGCCGCTGCTCGGCGGCCGCAACTGGACGACCATCTCGGCGGCGCTGCTGCTGATCCCGTGCCTGCTGCTGGCGTGGGCGGTGAGCCATCCCGGCCTGCCGTTCGGCGCCCTGGTGGCGATCGCCGCGACGGCCGGCTTCGGCGGCGGCAACTTCGCCTCCTCGATGGCCAACATCTCGTTCTTCTACCCGGAGAAAGACAAGGGCTGGGCGCTGGGCCTGAACGCGGCCGGCGGCAACATCGGCGTCGCGGTAGTGCAGAAGATCATTCCGCCCATCGTCATCGCCGGCGGCGGAATGGCGTTGTCGCGCGCCGGACTGTTCTACGTGCCGCTGGTCGTGGTGGCCGCGGTCTGCGCGTTCCTGTTCATGAACAACCTCACCGAGGCCAAGGCCGACGTGAAGCCGGTGCTGGAGTCGTTGCGGCACCCCGACACCTGGATCATGTCGCTGCTCTACATCGGCACCTTCGGCTCGTTCATCGGTTACTCGGCCGCGTTCCCGACCCTGCTCAAAACGGTCTTCGGCCGCGGCGACATCGCCCTGGCGTGGGCCTTCCTGGGCGCCGGCATCGGATCCGTCATCAGGCCCCTCGGCGGCAAGCTGGCCGACCGGATCGGCGGGGCCCGCATCACCGCCGCCAGCTTCGTGATGCTGGCGATCGGGGCGGCGGCGGCGCTGTGGTCGGTGACGGTGGTGAACCTACCGGCCTTCTTCGCCAGCTTCATGTTCCTGTTCGTCGCGACCGGCATCGGCAACGGTTCGACCTACCGGATGATTTCGCGGATCTTCAAGGTCAAGGGCGAACTGGCCGGGGGCGATCCCGACACCATGGTGGCCATGCGCCGCCAGGCGGCCGGGGCGCTGGGCGTCATCTCGGCGGTGGGCGCCGTCGGCGGGTTCGTGGTTCCGCTGGCGTACGCGTGGTCGAAGTCGGAGTTCGGCAGCATCGAACCGGCGCTGCGGTTCTACATCGTGTTCTTCCTCGGCCTGCTGGGCGTCACCTGGTACTGCTACCTGCGCAAGCACAACGCGATCACGCGGGTGGGGATCTAGGCGCGGCCGGGGGTCAGCTCGATGGCTTCTGCTTTCCGCCGTACCCCTCCCAGGGGCTGTAGTCGGCGATCAGCTCTTCCTGGGGCGGCCGCCGGTCTTCGGGGACGTGCTGCAAGTTGATCCGGATCCGGTACCAGATCGAACTGGGCCCGCGCATCCCGTCGACCAGGACGTCGACCGGCTCCAGCCGGCGGGCCGCCGCGGGGTAACGGTCGCGCCAGACGTCCAGCGCGGCCATCGCCTCGTCCTTGGTCTTGGTGCGGGCGATCTCGATCAGCGGCATCGTGGATTGCCTCCGGCCTGGCGCTCCGATGGTGCGCTTGCCCGCCCCTTTCGGCGCGCGTTCGGGCGGCCCCATCTCCTCGGCCAGCACCAGCAGCCGGTCGAGTTCGCCGACGGCGTCGTCCATTTCCGCCCAGGGGTCACCCATCTCGGCGAACCGGGCGGGCACGGTGTCGATGGTGAACGCCTCGGGGTCGCAGCCGGCGACCTCGTCCCACCGCAGCGGTGTCGAGACCCGGGCATCCGGGGTCGCCCGCACGGAGTACGCCGATGCGACGGTGCGGTCCTTCGCGTTCTGGTTGAAGTCGACGAACACCCCCTCGCGCTCTTCCTTCCACCAGCGGCTCGTCGCAGCGTCGGGCACCCGCCGCTCGACCTCGCGGGCCACGGTCTGCGCGGCAAGCCGGACCTGGCGGAACTCCCAGCGCGGGGCGATGCGGGCGTAGATGTGAAAGCCGCGCGATCCCGACGTCTTCGGCCACGCGGTCAGGCCGTAGTCCTCGAGCACCTCGCGCGCCACCAGCGCGACGTCCACGATGCGCCGCCAGGAGACCCCGGGCATCGGATCCAGGTCGACCCGTAACTCGTCGGGGTGATCGAGGTCGTCGGCCAGCACCGGATGCGGGTTGAGGTCGACGCAGCCCAGGTTGATCGCCCAGGCCAGTCCGGCGGCGTCGTGGATCACCGCCTCGGCGGCGGAAGTGCCGCGCGCGTAATGCAGTTCGGCGACGTCCACCCAGTCCGGCCGCTTGGCCGGCGCGCGCTTCTGAAACACCGCTTCTTCGGTGATGCCCTTGACGAAGCGCTTCAGGATCATCGGGCGGTCGGCCACGCCGCGCAACGCGCCGTCCGCCACGGACAGGTAATAACGGACCAGGTCGAGCTTGGTATACGGGCCGGTCGAGGTTTCACGGGCGCTCGCGCGGGGGAACACCACCTTGTCCGGATGGGTGATGGTGACCTCGCGCCCGGCCACCTCCAGCGAAACCGGACGGGTCATGCGGTTCATGCTAATTCGCCAGAATTTCTGGCCGTACTGAGACGGACGTCACATAAGGTGGATTTATGCCTAACCTCCTCGGCCTGCCCGGTCAGGCCGCCGCAAAAGTTCAGCAGTACCTGGAACGCGGCTCCGCTGAACTGCATTACGTGCGCAAGATCTTCGAGTCGGGCGCGTTTCGGATCGAGCCTCCGCAGAACTACGCCGCGATGGCCGCCGACATCTACAAGTGGGGCGAGTTCGGCATGCTGCCGGCTCTCAACGCCAGGCGCCACCCCGACCGCGCGGCGTGCATCGACGAGGAGGGCGAATTCTCCTACCGAGAGCTCGACGAGGCCGCGCACGCGGTGGCCAACGGGCTGATCGAGAAGGGCGTCAAGGGCGGCGACGGCGTCGCCATCCTGGCCCGCAACACTCGCTGGTTCCTGATCGCCTACTTCGGCGCCGCCCGGGTGGGCGCCCGCATCATCCTGCTCAACAGCGAGTTCTCCGGCCCGCAGATCAAAGAAGTGTCGGAGCGCGAGGGCGCCAAGCTGATCATTTACGACGACGAATACACCAAGGCCGTCAGCAAGGCCTCGCCGGAGCTGGGCAAACTGCGGGCGCTCGGGACCAATCCCGACAGTGACGAGAAGTCGGGCAGCAAGGACGACACGCTGGCCGACCTGATCGAGCGCAGCGACAAGAAGGCCGCGCCCAAGGCGAGCAAGCACTCGTCGATCATCATCCTGACCAGCGGGACCACCGGCACACCCAAGGGCGCGAACCGCAGCACCCCGCCGACGCTGGCGCCGATCGGCGGCATCCTGTCGCACGTTCCGTTCAAGGCCGGTGAGGTGACGTCGCTGCCCGCACCGATGTTCCACGCGCTGGGTTTCCTGCATGGCACGATCGCGATGTTTTTGGGCTCGACTCTGGTGCTGCGCCGGAAGTTCAAGCCGCCGCTGGTGCTGGAAGACATCGAGAAGCACAAGGTGACCGCGATGGTTGTGGTCCCGGTGATGTTGTCGCGGATCCTCGACGCGGTCGAGAAGATGGACAAGAAGCCCGATCTGTCCAGCCTGAAGATCGTGTTCGTATCCGGGTCGGCGCTGGGAGCCGACCTGGCGGAACGGGGCCTGAAGGACCTGGGCCCGGTCATCTACAACATGTACGGCTCGACCGAGATCGCCTTCGCCACCATCGCCGAGCCCAAGCATCTGGAGCGCAACTCGTCGACAGTCGGGCCGGTCGTCAAGGGCGTGAAGGTCAAGATCTACGACGACAACGGCAAGGAGCTGCCGCAGGGCGAGGTCGGACGCATCTTCGTCGGCAATGCGTTCCCGTTCGAGGGCTACACCGGCGGGGGTAAGAAACAGATCATCGACGGGCTGTTGTCCTCGGGCGATGTGGGCTACTTCGATGAGGACGGCCTGCTGTTCATCAGCGGGCGCGACGACGAGATGATCGTCTCCGGGGGCGAGAACGTCTTCCCGGCCGAGGTCGAAGACCTGATCACCGGGCACCCGGACGTCGTGGAGGCCACTGCGATCGGCGTCGAAGACAAGGAATGGGGCCACCGCCTGCGCGCCTTCGTGGTGAAGAAGGACGGCGCCGACCTCGACGAGGACACCGTCAAGCACTACGTGCGCGACCACCTGGCCCGCTACAAGGTGCCGCGCGAGGTGGTCTTCCTCGACGAGCTGCCGCGCAACCCCACCGGCAAGGTCCTCAAGCGCGAGTTGCGCGAAATGGACGTCGACTAACTAGCCCGTTCGGGTCGGTAGGGCTCGCCCGATGGGCGGGTCAGCGGCGGTCTTTGATGGCGCGGGTGATCTGTGCCGTCAGTTTCGGGTCGACCAGAAGCTGGTCGATGAGCGCGGTGAGGACCTCCTGCCCGGTCACCCGGGCGACTCCCAGCCGGTCGGCCGCCTCGCGCTGCCAGATGTCGAGGGCCCGGTGCGTCGGCGCCGGGAGGTCGACGGTTCGGCGCGTCCGCTGGGTGCGTCCCTGCTGGGCGGCCGGCGGCGGGCTGGCGATCCGCGGGGCACCCCCGAGACTGAGACGCTCGGTGGGTGCGGCGTCTCCGGAGGGCCCGGCGGCTGAGTGCGGGGCGCGAAAGGATCCGGCGCCGGGTCCGCTGTGGCTGCTGTTGAAGTTCACTTCGGTGTCTTCCTCCGTGAGTGCCAATCAGTAAATCAGCGCTCGGTGCCGTTGTGTCAATACTGATTCTGTCACCGACGCCAGCGTAAGTCGCGTCGCCGGGCCGCCCACCCTCCGGTCGGCTAGCCCGCGGATGGGAACGCCGTTGCGCGGCGCCACAGCGGCTCGCTCGCAGATCGTGTCGCAAATAGGCAAAAGTAGCTGTGTGCTTGGAACGCTTCTTTTGGGTGTCGGTATATGATGGGGCCTGTTTTCCTCGAAGAGTCCGGAAGTCAGAATATCTGTTAATGCGGAAAGTCTGACATCAGTAGGTCCGCGATCCGTAGGCCAGTACATCAGTAGATGATAGCTGAACTGCTAGAATAGCTCGAGCTCGGCCGAAGCCTCAGTATTTGCAAATAAATGAATTACGTAAATACGGGCCAACAATGGCCCGCACTATTGGCTGGGGGTGGTGCCGCTGTTATCCAATTCACAATAGCCAAATAGCGAATTACCCTTGTTTTGCTCATAAATGTCCAACTAATGTTTTTGCTATCGGTAAGTGGTTGGAAAGGAAAACTTCGATGATCCTCGGGCGATCATTACGCGGCGGGGCCGCAGGTGTCCTAGGTGCCGGGGCTGTGGCCGGTGCGCTGCTTTTCAGCGGCGCCCCCACGGCTCAGGCCGCTCCTGCGCCCGCAGCCACCACGAGCTTCGCCAGTGCTGGGCCGCAGAGCGGACCGGGCTTCATCCCCGATCGCCCCGGCGGTCGCGGATGGGGCGGCCATGATGGTCGGGGAAATGGCAATTGGGGGCACGGCAACTGGGGCCACGGCAACTGGGGCCGTGGCTACTGGGGCCCCCAGCACTGGTGGAACTGGTGGTGGTGATCACCATCTCCGCGCGGTAGCGGCCATCGCCGACACGCCAACCCTCGGGATGGCCGACCGCGAATGGGGGGAACCATGCCGGCCTGACGTAGTCAGGTCGGCATGGCCCTGTTTGGGGCCCTTGTTGGACGTTTTACGGGTCGCGGGGCAGGCCCAGCAGCCGTTCGGCGATGATGTTCAGCTGCACCTCGGAGGTGCCGCCGTAAATGGTGGTGGCACGGCTGGCCAACAGGTATTCGCCCCATTTGCCGGGTAACTGGTCGGGGTCACCGATCGCGGCATCGGTGCCGAACGACGAGACCGCGAATTCGGCATAACCCTGGCCGGTACGCATGGACAGCAACTTGGAGATGGCCGCCGACGGCATGGCGTCACCACCGGCCAGCGTCAACAGCGTCGAGCGCAGGTTAAGCACCTTGGCCGCGTGGCCTTCGGCGATCAATTGGCCCGCTCGGTGCTGGGCGATCTGATCGAAGTGGCCGTCGCGAACGAACTCAACGAACTGGGGCAGGGTCGCCAGGAAGTTTGCGTCGCTGCTGCCGATCGACACCCGCTCCGCGGTCAGCGTGTTGCGGCTGACCTCCCAGCCCCGGTTGACCTCACCGAGCACGCAGTCGTCGGGCACGAACACGTCGTCGATGTAGACGGTGTTGAACATGGCGTTGCCGGTGAGCTCGCGCAGCGGCGTGACCGTCACGCCTTCGCTCTTCATGTCCAGCAGGAAGTAGGTGATGCCATTGTGTTTCGGGGCGCTGGGGTCCGTCCGGGCCAACAGCGCGCCCCATTGCGAGTACTGCGCGGCGGTGGTCCAGATCTTCTGGCCGGTGATGCGCCAGCCGCCGTCGGTCCGGGTGGCCTTGGTGGAGAGGCCGGCCAGGTCCGATCCGGCGCCGGGTTCGGAAAACAGCTGGCACCAGATCATCTCGCCGCGGAACGTCGGCGGCAGGAACCGTTGCTTTTGCTCCTCGGTCCCGAACGCGACGATCGACGGAATGATCCACGCGGCGATGCCGACCTGCGGCCGCTTGACCCGCCCGGAGGCGAACTCCTGGGCGATGATGATCTGCTCCACCGGGCTGGCGGCCCGCCCCCACGGCTTCGGGAGGTAGGGCAGTACCCAACCGCCCTCGGCGATGGCGATCTTGCGCTGCTCCCGCTCGATCTCCTTGAGCGCGGCGACCTCGGCCCGGATTTCCGCCCGCAGCTTCTCGGTGTCGGGGTCGAGGTCGATGTCCACCGCGCGCATGCCGGTGGTGGTGGCGGTGTCGACGACCTTCTGCGGGTAATCCGAGCTGCGGCCGAAGGATGCTGCCAACATCAGTGCCCGGCGGTAGTACACGTTTGTGTCGTGCTCCCAAGTGAAGCCGATCCCGCCGTGCACCTGAATGCAGTCCTGGGTGCAGCGCTGGGCGGCCGCGGGCGCCAGCGTCGCCGCGACGGCGGCCGCGAAGTCGACGTGTGAAGCTGCTGTATCCCAACCGTTTTCGCGCGCCTCGTCGATCGCGCGGGCGGCATCCCACACGGCCGCGGTGGCCCGCTCGGTGTCGGCGATCATCTCGGCGCATTTGTGCTTGATGGCCTGGAACTGGCCGATCGGACGGCCGAACTGCTCACGGATCTTGGCGTAGTGCGAGGCCGTGTCGGTCGCCCAGCGGGCCACGCCGATGGCTTCGGCGGACAGCAGCGTGGTCATCACCGCGTGCGCCGTCGCCATGCTCAGGTTCGTCAGCACGACGTCCTCGCCGACCTCGACGGCGTTGGCCCGCACATCGGCGATGGGGCGCAGCGGGTCCAGGCTCTTCACCGGCTCGATCTCGAGCTGGTCGGCACGCAGCACCACCCACGCTTCACCGCTGTCGATCGCGACGGGCAACACCAGCAGCGTGGCCTGCGCCGCGGCGGGAACCGCACGCACCTCGCCGCGGATCACCAGCGAATTGCCCTGCCGGGTGGCGGTCAGCGCACAGCAATTCAGGCCGTAGGAGGCGATTTCGGCGCCCGACGCCAGCTCGGAGAGCACCTTCGCGTCCGGGTCGTGCGCGGAGATCAGGGCACTGGCGATCGCCGACGGCACGAACGGCCCCGGCACCGCCCCGTAACCGAATTCGGCGAGCACGATGGCCAACTCGAGGATGCCGAAGCCCTGTCCGCCGACGGATTCGGCGAGATGGACACCGTGCAGTCCCTGGTCGGCCGCGGCCTGCCAGTACGGCGGAGGGTTGTCTATGGGCGCCTCCATGGCCGCATGCAGCGTCTCGGACGGCGCGATGCGCGCCACCAGCGATCGCACGGAATCGGCCAGGTCTTGATGCTCGGGATTTATCGCGATCGGCATTGGTCGCCTTCCGTTGCTGCAGGAGGCCGTTTCGGCCCAGTACCTTCCAAGCTAACAACCAGTCGGTTGGTTGACGACACGGGCTGGCGGCTGTCCGTCGCAGGCACCCGGGACCAAATGGCGAGAACTCTCAGCGCCACCGCTTGCCGATCCATTGGGCGATCATGTCGGCCTGCTCGCCGCGCGCCCCCGGGGTGGTGAAGTAGTGGTCGGTGTCCACCGAGGCCTGCGTCTTGTCGGTGCCGGCGAGTGCGTCGAAAATGCGTTGGGCGTCAGAGGGAAACACCCCGGTATCGGCCTCGGCGTTGATCACCAGGGCGGGACAGCTGATCCGGGCCAGGTGCGGTTCGGCGCGGGTTTGGGCCACCCGCAGGCTCCACATGCTCAGCCAGTTGCGCAGCGTGCAGGCCGCCGCGATCCCGTGCGCCGAGCGGTTCGCCTTCACCGGGACGCCCGCGTAGCACATGTTGGGTTGCCGCTTGGTGGGCTCGATGCTGGGGTCGACCATGCGGGGATCGGCCCAGGTCCGCATCACGGAAAACGGGCGATCGGAAAACCCCGCCGCGCGAACGCGTTTGAGCTCGGTTTCGGCCCAGTCGGTGATCGCGTGGTTGCGCGCGCTCTGCGCGCTGCGGTAGCGGGCGAGGAACTCCGGCGAGTACGGCGGGCCGTTGCGCTCGTTGAACAGGTCGAGGTCGGCGTCGGTGGCCACGGGATCATTTTCGTCGACGACGGCGGCGTCCATCCAGGCTGTGAGCACCTCCGGGCGTCCGGGATGGGCGGCGGTGGCCACGTAGCCGTCGGCCGGCGGCAATTCGGTCAGCCCGGCGGCCGGGCGCATCCCGTCCAGGGGGGTGACGTTCGGTTCGACCGCCTGTGACTGGTAGGCGGCCATCAACGATCCGCCACCCGAATTGCCCAACAGCACCACGGTATCCACGCCCTGGACCTCGCGCAGCCAGCGCACCCCGACGCCGATGTCGACCAGCGCGTGGTCGAGCAGGAAGCTGCTTTCGAAGCCGCGAAACCTGGTGTTCCAGCCCAGAAACCCGACGCCGCGGGTGGCCATGTAGTCGGCGAGATAGTGCTCGGAGAAGTCGATCTGATAGTGCGTGGCGATCATCGCCACCTTGGGTTTGCGCCCCACCCCCCGGTGATACAGCCCCTGGCACGGGTGCCCGCCCGCGCCCGCGCGCCCCGCGGTGGGCGACGACACCCCGATGAATTCGCGGATCACTCCGGCACCGGTACGACCAGTCAATTCAGCGGTCCCCCTTACGCATAGATGGCCCGGTAGTAGATGTTGGCCAGGGTCTGGATGCAGGCCTGATCGTCGGGTTCCACCGCACGCGCCCCACCGAGCTGGATGTAGCAGAACTGGTTGAACATCGCCACGATGGCCTCGGCGATCAGCCGGGGATCGTCGCCGCGGCAACGGCCCTCGGCCTGGGCGCGCCGGACCGATTCGGCGATGAAAGAGATTGGTATCTCACAGATCTCGGCCCAGTATTGGGCGAAGTCGTCGCTGATCATCGCCAGCTGCGACACGCTGATCACCTCGGCGAGCCGGTGGCGGTAGGTGTGCCAGTGCGCGGCGGCTGCGGCATGAGCGCGCTCCCGATCGGACAAACCATGTTCGGTCACCGACAGCGCGCGCTCGTTGGCCTCGTCGCGGAAGCGCAGCGCCCACTGGCGCACCATCGCCTCTTTGGAGTCGTAGTAGTTGTAGAACGACGCCGCCGAACGTCCGGCCTCCGCGGCGATGTCGGCGATGGTCGTGGCGAGCACACCCTTGCGCGCGATGACGGCCCGGGCGGCCGCGTCGATGGCGGCCTGCGTGCGCCGGCCGCGAACGGTGGGAAGTTCGGCGGGCCGGCCGGCCCGGCCAGCAGGGGACGCCGCCGTCGACACCTGCGCACCTCCCTGGGCCAAAACTGAAACTGATGTTAGATTCAGATTCGGATCTTGGCCAGGATCGTCAAGCCGGGGACCGAGGGGAGCCACCAGATGATCAAGCCGCACAACACCAACACGGAATTCGAACTCGGTGGGATCAACCATGTCGCCCTGGTGTGTTCGGACATGGCGAAAACCGTCGACTTCTACAGCAACATCCTCGGCATGCCGCTGATCAAATCGCTGGACCTGCCCGGCGGCGCCGGCCAGCATTTCTTCTTCGACGCCGGCAACGGCGACTGCGTCGCCTTTTTCTGGTTCGCCGACGCCCCCGACCGGGTGCCGGGGATCTCGTCGCCGGGCGCCATCCCAGGCATCGGCGACATCACCAGCGCCGTCAGCACCATGAACCATCTCGCCTTCCACGTACCGGCCGAGAAGTTCGACGCCTACCGCCAGCTCCTCAAGGACAAGGGGGTGCGGGTCGGGCCGGTCCTCAACCACGACGAAAGCCCCATGCAGGTGTCCGCCACCGTGCATCCCGGGGTCTACGTGCGCTCGTTCTACTTCCAGGACCCGGACGGCATCACCCTTGAATTCGCGTGTTGGGTGAAGGAATTCGAAAGCGGCGACGTCCAGGCGGTGCCCAGGACCGCGGCGGACCGGCGGCCCCCGGTGGGTGCCGCCCACTGATTCGACCGGGCCGAGCCCGAGGATGTTCTGATGACCGACGGCATTCTGACCGACGCGCAGATCGCGGCGCTGACGCCCGAGCAACGGCGGGAACTGATCACCCGCCTGGAAATGCCGCTGGGTGACGTGATCGACCCGGACTTCCTGGCGCGGGTGCGGCGCATCCGGCTGAGCCTGATGGTCGGTGGCTCCATGGCGATGGTTCCGTGGCTGGGGTATCTGGCGGTGACGCTGCCGGAGAACTACGTCGCGCACAACTGGCCGATTACCTGGGTCGGCTTCGACGTGCTGCTGGTCGCCTTCATGCTGACGACGGCGTTGCTCGGATACCTGCGCCGCCAGCTGCTGGTGCTCGCCGCCTTCACCACCGGGGTGTTGCTGATCTGCGACGCCTGGTTCGACCTGATGACGGCCGGCCCCAAGGACATCTGGCTGTCGGTGATCACGGCGCTGCTGATCGAGGTGCCGCTGGCGATCTTCATGATCACCAGCGCGGTGCGCATCCTGCGGCTCACAATGACCCGGTTGTGGTTGCTGCATCCCGGCATGCGGCTTTGGAATTTGCCGCTGTTCCCGTGATACGGGGGAGGTTTGGCTCGAGCCGCCCGGGTTCGAGGCCATGCCGGCCCCGCGAACGGGCCGAACAATGGTATCCCGAGTTGTAGACGCGGACAGGCGAATCGGCGATAAACCGCCCTCGCTGGATACTTTTTGGTACGCGTGCGCCACCCATCGGGCCGGCCGCACCACCGTAAGCGAAAAAGATTACCGCCGCGGAGACATTCGCGCGGGAGAATGCGAGTCTTCACAAAACCGCGAAATCATCGCCTGCGTCAGCTAGCGTCCACAGCAGCGACATAGGGGGTGTAAGCGACGCGGTAGTTCAGCAGAATATACCGAAAAGTACGTCGCGAGATTTCAAGCTCGAAACCAACACAAGATTCGTCAAAAGCCAAGCGCTAATCGCACTTTCACCACCTCCCAGACCGCACAACAGATGTCGGTATCTCACAGCACAAGGAC
This sequence comes from Mycobacterium colombiense, assembly GCF_001953985.1. GTDB lineage: Bacteria > Actinomycetota > Actinomycetes > Mycobacteriales > Mycobacteriaceae > Mycobacterium > Mycobacterium colombiense_B. The sequence goes on from NZ_MBEI01000044.1 coordinate 78,161, forward strand.
TCGACGAATGGTCGCACTCGGAAACATCAACGAATGGCAGCCGCCACACGGCCCGGTTACCATGTGGATGGCCGCGCCTACGGCGCTTGAAGCGGCGCGCGCCGCACGCCGAGGTGATCTGGCTCCGAGTTATCAACAGAACCAACACCTCTGGGCCTCCTATCACGGCAAGAACCTGAGCCGGCAGCTGCCGCGGCTGATGATCGTGGCGTGGGACATTCCCGGCATCTGCGACCTCGAGGCGATGACCGCGACGATCAATGCCCATGTGCGCCGCCAGGACACGTATCACTATTGGTTCGAATTCGACAACGGAATCTTCGTGCGCCACGAAATCGAGAATCCCGAAGACATCGACTTCGTCCCGGTGGCGCTCGGCGAGATGACTCCGGACCAGGTGCGCACCCACGTCCTGACTGCGACTCCGGAGACCTTGGAATGGGGCTGCTTCACCTACGGAATCGTCCAGGCCGCTGACTATTTCACGTTCTATGCCAGTGTCGACCACCTGCACATCGACGGCCTTTCCGCCGCACTCATCTTCCTCGACATCCACCTGATGTATCAGGAGCTGGCGCAGAGCGGGCATCGTGCCGCCGCGCTGCCCGAGGTGCGGAGCTATCGCGCCTACGTTGCGCGGCAGCGCGAGAAGGCCGCGGCGCTGGACCTGTCGTCGCCCGAGATCAAGGACTGGATCGCATTCGCGCGTGACACCGACGGCGACTGGCCGAGTTTCCCACTGCCGCTGGGCGATATCTGGGCGAGCACCAAGGGCGATCTGCTGACCGTCGAACTGATGGACGCCGCCGAGACCGAGGCCTTCGACGCCGCCTGCGTCGCGGCCGGCGCCCGGTTCATCGGGGGAGTCCTGGCGTGCGCCGGTCTCGCCGAGCACGAATTGACCGGCAAGGACACCTATCACGGCTTCACGGCCAAGGACACCCGCAGGGCCGGTGTCGACACGATGACCGTGGGGTGGTTCGCCAGCTTGATCCCGATCACCGTGCCGACGGCCGGCGAAACGTTCGCCCAGGCGGCCAGGGCCGCGCAGAAGTCGTTCGACGACTCCCAGCGCCTCGCGGACGTCCCGGTCGAGCGGGTCCTGGAATTGGCCTCACCGGACGAACTGGGCATCAAGCTGCCCACGCAACTGCCGATGATGCTGTCCTTCCTCGACTTTCGCAAGATTCCCCTCAACGGGTTGTGGGCGGAGACGAAGTTCGGCACCTACGGCGACAGCCTTTCGCACGGCGGGATCAACATGTGGATCAACCGCCAGGCCGACAACACCACGGTGACGATGTCCTTCCCGGACAACGCAATCGCACGCGAGTCGGTGCTGCGCTACATCGCGACGCTGACCCAGGCATTCGTGCGCGTCGCCCAGCCCACCGCGGATGAGCCGGTCGTGGTTGCGCCCCAGGTGAATTCGGAAGAACCCTACCCGCTCCCGCCGCACGCGGGCGACCACGAAGCGGCATAACAATGAGTAACGTGCTAGACCTGGCCGACCAGACCCTTTTTCTCGGTGAGCGGGCGACGGGAGCCACCAGCCTGCTGCAGTGTGTGTGGGTCTACGACCACGCCGTCGACATCGACGGGCTGCGCGAGTTCCATCGCCACCTGGGGAAGGGGCGACTGTCGCGCCGGATCGAACGGTCTCCCTTGCCGTTCGGGCGCCATCGCTGGGTCGCGCCGAACGACCGGTGCGCCCTCGAGATCGTCGGCACGCCGCGGCGACGCGACGAGATCGACGCGTGGCTGGCTGAGCAGGGCACCAAACGGCCGGACGCCGAGCACGGCCCCGGCTGGCACCTGGCGGTGCTCCCACTCACCGACGGCGGCGCGGCCGTCAGCCTGGTCACCACGCATTGCCTCACCGACGGCGTCGGGCTGTGTGAAACGTTGGCGGACGCGGCGTGCGGGCGCGACGACGCGATCCGCTGGCCGGCCGCGGCGGCGCGCCGTCGGTGGCGGGCGGTGCGTGAGGACGCCCGCCAAACCGCGCACGACACGGGCGATGTCGCTCGCGCGATCGGCGCGGCGATCCGAATGCTCCGGCAGGGCCGCGACGCCGTGCAATCGGCGTCGGCCGAGAAGCCCCCTGCGCCGCCCATCGCGGGGGACGACCGCATCACCCTGCCGATGACCACGTTCTTCGTCGACGCCGACGAGTGGGACAGCCGCGCCGGCGCCCTCGGCGGGACCAGCAACGCGCTGCTCGCGGGACTGGCCGCCCGGCTCGCCCAGCGAGTGGGACGGGTCGCGGCGGACGGCTCGGTCAACGTGGGGATGCCGCTCAACGAACGCACCCCCGGCGACACTCGCGCCAACGCGGTCACGAACGTCGACGTCACGCTCAGGTCCTCGGCGATCGGGACCGACCTGCGCGAGATCCGCGCCGTGATCAAGAACGCGCTGATCCGCCATCAGGACGTGCCCGACGAGCGCTGGGCGTTGCTGCCGCTGGTTCCGCTGATCCCCAAGCGGATCTTCCGGCGACTGATCAGCGTGGTCACGGGCGGCGCCACCACCGTCGTGTCGTCCAACCTCGGTGTCCTCGACCCGGCGGTGAATCGGCCAGACGGCAGCGACGCCGACTATTTCGCGATGAAGTCGGTGTACCCGGGCGTGACCCGTGCAACGATGCACCGCACCAACGGAGCGCTGGCGTTGTTGTCGGGACGGGTGCACGGCCAGGTCTTCGTGTCGGTCCTCGGTTATCAGTTGGGTCACCGAAACTCGAACGAAGATTTGCGGCAGGCCATCTCCGGCGTGCTGGGCGATTTCTCGCTGACCGCCACCACGGGCTGGCGCACGCACAGCCCGGTGTGAGTCCGGGGCGGAGCACTGGGCGCCCGCACGTATTTTCGATGCCGTCATTAAATCTTGGGGCGGCGATCGAGCGGGCTCAGGCCGAATTGCGCAGGTAGGCGGGCTATTCCGCGGCTCGGCGCCCGGCGCAGACGCTCTCCATGCAGTGTGACGCTCCTCACATCTGGGGCACGTTTGTGGCCTATTCGACTAGCGTCAACTTCCGCACACAGGGGGCGCATAGCGACGCGGCAACTTCAGTCCGCATGCCGAGAAACGTCGTGACAATTCCCATAAGCGGGACTCATGCTGCGCGGAGGGTCATCGGCCGACGCCCGATGACTCATTCGCTTTCCCTTGCTGCGCAACAAATGTCGGCACTACGGGAGGGACGACTTAAGCAAATGGTCGCACTCGGCAACATCACCGAATGGCAACCACCGAACGGTCCGCTCACCATGTGGACGCCCGCGCCCGCGTCGCATGGCGCGGCCCGGGCCGCGCGCCGCTCTGAGCTGGCTCCGAGTTACCAACAGAATCAACATCTTTGGGCCGCCAACATCGGCAACGCGATGAGCAGGCAGCTACCCCGCCTGATGGTCGTGGCGTGGGACATCCCCGGCGTATGTGACGTTCCGGCGATGACAGCAACCATCAACGCACACGTCCGCCGCCAGGACACCTACCACAATTGGTTCGAATTCGAGGACGGCCAAATCGTGCGCCGCACGATCGATGACCCCTCCGTCATCGATATGGTTCCGGTGCCGTTCGGGCAGATGAGCGCCGATCAGGTGCGCACCCACGCACTGACGACCACCCCGGAAACGCTCGAATGGGGTTGTTTCACATTCGGTGTCGTCGAGCACCCCGACTACTTCACCTTCTATGCCAGTGTCGACCATCTGCACATCGACGGCTTGTCCGCCGGGCTGATCTTCGTCGACATCCACCTGACCTATCAGGAACTGTCGCGGGGCGCACATCAGCCGCAGCCCCAACTCCCGGAGGTCAGGAGCTATTGTGACTACGCCGCGCGGCAGCGCAAGAAGGCTGCGACCCTGGATCTGTCGTCGCCCGAGATCAAGGATTGGATCGCGTTCGGCCGCGACACCGACGGCAACTGGCCGAATTTCCCACTGCCGCTGGGGGATACCTGGGCGAGCAGCAAGGGCGACTTGGTCACGATGGACTTGCTGGACGGGGCCGAGACCGAATCTTTCGACGCCGCCTGCCGGGCGGCCGGTGCCCGGTTCATCGGGGGGGTCTTGGCGTGCACGGCCCTGGCCGACCACGAATTGACCGGCAACGAGACCTATCACGGGTTCACCGCCAAGGACACCCGGCTGCCGGGCGTCGACACGATGACCGTCGGCTGGTTCGCCAGCCTGATCCCGGTCACCGTGCCGACCGGCGGTGTCTCGTTCGGTGAGGCGGCCCGTGCGGCCCAGAAGTCCTTCGACGCCGCGAAAGGTCTTGCCGATGTCCCGTTCGAGCGGCTCTTGGAGCTGGCGACACCGGATGACCTGGGGATCAAGCTGCCGACGCAGCTGCCGATGATGCTGTCCTTCCTGGACTTTCGCAAGATCCCCCTCGCCGGACTGTGGGCCGAGGCGAATTTCGGCACCTATGGTGACAACCTGTCGGCCGGCGGCATCAACATGTGGATCAACCGGCACGCCGAAAAGACCACGGTGACAATCTCGTTCCCGGACAACGAGATAGCGCGCGAGTCGGTGCATCGCTACATCGCGACCCTGACCGAAGTGTGCGTGAACGTCGCAAGGATGGCGTCGGTGGACCCGGATGTTGCTGCATCCCAGGGCGATTCGGGCGAGCAGCGGGACTTCGCCGACGAAGACGACACCGAGGCGGCCTAGGCATGAACAACGTGCTGGATCTGGCCGACCAGACCCTCTTTCTGGGGGAGCGGGCGACGGGCACCACCAGCGTGGTGCAATGCATCTGGGTGTACGACAGACCCGTCGACATCGACGGCCTGAAGAGGTTTCATGACCACCTGGGCAGGGGGAGGTTGGCCCGCCGGATCGAGCGGTCCCCCTTGCCGTTCGGCCGGCACCGCTGGGTGTCGCCCGGCGAGCAGCCCGGCCTCGAGATCGTCGCGAGGCCACGTCCGCGTGAGGAATTCGACGACTGGTGCGCCGAGCAGGCCGGTAAGCGGCCGGACGCCGAGCACGGACCCGGCTGGCACCTCGCGGTGCTCCCGTTCACCGACGGCGGGGCGGCGGTCAGCTTGGTCATCACGCATTGCGTCAGCGACGGCGTGGGACTCTGCGAGGCGGTGGCGGATGCGGCGTCAGGACGCGAGGCGGCGGCGCGCTGGCCCGCCGCCGGGTCACGGCGGCGGTGGCGGGCGCTGCGCGAGGATGCTCGCCAAACCGCCCGTGACACACCCGATATCGGTCGCGCGGTCGCCGCGGCCGCGCGCTTGGCCCGGGCCGGCCGCCCGGGTGGCGGAGCCGTCGCGCCACCGCCCGCCCAGCGGTCCGCGCGATTGGCCGGACCGGACCAAAGCATCATGCTTCCCGCCGCGACGCTCTTCATCGAAGCCGACGAATGGGACGCGCGCGCCCACGCGCTCGGAGGGAGCAGCAACGCGCTGCTGGCGGGCATGGCGGCCCGACTCGCCCAGCGGGCGGGGCGGGTCGCCGCCGACGGTTCGGTCAACGTGGGGATGCCGGTCAACGAGCGCACCCCGGGCGACACGCGCGCGAACGCCGTCACGAATGTCGACATCACGATCGAGCCCGCGCATGCGATGGACCTGCGGGAGATCCGCGCCGCGATCAAGCGAGCGCTGGTTCGCCATCAGGATGTGCCCGACGAGCGGTGGGCATTGCTGCCGCTGGTGCCGTTGATACCCAAGCGGGTATTCCGGCGGCTGATCAGTGTGGCCACCGGTAACGCAACCGCCGTCGTGTCGTCCAACCTCGGTGTGCTCGACCCGGCCGGCAACCGGCCGGACGGCACGGACGCCAACTACTTCGCCATGAAGTCGCTGTACCCGGGTGTGACCAGCGCGACGATGCAGCGCACCAACGGGGTGCTGGCGTTGTTATCGGGACGGACGCACGGACAAGTCTTCGTCTCGTTTCTCGCCTACGAGCCGGGCGCAGAAAACTCGGACGACGGCTTGAGACAACATATTTCGAATACGTTGAGTGACTTCTCGCTTACCGCCACGACGGGCTGGCGCACGGTCAGCCCCGTGTGAGCCCGTGCTGGGACGCTAGGCGTCCGCGCGTGTTTCGGTGAGGCGGTACAGGTTTGGCTCGGCGAGCTCGTCGAGCAGCGCCGCCAACTGATCGACGAGCTGGTTCGGTTCGAGCTGGACGTCACCGGCCAGCCAGGCGCTGATGGTTTGGCCGACGCCGCCGACCACGAAATGCGAGGCGGCCTTGATGCGTTCGTTCGCCGGGACCTGTAGCGAGTGGCCGACGTGCTGACCCGACAGCATGGCGAACAGCGCGCTGGACTCGACGCGTTTGCGCACGATCACCGGATCGGCCAGCTGCGTGCTGAACACCAGCCTCCCCACGCGGGGGTCTTCGGTGATGGTGCGCACGATGTTGGCCATGCAGGCGCGGGTTTGCTCGGCGGCCGGCACCGCCGCGACCGCCGCCTGGGTGGTAGCGGCCAGCTCGGCGATAACCCAGTCGAACACGCACGCGACGAACTCGTCCTTGTCGGCGAAGCTCTCGTAGAAATACCTGGCCGCGAGGCCGGCACTGCGGCACACGCCGCGGACGGTGACCGCCGAGATGTTCTGTTGCTCCGCCCCGAGCAGGTCCAGGCCCGCGGCGAGCAACCGGTTACGGCGGGTGGCCAGGCGCTCGGCGGCCTCGACCCCGCGGTACGGCCGGGCGCTGGACGTCTCGCTCATGGCAACCATCTTGACACTAACGCCCGGCCGCGACAATATCAGGAAACAAGTGTTCGCACATTAGCGGACAAGCGCTGCGGGAGGACCTGACGAATGGCAATTCACGAGCCGGTGCACCAGCCCATTGGGCACGTCGAGCGCCGAGCCACCGACCCGCCCCGCCCGCAGCGGCGGCGGCGGCGGCGGCGGGCGCTGGGGATCGACGAGGGTTTGATGGGCGTCGCCTTGCTGGCGGGCCCCGCGAACGTGATCATGCAACTGGCCCAGCCCGGCGTCGGATACGGCGTGATGGAGAGCCGCGTCGAAAGCGGCCGCGTCGACCTGCACCCGATCAAGCGTGCCCGCACCACCTTCACGTACCTGGCCGTCGCGACCAACGGCAGCGACGCCCAGAAGGACGCCTTTCGCCGCGCGGTGAACCGCGCTCACGCGCAGGTCTATTCGACCCCCGAAAGCCCGGTGTCCTACAACGCGTTCGATCCCGCGCTGCAGCTGTGGGTCGGGGCCTGTCTGTACAAGGGCGGGCTCGACATCTACCGCATGTTCATCGGTGAACTCGACGGCGAAGACGCCGAGCGTCACTACCGCGAGGGCATGACGCTGGCCACCACCTTGCAGGTGCCGCCGAAGATGTGGCCGGCCGACCGTGCGGCGTTCGACCGCTACTGGGAAGAATCGCTGGCCAAGGTGCACATCGACGACGCCGTGCGCGAGTACCTGTTTCCCATCGCCGCCAACCGGATTCAAGGAGTGACCCTGCCGCGCCCGCTGCAGCGGCTCTCCGACAATTTCGCGCTGCTGATCACCACGGGCTTCCTGCCGCAACGGTTCCGCGACGAGATGCGGCTGCCCTGGGACGCGACCAAGCAGCGCCGCTTCGACCGCCTGATCGCCGTGTTGGCGACGGTGAACCGGTATCTACCGCGGTTCATCCGGCAGTTCCCCTTCAACGTCTTGCTGCACGACCTGGACCGCAGGATCAAGAAGGGCCGTCCGCTGGTGTAGCGCGCGGGGCGACAAGCTCGCCCCTTTGAAAACGATAATCATATTCATTAAGCTCTTCAGTCTGGTAACACTTCCAGCCTGAGGAGTGCCTATGACGGCGCCAATTTGGATGGCCTCGCCGCCCGAACTACATTCCGCGCTGCTCAGCAGCGGCCCCGGACCCGGGTCGTTGCTGGCCGCCGCCGGTGCCTGGTCGCAACTGAGTGCCGAATATTCTTCTGCCGCGGAAGAATTGAGCACGCTGCTGGCGGGAGTCCAGGCCGGCGCATGGCAGGGCCCCACCGGCGAGTCCTACGCGGCCGCGCACGCGCCGTACCTGGCCTGGCTGGCGAAATCGAGCGTCGACAGCGCCACGGCCGCCAGCCGGCACGAGGTGGCCGCGGCGGCGTACACCGCAGCGCTGACCGCCATGCCCACGCTGCCGGAACTGGCCACCAACCACGTCGTGCACGGTGCCCTGCTGGCGACGAACTTCTTCGGGGTCAACACGGTTCCCATCGCGGTCAACGAGGCCGACTACGCGCGGATGTGGACCCAGGCGGCCACCACAATGTCCACCTACCAGGCGGTGTCCGGCGCCGCGGTCACATCGACACCGCAGCCCGATCCGGCGCCGCCCATCGTGAAATCCGATGCCTCGAGCGATGATTCATCAGATCCCGACCACGACCCCACCATCGACAATCCGTTCAACGACTTCATCGCGAGGATCCTGAAGAGCTTCGGGATCGACTGGGACCCCGCCGAGGGCACGGTGAACGGGCTGGACTACGACGCCTACACGAACGCCGGGCAACCCCTCTTCTGGGTGGTGCGCGCCCTGGAACTGCTGGAGGATTTCGAGCAGTTCGGCTATTACCTGGTGCACAATCCCGCCTTGGCGTTCCAGTATCTGGTTCAGCTGGCGCTGTTCGACTGGCCGACGCACATCCTCGAGATCTTCATCAGCCAGCCCGAACTGTTGGCCCCCGCGCTGCTCCTCGCGGCCGCCCCGTTCGGTGCCGTCGGCGCTTTCGCCGGGCTGGCCGGCCTGGCCGCCATACCCCACCCCGCGCCCGTCCCGGCGCCCATGCCACCTCCCGCCCCGGCGCCGCCCGCCTTACCGGCGGTGGCCACGGCCCCGAGCCCCGTCGCGCCGGCCGCGGCGCCGGCCTCGGCCCCGGCGCCCCCGCCCACCCCCACCACGCGCACCCTGGCGCTGGCCGGTA
>NZ_MBEI01000045.1 GCF_001953985.1 Mycobacterium colombiense
ACCTGGTTGATCAACTGGTGCCTGGGAGCCTGGAGTTTGCGAGTTTCACATTCGAATATCTCCAACAGCGCCAGACGTTCCGGGTTGGTCAACTCCTCATACGAGTGCTCCTGGAAGAAAGACACCGCCGCGCGCAGCGACTCGACGGCCGCACCGATGTCCTCACGAGTACTCGAAAACATGTTCGAATAGTATGCCCCGCCACCGACAAAACCCGCCCCACTGAAACCACTGAAACAAAAGTGGCACAAGTGATTTGGCTACGCGACGGCCGCGGTCTCGGCCTCGGTCACCTCGGCCGCGGCGCGCTCGCCGGAGCGGATCGCTCCATCGATCCACCCGCACATGACGGCCGAGCTCTCGGTGCCGGCCCAATGGATCCGGCCGCAGGGCTCGCGCAAGGTATAGCCGAATTCGGTCAGCACGCCGGTGGGGGCGTGACCGATCATTCCGCCACCGGAATAGCGGTCCACCGTCCAGTTCTGCTCGTGGACCTCGAGCGGCGCATTTGCCTTGCTGCCGAACCGGTCGACGAGTTCGCCGATGACCAGCGCTTTGCGCTCGGCCGCGTCGAGGCTTGTCAGCCGGCGCGCCGCGGGCCCTTCGGTGATGACGCACATGATTCCCGGGTGCCCGGTGTCGGTGCAGGCGTCGATGGTCAGGGTGGCCGGGGACCCCGGCGCCGCGGACTGGCCGGAGAATCCGTCGGCGCGCCAGAACGGCTCGTCGTAAATGAGCGAGGTCTTGATGACCGCGCCGCTCGGCATGCGCTGGTGTAGAAGTGCCCGGTCCACCGGGAGCATCGGCTCGTACAGGATCGAGGTGGCGATCGCCAGCGGGATCGCGACAATGACGCGGCGCGCCCGCACCGTCAGGTCGGCCGCGGTGATCGTCACACCGTCACCATCCTGGCTGATCTGCCGGACCGGCTGCGAAAGGTGAAGCGCGTCGCCCAGTTCGGCCACCATCGGGCGGTGCAGCGCCCCCATCCCACCGACCGGGCGGGCATCTTGCGAGCCGCCCTTGCCCGATATCGCGAAGGTGAGTCCGCCCGCGGAGGCCGTCTGCAGCAGCCCCCACAGCAACGACGTCTCTGAGGCTGCCGAGGTGTAAAGGCCGGCGAAGGCCATGTCCAGCATCTCGGCGGCTTCCTTGGACATGGAATTCTTTTCGATCCACTGCCCGATGCTGATGCGGTCCCACTCTTGGGCCTTCTTCGCCTCCCATGGGGCCTCGCGGGGAATCGCTCTGCACATCTTCTCGATGGCGGCCAACCCAAGCCCGAGGTTGGCGACGGCCCACGGGCTCACGGTCCACGGGATGGTGCCGCCGTAGCGGTGTTTCTTGCCGCCGACGATCATCATGGCGTCGCCGTCGTTGTGCTGCTTGTACTCCGGCACGCCGAACTCGTTCATCAGCGCATAGATTCGGTCCTGGCCCGGACCGATCCACGCGCCGCCGCGGTCGATCCACGTACCGTCCGCTCGGGTTTCGGTGAAGGTGCGGCCACCGACCCGATCACGAGCCTCCAGCAAGGCCACCGAATGGCCCGCCTGTTTGAGCCGCAACGCGGCCGTCAAACCCGCGAATCCCGCTCCGACCACGCAATAATCGACCTCAGACACGGCTGGCTCCTCAACCTCGTCCACCCCAGCAGCAAACTACACCGGTCGAGTGCCCGCGGTGGCCGGTTAACACAGATTTCCGCGGGCGTTCGCACGCGGCTGTCCGCAGGTGTTCGAGCAGAGCGCCGCGGGTTGACTGAGATGAGTTGGCGCACAGGCCATTCGGTCGCCAACCGCTACGAAGGCCCGCCGTATTGCCACACCAGCGCATGGGGTCCGGTGCTCGTCGGGTTGCACCACATCGGTCTGTCGTTGACGTCCTGGGTGGTCGAATGCAACACCGTGCACTCGTCGCCGGGCATCGGCGGATCGGCACGGCCTTCGGCGGCCGACGTGATCGCGAAGACGGCGGTGACCGTTACCCATGCGAGGGACCAAGGCCTGCTCATGATGACAATCCCCCTAAGCCGCATGCCGACCCGCCTTCAACGGTATCGGCGTGAAAGGCGCAGGCAAAGGTTTCTTGCCCAAGGTTGCAGTACGCAGCCCTAGAACAGGTTCTAGTCTGTGAAACCATGGGATTTCTGAAGCCCGAGCTGCCGCAGCTCGACATGGCCGAATGGAACAAGGGCACCCGCAGCGAAAAGATCCGGCCGATGGCCAAGCACTGGGCCGAGGTGGGCTTCGGCACGCCGGTCGTGCTGCATCTGTTCTATGTCGTCAAAATCCTGCTCTACATCCTCGGCGCCTGGCTGTTCGCGTCGGCCACCAACGGCCTCGGCGGCTTCACGCGCGTCGCGTCGTGGTGGTCGGAGCCGATCGTGTTCGAGAAGGTCGTGCTCTACACGATGCTCTTCGAGGTGATCGGGCTCGGTTGCGGCTTTGGCCCTTTGAACAACCGCTTCTTCCCGCCGATGGGCTCGATTCTGTACTGGATGCGCTTCGGCACCATCCGGCTGCCACCGTGGCCGGATCGAGTCCCGCTCACCAAGGGCACCAAGCGCAAACCGGTCGACGTCGCGCTGTACGCGCTCTTCCTCCTGGTGACGCTGGCGGCGCTGTTCGCCGACGGCACCGGGCCGATACCCGAACTGGGCACCACGATCGGGCTGCTGCCCGCGTGGAAGATCGTGCTGATCCTGCTGCTGCTGGCGGTGGTCGGGCTGCGCGACAAGGTGATCTTCCTGGCCGCCCGCGGCGAGGTGTACGCGACGATGGCGGTGACGTTCTTGTTCGCGGCGCCCGACATGATCGTCGGGTCCAAGGTGGTGTTCCTGGTGATCTGGATGGGCGCCGCCACATCCAAGCTCAACAAACACTTTCCGTTCGTCATCTCCACGATGATGTCCAACAACCCGCTGGTGCGGCCCCGCTGGCTAAAACGTCGCTTCTTCGAAAGCTTCCCGGATGATCTGCGGCCGGGACGGCTGTCGCGGTGGATCGCGCATCTCAGCACCGCCATCGAGATGCTGGTGCCGCTGCCGCTGTTCTTCTGTCACGGCGGCTGGCCCGTCACGATCGCCGCCATCGCGATGGTCTGTTTCCACCTGGGGATCCTCGTCTCGATCCCGATGGGCGTGCCGCTGGAGTGGAACGTCTTCATGATCTTCGGGGTGTTGTCGTTGTTCGTCGCGCACACCCACATCGGGCTGCGCGAGCTGAGGCACCCGGTCGTGGTGGCGGTCCTGTTCGTCGTCATCGCGGGAATCGTCTTGTTGGGCAACATGTTTCCGCGCAAGATCTCGTTCCTGCCCGGGATGCGTTACTACGCGGGCAACTGGGACACCACGCTGTGGTGCATCAAGCCCTCGGCCAGCGACAAGATCGGCAGGGGCATCGTGGCGATCGCCAGCATGCCGCAGGCCCAGCTGGAGCGGTTCTACGGCAGTCCCGAGGCGGCGCAGATCCCGATCTACATGGGATATGCGTTCCGCGGCTTCAACACTCACGGCCGCGCGCTGTTCACGCTGGCACACCGCGCCATGGCGGGCCAGAACGAGGACGACTACGTCATCACCGACGGCGAGCGGATCTGCAGCACCGCCATCGGCTGGAACTTCGGCGACGGCCACATGCACAACGAGCAGCTGATCGCCGCCCTGCAGGAGCGCTGCCACTTCCAACCGGGCGAGGTCCGGGTGGTTCTGCTTGACGCGCAACCGATTCACAAGCAGACCCAGGAGTACCGGTTGGTCGACGCGGCGACGGGTGAATTCGAGCGCGGCATCGTCCGGGTCGCCGACATGGTCGTTCGCCAACCGTGGGCCGATGACGTTCCGGTGCAACTGCTCTCGGACGAGTCACCGTCGACCGCCACGCCAGAGTGACCGCGAAGGCCGACCGCCACGCCGGCGCGTGACGCTCGGCCTCCGCTGAAGGCTAGACGCCGGCCCGGACCTCCTGGGCGGCGGCAACCATGTTTTTCAGCGACGCGTTCACCTCGTCGGTGTTGCGGGTTTTCAGCCCGCAGTCGGGGTTGACCCACAGCCGCTCGGCCGGCACGGCCCGCAGCGCCGCGCGCAGCGACTCGGCCATCTCGTTGGTGCTCGGCACCCGCGGCGAGTGGATGTCGTAGACGCCCGGACCCACGCTGTTGGAGAAGCCGATCGAGTTCAGGTCGTCCAGCACCTCCATGTGTGAGCGTGCCGCCTCGATGGACGTCACGTCGGCGTCCAGGTCGGCGATGGCTCCGATCACATCGCCGAATTCCGAGTAGCACAGGTGAGTGTGGATCTGGGTGGAGTCCGCGACGCCGGACGTGGCCAAGCGGAAAGAGCCTACGGCCCAACGCAAGTAGTCCTCTTGGTCGGCGCGGCGAAGCGGCAGCAGCTCCCGCAGCGCGGGCTCGTCGACCTGGATCACCGCGATGCCCGCCGCCTGCAGATCCACGGTCTCGTCGCGGATGGCCAGCGCCACCTGATTGGCGGTGTCGGCCAGCGGCTGGTCGTCGCGGACGAACGACCACGCCAGGATCGTCACCGGGCCGGTCAGCATGCCCTTGACCGGCTTGTCGGTCAGCGACTGCGCATACTTGGCCCACTCCACCGTCATCGGGTGCTGGCGGATCACGTCGCCGAAGAGCACCGGCGGGCGCACGCAGCGGCTGCCGTAGGACTGCACCCAGCCGTTCTTGGTGGCGAAGAAGCCGTCCAGCTGCTCGGCGAAGTACTGCACCATGTCGTTGCGCTCCGGCTCGCCGTGCACCAGCACGTCGATTCCGAGGCTCTCCTGCAACTTGATGACGTCGGCGATCTCCTGCTTCATCCGCCTCTGGTACTCGGCCTCGTCGATCTCGCCGGAGACCAGCGCGGCGCGTGCCTTGCGGATCTCGACGGTCTGCGGGAACGACCCGATGGTGGTGGTCGGCAGCGGGGGCAGGTGCAGTCGCGCCTCCTGGCTGGTGCGGCGCTGGGCGGCGTCACCCCGGTGCGTACCCGACGCGACGATCTCGTCGATGCGGGCCCGGATGCGGTCGTTATGCAGGCGCGGGTCGCTCTTGCGGGACGCCACCGCGGCGTTGGACGCGGCGATCTCGTCGGCGACCGCGGCGCGGCCCTCGTTGAGTGCCCGGGCCAGCGTCACCACCTCGGCGACCTTCTCCTGCCCGAACGCCAGCCAGCTGCGCAGCGCGTCGTCGAGGCCGGTCTCGGGCTCCAGCGAGTACGGCACGTGCAGCGTCGAGCAGGATGTCGAGACCACCACGTGGGCCGCGGCGCCCCGCAGGGCGGCCAGCTTGCCCAGCGCAGACTCCAGGTCGGTGCGCCAGATGTTGCGCCCGTCCACCACACCGGCGACCAGGGTCTTGCCGGCCAGCTCGGGCACCGCCGCCACCGCCGTGTCGGCCCCGTAGACCAGGTCGACACCGATCGCCTCCACGGGCGTGCGGGCCAGCCCGGCCAGGGAGGCGCCGGGGTCACCGAAGTAGGTGGCGACGTAGATGGCCGGCCGGTTGCTCACCGACCCCAGCTTGTTGTAGATCGCCTCGGCCAAAGCGGGCGCGTCGGGGGAGATGTCGGTGACCAGCGCGGGCTCATCGAGCTGGACCCACTGCGCGCCGTTGTCGGCGAGCAGCGACAGCAGCTCCGAGTAGATCGGGATCAGCTCCTGCAGCCGCTCGATCGGCGGGCCACCACCGTCGACGCCTTTGCTCAGCAGCAGGAACGTGACTGGACCGATGACCACCGGGCGGGCCGGAATCCCAAGACCTCGGGCCTCTTTCAACTCCGAGAGCACCTTGTCCGGGTTCAGCGAAAACGTGGTCTCGGGTCCGATCTCGGGGACGATGTAGTGGTAGTTGGTGTCGAACCACTTGGTCATCTCCAGCGGCGCGACGTCCTTGTTGCCGCGTGCGGCGGCGAAGTAGCGGTCGAGGTCATCGGCGACCTGCGCGGCCCGGGCCGGTAGCGCGCCCAGCATGACCGCGGTGTCGAGCACCTGGTCGTAGTAGGAGAAGGTGTTCACCGGCACCGAGTCCAGGCCGGCGTCGACCAGGCCCTTCCACGTGTCGCGTCGCAGCGTGGCGGCGACCTTCTCCAGATCGGCTCGGCTGGTGCGTCCGGCCCAGTAGCCCTCGGTGGCGCGCTTCAGCTCGCGCTTGGGACCGATGCGTGGCGAGCCGACAACCGTTGCGGTGAATGCTTGAGGGGTCACGATATTCGTCCTTCAATCGGCGTGGTGGTCACCGCCGGCGGACGTGCAGCCGATCCGTTAGCGGTGCGTACCCAAGTACTAACCGCAACGACTGCTGCCTAACGCCCATTCCTCGAGGCGATGAGCCGCCGAACGCGGCGCGCCCGGCACGGCTGGCAGGTCTCCGGACTCGCAGGCGCGCACCGCGGGGTGCTCCTAGTGGCCGTCGCTTCCCAGTCGTAGTGACCAGTGCTTGCCAAAAACTCTGACGGCGGTCGTTCCTGCATACCGTTGCGGGACAGTCCCGGATTCTCACCGGGTTCCCTCTCACGAAGCGCTACTAACGTGCTCCGCTCGATGCCCGCGCCGCGGTTGCGGCGCAAGCAGACCAGCTGCGAGGAGCAGTTTAATCAGTTCGCCAACGCTTGAGCGATCGGGATGTCGCCGTTATTGAATTCGATGGTCCGCCGGATGGTCGAATCGTCGGCCAGCGCGGCCGCCGCGACGAGCGCGACGTCGGCGCGGGATACCTCTCCCTTACCCTTCGCAAGGACGATCTTGCCGGTCGCCGGTTCCAACGTGAGCCGGCCGGGACCCAGCACCGTCCAGTACAACTCGCTGTCCCGCAGATGGGCATCGGCGGCGGCCTTGGCCTCGGCATAGGCGAAGAACGGATCATCCTGCGGCACACCATGATCCGGACCGGCGCCGAAGTAGGACACCATCACGAACCGCTTGACGCCCGCCTGTGCGGCGGCGTCGATCACCCGGATCGCCGCGTCGCGGTCGACGGCATACGTCCGGTCCGGATTGCCACCGCCCGCCCCGGCCGAGAAGACGACCGCGTCGTGCCCGCTTACCAGGTCGGCCAGCGCGTCGGTGTCGAGCCGCTCGATATCGGCCACCACCGGCTCGGCGCCGGTGGCCGCGACATCGTCGGATTGGTCGGGATTGCGGAAGACCGAGCTCACCCGGTCGCCGCGTTCGGTCAGGATCCGGGCGAGCTGCAGCGCGACCTTGCCGTGTCCGCCGAAGACGATGACTCGTGCCATGCACCCGACGGTCGCGCGGCTGATCCTGGTGTTGGCGACCCGCTTCGCCCGGCTACGCCGCGCTCGCGATCGCCACTACACCGGATGGTGGCGACGCGCTTCGCCCGGCTATGCCGCGCTCGCGATCGCCATTAAAGCTTCACTTTGCCCATGATGATGTCGATGATCGGCTTGCCGGGGGCGTAGGCGCCGGTCATCGAGGCCATGGTGTGTCCGGAGTCCACCAGCAGCGTGATCCCGCTGATGCCGCAGGCCGCCTCGCTGTTGAGGAAGGTCATCACGTCGCCCATCTGCTCGGGGGTGTGCACCTTCGAGCCGGTCTCGTCGCGGTAGTCCTGGGCGAAGGACAGCCACAGGTCCGCGTTGGCCTGGGCCAGCGGGGTGTCGGTCGGCCCCGGGCAGATCGCGTTGATCCGAATGCCCTTCTTCGCCAGCGGATAGCCCTGGGTGGCCACGTAGGTGTTGATCACCTTCTTGCTGGTGCCGTAGTGGTTGATGCCTTCGGACTCGTGCGCCTGGCACCACGCCTCGGCCGCCGCGAAGTCCGGCGTCGCCAAAAATTCCAACATCAGGTCCAGGTCGTTCTCCCAGCCCATGCCGGCGACCGAGGAGATGAAGCAGATGGCCGAGCCGTTGGGGAGCTTGTTCTGTTCCAGCAGCCGGTCGATCAGGTGGCGATGGCCGATGAAGTTGATCTTCATCAGGTCGATCGTGCCGTCGGCGACGCCGGCGGCGGAGAACACCGCGTGGATGGGGCCATCGATCTGCTCGAGGGCGGAATCGATGGACGCGGGGTCGCGCAGGTCCACCTGGACGGACTGGGCGACCTTGTAGTCCACCGGCGCGTAGTCCATCACGATGACTTCGGCACCCAGCTCGGCCGCTGACTTGGCCGCCGCGGCGCCCATGCCAGTCGCGCCACCAACAACGAGAGCGCGCTTGCCGTCGTAGCGCAACCGATCGACAATGGTCATGGAAATCCCCTTCTCGGATAATGCCAACGCGGTTCTAACTGCTCAACTGTATGGGTAACAGTTATTTGGTTCAATACCGGGGCGGTTAATTGGGGTTTACTTGCCGCGGACGGCGACGCCGCGCAGGACGGTGTCGCGAACATGCAGCAAAGACGGGCGTTTGCCGATCTCGGCGAGGATGTTCTCCGGGATCCACTGCAGGCCGATGAGGCAGCGCGCCAGCATCGCGGTCGACGGGGCGTCCATCGCTATCTCGCCCGAGCGGATCCCTTCGGAGAGCAGCGATTTCATCTGCCGAAGCCGTGTGGTGTAGGACCATCCCGGATTCGCGGTCGGGGGTGACAGCCGCATCCAGGCCAGTTGAATCCTGAACTCGTCGGAGAACTGATCCAACGCATTGACGTTGACCCAGCTCAGCGCGTCCAGCTTCTCGGTGGGCGTGGCATCGGAACGCAGCACGCTGACCCAGCCGGCCTCCACCTTCTTGCCGAAGGAGCGCATGATCGAGTCCAGGAGTTCGTCCTTCGACCCGATCACCCGGTATACCGTGCCGGTGCCGAGACCCGCCGCCGACGCGATGTCCCTGATGGTGGTGACCTCGTACCCCCTGCGCCCGAATTCCGTTCGCGCCACCGCGCGCACCAGCGCCGCCTTGTCGCTCGGGTCCGCGTCGCTGTCGTCGGACCACGTGGCGATGACGTCCTGGGCGGCGGCGAAGGCATTGGACCGGTCCAGCACCGAGTCGGTGGGAGGGCGAGTTGCCAAGCCCTGCAGGATGATTCGGCACAACAGCTCGGCAACCTGGTCGGCCGATGAGCTGTGGCGCATGACGTCGAGCCCGACCTGCAGCATGGTTTGGCAGATGCGATCGGCCAACGTCGGCAGATCGATGTCGGGTTTGATGTAGCCGCTCCACCGGCCCGCCCGCAGCGTCTGCAGCATCGCCTCCTGGATAGCCACCGGCCGCTGCTGCGTCAGCTTGGTCAGCTCCGGGTCCGTACCCGGTCCCTCGTAGAACGACATCTGCAACGCCGCGCGGTGTTCGACGGCGCAGTTGGCGATCGCCGACCCGAGTTCGATGATCTGGTCGGCGACCGGACGAGCGTCGGGTCCGTCAAGCCTCTCCTGCGCGGACCGCCCGATGCGCTCCAGATCCTCCTGGTAGCGCAAGATCAGCTCGACCAGGATGGCTTCTTTGGACTCGAAATGGTGATACAGGCTGCCGGGAAGAATGCCTGCGGCATCGGCGATCTCCTGCAGCGACGTCCGCAGCCCCGAGGATGCGATCAATGACGCGGCGGTGGCCAGGATCTCGGCGCGGCGGGTCGGAGAATCAGCTGTGCCGCTGGCTCGCAGTGACTCGGCCTTCGCCATGGTTAGCGGTGTGCAAATCCGGACGATTGCGGGCTGGCGAACATTCGCATTCGTCCTCTCTTGCTGAACCAAATCTTTGTTAGAGGCTATCAGACTGTGCGCGCTGAATGCGCTGCACAAAGCGGTGAAAGTCCCATTCTAGAGCGGCGGACCGTCCCAGCGGTCGCGCGCAACCACCTCCTCGAGCGGTCGCCGCGGCGCCGGTGAGAACGTGCGGCCCGCCCGCAGCCGCCCGACCGGCAACAGACAACCCTGAACGTAGGTCGGCGGGATCCCGAGTAGGTTCCGGATTTCCTCTTCATGATGCAGATGCAGGGTGGTGATGCACGTCCCGTATCCCCGGGTGTGCAGCGCCAGCTGGAAATTCCACACCGGCGGGAAGATCGAGCCGTACAACGTGGCCAGGTGAAACGATTCGTCGCCCTCGATGCGAGGCAAATAGGGCTCATAGCAAGGGATTACCAGCAGTGGCACCCTCGCCATGTTCTCGACCAGCCACTCCGTCGACGACATGACCCGGCTCTCGGGAGTTCCCGCGGGCATCAGGTCAGCGATCAGCTGCCCACCGACGCGCAGCAGGTAGGCCTGGCGATACAGGTCGGCGATCTTGGTGCGCAGCGCCGGATCCGAGATCACCAGCCAGCGCCATGCCTGGGCATTCGACCCGTTCGCGGCCTGCAGGGCGATCCGCAGGCAGTCGCGGATGTCGTCGGGGTCCACCGGCGCGTCGAGGTCGAGCGATTTGCGGGCCGAAGGCGTCGCGGTGAGCAGGTACTCGATATCCATCACTGACGGCCTCTCTTGGCAAGGCGCGCACCGAGTTCGGTGAGGTATTCGTCGGGGCCGCCGCGCAGCGCGCTCCAGCTCAGCAGGCGCTTGAGGTAAAGGTGAGCATCGTGCTCCCAGGTGTAGCCGATCCCGCCGAACACCTGGATCGCGGTGTCGGCCACGGTGGCCAATCGCCCCGCGAACGCCTTCGCGCGCATCGCGGCAAGATGGCGCTCCTCGCCGGATGGGCCGTCGGCCCCCGGGAACGCGTCGCTGGCCCACAGCGCGTGGATGACACCGCTGCGGGCTAGCTCGACCGTCTCGAACATGTCCACACACAGGTGCTGGACGGCCTGGAAGGAGCCGATCGGCTGGCCGAATTGTGTTCTGCTTTTCGCGTATTCGACGGCGAGGCCCATGATGGCGCGCGCGGCGCCGAGCGCGTCGGCCGCGGTGGCGATCAGCACGTCGTCGATCACCGCCGCCAGGTCTTCGGCGGGCGCCGCTGCCAGTCGCTGCGCGGGCACGGCGTCGAACGTGACGCGGAACTGCTTGCGGGTCTGGTCGATGCCGTGCTCAGGCGCGACCGACAACCCGGACGAGCCGGCCCGCACCGCGAAAAGCGCGCTGCCGCGGTCGTCTTCGGCGATCACGAGCAGAACATCGGCGGCCGCGGCGTCGGGCACCGCGGCGATCTCGCCGCGCAGCACGATCGCGTCATCGCGCCGGCTTGCGGCGATCGAGGCGTTCGGCGAATCGGGGAAGCAGACGGTGGCCACCGTGGTGCCGTCGGCGATGCCGCGCAACAATTTCGGTGCGATGTCGTTGTCCCCGAGGCGGGTCAGCGCTCGCGCGGCGGCCACCGCGGTCGACAACCACGGCCCCGGATGCAGCGCGGCGCCCAGCTCTTCGGCGACGATGCCGGCCTCGACCATCGTCATGCCGGCGCCGCCGTACTCCTCCGGCACCAGCAGGCCGGTGGTTCCGAGATCGGCGAGGCCACGCCAGACCGCCTCGTCCGTACCGGCCGGATCGTCGAGCAGCGCACGCACATGCTGCGAAATCGGTGCTTTCTCGGTGAGGAAGCGCCGTGTGGTGTCGCGCAGCGCCACCTGTTCGTCGGTGAGTTCGAGGTTCATTTGCGCGGCAGCCCCAGCACTCGTTGCGCGGTGATGTTCTTGTTGATCTGCGTGGTACCGCCCGCGATGGTCAGCGACCGCGACGTCAGGCGGTAGTTGGCCCACGGCGCGCCGGCACCCCGGGTGCCGAGAGTGTCGAAGGCCAGCGCGGCCAGGTCCTGGCCGATCTCGCCCCACACGGTCTTGGCGAGGCTGGCCGAGCCCAACGCTGTTTTTTCCGAGCCGCCGTGCAGCGTCGCCGAGATCGACCGCTGACACAGTACCTCGAGATACTTGATGCGGACCGCGATTTCGCCGAGGCGCCGCAGCGTCACCGGATCGTCGAGCGCGCCGGTGCCGGCCGCGGCGAGATCGTTGACCAGCTCCTCGAGCCGCACCTGCATCTCCGCGTACAGCCTGGCGGCCCCGGCGCGCTCGTGGCTGAGCGTGGTGGTGGCCACCTGCCAGCCCGCGTTGAGCGGACCGAGCAACGCGTCCGCGGGCACCCGCACGTCGTGGAAGAAGACCTCGGCGAAGTCGGCGTCACCGTTGAGCGTGACCAGCGGACGGACCTCGATGCCCGGCAGCGTCATGTCGACGATCAGGCAGGAGATCCCATTGTGCTTGGGCGCCTCGGGATCGGTGCGCACGTAGAGCTGACACCAGTCGGCCCGATGCCCCAGCGAGGTCCAGATCTTCTGGCCGTTGACGACGAAGTCGTCGCCGTCTCGCACGGCGCGGGTGCGCAGCGCCGCGAGATCGGACCCCGCCTCGGGCTCCGACATGCCCTGGCACCAGATGTCGTCGGCGCGCATCATGCGGGGGAGCAGCGTGATCTTCTGCGACTCGGTGCCGTACTGCATGATGGCCGGGGCGATGTTGTTGAGCCCAATCACGTTGAGTGGCATCGGAGCTCGAGCGCGCGTGGTCTCTTCGGTGTAGACCAGCTGCTCAAGCACCGTTGCGCCGCGCCCACCGTATTCGGGCGGCCAGGACACCGCGGCCCATCCCGCGTCGGCCATCGTCGCGTTCCACGCGCGCAACATCTCGAACGCGGCGTCGTCGCGGCCGGTGGGCCGGCGCGCCGCCACCAGCTCGTCGGTCAGGTTCCGCGAGAGCCAGTCACGCAGCTCGCTGCGGAACTGTTCCACTTCCGCCGGGTATGAAAAGTCCACGTTCCTCTGTCTTCAGCGTCGTAAAACCCTGACCAAGCCGGACTCTACGGTTGGGCGGATATCTGGTCAACGATGTTGGCGGGCACGCGCGACGCCGTGAGCGATCGATCGTATGAGGCGTCCGTCCTGTCGTGGCGGGGGGTGCGGGTTCCGGGCACCATGGCGATGGCTTCGTCGGTCAGCAGCGATTGCGATTCGTTGATGAACTCCACCAGGCAGACGCGATCGACGATGGCCCAACGCCCGTCGCGCCGCTCCAGCCGATCCACGTAACGACCGCCGGAGACCGTCATGTGGTTCGCCGGTTCACGGTCGGTCCCGACGAACAGGTAGTAGGTCTCAGCGTGGGCCTCGTCGCCGTCGATGTCGGCGGTGTGGTTCAGCAGGTGGTGCTGGTATCGCGTCTGGCTGCCGTGATACGCCAGCGCCCAGTCGATGAAATCGTCTACCTCGCCGACGAATCCGACGTGGTCGTCGACGGCACCGTCGTGGTAGGCGGGCCGCAGCAACGCCCGATCCTGCCGGTCGATTCCGCGCGCGTAGCGCTGCATGCAGTCGTAGATCTCCGCGCGGTCGGTGAGATGCCTGATCTGGTCGCGCAATTCGCCGTCCACGTTCAGCTCCCTCGGGGTTCGGGGAATGAGACCTCGGCGTTGCCCGGCATCGGGCTGACGCCGCGCCGCTCACACACTTCCAGCACCTCATCGACGATCGACGCCGGCACGATGAACTTCTCCGTCGAGGACATCTGCTCGAGATGCGCCTCGATGTCCTCGGCCGTGGGCCGGCCCTCGGCGTCGGCGAGCCAGCCTTCGGTGAGGCCGACAAACACCCGCGCGTAGCGGCCGGCGGCCGCGGAATAGTTGCGGTGGGTGAACGTGCAGGCGGTGCTGGCCAGAAACGTCACCAGCGGCACGACGAGCTCGGGCCGGATGGCTTGCATGAAGCCGGATTCGGCGAGGAACTTCTCGTCGCCGACGGTCTCGGTGACCATCCGCGAGAACCCGGTGGGCATAACGGAATTGGCCAATATTCCGTGCGCTTCGCCTTCGATGGCGATGACGTTCGTCAACCCGACCAATCCGGCCTTGGCCGCCGCATAGTGGGCCTCCATCGGCTGGCCGAAGATCCCGGCGGAGGACGAGATGAACACGAATCGCCCGCCGCCGTTGTTCTTCATCACCCGATACGCGGGCTGGGACAGGTGAAATCCGCCGTCGAGATGCACGCGCAGCATCCGCGTCCAGTCGTCGTGCGAGAGGTCCTCGAAGGGCACGCTGCCGAAGATGCCGGCGTTGCTGACGACCGCGTCGAGGCGCCCGAAGGCGTCCACGGCCGCATCGATGATCGCCTGGCCGCCGGCCGGGCTGTCCACGGAGTCGTACGAGGCGATCGCGGTCCCACCGGCCTGCTTGATCGTGTCGACCACCTCGTCGGCGATGCCCCTGTCGGAACCCTCCCCGCGCATAGAGCCGCCGAGGTCGTTGACCACCACGGCGGCGCCGCGGCGGGCCAGGTCCAGCGCGTACAGCCGACCGAGTCCCCGACCGGCTCCGGTCACCACCGCCACCTGGCCGGTGAAGTCAATCATCGTGTGCTCCTGATTCATTGACTGCTGTGCAGCCGGACTTTACGGTGGAACAGATATTTGGTCAACAATCTGGAGGTTGAGCGTGGGGGACGGCGACGGTGCCGACCGACTGCAGGCCCTGGGCATGCTCGCCTCCGCGCTCGCGGGCCGCGCCGTCGCGGTCGCCGGGCTGCCACCGGGCGAACCGGCATGGACCGACGGGCAGACGATTCACGTCGATGCCGCGGCGGCGCCGCGCGCGCAACTGAAAGCCGTAGCCGTGCAGGCGTCGATGATCGCCGCAGGCAGCCTGGAGCCAGATGTGGTGGGCGCGTTGGTTCGCCGCCGCAAGCTAGCCAGGCGTTACCTCTCGGTCGAAGGCCACCGCGCGCTGGTCGCCAATGCCCCTTTGCTACCAAGTGTTTTGGCGTCGCTGGGCGACCGCGAGATCGCGGGTCGCAGCGATTCGCCCAACGCGTCGCTCGACATTGCCGCCGCACGGGGGGCGCTGGACGACCCGGCGCCGGAGTTCGGCGTGATCCGCGCGGCAAAGGTGATGGCCGCGTGCGCCCGTTCGGTCAAACAAGACGAAGAGGCGAAGGCCGGCCATGTGCCGCGGCGCAATGGCGCAACGGAACTCGAGGAGCTCGACGACGGCGAGGTCGACGACTCCGACGATCCCGACCTGTTCACCAGCCCGGTTGGCGGGGGCGGATTCATCGGCAAGTGGTTGAAGAAGATGCTGTCGTCGGCGCGCAAGACCGGAAGTGGTGGGGGGCCGCCCGGTGCGGACAGCGCGACCCATCGCACCAACTCCGGCAAGCGCGGCGCATACGCCGTCACATCGCTGGCCTCGACCTCCGGCGGCGATGACGGGGACGCCGACCACGAGGGCCAAACCGCCGCGGACGGCGTGCGGTATCCCGAATGGGACGTCGCGCGCAAGAGCTACCGGCCGGCGTGGTGCACGGTGCGCGAGGTCGAGCCGCAGATCAAGGCGTCGGCAACCCAGGCCATCGACGACGCCATCGGCGTGCGGCGGCCGCTGTCGCGGCTCGGCATGGGCCTGCACCGTCGGCACCGGCAGTCGCAGGGCGACGACATCGACATCGACGCGGCCGTCGAGGCTCGGGTCGAGGTGCGGGCCGGATCGGTGCCCGACGAGGCCGTGTACCTCGACAGCCTGCGGCGCCGTCGCGACCTGTCGGTGTTGCTGCTGCTCGATGTGTCTGGCTCGTCGGGCGAACCCGGAACGGTCGGGCGCACGGTGCACGAACAACAGCGGGCGGCGGTCGCCAACCTGACCGTGGCGCTGCACGATCTGGGTGACCGCGTCGCGCTGTACGCGTATTACTCGCAGGGCCGTCGCGCGGTGAGCATGGTTCCGGTGAAGCGGTTCGACGACCACCTGAACGCACAGGTGATCCGGCGGCTCAACAGCCTGGAACCGGGCGCGTATTCACGCCTGGGCGCGGCGATCCGGCACGGCTCGGCGACCCTGGAGGCGCGCGGCGGCACGTCACGGCGCCTGTTGGTGGTGCTCTCCGATGGACTGGCCTACGACCACGGGTACGAGCGGGCTTACGGTGCCGCCGACGCGCGCCGCGCGCTGACCGAGGCCCGCCGCCGGGGGACCGGCTGCGTGTGCCTGACGATCGGCGCGGGAACCGACGTGCCGTCGTTGCGCCGGGTGTTCGGCAGCACCGCGCACGCCACCATCGCGCACCCCGATCAGCTCGCCGGCGTGATCGGACCGCTGTTCCGATCCGCCCTGCGTTCGGCGGAGGTTCGTCGCAGGATATCGGTGATGCCAAGTCCCAGAACACAGTTGGCGCGCGAGAACGTCAACACCGCCCGTCAGGGCACTTGAAAACAAACATCTGTTCCGGTTAGGCTCCAATCGCCGGAAGTAGCAGAAGGGAAGCTATGGCCAACGAGTCCGGGCTTGCATACTTCAACGGCGGTCCGTCCGAAGCGGACGGGAAGGAAGAAGTGCGGCCCTACTACCAAGCGGTCGGCGGCGAAGAGGCCGTTTTCAAGGCGGCCTACCGTCAGGGCCTCGCGCTGGTCCTGAAGGGTCCGACCGGGTGCGGAAAGACCCGATTCGTCGAGGCGATGGCCCACGACCTGGGGCGGCCGCTGATCACCGTGGCCTGCCATGACGACCTCACCACGGCGGACCTGGTCGGCCGCTACCTGCTGCGCGGCGACGAGACGGTGTGGGTGGACGGACCGCTGACCCATGCGGTGCGCGAAGGCGCGATCTGCTACCTCGACGAGGTGGTGGAAGCCCGGCAGGACACCACGGTGGTCTTGCATCCGCTCGCCGACTATCGGCGGCAGCTGCCCATCGAGCGACTTGGCGTCACGCTCGACGCGGCGCCCGGATTCGGCCTGGTGGTGTCCTACAACCCGGGCTATCAGAGCGTGCTGAAGGATCTGAAGGATTCGACACGGCAGCGGATGGTGGCCATCGAATTCGATTTCCCCACAGCCGATATCGAAGAGAGCATCGTCGCGCACGAGGCGGGCGTCGACGCGAGCACCGCGGCCGAGCTGGTCCGGTTCGGTCAGGCCATCCGCCGACTGGAAACGGGCGGGCTGCGCGAGGTGGCGTCGACGCGGGTGCTGATCGCCGCGGGCAGGCTGGTCGCCGAGGGCCTGAGCATGCAGGAGGCGGCCCGGGCCGCCATCGCGGGCCCGCTGACCGACGACGTCGCGGTGGGCAAGGCGCTGGGCGAAATGATCCAGATTTACCTCAATCCGGACGGGTCCGGCGGGCCCGATGATTGACGCTGCATACCGCCCCCGCTAGGGTCTGAACAAATATTAGGTTTTTTCGGATCGGCGCGCGCAATTCAGTCACCTGGGAGGTCGGATGTCCTACGAGAGCAGCGCAGAGCCGATCAAGGTCGGCTACCTGATGGACTTCAAGCTTCCACCGGGTTTCCCCGAAGACCTGTTCGCCTCGTTCACCCAGACGTTCGACCTCATCTTCGAAGAGGCCGTCGCCCAGGGCCTGATGGATCGTCCCGTGCAGATGATCTATCGCGAGGTGGAGGGCCTGCCCAAGGGTTCGGTCAAGGCGGTGATCGATGCGTATGGCGAACTGGTCGACGAGGGCTGCCTGGTGGTCTTCGGCCCGAACATCACCGATAACTGCGTGCCGTTGCGAGAAGCGATCGAGGAACGGTTCAAGGTACCCGCGATCAGCGTGACCGGCACCGACGACTGGCTGGGCGAGTGGACATTCTCCTTCCCCCAGGGATCGATGACCGATGAACCGATTTTCCTGGTCGACCTCATCGCCAAACGCGGGCTCACCGAAATCGGTGTCCTGGTCGAGCAGAGCCTCATCGGGGAGAGCTACCTGAAGAACCTGCGAAGTGCCTGCCGGCGCAAGGGCATTCGGATCGTCGCGGAAGTCGCCATCGCGCAGACGGCCCAGGACATCAACGCCGCGGTGCAGACGCTGCATGAGGCAAAGGCCGAGGCGATCGTGCACCTGGGCTTCGGTTTCGGAATCGTCTTCATCAACCCGGCGCTGGAGTCCCTCGGCTGGGACCCGCCCCGCTTCACCACGACGGCGTGGCAGAACGCCTGGGTCAACCCGATCATGTGGAACGCGTTCATGGGCTGGACCGGTGTCGACCAGTACGACGAGGCGAACCGGATCGGCCAGGAGTTCCTCGACAGCTACGCGAAGAAGTACAACGGCAGTCGCCCTGAGTTTTGCGTGACCGTGGTCAACCGCGACGTCGCCGCGACACTCGTGCGCGCGTTCACCGACGCGCATCCGTTGAGCCCCCGTGGCGTCAAAGAGGCGCTGGAGCGGGTCAAGATGATGCCCGCCGCGTCTGGCGCGCCCGGTACCCGCGTGTCGTTCGGCAAGTGGACGCGCCGGGCCTGGATGGGTGCCGGATACCTGGTGGCACGCACCCTCGACGCCGACGGCATCAACTCGCACTTAGTGGATCGCTTCGGAGAGGAAGACTGATGTCCACAGAACAAACCACACCGTCTGCCGAGCGGGAGGAACCGGCAGCCCCACAGCGAAAAGCCAAGCGCGGCTGGGGCGGTTGGATCGCCGGAGCGGCGCTGGCCGCCTTCGTGCTGTTCTTCATCGCGAATTGCCGTGTGGCCCTTGACCCACGCGTCGCCAACCCGAATGTGCAGGGCCGGCCGCGCCCGGTGAAGTTCACGTTCGGTCTGGACTACATCGGGTTCCTGGACTGGGCCACAGTCGGGGCGCTGATTTTGCTGTTGATCGTCTTCATCAGGGGCTGGCGCCGCAATCCCGGCAGCCCGGCGATGTTGATGTTCCTGTGCACCACGCTGATCGTGTGGCAGGACCCGATCATGAACTGGTCACCGTTCGCGGTCTACAACCCCGACCTCGTTCACTGGCCGGAGTCCTGGCCGCTGGTGTCGTTGTCGCCGACGGTCGAACCGTTCGTGGTCTTCGGTTACGTGATGTTCTACTTCGGTCCCTACTTCCCGGCGGTCTGGCTGCTGCGCAGACTGCAGGCAAAGTACGGGCCCACGAGCTATGTGTCGCGGCATCCCCTGGTCAGCCTGGGTCTGATCACGCTGGTGATCGGGTTCATTTTCGATGCCTTCCTGGAAAACATCCTCATCCACTGGGGCATGTACATCTACTCGCAGGTGATCCCGTGGGGATCGGTGTTCACCGGGACCACCTTCCAATTCCCGCTGATCTGGGAATCGTTCTCGGTGTGCTTCGTGATGGTCCCCGCGGCAATCCTCTGCTACCGGGACGACACCGGTAAGTCGGTGGCGGAAAAGCTTGCCGCGAAAACGAAGTTGCTCCCGTCGCGACCGGTGCTGGGCACCTTCCTGGTGATGTTCGTCATCATCAACGTGTCGTACTTCGCCTACGGCACCTGGTTCTGGGTCATCAAGGTCAGCCACGCCGCCACCTCGGTGGCCTGCCCGTGGCCGTATCCGGAAGCCAAAGTGTATGACCCGCAAGGGTATTACGAGAAGGCAGGCGCCCAGGGCCCCTACTCGGTCGGCATCTGGTCGACCTGGGCGAGCGGGGAGCCCAACGGGCGGCCCCACGTCATTCCCCCTCCGCCCGGTGAGGGCGCGTGTGCGACGGCGGGCCAGCATGGCTGAGCCGCGCACGGTCGTCATCACCGGCGCGTCGCGCGGACTGGGCTTCGCCTCGGCGGTGCGGATGTACCGGGAGGGGTGGCGCGTGGTCGCGGCCATGCGCACCCCCGACCAGGGAATGCCCCTGCTGCGCGCGGTTACCGGAGCAGCCCTCGACGACGAACGGCTGATCGGCGTCCAACTCGACCTGACCGACAGCGCGTCGATCGCCGCGGCGGCCAAGACAATCGAAGAAGCCGTGGGCGCACCGTACGCACTGGTGCACAACGCGGGTATCTCCGCCGCCGGAATGGTGGAGGAGACCGACATGGCGTTGTGGCAGCGCATGCTCGCCACCAGCGTCCTGGGCCCCGTCACGCTCACCCAGGCCCTGTTGCCGTCGATGCGCGCGGCGGGCCAGGGGCGAATCGTCCTGGTGTCCAGCGCGGCCGGGGTGCGGGGCCAGCCCGCCACCGCGCCGTACTCCGCGGCCAAGGGGGCGCTGGAGCGGTGGGGCGAATCGATGGCGTGCGAGATCGCGCCGTTCGGTCTCGGTGTCACCGTTCTGGTGGCCGGCACGTATGACACCGAGATCATCACCGACGCCGGCACCACCGATGACCGCAATTTCGGCGGCCCGTATGCCCGGCTGCACAACACCATGAACAGCCGCGGGCGTTTCGCGATGAAATTGGCGCGGCCGCCGGAGCGGTTCACCGACGGTCTGCTCAAGGCGATCGATGACCGGGGGGCATTCCGCCGTCGGGGAGTCGGTCCGGACGCCTCGATGCTGTTGGTGGCCAACAGGATCCTGCCGGCGTCGGGCATGCACCACCTGTCGCGGATCGTGCTGGGCATACCCCGGCAGGGGTCGATGCGCGATGGCGCGTGGCCGTTGACGACCAGTCAAAAGGCGATGGTCTTCGTCGCCCGTGTTCTTCCGCAGCCGGTACTGCAGCGCTTGGCCGCGGTAGCCGGGCGGTTCTCGTCGCAGAAAGATGCGGCACCGCAAGGGGATTAAAGGGGCAATCATGGAACAACTTTTCGACGATCTAGCGGATTTCGGCGCCTTCGACGACGCGATATCCGGTGACGTGCGTGACCCGTACACCGAATTGGCGCGGCTGCGCCATGAGGAACCGGTGCAGCGACTCGAGACGTCGGGCGCGCTTCCGCACGAGGAAGGGCTGCCGATGTTCATCGTGTATCGCCACGAGGACATCCAGCAGATGCTGCGCGACAACGAGACGTTTTCGTCGTCGGCCGTCATCGCCGCATTCGGGCCCGTGCTGGGTGAAGGCGTGATGCTCGGCATGGACGAGCCGATCCACGGCCGGCTGCGTTCATTGGTATCGAAGGCGTTCTCGCAGAAGTCACTGGCGCGCTGGCAGGACGAGTTGGTCGGTCGCGTGGCGAACAGTCTGATCGACAAGTTCGCGCCCAACGGCAAGGCCGATCTGGTCAAGGAATTCACCTTCGACTACCCGAGCCAGATCATCGCGGGGTTGCTGGGATTGCCGGAAAAGGATTACCCACAGTTCCAGCGCTGGTCGATCTCGCTGCTGAGCTGGCTGATGAACCCCGAACGCGGACTTGCGGCCTCGGCCGCCCTGTGCGACTACTTCGCGCCGATACTCGAGGCCCGCCGGGCCGACCCGAAGGACGACCTGATCAGCGCCCTCGGTGCGGCCGAGATCGACGGGGAGAAGCTCGCGGACGAGGAGATCTTCTCGTTCCTTCGGTTGCTGCTGCCTGCGGGCGTCGAGACGACTTACCGGTCGCTGGGCAGCCTGCTCCTGGCGCTGTTGTCGGATCCGGCGCAGCTGGATGCCATCCGCGCGGATCGATCGTTGCTGCCCCAGGCGATCGAGGAGGGCGTGCGCTGGGAATCACCGCTGTTGACCATCACCCGGGTGGCGACCCGCGACACCGAACTCGGAGGCGTGGCGATCCCGGCCGGGGCGACGGTGATGCCGATGCTCGGATCGGCCAACCGGCAGGAGGACCGCTACCCCGATCCGAACACGTTCGACATCCATCGAGAGGCCCGGGCGCACCTGGGCTGGGGGCACGGCGTGCACGTCTGCCTCGGCATGCACCTGGCGCGCCTCGAGATGCGCACGGCCATCAATCTGCTGCTCGACCGGCTGCCGAACCTTCGGCTGGACCCGGAGGGGGACGACCCCCACATCCGCGGTCAGGTCTTCCGGTCGCCGACGTCGGTCCCGGTGCTATTCGACCCCCAATAACCAGCCCGGTAGCGCGTGCAGCTTGCCAATCGGCTAGTTTCCGGTAAGGCTCTCCGTAGCCCCTCAACGACCCAGAAGAGAGTGACAGATATGACTGAGGCTGTAAAGGTCCGCTTCGAGCCGAAAATGATGATCGACGGCAAGCTCGTCGAGGGCCAGGCCGGCACGTTCACGAACATCAACCCGGCGACCGAGGAGTCCCTCGGCGAGGTTTCCGACGCCTCGAAGGAGGACATGCACCGGGCCATAGACGCCGCCCGGCGCGCCTTCGACGAGACCGACTGGTCGACCAACAAGGAGCTGCGCAAGCGCTGCCTGCTGCAGCTGCACGAGGCGATCGAATCCGAGATCGACGAGCTGCGCGAGGAGCTCATCCTCGAGGTCGGCTCGCCCCGGGCCATCACGTTCGGACCCCAGCTGGACGCCCCGCTCGAAGACGGGCTGAAGTACCCCGCACGCCTGATCGACGAGTACGCGTGGGAAACCGACCTGGGCGACAAGGTGATCAGCCTGACCGGCACGCTGACCACCCGCAAGGTCTGGCGGGAACCGGTGGGCGTGGTCGGTGCGATCGTGCCGTGGAACTTCCCGTTCGAGGTCACCCTCAACAAGCTCGGCCAGGCGCTGGGCACCGGCAACACCGTGGTGCTCAAGCCGGCGCCCAACACCCCGTTCAACGCGAACCGGCTCGGCCGCCTGATCGCCGAGAAGACCGACATCCCCGCCGGCGTCGTCAACGTCGTCACCGCCTCGGACCACTTCGTGGGCGAGGAGCTCACGCTGTCGCCCAAGGTGGACCTGATCTCGTTCACCGGCTCGACGGTGGTCGGCAAGCGGATCATGGAGAAGGGCGCCGCGACCATGAAGCGGCTGTTCCTCGAACTCGGCGGCAAGTCGGCCACCATCGTGCTGGAGGACGCCGACTTCGGGACGGCGTGCATGGTCGGCATCGCGCCGTGCATGCACGCCGGTCAGGGCTGCGCCAACCCGACCCGGCTGCTGCTGCCGCGGTCCCGCTATGACGAGGGCGTCGAGATCCTCAAGAACATCTACGAGAACGTCACGTGCGGCGACCCGCAGGACCCCGGAACGCTGTGTGGGCCGGTGATCTCGCAACGACAGTTCGACCGCGTGACGGACTACATCAAGAAGGGCGTCGAAGAGGGCGCCACGGCGCTGGTAGGCGGGCCCGGTGCCGAAACCGGTTTCGACAAGGGATATTTCATCCGGCCAACGCTTTTCACGAACGTCGACAACAAGATGACCATCGCGCAGGAGGAGATCTTCGGCCCGGTGCTGTCGGTCATCCCGTTCGACGACGAGGAGGACGCGATCCGGATCGCCAACGACAGCGTGTATGGGTTGGCCGGCAACGTGTTTGCGGGTTCGCTCGAGCGTGCGCTGTCGGTGACCCGCCGGATCAAGGCCGGCTTCATGGGCGTCAACGGCGGCGCCCCGTACGGCGCCGACACACCGTTCGGCGGCTACAAGGAAAGCGGCGTGGGACGCCAGAACGGTATCGCTGGGTTCGACCAGTACACCGAGATCAAGTCGGTCGCCTACCCCGCGGGCTAGGAATCACCCTTCGACGAGATTGCCGTCGGGGTCGCGGTTTTCGGGTTTGATCGCGACCTTGGCGGCAATCTCGACGCGCTAACCGGGTGGCAGTGATGCATGATGTGGACCGCGAGTTTGTCTTCGCCGCCGTCGCCGACGAGCGGCATCGAATCGCGGGCCTGCTTGACGGGTTGGACACCGCGCAGTTGGCGACACCGAGCGTGTGCGCGGCATGGGATGTGAAGACAGTCGCGGCTCATGCGATCAGTACCGCTACCGACGGCACCCTCACATTCCTGTGGCTCGCCCTGCGCCGTGGGAGCATGGCTCGCGCGATCGACGAATTGGCCCGCCGTCGTGCCCAATTGCCGGCCGCCGAGATCGTAGCCGGTTTGCGTCAATGTGCGGATCGCCGGATTGATCCGCCGCTATTTGGTCCGCTGGACCCGCTCGCGGATATTTTGGTGCACAGCGGCGACATCAGGATCCCACTCGGGCTGCCCTTCCAACCCGACCCAAAGCGAACGGCGTTGGCCATGGACTTCCTCACCGGCTGGTGGCCGTTCGGGTTTGTACCACTTGGCCTGCTGCGAGGGATTAGCTTGCACGCCAATGATATTGGTAGCCAATGGGGCAACGGCGCAGAAATTCGAGGGCCGGTGGCTGCCCTGATGATGACCGTCGCCGGCCGCACCGCACTCGCGCACACGCTCGACGGGCCGGGCCTGCCACGACTTATTCAGCGACTATCCGGATAAGCGGGCGTTGAGGTCGCGCTGCTGCTAACCCGGCGGCAGCGGCCGTTTGAGTGTGCAGACGATGCTCCACTCGAAATATCACCGCCCCTGTCGTATTCCTTGAATCGGTGGGCGACTTGGGTGCGTTGCACCGAGGACCCCACGATTTCCCAGCCCCGCTCGCCGTAGGTCGCCGTCAGGCGGTTCGCCTCGTCCAAGACCGTCTCCAACGAGTCTTGGGTATGCGAGATGAAGGTGCTCTCCCATCGCCCGGGGTACCACTTGCCGTCTGACGCCGGCCACCAACCGGGCCCGGGTGCGGGAGTGCTCACGTCCGGGGACCATATGCGCCGTCGGCCCAACAGAAATGAACCGCAGGTGACCGTCGCTGTACACAACGCCGAATAACTGGCGTCAACGGCGCTGACGGTGCGATGGACCCCGGCCGCACCGGGCGATCGCGCGGCCGCATCCGGGGCAGGCGGCTTGACCTAATATTTGTTCAGCTCTAGATTGGCAAGAGAGGTTACGTCGCCCGGGCTGACGTTGGTGGGGGCGGTTACGTAGATGCCTAGGAGTCCTGTTGAGCGAATTCGAATCGGTAGATTTCTTCACTGACGTGTCCCTGATTCCGGACCCGTACCCCTACTTCGATCATCTGCGGGCGCGCTGCCCGGTGCTGCCGCGACCCAACCAGGGCGTCACGGCGGTAACGGGACACTCCGAGGCGCTCGCCGTCTACAAAGATCCGGCGTTCTCGTCGTGTGTCTCGGTCGCCGGGCCGTTTTCGGGGTTGCCGTTCGAGCCTGAGGGCGACGACATCGGCAGCCTGATCGAACAACATCGCTCGCAGATCCCGATGAGCGAACACATCGTGACTCAAGACCCACCGGAGCACGCCCGGACGCGAGGTCTGCTCAGCCGCCTGCTGACGCCCAAGCGGCTCAAGGAAAATGAAGACTTCATGTGGCGGCTCGCCGATCAACAGCTCGACGAGTTCTTGTCACGCGGGAGTTGTGAATTCCTCGATGACTATGCGCGGCCGTTCTCCGGGTTGGTGATCGCCGACCTCCTGGGGGTTCCCGTCGAGGACCACGAAGAGTTTCGGGATGTGTTCTCGGGCAAGTTCTCCGGTGGGGTCGAGGACGACTCGATGACGCGCGCGCACAATCCGCTGGAATACCTCGACGACAAGTTCACCACCCACATCACCGAACGCCGCCGGCAGCCACGCGAAGATGTGTTGACCGAGCTGGCCCAGGCGAAGTATCCCGACGGCTCGACTCCCGAAGTCATCGACGTGGTCCGGCTGGCGACATTCCTGTTCGCGGCCGGCCAGGAAACCACGACCAAGCTGCTCAGCTTCGGGGTCCGCACGCTTGCCGAGAACCCGGAGTTGCAGAAGCTGCTCCGCGAAGACCGCAGCCTGATACCGAATTTCGTCGAAGAGACGCTCCGCATGGAGAGCCCGGTCAAGTGCCATTTCCGGATGGCCCGCACGACGACCTCGATCGGCGACACCGACATCCCGGCGGGCAGCACGGTGATGCTGCTGCCCGGCGCGAGCAACCGAGATGCACGAAAGTTCGAGCAGCCCGATGAGTTCCGCATCGACCGGCCGAACGTGCGTGAGCATGTGGCCTTCGGCCGCGGCAATCACTCCTGCCCTGGCGCACCGTTGGCCCGCGCGGAGGGGCGAATCTCGCTGAACCGCATACTCGACCGGATGGCGGACATCGCCATCACGGAGGCCGAGCACGGGCCGCCGGATGCCCGCAGCTACACCTACGACCCGACGTGGCAGATGCGGGGTCTGTCCGAGTTGCACCTCGAATTCACCCCGATTTCGTGAGTGACCGCGAAATCGGCGAGTGGGACCCCGGCTTCACCGAGCGCTTGGGCGGTGCGGCAGAACCGTTGGCGCGGGCCTGGTTTCGCTTCGAGGTGCGTGGGCTGGAATCGTTGCCGCCCGACGGCGGTGCCCTGATCGTCGGCAACCACTCCGGCGGCATGCTCACGCCGGACGTGCTGATCTTCGCCGCGGCCTTCTACCGCAGGTTCGGCTACGAGCGTCCGCTATACACGCTCGGGCACGACGGGATGTTCGTCGGGCCGATGTCGGGATGGCTGGGCCGCCTCGGGGTCATTCGCGCCACCTCGAAGAACACCGCGCGGGCGCTGCGGTCCGGCGGTGTGGTGCTGGTGTTTCCTGGCGGGATTTACGACGCCTATCGACCGACGCTGGCGGAGAACGTGATCGACTTCAACGGCCGAACCGGATACGTCAGGTCGGCGATCGACGCGCGCGTGCCGATCGTGCCGATGGTCTCCATCGGCGGCCAGGAAAGCCAGTTGTTTCTCACGCGCGGCACGTTTCTCGCGAAGCGGTTGGGGCTGTCGCGCTGGCGGTCCGACATTCTGCCCATCACCTGGGGTCTTCCCTTCGGGCTCAGCATGATCCTGCCGCCCAACCTGCCGTTGCCCACCAAGATCGTCAGCGAAGTACTGGAGCCGATCGACATCGCCGCGCAATTCGGCGACACACCAGAGGCCACGGACGTCGACGCACACGTCCGTTCGACCATGCAGGACGCCCTGGACGGGCTGGCTCGCGAGCGACGATTTCCCGTTCTCGGATAACGCGTTGGCGCTCAGGGTTGGAGCGTGACCGGGGGCATCGCGCTGTCGACCACCGCCGGCTCGCCGGAAAGACCTGCGGCGGTGCTGATCTCGGAAAAAGCATGGACCATGGCGGCGGTGACCTCATGCGGATCCTTGACGGTGCGGTCATCGGCAATGACCGAGATGTTGAGTTGGTCGACGTAGCTCCACACCGTGATGTTGATGCCGCACGCGGCGATCAACGGGCCGGCCGAGTAGATCTCGCTGACCGGTGCGCCCGCCAGATGACCGGGCCGGCGCGGCCCCGCCACGTTGGAAACCGGTATGTTGAACAACCTGTTGTTCGCGTCGCGCCGGGCCAGCCACTTGAACGCGGCGGGAGCGACTGTCGATGGTAGGTAGCTGATCAGCTTGCCGTACAGCTCGGGACCGAACAGCTCGTTGTTTTCCTTGGCGATGGTGGTGGCCACCGACGTCAGTCTCACCCGCTCCAGCGGATCGCCGACATGGGTGGGCAGTGACACCGCCATCCCGCCGAGTTCGTTGCCGCTGATCCGATTCGGCGAGCGGTCCGTGGTCGCGGGAACGGAAGCAACGATGGGGCGGTCCGCGCCACCGTCGTAGCGCAGCAACAACTCTCGCAATGCGCCGGCCGTCATCGCCATCACCACGTCGTTGATAGTGATCTGCAAGGCCTTGCTGACCTGTTTCACCTGCGGCAGCCAGAGCGTCGCGGTCGCAAATGTTCTGCCCGGCGACACGACGTGGTTCATGAACGTCGCCGGCGCGCGCAGCAGCCGGGCGAGATCTGGATGCTTGCCCCGCTCGCGGGCGCGGCGCCGCAGCCGTCGCGCGCCGGACAGCGCTTCGGCGATCACCCCGGGCAGCGCGACGGCCTGCTGGATGTGGTCGCGGCCCGCGGCCCGCAGCAACACCGCCGTCGACGGCGGTACGCAGCCGATGTCATTGTCGCGTTCGTCCTGCACCGCGCCGTCGGCATCCATGAGGCGCGTCAGCAGGTTCGCCGACGCGACACCGTCGGCCAGCGCGTGGTGGATCTTGCCGATGATGGCGAGCCGGTGATCGGCCATCCCCTCGGCGATGTGGAACTCCCACAGTGGGCGGCTGCGATCCAGCGGCGTGCTGGCGATGTTCCCGATCACCAGATCGACCTCGCGGCGGCCGCCGGGGGAGGGCACCCGCACCCGGCGCAGATGGTAGTCGAGGTCGACGTCGCAGTTCTGCAACCACATCGGATGGTGCAGTCGCCCTGGAATGTCAACGAGCTTGTAGCGCAACGGGTCCAGCAGATGAAGCCGGCGCAGCAGGGTGCGGCGAAAGACTTCGAAGGTGAAATCGGGATCGTCGACGATCGCGATCTTCAGGG
This sequence comes from Mycobacterium colombiense, assembly GCF_001953985.1. Taxonomy (GTDB): domain Bacteria; phylum Actinomycetota; class Actinomycetes; order Mycobacteriales; family Mycobacteriaceae; genus Mycobacterium; species Mycobacterium colombiense_B. Next base: position 27,893 of record NZ_MBEI01000045.1, read on the forward strand.
TGTGGGTGTGCAGGTTCGGCGTCTCGCTGTACAGCAGCATCGCGTCCATGCCGTTGAGCCGCTTCATCGTCTGCCTCATCTGTCCGAGGACCCGCGACGCTCCCGACGCTGCCGACTGAGGTGACGTATGGATGACGCGGTCTCCGACACCATTATGGTGACATCCCCGCGAGATGGGCGAACAAACTTCTGGTTCGGCTTGGGCCCGCTCGGCGTCCGTCGACGGGCTGCGAACGCCCCACGGCACCCCGGGCTTCGCCCGCCCAACCCCTTGGTTGACAATCAACGCAAGACTCCACTCTTTTCGAAGCCCACGTGTCAAAGGAGACAAGACCATGGCTGAAGCCGTCATCGTCGAGGCAGTGCGTTCACCGATCGGCAAGCGCAACGGCGGATTGTCCGGGGTGCACCCGGCGGATCTGTCCGCGCAGGTGCTCAACGGCCTGGTCGACAAGGCCGGCGTCGACCCGGGCCTGGTCGACGACGTCATCTGGGGCTGCGTCATGCAGGCCGGGGAGCAGGCCCTCGACATCGGCCGCACCGCGCTGCTGACCGCCGGCTGGCCCGAGACCGTCCCGGGCGTGACCGTGGACCGCCAGTGCGGCTCCAGCCAGCAGTCCATCCACTTCGCCGCCGCCGGAGTCATCGCCGGGCACTACGACGTCGTCGTCGCCGGTGGTGTCGAGTCGATGTCGCGGACCCCGATGGGCGCGTCGCTGGCCAACGGCGGCCGCCCGTACCCGCAGGCCTTCCTGGACCGCTACGAGGGCCAGATCCCCAACCAGGGCATCGGCGCGGAGATGATCGCCGAGCAGTGGGGGTTCGACCGCACCGCGCTCGACCAGTTCTCCCTCGACTCGCACGAAAAGGCCGCTGCCGCACAGGATGCCGGCGCCTTCGATGATCAGATCGTGGGCATCAAGGACCAGGACGGCAACGTTGTTCTCAAGGACGAAGGCATCCGCCGCGGCACGCCGATGGAGAAGATGGCCTCGCTGAAGCCGGCGTTCAAGGAAGACGGCGTGATTCACGCCGGCAACTCGTCGCAGATCTCCGACGGCTCGGCGGCGATCCTGTTCATGTCCGCCGAGAAGGCCAAGGAACTCGGGCTCAAGCCGATCGCCAAGGTGCACACCGCGGCCCTGGCCGGCGCGGACCCGGTGATCATGCTGACCGCGCCCATCCCGGCGACCCAGAAGGTGCTGAAGCGCTCCGGGCTGTCCATCGGCGACATCGGCGCCTACGAGGTCAACGAGGCGTTCGCGCCGGTTCCGCTGGCCTGGCTCAAGGACATCGGCGCCGACGAGAAGAAGCTCAACCCCAACGGCGGCGCCATCGCGCTGGGCCACCCGCTCGGCGGATCCGGTGCCCGGATCATGACCACCCTGCTGTATCACATGCGGGACAAGGGAATTCAGTACGGCCTGCAGACCATGTGCGAGGGCGGCGGTCAGGCCAACGCCACCATCGTGGAACTGTTGTGACCCAGGAGCCGGGAGCCCTGGCCGAACGCCGGGGCAACGTGATGGTGATAACCATCAACCGGCCGGAAGCCCGCAACGCGGTGAACGCCGCCGTCAGCATCGGCCTCGGGGATGCGCTCGAGGAGGCGCAGCGCGACCCTGAGGTGCGGGCTGTGGTGGTCACCGGCGCGGGGGACAAGTCGTTCTGCGCCGGGGCCGACCTCAAGGCGATCGCCCGGCGGGAGAACCTCTATCACCCCGACCACCCCGAGTGGGGCTTCGCCGGATACGTCCACCACTTCATCGACAAGCCCACGATCGCGGCGGTGAACGGGACCGCCCTTGGCGGTGGCACCGAGCTGGCGCTGGCCAGCGACCTGGTGGTGGCCGACGAACGGGCGCAGTTCGGCCTGCCCGAGGTCAAGCGCGGGCTGATCGCCGCCGCCGGTGGCGTGTTCCGCATCGCCGAGCAGCTACCCCGCAAGGTGGGTATGCAGCTGCTGCTGACCGGCGAGCCGCTCACCGCGGCCGCCGCCTGCGAGTGGGGCCTGATCAACGAGGTCGTCCCCCAGGGCTCGGTGCTGGACGCCGCGCTGGCGCTGGCCGCGCGGATCACCGTGAACGCGCCGCTGTCGGTGCAGGCCAGCAAGCGGATCGCCTACGGCGTCGACGACGGCGTCGTCGTCGGTGACGAACCGGGCTGGGAGCGCACCATGCGCGAGATGAAGGCCCTGCTCCGATCCGAGGACGCCAAGGAAGGACCGCTGGCGTTCGCCGAGAAGCGGGAGCCGGTCTGGAAGGCGCGCTAACCGGCCAGGATGTTGACGCCGCGGGCGAACACCGGGGGTAGCAGCGCGCACGTCGGGACGACGGCGCGCCGCACCGCCCGCGGCGTGCTGGCCAGCACCAGCGCGCGGGTGAGCAGCCGGTAATCGCGGGTGATCCGATGCCACGCCTGCTCGTATGACGCCGGCGTCTCGTTGACGATGGCGTCGACGGCCGCGGCGGACTGTTTGAGCGCCAGGCTGATGCCCTCGCCGGTGAGCGCGTCCTCGTAGCCGGCCGCGTCGCCGACCAGCAGCACGCGCCCCGCGACCCGGCGCGAGACCACCTGCCGCAGCGGGCCGCAGCCGCGGTGCTGCCCCGGGCTGACGCCGTGCAGCCGGCGGGCCAGCCGCGGGAACCAGGCCAGGTCGGGCCGGCCGCGCGACAGGATCGCCACACCGACCAGATCCGGCTCGACCGGAGTCACGTACGCCTCGCCCCAGCGCGACCAATACACCTCGACGAATTCCGACCACGTCGGCACGCGGTAGTGCCACCGCACGCCGTAGCGCCGCGGGGTCCCCGCAGTCGCCGTAATTCCGACGGCGCGCCGGACCTGGGAATGCAGTCCGTCCGCCGCCACCAACCACCTCGCGCGCACCCCGGCGGCCGAGACGCCGTGGGCGTCTTGCGCGACGCTGGTCACCCGCGTGCGGATCCAGTCGGTGTCTTGCTCTTTGGCCCGCGCGGCCAGGGCCGCGTGCAACGTGGTGCGACGCACGCCGCGCCCCGGCCCGCTGCGAAAGCGCGCCTGGGCCTGCCGTCGTTCGCTCACGTAGGCGATCCCGTGGAACGGCATGCCGAGGGGATCCACGCCCAGCGACGTTAGTTCGGCCAGCCCGCCGGGCATCAACCCCTCGCCGCAGGCCTTGTCGATAGGACCGTCGCGCGGCTCGGCCACGATCGCCGAAAGTCCAAGGCGCCGAGCATGTAACGCCGTGGCCAGGCCGCCCGGCCCGCCACCGACGATCAACAGGTCCGCGTCGTAATCGCTCATGTGTAACCCAACGCGGAGTTCTCCACCCGCAGGCGCACCCAGAGCAGCGCGGCGTTGGCCAGCGTGAACACAGCGGCGGTCAGCCACGCCGTATGCACCAGCGGCAGCGCCACCCCCTCGGCCACCACTGCAACATAGTTCGGATGGTGCAGCCAGCGGTAGGGACCCTGACGCACCAACGGTTCCTGCGGCAGGACGATCACCCGGGTGTTCCATCGCCGCCCCAGCGTCGTGATGCACCACCACCGCAATGCCTGGCTGGCCACCACCACCCCCAGCATCGGCCAGCCCAGCCAGGCGATGAACGGCCGGTGCAACGCCCACGGTTCGATGAGGCAGCCGACGAGTAGCCCGGTGTGGATGATCACCATCACCGGATAGTGCGATCGGCCGAACTCCTTGGCGCCCTTGGTAAACGACCAACGTGCGTTGCGGGTGGACACCACCAGCTCCGCGACGCGCTCGAGTCCGACCGCCAGCACCAGCAGGTAATACATGGCTACAGTCTTTACCAGCTCTACCAGGCCAGCAGCACCAGCTCGGAACAGAACGCCGGGCCCATCGCGATCATCAGGCCGATCGACCCCGTCGGCGGCGGATCGGCCATGTTGGCCGCGAGCACGTCGAGCACCGAGACCGACGACAGATTGCCGTTCTCTCGCAACGAGTTTCGTGTGTGGTCGAGAGCGTCCTCGGGGAGGTCCAGGACGCTCTCGACGGTCTCGATCACCCGCGGTCCGCCCGGATGGCAGATCCAGGTCGCCACGTCGCGCGGGGTCAGCCCATGGTTGGCGAGAAAATCGCGTACGTCATCGCCCAGGTATTTGTCGGCGATGGTGGCGACGTCGGCGGACAGCACGATCCGAAAGCCGTTACCGCCGATCTTCCAGCCCATGACCTCTTCGGTGTCGGGGTAGATGCGGCTGCGCGTCGCCAGCACCCGGGGGCCGGTGTGTTCCCGGCCCGCCCGCTCGGCGCCCTCGGTGACCACCGCGGCCGCGCCGTCGCCGAAAAGGCTGGTGGCGACGAGATTGGCGACCGACTTGTCTTGGCGCTGAACCGTCAGCGAACACAGTTCCACCGCGAGCAGCGCGGCCGTCTGGTTGGGGAAGGCGCGCAGGTAGTCGTGCATGCGTGCCACGCCGGCCGCGCCGGCCACACAGCCCAGCCCGAACAGCGGCACGCGTTTGACGTCCGGCCGCAGCCCGACCCGCGTCGCGAGCCGCGCCTCCAGCGTCGGCACGGCCAGCCCCGTGACCGTCGTCGAAAACACGATGTCGAGCTCCGACGGCTTGACGTTGGCTTCGTCCAGGGCGGCCAGCAGCGCCTGCTCGCCCAGCTCCACCGCGACCTCGAGGTAGGCGTCGTTGGCCTCGGTGAAACCGCTCAGCTCGCGGTATCGCGGCAGCCGCAACGCGGTGTTGCGGAACTCGACCCCGCTGCTGCGCGCAAAACGCTGAAAGTCCGGACCGGCAATGTCGGTCAGCGCGCGGATGGCTTCACTTTGGGTATAGCGATTAGGTGGAAACTTCACCGCGACGCCGGCGATGGTCGGATCTTTCAGCGCAATGCCCGTCGAGCCGGCGAAATCACGGCTTCCCCCATAGTCCATGTATGGGTGACGGTGCCGCCGCGCCGACGGTTCAAACGCCCACCGCACGGCCGGGCCGCTAGGGTCGGGGTATGCGGGCTCTCGTCACCGGTGCCACCGGTTATGTGGGATCACGCCTGGTCACCAAGCTGCTGGCCGATCGGCACCAGGTGGCGGCGGCGACTCGAAACCCGGCGCGCCTCAAGCGTTTCGGCTGGTTCGACGACATCACGCCGGTGAAACTGGATGCCGCCGACCCGGCGTCGCTCGCCTCCGCCTTCGCCAGTTGCGGGCCCGTTGACGTGGCGTATTACCTGGTGCACGCGATCGGTCAGCCCGGTTTTCGCGACGCCGACAAGACCGCGGCGGCAAACTTCGCGGCGGCGGCCCGCGACGCCGGGGTGCAACGCATCGTCTACCTGGGCGGGTTCGTGCCCGCCGACGAAGACCTATCCGAGCACTTGACCAGCCGGGCCGAGGTCGCCGAGGCGCTGACCGTCCCGGACGGTCCCGAACTGGTGTGGCTGGGCGCGGCGATCATCATCGGCGCGGGCTCGACGTCGTTCGAGATGATGCGCTACGTCGGTGACCGCTTCCCGCTGATCCCGATCCCGTGCTGGATGGACAACGCGATCGACCCGATCTCCATCCGCGATGTCCTGCACTATCTCGTCGCCGCGGCCGACCGCGACCTGGTGCCCGCCGGGGCGTACGACATCGCCGGCCCGGAAACCACGACCTACCGGGAGCTGCTCAAGACGTATGCGCGCGTCTCCGGCCGCTGGCACACCGGCCTTCCGGTCGGCAGGGTCGACACCTCGCTGGCCTCGCTGATCACCGGCGTCGCGCTGCCGGTGCCACCGGGGCTGGCGGGCGATCTGGTCGAATCGCTGGACCACCCGATGGTGGCATCGGCCAGCGGCCTGCGCGATCGGGTTCCCGACCCGCCCGGCGGCCTCCTCGGCATCGACGAGTCCATGGCCCTGGCCTTGGCCGGTCGGTCCACGCACCGGCCGCGTCCCGTCAACGCCCTGGCCGATCCGCACCACCTCGCCAACACCGATCCCGCCTGGGCCGGCGGCGATGCGCTGCGCATCCGCCGACTCGCCCGGCGGGTCACCCCACCCATCGTGCGGCCGACCCTGGGGCTGGTGAACAGGGTCCCCGGACCGGTGGCCGGAGCCGTACGCACCGGCCTCGACATCCTGATCGCCCTGACCCCGAAGGTGCGTCCAGCATGACCCAGTCGACGAGTAGCCCCTACCGCACCGGCGTCTTCAACGAATTGCGCCGCGCGGTAACCAATGTTGCTGTGCCCCATAACGAATCGCCGGGCATCGTGCGGCGCCGACGCATCGTCGTCGCGATCACGCTGGTGGTCGGCGCCGCTGTGCTGGGGTATTCGCTGCGGCGCCACCCGGGCGAGTCCAGCTTCTACTGGCTGACCCTGGTGCTGGCGGGGGTGTGGACCGCCGGGGCGCTGATCTCCGGTCCGCTGCACCTGGGCGGCATCTGTTGGCGGGGCCGCAACCAGCGGCCGGTCATCACCGGCACCGGCGTCGGCCTGCTGGTGGGCGGCGCGTTCGTGGTGGGCGGCCTGATCGCCCGGCAGATCACGCCGGTGGCGGAGTTGATAACCCGCGTGCTGCTCTACGCCCACCACGGGTGGTATCCGGTGATCGTGGCGATCACGCTGATCAATGCCTTCGCTGAAGAAGTCTTCTTTCGCGGAGCGCTTTACACCGCACTGGGCCGCTATCACCCGCTCGTGATTTCGACGGTCCTCTACACGTGCGCGACGCTGGCCAGTGGCAACCCGATGCTCGGCTTCGCCGCGATCATCCTGGGGACGGTGTGCGCGCTCGAGCGCCGGGCCACCGGCGGTGTCCTGGCGCCGGTGCTCACCCACTTGGTGTGGGGACTGATCATGGTCCTGGTGCTGCCCCCGATGTTCGGGGTTTGACGACGGCTACCGCGCCGAACCGACGACCTCGCGGGCCAGCGCCCGCATCGCGGCGGTGCGCACCGGCCGAAGGAAGAACCAATACACGCGCCCAGGGATGCCCCTCGGCAGAAAGGTAGATCGCTGGGTATAGCGGGTGCCACGACCGTCCTGGCTGGCGACCGCGATCTCGAGCCACTCCCGTCCCGGCGCACGCTTGGTGGACCGCAGCCGCAACAGGGTTCCCGCCTCGCGCTCCTCGACCTTCCAGTCGGCCGCCCACGAGTTCACGACGTCCTCCGCCGCCTTCCAGACTTTCGCGGGTTCGGCGCCGGTCGCGGCGGTGCGCACATCGGTGTAGACGATCTCGCCGGCCCAGTCCGGGTCGCTGGGCAGTGGCTCGGCCGGCTCGGACCGCAGCGAGGACCAGGAGGCATCGGGGAAGCCGCGGGTGGCCCGGTGCAGCGCCAACTCGACGGCGCGACGGTAGTCGGTCAGCCCGCCCGGTGGTGGTTCGATGACGCCGTCGATGTCCGAATTACGCATCACCGCATCGCATTCCAGCGATTCGACGAGTGGCCGCGCCAGGCCAGACGGGATCGGGGTCACCGTCCCCACCCAGAGGCTGGCGATGGCCGGGGTCAGAAACGGCAGCACGAACAGGTAGCGATTGCCCAGTCCCGCGACCTCGGCGTAGACCCGCATCATGTCGCCGTATTCCAGCACGTCGGGCCCGCCGATATCCCAGGTGCGCGACGTCGGGACCGAGGCCGTCGCCGCCGCGGCCAGGTAGTAGAGCACGTCGCGCACCGCGATCGGCTGGATCTTGTTGTGCACCCATTTCGGCGTGGTCATGACCGGCAACCGGTCGGTGAGGTGCCGGATCATTTCGAACGACGCCGAGCCCGAGCCGATGACCACCCCGGCCTGCAACACCACCGTCTCGATGCCGGAGTCGATCAGCGCGTCCCCGACTGCCTTGCGCGACGCGAGATGCGGTGAGAGATCGCGGTTTTCGGGATGCAGCCCACTGAGATACACGATGCGCCGCACCCCGGCGCGCCGGGCTGCCGCCACGACGTTGCGGGCGGCGCGGGTTTCCTCGGCGACGAAGTCCTCCGAGGTGCCCATCGAGTGGACGAGGTAGTACACCACGTCGATGCCGTCGAACGCGGCGGTCAGTGAATCGACGTCACCGAGGTCACCGCGCGCCACGTCGGCCTGGTTCCGCCACGGCACCTGCGCGAGCTTGTCGGGGTTGCGCGCCAACGCCCGAACGCGATGGCCCTCGTCCAGCAGCCGGGGCACCAGGCGCCCGCCGATGTAGCCGGTCGCGCCGGTTACCAGGCACCGCACCTGTTCGGGCATCGATCCTCCGTCGTTCGTCAGTGGGTCTGACGAGGAGGATTACCGCATCGCGGCGGGATTAAGCGTTGCGGCCGATCACCGCAACAACTTTCAGCGGTCGGTGAAGTTGGCGGCGCGCCGTTGCTGGAAGGCCGTTGCGCCCTCGACGAAGTCGGGCGATTTCAGCAGCACCGACTGACCGTCGAACTCACGCTGCAGGGCCGGGTCCAACTCGGTCAGGGTGGCCGCGTTGATCGCCAGCTTGGTCTTGGCGAAGGCCACCGCCGGGCCGCCCAGCAACCGGGCGATCACCTTGTCCACCTCGGCGTCGAAATCGCCGGCCGGATAGACCGCGGTGACCAGGCCCCACGACAACGCCTCGGCGGCCGTGAGCCGTTCTGGAAGCAGCGCCATCTGCATGGCCCGGATCCGGCCGACCGCGGCCGCCACCAACGCCGATGCGCCGCCGTCGGGCATCAACCCGATCTTGGTGAAGGCGAGCATGAAAAATGCGCTCTCCGAAGCCAATACGACGTCGCAGGCCAGGGCGATGGAGACGCCGACACCGGCCGCGGGGCCCTGAACGACGGCGACCACCGGGTGCGGCAGCGCGGCGATCGCGCGCACCAGCCGGTTGATCTCGAGGATGATCTCGTCGGGCGGGACGCCGCCGCCGTCGGAGACGTCGTCGGCGCTGATGCCCGCACCGGAGCTGAAGCCGCGTCCGGCGCCGCCGAGCCGCACCACCCTGACCTCGGGGTCGCTCGCCGCGTACTCCATCGCGTCCGCGATGCCGGTGATCACCGGAATGGTCAGCGAATTCAGGCTGTCGGGCCGGTTGATGGTCACCGACAACACGCCATCGGACAGCGTGACGTCCAGGCCTGCGACTGGGGTGAGGGTGGCGAGCGCGGATGAAGGCATGGGCTCACCATAAGTGACCGGGGTGCGCGGCCTTCCGGCACGGCTGCGAAGATGTCGAACGACCGGTTGTTTGGTTGCGAACGGTCAACGGCGTCAGAGCAGACGAAAGGTCGGTGGATCGTGGCTGGACCGTTGAAGGGACTGCGTGTAGTCGAGCTGGCCGGCATCGGCCCCGGCCCGCACGCGGCGATGATCCTGGGGGATTTGGGAGCCGACGTGGTGCGCATCGATCGTCCGTCGTCGGGTCCGGGGGGTGTCGCGAAGGACGCCATGATGCGCAACCGGCGGGTGGTGACCGCCGATCTGAAGTCCGACGAAGGCCGCGGCCTCGTCCTCAAGCTGATCGCGAAGGCCGACGTGCTGATCGAGGGCTACCGTCCCGGCGTCACCGAGCGGCTCGGACTGGGCCCCGAGGACTGCGCCAAGGTCAACGACCGGCTGGTCTACGCCCGGATGACCGGCTGGGGCCAGACCGGCCCGCGCAGCCAGCAGGCGGGTCACGACATCAACTACATCTCGCTGAACGGCATCCTGCACTCCATCGGCCGGGCGAACGAGCGGCCGGTCCCGCCGCTGAACCTGGTCGGTGACTTCGGGGGCGGCTCGATGTTCCTGTTGCTCGGCATCCTGTCCGCGCTGTGGGAGCGGCAGACCTCCGGCAAGGGGCAGGTCGTCGACGCCGCGATGGTGGACGGCTCCAGCGTGCTGATCCAGATGATGTGGCAGATGCGTTCGTCGGGCATGTGGACAGACGCCCGCGGCACCAACCTGCTCGACGGCGGCGCCCCGTACTACGACACCTACGAATGCGCCGACGGGCGCTATGTCGCGGTCGGCGCCATCGAACCGCAGTTCTACGCGGCCATGCTGGCCGGGCTCGGCCTGGACGGCGCCGACCTGCCCGGCCAGAACGACGTCAGCCGCTGGCCCGAACTGCGGGCGGTGCTGACGGAGAAGTTCGGCAGCCAGGACCGCGACCACTGGGCCAAGGTGTTCGCCGACTCCGACGCGTGCGTGACGCCGATCCTGGCGTTCGGCGAGGTGCAGACCGAGCCGCACATCACCGAGCGGAACACCTTCTACGAGGTCGATGGCGGTCTGCAGCCCCTGCCGGCGCCGCGGTTCTCCCGCACCGCGCCGGAGACACCGCGTCCCGCGGCGCCGGTGGCCGACGCCGAAGCGGCACTGAGGGACTGGGTATAGTCCCAACCAACCAGTTGGCTGGACTCGAGCGAATCAGGAAGGACTCGGATGGAGATCAAAGACGCCGTCGCCGTCGTCACCGGGGGAGCGTCAGGCCTGGGCCTGGCCACCACCAAGCGACTGCTGGACCGCGGTGCCCAGGTGGTGGTCATCGACCTGCGCGGCGAAGAAGCGGTCCGCGAACTGGGCGATCGCGCCCGCTTCGTTGAGGCCGACGTCACCGATGAGGCCGCCGTCGGCAAGGCGCTGGACGCCGCGGAGTCGATGGGCACGCTGCGCATCAACGTCAACTGCGCCGGCATCGGCAACGCCATCAAGACGCTGTCCAAGGACGGCCCCTTCCCGCTGGACGGCTTCAAGAAGGTGATCGGGGTCAACCTGATCGGCACGTTCAACGTGCTGCGGCTGGCCGCCGAGCGCATCGCCAAGACGGAGCCCGTCGGCGAGGAGCGTGGCGTCATCATCAACACGGCCTCGGTCGCGGCGTTCGAGGGTCAGATCGGCCAAGCCGCCTACTCGGCGTCCAAAGGCGGCGTCGTCGGCATGACCCTGCCGATCGCGCGCGACCTGTCGCGCGAGCTCATCCGCGTGGTGACCATCGCGCCGGGCCTCTTCAAGACGCCGCTGCTGGGTTCGCTGCCCGAGGAGGCGCAGGCCTCGCTGGGCAAGCAGGTGCCGCACCCGGCCCGGCTGGGTGACCCCGACGAGTACGGCGCCCTGGCCGTCCACATCGTCGAGAACCCGATGCTCAACGGCGAGGTCATCCGCCTGGATGGCGCCATCCGCATGGCGCCGCGCTGAGCCGGACCACCTTCGGACAAAAAACGAAAGCCCCCCGCATGCGCGGGGGGCTTTCGTGAAGAACCAGGACCAATGGTTACTTGCGGAACCACCGGCTGACGTTGGGTTCGGCCATTAACAGCCGTGCGAGCATGCTCATGGTCTGCCTCAGCTCGCCGCTTGCAGTTCGTCGAACTGCTCGGAGGTCTCGCCTTCCACCAGCACGTCGCCGTGGTAGAGGGCTTCGAAGTCAACCTTGATGACGTCGGCACTTGTGTCGTCGATCCACATGACACTGAGCGTATGGGCCACCATTAAGGAATCTTTGAGTCACGATTCGGAAAATCTTGGCAATTTACCGGCAAGTAGGTTGACCCGCGTTCGCGCGGCGATTTATGCCCTGAGCTGCTTAGTTGCGGCACATTTTTCTGGCCGGACTCTTACCGTCGGCGCGGTTTAAAACGCGGCATTGAACGCTCAGGCACCCAGTTGCGTGCTTAAAGAGAACACTGTTCGACGCGTGGTAATTAGCGTTTGCTAGGTTGTCGCGGGATAAGCCAGCGGCCAGCGCAATGGGGCACCGGCGGCGGAAGGGCACGGCATGCTGCAAAGAATCGCCCGAGTCGCCATCAGGGCGCCCCGCCGCATCATCGCGACCGGTGTGCTCGTTTTCATCGCGGCCGCCATCTTCGGTGTTCCCGTCGCCAAGAGCCTGTCGCCGGGCGGTTTCCAAGACCCGGACTCCGAGTCGGCGCACGCCATCAGCGTGTTGAGCGACAAGTTCGGGCAGAGCGGCCAGCAGGTGCTCATCCTGGTGACCGCCCCCGGCGGCACCAACAGCGAACAGGCCCGCAAGGTGGGCACCGACCTCGTCGACCAGCTGCAGAAGTCCCCGCTGGTCTACAACGTCTCCTCGCCGTGGACCCGACCTGCTCCCGTGCCCCCCGGCCAGCCCGACGACCTGGTGAGCCGCGACGGCAAGTCCGGGCTCGTCGTGGTCAACCTCAAGGGCGGCGAGAACTACGCCCAGAGCAACGCGCAGACGTTGGCGGACCAGTTCATCCACGACCGTGATGGCGTCACCGTGCGCGCCGGCGGCGCGGCGATGCAGTACGCGCAGATCAACACGCAGAACCAGGCCGACCTGCTGGTCATGGAGATGATCGCGCTGCCGCTGAGCTTCCTGGTGCTGATCTGGGTGTTCGGCGGCCTGCTGGCCGCGGCGCTGCCGATGGCGCTGGGCGCGCTGGCCGTCGTCGGGTCGATGACGGTGTTGCGCCTCATCACCTTCACCACCGAAGTCTCGATCTTCGCCCTCAACCTGAGCACCGCCCTGGGCCTGGCCCTGGCCATCGACTACACCCTGCTGATCGTCAGCCGCTACCGCGACGAGCTGGCCGAGGGCCACGACCGCGACGAAGCGCTCATCCGGACCATGGCCACCTCCGGGCGAACCGTGCTGTTCTCCGCGATCACCGTGGCGCTGTCGATGTCGGCGACGGTGGCGTTCCCGATGTACTTCCTCAAGTCGTTCGCCTACGCCGGCGTCGCGACCGTCGCATTCGTCGCGACCGCCTCGATCGTGATCACCCCGGCCGCGATCGTGCTGCTGGGCCCGCGGTTGGACGCCCTGAACGTGCGCCGGCTGGGGCGTCGCATGCTGGGCCGTCCCGAGCCGCTGCACAAACCGGTCCAGCAGCTGTTCTGGTATCGATCCACCAAGTTCGTGATGCGCCGTTGGGCGCCGATCGGCCTGACCGTCGTCGCGCTGCTGTTGCTGCTCGGGTATCCGTTCCTCCGCGTCACGTGGGGCTTCCCCGACGACCGGGTGCTGCCGCGGTCGGCGTCGGCGCATCAGGTGGGTGATCAGCTGCGCAACGATTTCGGGCACGACTCGGCGACGTCGGTGCCCGTCGTCATCCCCCACGCCGCCGGCCTGGGCCCGGCGGACTTCGACAACTACGCCGCCGATCTGTCGCGGGTTTCCGACGTGTCAGCGGTGGCGGCCCCCGGTGGCACCTTCACGGCCGGCAACCGGGTGGGGTCGCCGGCCGGGGCCACCGGGTTGCACGACGGCAGCGCCTTCCTGACCGTCAGCAGCACGGCGCCGCTGTTTTCCAAGGCGAACGACAACCAGCTTCAACGGCTGCACGAGGTGCCCGCACCCGCCGGCCGATCCGTCGAGATGGGCGGGGTGGCCCAGGTCAACCGCGACAGCGTCGACGCCGTGACCGACCGGCTTCCGTTGGTCCTCGGCTTGATGGCGGCGATCACCTTCGTGTTGCTGTTCCTGCTCACCGGCAGCGTGCTGTTGCCGGCCAAGGCGCTGGCGTGCAACTTCCTCTCGCTGACGGCGGCGTTCGGCGCGCTGGTGTGGATCTTCCAGGACGGTCACCTGGGTGCGCTCGGGACGACGCCCAGCGGGACGCTGGTGGCCAACATGCCGGTGCTGCTGTTCTGCATCGCCTTCGGGCTCTCCATGGACTATGAGGTCTTCCTGCTGTCCCGGATCCGCGAGTACTGGCTGGCGTCCGGTGCCGCCCGGCCGGCGAGGCCCACCGCGAAACAGGCCCACGCCGCCAACGACGAGAGCGTCGCGCTCGGTGTCGCCCGCACCGGACGGGTGATCACCGCGGCCGCGCTGGTGATGTCGATGTCGTTCGCCGCGCTGATCGCCGCGCATGTCTCGTTCATGCGGATGTTCGGCCTCGGCCTGACGCTCGCCGTGTTCGCCGACGCCACGCTGGTGCGGATGGTGGTCGTGCCGGCCTTCATGCACGTGATGGGCCGATGGAATTGGTGGGCGCCCAAACCGTTGGCGTGGCTGCATGACCGCTTCGGCATCAGCGAGGGCGGCGTCGAGGAAACCGTCGAATTCCTCGAGCCCGCTGAGGAACCCGTCGAGCTCCCCGGGCCGGTCGGCGAACCGGTGCCAAATTCCGTCTAACGCCGGCCGGTTCGTCGTTACGGACCCTATTGTGGGGCTCATCTGAGTCGGAAGGTTCACATACATATGACAACGGTGGTCGTCGACAACCCCTTCTTCGCGCGCGTCTGGCCAGTCGTCGCCACCCATGAAGCCGAGGCGATCCGGGCCCTGCGCCGGGAGAATCTGGCCGGCCTGTCCGGCCGGGTGCTGGAAGTCGGCGCGGGAATCGGCACGAACTTTCCGCACTACCCGGACTCGGTCGACGAGGTGATTGCGGTTGAGCCCGAACCGCGGCTGGCCTCGCAGGCCCGGGCCGCGGCGGAGGCGGTACCCACGCGCGTCGTGGTGACCGGCGAGACGGCCGAAGCGTTCAGTGGCGGCGAGCCGTTCGACGCGGTCGTGTGCTCGCTGGTGCTGTGCTCGGTGCGCGATCCCGGCGGCGTGTTGCGGCGCCTGTATTCGATGCTGCGACCGGGCGGGGAGCTGCGCTATCTCGAGCACATCGCCAGTGCCGGTGCGCGGGGCCGCTTCCAGCGTTTCGCCGATGCCACGCTGTGGCCGCGGCTGTTCGGCAATTGCCACACCCACCGCGACACCGAGCGCTCGATCATCGAGGCCGGGTTCGAAATCGACACGTCGCGGCGCGAATTCACGCTGCCGGCCTGGGCGCCAATGCCCGTCTCCGAGCTACTGCTCGGCCGCGCGCGCCGGCCCTGACGGCCGACCCGTCAGTTCAGCAGCGCCGGTAGCCGCTGCAGCAGACCGGGCAGAGCCTCGCTGGCCGTCTCACGCATGCTGATCGTCACGCTGCCCGACAACGGCGTGACCTCGGGATTGACCTCGATGACCGCGGTGCCCCGGGACAGCGCCAGCTCGGCCAGCCCGGCCGCCGGATAGACGATCGCCGAGGTCCCCACGACCACCATGACGTCGGCGGCCTCGGTCGCCTCGACGGCACGCTGCCACGGCTCGTCGGGCAGCTGCTCACCGAACCATACGATGTCGGGCCTGATCAGCCCGCCGCAGTGACATACCGGAGGCTCCACCTCCAGCGCCGGTTCGGCCATCGCGGGCAGCACACCGGAATAGCCCGTATCGCAACGCGCACAACGGAATTCGAACAGGCTGCCATGCAGATGGTGAACCGACCGGCTGCCCGCGCGCTCGTGCAGGTCGTCGACGTTCTGGGTGATGACGCTGACCTGGGCGTCGTCTTGCCAGGCGGCGATGGCGCGGTGACCCGCATTCGGTTGGACATCGGCGACCAGGTAGTGACGCCACAGATACCAGCCCCAGACTCGCTGCGGGTTGTCGCGCCATCCCTGGGTGCTGGACAGCTCGTAAGGGTCGAAGTGGGCCCACAATCCGTTCTTGTCGTCGCGGAAGGTCGGCACACCGCTTTCGGCGGAGATCCCCGCGCCGCTGAGCACCGCTACTCGCATCCCACCAAGATAGCCGGGGGTGGGGGATACTGAACGGGTGGAGCTGGGTGACTGGTTGAAGGTCGACATGAAGGCGGGTAAGCCGTTGTTCGACCAGCTCCGGACGCAGGTCATCGACGGAGTCCGGGAGGGTGCGCTGCCGCCGGGCACCCGCCTGCCGACCGTGCGGGACCTGGCCGGCCAGCTCGGCGTCGCCGTCAACACCGTGGCGCGCGCGTACCGCGAGCTGGAAAGCTCCGCCATCATCGAAACCCGCGGGCGCTTCGGCACTTTCATCGCCCGCTACGACCCGACCGACGCCGCGATGGCGGCCGCGGCGCGCGAGTATGTCCGGGTTGCGCGCGGACTGGGGTTGGACAAGGCCGACGCGGTGCGCTACATCGAAGCGGTGCCCGACGACTGACGCATGCTCCGCGAGCGTCGAAACCCGTTGGCGCACAGCTGTTTTGCTAGCGCCTGCTCAGCGCAATACCTTGTCCAGCGTGCGCAGGTTGCGCGTCGTGGTCGACGACTTGTACCGCGGCTTACCCATCGTCTTGCCGATGCGGCTGTCCAGCGTGCCGCCCTTGGGGACCTGCCAGTAGATGACGCCGTCGCCGCGGCGGATCTTCTCGTCGGGTCCGGCGTCCTTGCCCAACGCGGCGAGCTCGTCCAGCACGGCCGCGTCGGCGACGAACGTGATGTAGGACTGATAGCCGTCGAGCTCACGCTCGAACGGGTAGGCATCGACCACGGCGCGCACCGTGTCGATGTCGTAGGCCAGCACCCACGCGTCGTAACCGAACCGGTCGCGCAACACGGCCTCGGCCTTTTTGCGCACCGACGCCACGCCTGCGGTCGACTCCAGCAGCACGTTGCCGCTCGCCAGGATGGTCCGGACACCGGTGAACCCCGCCTCGGTCAGCGCGGCCGCCACCTCGGCCATCTTGAGGTTGACGCCCCGGACGTTGACGCCACGCAGGAACGCCGCGTACTTGGTCATGCCCCGATTCCACCAGGTCGGCCGCGCGACAAACATGCCGGGCCGCCCCGGCCGTCTGCGACGTAGGCTTTCGTCATGGGACGCCAAGTCTTCGACGACAAATTGCTGGCCTTGATCAGCGGACATTCCCTGGGGGTGCTGGCCACCATCAAGCGCGACGGGCGGCCGCAGCTCTCCAACGTGAGCTATCACTTCGACCCGCGCAGCGTGGCGATCCAGGTGTCGATCACCGAGCCGCGCGCCAAGACCCGCAACCTGCGTCGGGACCCGCGGGCCTCGATCCTGGTCGACGCCGACGACGGCTGGTCGTACGCCGTCGCCGAGGGCACCGCTGAGCTGACGCCCCCCGCGGCCGCGCCGGACGACAACACCGTGGAGGCGCTGATTGCGTTGTATCGCAACATCGCCGGCGAACACCCGGATTGGGACGAATACCGGCAGGCGATGGTCACCGACCGGCGGGTGCTGCTGACGCTGCCGATCTCGCACCTGTACGGCATGCCGCCGGGCATGCGGTAGCCGCGTCGCCTACTGAACCGTTTCTGCCAAACCGGGGCTAGGCTGCCCCCTATGGCTGAATCGAATGCCCGGCAGGGTTCCAAGTCGTCGGAGTCTTCCGGGACCGCCGGATCGCCCGGGTCGGACGACGACACCAAGCGCAGATTCCGCGAAGCCCTGGACCGCAAGATGGCGAAATCGTCGAGCGGGTCCGACCACAAGGACGGCGCCGGCAAGCAATCGCGCGCGCACGGGGCGGTGGGAAACCGCCGGGAGTTCCGCCGCAAGAGCGGCTGACTGTTTTGCGAAACATCCTGTGCGCCAAGGATGTTCGCGGGCCTCAGCCTTTTGGCGTGCTGAACAGGCCGATCGAAGGGTCGGCTTGGCCGGGTTGGCCGCGCAGGCTGCCGCGGGTGCTGGGGTGTTCGAAGTTCACTCGGGACGGGTCGTTTTGGTATGCCCAGTCGGCCACGATGGTGCGTTGACTGAATTTCCAGCGGCCGTCGTGTTTGGTGTACGTGTCCAGGTATCGTCCGCCGATGGTCACGTCGATGTCGTGCTCGGGGCCGGCGAAGGTGTGAAACACCAGGCAGTAGATCTCACCGCGCGCCGTGTCGCCGTCCACCACGAAGTTCGTGGTGGTGATGTTGTGTTGGGAGACACGCACATACGGTTCGGCCGCTTGTAGCTGCGCGATGAACTGTTCGACGCCGCCGGTCGAAAACGAGCCGTGCGAATCGGTCGCCTCGGGGTGGTACAGGCTGCGCAGCGTGTCGTAGTCGGCGCGGTCGACGGCCCGGCAGTAGGCGTTGACGAGCTGATGCAGCTCGTCGCGCGCCAGCATCAGTGCCAGTTTGTCCTCATCCACCACCACGCCACGATAACGCGGTCATCGCTGGTGAGTAGTCTTGCGACCTATGGGTCCCCGGTCCCAGGATGTTCAGCGGAAGGAAGATCGTTGACGGTGAAAATTTGCCTCGCTCAAGATCCTGAGGCCGACAGGCTGCTGGACGAGAGTCCCTTGGCGCTGCTCATCGGGATGGTTCTCGATCAGCAGGTTCCTTTCGAGACGGCGTTCGCCGGGCCGAAGCGGATCTTGGACCGGATGGGCAGCCTCGATGCCGCCGAAATCGCGGACTACGACCCCGACAAGTTCGCCGCGTTGTGCTCGCAAAGGCCTGCGATACACCGCTTTCCGGGATCGATGGCCAAGCGCATCCAAACGCTGGCGCAGATCATCGTCGACCGCTATGACGGCGACGCAGCCGGATTGTGGACCGCCGGCGACCCCGACGGGACCGAGCTGCTGCGCCGGATCAAGGGACTGCCCGGATTCGGCGATGTCAAGGCCCAGATCTTCTTGGCACTGCTGGGCAAGCAGTACGGCGTGACGCCGAAAGGCTGGCGCGCGGCGGCGGGGGACTTCGGCAAGGCCGGTGCGCACATATCCGTCGCCGACATCGTCGACGCCCAGTCGATGGGGAAAGTGCGCGCCTACAAGAAGCAGATGAAAGCAGCAGCCAAGGCGGCTAAGTAGCAGGTCCACAGAAGGGAAGGGCGACAACGTGAAGACACACATAACGTGTCCGTGCGGCGAAGCCATCGTCGGCAAGGATGAGGACGAACTGGTCGAGTTGACCCAGGCTCACCTCGCCAGCGCTCATCCTGGCCTCGAGTACGACCGCGACGCCATCTTGTTCATGGCGTACTAGCGCCCGCCTGACGCGAATGCGCGTGCCCCCCCGGTCGGGGGACACGCGCATTCAGGTGGCGAGACGGTGGCGGCGCCGGTCCGTTACGGCACCACCGTCGAACCGATGGTGGGCAAGAACTGGCACTGCTTTTCCTTGGTGGTGACCTGCCCGAAGATCGTCGACATGATGCTGCCCGAGCCGGTGTCGACGATCGCGCTCAAGGTCGTCGGGCCCTCCGGGTTGATGTCCGGACGCGGCTGGAGTGCGACGGTTCCCGACTTGCCGGTGGTCAGGTTCACCCAGGTGACGTTCAGCGGCAGCTTCTGCACCTCGGCGGGTCCCGGTGTGCCGACCGCGGTGAACACGTAGGCGGTCTGGCCGGGCCCCGGGCCGGGAGCGGGAATCTTGGCCGGCCCGGCCACCGACAACGCGGTGGCGATGGCGCTGGTGCCGTCCGCCAGGCAGTTGGAGCCGATCGACGGGTACATGAAGTCCTGCGTGGGCGGCGTGTCAGCGCCGAACCCCGGAGCGGGGCCCCCCGGGGGCGGGGGGGGGGGGGGGGGGGGGGGGGGGGGGGGGGGGCGGGGGGGGGGCCGGGGGCGGGGGCCGCGGGGGGCGGGCGGGGCGGGCGCGGGGGCGGGGGGCGGGCGGGGGCGCGGGCG